>CAVTKI010000015.1:0-373513 GCA_963735245.1 uncultured Actinomycetota bacterium
CCTCCTCGACCTTGGCGGCCTTCGGAGCAGCCTTGGAGGACGACTTGGTCGACTTCACCTTCGGGGTGACGGGCTCGAGGACGAGCTCGATCTGCGCCATGGGGGCGTTGTCGCCCTTGCGGAAGCCGAGCTTCGTGATGCGGGTGTAGCCGCCCTCGCGCTCGGCGACGAGCGGCGCGATCTCGGTGAAGAGCTCGTGCACGACGGTCTTGTCGCCGATCACGGCGAGCACGCGACGGCGGGCGTGCAGGTCGCCACGCTTCGCGAACGTGATCAGGCGCTCGGCGAGCGGACGAAGGCGCTTGGCCTTGGTCTCGGTCGTCTTGATGCTCTTGTGGGTGAACAGGGCAGCGGCCAGGTTGGCGAGCAGCAGGCGCTCGTGCGCCGGACCGCCTCCGAGGCGGGGGCCCTTGGTGGGCTTAGGCATGATCGGTTATCTCCAGTGTTGAAAGTCGAAAGGCGTCGGTCGAGACGACAGGCCTCAGATGTTCTCGTCGTCTTCGTAGCCGCTGTAGAAGTGGGCGCCGTCGAACCCGGGAACCGAGTCCTTGAGCGACAGGCCCATCTCGACGAGCTTGTCCTTGACCTCATCCACCGACTTCTGACCGAAGTTGCGGATGTTCATGAGCTGCGTCTCCGAGAGCGAGACGAGCTCGCTGACGGTGTTGATGCCCTCGCGCTTGAGGCAGTTGTACGAGCGGACCGACAGGTCGAGGTCCTCGATCGGCATCGACAGCTCGGAGCTGAGAACGGCGTCGACCGGCGCGGGGCCGATCTCGATGCCCTCGGCCGCGGTGTTGAGCTCGCGGGCGAGACCGAACAGCTCGGTCAGCGTGCGACCGGCGGACGCGATCGCGTCGCGCGGGGTGATCGCCGGCTTGGTCTCGACGTCGACCACGAGGCGGTCGAAGTCGGTGCGCTCACCGGCACGCGTCGCCTCGACGCGGTAGGTGACCTTGAGCACGGGCGAGTAGATCGAGTCGATCGGGATCTGACCGGCTTCGCTGTACTCGTTGCGGTTCTGGGTCGCCGAGACGTAGCCACGGCCACGCTCGATGGTCAGCTCGACCTCGAACTTCGCCTTGTCGTTCAGCGTCGCGATGACGAGCTCGGGGTTGTGGATCTCCACGCCCGCAGGAGCCGAGATGTCGGCAGCGGTGACCTGGCCGGCGCCCGTGCTTGCGCAGGTAGGCGGTGATCGGCTCGTCGTGCTCGCTCGAGACGACGAGACCCTTGATGTTCAGGATGATCTCGGTGACGTCTTCCTTCACACCGGGAACGGTGCTGAACTCGTGCAGAACGCCGTCGATGCGGATGCTGGTGACAGCAGCGCCGGGGATCGAGGAGAGGAGCGTGCGGCGAAGCGAGTTGCCGAGGGTGTAACCGAAGCCCGGCTCGAGGGGCTCGATGACGAACCGCGAACGGAACTCGGAGATGTTCTCTTCGGCGAGCGTGGGACGCTGTGCAATGAGCACTGTTGTTTCCTTTCGGCTAAGTGTCCGCTATATGACACTTGCGATGGCGACGGATGGCTGGCCGTCGGCGACGTATGAGTTGCGACGGCGATCGACCGCCGGCCGACGCGTCGAACGATGCGCGATCACCGGATCGACAGCTGAGCTTAGACGCGACGACGCTTCGGCGGGCGGCAACCGTTGTGCGCCTGCGGCGTCACGTCGTTGATCGAGCCGACCTCGAGGCCGGCGGCCTGCAGCGAACGGATCGCGGTCTCGCGGCCCGAACCCGGTCCCTTGACGAAGACGTCGACCTTCTTCATGCCGTGCTCCTGCGCCTGGCGCGCAGCCGACTCGGCGGCGAGCTGAGCGGCGAACGGGGTCGACTTGCGCGAACCCTTGAAGCCGACGCCACCGGACGATGCCCAGCTGATGACCGCACCGGTGGTGTCGGTGATCGAGACGATGGTGTTGTTGAACGTGCGACTTGATGTGGGCCTGGCCCACAGCGATGTTCTTCTTTTCTTTCTTGCGCGGCTTGCGAACGGCCGACTTGGGTGCTGCCATGATTTCTCCTGAATCCTAAAGGCGCGTGACTCGCGGCCGAGGCCTAGCGAGCCTTCTTCTTGCCGGCGACGGTGCGCTTCGGGCCCTTGCGGGTACGAGCGTTGGTCTTGGTGCGCTGACCGCGGACCGGGCAGGCCCGGCGGTGGCGGATGCCCTCGTAGCTGCCGATCTCGACCTTGCGGCGGATGTCGGCGGCGACCTCGCGACGGAGGTCACCCTCGACCTTGTAGTTGCCTTCGATGTAGTCGCGGAGGGCGACGAGCTGGTCGTCGGTCAGATCCTTGACGCGGATGTTCCCGTCGATCTCGGTGTCGGCGAGGGTCTTGAGCGCCCGCGTGCGGCCGACACCGTAGATGTAGGTCAGTGCGACTTCCACGCGCTTTTCGCGCGGGATGTCAACGCCGGCTAGACGTGCCATTGTGGCTTCTCCTGTGAGTGAGTGGAGGTCTGGAGCAGCTCCGGTGCCCCGGCCTCCAACCGAGGGTGTCCCCTGCTCGCGCAGGTTCTGGTGCTGCCTTTATCGTTGTTGAGTTGTGTCGAGTCGTGCGACGTCGCTGCCGAGCCGCGACTCTAGCCCTGGCGCTGCTTGTGGCGCGGGTTCTCGCAGATGACCATGACCCGGCCGTTGCGACGGATCACCTTGCACTTGTCGCAGATCGGCTTGACGTGGGGCTTGACCTTCATAGTTCTTGTACCTTTGTTCGCTGTCCTCGTACCTCGCCCGGGGCTACCCGGTGGGCGAGGCCGTTACTTACAGCAGCCGTTACTTGTAGCGGTAGACGATCCGGCCGCGGGTCAGGTCGTAGGGACTCAGCTCCACGATCACGCGGTCCTCGGGGAGGATGCGGATGTAGTGCTGACGCATCTTGCCCGAGATGTGGGCAAGAACCTTGTGCCCGTTCGTCAGCTCAACGCGGAACATCGCGTTGGGCAGAGCTTCGACCACAGATCCTTCGATCTCGATGACGCCGTCTTTTTTGGCCATAGCCTCACTGTCGCTAAAAGTATTGATTGCTGGTCGTGCGTTGGATTGTGGTGCTCCGCGACCCGACGAACGGATGCTGCGGGCACACGAAAACGTGCGCAAAACACCAAGGATCAATCTTATGCGATTCCCGCGCGTTTCGCGAATCGAGGTGTATCATCCGCGTTCGCCCTGCGGAGATCAGGCTACGGAATCGGGACCGGGGTGATGCCGAACGGCGCGAGCCCGGCCGCCCCGCCATCCGTCGGCCGTCAGCACCCAGATGCCGTCCGCGTGCACCGCGACGCTGTGCTCCCAGTGCGCGGCGGCCGAGCCGTCCTCCGTGGCGACGGTCCAGCCGTCGTCCCGCACGTAGGTCTCCGGCGTCGCCGAGCACGACCATCGGCTCGATCGCGACGACGAGGCCGGGCTTCACCTCGGGGCCCTTGGCGCTGCACACGGTAGTTGAAGACCGGCGGCTCCTCGTGCATGCTTCGCCCGATGCCGTGGCCGACGTAGTCGGTCAGGATGCCGTAGTCGCCCTGCGAGACGATGTAGTCCTCGATCGCCTCGCCGACCTCGTTGAGGTGGCGGGCCGGTGACCAGGCGCGCGATGCCCCGCCACAGCGACTGCTCGGTGACCTCGGAGAGCGTCAGCCGCTCGTCGAACGACCTCGCGGCCGTGCCGGGTCGGGCAGCACGAAGGTGCGTGCCGCGTCCCCGTTCCAGCCGTCCAGGATCGCGCCGCTGTCGATCGAGACGATGTCGCCGGGCTGCAGGATGCGCGTCACCGGGGATCCCGTGGACGACCTCGTCGTTCACCGAGGCGCAGATCGTGTGGTGGTAACCCTGCTCCAGCTTGAAGTTGGGCCGGCCGCCCCGCTCGACGATCGCCTGCTCGGCGAGCGCGTCGAGGGTGATCGTGCTCACACCCGGCGCCATCGCGGCGGCGACCGCGTCGAGCGACGCGGCCGGGCTACATCATCATCACCGGCTACACCTCGGTCAACGCGATCGTGAAGGCGGAGTTGTTCCCGGCCGAAATCCGGGCACTCGGAGTGGGTTTGGGCTATGCGCTGGCGAACTCGGCGTTCGGCGGTACTGCGCCGCTGCTGTACCAGGCAGCCAAGCCCGATCACATCACCTTGTTCATCGTGTACGTCACGGTGGTGATCGGGGTGAGCTTGTTGGTCTACGTCTTCGCGCTGAAGAACAAGGGGATTACCGTGCTCGATCGCGAACAGGGCAGCGCCTGGGCCGTGCCCGTTGCTTCGGGGCGTCGATGACTGATGGACCGTCTTGCAGTCATCGATGCAGAGTCGCGGCGCTTTGCCGAGGTGCTGTCCGCGGCAGACCTGAGTCGCCCGTGCCCCACCTGCCCGGACTGGACTGCGGCGGATCTCCTATGGCACCTCACCGAGGTGCACCTCTTCTGGGCCGGCGTCCTCGAGCGGCAGGCCCAGAGCGAGGCCGACCTCGAGGCCGTCGAACGGGCGAAGCCCGAGCGGCCGAATGCGTTGGCGGACCTACTCGTATTGCGCGAGCAGGCGACGGCCGCACTGCTGCGTCAGCTGGCGAGCCGTGACGACGCAGAGCCCTGCTGGTCGTGGTGGCCGCCCGACCAGACCGTCGGCTTCACCCGGCGCATGCAGACCTACGAAGCGACGATGCACCGCGTCGACGCCGAGTTGACCGCAGGCCTGCCGGTCGGCCCGATTGCAGCGGACGTCGCCGCGGGCGCCGTCGATCATGCGGTCGACGTCATGTGGGGCTGGATGCCCGCCGACGCGTACGTACGAGGCCCGCGCCGTGGTGGAGTTCGTCGCGGCGGACACCGGTGAGAGTTGGCTGGTGGAGGTCGGGTCGTGGACCGGGCCGCCGGGGGAGTCCGGCGCCGCCGTCGACGCACCGAGGGCAGTGCGGGCGACCGCGGGCGAGCCGACGGCGACCGTGCGCGCGCCAGTGGTCGATCTTGCGCTGTGGGCGTGGACGCGTGGTGACGCGGTGCAGATCTCGGGACGACCTCCAGCGCTCGCCGCGCTGGAAGCTCTACTCGGACAGGGCATGCAGTGAACCGCTAACTCACCAGGGCACAGGGCCATCGGTGTTGAAGAAACCCCCGGTGAATCCGTCGGGGTCGACCTGGGCCATGCGCACGATGATGTCTGCGCCCTGCTCGACGGTCTGGATACCGGTGTTGCCGTTCAGATCGGTCTTGGTGAACCCGGGGTCGACGGCGTTGATCCGCATGTTCGGGAACGCCTTTGCGTACTGCACGGTGACCATGTTCACGGCGGCCTTCGACGCCGGATAGGCCACGCCGGGGTAGATGCCCGCCGGGGCTGGGGCGAACTGGGTCAGCGAGCCAAGCCCGCTGCTGACGTTGACCACGACGGGAGCAGCGGACCGTTGCAGCAGCGGAAGAAAGGCGTGGAGCATGCGCACGGTGCCGAAGACGTTCGTGTCGAACGTCTTCCGCATCAAGTCAGCGGTCACGTCCGCGGGCCCGATCACGGCGTTGTCGTCACCGCGCTCTTCGATCGCGGCATTGTTGACCAGTACGTCGAGCCCGCCGTCCGCCTCGATCGCCTTCGCGGCGGCCTGCACCGAGGCGTCGTCGGTGATGTCGAGCTGGATTGCCCGCGCGCCGAGTTGCTCGGCGACCTGACGCCCGAGTTCGGCGTCGCGGCTACCGATGTAGACGGTGTGACCCGCGGCCACTAGTTGGCGGGCGGTCTCGAGGCCCAGGCCCTTGTTCGCTCCGGTGATCAGTGTCGTTGTCATGTCCCCAGGATGCGCCGCGCGGAGGCGGCCATCCAGGCGTCCCGCCTTCCTAGGACTGCCAATACCAGGACGTTCGGCGCGCGACGGCGCACAGTGGAGTGGTGGTGGCGACGGAATTCGGCCATGCGTTGCGGCGCTGGCGCGACCGGGTGACCCCGGAGGCCGCTGGGCTGCCGGTCGGCGGTCATCGGCGCGCGGCCGGGTTGCGTCGCGAGGAACTCGCACAACTGGCGGGGATCTCGGTCGACTACATCACCCGTCTCGAACAGGGCCGCGCGACCAATCCCTCCGAGCAGGTCGTCGAGGCGCTTGGCCGGGCGCTGCGCCTGTCGGGGCCCGAGCGCGAGCACCTGTTCCACGCCGCGGGGCTCCTTGCGCCGGGGCGGGGCACGGTGCCCGCCTACATCACGCCGAGTGTTCAGCGGATGCTGGACCGGCTCACGGCGACGCCCGTGGCCGTGTTCGACGCGGCGGGTACGCAGTTGCTGGCGAACCCGATGTACGTCGCCTTGATGGGTGAACACCACGGCAGCGAGCGAAACGCGTTGTGGCGCAACTTCCTCGGCTCGGGCAGCCGGGTTCGCCATACCCCGGAGGGTCTTCGCGCCCTGCAGACCGCGCAGGTGGCCGACCTGCGGGCGGCGGCGAACCGGTACCCCGCCGATCAGACCGTTCGCCGACTGGTCGCGGAGTTGAAGGCGAAGAGCGACCTGTTCGTCGAGCTGTGGGACTCCGGTGCCGTCGGCACGCAGGAAGTGGCGCGCAAGACCGTCGACCACCCTCAGGTGGGGCCCATGACGCTCGACTGCGACGTGCTTCTCGTTGCGGGTGCGGACCTGCGCATCATGATCTACAGCGCCGAGCCAGGAACCGAGGACGCAGAGCGGCTCGCCCTCCTCGCGGTCGTCGGCACGCAGACCCTCCTCACTGGCCCTTGAGGCTGCCGATGCCGAGCGAGGTGTCCTTCGGAGTCTGCGGAGGATTTGCTTCGGCGGCGTCGACGTAGGCCTGCGGATCCCGGTCGACGATGTGCAACCCTCGTGTGGTGGGGTGCTGATCCATGAACTCGCGGTACTGCTGACCGAGTGCCTCGCGAAGGCCGATGGGTGCGTGACGACGGAAGTCCGACAGTCCTTCGCGTTCCTCTTCGCCCATGTGCTCGTCGTTTGCCTCACGGGCCCGACCGACCGCCGCCCACCATTCGTCGGTGCCGACCGCCGCCGCGTTGGCGTCCCTGACACCGTCACGGATGTCGTTGTGATCGCCGATCGCGTCGAGCGTTTCGCCCTCGGGGTCGTCGACGCCCCGCTGCAACAGTTGTGGGTAGAAGATCTTTTCCTCGATGTACGCGTGCACGTCCAGCTTGTCGGCAAGTGGGCGCCAAACCCGTTCGAGCGCATCGCTTCTCACCGGTGTGCGTCCTGCAGGTTGTCGAGCCGGGCGAACTGCTCGCGAAACCAGGCGTGGTCGGCGAGTATCAACATCGTGATGTCAGCCATCTAGATTCCAATCGTGTGCCGAGGGCGCGGCAGATCGTTGTGCACGTGGCTTGATGCTTGCAGATGCTGGGCCGGCGCGCGATGACTTCTGCTCGGCGATCTGGTCCATCCATCAACGACCGCTGACGCGGTGCACCAGACCAGGAGGTGAACGATGCGCTCGGCTGTCTGGGTGCCGCTCACTGTCGACGGCTCTCGACTCGCCGGAGGAGGTCGGGTGGCAGGGTTCTTCGTCTGGGACCTGCAATCGGCCCGTTCGCCGACCATAAGCGCGCCACCGCGACCGAAGCCCTGACCTTCGGGCCCATGGTCACGCCGCTGGCTCGCCGCCGACCGGTCAAGGTCGCCCGCGAGACCGCGACACTCGATCGGCTCAGCGGGGGCCGACTCGTGCTGGGAGCCGGACTCGGGGATGACCGCTTCGGCAACGAGTTCAGCAAGACCGGCGATGAACTCGACGGTCGAGTTCGCGGCGAGATGCTCGACGAGGCGTTGGCAATCCTGCCCGACCGCGTGGAGTGGACGGCCGGTGCGGCACCGCGGCAGGCACTACACCGTCGACGACATCACCTTCCTGCCACGACCAGTTCAGCCAACCATTCCCATATGGATCGCGGGCTTTCCCGGCAACGTGGCGCCCCTGCGTCGCGCGGCACGCTTTCACGGTTACTTCCCCGTCAACCTCGATTCGCCCGCACCAGATGGCCGACGCCGTGGGTGTACTAGGCACCCTCCGTGAAAATCGCACGCCGACAAGGACCATTCGACATCGTCATAGCGTGCGCGCCCAGCGCCGACGTCGCGGCCTACGCCGAAGCGGGCGCGACGTGGTGGCTCACCGACTTCGAACCAGAGGCGCTGACGATCGGCCACACTCATGCCGTCATCACGACGGCCCGGTTGGCTACTAGATGACCCGTCAGAAGGGTGGGGGTTTGTTGCGTTCGGCGAGGTAGGCGTCGTTGAGGGCGCGTTCGGTTTTGATGCGGTCGGCGCGGGCTTGGGCGCGGGTGCGTTTTCGGGTCGGCATCATCAGGGTGCGGTGTGCACCCGGGGCGGCCGGTGTGGCCGGGGTGGCCGGTGGTGCGGGTGTGGTGATGGCCCAGCCGGGGAAGAACAGGCTGCTGGCGGGTCGGGTGGTGTAGGTGTGCCCGGTCGGGGTGGTGACGATGACGGTGCCGTCGGCGAGTTGGCGGTCTGCGAAGCCGGGCCAGAACGTCTTGATCAAATGATGAATTCGGCAGTAGCACTTGAGGTTGCCGGGATGGGTCGGGCCCGCCGGGGTAGGGCCACGGTGTGGTCGATGTCGGCGAACACCGCGGGCCGGTCACACCCCGGGGCGCGGCAGGTCAGGTCGCGGGTGCGGACGAACTCGTCCAGCGCGGTCGACGGCCGGTACCGCGGTTCGGCCGCCTCGACGCCGGGCTGCCCACCAGCGTGACCTTCGCGCCGCGGGCGATCAGCTCGGCCAGCAGCGGCGCGGGCACGATGCCGCCGCCGAAGAGCAGGCCGGCCTTGCGCCGGATCAGCGGCTCGACGGCCGGTCGGCGGCCGCGTCGGTCCGCCTCGTCGGCGACGACCTCGTCGGCGGCCGCGGCGGCGTCCGTCGGCCTCGGCGGGCGCCAGTCCTTCGCCGTGCAGGAGCGGATCGGTGCAGGGCCTCGGTAGTCGTGGCCGCTCGGCGATCACGTGCACGACGATGCTGCTGGCCCGGCCGTCGTCGACGACGGCCGGGCAGTTCGGGTTGGCACACGCACAGGACAGCACCGTGGAGCCCGCGCCCAGCGCGCCCAGCGCGTCGGAGCGGCGTTGGGCCAGGGTGCGGGGGTCGTCCTCGCACACCCCGCGGGCCATCGCCGCCACCCGCTGTTTGAGCAGGACGGCGTCGGGGCCCAGCAGCCGGCCGTACACCGCGGCGGTGCCGGTGGCATCGGTGTCGGCGACGGTGAAGTCGCGGCTGCGGGCGCTGGTGCGGGTGCGCCGCACCGCGGCGGGGTCGATCCTTGTCGACCCAGACGTCGATGGCCTGGGTGAGTTTGTCCTCGGTCAGCGGCCCCCACGCGGTGATCCGCTCGGCGATGACCCGATCGAGGGTGGCGACCGCGGCGGGGCTGGTGACCAGGTAGGTGCGGTTGGCGATCAGCCAGCACCCGCCGCGCGTTGAGCTCCCCGGCCAGGAACAGGGCGGCCACCGTCGGGAACCGGTCGCGCAGCACCACGGCCAGGTCCATCTCCCCCGCAGGCGCGGCCGTGGCCGATGTTGAGGGCGGCGGCGATCTCGGCGGCCGCGGCGGCCTGGTCGTCACACGCCCAGCGGGCATGCTCGCCGGTGTTGCGGCGCCGCTCCAATTCGGCGATCGCGGCGTACTTGCGGGCATCGGCAGCCGCCCCCAGCCGGGCCCAGCCGGTGACCGCGTCGATCACCGCGGCATCATCGGCCCCGCGAAGCTCGTCCACATCGACCGGCAAACCTCGAACACATGTTCGACTCTACCGACCATGACCGACAACATCGGTGACAGTTCTGCATCAGGACATCGGTGACAGTTCGGGTGGTCTTGGTGGTGACACTTCTGCCTCCAAGCTCCGGTGGTGGCTGTTACCGAACCCATCGATCCTCGCGTCCGCCTGGCGATCTCGCAGTGGCCCGATGACGCGCCCCGCGGGGCGGTCTCGACGTTCTGCGCCGAGCACGGCATCTCCCGCAAGTCGTTCTACGAGTTGCGCAAACGCGCGAAGACCGACGGGCCGGCCGCGGTGCTCGAACCCAGGACCCGACGACCGAAGTCGAGCCCGTCGAAGTTCAGCGATGAGGTCAAGGACCAAGCCGTGGCAGTACGGGCGGCTCTGGAGGCCTCCGGCCTGGACCACGGGCCGATCAGCGTGCACGACAAGATGCACGCGATGGGCCTGGAACAGGTCCCTTCCACGGCGTCGCTGGCACGCATCTTCCGCGAGGCTGGCGTGGCTCGTCTTGAGCCGAAGAAGAAGCCCCGCTCGGCATGGCGGCGGTTCGTCTACCCGGCCCCGAATGCGTGCTGGCAACTGGACGCGACCGAGTACGTGCTCAGCGGCGGACGTACGTGCGTGATCTTCCAGCTCATCGACGACCACTCCCGCTACGCGGTCGCCTCCCACGTCGCATTCGGGGAGACCGCCAAGGACGCAATCATCGTGGTGGACAAGGCCATTGCCGCCCACGGGGTGCCCCAACGACTCCTGTCCGACAACGGGATCGCGCTGAACCCTTCGCGGCGCGGGTACATCGGCCAACTCGTCGGCCACCTCGCCGCTCTAGGCGTGGAGGCGATCACCGGCAAGCCCTACAAGCCGACCACCCAGGGCAAGAACGAACGCTTCCACCAGACCCTGTTCCGCTACCTCGACAAGCAGCCGCTCGCGGAGTCGCTGGCCGAACTCCAAGCCCAGGTCGACGCGTTCGACCACATCTACAACACCCAGCGTCCCCACCAAGGGCTGCCCGGGCGTGTCACACCGCTGACAGCCTGGGAAGCGACGCCCAAGGCCGATCCGCCCCGCCCGAAACCCGACCGGCCGGTCTACGCGGAACCCGGCCCGAGCCGATACCAGTTCCCGCGAGCACAGCCGCCCACGGATCTGCCCGCCGACACCCGCGTCAGAACGGTGAGCACGGCGGGCACCATCGGGCTGGACTCAGTCACCTACAAGGTCGACGGCGCAACACGCCTTTCAACAGGTCCTCGTCGTCACGCGACGGCAGACAAGATCATCGTCACCGATCTGCACGGCGAGGTCCTCGCCGAGCACACCCGACCCGACAATTGCCATGGATCCGACTTGTCGGTGCTCCGACGGAGGCTGGCCGTCAACCACTACGGAAGGGTGCGGCCATGTGCTGGAAGTGCGAGAACCCCGATGGCGCCGAGGAGGACTACCTCGACGAACTGCGCGAGATGATGAGGGACCACCACGGATGGCAGGTGCAATTCGTCGAGCACGACAGAAGGCCGTTCGCGTACACCGTCGGATTGCACAACCGAGGGCTGCCGGAATTGTTGATCACCGGACTGAACGCGCATGTGTCCAACCGCGTCCTCAAATCGATCGGGCACATGATCGTCGACGACGGCACGTATCTGGCCCCGGCGATGCACATCGACTACCAGGACAGGTTCCTCATGGAGGTCGTCGAGGTCGACCACCCCGACGTGCACCTGAAGTACGCCGTCAGGATCTGCGGCCAGGAGGTACGCGCCCTACAACTGGTGTGGGCCGACGACCGCGGCCGGTGGCCATGGGAGGCCGGGTGGGGCAACGGTCGACGCAGGCAACCGGTGTTCGGAGTCCGCACCCCTCTTCTGGGATGACACCTAATCCATCCGCCCCGCATCGACCACGCGGAGCACGGCAGCGCCTTCTTCGTCGGAGGCCTCGAGGTCCACCTCCACGTCGAAGCCCCAGTCGTGGTCGCCTGCGGGGTCGTCCAGGATCTGCCGCACCCGCCACACGCCGGGCTGCCGGTCGATGATGAGCAGCGCCGGGCCACGGGCGTCGGCACCGATGCCCACGTCGTCGTGCTCGGCGAAGTAGGCGCCGATGACGTCCTCCCAGCGCTCCGACGTCCAGCCGGCATCGGCGTCCAACAGACCGAGGTCGTACCAGCGGCGCCGGGCGAACAGCTCCACCCGTCGGAACAGCGCATTGCGGACCATCGCCGTGAACGCGCGCTCGTTGCCGGTCAGCGGGCGCGGGCGAGCCGGTACCGAGATGGGCGCGTCCAGAGGCTGGTCCGGGCTGGTGAGCTGCTCCCACTCGTCCAGCAGGCTCGAGTCGACCTGGCGTACCAGCTCACCGAGCCACTCGACGATGTCGGTGACCTCCTCGGTCCGCGCCGCGGCGGGCACACCGGACCGCAGCGCCTTGAAGGCATCGGAGAGGTAGCGCAGCACCGCGCCCTCGGATCGGGTCAGTCCATAGACGCTGACGAACTCCCGGAAGGTGAACGCCCGCTCCCACATCTCGCGCACGACGGACTTCGGCGACAGTCGGGCGTCGGCCGCCCACGGGTTGCTTTGCAGGTACACCTCGAAGGCATGTCCGAGCAGCTCGTCGAGCGGTCGGGGATAGGTCACGTCATCGAGCAGTTCGATGCGCTCGTCGTACTCGATGCCCTCGGCCTTCATCTGGGCGACGGCCTCGCCCCTGGCCTTGTTGAGCTGCGCCGCCAGGATTTGGCGAGGATCCTCGAGCGTGGCCTCGATGACCGAAACGACGTCCAGCGCATGGGTTTCGGATGCCAGGTCGAGCACGTCGACGGCGGCGAGCGCGAACGTCGAGAGCGGTTGGTTGAGGGCGAAGTCGGGCGGCAGGTCGACGGTCAGCCGGTAGCGCCGCCCGTCGGCCTCGGGCTCGTCGAGCCGCTCGAGGACCCCGGCCTGCAGCAGCGAGCGCGCGATGCCGACCGCCTCGCGGATGTGCCGCAGCTGTCGCTTGCGCGGTTCGTGGTTGTCGGTGAGCAGCCGTCGCATCGCGACGAACGGGTCACCGGGCCGATCGACGACGTCGAGGATCATCGCCGTCGACACCCGCATATTGCTGGTCAGCGGTTCGGGGGCGGCCTCGACCAACCGGTTCATGGTCGACTCGCTCCACGGCACCATGCCCTCGGGCACCTTGCGGCGCACCAGCTTTCGGCGCTTCTTCGGGTCGTCGGCGACCTTGGCGAACTGTTTGAGGTTCTCCACCTCGTGGTCGGGCGCCTGGACGACGACCGTGCCCGCGGTGTCGTAGCCGGCTCGGCCGGCCCGGCCGGCGATCTGGTGGAACTCGCGGGCGCTGAGCAGCCGGGTGCGGGTGCCGTCGTACTTCGACAACGCGGAGAAGACGACGGTCCGGATCGGCACGTTGATGCCGACGCCGAGGGTGTCGGTACCGCAGATGACCTTGAGCAGACCGGCCTGGGCCAGCTGTTCCACCAGCCGCCGGTACTTGGGCAGCATCCCGGCGTGATGAACACCGATCCCGTGCCGGACCAACCGCGACAGCGTCGTACCGAAGGCCGAGGAAAAACGGAACCCGCCGATCAAGTCGGCGATCGCGGCCTTCTCCTCCTTGGAGCTCACGTTGACGCTCATCAGCGCCTGCGCCCGCTCCAGTGCCGAAGCCTGGGTGAAGTGGACGACGTAGACCGGCGCCTGCTTCGTGTCGAGCAGGTCGCCGATCGTCTCGTGCATCGGCGTGGTCGCGTAGTAGTGGTGCAGCGGAACCGGCCGCTCGGCGTTGGCGACCAGCGCCGTCGGCCGACCCGTGCGGCGGGTCAGGTCCTCGCGCAGAAACGTGACGTCGCCGAGCGTCGCCGACATCAGCAGGAACTGCGCCTTCGGCAGCTCGAGCAGCGGCACCTGCCAGGCCCAGCCGCGGTCGGGATCGCCGTAGAAGTGGAACTCGTCCATCACGATGAAGCCGATGTCGGCGTCAGCACCTTCACGCAGCGCGATGTTGGCCAGAACCTCGGCCGTACAGGCGATGATCGGCGCCCCGGCGTTGACTGCGGCGTCGCCGGTGAGCATGCCGACGTTGACCGCACCGAAGACGTCGCAGAGGGCGAAGAACTTCTCGCTGACCAGTGCTTTGATCGGGGCGGTGTAGTAACTGCGTCGCCCCGCCGCCAGCGCCGCGTACAGCGCGCCGGTGGCAACCAGCGACTTGCCCGAGCCGGTCGGGGTCGCCAGGACGACGTTGGCGCCGCTGACCAGTTCGATCAGCGCCTCCTCCTGCGCCGGGTACAGCACCGTGCCGTTCGTCTCGGCCCATGCGGCGAAGGAGGCGAACAGCTCGTCGGGGTCGGCGCCCTTCGCGCGCAGGGCGGACAGGTCGCCCTGGTCGTCGAGCAGGGCAGGTGTGGCGGCGGTCATCTTGACGACCAGCCTGCCTGATGTGCATTCCCGTCGTGGCAGCGGTGGAGCTTATCGTTGTCCCACACCAGGCAACTCGTGGCATCGTCGTGCCTGCGCCCGCGCTCCGGCGCATTCTGGGGCGCACTGTAGGGCGCACTGTAGGAGGTCACCCCCGATGACGACGTCCGCCGCCACCCCGACGAATCAAGCCTCGACGAATCAAGCTGTTGCCGAGGCGATTCAGGCCGCATTGCCCGAGGGCCGGGTGGTGGTCGATCGGGACGTCGTGCGCGGCCTCAGTCAGGACCAGGCGGCGTGGGCACCGGTCGGGTCGCCCGCCGCGGTGGTGCGCGCTCACAGCACCGACGAAGTGCGCAGGGTTGTCGAGGTGTGTCTGCAACACGGCGTGTCGGTCGTGGCGCGCGGCGCAGGAACCGGACTCTCTGGTGGCGCGAACGCGACCGACGGATGCGTCGTGCTGTCGCTGGAGGCGATGGCGGACATCGTCCGGATCGACCCGCTCGAGCGGTTGGCCGTCGTCCAGCCAGGCGTCGTCAACGACGATCTGCGCGCGGCAGTCGCGGCGCACGGCCTGTGGTACCCGCCGGATCCGGCCAGTTCACCGTGGTCCACCATCGGGGGCAACGTGGCGACGAACGCGGGCGGTGTGTGCTGCGTGAAGTACGGCGTGACCCGTGAATACGTGCTCGAACTCGAAGTGGTCACCGGTTCCGCCGAGGTGGTCCGAATCGGTCACCGGACCGCGAAGGGCGTCGCGGGCTATGACCTCGTCGGCCTCCTGGTCGGGTCCGAGGGAACCCTGGGGATCGTCACGGAGATCACGGTCAGGCTCCGCAGCCTGCCCAATCCGCCCATCACGATCGCGGGGTTCTTCCCCTCGTTGGTCGCGGCGGGCTCGGCTGTGCGGGCAGTCGCCATGGCGGGCATCACCCCGGCCGCTCTCGAGCTGATGGACCGGTTCTGCCTCGAAGCGGTCGACGCGTGGAAGCGGATGGGTTTGACCGCCGGGGGTGAGGTACTCCTGTTGGCCCGAGTCGACGACGCCGAACCGACGGGCGGCGCGCTGGCGGACCGCATCGCCGAGTGCTTTCGGGACAACGGTGCGTCATGGGCCGAGCGTTCGACCGATCCCGAAGAGGCCGATGCGCTCTTCGCCGCGAGGCGGCTGGCGTACCCGGCGCTCGAGCGGCTGGGCCCGGTCATCACGGAGGACGTCTGCGTTCCTCGCGAGCACGTGCCCGCCATGCTCGCCCGCATCGAGGCGCTCGCGACCGAGCACGGCGTGCACATCGCCAACATCGCACACGCAGGCGACGGCAACCTCCACCCACTGCTGATCTCCCCGCATGACGCCGACGAGGCGTTCCAACGCCGTATCCACACCGTCTTCGAGGCGATCCTCGATGCCGCACTGTCCTTCGGAGGAACCGTCACCGGTGAGCATGGTGTCGGCCTGCTGAAGCGCGGCGGACTGGAACGGGAACTCTCACCGCAGGTACTCGAGATGCACCGTGCCATCAAGCGTGCGCTCGATCCCGCTGGAATTCTCAACCGCGGCAAGATCTTCGACTGAATGACGTATTCGTCACACTCGGCATCCGAATAGTCGTGCAGCACAACGGAAAATCAGCACCAATACCGGTTCCACCAGCATCTGGTGTACTGGACACGCCCCATTCAGCAAGCAGGCACACGCCCCGAATCGGTTTCCCTGCCGATTGACAGCGATCTCGTGGTTGGCCTTGTCCGATTCGTTAGATGGGCGTCGTACCTTCGGAATCGGTTGCACCGTAACGCAATGCATTGCACTCGTCTTGATGAAGGGAAGAGAGATATGCGATCATCGACATCGCGTCGCGCATTTGCGCTGACTGCGGCAGGTGCCTGTGTCGCGGGAGCGTTGATGTTCCCCGCCGTTGCTTCGGCCGCCGGCCCCGACGTCCACGCAGCTCCGTCGACCACCGGAATCACGGTCGATGGCGCCGGCTGGCGCCAAGATCGGACCCCGCCATGACGACTGGAACCATCCGGAATGGGGCCGCGGGTGGAACAACGGCTACCCCGCGCCGGGCTGGATTCCGCCGGCAGGCTGGGCGCCGCCGCCGGACTGGGCGCCTCCTCCAGGCTGGTTCCCGCCACGTGGCTTTGCCCCGCCCCCGA
Source organism: uncultured Actinomycetota bacterium (assembly GCA_963735245.1). Taxonomy (GTDB): domain Bacteria; phylum Actinomycetota; class Actinomycetes; order Mycobacteriales; family Mycobacteriaceae; genus Mycobacterium. Next base: position 16,328 of record CAVTKI010000015.1, read on the forward strand.
ACTGGGTCGGCCCCTGCGCCGGTCCGCTCTTCGATCTGTTCCATCCGCTTCGCTGCGCGTAGACCCACGCGAGCACGTAGACAGACGTCCTGGTCGGCACCCGGCAGTTGGTGCCGACCAGGCGCGTCACGAGCGCCGACCGCCAAGGTGCTCGGCCAGGAAGCGCTCGACCGCCCGGTACAGGTCGATGACGTTCTCGTCGTTGACGAACCCGTGCCCCTCATTCGTCCTTGACCATGTACTCGACCTCGACTCCACGCGCGCGCAGCGCCTCGACGAGGTTGTCGGACTCGGCCTGCACCACGCGGGAGTCGTTGGCGCCCTGGACCACCAGCAGCGGCGTGCGGATCTGGTCCACCCGGGTGATGGGGGAGCGGGCGAGCATGTCGGCCTCCTGCTCCGGGATCGTCCGGGTTGCCGACGAACAGGTGCCAGTTGTTGGCCAGGTGCGGCCGTGCGACGGCGGGCAGTGTGCGCATGAAGTTCACCAGGCTCGAGATGCCGACGTAGTCGATCGCTGCGGCGAAGACGTCGGGCGTGAACGTCACGCCGACCAGCGCGGCGTAACCGCCGTAGGAGCCGCCGAAGATCGCGATGCGGGCGGGATCGGCGTACCCCTGCGTCGACCGCCCAGTGCACCGCGTCGATCAGGTCGTCGTGCATCTTGCCTGCGAACTCACCGATGGCGGCCTTCACGAACGACTTGCCGTAGCCGGTCGAGCCGCGAAAGTTGACCTGTAGCACCGCGTAACCGCGGTTGGCCAGAAGTTGCACGTCGGGTTCATACCCCCAGCAGTCGCGGGCCCACGGTCCGCCGTGGACCAGCAGGACCATCGGCAGCCCCTTCGGCTCGATGCCCACCGGAAGCGTGAGATACGAATGCAGGTCGAGGCCGTCGCGTGCGGTGATCGTGACCGGCGTCTTCGGCGCCAACGCGTGGGGATCCAGATGTGGATACGGCCGGAAGAGCAACCGGCTCTCACCCGTGGAATGGTCGTAGAGATAGGTGAGGTGGGGCTCCCGATCGTGGGTGAAGCTGACGACCCAGCGCTGCCCGCTCTCGTCGGATGAGATGGCGCCGAGATCACCGTCGGACAGCTTCTCCAGGTTCGCCAGCACGTCGGCGAAATGTGCGTCCAGTGGGTGGATCACCTGGCGCTCACCGAGATATCGCGCCCCGAGCAGCTCCTCGGTCCGACGACTGAGGATGAGCGGGGGTGGGCCCGCGTAGTGCGTGTCCAGGTCGAATGTCGGGTGGCTGTCCACCTCGGCTTCCTCGCCGGTGGCCAGGTCGAGCCGGACCAGCCGGGTCCGGTCGGTGTTCCGGTTGGAGCCGAGCCACACGCCGGTTCCGTCCGGTGTGATCACCATCGGATACACGCTCATCGGATAGTCGGTGCCGTCGAACACGGCGACGGCGTTCAGCGTGCCCGCGTCTCGCGTCCCAACGCGACAGCTCAACGTCGCCGTCGGGCGTCAACGCCGTGGCGAACAGTTCGCCGCTGCGGCTGCAGAGCCACGATGCGACGTGGCCCGGATTCTCGGCGAGGAGTGTGAGTTCACCTGTGGCGATGTCGATTTCGTACAGGTCGAAGAGCTCGACCGGTCCTGTTGTTGAGGTGGACGATGGCCTTCCCGGGTCGGCCGGCGGACAGGTCGAACATGGCCCTTGCACCAGGGAACGGCGTGAGATCGACGGCGGGTGCATCAGGGTTCGTCCAGGTCGACCCGGTACACGTGCCAGTTCTCGTCGCCGTCGCCGTCCTGGGCGTACAGCAGCCAGCGCGGATCGTCGGTCCAGCGGTAGATGAGCACGCTGCGGTTGTCGTCGGCGGTGACGCGCCGGGGCTCACCGTCCTCCTCGGACGTCCTGCACCCACACGTTCAGCCGGTCCTTCCACGGCGCCAGGTAGGCGATCGTGGTGCCGTCCGGCGAGATGGTTGCGCCCGCGCGGACGGGTGACTTGAAGAGGTCTTCGACGGAGATGAGTTCGGGCAGAGCCATTTTCGGTCCCTTCGGTGTTGATGACGGCAGGCAGAAGGCATGGAGCCGCCCGCCGCCCGGGTGATGGTGCTCCGGGTGGTGCGATTTCGTTATGTGGTTGAAGCGGAGGCGATTAGGACTCCACGGGTCCCCCGAGGCGGCCGTTGGTGGCTTCCCGGATGGCGCGGTCGATCAGCGACAACGCCTCGCTCTGAGTCACCTCGTTCTCATCGACGACCACCGCCCTGCTGACGTCCTCGTCGATGACGCGGAACGCGCCGGTGACGGCGGCCGCGCACAGTCGAACGGTCAGGTCGCCTTCCGAGAGACCCAGTCGCTTGGCGACCACGGGGATGAGTCCGCGTTCCATGTCGTCGTGGACCATCAGGTACGCAGTGCGCAAGGCGGGCTCCGACAGCGTCATCGTGGCAATCCGCATCGCACTGATCTCGTCGTCGATGTCCTGCGGCGTCAGAGGGTGCACAACGACGTCCGCGGCGAGGTGGTCCGCGAGCGACAGCTCCGGTGGCCACCGGTCCACCACCGCGAGGAAGCGGTCCAGCGATTTGGCGAGCACCGGCTCGACGCAGCTCTCCTTCGTTCGGAAGTAGCGCCAGATGGTGCGTGTGGAAAGCCCGGCGGCAGAAGCGATGTCGTCACCGCTCGTCCCGGGGACCCCGCTGTTCCCAGAACAGAGCGCAGGCATGCCTGGAGACGGCGAGCCGCGCCTCCGCGTTGTCGACGACGGGAACCACCTCCTCCGGGCCTTGTCACTTAGTGACATGACTACTCTGTCACTAAGTGACAGGCTTCGTCAAGCGGCCGACCGAGAGGAGCGTTGTGGACAGCGAGCAGTTCTGGCGGGACGCGCGAGCAGCACCTGACGCGCTACGGGGCGCCGTTCGTGCCACGAATCATCAAGCGGGCCAACGGAAGTTACGTCTACGACCAAGACGGCACCGCGATCCTGGACTTCACCTCTGGGCAGATGAGTTCCATCCTGGGGCACTCGCATCCCGACATCGTGTCCACGGTGTCGACGGCAGCGGCCACTCTGGACCATCTGTACAGCGGAATGCTCAGCGTTCCGCTGGTGGAGCTCGCCAGAACACTCGCCGCGACGTTGCCTGCGCCGCTGAGCAAGGTTCTGCTCCTCACCACCGGCGCCGAGTCGAATGAGGCCGCCATCAAGATGGCGAAGCTCTACACCGGCAACTACGAAGTCGTCTCCTTCGACCGCTCCTGGCACGGCATGACGTCGGGCGCGGCCTCGGCGACGTTCAGCGCAGGACGGCGAGGCTACGGGCCTCCGATGCCGGGCAATCTCACGCTTCCGACGCCCAATGCGTACCGGTCGCCGTTCCGTCACACCGATGGGAGCTACGACTGGCGATCCGAACTCGAGTACGGGTTCGCGATCGTCGACGCGCAGTCATCCGGCAGCTTGGCGGCGTGTCTCATCGAGCCGATCCTGTCCTCCGGCGGGATCATCGAACCGCCGCCGGGGTACCTGGCCAGGCTCAAGGAACTCTGCGTCGAGCGCGGCATGCTGTTGATCGTCGACGAGGCGCAGACCGGAATCGGCCGCACCGGAACGATGTACGCGCATCAGCGGGACGGGGTCGTCCCTGACCTGCTGACGCTGTCGAAGACCCTGGGCGCGGGTCTGCCGGTGGCCGCCGTGGTCACCAGCGAAGAGATCGAAACCGTATGCCACGAGCGAGGATTCCTGTTCTTCACCACCCACGTGTCGGATCCCCTCGCGGCAGCGGTCGCCCTGACCGTGCTCACCGTCGTCGAACGCGACGGCCTCGTCGACAGGGCCGAGGTTCTCGGCCGAAGACTCGGGGCACGGCTGACCGGCATGCGTGACCGATACGAACAGGTCGGCGACATCCGCGGCCGCGGCCTGTTGCAAGGCGTCGAGCTGGTCTCCGACAAGGCGAGCAAGGCGCCGGCCGACGCGCTGGGGGCGCAGGTCACCGCCGCCTGCCTGGACCGCGGCTTGCACATGAACATCGTGCAGTTGCCGGGGATGGGCGGAATCTTCCGCATCGCCCCGCCATTGACGATCACCGACGCAGAGCTGGATGCGGGCCTCGACATCCTGGACGAAGCCCTCGACGCCGTCGTGCGGCCCTGATGACCGAGCCTGCCTATGGTCGAGCGGTGACGATCACCTACGACGAGGCCCTGCGCGAACGGATCCGGGCCCACCTGGCGGGGCACGACCGCCGCGTCGTCGACGACCCGACGAAGCGCCACGCCGCCGTCGCGGTGGTCCTGGTCGATTCCGAGGTCGGCGAGGACCGGGTCGATCCGGCACCGGTGGACGACTGGATCGACGGCCGACCCATGGAGGCCGGTCTCGACGGCCGCATGGTCGACGTCTCGGGCGGTGCCGCGTTCCTGCTGTGCCGCAGAGCGTCGCGCCTGCGAGCGCATTCCGCACAGTGGGCGCTGCCCGGCGGACGGGTGGACCCCGGCGAAACCGCGGTCCAGGGCGCGCTGCGGGAATTGGACGAGGAGCTCGGCATCAGGCTGTCCGACGCGACCGTGCTGGGCCTGCTCGACGACTACCCGACCCGGTCCGGATACGTCATCACCCCGGTCGTGATCTGGGGCGGTGGGCGGCTCGATCCCCGTCCCGCGCCCGACGAGGTGGTGGCGGCCTACCGGGTGGGGCTGCACCAACTGCTGCGCGACGATTCGCCGCGGTTCATCGCCATCCCGGAGAGCCCGCGTCCGGTCGTGCAGATCCCGCTTGGCAACGACCTGATCCACGCTCCGACGGGGGCCGTCCTGCTGCAACTGCGGTGGTTGTGCCTCGAGGGCCGCGACGACCCGGTCGACGAACTCGAGCAACCGGTGTTCGCGTGGAAGTAGGCCGCAAAGTACTCCCGTTGTAACGGAGCACCCCCCAGCCAACGATCAACCGGTGAACGCGGCAACGCCACCGACACGGTCTGCCGCGAGGGTTGGAGGGATTTCATCGTGATTCGTCGTCTTGGATTGACCGTCGTAGTGACCGGTATTGCCGTGGCCGGACTGGCTGGGCTTTCTGCGGGTACCGCCTCCGCAGCACCCGCGTGCGGCGACTACCACTTCATCGGCGCCGCAGGCTCGGGTCAACGCGACGGCGCAGGCCTGACCACCAACGGCGGCATGGGCGGCGTGATGTACCAGTCGTACCTGCAGTTGCGCGACGAACTGGCGGCGAGCGGACGGACCATCACCGCAGAGGCCGTTCAGTACCCGGCCGCCCCGGTCCCGCTGGAGGGTGGGATCGGTGGCTGGATGGACTTCATGGACAGCGTCAAGGACGGCACCGATGCTGCCGCCGAGCAGTTCGAGGCGTTCACCGCGCAGTGCCCGAACACCAAGGTGGTGCTCGCCGGCTACTCGCAGGGCGCCATGGTGATCCACCGCAATCTGGAGGACCTGGCCGACGACCCGCATGTCGCGGCCGCGCTGCTGGTCGCCGATGGCGACCGGTTGCCCCTCGACACCACGATCAACATGGGATCGACGGCCGTCCAGACCGCCGGAGTGCCCAACGCAGGCAAGGGCGTCGCCCAGGAGCACTCGTTCCTGGCGTCGGCCCCCACCTCGAAACTGCCGCAGGCGATCGGCGCGCGGACCGTCAGCGTCTGCGACCTCGGCGACCCGGTCTGCGACTACGACCCGGACACCACCACTGATGCGTTGTCGCCCGCCGCACTCGCGATCCACACCTCGTACGCACCAACGGCGAGCGGTGCGCACGCCTGGGGCACACCGCTCTACCAGCTGGTCATGGCTGCCGAGCCGGCTCCGGCAACCACGACCGGGCTGAGCGCGCACGGCGCCTGAACCTCGGCGGCCGCGACGCCCCCGATCGCAGTCAGGATTCGCACCTACTATTTCGGTAGGTAGACCTGAGCGTTCGAATGGGGAGTAGTGGATGTCCGGTGCGTGCCGCAGCTCGGTGATCTTGTCGTCGTTGGCTGCAGTGTTGATGGCGACTCTCGTCTGGCCAGTGGGGGTGTCCCGCGCTGACGATCCCGGTCTGCCTGGGTTTTCCCTGACCACCACGTCGGGTGCCCCGCTGCAGAACGGCGGCACCTACGGCATCGGTGCGGTCGTCGTCGCACACTTCGACGCGCCCGTGGATGACCGCGGCGCGGCGGAGCAGGAGCTCGCGGTGTCCACGGAGCCGCCGGTGTCCGGCGCCTGGCACTGGGTCGACAACCGCACGGCGCACTGGCGCCCGCCGCAGTACTACCAGCCGGGCACCGTGGTCACGGTCGGGCCGGATACGTTCACCATCGGCGCCTCGCACGTGTCGATCGCCGATGACGCCACCAAGCAGGTTTCCGTCTACGACGGCGGGGCTCTGGTTCGCACCATGCCCACCTCGATGGGCCGCGGCGGCAGCGAGAAGGTCGGAAACACCACCATCAGTTTCTGGACCCAGCCGGGTGTCTACACCGTGATGGACAAGAGCAACCCGGTGGTCATGGACTCCTCGACGTTCGGCCTGCCCATCAATTCCCACCTGGGTTACAAGGAGTCCATCCCGTACGCGGTGCGGATCAGCACCGACGGTGTCTACCTGCACGAGCTCGACGCCACGGTGCCAGAGCAGGGCCACACCGACACCAGCCACGGTTGTCTGAACCTCAACCGCGCGAACGCGACGTGGTTCTACGGCTTCTCGGTTCCCGGCGACGTCGTCGAGGTCAAGAACACCGGCGGAAAGCCGTTGCAGCTCTGGCAGAACGGCGACTGGAGCGTGCCGTGGGATCAGTGGGCTACGTAGCTACCCGGTAGCTACCAGACGCGGACGTAGTCGACGAGCATGTCCGCCGGATAGGTCCCCGCGCTGGGGTCGCCGCCACCGGAACCCGCGACCGCAAGATTCAGGATGGGAAAGAGCGTGTAGCCGGGCGTGTTGAACGGCCAATCCGGCAGGGCGCTGGCCGGAACGGAGAAGTACGGCTGCGCGCCGTCGACGTAGTCCTTCCAGAAGCGGATGCCTGCGTTGTCCCACTGGGCGCGCCAGGTGTGCCACCCGCTGTCCACCGCGATCGTCTGGCTCGAGTGCTCGCCGCCGTTCAGCTTGGCATGGACGGTGGTGCCCGGGGCCCAGCTGCCGTTGCCGTACCACTCCATGACGTCGACTTCGCCGCCGTTGACCGGGTTGTTGTTGGCCATGTACCACGCGGGCCAGGCGCCGGGAGTGAGGCAGTTCAGCTTGATCCTGGCCTCCCACGTCGTGCCGATGCGGTCCCCGGTATTTCCCGAAGAGCTTCCCGCTGTAGTAGGTCTTGCCGTCCTTGGCGGCGTGGAAGACGAGGTTGGAGTTGCCGTCGACGTAGACGTTTCGCCGATCGTCTCGGTACTGGCCGACGTTCTCGGGCAGCTCCCAGAAGGTCGGGTCCTCCATCGACTCGCGCTCGGTGGCCACCTCCCACTTCGACGGATCTGGGGCGGAGCCGGCCTTGCCGTCGAATTCGTCCTGGAACAGGTAGCCGCCGGGTGGGGGCGCCGTGGGCATCGGCACTCGATCGACCGGCAGATCCCGCCCGGCAGGCGAAGCCCCTGCGGTGGCGATGGGCATCGTGGCGGCAAGCGCCCCGATGCCGGCCATCAACATCGCGTTGCGACGATTCATGTCAGGCATGCCACCAGGAAAGCCGGTATGCCCGCCGAGTGCAAACCGCCGCAGGCCAAAACCGAGTCGGAACCGCCCCGATCCGAGGCGGCCGACAAGGCATGGGCAGGATGGTCTGCATGGAGATCGGAGTCGGGCTCGATCGGGGCCTCGGGTTGTCCTGGGATCAGTACCGCGAGCTTGGCAGGCATGCCGCGCACCTGGGCTACCAGAGTGTTTGGACCAACGCGGCCAATGGGCGCGACCCCATGCAGGTCTGTGCCCAGTGGTCGGTTGCGACCGCGGACGTGGTGCCCGGCGGCATCGGGACGGGCGTCTCGGTCATCCCGATCGGTTACTGGTCTCCTGCGTCGTTGGCGTCCTGTGCGGCGACGGTAGGGGAGATCAGTGGCGGCAGGTTCGTTCTCGGCGTGGGTTCCGGCGCCCTCGGGAGCCCCGCCTTCAATCGGACGCTGGGCCTGGACGAGGGCCTTCGGCCGATCGCCACGATGCGCGAGTGGCTGGTGACGCTGCGCGCCCTGCTGGCCGGCGAGACGGTGGAGCACGAGGGCAGGGCCATCACGCTGCACGGCGTCAACCTCGGGTCCGCGCCGCCGAGGGTTCCGGTCGCGCTGGGTGCGCTCGGGCCGAACATGCTGGCGCTGGCAGGCGAGGCGGCTGACGCCGCGGCGCTGAACTGGTGCACCCCCGAGCAGGTGGCCGCCAGCCGCGCCATCGTCGCGCAGTCCGCGCAGGCGGCGGGCCGCGACCCGAGCGACGTCGCGATGATCGAGTACGTCCGCATCTGCGTGGACGACGACGTCGAGGCCGCCCGCCGCGCGTACACCAAGGCACTGATGGGGTACGCGCTGGCACGGCCCGGTGTCAGCAAGGCACTGGGATACCGCGGCCATTTCGGGCGGATGGGCTTCGATGAAGCGCTGACCGAACTGGAGGACCGCCGCGACCGCGGCGCATCCGAAGACGAGTTGGTCGACGCGTTCCCGGTGGACCTGGCGCGGTTGGTGGGCTACTTCGGCCCGGCCTCGGGCGCGGCGTCGGCCTTCCGTCATCTCGCCGAGGGGCTGGACACCGCCATCGTGCGGGTGGTGAGCGCGCGACCCGGGCTGGAATCGATCACCGCGGTGATGGAGGCGTGCCAGCCGTCCGAGCTGGTGTCCTGACCCGGTGGACTTCGCTTAGCACGCACTGGCAATACCAGGTAAGCGCGTGCGTGCTTGGAGGGACGACGGGGGAGCTCTGCGTGTTGTGTTGAGGCGAAGGCAAACCCGTGATGAGGAGTCGAGATGTCCGTGAACACATTGCAGAACACCGTCGTGCTGGTTACCGGCGCTTCAAGCGGAATCGGTCGCGCAACGGCACTCCGCCTTGCCGACCTTGGCGCATCGGTCGCGTTGGTCGCACGTCGCGCTGACCGGCTCGAAGAGCTCGAGAGCTCGCCGCCGAGATCAACGGGCTGGGGGGACGGCTCTGACGATCACAGCCGACTTGACCGACGCGGCGGCAGCCGAGGCGGCGATCACCCGGACGGTCGACGAGCTGGGCCGCCTCGACACCCTTGTCAACGCGGCTGGGGTGATGCTCAACGGTCCCGTCGGAGGACTCCCCGCTGGAGGAATGGGACCGCATGGTCGACGTCAACCTGCGTGGGCTGATGTACACCACGAAGGCTGCGCTGCCCCATCTGCTGAAGGCCGCGAGCGACAGCCAGCGCAGCGTGGCCGACGTGGTGAACATCTCGTCGGTTGCCGGTCGGGTGGCAGCACCCCAGGTGGCCCTCTACAACGCCACCAAGTTCGCGGTGACCGCCGCGACCGAGGCTTGGCGCTTGGAGTACACGACGCGCAACCTGCGGTTCTCCGTCATCGAGCCCGGGCGTGTCGAGACCGAGTTGTTCGCCCAAAAGGCCGGTCAGGAAGAAGGTTTCATCGAGGCCTTCGGTGAGGTCGAACCGTTGTCGTCACGGGCACGTTGAGGGTCATCGTAGTTCAGCGTCATCGTCCCCACCGTCTGGTGGAAGAACTGCTTCTCGCCGTGGGTGTGCTCGTACGAGTCGGTAGTCAGCCCAGAAACGAGCGAATTCCGTTGATGCCGAGGATAACTCGGCCACCAGGTGCTCGATCTCGTCGTCTTGCGCATGGGGGCTCAGATTGGCGCGAAGCGTCGCCGGCTACGGGTGCGGCGACCTGCTTCCCACTGCGGATACACCGTGCGGGCGGACGGGTCGAGGAACAGCGCACCGAGCGATGTTTCGCGACGCCTGTGGCATCGCGTCGAAGTCGGCGACCAACGTGCGCGCGGCCCGATTGGTCGCCAACACCTCGAGTCGCGGGCCCTGCAGGATCGCGGGCACCTCCATCGCATCGACCAGCAGCCGAAGCGCCGGCCGCGCCTTCGGAGTGGACCGGCGGCGGCGCACGATCTCCCGCTTGCCGCATGAGCGCCAGATTCGCGTCCGGACCGTCGGTCGCGCTCCTGGATCGCGGCGCACCTGTTCGGATTGCGGATCAGCCCCTGTTCGGGCGGGCGTAGTAGTCGACGCTCAGCCCCGGCAAGGACTGCGACCTCTTCGCGGCGAAGCGCTCGCGGCGAAACCGACGAACGCGACAGCCCGCCTGCCGGGATCGATCGCCGCAGTCGCGCTCGAGATCGCAGCCCCTGCATCACAGTCGGCGGCATAGCCTCAGCACGTGCGGGCGCAACGAATCGCCGCAGTCACCCTGACGGCCCTGATGGTCGCGGCCTGTGGTGCGGGCCCGTCGACCCCGACCGCCTCGAGCCACTGGCCGCCGGGGCACGATCGCGGTCCGTGCGAAGTCGCCAAGCAGGAGAACGTGCCCGCGACCATGCGTGACGGCACCGTGCTGCGCGCCGACGTCTACCGTCCGCGCACACAGGATCCCGTCCCCGTCATCCTGATGCGCACGCAGTACGGCAAGAGCAGCGCACAGGCCGGTCACCGCTACCAGACGCCCGACTGGTTCGCCTCGCAGTGCTATCTCGTTGTCGTGCAAGATATTCGGGGCCAGGGTGCCTCCGGGGGTACGTTCACCGAGTTCGAGCACGAGCAGGACGACGGCTATGACACCGTCGAGTGGGCGGCCGCGCTGCCGGGGTCCAACGGCAAGGTTGGCATGTACGGTTCGTCCTACGTCGGTGCCACCCAGTGGCTCGCCGCAACCGCGATGCCACCGCACCTGACGACGATCGTGCCCACCAACACCGCCTCCGACTACTACGACGGCTGGACGTACGAGGGCGGTGAGTTCCGTCTGGCGTTCGTGCAGCCATGGGCCATCGGCATTGCCAAGACGGCCGCCGTGAACCGGGGCGACACCGCCGCCGTCGCAGCGCTGACGGCCGCCGCGGCCGATCAGACGCGGTGGCTGGACTCGCGCCCGTTCAAGGATCTGCCGCCGATGCAACCCGCCAGCGCATCGGTGGCGCCGTGGTACTTCGACTGGATCCGGCATTCCACGCGCGACGACTACTGGACCCGGTGGAGCATCCGCGACCGTTACGCCAAGGTGCACGTGCCCGTGCTCGACTTCGAGGGCTGGTACGACGCGTTCCTGGCAGGCGGCGTCGAGAACTTCGCAGGCATGGTCCGCGACGGAGGCACCCAACAGGCCCGCGACAACCAGCGGTTGGTGATCGGCCCGTGGGACCACGTCGACTGGGGTCGCAGTGAATCGTCGCCGGCGCCGATGCTCAAGGCGATCGGCGCGGTCGCCGACAGTCCGATCAACGACCTGATGCTCGACTGGTTCGACCACTTCCTCAAGGGGCGCAACGACGGTGCGGCGGGTGACGTCGCGGGGAAGCCTCGGGTGGACTACTTCCTGATGGGCGCCAACACGTGGAAGACGGCAACGGCGTGGCCACTGCCGCAGACCCGGTGGACCACCTACTACCTGTCCGGTGATGGCAGCCAGGCAGCCCGCACCGGCGCGCTCACCGTCAAAGCGCCGGGCGCCGAGCAGCCGGACCGGTACACCTATGACCCCGCCTATCCGGCGCCGAGTCTCGGCGGCCATTCCTGCTGCGGCGCACAGACCGGCCCGCAGGGACCCTATGACCAGACCCCCGTCGAGCAGCGGTCGGACGTCCTGTTCTACAGCAGCGACCCGTTGGCCGCCGACTACCGAGATCACCGGGCCGACGACGGTGACGCTGTGGGCGTCGTCGTCGGCGCCGGACACCGACTTCACCGCCAAGCTGGACGTCGTCAAACCCGACGGCGAGACCATCAATCTCAACGATGGCATCGTGCGCGCCTCATTCCGGGACTCCTCGTCCGCGCCGACGCCCATCACGCCCGGCGTGCCGTACGAGTACCGGATCGCGGTGTGGCCCACCAGCTATGAGTTCTCCGCCGGTGACCGCATCCGCGTGGAGATCTCGAGCAGTGACTATCCCCAGTTCGCCCCGAACCCCAATACCGGTGAGCCGTTCGGCCAGAGCGCAGCGACCCGCCCGGCCGATCAGACGATCCTGCACGACGCCGCGCACCCGTCGTCGGTGACCTTGCCGGTGATACCCGGTTAGGCGAGGCTACAGCAGCTTTTCGATGGTGATCGGGAGGTCGGTGACCCGGCGTCCGGTCGCATTGAAGACCGCATTGGCGATCGCGGGCGGCACCGCGACGATGACCAGTTCGCCGAGGCCCTTGACGCCGATCGGGTCGGCGACGGTGTCCTCACCCGGCAGGAACATGGCGTCCAACGCAGGTATGTCGGCGTTGACCGGAACCAGGTAGTCGGACATGTTGGCGTTGACGACGCGGCCGTCGCGGTAGTCCAGCTGTGTTCCCTCGAGCAGCGCCATGCCGATGCCCATCACCATCGCGCCGATCGCCTGGCTGTGCGCGAGCCTGGGGTTGATGATCCGGCCGCCGTCGTAGCATCCGAATACCCGGCGGACCCGTACCCGGCCGAAGGCCTCGTCGACACCGACTTCGGCGAACACCGCCCCGTAGGCGTACATCGAATATCGCTTGTCGGCGTCGTCGGGGGTGTACGTCATCTGGGCTTCGAGGCTGGGCCAGCCCTTGCGGCCCAACACTTCCTGATACGTCTCGCCCGCGCGGGGATCGTCCTTGCGGTACATCCGGCCATCCGCCACCGCCACGTTCGCAGGGGCCGTTCCGTGCAGCGGCGAGCCGGGATCGACCACAGCGGTGCGGACGAACTTGTCGCGCAACGAGTTCGCGGCCAGCGATACCGCCGAACCGACACTCACCATGGTCCGCGATCCGGAATGCGATGGGGCGCTGGGGAATCGACTGTCGCCGAGGGTGAACCGGACACGCGGCAGCGGCAGGCCGAGTCCGTCGGCGGCGACCTGTGACATCGACGTGTACGTGCCGGGTCCCATGTCGCAGGTGGCGCTGAACGCGTCGGCCGTGCCGTCGCCGTTGACGCGCACCAGGGCATCGGACTGGCTACGGTTGACGTGGTAACCGGCCGCGGCCATGCCGATGCCGATCAGTTCGTTGCCGTCGCGCACCGACCTTGGTGTCGGGTTGCGTTGCGCCCAGCCGAATTTCTCGGCCCCCTGGGTGAGGCACCCGCGCAGTCCGTTGGTGGAGAACGGCAGGCCCGTGGTCTGGTCGTGGTCGGGTTCGTTGCGGATCCGCAGCTCGACGGGATCGATTCCCAGCCGATGGGCAAGGTCGTCGATTCCGGACTCGAGCACGAATGCGCCCGGCGTCGCGCCTGGGCCACGCATCGGGCATCCGACGTTCACGTCGAGGCGCACCACCCGGTACGTCGAGCGCATGTTCGGACTGTTGTAGAGGAACTTCGCCGGCCCGGTGATGCTGTCCTCGAACAGCGCGTAGCGCGCCGACTCGGTGCGCCCCTCGTGCGCGATCGCGGTGATGGCGCCCGCGTCGTCGGCGCCGATGGCGAGGCGTTGCCTGCTCGCAGGCCGGTACCCGACACCGTTGTACATCTGCTTGCGGGTGAGCACGAGCTTGACCGGCTGGCGCATCTGCCTCGCGACGTACGCCGCCAAGATCTGGTGTGGCCAGGTGCTGCCCGCGCTGCCGAACGCCCCGCCGATGAAGGGGCAGATCACCCGGACGTTGGCCGGCGGGATGCCAAGGGCCTTGCCGTACATGGCCTGTGCCCCGTTGATGCCCTGTGCCTTGTCCCAGACGGTCAGCTTGTCGCCGTCCCAGCTGGCCACGGTCGAGGGCAGTTCCATCGGGTTGTGGTTGTAACGGGTGATCGAGTAGCTCAGGTCCGAGACCACGTGCGCCCGAGCGAGAGCGCCGTCGGGATCGCCTCGCACGTAGTCGGTCTGGCGCTGTCCGGGTTGCGGAACGGCCATGCGGTGAGTCGATGTCGGTGACCTGGGCCGCCTGCGCGTAACGCACCGTCACCAGCGACGCTCCGTGCATCGCCGCCTCCATCGTGCGCGCAGCCACGACCGCGACCGGCTGGCCGAAGAAGGCCACTGCGGCGGGGTCGTACGGAAGGTGGACTCCGGGGAATCGGTCGAAGACCCGCACCACGTCGCGCTGCCTGCGGGCGGCCGATGAGTCGATCCCCGCGACGGTGCCGCGTGAGACGGTGCTGCACACCAACGTCGCATACAGCAGGTTCGGCGCCGGGTTGTCCGACGCGTAGAGCGCCGAGCCCGTCACCTTGAGACGGCCATCGACACGGGCAATGGGTTGCCCCGTCACCGCCGCTACCGCCTGGACCGGATACGTCATCTCACCGCCGCCGAATCTCCGACCACCGCTACACGAACGGGCGCCACGGTAGTCGCGGTTCCTGTGGGCGCGGGCTCGGGACTACGACGGTGCAGGCCCGACCAACAGCTGTCGGAAGACCGGGGCCGCCCAGCCGCTGAGTTCCTCGCGACTGAGGCCGACCATGGGTGGATTCGCGAGGACGGACCTCGTCATGGCGAGCCCGATGACGAACGCGTCCGTCATGGCGATCCGTTGTCGGTGGTGGTCCGGGGTGGCCGCTCGCAGCGTCGGCGCGACATGCGCGGCAAGCGTCTGGTTGATCGTGTCCGCTGCGACCCGGCTCGTCCCCGCCGCCCGAAGCAGCGCCAGGAACGTGTGGTCGTCCTCCCACACCGCGAAGTAGCGCGGCAACAACATGCCCGCGATGTCGTCCGGTTCCGCATTGGCCAGATCGGGCAGGTCGATCCTGAACTCGGTGGCCGTCGCGAACAGATCCTGTTTGCTACCGAAATAGCGCGTGACCAGCGCGGCATCCACTCCCACGTCCGCCGCGATGGCACGCAGGGTGGTGGGTTCGTACCCATCCGTTGCGAAGCGGCGACGCGCGGCCGACAGGATGTCGGCGCGCGTCTGGGCGGCATTGCGGGGCCGTGGTGTAGTCATCGTCAAACTCTATGTCGTCCGCTGTTGACTTGTCCTCAACCTGGGCGTAGGTTCACAAGTCATCGACGGATGACAAAAGTCGCCGACGGATGATTTAACCGGATCAGAGGGGCGGGTGGTCCCGTGGTAATCAGCATCGGACGGTCCAGCGCAACGAGTTCGCGGTCAGCGTTCGGCGAACCACGCCCTCCGTCTCGCGGCGGTCCACTACAACGCATCGCCCAGCTGGCCATTTCAGCGCCGCGGCGGATGCTCGCCGTGGCGGCACTGGTGGCGGTCGCGGCAGGCATCTTCGGTGTCCCGGTGGCAAAGAGCCTGTGCGCCTGCGGCTTCGAAGATCCGTCGTCGGAGTCGGCCATGGCGAGGCAGTTGCTGACGGACAAGTTCGGCACGGGCGACGTGCAACTGGTGATCCTGGTGTCCGCTCCCGACGGGGCCAACGGCGGTGCGGCGCGCGCGGTGGGCACCGACATCGTGGACGCCCTGAAGCGTTCGCCGCACGTCGCCTCGGTGACGTCGTTGTGGACCGCCCCGGCACCCGAGCGGACGGCGCTGGTCAGCGGCGATGGAAGGTCCGGGCTGATCGTGGCCGGGATCGCGGGCGACGAGAACAAGACCCAGCAGTACGCGAAGGACCTGTCCGACGCATTGGTCCACGCTCACGACGGCGCGACGGTCCGCGCGGGCGGCGACGCGATGGTCAACGTCGAGATCACCGAGCAGTCACAGCGCGACCTGATGCTCATGGAGTCGCTGGCGATCCCGATCAGCTTCCTCGTCCTCGTCTGGGTGTTCGGCGGGGCACTGGCGGCCGCGGTACCGCTCGCCGTCGGCGGAACGGCGATCCTCGGCGCTCTCGCCGTGCTGCGCGGCATCACCCATTTCGCGGACGTCTCGATCTTCGCGCTCAACCTCAGCGCCGCGATGGGTCTGGCGCTTGCCATCGACTACACCCTGCTGATCATCAGCCGGTACCGCGACGAGTTGGCCGACGGCGCCAGCCGCGACGACGCGCTGGCTCAGACCATGGCGACGGCGGGCCGCACCGTGGTGTTCTCGGCGACGATCGTGGCGCTGTCGATGGCCGTGATGGTCGTGTTCCCGATGGCGTTCCTCAAATCGTTCGCCTACGCCGGAGTGGCCACCGTGGCGTTCGCCGCACTGGCGGCTCTGTTCGTCACGCCCGCGGCGCTGGTCATCCTCGGAGATCGGCTGCAGAAGTGGGACATTCGCCGACTGTTCGGCCGCCGCCACGGTACGCACCGCGAAGTTGCGCAGCCGGCGCTCTACCGCTGGACGAAGACCGTCATGCGGCATTCCCTGCCCGCCGGGTTGGCCGTCGTCACGCTTCTCCTGCTGCTCGGTTCCCCGTTCCTCGGGGTGAAGTGGGGCTTCCCCGACGATCGGGTGCTGCCGGACACCGCGTCGGCTCACCAGGTCGGTGACGAGATGCGCACCGGATTCCCTGACGACTCCGCGACCGCCGTGACCATCGTGCTGCCCGACGCCAGCGACCTGACCGAGCCCGAGATCGCCCGGTACACCACGGATCTGGCTCGCGTGCCCGACGTGGCCGGGGTGTCGCCCGTCCAGGTTGCCGACGGCAGCGCCTATCTGACGGTGCGCAGCACCGCGCCGCTGTTCTCCGAATCGTCCGAGGCCCAGCTCGACGGGCTGCACGCCGTGCAGGGCCCAGGTGGTCACCAGGTTCTGTTCGCGGGTACCGCGCAGGTCAACCGGGACAGCGTCGACGCCATCACGTCACGGTTGCCCGTGGTACTCGGACTCATCGCGGCGATCATGTTCGTGGTGCTGTTCCTGCTGACCGGCAGCGTGATGATCCCGTTGAAGGCGTTGGTGCTCAACATGCTTTCGCTCAGCGCCGCCTTCGGCGCGATGGTCTGGATCTTTCAGGACGGGCACCTCGGCGGACTCGGCACGACGGCCACCGGCATCCTCGTCGCCAACATTCCGGTGCTGTTGTTCTGCATCGCCTTCGGGCTCTCGATGGACTACGAGGTGTTCCTGGTCTCGCGTATCCGCGAGTTCTGGGTGAATTCGGCGGGCACACGCGCGGACAACGACGAGAGCGTCGCGCTCGGCATCGCGCGCACCGGCCGGGTGGTCACGGCCGCCGCCGTGGTCATGTCCATCTCGTTCGCGGCGCTGATCGCCGCACAGGTGTCGTTCATGCGGATGTTCGGACTCGGCCTCACGCTCGCGATCCTGGTCGACGCCACCATGGTCCGGATGGTGCTACTCCCGGCGTTCATGCACGCCATGGGCGAGTGGAACTGGTGGGCGCCCAAGTGGATGACCAAGCTACACAACCGGATCGGCATCGAAGACGGTGTCCGAACGGAGACATCGACCAACAGGAGGACCGTGTCATGACCGTCATCGCCGCCGTACGTGGAGAAGTACCCGAGCACCGCTACACCCAGGACGAGGTGGCCGAAGCATTGATCGCGATGCCCGGCTTCTCGGATCACGCGGACTTCGTCCGCGCCGTGCACCGAAGCGCCAAGGTCGACAGCAGGCACACGGTGTTGCCGCTCGAGGACTACGCGGGACTCACCGACTTCGGCGCCGCCAACGACGTGTTCATCGAGCACGCAGTGGAACTGGGTTGCGCGGCGATCCTCGGTGCGCTCGACGACGCGGGCCTGAAGCCCTCCGACGTCGACCTCATCATGACGACCACCGTGACCGGGCTCGCCGTTCCGACGATCGACGCGCGGATCGCCGGGCGGATCGGGTTGCGCCCCGACGTGCGCCGGGTGCCGCTGTTCGGGCTGGGTTGTGTCGCAGGCGCGGCGGGGACGGCGCGGCTGCACGACTACCTACGGGGCGATCCCGACGGTGTGGCGGTGCTGCTGGCGGTGGAGTTCTGTTCCCTGATCCCGAAGACCGCCCCCTCGGTGGCGACGTTGGTGGGAAGTTCCCTGTTCGGGGACGGTGCCGCCGCCGTCGTGGCCGTCGGCGACCGCAAGGCCGAGGAGATCGGCGCGAGCGGACCAGAGGTGCTCGACTCCCGCAGCCACCTGTACCCGGACTCGCTGCGAACGATGGGCTGGGATGTCGACGGGAGCGGGTTCCGGCTGGTCCTGTCGCCCGACGTGCCCGCCGTCGTCGAACGCTACCTGGGCGACGACGTGACGGGATTCCTTGCGTCCCATGGCCTCGAGGTCGGCGACGTCGGCGCGTGGGTCAGCCACCCCGGCGGCCCGAAGGTGATCGAGGCGATCACCGCGACGCTCGGCCTGCCCGACGACGCACTGGAGCTGACGTGGCGCTCGCTCGCCGAGGTGGGCAACCTGTCCTCGGCGTCGGTGCTGCACGTGCTGCGCGACACCATGGCCAAGCGACCGCCCGCGGGCAGCCCCGGCGTCCTGATGGCCATGGGTCCGGGCTTCTGCTCCGAACTCGTGCTGCTGCGCTGGCGCTGACGATGACCTGGTACACGTTGCTCATCGCCGCGGTCGCGGTCGAGCGGATCGCCGAACTCGTTGTCTCCAAGCGCAACTTGGCGTGGAGTCGGGAGCGGGGCGGTGCCGAGTTCGGTGCCGGTCACTATCCCACGATGGTCGTGCTGCACGTCGGCCTTCTCGTCGGCTGTCTCGTCGAACCGATGGTCGCGGACCGGCCGTTCATCCCGTCACTGGGGTGGCCGATGCTGGCCGTTGTCGTCGCCGCGCAGGTCCTGCGTTGGTGGTGCATCACCACACTCGGGCAGCAGTGGAACACCCGCGTCGTGATCATTCCGGGTGCCCCGCGGGTGACCGGCGGGCCGTACCGGATGATTCCGCACCCCAACTACGTGGCCGTGGTCGTCGAGGGAATTGCCTTGCCGCTGGTGCACTCCGGGTGGGTCACCGCCCTGGTCTTCACGGTGTGCAACGCCGCGCTGCTGCGCACGCGGATCAAGGTCGAGAACACCGCACTGGCGAGCCTGAGGTGATCGACCTACTCGTCGCAGGAGGCGGGCCCGCGGGCCTGGCCACCGCCCTGTACGGCGCGCGGGCCGGGCTGGAGGTCGCCGTCGTCGAGCACCGAAACGGGGTGCTGGACAAGGCCTGCGGCGAAGGCATGATGCCGCACACCCTGGCCCACCTGGACCGGCTCGGCGTCACGGCGACCGGTCGACCGCTGCGCGGGATCAGCTACGTCGACGGCGACCGCCGGGTCGATGCGCCGTTCTCGGCAGGCGCCGGGCGTGGCGTGCGCAGGACCGTGCTGCACGCCGCCCTGTGGCACGCCGCCGAGGCCGCCGGGGTGAAGCTGGTACACGGCGAGCTCGGCGAGGTGACTCAGGACGCGGAATCGGTGTGCGCGGGCGGTTTCGAGGCCAGGTACCTGGCGGCCGCCGACGGACTGCACTCGCCGATCCGCCACGCGCTCGGCCTTGCCCTGCCGAGCCCGGGACCGCGCCGCTGGGGCATCCGCAGGCACGTCGAGATGGCGCCGTGGACGGACTCGGTCGAGGTGCACTGGGCGGACGGTGCCGAGGCATACGTGACACCCGTGGCCGACGACTGTGTGGGCATCGCGATCCTCAGCGGAACCCGCGGCGGCTTCGACAGCCACTTCGAGGCGTTCGGCGAGTTGCGGGACCGGGTGCGC
Organism: uncultured Actinomycetota bacterium; assembly: GCA_963735245.1. GTDB lineage: Bacteria > Actinomycetota > Actinomycetes > Mycobacteriales > Mycobacteriaceae > Mycobacterium. The sequence continues at coordinate 35,960 of CAVTKI010000015.1, forward strand.
GACCATGCCCACGGCCGGGACCGGGCCGCGGGACCGCTGCGGCAGAAGGTGCGCACGCGGGCGGCGGGCCGGGTGCTTCTGGTCGGCGATGCCGCCGGCTACATCGACGCGCTCACCGGCGAGGGAATGGGGTTGGCGTTCGGGGCGGCCGAGCTCGCGGTGAATTGCGTTGTCGGCGAACGGCCCGAGGACTACGACCGCGAATGGCGCAAGATGACGCGCCGTTACCGGGCGCTGACTGCCGGCCTGCTCCACGCGAGCACACACCGATGGCTGCGCGCGGGCATCGTCCCTGCCGCGCAGACTCTGCCGTACGTCTTCGGCAAGCTCGTCAACGTGCTTGCACAGTGACGGCTCAGCGTCACGCGCTGGCCGCAACCTGCCTGTCCGTCACCGAAACGACGCGCCTCGCCAGGTGATCCAGCGCCGCGGCCGTCGCGTCGCTGATCTCCGCATCGTTGTTCAGCCCGCTGACATGGCCGACGCCGTAGGGGTTGCCGTCGATCCACTTCAAGTCTTCCGTGAAACCGGGCGGAACCAGGATTCCACCGAAGTGCATCAGCGTGACGTAGAAGTTGAGCAGCGTCGACTCCTGTCCGCCATGCTCGGTACGCCCGGACGTGAACGCCGCATACACCTTGTCCGCAAGTTTGCCCGCCATGAAGAGCGGGGTCAGCGAATCGATGTAGGCCCTGAATTGCCAAGCAGGAGAGCCGAATCGGGTTGGTGTGCCGAAGATCACCGCGTCGGCCCACACCATGTCGTCGCCGGTTGCCACCGGGATGCTCTTCGTCGCCGCGTCGTTGGCGGACCATGCCGGTTCCGCTTCGATGGCCGCCTGTTCTGCAAGCTCGGCGACGCGGCGCAGTCGCACGTCGGCACCGGCCGTCTCGCCTGCGGCGGCGACGCGGCGCGCCATCTCCGTGACGTGTCCGGTGGAGGAGTAGTAGATGACCGACAGCTTCGTCACGGCATCTCCGGTTCTGGGAAGGGATCCGCGTCAAGTGGCGTGCTAAGGGAACTTTCGGAACTCGGCGGCTGCCCCGACAGTACCGACCGAGATCGACGGACAGCCAGGGCTACTCGGTATGGCCTCGGTCACCACGGTCGGTGTGTGCGCTACGCCTGCGCGGACATTGCCGCCGTGTCCGCGTCGTCACTCGTACGACGTGGAGGCTGCGGCGTCAGGAAGTGGTTGTCGCCGCGGGGATAGACGACCAGCGGCCACCAGAACCACCGGCCCAACAGCGTCGCGATCGATGGCATCAGCAGCGAGCGCACGATCAAGCGTGTCCACCAGCAGGCCGATGGCGATCGTGGAACCCATCTGGGCCAGCACGATCAACTTGCTGAACATCATCGCCGCCATGGTGGCCGCGAATACCAGACCGGCAGAAGTGACGACGCCGCCGGTGCCCGCCATGGAGCGAATGATGCCGGTCTTGAGCCCCGCATGGATCTCGTCCTTGAACCGGGAGACCAGCAGCAGGTTGTAGTCCGATCCGACCGCCAACAGGATGATGACGGACATCAACATGACGAGCCAGTGCACCTGGATGCCGAACAGGTCCTGCCATAGCAGCACGGAGATGCCGAAGGATGCGGCGATCGAGCTGGCCGCCGTTCCGACGATGACGAGTGCTGCCACCGCGGCTCGGGTCAGGATGAGCATGATCATGAAGATCAGCGTCAGGGCCGACACCACGGCGATCAACAGGTCGTACTTGGCGCCGTCGGCCATGTCCTTGTAGGTGGCCGCGACCCCGCCCAAGTAGATCTTGGCGTTCGAGAGCGAGGTCATCTTCAGGGCCTCTTGCGCGGCCTTGCGTTCGGAATCGACCCTGGCGATGCCCTCGGTCGTCGCGGGATCGGTCTCGTGGGTGATGAACATCCGCGCGGACTTGCCGTCCGGCGACAGGAACATCTTCAGCCCGCGCTCGAAGTCGGGGTTGGTGAAGGCCTCCGGCGGCAGATAGAACAGGTCGTCGTTCTTGGCCTGATCGAAGCTCTGGCCCAACGCCAGCGCGGTGTCGTTGCTCCGCTCGGTCTGGTCGATGTTGGCCTTCATCATGCTGTAGTTCGCCAGCGTCAGCGCCTTGGTGGTCTTCATCGACGCGATGGTCTGCGGAAGAAGTGCCGTCAGCTGCGGAGCGAGGTTCGCCAGTTGGTCGGTGTTGCCCTGCACCGCGCCCGTCTGGTCGGTCAGTTGGTCGATCCCGTCGAGGGAATCGAAGACGGAACGTATCGCGGCGCACATCGGGATGTCGAAACAGTGCGGTTCCCAGTAGAAGTAGTTGCGCAGGGGCCGGAACTGGTCGTCGAAGTCCGCGATGTGGTCCCGTAGTTCCTCGGTGGTCGCGAGTAGTTCCCGCGACTTGTTCGCCGAGTCCTGCGTGAGTGCGGTTTGCTTGAGCGAGAGTTGGTACTGCTTCTCCATGATGTCGATCGAGACCTGCGTCGCGTCGGCCATCTTGAGCAAGTTGTCCAACTGGTCGCGCTGGTACGGCAGGTTCATGTTGCTCGTCTGCCCCGAAATACTCGTCTGGAACGGAATCGAGCTGTGCTGAATCGGAATGCCCAAGGGGCGCGTGATGTTCTGCACCATCGCGATGCCCTCGGTGTGCATGACGTTCCTGGCGACCGCGTTCAGCACCAGCATGTCGGCCGGGTTCCGCATGTCGTGATCGGCGTTGACCATCAGGATGTCTGGGTTCATCCGGGCTTGTGAGAAGTGCCGGTCGGCGGCGGCGAAACCGATGTTCACCGGGGCGTCGGCCGGCATGTAGTAGCGGTCGTTGTAGGCCGGCTTGTATCCGGGAATCGCGACGATGCCGATCAGCACCACGAACAGGCTCGCCACGAAGACCGGTGCCGGCCAGCGCACCACGGTGGTGCCGACGCGCCGCCAAAATCGGCTCTGCGGAGGGCGTTTGGATTCGTAGAGGCCAATCCGGCTACCGAGAAACAGGACGGCCGGGCCGAGCGTGACCGCAATCGCGACGACCACGATCATGCCGATGGCGACCGGGGCGCCCATGGTGGAGAAGTAGGGCAGCCGCGCGAAGCTGAGGCAGTAGGTCGCCCCGGCGATCGTCAGGCCCGAGCCGACGATGACGGGCGCGACGGACTTGAAGGTCGCGTAGTAGGAGTCATCGCGGTCTTGACCCAGCCCGCGATCTTCGCGGTAGCGGCCGAAGATGAAGATGCCGTAGTCGGTGGCCGCGGCTATCGCGAGCATCGTCAGGATGTTCCCGGCGAACGTCGTCAGCCCGAAGGCGCCATGGGTGGCCAGCACCGAGACCACTCCGCGCGCGGTCAGCAACCCGACGGCAGTCAGGAAGAGCTGGATCAGCGTGGTGACGATCGAGCGGTAGACGACCAGCAGCATGACCGCGATCGCAATCAGGGTGATCAAGGTGATCTGGGCGAGGCTGGCGTTGCCGATGACGTGCAAGTCGTCGGTGAGCGCGGCCGGACCTGCGACATAGGCCTGCACGCCCGGCGGGGCCTTCGTTTCTTCGATGACCTTGCGGGCGGCGTCGACGCCTTCGTTGGCCAGGGTCTGACCCTGTTCGCCTGCCAGGTTGATCATCACGTAGGCGGCCTTGCCGTCGGAGCTCTGCGCGCCGGCCGCCGTCAGCGTGTCACCCCAGAAGTCCTGAATGTGCTGGATGTGCTTGGGATCCTGCTGCAGCTTCTGGATGATCTGGTTGTAGTAGTCGTGCGCGTCGGGGCCGAGGGGCTGTTGACCCTCGATGACGATCATGATCGTGCTGTTGGAGTCGAATTCCTTGAAGTTGCCGCCCATCAGCTTCATCGACGTCATCGACGGCGCGTCCTCGGGCGCCATCGGAGCCGAGTGGAGTTCGCCGACGACCTCGAGCTGCGGGGCGATCACGTTCACCACCACGGCGACGAACACCCAGAACAGGACGATCGGCACCGCGAGGATGCGCAGCGTGTGCGGAAAGACGGGACGCTTGGGGTGCTCGTCGGTCTCGGCGGGCGCGATCGCGTGCGTCATGCGGACTTCACCAGGCAGTACGTCTGGGGGTTGACCCCATTGTCGGATTGCTCCTCACGGACGGTTCCGTTCACGGTGACGCGGCATCCAATCTGATCTGTGTCGCCCTGCGCCATGAGACTGGCGCTGACCGTCGGCAACAGTGTCGACAACGTGATCGACCAGGGCAGCGGCGCGGTGATCGAGTGCACGTTGGCATCCGGGTCGAAGTAACTGATCTGGGCGGTGGTGCCCGGCGGGCCGTATACGTCGTAGACCATGATCTTCGGATTGAACTGGACGATCTCGATGCCGGCGCCGGCGTTGGCGTTGAGGTCCTGGGAGGCGAACATCTTGTGCAGACGGGAGACGACGAGGCCCGAGATCGCCAGTACGACGATGAGTACCAACGGGATCCAGATCTTCTTCAGCGCGCGACCCACTGGAATCGACCTCACCCGAGCACCTTTCGCTGATCCGCCGTCCCTGGCCCGACCGCCGGCTCGGTCGCCTCGGATTCGCCGTCCTGGGAACAGTCGGCATTCGCGACGAGCCGACGCAGGACCGGATATGCGACCCGCGCGGAAAGCCACAACGCGCTTTCCTCCTCCGACGTCAGCGTCGCCAGCAGCGCCGTGAGGCGTTCCCGGCGGATCCGCTTGCGGTCGTCGAGGAGCGCCTGACCCTGCACGGTGATGCCGATGAGGGCCGCACGCCCATCGTCGGGGTCGGCAAGCCTGGCCACCAGACCCTGGCGCTCGAGCCGTTGGACCAGCTGGGTCATCGACGGCTGGCTGACACCCTCCTTGGTCGCCAGCGTCGTAAGCCGCATGGGCCCTTCCCGGCACACCCTGTTCATCGCAAACGCAGCAGAGGCGCTCAAGTCGGCGCGGTCAGACAGAAAGCGCACCGACAGGTCGATTGCGTGATCGAGCAGCTCGCCAACGCAGTCGCTGGCGCACTCATCGGCCGACCGTTTCGCCACGTCGTATCTATATCACGCGCACTATGTAGCGGCAATCAGAGGCGGCTTACCGCCAGGTCACAGTCACTTCACAGAAAGATCGTGATAGGTCGCCCGGCGCGTGGGTACGTTTCGGCACGCTGTGGGCTGCGCCACGGCTTGTCCTGGTGTTGTCGTTTCGATCCGGCTGCCCGCCGGAGGATCGTGACGCGAATCACGCGCAGGTCGCCGCAACAACCTTGTTGCGTCACATATTCCGCGTGAACGGGTCCGTGTTGCGTCACTCTCGGCAGGCGTGGACAGAGGCAAACTTTCACGCGCCGTCGGGCACGCATCTCAACCGCCGCCGACATTTATATAGCCGGACCAATGTAATGGGGAGACGACCTCGTGTGCCACGAGATCTGCGCCAGGGTCGCGATCGGCTTGCACGTCGACACGACCGACTTGCAGAAATCGACGTGGCGCTCGATCCATTGAGCTGACAAGGGCATTGGGGCGATCGGAGGGACGCTGTCCGGATGGCAGACGGCCGCGGCCAGCTCACGCTCCGTGAGGTGCGGAAGCCAGGCGACTCTCCGAGCTGGGAATGCTGCGGCGCCCAGGGGCTCCGCGCACGACAAGGCGCCGGTCGACGCGGCGTGCATCCCGCGCGTACGGACCGGCAGTTGGCTACCGCGTCACGCGGTGCGGCGGCGCCTCAGGAACGGATCGGTCAACGACGGCGGCTGGTAGCCCTGATCGGCCCGAGAGATCGTCGATCCCGGCGGCACGATCTCGTCGATCTTGTCGAGAATGTCCACGGACAGCGTGACGTCGGTGGCGCCGATCTGGGATTTCAGGTGATCGAGGGTGCGGGGGCCGATGATCGGCGCAGTGACCGCAGGATGCTGCATCACGAATGCCAGCGCGAGGTGGATCAACGACAGCCCGGCGTCGTCGGCCAGCTGCCCGAGTGCGTCGGCTGCGTCGAGCTTGCGCTGGTTGTCGGGAGTGGACATGTCGTAACGGGCCGGAAGTCGGCTGCGGCGCCGGGATTCGGGCAGCTCCTTGTCCTTGCGGTAGCCCCCGGTGAGCCAGCCACCGGCCAACGGGCTCCACGGCAGCACGCCCATCCCGTACTCCTGCGCCACGGGCAGGACGTCGGCCTCGATACCGCGGACCAACAGCGAATAGGGCGGCTGCTCGGTGACGAACCGGCCGAGGCCGCGCCGTTCGCTGACCCACTGCGCGTCGACCATCTGGTGGGCGGGGAACGTCGAGGAGCCGAAGGCGCGGATCTTGCCCTGGTGCTGCAGATCGGTCAGTGCTCCAAGGGTCTCTTCGATGTCGGTGTCGGGATCGGGGCGGTGAATCTGGTACAGGTCGATCCAGTCGGTGTTCAGCCTGCGCAGGCTGTTCTCGACCTCGGTGACCAACCAGCGTCGAGAGTTTCCGCGCTTGTTGGGATCGCCCTTGGTACCTGGCGGCGCCTCGACCGGAACGCCCATCTGCATGTGGGCCTTCGTGGCGAGCACCACGTCGTCGCGCCGACCGCCTGCGAGGGCCTTGCCGACGATGATCTCCGATTCGCCCTGCGAGTAGACGTCGGCGGTGTCGATGAAGTTGATGCCGGCATCCAGGGCGGCGTGAATCGTCGTGATCGACGTGTCGTGGTCGGGTTCGCCCCAACCGCCGAACATCATGGCCCCCAGGCACAGCGGGCTGACTTGGATTCCGGTTCGTCCCAGGCTTCGGTATTCCACGCGAACGACTGTACGCCCGCCTCAGGCGAGCTAATGATCAGTGGTCACGAGTCCGAAACGGCTGGGCGCCTGTTCGTTTGGCGCACCCGTCAGGGGCGCTCGGTCAAGGGTCGTCGCCAGCACGTCGATGAGACGGTCGACGTCGGCTGCGGTGTTGTAGGGCGCCAGGCCGATCCGCACACCGCCATCCTCGGGCAGCCCGAGCCGTCGCGATGCCTCGTAGGCGTAGAACGAACCGGCAGGCGCGTTGATGTCGTGCTGTGCGAGCACGGTACTGATCGCCGCGGACCCGCGCTCGGCAAAGGTCGCGAGCAACGTCGGCGTCCGGCGCGCAGCGCGGGAGTGGACGGTCACCGTGGGGAGCTGTCGCAGGCCGGCCTCGATCCGTAGGCGAAGCGTGTCCTCGTGGTGCTCCAGTGCGGTCATGGCGGCCAGCAGCCGGTCGCGCCGGGAGCCGGTGGCACGCGTCATGCCTGCGAGGAAGTCGACGGCCGCGGTCGTGCCTGCCATCAGTTCGTAGGGCAGGGTGCCGAGTTCGAAGCGTTCCGGCACCCGATCCGGAGCGGGTAACAGTTTGTCGGGTCGGAGCTCGGCGAGGACGTCGGGCCTGCCGACGACCACACCACAGTGCGGCCCAAGGAACTTGTACGGCGAGCACGCGAAGAAGTCGGCGCCGAGATCGTGGAAGTCGACGGCGCCGTGGGCGGTGTAGTGCACACCGTCGACGTACAGCAGGGCGCCTGCCGCACGGGTGTGCGCCGCGATGGTCTTCACGTCGGGCATCGTGCCGATCAGGTTGGACGCGGCGGTGATCGCGACGAGGCGCGTTCGGTCGCTCAGCGCTGCCTCGACGTTTTCCACCGGCAGTTCGGACGTCGCCGGATCGAAGTCGACCCAGCGGACCACCGCTCCCGCTCGCGCGGCGGCGAGCACCCACGGCCGGACGTTGGCGTCGTGATCCAGGCGGGTCACGACGATCTCGTCACCGGGGCGCCACTGCGCGGACAGCGTGCGGGACAGATCGAAGGTGAGCGCAGTCATGCTCCGCCCGAAGATGACCGCGTCGGGGTCGGCGTTGAGCAGCTCGCCGATGGCGAGACGGCACTGCACCACGATCTCTTCGGCATTGCGTTCCGCTGCGGTGTTGTTCCCACGGTTCGACAACGGGCGGACCATCGCGTCGCGGATGGCGTCGGCCACGACGGTGGGCGTCTGCGAGCCGCCGGGTCCGTCGAAGTACGCGGTGCCGCCGTCGAGCGCGGGAAAGTGCGCGCGGATCGCGTCGACGTCGAGTGGGTGGGTCACGAACGAAGTCTCCCATCGGGATCAGGAGCGCGGCGGTTGTTGAGGCTGTCCGTCGGTGAACCGTTGCAGGAACTGGCGGGTCCGGTCCTGCTGGGGGTCGGTCAAAACCTGTTTCGCCGAGCCGGATTCGACGATGCGCCCGCCGTCGAGGAAGCACACCGTGTCGGCGACCTCGCGCGCGAAGGCCATCTCGTGGGTGGCCATCACGATGGTGCGCCCGGTCGTCGCCAACTCGCCAACCAGGGCCAGGACCTCGCCGACCAGTTCCGGGTCGAGGGCGCTGGTGATCTCGTCGAGGAGCAGCAGTCGGGGTTCGTACGCCAACGCGCGGGCGATGGCCACCCGCTGCTGCTGGCCGCCGGACAGCTTGTCGGGGTAGGCGTCGGCGTGCCCGGCCAGGCCGACGCGGGCCAACAACTCGCGGCCACGTTCCTGGGCGTCGCGGCGCGTGGAGCCGTGCACCACCCGCGGCGCCAGCGCGACGTTGGCCAGCGCCGTCATGTGGGGGAACAGGTTGAACGACTGGAACACCATGCCCATCGCCTGCCTGGCGGCGTCGGCGTCGATGCGGGGGTCGCTGATGTCGCGGCCGTCGAGCAGGATCTGGCCGTCGTCGATGTCCTCGAGCAGGTCGATGCACCGCAGCAAGGTCGACTTCCCCGACCCCGACGCGCCGATCAGCACCACCACCTGGTGCTCCCCGACGTCGAGATCGACACCGTCGAGCACCGACCTGTCGTGATAGCGCCTTCACCAGGCCCCGCACCGACAGCACCGGAGCGGGGGTGCTCGCGCTGGTCACAGCGCGCCCTGCCGAATCCCCGCACGCTTCGACGCCCAATCGGCGAGCCGCGCCGACGGCACCGCCAGCGCGACGAACAACAGGCCGGCCACGACGTACGGGGTGAAGTTGTAGGTGGTCGCGGCCTGGATCTGCGCGGCCCGCACCGCATCGACGGCGCCGAGCACCGAGATCAGCCCACAGTCCTTCTGCAGCGCGACGAAATCGTTGAGCAGCGCAGGCGTCACCCGACGGGTCGCCTGGGGTAGCACGACCAGTTGCATCGTGCGCCGGTAGTTGAGGCCAAGGGATTTGGCCGCCGCCAGCTGCGACGGATGGACCGATTCGATGCCGGCCCGGAACACCTCGGCCACATAGGCGGAGTAGATCAGCACCAGGGCAAGGCCACCGAGGAGCACCGGGCTCGTCGGAACACCCGACAACCGCAGCCCGGGCAGGCCGAACCCGACGAGGTACAGGCAGATCAGCAGGGGCAGGCCGCGGAACAGGTCGACGTACCCGGTTGCCAACGCGCGCACCGGAAACCACACGGGGCCGCGCAGTGTCCGCACCGCGGCCAACCCGAGCCCGAAGATCAGGATCAGCACCTGGCAGATCACCAGCACCCGGATGTTGAGCCACAACCCCTCCAACAGCGCAGGCAGGCTCTCCCAGCCGACCCGCAGGTTGAAGAACGAGTCGCGGACCCGCGGCCAACCCGGCGACGACGTCACCGCGAACAGCAGCACCGCGGCGAACACGACGGTCGAGCAGCAGCGCGATCAGCGTCGACCGGCGAGCGCGGGACTGCCGGTACGCCACCCGGTCGATCGCGTCCGTGGTCACGAAAGCATTGGCGCGTTACCAGCGCCGGCGAGCCATTCCTTCTGCAGCTTGAATAGGTCCCCGTTGTTGCCGAGTTCGTCGACGGCCTTGGACACGCATGCCGTGAGCGGGCTGCCCTTGTCCAAGACGATGCCGAACTGCTCGGCCTTCTCGGTGCCCGCAGGCAACTGCCCGACGATGACACCGTCGGTCAGCTCGCTCTGTACCTCGAAGGCCGTCGGGAGATCCAGTACCAGCGCATCGATCTGACCGTTCGACAATGCGGCCTTGGCGTCGTCGTTGTTGTTGAACACGGAGACGCCGGCGTCGATCGCCTTGGCGGCCGTGTAGCTGGTCGTGCCGACCTGGGCGCCGAGCTTGAGGCCCTTGAGCCCGTCGAGCGTCTTCACCTGGGCCGCCGGTGACGACTTGACCGCGACGACCGCCTGGGTCACGTTGAAGTAGGGCGAGGAGAAGTCGACGGCCTGCTTGCGCTCGTCGGTGATGGAGAACTCATTGAGGTTGGCGTCGAACGTCTTTGGGCCCGGCGCGATGGCCGCGTTGAACGGCACTCGCACCCACTTCACGTCCCCCTTGCCGTATCCGAGTTTGTCGGCGACGGCGTAGGCCACTGCGGATTCGAAGCCCTTGCCGTTGGTGGGGTCGTCGTCGACGAACCAGGGCGGGTAGGCGGGCTGATCGGTGCCGAAGGTGATGGACCCCTTGGCCAGCGTGGTCAGGGAGTCCTTCGCGCACGTTTCGGCGGGCGCTGCGGACGACGTCGCCGACGACGTGTCGTCAGCGGGAGCACAGGCGGTCGCGGTGAACAGACCGGCGACGACGGCCAGCATGGCCGCGGTGAATGAGACGTTGCGCATGGGCGGCATCATCGCGCACCTGCGCATTCGGCGCAGTCGTTCCGATCACCGTGACTCGCTGCGATGCCGGTGACGTCAGTCTCTCGGCCCTTCGGCGGGCGCTCCCGGTCCCGCGACCAGGTTCGGTGGGAGGTCGCCGCCGGCATGGACCTCGATCTGGCGGACGGCGACGGCCCACGCCCGTTCCCAGGCCCCGAACGGTGCTGCCTGCCACGTGCGGAGTCAGCAGGAGGCCGGGCGCCGACCACAGCGGATGGCCTGCGGGCAGCGGCTCGGGGTCGGTGACGTCGAGTGCGGCGCGCAGGCGACCGGAGGTCAGCTCCGCCAGGAGTGCGTCGGTGTCGACCGAACCGCCGCGGCCTGCGTTGACGACGACCGTGCCGTCGCGCAGTCGGGCCAGGAATTCGGCATCGACGATGTGATGGGTCGACTCGCTGTCCGGCAGCAGTGCGACCACGGCGTCGGCGGTCGGCAGAAGCACGTCGATCTCCGACAGCGCGTGCACCCCTGGCCTGGCCCGCCTGCCGACGAGCACGACGTCGGTCTCGAATGGCGCGAGCCGCGAAGCGAGGTTGACGGCCAGGTCCCCTGCTCCCAGGACGACCACCCGCTTGCCGATCAAGGTCTCGGTGTCCTTGCGCCGCCAGACTCCCTCTGACTGCTGTTCGCGGAACAGTCCGAGATCCCGGTAGATGGCGAGCAGGGCGGCCACCACCCACTCGGCCGACGAGCCGCCGTGGGCGCCGCGTCCGTTGGAGAGCATCACACCGGCGGGCAACAGGGGCAGCCACTGCTCGTAGCCCGCATTGAGGGTCTGCACCAACCGCAGTCCGGGTAACTCGCCGAACCTGGCTCCGACGGCAGGGGCATCCTCGTATCCGACCACCACCACGGTCGCGTCCAGGTGCCCGGCCGGCCAGGGCTCACCGGGCACGTAACCGATCGCGTGGATGTTCGGTGGGGCACCCATGCTCTCGAGGCCGAGGCCCTGTGGGATAAGGACTTTCAACGGTGGCGCTTCCGAGTCGATCACGCCGCCCACGCTATGGCATCGGTCTGTTCACCAACGTCCGTGATGGACGACCTCCGGGAACGGGCGCCGGTTGGGCTTCACGATCGGCTTGAGCGGACGGTCATCGGGATAGCCGACGCCGAGGAGGTAGGAGACGATGTGACCGTCGGGAACGCCGAGGATCGAGCGGGCCTTGTCCTGGTCGCCCACCGCGGAATGGCCGGTGCCGACGCCGAGGTCGGTGGCCGCGATCGTCATCGCCATCGTGGCCTGGCCCAGGTCGTACTGGTCGATGAGCCTGGTTCGTTCGTCGGGGGGTTCCGGCACGATCAAGGCGATCGCGGCCACGGCCGTCGCGATGTGTCCGGCGCCCCGCCACACGGTGGAGAGCTCTTGGAGCTGATCGCGGTCCGTGACGATCACGAAGTCCCAGTGCTGGTCGTTTCTGGAGGACGGCGCCCGCCACCCCGCTTCTGCGATGCGGTCCAGATCGCTGTCGGGAACGGGTTCCGGCGAGTAGCTCCGGACGTTGCGTCGGGCACGGATCGCGTCCCAGGTTTCCATCTCGTCCTCCGGTATCTGTGCGACGTGTGTCACCTCAGAACAGGCAACCAGGTCCGCGCGTCGACTATTTCTTGGCGAACCGGGGCTAGCCTCGAAACGGTGAGCAACGGTCGGACGAGAGTGCTGGTCATCGGGGGCGGATTCGGCGGGCTGTTCTGCGCGCGCAGGCTGGGCGGTGTCGACGTGGACGTCACGCTGCTCGACCGCGCCGCGTCCCACGTGTTCCAGCCGCTGCTGTATCAATGCGCGACGGGAACGCTGAGCGTCGGGCAGATCAGCCGCTCGTTGCGCGAGGAGTTGGCGCGCCACCGCAATGTCACCACGCTGCTCGGCGACGCGATCGGGCTCGACGCCGACGCGCGCCGGGTCACCGCCCGCCGCCCCGACGGCAGCACGTTCACCGTCGACTACGACGTGCTGGTGGTCGCCGTCGGGATGCAGCAGTCGTATTTCGGTCACGAGGAGTACACCCGGTGGGCGCCGGGGATGAAGACCCTCGACGACGCGCTGTCGATCCGCCGCCGGTTGTTCGGCGCCTTCGAGATCGCCGAGACGCTGCCGCCAGGACCGGAGCGCGCCGCGTGGTTGACGTTCGTCGTCGCCGGTGGCGGCCCAACCGGGGTGGAGTTGGCCGGGCAGATCAGGGAGATGGCCACCCGAACCCTGGCCAACGAGTTCCACAGCATCGCGCCGGAGGAGGCCAGGGTGCTGCTCTTCGACGGTGGCGATCGCCTGGTCAAGAGCTTCGCACCGAACCTCGCGGGGAAGGCCGCAAAGGTCTTGGAGGAGCTGGGCGTCGAGCTGCGGCTGGGTGTGCACGTCACCGACGTCCGTCAGGAGGGCGTGACCATCTCGCCGAAGGCAGGCGGCCAGGACGAGGAGTACGCGGCGCGGACGGTGCTGTGGACCGCCGGTGTCGAGGCGGTGCCGTTCGCGCGCCACGTCGCCAAGGTGCTGGGGGCGACGTCGGATCACTCGGGCCGGATCGCGGTGGAGGCCGACCTGACCGTGCCAGGGCATCCGGAGATCTTCGTCATCGGAGACCTCGTCGGCCGCGACCACCTACCGGGAGTGGCCGAGAACGCCATGCAGGGCGGCCTGCACGCCGCCGCATGCGTCCGCCGCGACCTCGCAGGCAAGCCCCGCAAGCCCTTCCGTTACCGCGACCTGGGCTCGGCGGCGTACATCAGCCGCGGGCACGCCCTGCTGCAGGCCGGACCAATCCGGCTCACCGGGTTTCCCGGCTGGCTGGGCTGGGGTTTCGTCCACATCGCGTTCCTCACCGGCGTGCAGAACCGCGTCAGCACCCTGGCAACGTGGTTCAGCGCCATCGCCCGCGCGAACCGCACCGACCGAACGTATCTGCTCGGCACCACTGCCACTGCCGAGCAGCCCTACACGTGGTCGGCGTGCGACCTCGCCGCGGCAGCCCGAGCGTCTGCGGACCCAACCTCCGACGCCACGCCGGGCATCCCGTCCGCAGGTTCGTAGCAGGTCAGGTCGGGTCTACGCCGGATTCGAGGCCGATTCACCCGTCGAGTTGACGGGCCGGTCGAGTTGGTAGCGGATCAACCGGGAACTGTTGGCGACGACCGCCACCGATGACGCGTTGTGCAGGATCGCGGCGAGCACGGGGGACAGGCCGCCTCCGGCGCCGACGAGTAGTCCGACCGCGTTGACGGCAATGGACATCGCGTAGTTCTGCCGGATCGCGTTGACGGCTCGCTCGCCCAGCATCCGAACGTCGAGCAGTCGGGTGAGGTCGTCACTGGCCAGCGCCACGTCGGCGGTCTCGACGGCGACGTCGGTTCCGCCGAGGCCCATCGCGATGCCGATGTCGGCCGCGGCAAGGGCAGGCGCGTCGTTCACGCCGTCCCCCACCATCGCCACGATGTGGCCCTCCGAGCGCAGTGTCTGCACGACGTGGAGTTTGTCGTCAGGGAGCACCTCGGCCTGCCACTCACTGATGTCCAGTTCCTCGGCGACCGCCTTGGCGATATCCGGATGGTCGCCCGTCAGCATGATGATTCGACGAACTCCGCTGCGACGCAACGCGTTCAGCACCGCAGGCGCTTCCGGACGCAATTCGTCGCGCAGGCTGATCAGACCAACCAGCTTGCCGTCGACCGCCAGGAGCAGTGGGGTTTCGCCCTGCAACTGAAGCTTGGACACCCACTCGGATGCCTTCTTGGTCACGCGCACCTTCTCGCGCCGGAGCAGCAGGGGGCTGCCCAGCAGCAGCGTCCGCCCGTCGGCCCTGGTTCGCATGCCGAGGCCGACGAGCACCTCGCACTCCTCGTGCGGAGGAATCGCGATATGGCGCTCCTCCGTCGAGCGGACGACGGCCTCGGCCAGCGGGTGGCGCGAGTGGATCTCTGAACTCGCTGCATAGGCGAGTACCTGCTCGGGTTCCCAATCCTTGTTGAAGGCAACGATATTGGTCAAGACCGGTCGCCCGACGGTGAGTGTGCCGGTCTTGTCGAAGACGACGGCGTCGACCCGGCCCGCCTGCTCGAGGTGTGAGCCGCCCTTGATCAGGATGCCGCGGCGGGCCCCATTGCCGATCGCGGCGCTGATCGCCGTCGGGGTGGCCAGACCGACCGCGCAGGGACACGCGACGAGGAGCATCGTCATCGCGCGCCGCACGTCGCGGGTGACGACGAGCGTCACCGCCGAGACGAGGAACGACGCCGGGACGAAGCGGCGCGAGAAGCTCTCGCCGATGGTCTGGATGGGCGCCCGGTCGCGCTGGGCCTCTTCGACGCGCTCGATGATCCGACCGATGGTGGTCTGGCGACCGACGGCGCCGGCCCGCACCACGATCCGGCCCTGCAGGACCACCGAGCCGGCGTGCACCTGCGTCCCGATCACGACGCTGATCGGCAGGGTCTCACCCGTGATCGCGGACTGGTCGACGATCGCCTCCCCGTCGACCACCTCTCCGTCGACCGGGAGCGCCACCTGCTCGTGCACGATCACGTGATCACCGACCTGCAGGGTGTCGATCGCGACTTCGACCTCGGCGCCGCCCTCGAGTTGGATCCAGGCGGTGTCCTGGTTTCCCTGCAGCAGGTTCGCGATGGCGCGGCGCGTGCGCCGCAGGGTCAGATCCTGCAGGTACTCGCCGATGTTGAGCAGCCACAGCACCGTGAGGGCGACCACGTTCTCGCGGAGAACCAGGCTCGCCACCGTCGCGACCGAGACGAGCATGTCGGTGCCTGCGGACTGCCTGCCCCGCAGCGAACGCAACGCGCCGCGCAGGAACGGATATCCGGTCAGGACCGTGACTCCGGTGGCGAACAGCCGACCCGTTGGACCGAGCATCGCGGGTCGGGAGAACACGTAGCGTCGCGAACCCAGCAGCACCAGCGCGACACCGCCCAGAATCATGCGGGCGACGTCGGCGTTCCCGATATCGGCCGAACGGGGCGCCCGGTGCGGCACCAGGGCCGTTGCGATGTGGCGCGCGGCGGAGATCGCCGCGAGTACCGCGGCCGTGTCGCAGCGGCGTGGGGAGTACCACACCACCACGGATGCCGTCCGCGGGTAGGCATGCACCGCGCGAACGCCGGGGATCTTCTCGACCTCGTTCTCGATGGCGACCGCCCGCACGGCATCGGATCGGAACCAGGAGGCCTCTACCCGTAGCCGCCCGGCGGCGTCGGAGAGGACGGTCGGAGCGGACACCGGCTCAGTGCTTGTGGCCGTTGTCGGTCTCGAGGATCGGGGGTGGCGGGACTTCCTCACCGATGCGCTCGCGGGCCTCCGCCATCACGTCGGACATCTTCAGCCTTGCGCGCTCGGCGCCTTCCTCGGCCTTGCGGGTTCCGCGCAGTCCCCAGGCGGCGGCCGTTACGGACACCTCGTGGAACGGGGCCTTGCCGACCGCTTTGCGGGCGAGGTCATACGCCGCGACGCCGACAGCTCCGGTGAGCACCGTCGACGCCGCCTTCGCCGCCAATCCGTGAAGCAGCATCAAACTCCCCTTTCGGCGAACCGCCCGGGGGCGACCTCGATCGGTCGCGTTCGCTGGAGGTCATTCCAGCGATTGGTCCGGCTGGCACGCATAGGCAAACCTCCAATCGTAGTGGGTCGGCACGGCCACGGAAAGGGGCGCGACGCATGCCGCCCGGTCCGGCCCAGATCGGGCCGGGGTCGGCTCGCCATGCTGGGCAATGGCCAGACGTCGGAGGGTTCGGCACTCTGGATCTCGGTCGTGCAGTCGGGACGTGGGTTCGAAATGGATCCTCGCCCAGTCGTGTTGTGGTGATGGCCAGGCCCGATCGGGTTGCGCCGCGGGCGATTTGCCACCGATGAGCAGAAACATCCAGGAGCATCAGACATGAACCCCACCCGCATCCTCGTACTCGGTGCAGGCGAACTAGGCACCAGCGTGATTCGCCACCTCGCTCGACGAGCGGCAGAACATCCCGATGCTTCGCTGACCGTCCTGCTCAGAGGGTCGACGATCAACAGCGACGATCCGGCCAAGCGACGGGAGGTCTACGCGCTGCGCGCGCTCGGCGTCGACCTGCTGGCCGGTGATGTCACGGCGACCGCGGACGAGCTTGCCGAGGTGTTCCACGAGTTCGACACCGTGATCTGTTGCACCGGTTTCGTCGGCGGCAAGGGCACCCAGCTCAGGATTGCCCACGCGGTGCTCGCGGCGGGCGTGAAGCGGTACTTCCCTTGGCAATTCGGCGTCGACTACGAGGTCATCGGGCGAGGCAGCGCCCAAGCGGGCTGGGACGAGCAGCTCGACGTCCGGGACCTGCTGCGGACGCAGTCCGACACGGCCTGGGTCATCGTGTCCACCGGGATGTTCACCAGCTTTCTCTTCGAGCCGTCGTTCGGTGTGGTCGACCTCGACAACGACGTCGTGCATGCGCTGGGGAGCTGGGACAACACCGTCACGGTGACGGCACCCGATGACATCGGCGCGCTGACGGCCGAGATCTGTCTGTTCCATCCGACCATCGCCAACAGCGTCGTCTACACCGCGGGCGACACGATTAGCTACGCGCGCCTCGCGGACACGGTCGAGGCCGTGCTCGGTCGGAAGATGCAGCGGGTCGAGTGGACGTTGCCCTGGCTGGAACGCGAGCTGGCCGGGGCCCCCGACGACCTCATCCTGCAGTACCGCATGGCGTTTGCCAGTGGCACGGGCGTGTCCTGGGACATGGACCGCACGTTCAACGCACAGCAGTCCATCGGGGTCGTCGACGTCGAGCAGTGGATGCGGGCGAACCTGACGTAGGCGTCGGGTGGTGACACCTCTGTGGTGTGCGACCACAATTTATGGTTAGTGCCCAAACTATTAGCGTACTATCGAAGTATGGCGACACAGACCCTGCCAGGACGTCGACCCGCTCGCCCTCGAGCAGCAGGTGTGCTTCGCCTTGGCGGTGACGAACCGGGCCGTTCTGGCCGTCTACCGCCCGCTTCTGGAACCGTTGGGCCTGACCCATCCGCAGTATCTGGTCATGCTGGCCCTCTGGGACCACGAGAAGACGGCCGCCGCGGACCGATCACCCCTTTCGGTCAAGCAGATCGCCTCGGCGTTGCAATTGGATTCGGCCACGTTGTCGCCGATGCTCAAGCGCCTGGAGGCAATCGGCCTCGTCACGCGCACCCGAAGCGCCGCCGACGAGCGCTCGACCCACATCGAGCTCACCGATGACGGGAAGGCACTGCGCGCCCGGGCACTCGACATCCCGCCTGCCGTCGTCGCGCGCCTCGGCGTCGAGTTGGCCGAACTCGAGGACCTGCGCCGGGTGCTCACCCGCGTCAACACCGCCGCCATCGCAGCTGGCGCGCTCAACGTTTGAACCACTGAACACACAGGAGGCACCATGGCCACCAACCGACCCACCCTCTGGCAGTACATCGCCTACTCCTACGGACGTCGCCTTCCCGATTCGATGAGGACGTGGGTGTCGCGTGATCTCGCCGGTGACGGAGCCATCCGCAGGCACATGATCCGGGTGGCGATCCCCCCGCTTCTGGTGCTCGCTCCGTTCTGGCTGATCCCCGCCTCGTTCTACGTCCATCTCGAGATGACCGCGCCCATCTACATCTGGGCCCTGCTCATGTCGCTTGCGCTGAACAAGGTGTGGCGCCGCTATCGGCTGGCGCAGCACGACATCGACCCGAACCTGGTCGATGTGATCAGGCGCAGGAAGGATGCGCACATCCACGAGGACTACATTCGGCGCTACGGGCCACGTCCCGAATCGGCCAAGTGGCAGTCGAACAGCAGTCCCTTCTGAGCCGTCCGCTCGGTCTCCGATGTCCCGAATCCCAGGTGCGGCCGGGCGGTCGACTGAACAATGAACCGATGGCGAAATACGACCTCAACGAGTCGGCCGTGGTTCGGGCGCGCGAGCTGATCGACTCACGGCAGTACGTGCTCGACAGCGACTGGGGTGAGGTGCAGCCGCGAGCGGACGCGCAGAACGACTACCTCGAGTCGCATGGCTGGGACGACTACGCGTCATGGCATCTGGGTCTGACCGAGGGTGCAAACGACGACACCAAGGCGCGATACGCCTTCGTATACGGCGACTTTCGCCGGGTCCACCGCAGCGGGCTGATCGCGTGCGTCTACCGGGCGGCGGAATGGCGGCACAAGAAGGTCGAACTCGCGGCGCACGACCTGCTGCAGCGCCTCGACAAGGCGACCGGACTGACTTAGGCGTCGAGCTGGAACTCGGTGTAGCCGAGGCGGCGACCGTTGACCTGAAGTTCGACCGCGTGCGCTCCCGGGTAGTAGCGGCGGGTCGTGATCGGCTTGAACGAGTGGCTCTTGGAGATCGTCAGCCGCTCACGTGGAGCAAGGCTCCTGGTCGTCAGTTTGAACGTCTTCGCCGTGGTGGTGCCGTTGGCCTTGCGGTGATGGATCAGGTAGTCGATGGCCAGGACGGCCACGTCATCGCCGATGTTCGTGATGTCGGCGGCGAACGTGATGGCGCCGCCGAGGGACACCGACGTCTCGGCGAGGTGCGGTCCCTGCACCTGCAGCTGGTCGAGGTCGGCGGAGAATCCGAGAAGGTGCAACGCGGCGGGATCACCTGCCTTGATGAGGGTGCGCATGCCGTGGCGGATCAGCGCCGCGGTGTGCGCGTCGGGGGCCGACGACCACGCGGTGGCAGTCGCGTGCGCGGTCTCCGCGGACAGCCGGGACACGTCGTTGAGGTGGTTGGCCACCGACCGCCGGACGAACTCGGACCCATCACGGTAGAGGGCGTCCAGGATCGGTCGGGTGCGGCCCGGTTCCTGGATCAATCGCGGAACCTGTTTGGCCCACGGAAGTTTGGGCCGGGTCCCCTCGCTCGCCAATCTGCGCACGGCATCGTCGTCGTGGGACGTCCAGTCGGCGATGGCGCCCAAGGCGCGGTCGAGGTCGGCATTCAGGAAGGTGCGAATGGCGAATTCACTGGTCAGGCGCGGCGTCAGAGCTGCCAGTAGGTTCAGGCCGTCGTCGAAGTCGGCGGCGTCGCCGTGCGCGGTGGCCATCGCGGCGACCGCTTCGGTGAGCGGCCAGATCATCCACCCCGTCAACGCGGGGTTCTCCAGCGCCGAGCGGGTCGTGGCCGACAGCCTCGAATAGCTGTGGCCATCGTCGACGATGGCCGCCGCGACCGAGCGGGCGCGCTGGCTGAGTGACAGCGGGCCGAGCTCCTCGGCTGCGGCGCGAACCGAACTCCACACCGGGGTGCCCTTGGCTTCGGTGTCGTCGAAGATCGCCGCGAGGCCGCGCACCGTCTCG
This sequence comes from uncultured Actinomycetota bacterium, assembly GCA_963735245.1. Classification (GTDB taxonomy): domain Bacteria; phylum Actinomycetota; class Actinomycetes; order Mycobacteriales; family Mycobacteriaceae; genus Mycobacterium. Next base: position 55,805 of record CAVTKI010000015.1, read on the forward strand.
GCGTTGATCAACTCATCCGCGGTGGGCACGGTGGTGTCCTCTCTGACGTCAGACAGGCGTCAGCGTAACGATATTCGGACATCACAACCGGTCGGGGCCCACCCTCACGACGACTTGCCCCACATTCTCGCCGGCCAGCATGCCCGACCAGTGCCGTTCTGGCGCGGAATCCAGGTCCCTCAGCCCAGGTTGACCGCGTGAGAACCTCGAAGCGCCTTGAGATCACCCGACGCCGGTCAGGACTAGATCGACATCGGAAATGGCGGGTGTCCACCCTGCCGATGGGCGTCTCGGCCAGTACGACCCGGCGGTTCACGACAGCGGCGATACCGCGTCCGGCCGCCACACCCAGTTCTGCCGCGCGTAAAGGGGTTGGAGCCCGGCGCGCAGCATGTTGTTCAGCGACGGATTGACCGCGCCATCTGCCGGCTTGCCCGTCTCCGCCACCAATGTGCGACATCCGGCGTCGGCGGCCTCCTTCACACGTGCCGCGAGCAGAGCCGAGTGCGCACCCTGGTTCTGGTGACCGGCCAGGGTCGCCCCGGTATTGAGTGACGCAATCTCGCCGTGGACGAACAGGTTTGCGGTAGCCACCATCTCGGTGCCGTCCCACGCAGCGAAGGGCCGAAAGTCCGGGTTCGCGACGCTGGCCGCCAGCATGTCCGCAAATCCCTCCTCCGGCATGCCGAACCCCCGCAGCGTGACCGACGCCCATTCGGCGGCCGTGTCGGCATGCACGCGGCCCACCCGCAGGTCGGACCGGCCTGGGCGAAACTCTTGAATCGAGCAGGACAGTTTGATCCACGCCGAGTCAAGAGCGATGCCGTACTCGGCGCGCAACTCCTCCCAGTTCGACGGCAGTGCGCTTGGCGCGATCTGGATGACGGCGCCCGTACTGTTCTCTCGGCGGTAGAACTCCACTATCCGACCGATGAGATCCTCGGTGACCGGCTCGTCGAAACCGAAACCCAGTGCCTTGCTCCAATAGCCCGTGGCGTCGTTGCGCATCGACAGCGCGACGCCACCGCCGATGCGGGTGGTGGCGATCCCGAGCAGTTTCTTGACCGCAGGCGGCGCAGAGTTCACGTACTGGTACATGAATTCCGCTTCTGCGCCTTCGGCCAGTGCGGTCAACTCGTCGAGAGAAATGTCTGCCTCCTCGTCTCACAGCGGGTCACGTGGGTGTGCGACCAGCTGACATGCTGGTGAACGCCGCCGATGGCCGATTTCCATCCCACGGTCCTCCAGCCCCTGTACGTGGCGATTTTAGAGGGTTAGAATCCTCTAAAAGAATCATCGGTGGGAACGAGGTTGACATGCCGACCACACAGGGCGAGACGAGCGATGCCCAAACCACGACGGCCACGACGCGAGTCGCTTCGTCGGTGATGCGGGTGACCGACGTGGACAGATCGGCGCGCTTCTACTGCGATGTCTTCGGCTGTCACGTGTCCCTGCGCGAACCGGACGCCGCGCTGTTGCTCGCGCCGGACGGGTTTCAGATCTACCTCTACGCCAGGGGTCCGTCGAAGCGCCGCGTCGCAGGGCCCACCGGCGTCCAGTACCTGATGTGGTCCACCGACAGCGACGCCGAACTGGAGCGGATCACTTCTCGGCTGCTCGCCCATGATCCGGCGACCTACAGTCACCGCGAGAACGACGTGACCTTCGTGGAGGGCTGCGACCCCGACCACGGCCGCGTCATCGTCGCCTACCCCGGTCCCAGCATGCATCCACGACAACTGATCGCGCCCCGCTTCCGCGGCCACTGATTCACTCGAGAACTGACCCGATCTAAACCCGTTGTCGGACAAGGGCATCGAGCTCAGCCCGGTCTGGTCGGTGGTCAATCGGCCACCAGCTTGGCAAGACACAGGTCGGGCGTGACGAAGGGTTCCAGGTGAGCCGAGATCGACGGGCGTGAGGCGCGTCGAGGGCCGTCCGATGCGGCCGCGTTGGCGAGCAAGCCCTGCAGCAGGCCGAGGTGCACTCCGCAGCCGACCTCGGGATGCGCCATGGCCAGCTCCCTGACCGGGCAGGCCTGCAGCCGAATGGTCTTCTCCCGCCGACTCTTTGACGCACCCTTGGCCGGGTCTGCCAGCTCGGGGGCGAAGCCCATTCGCCTGAACACCGCAACGGCGCGCAGCGTGGCCCGATCCAGCGGATCCTCGTCCGCCGTCGGCGCGGCGGGCTCGGCGGTCCGGCCGTCGGCATCGGGTATCCGGGCCGCCCATTTCTGCCCGGCGTGTTGGGCCCGCCGACCGCGCGTTTCGACGGTCTGGCCGAGCTCCATCGCGAGGACCCCGGCGAGGACGCGGTAGTCAAGCGGCTCCTCCACCGCAAGGTAGCCGGTGCGTGGTCTGCCGCGGCCAGGGAGCTTCATCCGGGTGCGCACGATCAACTCGTCGTCGCACAACGCGTCCAGATGAAATCGAACGGTCGTCACGTGCAGCCCGGTCTGCGAGGCAAGCTCGGCGGCGTCCACCGCTCGGTCGTGCTCGCGCACCAGCTGGAGCACGCGTTCGCGTTGTCGGCGATCTCGTCGTCGTCCGCCGGTTCCTGCGTCGGATTCGTCATCCACGTCTGACACCCGCCCCACTGATTTAACGGACACTATTCATTTATATTAACAGCCTAGGCTGTTCGGATGAGTCCTGGAACCCTCTGAGGGACGCGCATGTTCATCGTTGTTCTCAGCGCGGTCCTCGGGTCGATCACCCTGTATCTCTGGAAACGGTTGATCAAGGACACCACCGGGCCCGGGCGCACGCGTTGGGCGCTCACCGCCGCCCTCGTCGCGCTCACGCTGCTGCTGATCGCCGCACTGGCCCTGCCGCGCATCATCGGGGTGGCCGACTCGACGTGGTTCGCATGGCCGGGCTACGTCTGGTTCGCCCTGGTCGTCTACCTGTTCTTGGCCCTGCTGGTGCTCGAGCCGGTACGCCTCGCACTGCGGGTATGGGTGAGGCGGACGCCGCGGAAGGCGACGGCGAGCGAACCGACTGCCGAGGGCATGACCGCGTCGGCAACCGCGTCGGCACTGAACCGGCGGGTGTTCCTCGCGCGGGCCACTGCCGTGGCCGCAGGCGCGGCTTCGGTCGGCGTGGTCGGAATGGGCGCGGCCAGCGCGCTCGGCCCACCGGACCTGCTGCGGGTGCCGGTGCGCCTACGCAAACTCGATCCGGCCTTCGACGGCTTCCGGATCGCCCTGGTGTCGGACATTCACCTCGGCCCGCTGTCGGGTCGAGCGCGCACCGAGCGGATCGTCCGCATGATCAACGAGACCGAACCCGACCTCGTCGCGATCGTTGGCGACCTGGTGGACGGGAGTGTCGCCGATCTCGGCGCGGCCGCAGAACCGTTGCGGGACTTGCACTCCCGGGAAGGGTCGTTCTTCGTCACCGGCAACCACGAGTACTTCGTCGAGGATCCGATGTCGTGGCTGCGCGAGTTGGAGACGCTTGGGGTGCAGCCGCTGCGCAACGAGAACACGGCGATCCGGCGGGGTGCCGCGGCCTTCGACCTGGCGGGTGTCAACGACATCGGCGGTGCGAGGAGATCGGACCCGCCGGACTTCGACCGCGCGCTGTCCGGGCTCGACCCGTCGCGGCCGACGGTGTTACTGGCCCACCAGCCGGTTCAGGTGGAGCAGGCCGCAGCGCGCGGGGTGGACCTGCAGTTGTCCGGGCACACCCACGGTGGCCAGATGTGGCCCTTTCACTACGCCGTGCGCGCCGTCCAACCGTCCCTCGCGGGACTGTCCACCGTGGGTGGCACGCAGCTGTACGTGACGAGGGGCGCAGGGTTCTGGGGCCCGCCGGTGCGGGTCGGCGCACCACCGGACATCACGCTGCTGACCCTCGAAGGCGAGAACTAGGCAGGACTGGATCGAGAGGCCCGGGCAGATCCGGGCCTGCCCCGTTTTCCCGGTCGGCGGCCACCGCGCTCCCGTACACTTCCAGTTCCCATGAAGTTCGCCTGCGATCCCTGACATCCGCGGATGTTCCCTGCCATTGGACGTTGCAGCCGGCTGATGCTGGCGGGCCTGACCTGTGTCGTCGCGTGCGTCGTCCCTGGACACATGGCCCGGGCCCTGGCCGCTCCCTCCGAGGCCGCCCAGCTCGACTTCGGGGGCCTGGCCCGGACGTACAGCCTGCATGTTCCCCCAGGTGTCGACCATCCGGCCGGTCTGGTGGTCAACCTGCACGCCGCCGGAGCCACCGGCCAGCAGCAGGCGGCGTTGACGAACTACGACGCCGTCGCCGACGCGTACGGGTTCGCCGCGGTGTATCCCGACGGCATCGACCTGAGCTGGGCCGACGGCCGCGGAGCATCCGAGCCCGACCGGCGCGGGATCGACGACGTCGGCTTCCTCTCGGCGCTGATCGGCAAACTCGTCGGCGACTTCGGCATCGATCCGGGCCGCGTGTACGTCACCGGCTTGTCGGCGGGCGCATTCATGGCCAACCGCCTCGCCTGCGACCGCGCCGATCTCATCGCCGCCGTCGCCCCGGTGGCGGGCACCCTCGGCGTCAACGTGCCGTGCAATCCGTCGAGGCCGGTGGCCGTGCTGCAGACGCACGGCACCGCCGACCCGGTCGTGCCCTACGACGGCGGCCCGATGACGGGACGCGGCGGAAGCAGCGACATCCTGTCGGCCACGGCGATGTCGGAGCGCTGGCGCCAGGTCGATGGCTGCCCCGGCCCGGTGGAGGACATTCTGCCGAGCGCCGGCGACGGCACCACGACGCGCCGGTCGACGTCGTCGCCGTGTGGGGCGGGTACGGCCGTGGTGCTACTGAGCGTCGACGGCGGCGGCCACACCTGGCCGAGCGCCCCGGACGTGCTGACGACCGTCGGCTCCACCACGCACACGTTCAACGCCTCGTTTGCCTCCTGGCAGTTCTTCGCCGCTCACGCGCGGTGAGGTGAGTCAGTGGGCCGCGCTGTACGCGGTCTCGTCGGTGCCGAACCGCAGTCCCGTGGCGTCCTTGCCGAACCATGTCAGCACTGCGACGGCGATCAGCACCGGGACGATGGTGGCCACCAGAGCGAACGGATACGAATGCGTGGCCGCCAGGTGTTCCTGGATCGGAAGGTTGAAGGCCGCCAACAGGTTTCCCAGTTGGTAGGTGACGCCCGGGTAGAAGCCGCGGATCGCGTCCGGGGACATCTCGGTCAGGTGGGCCGGGATGACACCCCACGCGCCCTGCACCGCCACCTGCATCAGGAACGAGCCAAGACACAGCATCGCCGCCGTGTGGGACAGGGCGAACAGCGGGACGATGGGAAGACCGAGAACCGCGCAGAAGACGATCGTGTACCGGCGGCCGAACCGACCCGAGAGACCGCCGAACACCATTCCGCCGATGATGGCGCCGACGTTGTAGATCACCGCGATCAGCTTGGCGGTCTCGCTGGACAGGCCCGCGCCGCCGCTGTGGGTGGCCTGCAGGAACGTGGGATAGACGTCCTGCGTGCCGTGGCTCATCCAGTTGAACGCGGTCATCAGCACCACCAGGTAGATGAACCGTCGCACGATCACCGGGTTGACCAGCACGTCGCGAATCCTGGTGCTGGTCAACCGCATCCGGTCCTGCGCGGCCTCCCATACCTCGGACTCCTTCACCCGGGAGCGGATGATCAGACTGATCAACGCCGGGATGATGGACAGCCCGAACAGCCACCGCCACGACAGGTCGAGCCAATCGATGACCACCAACGACGCCACGGTCGCCAACAGATAGCCGAACGAGTAGCCCGCCTGCAGCAGACCCGAGAAGAACCCGCGCCGTTCGACGGGGATCTTCTCCATCGCCAGCGCAGCGCCCAGCCCCCACTCGCCGCCCATGCCGATGCCGTACAGCAGGCGCAGCACGATGAGCACCGTGAAGTTGGGTGCGAAGGCGCAGAGGAACCCGACGATCGAGTAGAAGATCACGTCGACGATCAACGGGATGCGCCTGCCCACCCGGTCAGCCCAGAGGCCGAACAGCAGCGCGCCCACCGGCCGCATGAACAACGTGGCGGTGGTGAGGAAGGCGACCTCGGTGGTGGAGATGTGAAACGTCTTGGCGATGTCGGCGTAGACGAGGACCACGATGAAGTAGTCGAAGGCGTCCATCGTCCAGCCGAGCTGCGCGGCGATGAAGGAGTTGCGCTGATCGGACGTCAGGGGTGCGGTCGCCACAGGCATAGCGTTCCCTGTGAACCGGCTGCCCTACCTGTCAATTACCTGTGGATCTGCTACGACGACTCGTCATCCGCTGTTGGGTTGGCGGACAGCAGCTGGATATACCGTGCCCGCTCTGGGGAACGATCACAGGGAGCACGCCTTGACTCGACCGGCTGCGGCCAACGGGCATCACGTGGGTGGCGCAGTGGACCAGCTGCGCGCGGACTACGACAGAACGCCGTACACCTCGGACGCGTTTCCGCAGTCGGCGCCGGGACGCTTGGCCGCCATCGCCCATGTGTTCGGCTTGGAGACACCCGAGGTCGCGGGCGCGCGGGTGCTCGAGATCGGCTGTGCGGCCGGGGGCAACCTGATCCCCTTTGCCGCAGCGCATCCCAAGGCGCGGGTCGTGGGAATCGATCTGTCTCAGGTTCAGGTCGACCGCGGGCGCGCCCGCGTGCAGGCGTTGGGCCTCGGCAACCTGGAGCTGCTGTCCGGCGACGTCGCGCGGATGGACCTGGCCGCGCTTGGGCAGTTCGACTTCGTCATCGCTCACGGCGTGTACAGCTGGGTGCCCCCGGACGTGCAGGACGCGATCCTGGCGGCGTTCCGCAGGGTGATGGCTCCCCAGGGCGTGGCCTACACGAGTTACAACGTCTATCCGGGCTGGAAGGCCAAGGAGACGATGCGTGATGCCATGCTGCTGGCCAGCGGCGCCAGCACCACCCCCGACGCCAAGGTGCTCGAGGCGCGCCGCATGGTCGACTTCCTGCAGGAGGTGGCCCCCGCCGACGGCGTGCTGGCCCGGGTGCTGGCCGAGTTCAAGGCGCGCGACGAAGGTTTCGCGGACTCCTACCTGCTGCACGACGAACTCGAGACGTTCAACGCGCCGTGCTACTTCTATGAAATGGTGGGACGTGCCGGCGCGCATGGTCTCAGCTATCTGGCGGAAGCCCATCCCGAGTCGATGTTCCCGGCGAACCACGGTCCCAAGGTTGCGGACTACGTACACGCGAAGTGCGGGGGTGTCCAGGTGCTCGTCGAGCAGTACATGGACTTCGTCGTCAACCGCATGTTCCGCGAAACGCTGCTGGTTCACGCCGAACGCGCACCGCAGATCCGGTACGACCTGGACCGGAGCCGTTACGGCCGTTTGCATTTCGCGGCGTGGACGCCGCCCGTGGAAGGGCCGACCCGGATGGATCACTCACGCCAGGAGTACCTGGAGTCCGACGGCGCGACGCTGTTCACCAACGACCCTGGCATCAAGGCGGCACTGGAAGCGCTCAATGCCCGCTGGCCGTGGACGCTGTCCCGGCAGGAGTTGGTCGATGCGGTGCACGCCCGGCTGGTCGCCGCGGGATTCACTCCGGACGCCGACCTCGCCGACCACGTCGATGGCCTGCTGGAGGTACTGATCGCGCAGGGACAGGTGCAGTACCGGCTCGATCCGATCGTGCCGGAACCTGCGGCCGCACCACTGCGGCTGGACCGCTCGGTCAGGCGCATGGCGGAACTGACCCGCGGCGAACGCGATGCGTCGATCTTCAACCTCTGGCACGAGCCGTTGCTCCCGTCGCCGGTGGATCGCCATCTGCTGCCGCTGCTCGACGGCACCCGGGATCGCGATGCGCTGCTCGATGCCCTCCTCGCCATCGACCAGGAGAGTCCGATCGAGCTCGAGCGCGACGGCGAGCAACCATCGGGCGAGACGGAGCGGCGCGAGGCCATGGCCGAGCACGTCGACACGTTGCCGCAACGCCTGGCGGAGATGAAACTCCTGCGGGTCGGGTGACGGCGGTGCTTCCTCCGGACAACCACGTCCACTCCGAATTCTCCTGGGACACCGGGGTGAACGCCTCCATGGAGCAGACCTGCCAGCGCGCCGTCGAGGTTGGTCTGCCCGCCGTCGCATTCACCGAACACGTCGACTTCACCGTCTGGGGCGTAGAGGACAAACCGCCCGCGGGCGGCCAGGCTGCCACGGCGGAGATCGCCCGGCGCCTGCGGGTGCAACCCCTCGACGTCGACGGGTACCTGGCGAGCATCGAGACGTGCCGAGCCCGGTTTCCCGCGCTGCGCATCCTGTCGGGCATCGAAGCCGGCGAACCGCACCACTTCGAGGGCAGCGTCGCGGCCGTGCTCCGGCAGGGTCGGTTCGACCGGGTGCTGGGGTCGCTGCATTCGATCGTGCACGACGGCCAGCTGGTCTACGCCGACCACGTGTTCAAGTTCGTCAAGCCCGACGTGGTCGTGCGGGACTACTTCGCCGAGTTGTTGCGCCTCGTCGAGAATTCCGACGTCTTCCAGGTCCTCGCACACTGCGACTACCCGCGCCGCTCCTGGCCGACCAGTCGGGTCGGGGAGTATCGCGAAGCGGACTACGAGGAGGAGTACCGAACGGTCTTCCGCGCGCTGGCCACGTCCGGCCGGGCACTCGAGCTGAACACCAGCAGTCCGCTCGCATCGGCCACCCTGATGCGGTGGTGGTACGAAGAGGGCGGTGACGCAGTCTCTTTCGGAAGTGACGCCCACGTCCCGCTGCGGGTGGGGGCGCTGTTCGACGTCGCGGTCGACATCGTGGCTGCGGCAGGCTTCCGGGCCGGTCGTGACGAGTACGACTTCTGGCGCCGATGACGGTGCGGGCCGGCCCGCACGAGTGGTTTGATGACGGTCGGACGTAAAGCGTTCGAACTGGTCAACGGTGTGATGGGGGCCGTGTGGACCCTGTGCTCGACGGGTCGGATCCGTGTTGCGGTGTCTGTGCGAACAGGCTTCGGGCATCCGCACGGTTCTGCGATGCCTGCGGCTCACCCGTCACTGCGAGTGGCACGGTAGCCGAACGCAAGCAGATCACCGTCCTCTTCGCCGACGTCGTGGGGTCGATGACGTTGGCGGCCACCCTGGATCCCGAGCGGCTGCGCGAAATCATGCACGAGCTGTTCAACCGGTCGGCGGCCGTGGTTCAGCGATACCAGGGGACGGTCGACAAGTTCACCGGCGACGGGTTGATGGCGCTGTTCGGTGCGCCCGTCGCGCTCGAAGATCACGCTCTTCGGGCGTGCATCACCGCACTGGAGATCCAATCGCTGGCGCGTGGCCTGGCGGCCGACGTATGGGGCGCGACGACGTCGATCTGCAGATTCGGATCGGCGTGAACTCCGGTGAGGTGATCGCGGGCGAGATCGGTGTCGGGCCAGGCAGGTACACCGCCGTCGGGCATCCCGTCGGGATGGCTCAACGGATGGAAGCGGCCGCACAGCCGGGCGGGATTCTCTGCACGTCATCGACCGCGCGCCTGGTCGAGCACTCGGCGCTGCTCGGACCCGTCGAGTGGGTGACGGTCAAGGGCGTCGCCGAACCGGTGGCGGCTCGACGGCTCGAGGGTGTCGAGTCCGACCGCGCGATGATGGGCCGTGACGAGGGCCCGCTCATGGGCAGGGACTCCGACCTGACCGCGTTGCTCGACGCGTTCGGCGGTCGGGCGGACGCACATCGTCGGCATCATGGGGGAACCCGGCCTTGGCAAGAGCAGACTTCTGCGTGAATTCGCCACGCGCGCAAGGGCCGCCGGCGCAGAGATCGTGATCGCGCGCTGTGAATCGCACACCGCGAACGTCCCGCTGCACGCCTTGTCGCGCATGCTGCGCGCCATGTTCGGCATCCGCCGACTCACCGCGGCGGCCGCCCGCGCGCACATCGCCGCCCAGTTGGACCTGGTCGACGATGGCTCGGCAGCGTCCGCCGCAGATGGCGCGATCCTGTTCGACCTCCTCTCCATCAGCGACCCAGAAGTGCCCGCGCCGACGATGAGTGTGGACGCCAGGCGCCGCAAGCTGATCGAGGTGATGCGCAGGGTTGCCGAGAACCGCGCGGCGCGAACGGTCTTCGTCGTGGAGGACGTCCACTGGATCGATGCGGCCAGTGAACAGGTTCTCGCGGAGTTCGCCGCGACCCTGACGGGCACGCGATCGATGTTCGTCGCGAGTTTCCGGCCGGAGTATCAGGGGCCGCTGCGCGATTCGTCCGAAACGACGATCACGCTGGCGCCGTTGAGCGACTCCACCACGGTTTCCCTGGTGGCCGAACTGATCGGCGGCCACCCCAACGTCCTCGACGTGGCAAGGCGCGTCGCGCTGCCGTCCGGCGGCAACCCGTTCTTCGTCGAGGAGATCGTTCGAGACCTCGTCGGCCGCGGACACCTGCTCGGCAACCGCGGCGACTATCGCCTCGTCGGTGACCTCGACGCCATCGCGGTCCCCGCCACCGTCCAATCGGTACTCGCCGCCCGCATCGACAGGTTGGCCGTCCCCGAGAAGGCGATTCTGAATGCCGCCGCGGTCATCGGCTCCAGCTTCGACCTCGAGATTCTGGACGCGCTGGTTCCGGGTGCGCAGCCCGATCACGTGCGCAACCTGGTGTCCGCCGAGCTGATCGACCAGATCCAGCTGCTGCCCGAACCGCGCTACGCATTCCGGCACCCGCTGGTGCGTGCGGTGTCCTACGAGTCGCAGCTGTCCGCGACGCGGGCCGACGGCCACGCTCGCCTGGCGGCCGCCATCGAAGAACGCAATCCCGCTGCGGTGGAAGAGAATTCGGCGCTGATCGCCCAGCACCTCGAGGCTGCCGGCGAACTCGGCGCGGCTTACGAGTGGTACATGCGATCCGGTGAGTGGCTGCGCGACCGAGACACGAAGGGTGCCCGCGGCAGCTGGGAACGGGCGCGGGCGATCGCCGATCGCCTGCCCGCCGACGTCGAGGACGTCATCGGCAAGCGGATCGCGCCACGCGCTCAGCTGACGTTCAAGCCGTGGCTGGTGGGGGAGACCGCCGACGACGAACAACGGTTCGACGAATTGCGGCAATTGACAACACAATCCGGTGATCTGCTGTCGCTGGCGATGGGCATGGCAGGCAGGGTGACCTCCCTGGTCATCATCCATGGCCGGCCACGCGACGCTGCCGCCCTGGCGGACGAGCTGGTGGAGCTGATCGACAGGATCGACGACGCAGCGCCGGAACGAGCGGAGATGCTGATCGCCGTGGCGTTTTCGCGGTACGAATCTGGTGCGGTGGACGAAGCCTTGCATGCGGTGGGCCGGCTGCTTGACATGGTGCCTGCACCGGCCGCCACCGATCTCGCGCCCGCGACGTGCCTCGCCGGGGCGCTGAAGGTGATTGCAGGCAGGTCAGCGGAAGGTCGACACGACCTCGAAGTAGGACTACGACTCGCGCGTGAGGAAGATCCGGTGACCTACGCCATCGCGCTCGGCTACCAGTCCGACCTGATGATGTCGGGCTTCGAGGTTGCCGACGAAGCGCTGGTGAACGAGACCGGGGAGGCACTGCGTCTGGCCGAGTCGTTCGGCGACGCGTACGCACTTTCGCTCGCACGGTTTGCGCACGGATCCGCGATTCTGCAGAGTGGCGATCCGCGCCGCGAGATGGGCATCGAGCTGTTGCTCGAGTCGCGGTCGGGTGGCCTGGACAGCCTATGGCAGTGTCCTCGACGCCGAAGTGGCGATGGAGTTGGTGCGTCAAGGTCAGCGGGACGTGCCACTGGAAGCACTTCGCGACGCTCTCGAATCCGAAATCGAGTTGGGTGAAACACATCTCGTCGGGTATTCCCTTGCGGTACTGGTCGAGCTGCTCACCTCCCAAGCTGGATCGGACGGCGTAGCGCAGGCGCAGGACATCGTCACGAGGTTCGAGGACGACTTGCCCGCGGTGCCCGGGCCTGCCGTGCAGTTGTGGCTACTGCGCTGCAGGGCACTGCTGGCCAATGCCGTCGGCGACACGGTCATCGGCTCGGAACTCATCACCCAATACCGCGATCTGGCCGAAGAGCTCGACGCTCCCGGTCACCTCGCCTTCGCGAAGCAATTCGAAGCCGCACTGAGATTCGAGGCCTGACATGGACGGTGACGTGGTTCGACCGGTCGATCGAGTGGTCGTCGTCGGTGCCGGTATCGCGGGTTTGGCGGCGGCATCGCGGCTGCGCCGTGCGGGCATCGACGTATGTGGTGCTCGAGGCCCGCGACAGGGTCGGCGGGCGGCTGCACACCATCGACCTCGCCGGGATACCGGTGGACCTCGGCGGCTCGTGGATCCACCACCCCATCGGCAACCCGATGTCATCGCTGTGCGCCGAGTACGGCATCGCGCGCGACCCCGGCGACCCCATACCGTCACTCACGGCCTACGACAGGGTCGAACGCCGGCGCCTCGACCGCGCCGAGATCGAGACGTTGTTCCGCGAGGTGTTCGACGCGTTCGAGCAGACCGTCGAGACGCTGCGCGACGAGCTTCCGCCCGACGCGATGGCGCGCGACGCGATCGAGGCGTTCATCGCCGAGCGGGGGTTGGTCGGTGCCGAGGCTCGACGGGCGCGCCAGGGGCTGCTCGCCGAGATCGAGGCCGACGCCGGGGACAGCATCGACAACCAGGCGCTGGCCGGGTTCGGCTACGAGGAGCAATACGGGGGCGACCTGTTCGGCGACCTGCCTCGGAACGGCTACCGGTCGGTGGTCGACGCGTTGGCGGCCGGGCTCGACGTGACGTTGAACGCCGAGGCCGTCGCGGTGCGGGTGGACGCCGACGGGATTCGGGTGACCTGTGCCGACGGTTCGGTCGAGACCGGCTCCCACGTGATCGTCACCGTGCCGCTCGGCGTGCTCAAGCGGGGTCGCCCGCGATTCGAGCCGCCACTTCCGGAGCCGATGCAGGCGGCGGTCGCCGCGCTCGGGTTCGGCCGCTACGAGAAGATCGCGCTGCGGTTCGAGTCGGCCTTCTGGCGTGCGGACGGCATCACGCACCTGATGGTGTTCCCGTCCGAGGACACCGAGCCCGCGCTGTGGGTGTTCGACCTCGACGCCTTCGGTGCCGGTCCGGTGCTGTGCGCACACCTGTTCCACAGCCTGACGCCGCACGCATTGGACCGCACGCCGACCGAAGCGGTGGCCTGGTTCGTCGAGATCCTTGCCGAGGTGGTCGGGCATCCGGTGCCGGAACCCATTGCGACGGTGGTGACGGGGTGGGCGCACGATCCGTTCGCCTGCGGCGCGTACACGCACTATGCGCCGGGTGCCGATGAGGCGATGTTCGAGTCGCTCGGTCAGCCGGCGCACGGTCGGCTGCTGCTGGCCGGCGAGCACACCGAGGTGGAACGCACCGGCTACGCCGACGGTGCCTACTCCACCGGTCTGCGCGCCGCCGCGATGCTCGGGGCTACCGACTGACTCCCTGGCCCCGAAATTCCCTGGAGAAAAAGTGTCCGACTCTCGTATTGCGGCTGCTCTTACCCGTGAGCGCGACCCATCGGGGGCCGCAACCAGGTAGGGGAGCACGTCATGTCCATCACCCACGCCCACGCGAACCTCGCCGCCACTGCAATCGCCTGCGCCGCGGCACCCGTCTTGCTGCTCCTCGGCGCGGCTACCGCGCACGCGGTGTCCGACATCGGACCCGGCAACACGGTCGGGATCGGCAACCCCAACGACCTGCCTGCGGCACGGGCATTCAACCCGCAGCCCGACCCGCCGGCGTTCTCCCACCCCGGTAGCCGCGCAGGGCTCGGCGGTCCCGACACACTCCCAGCCGCACATCACTGAGAAATCCCGGGACAGCCGTGGTGGGCATGCTTCGGTCTTGCGAATGCCCAGCAGACCTGGTCGAAATGGCAGATCCTGTCATGGGAAGCACAGTCATGACGGCAGTACCCAACTGGGACATCGTTGGCCCAGCAGGCACCGACGCGGATCTCGCCCGAGCTGCGGCGGCGGGCGACCGTGCGGCCTTCGCGGGTATCTACGACCGCTACGCCGACCGACTCCACGACTTCTGCGTGGGGATGCTGCGCGATCGGGACGGCGCCGCCGATTGCGTCCAGGACACGTTCTGCATCGCGGCGACCCGGCTGCAGCAGCTGCAACAACCGGACAAGCTGCGGCCGTGGCTCTACGCGATCGCCCGCAACGAGGCGTTGCGCCGCATCCGGGAACGCCGCCGCGAGACACCCTCCGACGAATTGCCTGACGCCGTGTCGCACGAACCTGGCCCGGACACCCTGGCCGCCCGCACCGAACTCGCCGATCTGATCGCCGAGGCCGCAGGCGGGCTGTCCGACCGCGACCGTGCTGTCCTCGAATTGGTCTACCGCCACGGCCTCGACGGGCCCGACCTCGCCGAAGCGCTCGGAGTGAGCCCAACCAACGCCACCAAGATGGCCTACCGGCTGCGTGAGACAGTCGAACGCTCCCTCGGCGCGCTGCTGGTCTCGCGTCGCGCCCGCAACACCGGCGGCGGATGCCCCGAACTCGCCTCGATCCTGGAGGGCTGGGACGGGCACTTCAGCATGCTGATGCGGAAGCGAATCGCCCGACACATCGAGTCCTGTCCCGCCTGTGACCAGGAGCGGCGACGCATGGTCAGCCCCGTCGCCCTGCTCGGCGGCGCTCCGGTGTTCATCCCCGCGCCAGGATGGCTACGCGAACGCACGCTCGGCGAAGTGCAGCTCACCCCGTCGACCGGTCCGATCCCGGCCGACCCGGACCCCGCCCCGGCCCCCGATGTCCGTCGACGCCGTGGGCGGCGCGCAGCGCTGATGATCGTGTTGGCGGCGGGCACGCTGATCGCCACACTGGGGCTGACCATCGCCGTTCTGCACGAACAGAACGCCGACGTCATCCCGACCGACGCGACGGAAATGGCACCGCAGCCGGTCAGCAACACGCCTGGCAGCGCACCGAGTCCCACCCAGACCAGCCCGCTACCCGCGCCGGCGGTGGTGCCCCCGGAATCGAGCACGCCGTCCGTAGCGGCACCCCCTGCTGCCGGCGCCCGCCCGATCGAAGAGACTCCCATCGTCACCGCGCCGCCGCCGGTGACGTTCGAGCCCGATCCACCCGTGTCCGAGCCGTCCGCTCCGCGCACCCCGTCGGCGCAGGACCCGGCCACCACCGGTCGTACCCGACCGTCGTCCGGCCCGAGCGCCCCGACGACGCCACGGACCACGCGTCGTTCTGCCCCGACCGGCATCGTGGGGATCCCGCCGCGGGGTTCGGATCCTCCCAAACGGACGCCGGCGCGCAGAGTGGGCGGGGACACCTCACGCTGACACTCGCACTGATCATGGCCGCCCGGGTGGGAGTATGGCTGCCGTGTTCCGTCGTCGGCGTCCCGTACAGGTCGGGATGCACGACGCCTCGTCGAATCGGTGGGTTGGCGTCGATGAGGCGACGCCCGTCGATCGGGACGACCTGACCCTGGTCACGTTCAACGTTTGGTTCGACGACTACTTCGCCGAAGAGCGTTATCGCGCGATCGCCGACCTGCTGCGTCGGGAAATGCCGGATGTCATGGTGTTTCAAGAAATCACCCAGGCGGCGCTGAATGTCCTTCTGGCCCAGCCGTGGATCCGCGAACACTATTACCGGGCCGCGGTCGTCGGCGACTCGGTGGGCAACTACGGCATGCTGATGCTGTCCCGACTGCCGACCGCGAACGTCACCTACACGCGGCTGCCCACACGCCTGTCACGCGGATTCCTGCAGGCGCAGTTCACGATCAACGGCAGCCCACTGGTCGTCTGCTCAGTGCACCTCGACAGCGGGAAGCGATCGGCTCGGTTGCGTGCCAGGCAGCTGCGCCGACTGTTCCTGGCGCTCAGATCGGCCGACGACGCGGTGGTCCTGGGTGACTTCAACATGCGCGATCACGAGAACGCGCGGATCGTCGCGCCCTACCGCGACGTGTGGCCGATGCTGCGGCCGAACGACGAGGGTTTCACCGAGGACACGTCCATCAACCTCATGCGTTTCGACAGCAAGAACAAGGACAGGCAGGTGCGTTTCGACCGCGTGCTCCTCAAGGGTGAGCGATGGGCGGCCGCGAGCATCGAACTGCTGGGCACCCAACCGATTTCGAGCAGCCACCCCCGAGTCTTTCCATCCGATCACTTCGGCGTGATGTGCCGCCTGGTCCGGCGTTCGGCGGCACCGACACCGGCCCGTCCGCGACGACCCTCGCCGTTGGGTTGGCTGCGACGACCTTGGTAGTCAGCAGGCGTCGACCGGTTTTATCGACTGCAAGCGGTTGAGCGGCAGGCGCACTCGTTCGCCGTTCACCTCGAGGTCGACGGATCCACCGGCACTGTCGAGCACCGTGCCGCATGCCGAGCCCGAGCTCGTCGTCACCGTCACCAGTTCAGCCGCGTTGGCCGCCTTGGTGCTCCCGCGGTCGGGCCACCACATGGTCATTGCGGACAGCGCGGTGCAGGCCACTGCGACGAAGGTCACCGCGATTCCCACCCGCAGCCGTCGCGCGGCCGAGGTCGGATTGGCGGGGGCCGCGGCGAGCGGGAACGCGGACGTTCCGACGAGCGTCACTGCCAGCAGAGCCAGCACCAGGCCTGCGAGCGCCGCGATTCCGCTGAGGTCCTGAAGCCAGAGCGGGCGTCCCGAGCCTGCGTCCCCGCGCAGGACGCCACAGATGCCGACGAATCCCAACGCACCGAGTTGCAGTTTGCTCCACTCGCGGGCCGACTCCTGTACCCGGACACCGGCTTCGTAGGTGTTATAGGGGTTGGTCATATCGTCACCGCCGGCAGCATGTGGAGGGTCCTGACAGCGGTCGCTGCCCCGAACCCGAGGGTACTCAGCACTCACACCCGGCTACCGGTGCCGAAAACGGCTGAGGTGCTGGGCAACTCCATGACGACGTGGCAGCATCGCGCAGGTGGCCAGCCGACCCACCGAAGCCGAGCACCTCCGCGACCTCGCGCTGCTGCGCCGCGTCCGTGACCGGATGGACCGCGAGTACGCGCAGCCGTTGGACGTCGAGGCCCTGGCCCGCGGGGTGAACATGTCGGCCGGGCATCTCAGCCGCCAGTTCAAGCTCGCCTACGGCGAGTCGCCGTACTCGTACCTGATGACGCGGCGGATCGAGCGGGCGATGGCGCTGCTGCGTCGCGGTGACCTCAGCGTCACCGAGGTCTGTTTCGCGGTGGGATGCTCGTCACTGGGGACCTTCAGCACCCGCTTCACCGAGCTGGTCGGGATCCCGCCGAGCGCCTATCGGGACAAGACGGCGCGCGCGACGGAGGGCCTGCCGTCATGCGTCGCGAAACAGGTGACCCGACCGATCAGGAGCAAGGAAACGCAGGCACCCCACGTCCACTTGGCGTGACCGCAGGCTCAGGAGACCCCTTGGTCGAGATGCCCGTCGACGCGCCGGGGCACACCCCACGGGTTGGCGTCCCGTAGCGGCGGGGGCAGCAGTGGCTCGGGGACGCTCTGATAGGTGATGGGCCGGACGAACCGATCAAGGGCCGCCGCGCCCACCGACGTGGTCCGGGGGTCCGTGGTCGCGGGCCATGGCCCACCATGCTGCTGGGCCCATTGCCAGGCCACCGACGTCGGCCAGTCGTTGACGGTCACCCGCCCGACTCTCGGGATCAATCGCTCCAGAAGCGCAGGTACCTGCGGGTCGTCCGGATCAGGAGCCATGACCGCGGCGGCGAGGGCGCCCTGGAGGACCCCCAGAGTCCGATGGAGTTCGTCGTCCCCATCGTCATCGTCGTACTCCACGACGAGGACGACGGGGCCGAAACATTCGGCCAGCAACCGCGGGCTGCTGCGGAGGTCGGCGAGGGTCGCGGTGAGCACGGCGGCGGGCGCTGCCCATCCCGTGGGTGGTGCAGGCACCGTCTCGACGACTTTCGCACCCGCGCCGAGGAACTCGTCGATGCCCACGGTGACCCGCTCGGCGATGTTCTTCGTCAGCATGTGCGCCGACGGCGCTGCGGTACGCAACGCCTGTGCGACCGCCTCGGGTGCGTTGGCCGACGCCGGGGCGAAGAGCAGACCGGGCTTGGTGCAGAACTGACCGAAGCCCAGCGTGAACGAGCCGACGAAGCCACGGGCGATGTCGGCCATGGAGCTCGCCGCGGCGGCGCGCGTCACGACCACCGGATTGACGGTGCCCATTTCGGCGTATACCGGGATCACCGTGTCGCGCTCGTTCGCCGCACGCCACAGGCTGAGGCCTGCCGCCTCCGACCCGGTGAAGGCGACCGCGGCAATCGCGGGGGCCTGCACGAGTTGGATTCCCGCGTCGAATCCGCTGACCAGCGCGAAGGTTCCGTCGGGAGCGCCCGCCTCCTTCAGCGCCGCTACGGCGAGTTCAGCGGTGCGCACGCTGGTGAGCGGGTGGGCCGGGTGGGCCTTGGCGATCACGGGGCAGCCGGCGGCAAGGGCCGACGCGGTGTCGTTGCCGAGCACGCTGAACGCGAACGGGAAGTTGCTGGCGCCGAACACCGCGACCGGTCCGAGGGGAACCGAGACACGGGCGAGCGCGGGTGTGGTCTTGGTCGGCCGGTCGATCCGCGCCTGCAGGTACGAGCCTTCGCGCGCAACGGATGCGTAGAACCTCAGCTGGCTTGCGGCTCTGGCGACTTCACCAGTGAGCCTTGGCAATCCGAGGGCGGTCTCGTCATCGGCGAGACTGGCCAGGTCCTCGGAGTTGGCGTCGATCGCGTCGGCCACCGCTTCGATCCATCCGGCCCGGATGGACGGGGACGCGACGGCGAGGACGGGCGCCGCCGCCTCGGCGGCCGCGACGAACGTCTCGAGGTGTGCGGTGTTGTCCACCGTGCCGTTGATCTCACCGGTGCGTGGGCTGTAGCTGGTGTCAATGCTCGTGGTCATCTAAGCGCTTTCTGAATGCCTGAGGGTCAGGCCATGTCACGGATGGTGGGGACGACGACGACCTCGACGTGCGGGCGGGCGTAGAAGTCCTTCAATTGATCGTCGGTGGCGCCGTCGTCGGTGACGAGCGTCCACGGTCTGTCCAGGGGTGCCCATGCCGTCAACGGTGCCTGGCCGAGCTTGCGGCTGTCGGTGAGGACGTAGGTCTTCGCCGCCCTGGTCATCATGACTTCCTTGAGTCGGGTCTGGACGGTGCTCGCCTCACAGATGCCGCGCTCGGCGTCGAGCCCGTCGGCGCCGAGGAAGACGCGGTCGGCGGACAGCCTCATCAGCGTC
The DNA here is from genome assembly GCA_963735245.1 of uncultured Actinomycetota bacterium. Taxonomy (GTDB): domain Bacteria; phylum Actinomycetota; class Actinomycetes; order Mycobacteriales; family Mycobacteriaceae; genus Mycobacterium. Next base: position 75,020 of record CAVTKI010000015.1, read on the forward strand.
GCCTCGCACAACGGGCCCACCAGACCCTGACTGATGTGCCGGACTTCGCCTCCCAGCACCGTCGAGCTCGATCCCGAGGGCGTTGCTCAACTCGAGGATCGAGGTGAGGCCGTTGGTGATCACCCGGGTGTTCGTTCGGTTGCGCAGATGATAGGCGAGCCGTCCGACGGTGGTCCCTGCGTCGAGGATCACGGTCTCGCCGCTGGCGACCTGGCTTGCGGCCCAACGTCCGATCGCATCCTTCTCGGCACGCGCCTCCTGCGACCGCTGCCACAACGGCTCCTCGGGCGAGCCGCCCGAGGACATCACCGCGCCGCCGTACGTGCGCGTCACCACACCCTGATTGGTGAGATGGCTGAGATCGCGACGGATGGTGGAGGCCGTGACGCCCAGTAACTTCGCCAGGTCGTCGACCCCGACCTGACGATCGAGGGACAGCACGCGTTCGATCTCGGCGCGTCGCTCTACCGCCCGCATGCTCACCTCCACTACTGGGCGTCCGGGGTGGCGCCCAGAGTAGTGCGTTTGGGGCTCAACCGGACGGCGGCCCGCAACGCCTCGAGCATGCTCAGCTCCTCGGCGACCCCGGTCCCAGCAATGTCGAAGGCGTGCCGTGGTCCACCGAGGTGCGGATGACCGGCAACCCGACGGTGATGTTGACTCCCGCGTCGAGGCCGAGAGCCTTGACGGGCGCGTGGCCCTGGTCGTGATACATCGCGACGACGAGGTCGAAGTCGCCTCGGGTGGCCCTGAAGAAGGCGGTGTCGGCAGGCACCGGACCCAGGACGTCGATGCCTTCTGCCCGGGCCTTCTCCAAGGCGGGGATCACCTTCTCCTCTTCCTCGCCGTGCCCGAAGAGCCCGTTCTCGCCCGCATGCGGGTTGATGCCGCACACGGCGATGACCGGGTTGGGGTTTCCGGCCCGGACCAGCATGTCGTAGGCGCGTTTGACCGTGCGGTAGACCAGACCGGGCTCGATCTTGGCAACGGCGTCGATCAAGCCGATATGCGTGGTGACGTGGATGACCTTGAGTGTCTCGCCCGACAGCAACATCGAAACTTCCTCGGTGTCAGTGAGTTTCGCGAGGATCTCGGTATGCCCGGGAAATATGTGCCCGGCCGCGTGCAGGGCTTCCTTGTTGATCGGGGCGGTGCAGATCGCGTCGATCGAACCTTCGACGGCATACTCGGTGGCGCGCTCCAGATAACGGAACGCCGCGTCACCTGCCGTGGCCGACAGCACGCCGAAGGGGAGATCGTCGGGGATCAGCTCGAGGTCGACGACGTCGATGACGCCGGGTTCGAAGCGGGCGGCGGACGGGTGGTCGATCCGGTTGAAGCGCGAGCGAGGTGAGCCCGCAGATCGTCGCCGCGCGGCGCAGCCGCGCGACGTCTCCCACGACCACCGGCCGGCAGATATCGCCAAGGTCCTGGCTGGCAAGGGCTTTGACGGTGACCTCCGGACCTACACCGGCGGCGTCCCCCATCGTGATGCCGACTATCGGTGCTGGGCTCATGCTGTTGCCTCTCTCTTCATGGTCGCGCCGAGTACTCGGACCAGGCTGTGTGAATCGCCGAACGTTCCGGCCTTGGTGATCACGTACGTGCTCGCGTCGTCGTCGGGGACGGAGATGACGACCCCGGGTTCGAGCTCGCCGATCAGTTCGAGCTGGGTCACCCCACGGTGGGTGAGCACGGCGCGGGCGGTGGCGCCGCCACTGACGAAGAGCCGAGGGGCATGGGCCGCAACGCCTGCGGTGGCGAGCGCCAATCCCCGTGCGACGGCGTCGCGCTGTCGGAGTTGGACGTCCCCGGACACCGTGACCACCAGGTCGCCGTCGGCTGCCATCGTCGCGACGCGATCGGCGAGCGTGGCGGGGGATCCGACGAGGACGTCGGCGGGCAGGTCGGCCCACGCGGCACCCGCTTGGTTCAACGCGCGGCCTGCTGCCGTGCCAGGGGGGCGATGCTGCCGAGGATCGCGACGTACCGTTCGCCCCGTTGGGGGGCGGAGTTCGCGGCACGGCGCCCGCATCGGTGGCCGTTTCGGTGGCCGTTCTCGGTGGCCAAAGCGCTTGCCAGTCCAGAGGTTCCGACCCACAGCACGTCGCGTCCGGTCGCCGCCGCCGCTCGAACGAGAGCGCGCAGATCCTCGTCGGTCTCGGCATCGCAGAGCGCCGCCAGCCGGTCGTCTGCGATGCCCGACAAGGTGTCGACGAGGGTGTCGGGATCGCCGCGAACCGCCTCAAGGCGAACGATCGTGCCAGGGATGAGGTCGTCGACGCACCGCGGCGCCGATACCTCCTCGCCGGTCCACGTGCCGCTCTCGTGGACGGGCAGGCCTTCGGCGTGTTGTACGCCGCCGCGGGTGTGTCGGCCGAGTGCGGGCAGCGCCGGGGCGACCAGGACGAGCCGGTCGGGGAGTGCCGTGCACAGCGCTGCCAGCTCCTGTTCGATGTTGCCGCGCAGAAGCGAGTCGATCTTCTTGAACACCGCACGGCCCGAAGCGATCTCGTTGGCGACATCCGCGATGACGCGCGCGGCCAGCTCGGGTGACGACTCCCTGGTGTCGGTGTCGACGACGGTGATCTCCGACGTCCCGTCGCTGGGCGACCGCCGACCGGCCTGGGCCGCCTGCAGGAACAGCGTCACCGATCGTCCCGAGCGGACGAAGACCACGCCGGTGTCTGCTGCGCCGGTCAGGTCATCGGCGATCAAATGAAGAGAACCGTTCATGTCCATCATCTTCAGGGCTCGGTGAAGGCGTGATCAGGGGGTGCAATGCTCGAGACACTACTCGGGCTGCGCGAAGCGCGCAAAGATTCGTGCGCATATTGCGCAGTAAGTCACTCACAATTAGTGTCCAGTGACGACATAGGTGCGCAGTTTGCGCACCGGTGACGGAAGGGCCAAGGTCATGCAAGCCTTCGAACGCGGTTGTGAACATGGCTGACGCCACGTCGACGGCGATCGCCGAGCGGTGCTTTCGCCTGGACGCGACGAGCATCCCCGACGTCGCGCTCGAAGACGCCAGGCTCAGGGTGATCGACGCCCTCGGCTGCCTGTCGGGCGGATGGACGAGCCCGCCGGCACGGATAGCGCAGACGCTGGCGCGCCGCGACTCCTCGTCGTGTGGCGCGCGCGTCCTCGGCACCGACATCGTGACCACCGTCGAGGCGGCGGGCTTCGCCAACGGCATCGCCACGCGCTACCTGGACTACAACGACACCTACATGGGCGTCACCGCCGGGCATCCCAGCGACATGATCCCGTTCCTGCTCTCGCTCGCCGAATCCAGGAACGCCAACGGCGCGGACTTCCTCGCCTCGGTGGTGACCGGGTATGAGGCGTTCGGCGTCATCGCCAAGGAGCTCTCGGTGCGTGCCCGCGGCTGGGATCAGGGGCTGCTGATCGGGATCGGGACCGCGATGGGTGCGGCGAGGCTGCTCGACCTGGACGTCAAGCGCACCGAGGAGGCGCTGAACCTCGTCGTCACGATGAACGTCCCCACCCGATCCACGCGCGCAGGCGAGCTGTCGATGTGGAAGGGTGCCGCGACCGCGTCGTCGGCACGGCTCGGACTCTTCAGCGCCTTCCTGGCCGCCGAGGGCATGACCGGCCCGACCGAGGCGTTCGAGGGCAAGGACGGGTTGTGGGCCCAGGTGACCGGACCGTTTCAGGTGCGCTCGTTCGGCCCCCCGGACCCGTGGATCGTGTCGGAGTCGGCGATCAAGTTCTTTCCGGCCGAGTTCAACGGGCAGGCGCCGCTCGAGCTGATGTTCGAGCTGCGGGACAGGGTCGTGGTCGACGACATCGACGCGATCGACGTATGGACCTACTGGTCGTCGTACGACGAGATCGGCAACGAGCCGCAGAAGTGGAACCCGCAGTCGCGCGAGACCGCCGACCACAGCCTGCCGTATCTGCTGGCGGTCGGGCTCCGCGAGGGCACGATCACCGAGCAGAGTTTCGACGACGAACACCTGGCCGACCAGGACACTCGCACGCTGATGACCAAGATCGCCGTGCACGAGGACCACGCGTTCACGCAGGCATGGCCGGACAAGCTGAAGACCCGGCTGCGGATCAGCCAGCGTGGCGGCGGGATCGTCCAGCTGGAGTCGGACTTCCCGCGCGGCCACCCGCGCAGGCGACCGGCCGTCGTCGACATGGAGGCCAAGTTCATGCGATTGGCCACCGCCAACATGGGTGAGGCACATGCCCGCGGAGCGCTGGATGTGCTTGGCGGACTTGCCGTTCTGGCCGACGTCACCGAGTTGGTCGACCGGTTCTGCCCGGAAACGCACGGAGAGGATGGTCGGGTATGAGCGATTTGACGATCACGAAGATCGAGGGCTTCGCGTGCTCCGTGCCGCTCGCCAAGCCGGTGCGGCTCGGATTGGGCCTGGCGATGAAGCGGGAGGCCGTCGTCGTCAAGGTGACCACCGCCGGCGGCCTCGTCGGCTACGGCGAGGCGCATCACTGTCGGGCCGCAGCAGCGATGGAGGCACTCGTCAACCACACGCTCGCCCCGTTGGTCGAGGGCATGGAGGCCTCGGAGACCGAGCGGATCTGGCAGCACGTCTACACCAATCAGCTTGCTACCCATGGGATGGGGTCCGGCAGCGTCTGCGCGCTGAGCGGGCTCGACCTTGCGTTGTGGGACATCAGGGGCAAGGCCGCGGGCTGGCCTCTCTACAAGCTTCTCGGCGGCGACAATCGGCCGATCACGGCATACGCGGGTGGTGTCTCGTTGGGCTACCAACCCCCCGAAGACCTGGTGGCCGAGGTCCAGCAGTGGTCGCGCTCGGATACACCGCCGTCAAACTCCGCGTCGGCGACTCGGTCGCGGCCGACGTCGAACGGGTTCGCGCCGTCCGTGAGGCGTTCGGGGACGACCTGGTCATCTTGACCGACGCGAACGCCCAGTACACGCTCGCCGAAGCCGTCCGCGTGCTGCCGGCCTGGAGGACTGGAGGTCGGCTGGCTGGAGGAGCCGTTCGCGCCACACGATCGCCGGTCCTATCGCGAGGCGGCCAAGGTCGCCCGAATGCCGCTGGCGGCGGGGGAGAACCACTATCTGCGCTACGAGTTCCAGCGGCTGATGGAGGACGGTGCCGTTGCGCGTGTTCCAGCCCGACGTGTCCAAGTGCGGTGGCATCACCGAGACGATGCGGGTGGCGGCGCTGGCCGCGGCGATGCAGATGCCGTTCTGCCCGCACTCTCGATCACCGGCATCAACATGGCGGCCACGATCCACGTGCTGGCGAGCCTGCCGAACCGGGGCTACTTCGAGGCCGACATGGCGAAGGGCAACGGCCTGCGCTCGGAATTGTGCACGGCGCCTTACGAAGTCAGCGAGGCCGGCCAGGTCCAGCCGTTGGAGCGGCCCGGTATCGGCGTCGAGGTCGACGAGGATTCCTCCGCGCTCATCCGCTGACCGCTGGCCCGGGTTTCGTCCCGCTCGCCTGACCGCCAGTTCGCATCGATGGAAAGGCCCCTCCCAATGCTCAACGCAGAGCACCCGGCGCAGCTGTGGACGGGCAGTCAGCACCGCGACCATCGCGTCGCACCTCGCGCGGCACGGCTTCCGGAACCAGTTCATGGCAGGCCTCGGCTCGTACGGGGGCCGCGCCGACTGCGCGGGGCCTGCCTTCACGCTGCGCCTGGTCCCCACTCGCGCCGACTCGCCGGGCGCGCGCCGCGGCGCCTTCGAGGACATGCTCGAATCCGTGCCCGAGGGCCAGCGTCGTCGTGATCGACGCCATGGGTCATCCGGCCGCAGCGACGATCGGTGACCTGATGGCCACCCGAATGGTGGCGAGGGGCGTCGCGGGACTGGTCAGCGACGGCGCGGTGCGTGACTCCGCCGGCCTGGCGCAGGTGCCACTCGCGGTTCAGGTGCCGCAGGTCTCACGTCGAACCTGCGCTCGGAGTGTTCGACATCGCCGCCATCGGCCAGCCGGTCGTCTGCTCGGGCGTGACGGTCATGGCGGGCGACCTGATCGTCGCCGATGCGACGGGGCGATCGCGGTACCGCCCGGTCTGGCCGACGAGATCGCGGGCTCGGCTGCGAGCAGGAGCGCCTCGAGGAGTACATCGCGATGCGGCTACGGGCAGGCGAACCGCTCGACGGTCTCTACCCGCCCACCGATCGGGTACGCGCCGCCTACGAATCGTGGCGAACCGGCGGGTCACCAAAGACACAGCCGCTGGCGGCATTTCGGCTGGGGGAGGGAGCGCTGTGACGACGGTCGCGGAGCTGTACTGGACATCCTGGGCCGGGCGGGCGTGAGGACCGCGTTCGGCCTGCCCGGCGTGCACAACCTGCAGTTCTGGCGGGACGCAGGTCCGGAAGCGCCCGAGCTGATGCTGGTCCGCCACGAGCAGACCACGGTCTACGCGGCCGACGGCTGGGCGCGCTCGACGGGCGGGCTCGGGGTGGCGCTCACCACGACCGGCCCCGGCGCCGCGAACGCGGCGGGCGCCTTCGGCGAGGCGGCCGCCTGCGGCACGCCGGTGTTGATGATCGCCAGCGAGATCTCGACGAAGTTGGCCCGGCCGGGCGTCGTGCGTGGCGTGCTGCACGAGTCGCGTGACCAGGCTGCGATCTTCGAGCCGCTGGCCAAGGCGGTCTACCGGCCGCGCGACGCCGCAGGCGGCGGTCGAGGCGGTCGCCGAGGCTGCCGGGTGGCGATGACCTGGCCACGCGGGGCGGTCTACGTCGACATCCCGACCGACGTGCTCGACATGGAGGCCGAGCCGGTCGCCGTGGGCGAGCCGCAGCCGAATCACGCCGGACCGCGACCAGCTGGCTGCCGCCGTGGCGGCCGTCGACGAAGCGACCAACATCGTGGTCTGGTCGGGCGGCGGGGTGATCGAGGCCGATGCGCACGACGAACTCGTCGCGCTGGCCGAGAAGCTCGCCGCGCCGGTCGTCACGACCTTCGCCGGCCGCGGCGTCATCGCCGCCGACCACCCGTGGCGGTCGGCCTGCCACCGCACGAGCCCGAGGTCGAAGCGCTGGTCGCCGACGCCGACCTGCTGGTCGCCGTCGGCACGAAGTTCGACGCGAACAGCACCCGGAACTGGACGATGCCCCGGCCGCCGAAACTGGTCACGATCAACTGCGATCCGGTCGATCTGGTCAAGAACTACGAGCCCGACGTCGGCGTGTTGGCCGACGCCAAGCTGGCGCTGGATCGCCCTGACCGGCGAGGTGGAAGCCCGTGCGCCCATTGATGACTCGGTCAAGAGGATCGCCGACGCGACATGGCAGCGGCTCCGCGAGGATCGTGCGGGCGGCCCTGCCCTGCGGACGCTCGACGCGATCAACGCGGCCAGGGCCGCGACCGACGCCACGGTGGTCGTCGACATGGCCATCCTCGGTTACTGGGTCGGCGGCTACGGGCTCTTCGAAACCCCGCGGCGGCTGCAGTACGCGGTCGGGTGGGGGACGCTCGGCTACGCCCTGCCCGCGTCGGTCGGAGCAGGCGCGGTGCGTGACCGACCGGTGCTGACGGTGTGCGGAGACGGTGGGTTCATGTTCGCGCCAGGCGAGTTGGCGGTGCTCGTCCAGGAGCAGCTGCCGGTGACCGTGCTGCTCGTCGACGACGGCGGCTACGGCATGCTGCGATACGACCAGGACAGGCACGGTGACGAGCAACGCGGCGTCGACCTGTTCCGGCCGGACTTCGTGGCTTGGCCGCATCATTCGGCATCGAGGCGACCCTGGTCGACGGGAGTGACGACGGCCTCGAGGCCGTTCTGACCGAAGCGCTGAAGTCCCGGCAAGCCGCACATGGTCGTGCTGCGCAAGAGCCTGGTGCCGCCGCGAACGACCGCGGCGCGATGGCACGAGGGAAGGAAGGGGTGAACGCATGACCGACCACGATCAGGGCCGGGCCCTGAGAGACAGGTCTCACCGCTGGTGCTCGGCACGATGACATTCGGTTCGCAGACCGACGAGGCGACCGCCGCGAGATGATCGCCGTCAGTGCCGACGCCGGGATCACGATGATCGACACCGCCAACGTCTACAACGGCAGGGGCCGCCGAGGAGATCCTCGGCCGCGTGCTCGGCAGACACCGCGACGAGATGCTGTTGGCGACCAAGGTCGGCATCCGGTCCAGCGACGCCGGTGACGCGGCGCCGCTGTCGGCGACCGCGATCCGCACGTGCGTGTCGGCCAGCCTGCGACGCCTGCGTACCGAGCACATCGACGTGCTCTACCTTCACCAACCCGATCGCAGCACGCCGGTGGAGGAGACGCTCGCCGCGCTCGGCGAGCTGGTCCGTGCGGGCACGGTCGGCCACGTCGGCGTCTCGAACTACGCCGCCTGGCAGATCGCCGAGCTGCGGGCCATCGCCTCCGCGTCCGGCTGGCCGGTCGCCGAGATCTCCCAGCCCCTGTACAACCTGCTGGCCCGCCGGGTCGAGCAGGAGTATGCCGAGTACGTGATCAGCTCAGGCATGCTCAACATCGTCTACAACCCGCTCGGCGGCGGACTGTTGACCGGCAAGCATCGTCGCGATTCGGTCGACAGCGGGGGCAGGTTCGGCAGCGACAACCCGCTTGGCCAGATGTATCGGCAGCGATACTGGAGCGACCGGATCTTCGACGCCGTCGACACCCTTCACACCGCGTCACGCGATCACGGGCTCAGTCTCGTCGAGACCGCGTTCCGCTGGCTGCTCAGCCGCGAGTCGGTGACGAGCGTGCTGATCGGCGCGTCGCAGCTGGAGCACCTGCGCGCCAACATCCGTGCCGCCGAGGGCGGCCCGCTGCCGGAGCAGTTGTCAGAAGCGTGCGACCAGGTCTGGCGCGACCTGGACGGCCCAGCACCGGCCTACAACAGGTAGTGGCCCGACAACAGGAAAAGGCTATGAACGAGGAAAAGCTATGAACGAATTCTTCGGTCGCGTCTGCGCGACAACGTGCCGTGCATCGGCTACTGGGTGACCTCCGACAACCCCGTCGCGACCGAACGGATCGGTCACGCCGGGCTACGACTATGTCTGCATCGACCTGCAGCACGGGATGATCGACTACGGCGGCGCCATCCGCAATCTGACCGCGCTCGCCGCGACGGGCACATCGGGGGTCGTGCGGGTGCCGGTCGAACGAGCCGTCCTGGATCGGCCGGGCGTTGGACGCAGGCGCCGAGGCGGTGATCGTGCCGCTGGTCGACACGGCCGCCGAAGCCGCGGCTGCCGCGCGGGCGTGCCGCTACCCGCCCGCCGGTGTGCGCAGTTTCGGGCCGATGCGATCGTCATTGCGAATCGGTCCCGAGCCGCGGGTCGCCGACCAGGCGGTGGCGTGCATCGCGATGATCGAGACGCGTGCCGGGCTGGATGCCGCGGCCGAGATCGCCGCGGTCGACGGCGTCGACGCGCTGTACGTCGGCCCGTCCGATCTGGCGCTCGCGCTCGGGTTCGACCGGCCAGCAGAGGGTCCGTCGCACGACCTGTTTCAGCGGGCAGCTCGACGACGTCCTCGCGGCCGCCGCGGCGGGCGGGATTCCGGCGGGCCTGCACTGCAACGACGGGATCGCGGCCGCGCCGCACTGGACCGCGGGTTCGGCTTCGTGTCGATCAGCAACGACCTCAACCACCTGGCCAAGTGGGTCAGGGCTGAGCTGAAGGACGCGCGGGGCGGTGACGCGGTGTGATCCAGTCTGCGTGTTGCGCGCAGAAGTTGCCAAAACCATTGCGGAACTGCGCGCAAATTGCCTAAACTCGATCCAATTGTTGCGCGAACTGCGCGCAGCCGGGTTACCCATCTCACATCGGCTCAGCACGACGTCGAGGCGGAAGGAAGAGCAGCTTCATGCGCTACGGGTCTGACCTGGTCGTCGAGTTCCTGCGAGATGCGGGCATCGAATACGTCGCGCTGAACCCGGGCGCCTCATTCCGCGGCCTGCACGACTCCCTGCTCAATCCGGGGGCTCCGGAGACGATCGTCGTGCTCCACGAGGAGGTGGCGGTCGCGCTTGCCCACGGCTACGCCAAGTCGGCAGGCAAGCCGATGGCGGTGTTCCTCCACGATCAGGTCGGGCTGCAGCACGCGGCCATGGCGCTGTTCAACGCCTACATCGACGCCGTCCCGGTCCTCGTCATCGGCGGCACCGGCCCCCGCGACACCACGCGCAGGCGCCCGTGGCAGGACTGGATCCACACCGGGCATCCCGAAGCAGCCGTGATCCGCGACCTCGTCAAGTGGGACGACGAGCCGTCGACGCTCGGCGCGCTCGGCGAATCGATCGCCCGTGGGCTGCGGATCGCGCTCACCCCGCCGATGGGCCCGGTCTACATCGGCGTCGACGTCCTGATGCAGGAAGCCGACGCCACCGGCATCGCGCCGTGGCCGGTCGCACCGCCGATCACCACGGTCACCGCCCCGCGATCGGCGGTCGAGGAGTTGGCCGACGCGTTGCTCGCCGCGCGCAACCCGGTGATCGTCGTCGATCGTGGTGCGCCCGGCCTTTCGGTGCCGTTGTCGGAACTGGCCGAGCGACTCGGCATCGCCGTCGTGGACCTCGGCGGCCGAACGATCCCCTCGACCCATTGGGCCGACCAGACCGCGCGTTGGGAGGAATCGCTCGCAGGCGCCGACCTGGTCCTGGCCGTCGAACTGCGCGACGTCGCGTGGGGTCTGACCCGGGTCGACATCAGCGACCGGTCCACCATCGACCTGACCGGACCCGACGCCCGCATCGTCTCGATCGGACTCGCCGAGCTGCGCCACCGCGGCTACATGATGATCGAAGGATTGTCGGCACAGGTGGAACGTCTCACCGCGGACCCGACCACCCTCTTCGTCGAACTGCTCGAAGCGGTCGGGCGCCGCGACCACGACGAACGTGCAGCCGAAGCCGCCGCAGCGCGACAGGAGGCGCTGCAGACCGAGCACCGACGCCGACGTGCCGAGGACCGGGCGCAGGCGGAGAAGGCGGCCGACGGCGAGCAGATCACCCCGGCGCACGTGGCCCGCACCCTCGGTGACCTGATCGAGGGGACATCCATCCAGGTCTCGAACGGCCTGCTGGCCGGCTGGCCCCGCCGGCTCTGGAGCATGACGGACGAATCGAGTTACCTGGGCCGGTCCGGGGGCGAGGGTCTCGGCTACGGGCTGCCCGCGTCCCTCGGTGCGGCCTTGGCGCAACGCGACGGCGACGTGCTCGTCGTCGACCTGCAGTCCGACGGCGACCTGATGTACACACCTCAGGCGCTGTGGACCGCGGCGCACCATGAACTACCGGTGTTGATCGTCGTGCACAACAACCGCTCCTACGGCAAGGACGAGATGCACCAAGCCGAGGTGGCGAAAGCCCGCGGCCGCGTCGACTACACCGAGCCACCCGAGGGCATCCGCCTCGAACGCCCTGAGATCGACTACGCCGCACTGGCGCGTTCGCAGGGGGTCGAAGGGATCGGTCCGGTCACCGATCCCGCAGAGCTGGCCGACGCGCTCAAGCGCGCCCTTGAAGTGGTCCGCTCAACGCGCCGACCGTGTTTGGTCGACGTGGTCAGCAGTCAGAGTCTCGAAATGTCAGGAACGTTTCAACGGGGCGTCAGCTCACCTCGTTAGCTCGGTAAGGAGAAACCGATGGTAGAACTCGACCGCAGGCACTTCATGAAGCGGGCCGGTCTCGTCACGGCAGGCGTGGCGTCGGTCGGTGGGTTGTCCGCCTTCCTCGCCGCGTGCGGCGGAGGTGATGGCGCGCAGGCGGCTTCGGACGGTAAACCCGCCGGGGTGATCGCCTCGCCGAAGATGGGCATCACGTCGTCGCTGCTGCCGACGTATCTGCCGCAGATCGGCGGTCCGGTGCTGTACGGCAAGCCCTACGGGCTCGACGTGACGAAGGACAACTTCACCATCTTCGACTCCACCTCGACGCTGTCGCAGTCGACGCTGTCGGGCCAGACCGTGCTCGCGGGACAGTCCACGATGGCCCAGCTGCTGCTGATCGAGCAGGGCCTGCCGTTCAAGATCTTCGGCACCTACATCCTGACCGACGACATCGTGATGGCCGCGCGCAACGGCATCAAGTCCGTCGCGGACATCAAGAAGCCGGGTGTGGTGGTGGCGACGGACTCACCCGGCGGCTCGAGTCGCACGATCTTCGACGCGCTCCTGCAGGCCAACGGCGCCGACTTCCTGGTGTCCTCGCTGCCCGACGTAGCGGTCATCGAGTCGGGCGGCGAACGGATGAGCGCACTGGCCAGCGGAGACGCGCACGTCGCCTGCCTGCACCTGTCGCAGGCCAACCAGGTGCAGGCGGAAAAGGGCGACGTCACGATCATCGGCAGGCTCTACTCGCAGGTGCCGTCCTACCTGAAGGACTCCTGGGTCGCCAAGACCGACTGGTTGGAGCAGAACCAGGCGACCGCGTCGGCGATCGTCGCATCGACCATCGCGGCCAGCAGGGCACTCAAGGTCGACCAGGCCAAGTTCACCGCTGCCGTCAAGCAGCTCGTCGACGAGCCACCACCAGACAAGGACATCGCCGAGGTCTTCCCGATCATCCGCGACAACGACGTCTGGCCGGTCGACGGTGGCCTGACCGACGAGCGCATCCAGTACATGATCGACCTCGGCCGCAAGGAGGGCATCCTCACCACCGACCTGAAGCCCGCCGACGTGCTCGACAAGCGCCCGATGGAGGCTGCGCTCAAGCTCATCGGGAACCAGTAAGTAGTCATGTACATCCAAGTCAAGGACGTCACCAAGACCTTCCCGGTCGGTGGCAAGAAGCGCGACGGCAAAAGGCTTGTCGCGCTGGACGATATCTCGCTGGAAATCGAAGAGGGCAGTTTCGTCGCGGTCTGCGGGCCCAGTGGCTGCGGCAAGTCGACGCTGCTGCGGCTCATCCACGGCCTGGACAAACCGGACTCGGGTGAGATCTACGCCGGTGGCGCCCTGGTGGACCGGCCGTCACTCAGCAGGGGAATGGTGTTCCAGGGCCACAACCTGATGCCGTGGCGCACCATCGAACGCAATGTGGCACTGGGCCTCGAGTCGCTGAAGGTGCCCAAGGCCGAGCGCGCCGAACGGGTGAAGAACTGGCTGGACAAGGTAGGCCTGCGGGACTTCGCGGAGTACTACCCGGCGCAGCTGTCCGGTGGCATGCAACAACGCGTCGGCCTCGCCCGCGCGTTGGTGCTCGACCCGGAGGCGCTGCTCATGGACGAGCCGTTCGGCGCACTCGACGCCCAGACGCGCGTCGTTCTGCAGGAGGAGCTCGAACGCATCTGGGAGACCGAGGCCAAGACGGCCGTGTTCATCACGCACGACATCGACGAAGCGCTGTTCCTCGCCGATCGCGTCGTGGTGATGTCGGCCCGGCCCGGCCGGATCGTCGCGGACATCGCGGTCGACGCCCCTCGGCCCCGTGGCACCGAATGGCGGTCCAGCGCCAAGTTCGGTGAGCTGAAGGGTCAGATCTGGGATCTCCTGCGCAGCTCGGCCGAAGAGAGCACGCGGTTGAGCAGCGGCGCATGAACTTTCAGAACAAGTGGGTGCAGCGGGCCATCGTCTGGGCCGCGCTGCTCGTCCTCTACGAGCTCGCCGCGATCGCGGCCGGTGGCTTCTATCTGCCGCGGGTCGAGCAAATCCTCAGCGCCTCAGTCGGTCTCGTTCGGGACGGGCGAGTGCCCATCGTGCTGGTTTCGCTCGGGCATCTGCTCGCCGGATCTGCGCTGGCGGCCGTCGTCGGGATTCCGGTCGGGCTTGCCATGGGCCGGTCGCGCGTCGTGAACGACGTGATCGGCATGTACGTCCGCGGACTGTTCGTGACGCCGCTCGTCGCCGTTCTGCCCCTGCTGATCATCCTGTTCGGCGTCACCCTGGAATTCCGCGTGGTCGTGGTGTTCCTGTTCTGCGTGTTCTTCGTCATCGTGTACTCGGCAACGGGCGCCGCCGCGGTCCCTGCGACGCTGATGGAGACGGCGAGCGCGTTCGGGGTCGGCCCGCTGCGCACGTTCACCCGGGTGGTCATGCCCTCGGCGCTGCCGCACATCTTCGTCGGACTTCGGCTGGGGATGGCCAACGCCTTCGGCGGCATGATCACCTCCGAATTGTGGGTGCAGCAGGGCACCGGCCGGGTGCTGTCCGCACTCGGCCGAAATCGCGACCTGCCACCGTTCTTCGCGTTGGTCATCGCGATCACGGTGATCGCCGGGTTGACCGCATTCCTGATCAAGCTCGCCGAACGGCGCGTGTCGCCATGGGGAGAGGGGGCCGCCAATGAAGCGGCTTGATGAGTCCCGATGGTTCAGCATCGGTCTGCGGATCCTGTCCCTGGCGGTGGTCCTCGGCGTCTGGCAGTGGTACGGCAGTGACCCCCTGCACTTTTCGACCCCGCCCCCGACCAAGGTGTTCCCCGCACTCTGGCAGGCACTCACCAACGGTGGCCTGCTTGCGGACACCGCTGGCACGCTACTGACCGTCACCACGGGCCTGCTGATCTCCATCGTCGTCGGCATTCCCCTCGGCTTCGCGATCGCGCTGTTCCCATGGGCGCGCAACACACTCGACCCGCTCGTCGACGCGCTGTACGCCATGCCGGTCACCATGCTGATCCCGATCATCGGCGTCTACACCGGTCTGGGATTCCGGGGCCGGGTCTTCGTCGTCATCTCGTACGTGGCGCTGGTGATCGTGATCAACACGATCACCGGCATCCGGGAGGTGCCCAAGAATCTCGTCGAGACGGGCCGCGCGTTCGGGCTCGAGGGCATGGCGCTCTGGCGCCGGGTGACGTTGCCGGTCGCCATGGCACACATCGCCCCAGGCGTCTCAACGGGTTTCGCGCGCGGCGTCCGCGCCGCGGTGACCGCCGAGCTGCTGCTGATCGCCGCCGACATCGGTCACTTCATCCTGACCGCGCAGGCGACGCTGCGGATGCCGCAGCTGTTGGCCGGCATCCTCTGGACCCTGATCCTCGGCTATGTGCTCTACGTTGCCGCGCTCAAGTTGGAGGCACGGTTGCTCCGCTGGCGCACCGCAGGGGTCAGCGCCTGATCATCAGCCGGGTATCGAATGACGTTCCACCCCAAAGGAAGAACCGAATGAACGCTGAGTTCCCGTGGGCCGATGGGGTCGCCGGACCCTGGATCGGCGGCCGTTTCGTCGAAGGCCAGGCCACGCTCGTCGAGGACCATTCGCCATCGACCGGCGAGCTTCTCGGGCGACTGCGGCTGGCGAGTGCGGCACAGGTCGGCGAGGCCGTCGCCCTTGCCGTCGAGGCCCAGAAGGCGTGGGCGCGCAAGCCAATCCGGGATCGCGCCGAAGTGGTCGAGCAGCTGGCCCGGCGGGTCCACGACAATGCCGACCGGTTGGGCGAGGTGGATTCCCGTGACACCGGCAGCCCGGTGTTCCCCATGCAGGAGACCGCACGCAAGGGCGCGCGGTACATGAAGGCGCTCGCGGGTTCGGCGCTGGAGATGCAGGGCCGGACCATCCCGGCCAGCGGCAGCGGGTGGCATTTGACCAAGCCGGAGCCGTGGGGGGTGGTCGGCGGCATCACGGCCTTCAACCACCCGACGCACTACTCGTGTCTGAAGTCGGCGCCCGCGCTCATCGCGGGCAACGCGGTGGTCATCAAGCCATCCGAACAGGCGCCGCTGTCGACCCTGCTGTTCGCCGAGCTGACCGCAGACCTCCTGCCGGACGGTCTGTTGGCGATCCTGCCCGGTGACGCCGAGGCGGGCGCCGCGCTGGTGGGCCATCCGGACGTCCCCCGGATCACGTTCACGGGATCGGCGCATACCGCCGCCGCCATTCAGCGGACCGTCGCCGAGACCGGGCTGATCAAGTCGCTGACCTTCGAGCTGGGCGGCAAGAACCCCATCGTGGTGTTCCCCGACGTCGATCAGGATGAGGTGGCGACGGCCATCGTGCGCGGCATGAACTACATGCGCGTGCAAGGGCAGAGCTGCGGGTCGACCTCACGGCTGCTGATCCACGCCGACGTCAAGGAGGCGATCGTCGCCAAGGTGGTCGAACGGGTCCGACAGATCCGGGTCGGCCTGCCCTCGGCGCCCGAGACGCAGATGGGCTGCCTCATCTCGCACGCGCACCGCGATCGGGTGCTCGACCTCATCGCGGCAGGGATCCGTGACGGCGCCACCGTGCTGACCGGTGGGGAGAAGTGCGCCGACAACGAGCTCGCCGCCGGTGCCTTCATGACGCCTGCCGTCGTCGACGGGGTTCGCCCCGGCACCCGACTGTGGCGTGAGGAGGTGTTCGGTCCGGTACTCGGCATCACCACGTGGACGACGGAGTCCGAGGCAGTCGCGATGGCCAACGACACCGAGTACGGGCTGACCGCCAGCGTGTGGTCGCGCGACATCGACACGGCGCTGCGGGTCGCCGACGCGATCGACGCCGGGTACGTGTGGATCAACGAGGTGGAGACGCGTTACACCGGTGTGCCCTTCGGCGGATGGAAGCAGTCCGGGATCGGGACCGAGCAGGGCATCGTCAGTGACCTGTTGCAGTTCACCCGGCCCAAGGCCATCAACATCGCCGTCCGTCCCGATTCGGCGGCGCAGGTGTGAGCGGACTGTGTTACGAGCCGGTCCCGTACTGGGCCAAGGTCCCCCACGGCATCACCTTCAGGGGCAGCGCCACATCGGTCGCGGTCGACGCCTGGGACCAGGTGTACGTCTTCAACAGGGGCAGCCATCCGCTCCTGGTGTTCGACCGCGATGGCAACTTCCTCGTCTCCCTCGCCGATGAAACGGAGTTCACCCGACCGCACAGCATCCGCATCGTCGGCGACGCGATGTTCCTCATCGACGACGGTGCCCACGTCATCGAAAAGCGCACGCTCGGTGGTGAACTGGTCTTCCGCCTGGGGACGAGGGGACAGGCCGCACCGTGGCAGAGCGGAGAGATGTTCAACCGCCCCACCGACGTGTCGGTGCATCCGCTGACCGGAGAGCTCTTCATCGCCGATGGTTACGGCAACTCCCGGGTGCACCGCCTCAGCCCCGAGGGGGAGCACATCGCCTCGTGGGGCCGCCCTGGCGCGGATCCTGGCGAATTCAGCCTGCCGCACGGTATCTGGGTGACCGCCGACGACCGGGTGATCGTGTGCGACAGGGAGAACTTCCGGGTGCAGGTCTTCGCGACCGACGGAACGTTCATCGAGCAATGGCATCTGCATCGACCCGTCTGCATCACGGCGGCTCCCGGGCCGGACCTGCGCCTCTACATCGGCGAGCACAGCCCGCACCTCATCCAGAAGGGTGTGCCCGGCCTCGGCCCGGTGGTGCGGATCCTGGACGGGTCCGGCGCCGAACTGGGTCGATTCGGCAGGCCGGCACAGGGCCACGGGCCCGATCAGTTCATGGACCCGCACGGGTTGGCCATCGATTCCCGCGGCGACGTGTACATCGCGGAGGTGTGCAACAGTTGGCTGGAGACGCTGAGCGGGCCTCCGCCGCGCGGGGAATGGCCGTCGCTGCGCAAGTGGCGACGCAAAGTCGGTGCACGTCAGGACAACTCGACCAGTGATTGAAGAAGCAGTGCCCAAGCGAAGTGCCGACGCCCTCTCGACCGGGCGTCTGCGAGACCCGTCTGCCGTTCGGTCGTTGCACTTCGGCGACACCGTCGCGACCTACGTCGTAGACGGGGTGTTGGCATTGCGCACGGCCGACTTCTTCCCTGCGGTACCCGCCGACTACTGGTCGGCTCACCGCGAGCTTCTCGACGACGACGGCCGGGTCGTGATGTCAGCAGGGGGTCTGCTGATCGAGCGCGGCGGACGCGCGCTGCTCATCGATGCCGGTCTCGGCCCGAGCGCCGGTCGGACTCGCTACGGCCCCGTCAACTGCGGAGCGATGCTCGACGTCCTGCGCTCCCTTGCGCGGCGGGCAGACGACGTCGACACCGTCGCCTTCACCCATCTGCACGGCGACCACGTCGGGTGGGCGTTCACCGCGCACCCAGATGGTCAGTACACCAAGACGTTTCCGAACGCTCGCTACCTGGTGGCGGCAAGCGAATGGGCAGCCCCGTGCAACCGGACCGGCGTCCCCGCCACAGGAGATCATCGATCGGTTGACGGTGTCGGGGCCGACCCTGATCGACGACGGTGAACCGATCTTTCCCGGGGTGCGGGCGCTGGTGACGCCCGGACACAGTCCCGGGCACACCACCTATGTCGTGACCTCGGCCTCCGGCACCCGCCTGGTCGCGTTCGGGGATGCGTTCCACGTTCCGGCCCAGCTGGCCCATCACGACTGGGGGTCTGCGCCCGACACCGATTCGGCGGCGGTTCTGACCGCCCGGCGCCGATTGCTCGACGAGCTCACCCAGCCGGACACGTTCGGCTTCGCCGTCCACTTCGGGGATCAGGCATTCGGGCGGGTGATGACCGACGAAGCCGGTGCGCCGCACTGGGAGCCGGTGCCCACGCGCGTGCATGCGCCAACCCCGCTCACCCTCGCCTAGCTCGGGCTCGGGCTCGGCTCAGGCGACGGCGTCGGAGACGAGAACGTTCTCCAACGCGGCCATGTCCCCGGCTCTTGCGGCGGTCACGAACGCCGTCAGAAGCCGGTGCCGGTCGGCGGGACTCGTCGATTCGCAGCGGTCGGTGGCCAGGTGCTTTCTGGCGCGGCTGACCAGTTGGCGAGCATTGACGTCGGT
Source organism: uncultured Actinomycetota bacterium (assembly GCA_963735245.1). Taxonomy (GTDB): domain Bacteria; phylum Actinomycetota; class Actinomycetes; order Mycobacteriales; family Mycobacteriaceae; genus Mycobacterium. The sequence goes on from CAVTKI010000015.1 coordinate 93,679, forward strand.
CACCCGAATCGTCCTGTGCGATCAGCTCGTAGGGGTAGTCGAACGCTTCCCGCAGGATGTAGGCGGCCCGTTCGGCCGGCGGCAGCTTTTCCAGCAGCATCGAGGTGGCGAACTTCAGGGCTTCGGCTCGTTCGGCGTCGAGTGCGGGGTCGGCACCGGTGTCGACCGGCTCGGGCAGCCACGGTCCGGCATGGGTTTCGCGGCGAGCGTGCGCGGACTGGAGCGTGTTGATGCACAGCCGGGTGGTGGCGGTCATCAGGAAGGCGGTGGCGTCGCGCACCGCACCCCGGTCGCAGGTCTGCCATCGCAGCCAGACGTCCTGGACGATGTCCTCGGCGTCGGCGACGCCTCCCAGCATCCGGTAGGCGACGCCGAAGAGGCGGGGCCGAACGGCCGTGAAGATCTCCGCGGCGTCGTTCAGATCGGATGACCCGTGCGTCCCGTCCGCCGTGGCGTACCGGCCCACCGTGCCCCACCGCAGAGTTCCTCGTGGGTGTCGCACGTGGACGGTGGACTGCGGGGCGGAGTACTGGCGCTTGTCGAGCTTGGCCACGGTCGTCATCAGGAACCTCCAGTCGCCGAAGTCGCCTTCGTGCAGGTGAGCGCACGTTTTGGCGGTCAACATCAGCCTGGCGGTTGCGAGTCAGGAGTGAACCCTTGAAAGTTCGTGGTTCGAACCCGTAGTGGACGGACTACTGGTTGGGCGGCCGGGAAGCCCTAGCTGGCCCACGAGATGGTGCGCAGCTGCCTGCGGGAGGTGATGCCGAGCTTGACGAACACCTTCCGCAGATGCCATTCGACGGTGTGCGTGCTGATGAACAGCTGGGCACCGATCTCCTGATTGGTCAGGCCGTCGGCCGCCAGCCGGGCGATCTGGGACTCCTGGGCCGTGAGCTCGTCGCCCGAGGCGAGCGGCTGCTTGCGGGCCTTCTCGCCGGTGGCCACCAGCTCCCGGCGCGCCCGTTCCGCGAAGCCCTTGGCGCCCATTCGGGTGAACATCTCGTGCGCGGTGTTGAGCTGCTGGCGGGCGTCCAGCCTGCGGTTGACCCGCCGCAGCCATTCGCCGTAGGACAACCGGGCGCGGGCCAGGTGCAGCACGATGTTCGCGCGTTCGAGACGCTCGATGGCCTCGACGAACAGGGCCTCGGCGTGCTCGTTGGAGGCGAGAAGGGCCCGGGCACCTGCCACCGCGCCCAACCCCCAGTCGTTTCCGCCCGCGCTCGCCCGCTCCGCGAACCGCGGCAGGGCCGATGCGGCGGATTCGAGGTCGCCGAGGTGCGCCGCGGCCTCGATGAGTTCGTACAGACACCAACTGTGGAAACCCAGGTCCTCGTACTCACAGCACTCACGGGCGGCCGCGAAGGCCTCCTCGTACCGACCGACACCGTTGAAGAGGACGGCAGAGGTGAACTTGCTCAACCCGACCAATCGGCCCTCCCCCCTTGCGATTCCGTCCACCGCGGCCGCCTCGATCAGGTCCACCGCGTCCTCGGGGATCCCCCGCCACGCCGCGAGGTTCAACGAGTGGTACCGCGCCGGCGCGTGTCCCGTCGACGCGGTGATCGCGGCGGCCTCTTCGATGAGCCCTGCCGCCGTGACCAATTCGCCCCGGTAGACATGGACGCCTGCCCGATACACGAGGGCCGGTGGAATCACCGCGAGAGCACCGGTTTCACGTGCGCGCCGAACCATGTCGGTGGCGATCTGCTGCAGGACCAAGTCGTCCCACAGTTCGTGCGCTGCGGATTCCTGCGCAATCGGGAACGGCCACATCACGGGTTTGCCGTCGCCCTGCTGTGAGTGGTCGTGCCAGCGCTCCAGGGCGGAGCGCAGGTGATCGGAACCGGCACCAGGACCATCGATGATCCGGTTGGCCATGCCGCTCAACAGGAAGTCGATCGGCCGCTGCAATTCGGGCACCCGGTCGATCGCTGCGCGGGCGGCGCCGGCGATCTCGGCAAGTCGCCCCGGCTCGCCGAGTCGACCCGCGTACATGCCCGCAGCGAGCGCCTCGAGGTACGTCTCGCGGGCCAGGTCGTCGTCGAGAGTCTCGAGTCCCCTTGCGGCGCTGAGCAATTGCGCTGACGCCTCGGTCGTCTTCAAAGCGCCCGGCTCGCCGGCACGGCTGCGGACGAACTCCATCTGAGCGCGCATCCGGGCGACCTGGGCCCGCTGAAGCGCGGACAACGGTCCCAATTCGGCTATCGCGAGAAGTTCGTGCGCCGCCTCTGGCGCCGCCGCGTCTCGCTTCGCCTGTGCCGCGGCGAGCGCCCTTGACCCGCGCAGTGCCGGGTCCGACGTCAGCGCCGCTGCGCGCTCGAGGAACGTCGCCGCCGCGGCGACGCCGCCCCTGCTCTGTGCGCGACCGGCCGAGCTCTCCAGCTCCGCGGCGACCGCATCGTCGGGACCCGTCGCCGCGTTGGCCGCATGCCAGGCCCGACGGTCGGGATCGGTCAGCGGGTCGGTCGCTTCGGCCAATGCCCGGTGCACGGCCCTGCGGTCGCTGAGATCTGCCGCACGGTAGGTCGCCGAGCGCACCAACGGATGGTGGAAGCGCATGCGGGGACCGAACTCGATCACTCCCGCGGCCTCTGCGGGAGCAAGCGCATCGACCGGAATGTGCAGCAGCGCCGCCGCGCGAAGGAACAGGGCGGCGTCGCCGACCGGCTCGGCGGCGGCGACGAGCAAGAGCCGTTGCGTCGGAGCCGGGAGGGCTTGGATGCGTTCGACGAAGCCTTCCTCGATCTGCCCGGCCGAACGGCGCATGCCCGGATTCCCGAAGCCGCCTGCGAGCTCCGCCGCGGACAGGTTTCGCGGCACCTCGAGCAGCGCGAGCGGAATGCCACGCGTCTCCACGACGATGCGGTCGCGCACCCGCTCGTCCATCCGCCCGGGGACCACGCTGTCCAGCAGCTCGCGGGCGTCGCTGTCGGACAGGCCGCCGATCACCAGCTCCGGCAGACCGGCCAGGACATCGCCACTGCCACGCTGCCATCGTCGCGGACGGCGAACACCAGGGCGACGGGCTCGGCCATCAGGCGCCGCGCGACGAAGCCAAGGGTCTGCACCGATACCTGGTCGAGCCACTGGGCGTCGTCGATGACGCAGAGCAGCGGTTCGTCGTCGGCGGCCGCGGACATCAGGCTCAGCACCGCCAACCCGACGAGGAAACGGTCCGGCGTCGCACCGACGCCGCGGCCGAACGCGACGTTCAGCGCTTCGCGTTGCGGTTCCGGGAGCTCGTCGAGGTGGCCGAGCAGCGGTGCACAGAGCTGCTGCAGCCCGGCGAATGCGAGTTCCATGTCGGACTCCACGCCCGCAACCTTCGCAACGCGGAAACCCGTGGACTGGTCCAACACGTAGTCCAGCAGGGCCGACTTGCCAACGCCCGCCTCGCCGCGCAGGACGATCGTCTGACTGCTCGCCGATCGGGCACTCGACAGCAGGTTCTGCAGCGTCGTGCATTCGCTGGCGCGCCCGCGCAGACGGTGCGTCGCACCCTTCCTCGCCATCAGACTCCGCGTCCCTTCGACGAGGGAAGCTTACCGATCTGCGATAGCCCGTGACGGACCGGACGGCCCGTCGTGACCGAGGTTCCGGCTTGGCGACGAATCAGGGACGAATCAGGTTGTTGGCGAGTCGGTTCGCCCACCCTTCGCGGCGACTTCGAGGATCCAGTCCTCGAAGTGTGTCTCGGACACCAGCGCGCCGTCGGCCGGAAGCAGCGTGCGCTCCGAGAGTTCGACGCCCCAGTACCGCGCGGCGGGGTCGGCGACGACCCGTCGGGGATCGCCGCGCGCGGTGAGTGCGGTGCGGATGAGTTCGGGTAGATCGAACTGCGCGGGGCCGACCACCTCGATGATCCCGTTGACCGGATCTCCGACCGCGGCATCGGCTACCGCCTCGGCGACGTCGGACGCGGCCATCGGCGCGATGAGCGCCGATGGCAGACGCACCGTGTCACCGATCGTGGCGGAGTCCGCGATGGTCCTGATGAACTCGAAGAACTGCGTCGCATGCACGATCGAGTAGGGGATCGGTCCCGCGGCGATGAGCTTCTCCTGGGCCAGCTTGGCCCGAAAGTATCCGCTCTGCGGGGCCAGTCGATCGGTGCCGACCACCGAGAGCGCGACGTGGTGGCCGACGCCGGCCATCTGCTTCGGCCGCGAGCAGATTGGTCGTCGACCCGACGAAGAACTCCATCGCCGCGGCGTCCTCGAACGACGGCGAGTTCGACACGTCGACGACTACCGCGGCGCCGTCGATCGCGTCGGAAAGGCCCTCGCCCGTCAGCGCGTTCACGCCGGTCCGCGGAGATGCCGCGACGGCGTCGTGCCCGCGTTCGGTCAACTCCTGCACCAACTTCGACCCCACCAGGCCGGTTCCGCCGATGACGACGATTCTCAAGGTGACCCGCCGCCCTATGCCTCGACGAAGGTGACGGTGTCGGCGAGCGGCGCCCGGCCGGTGCGGATGTAGTTCACCGTCGGGTCCTCGTGTCCGATCGACATGCCGCAGAACAGCATCAGCTCGTCGGGGGGTGAGACGATCTCGGCGACGGTCTTGCGGACCTGTGACCATGCCATCTGCGGGCAACTGTGCAGGCCCTCGGCGCGCAGCAGCAGCATGACGGTCTGCAGATACATCCCGAGGTCGGACCATTGCGGCCGGCCAAGGTCGCGGTCGACGTAGCAGAACAGGGCGGCGGGCGCGCCGAAGCAATCCCAGTTCGCGATGGCGGCCCTCATCCGCGCCTCCCAGTCCTCACGCTCGATGCCCAACGCGCTGTAGCGCTCCTTGCCGAATGCGGATCGGCGCTCGCCGTACGGGGACTTCATGTCAGCCGGGTACATCACGTACTCCCGCTCATCCCAGCCATCGCCCGCGGCGACACGCTCGGTGGCGAGCTTCTTGAGCTGGGCCAGCGGCGCGCCGGTCACCACGTAGATGTGCCACGGTTGGACGTTCGATCCGGACGGCGCCCACGCCGCGGCGGCCAGCACGCGCTCCAGCACTTCCGTTGACACGGGCTCGTCGGTGAATCCGCGCACGGCCCGCCGGCTGGTCACCGCCTCGTATACGTCCAACGCCTTCTCCCATCCCGTCGGCTCCGTCGACAATCTCCATCGACATCGACAGTGAGGACCGGACAGCCCGTCGATTCGTGACAGCACGCCCCGGTGGTTGGCGAATCGGACCGGTCAGGAATCAAGAAGCGTGGGTCACGGCGCCGCACTTAGCCTGACCGTCATGGACATCACCATCAACAACACATTCCTGCCGCACGATGACCCGGAGGCCTCCCTGGCCTTCTACCGCGACACCCTCGGCTTCGAGGTCCGCCTCGACGTCGGAGCAGGCAAGATGCGCTGGATCACGGTCGGCGCCCCAGGGCAGGACGTCGCCATCGTTCTGCACCCACCTGCGGCGGACCCCGGGATCACCGACGACGAGCGCCGCCTCATCGCCGAGATGATGGCCAAGGGCACCTACGCGATCATCACCCTGGCCACGCCCGATCTCGACGCGACCTTCGAGCGGCTGCAGGCCCGCGACGTCGAGGTGGTGCAGGAGCCGACCGAGCAGCCGTACGGTGTTCGCGATTGCGCGGTCCGGGATCCCGCGGGCACCCTGATTCGCATCAACGAGCGCAAGGGGGCGTGACATGGCGGCCAAGAAGAGCAGCACGGCGGATGGGACGGCAGAGTCTCCCGCCCGGCTGATAGACCAACGAATCAGGGAGCTGGCCGACTGGCGCGGGGAGACGCTCGCGCGGGTCCGAGAGCTCATCAAGCAGGCCGACCCCGATGTGGTCGAGGAGTGGAAGTGGCGAGGAGTTCCGGTGTGGTCGCACGCCGGAATGATCTGCACCGGAGAGACTTACAAGGACTACGTGAAGCTGACCTTCGCCAAGGGCGCCTCGTTGGCCGACCCGTCCGGCCTCTTCAACTCCAGCCTCGAAGGCAACACCAGGCGTGCCATCGACATTCGCGTGGATGACGCACTCGATGAGTCGGCGTTCAAGGCGCTGATTCGCGCCGGGGTGGCACTGAATAGCTGAGCGGGCTGGCACCGGCGTGTAAGGGGCAAAAGTCTCGTTGACGCATGACGGTATGCCGCCTACGGTAATGAGTCATGACCGCGATGACTAATGACACCTGCGAGGGTTGGGCCGCGGCTCGGGTCTGGCTTGATCTTCGCGCTGTCGTCCTCGGCAGCGTTCGGCCTCTCGGGCCCGCTGGCCAAGGGTCTGGTCGAGGCGGGCTGGACCGCCGGCTCGGCGGTTACCGCGCGCCTGTTGATCGCTGCCACCGTCTTGCTTCTACCGGCCGTGATCTCGTTGCGCGGGCGATGGAGCCTGGTGCGGAAGAACCTGGGCGTGATCGTCGTCGTACGGCGCGTTCGCGGTCGCGGGGTGTCAGCTGGCGTACTTCAACGCGGTCAACTACATGGAGGTCGGGGTCGCGCTGCTGATCGAGTTCACCGCGCCCGTCGCGGTGATCGGCTGGCTGTGGTTTCGGCACGGGCAGCGCCCCGGCCCGCTCACCCTGGTCGGCGCGGTGATCGCCGCGGTGGGCCTCGTCCTCGTGCTGAATCTGGTCGCGGGTGCCCACGTCGAGCCGATCGGGGTGCTCTGGGCGCTCGGTGCGATGACCGGCGCCGCGGTCTACTGGCTGATCTCTGCCGACGAGGGCAACGGGTTGCCGCCGATCGTGCTGGCGGCGGGTGGCCTGTCCTGCGGTGGAATCCTGCTGCTTCTCGCCGGTCTCGTCGGCATCATCCCGTTTGCCGCGCCGCGAACCGATGTCACCTACGTCGGCGCGACGGTGCCATGGTGGGCCCCGATCCTCGCGCTCGGAATCGTCACGGCCGCTTTGGCTTACGTGCTCGGCATCGGGGCCAGTCGGCGCCTCGGCTCGCGGCTCGCGTCGTTCGTCGGCCTTGCCGAGGTGCTCTCGGCGCTGGTATTCGCCTGGCTGCTGCTCGACGAGGCGCCCGCGCCCATTCAGCTCGCCGGGGGAGCGCTCATTCTGGTTGGGGTCATCGTCGTCAAACTCGGCGAGCCGCAAGTCGCACTCCCGGATCCCGCGGTGGAGCCGGTGTGAGGGTGTTCCGTTCAGCGCCAATCGATTTGATGCCGGGAGTATCGTCCTAACATGCTGTTGACCCATGACACCGAGATGGGAATGCGGGCAGCGACCACCCTCGTCAATTCGGCGGAGGACCCGGACACGCTGGTCACCGTCGAACAGCTCGCGGACTTCTACAGGGCGTTCGAGTACACGGGTCGGTTCGACGGTGACCAGGCCGAGCTGAGCGCGGTCCGAGAGTTGCGGCCCGTGCTCCGTGCCTTGCTGACGAGCACTCGTGACGAGGCAGTGGACATGGTGAACCGGCTTCTCGACGAAGCCGACGCGCGCCCCCGCCTGGTGCGCCACGGAAAGGCCGACTGGCACCTGCACGCCGTCACGCCCAAGCAATCCTTCGCCACCCGCATCGCCGTCGAAACCGCCATGGCGATGATCGACGTCATCCGGCTCGACGAGATGAGCCGGCTGAGCGTCTGTGCAGATCCTGGTTGCGAGGGCATGGTATTCGACCTGTCGCGCAACCGTTCTCGTAGGTTCTGCAGCACGGCATGCGGCAATCGGACAGCGGTGGCGGCGTACCGCGCACGCCAGTCCGGCGGCTAGAACCCGGCCGCGCGGCCTTCCCACTGGCCCGGTGCGGAACGTGCGCCGGTAGGCCCCCGCGGTGGTCCCGACCGACTTCTCGAACTGCCTGCGCATGCTCTCGGTCGAGCCGAACCCCGACATCACCGCCACCTCACCCACCGGGAAATCGGTGGCCTCGAGCAGTACCTTGGCGCGGTTCAGGCGTTCCCGGATCACCCATTCCAGAACGCTGGTGCCGGTCGCAGCGCGGAACTTCCGCACCAGGGTCCGCTCGCTCAAATGCGCCTGCGCGGCGATTCGGCCGAGCGTCAACGGGCCACCGAGATTCTCGCGGATCCACTCCAGCACCGGGTCCATCTCCGAGGTGTCGCTGCGCCGCATCGAGTCCTTGATGAACTGCGCCTGTCCACCCGAACGGTGCGGCGCGCTGACGAGCAGTCTGCTCGCGTCGTTCGCCGCGATCTGTCCGCAGTCCAGCGCCAGAATGTGCAGCGCGAGGTCGGTCGCGGCGAAGATGCCGCCGGAGGTGTGCACGGGAGGGTCGTCGATGTAGAGCCGGTCCACGTCGAGCCGAACCTGCGGGAACAGTCGGCGGAACTCCGGAGCCAACAGCCAGTGCGTCGTCGCCCGGCGTCCGTCGAGCACACCGGCCTGGCCGAGGATGAACGCGCCGCCGCACATCGACACCACCCGTGCGCCCGCGTCGTAGGCCGTCCGCACGCTCTGCAGCACCGCGTCGCCGCGCGGCGCCAGCGGCTCGGCGATGCCGGGAACCAGGACGGTGTCCGCCTCGGCCAAGGTGTCGAGTGGGGCCAAGTCACCCATGTCGACGTTTCGGGCCAGCCGATGGCGCCGGGCCTCGCCGCACAGCACGACCTCGTAGGGCGAGTCGTACGAGGTGCCCATGATGTCGGCGATGGCCTTGATCGGCGCCCCGAAGACCGCCTCGGTGACCAGGAGTTCCAGCGGCATGCTGTCCGGGACCACCAACACGGCGATGACGTGCTTGTCGCGCCCCCGGGACAGGGCGGGACCGCCGGTCCCGCTGGATCGCGGGCGCTGCCGGGAGCCTGCGTGCGCCGAAACGTCGGTGGCGTGATCCATGCTCAGCCACTCTATCCAGCCAACCGGTCGCGGGGCCCACCGCCCGGCGCGGGTAGCGTCGAAGGTCCCGAAGACACCAGAGATCGAGGCAGGTCGCCGATGTCAGACACTCCCGCCGCACAGGTGGAGGCCGCGGCCCACCCCCGATCGCGGCGCAGGTGGCGCCGCCTGGCCGTGGTCTTCGCGATCATGCTGCTCCTGTTCGGGGTGCCGTGGTGGACGCTGCTGTCGGCGGGCACGCACTGGCCGGCAGTCGTGGTGATTCTCGGAACCGTCGCGTTCGCCGTCGCATTCATCGCGCTGCCCACGACGATGGCGTTGGGCCATGGCCGCAGGCATCTGGACCTGGCCGCCGCGACCGGTGACGCGCTCCTCGGCGCCGTGTGGGTGCTGTTCTTCTGGTCGGTGTCGGCTCAGGTACTACGGCTGGCGCTGTACGTCGTCGGTGTCGACGATCCGACCCGGTCGCGGGTCGTGGCCGGGGCGGTCGTCGCCGTCGTGGTGGTGCTGCTCGGGTGGGGCCACTTCGAAGCGATGCGGGTTCCGCGAACACGGCACGTCGACGTCACGATCCCCAGACTCGGCAGCGGGCTCGACGGCCTGCGCGTCGCGATCATCACCGACACGCACTACGGGCCGATCGACCGCGCCCGCTGGTCGGCCGCCGTCGCCGACCGCGTCAACGAGCTCGACGCCGACGTCGTGTGCCATGTCGGCGACATCGCCGACGGCACGGTCGAGATTCGCGAGGAGCAGGCGAGGCCGTTGGCGTCGATGCGGGGCAAGCTCGCCCGCGTGTACGTCACCGGCAATCACGAGTACATCAGCGAGGCGCAGGGCTGGCTCGACTACATGCAACGAATCGGCTGGGATGCCTTGCACAACAGGCACATCGTCATCGAGCGCGGGGGTGATCAGCTCGTCGTGGCCGGCGTCGACGACGCGACCGCCCATGCGTCCGGCGTCGAAGGGCACGGCGCGAACCTCGAGGCCGCCCTTGCCGACGCCGACCCTGCGCTGCCGGTGCTGCTTCTCGCGCATCAGCCCAAGCAGGTCACCCAGGCGGTGCGCGCCGGGGTGGATCTGCAGATCTCCGGGCACACCCACGGCGGGCAGATCTGGCCGTTCAATTTCCTTGTCAGACTTGACCAGCCGGTGGTGCAGGGACTGAGCAGACATGGCGACCGGACGCAGCTCTACACGAGTCGTGGCACCGGCTTCTGGGGCCCGCCCTTCCGGGTGTTCGCCCCCAGCGAGGTCACGATGCTGACCCTTCGTCGGGGATGAGCGCTCAACCGAGCGGTTCGCACTCGAGCCGGGTCCGACTCGCGCAGGAGGCGACACGTCAGGGTAGGGCTTCGAGCAACGGTGCGACGGGCGGATGTTAGGGCGGTCACTAGGGCTTGCCGCCAGCCACCTTTCGGCGTGAGCCTTGACGCATGCGGATACTCATCAGCGGTGTTCCCGGGCATGGGCACCTGCTGCCACTGTTACCTCTGGCGCGGGCGTTTCGTCGACGGGGCGACAGCGTCGCCATCATGGTTCCGCCGTCCTACGTCCCGGTCTTCCTCGGCGAGGACATGGAAGTGTTGGTCGCGGGCGCCGACAATTCGACGGTGATTGCGGAGGTACTGCGGCGCACCGGCGAGGATGTACGGGGCGAGTGCACGCAGAGTGCCATGGTCGAGGCGTTCACTACGGCCCGCATCGACCTGTCGGTCGATGAAGCGGTGGAGGTGGCCCGAGACTGGGGGCCCGATCTCGTGGTCCATGACGTGATGGATTTCGTAGGACCGTTTGTCGCGATCGCCTGCGGTGCGCGCAGAGTCGGCCACACATTCGGCTCTGACGTGTCGGCAGACTTCATCCGCGTCAGCACCGAACGGTCCATATCGGACTACCGGGACCGTGGAATACGGTGGCAGCCTGCCGATTGGGTGGCCGACATCTGCCCGGCTGATCTACAGGTCGACGGATGGCGGGCCCCTCGGGGATGGCTTCCGCTACGACCGGAAGCCCACCGTGCGCCTACCGCGTCGCTCGCGAGAAAACCGCGGCCGTTGACCGGGCAAGCCAGGGTGTTGGTGACGTTCGGGACCATCTTCACCAATCCGGAGGTGCTCACCCCACTCATCCGGGACCTGGCGGCGAAGGGATACGGGGTGCGAGTCGCGCTTGGTGTCACGGCGTCACCCGCCGATTTCGCGATTGACGCCGATACGGTTGTCTTCGAGGGATTTCGGCCCTATGCCGAACTTCTCGACGGCATCGACGTCGTCGTGGGCCACGGCGGTGCAGGGACGAATCTGGGTGCACTCGCCGCAGGCGTTCCGCTCGTGCTGATCCCGCAGGGCGCCGATCAGGGCGGTCAAGCCGAATGTGTCGCCAGGGCAGGGGCCGCGATCACCATCGCCGCAGAAGCATTGCGGCCCTGTGCCGTGTCTCTGGCGGTCGCCGACGTGCTGGAACAACCCTCATACCGCGCTGCGGCTCACACGATCGCAGACCGGATCGCGACGATGCCGTCGACCGACGAGGTGGCCGCGCTGCTGGCGGACGCCGGACACTCGCGTTCGCTGTGAACTCGGGACGACCTCTGCGACGGCCCGCGGTTGCGTCTTACCCCATCCATTGGTTGTAGATGCGGGTGAAGGTGCCGTCGCTGAGAACTTGGTTGAGCCACGCGGTCGCCGGCTGGCTGAGTTGGCTTCCCTTGGGGAGCATGTAGGCCTTGTGATCGGTGGTGAACGGTTTGTCCGGGTGTACGGCAACCAGTTCGGGGTGCTGCTTCGACTGGTAGATCGCCTCGATGGCGTCGGTGACCATCACATCGGCCGTCCCCGCCACGAGTTGGCCGAACACCGCTGTGTTGTCCTGATCGACGATGAGGGTGGCATTGGGCAAGCTCTGTTTGGCGAACTGCTCATTGGTCCCCCCGGCGGGCTCGATCACCCGCACACCGTGCTGATTGATCTGAGCAACCGTTTGGAAGCGGTCGGCATTCGCGGCTGCGGTCAGAGGCGTTTTGCCGTTGGCCAGATACGGCGGGGTGAAGTCCGCGGCCTGCTCTCGCGCCGGCGTCGGCGAGATCCCTCCCATGGCGATGTCGCATTTGCCAGGCGTGGCAATGTCTTTCATAAGGGTTACCCACGTGGTCGGAACGAACGTGGGTGTGCGTCCCAGATGCGCCGCAAGGTCCTTGGCCATGTCGATGTCGATGCCGGAGTACTGTCCGGTCGTCGGATCGCGATAGGTCAGCGGCTTGTAGTCTCCGGTCGTACAGATCCGCAGTGCGGGCTGAGCGACGTCGGTCTGGGTTGGTGTCGAGGGAACCACCGTCTCGACCTTCGAACAACCCCCGCCGAAGACGACGGCCGTCACCGTCAACAGGCTCACTGCGATCGTCGGGAAGCACCGACGGTGAGGACGATTTCGCAAACCCGCAGCCGGCTCGCTCGGCATCGGTGTGCACCTTTCGACGTGGATCCCCGACCACCATGGTGCCCGTCGACGCGGAGCACCACATCCGTCGCTGCCCAGTGTCTGCCCGAGTCTCGCCGGTCCTTGGGAGAACCCCGGGGCCTGGATTCACGACCTGCGCTCGACCTACCGAAGTCTGCGCTGAACCGGTCGCTAGTCAGTGGTCGGTCATGTCTGCGCGGCGTATGGGCCGTCGAGAACGTTCAGCTTGCGCAGTTCCCTGCGCGACGTGACGCCGAGCTTGCCGAAGATCTTGCTCAGGTGCCATTCCACGGTGCGGGGGCTGATGAACAGGTGGGCGGCGATCTCGGAGTTGGTGTGACCATCGCGGGCGAGGCGGACGATGCAGCCCTCCTGAGCGGTGAGGGAGGCCGTGACGGAGGACGAGCGTTTGAGCACGCTTTCAACGGTCGCCATCAGTTCCCTGCGGGCAGGTAGTTGGACCCGAGGGTTCCACGGGCGCGGCTGACCGCCGGTCAGGCGACTGTCTTATCAGGGCGGACAGTCGATTCTGCGAGGGGAGTGACGGTGAACGAAGTGATCGCCGGGGTGGAGATTCCGGATACCGCACTGGTTCGACGCGCCACCAAGGTGGTGCGCGAGGCCACCGACGACGCGCTCTTCAACCACTGCCGGCGGGTGTACCTGTGGGGCATGCTGCTGGGCAAGCGCAGGGGTCTGGTGGTCGATCCCGAATTGCTCTATGTCGCCGCGTTGTTCCACGACGTCGGTCTGACCGCAAGGTACGGCCGTAGCGAGCATTTCGAGATCGACGGCGCCAACGCCGCACGCGACTTCCTGCTGCGAAACGGCTTCGCATCGGCCAAGGACGCCAGGATCGTCTGGCTGGCCATCGCGCTGCGCACCCCGCCGGGGGCGGCCGATCAAGTCGAACCCGAGATCGCGCTGGTGTCGGCAGGCATCGACGGCGACGTGCGCGGGCGTCACCTCGACGTGCTCACCTCCGACGAGATCCGCGAGGTGACCGCTGCTCATCCCGCCGCCACCACGGTCGGGCACCGAACAGGAGGTGCACACCGGCGCAATCTGGTGCCGCTGCTGACGGTCGCGACGGCCGTCGTCGCCGGATTGGTCGGTCCACTCCTGACATGAGGGGCCGAGACTGCTTGCACGCACGTTGGCTTTCAGCCAGTCGTGGATCGACGGCGCCATAGCCACGACGGGCCGGGAGTGGCGAAGTAGGCGAACATGATCGCGGTGGCGGTGACGCAGCACCAACGCTCGCCCGAGGCCGTGTCGATCCCGCTGGCGTCGAGTGACTGCGGGAGCACGGTCCGATAGAAGTCGATCATCACCCACAGCACGAAGGCGCCGACGACGCCGTACACCCACCACGCCGACATGTGCGTCGCCTGGATCCACTGCCAGACATCGCCGTTGGAGGCTGCAACCCGGATGGGGACGTAGTCGTAGAGATTCGCCACGTTCATGAAGACGAACCAGAACATCGAGTAGGCGACGGCGGGTCGACCACTGGTCCGCCACAACGGCACCAGGAAGCGGGTCAACAGAAACATCACGGCGTTCATGCCGGGTCCGGCCAACACCGTCGCGGCAACTGCCACATTCTTTCCGAGGCTCAAAGCCCGTTCGTAGTCGACGTTTTCGTCGATGCCGCGCAGCAGCAGGATGTCGCCGATGCTGCCGTCGCCCCATTCGATGTTCCAGGGATCGGACTTGATGCCGTGATCCACGCCATGAACGAGTGGCCGAACTCGTGGGGCAGCACCGCTACGTAGTGCGTCAGTAAGACGATGGCAGGGGTGGCCGCGAGTAGCCACCAGGGCGATTTCGAACGTTGACGATGAATCGACCAAGACGGCACCCCCAGCGTCGACGATGGCGGCGAAGCGTATCGCAGTCGACGACCCGCGGGCGGCGTCGAACGAAATGCCGGCCCCACCGGGAGCAAAGTCATCACCTGTTGACATGGCCCGCATACTGGCGCATACGGTGCTAAGTCATCAGGTGTTGACATAGCACGTCGATGGAAGGGGTTGCCGTGCATCGACCAGTCCGGTGGCAAAGGCGTTGTGCGCCTGCTGGTTTCGAGGATCCGACCTCGGAATCGGCCACGGCGGCCAAGCTCTGGACCGACGAGCTCGCGCGTACCGCCCTCGGCATCGCACGGACCGGCCGGGTCGTCACCGCCGCCGCGCTCGTGATGTCCATCTCATTCGCCGCGCTGATCGCCGCCGGTGTCGTTCATGCGGATGTTCGGGCTCGGCCTGACGCTGGCGATCCTGGCCGACGCAACGCTGGTGCGAATGGTGCTGCTGCCTGCGTTCATGCACGTTCTGGGAGAACGCAACTGGTGGTCCCCCGGATGGCTGACGAGGCTTCACGACCGCATCGGAATCGACGACGACGGTCCCCGCACGACCAGAGGGAGTGTGCGGAATGCGACATCCCCGGGTGAACGAATGTGGGTCGGGTCACGTGATCCAAGGAGACAAGGAGTGTGACATGAGTGTGATTGCCGCAGTAAACGGACAACTGCCACCCCATCGCTACACCCAGGGTGAAGTAACCGAAGCGCTGCTTGCGCTTCCCGGTTATTCCGAACATGCCGACGCCATCCGAAAGCTGCACAAGAGCGCGAAGGTGGACAGCCGTCACATGGTGTTGCCGCTGGAGGAATACGCCGGGCTCACCGACTTCGGCCGCGCCAACGACATCTTCATCGAGCACGCCGTGGAACTGGGGTGCGCCGCGGTGTTGGGCGCGCTCGCCGAAGCCCGCCTGGAGCCCTCGGACGTCGACCTGATCATGTCGACGACGGTGACCGGCGTGGCGGTGCCTTCGCTCGACGCCCGCATCGCGGCCCGAATCGGGCTGCGGCCGGACGTCCGGCGGGTGCCGATGTTCGGGCTGGGCTGCGTCGCAGGGGCAGCAGGGATAGCCCGGCTCAACGACTACCTCAACGGCGCTCCCGACGGCGTCGCGGTGCTGCTGTCGGTCGAACTGTGCTCGCTGGTCCCCAAGAGCGACCCGTCGATCGCCACCGTGGTCGGCAGCAGCCTGTTCGGCGACGGCGCGGCGGCCGTCGTGGCGGTCGGCGATCGGCGCGCCGAACTGATCAACGCAGCCGGGCCGGACGTTCTCGACTCGCGCAGCCATCTCTACCCGGACTCGCTGCGCACGATGGGATGGGACGTCGACTCGAGCGGGTTCCGGTTGGTGCTGTCAGCCGACGTGCCCAAGGTCGTCGAACGCTATCTCGGCGACGACGTGACGAATTTCCTTGGCAGCCATGACCTGGACGTCGCCGACGTCGGCGCCTGGGTGAGCCACCCCGGTGGCCCGAAGGTCATCGAGGCGATCACCGCCACCCTCGGCCTGCCCGACGACGCACTCGAGCTGACGTGGCGCTCGCTGGCAGAGGTCGGCAACCTGTCCTCGGCATCGGTGCTGCACGTGCTGCGCGACACCATCGCCAAACGGCCGCCCGCGGGCAGCCCCGGACTGCTGATGGCCATGGGTCCCGGCTTCTGCTCCGAGCTAGTCTTGCTGCGATGGCGCTGACCGAGGACCGCTGACACCCATGCTCTGGTACACGCTCCTCATTGCCCTCGTCGGCGCCGAGCGGATCGCCGAACTCGTTGTGTCCAAACGGAACTTGGCGTGGAGCCGAGCCCGCGGCGGCACCGAGTACGGCGCGGGCCACTATCCGGTGATGGTGGTCCTGCACACCGCGCTGCTGGCCGGATGCCTGATCGAGGTGGCCGCACTGCACCGCCCGTTCATTCCCGCCCTCGGCTGGCCGATGCTGGCCGTGGTGGTGGCCGCACAGGGTTTGCGTTGGTGGTGCATCACCACACTCGGACATCGGTGGAACACCCGCGTGGTCGTCATCCCCGGTGCGGCTCGCGTCACCGGCGGGCCCTACCGGGTGATTCCGCACCCCAACTACGTGGCGGTCGTCATCGAGGGGATCGCCCTGCCGCTGGTCCACACCGCGTGGCTGACGGCGGTCGTCTTCACGGTGCTCAACGCGGTGCTGCTCAGGACACGGATCAGGGTGGAGAACACGGCGCTCGCGAGCCTGACGTGATCGACCTGCTCGTCGGCGGGGGCGGGCCTGCGGGTCTGGCCACCGCGCTGTACGGCGCGCGGGCGGGACTCGAGGTGGTCGTCGTCGAACGCCGTCGTGGGGTTCTCGACAAGGCGTGCGGCGAAGGGATGATGCCGCACACCGTCGGACACCTGAAGAGCCTCGGGATCAGCCCGCAGGGCAAGACGCTGCGCGGCATCCGCTACCTGGACGGTGACCGACAGGTCGACGCGACGTTCCGCGCCGGGACGGGTCGCGGGGTGCGCAGAACGGTGCTGCACGCGGCGATGCTGGAGGCCGCCGAGACGGCGGGCGTGCGATTCGTGTGCGACGACATCGGCGAGATCACCCAGGACGGGGAATCGGTGTGCGCCGGGAAGCTACGCGCCCGCTACCTGGCCGCGGCCGACGGCCTGCATTCCCCCATCCGTCGCGAGCTGGGGCTGGCGCGACCGGGCGGTGGCCCACGCCGATGGGGAATCCGCCGCCACGTGCAGATCGCGCCGTGGACGGACTCGGTCGAGGTGCATTGGGCAAAGGGGAGTGAGGCGTACGTGACGCCCGTCGCCGACGACTGCGTTGGCGTTGCGATCCTGAGCTCCTCGCGCGGCGGATTCGACGCGCACTTCGACGAGTTCCCGCAGCTGAAGGAAAGACTGGAGCGGCCACGACCACGGCCAGGACCGCGCGGCCGGTCCGTTGTGGCAGAAGGTGGTCAGCCGCACCGCAGGACGGGTCCTCCTCGTCGGCGACGCGGCGGGCTACATCGACGCGTTGACGGGCGAGGGGATGGGGTTGGCGTTCGGCGCGGCGGAGCTGTTGGTGGACTGCGTCGTCGCCGACCGAACCGGCGACTACGACCGCCAGTGGCGCAGGCTGACCCGGCGCTACCGACTGCTCACGGCGGCGCTGGTGCGTGCGGGCGCCCACGCCGCGGTCCGACGACGGATCGTGCCCGCGGCGACGATGCTGCCAGGCGTCTTCGCTGCCATGGTCGACCAACTCGCCGCGTGACGGATCCCGAACGTGTTGGCGAGCAATCGATTTAGATCCGGGTTTGGTACCGAGGGTATCGTTTTCGGGATAGCCAGCAGGTGCACCTAACGGTCAAGGAACCCAGCCGATGTCGTCGAGCGTGAACGTACCGACACTGTTCCGCGACGTCCGGGTATTCGACGGACGTTCTCCGGCGTTGTCACCCGGCTCCGACGTGCTGGTCCGCGGCTCCACGATCGAGTCGATCTCCACCCAGCCGATCGAGCTGGACCGCAACGAGCCACACACGGAGATCGACGGTGGCGGCCGGGTCCTGATGCCCGGGCTGATCGACGCCCATTGGCATGCGCTGCTGGCCTCGATGCCGCTCAACGCGATGATGACCGCCGACCTCGGGTACCTCAACCTGCTCGCCGGTGAACAGGCTTCCCGCACGCTGTACCGAGGGTTCACCACCGTGCGCGACGCAGGCGGACCGGTGTTCGGGCTGAAGCGGGCGATCGACGACGGCACGGTGGTGGGGCCGCGGATCTACCCGTCCGGCGCGTTCATCTCGCAGACCTCGGGCCACGGCGACTTCCGCATGCCGTACCAAGTGCCCCGCGGGATCTGCGGCCACCTGAGCCATCTCGAGATCATGGGCCTGTCGACGATCGCCGACGGAGCCGACGAGGTGCTGCGGGCCGTGCGCGAGCAGCTGATGCTCGGTGCCACGCAGATCAAGATGATGGCGGGCGGCGGCGTGTCCTCGCCCTACGACCCGGTCGACGTCACCCAGTACACCGAGGCCGAGCTGCGCGCAGGCGTCGAGGCCGCGGCGAACTGGGGGACCTATGTCCTGGTGCACGCCTTCACGCCGCACGCGGTCCAGCAGGCGCTGAGGGCGGGCGTGCGGTCCATCGAGCACGGCTTCCTGCTCGACGACGCCACTGCGGAGATGATCGCCGAGCACGACGCCTGGTGGTGTCTGCAGCCGATGCTGGGCGACGAGGACGCCATCACGTTCACCGAGCCGGTCAAGCAGGCGAAGATGGCCAAGGTGATCGCCGGGACCGATCGGGCCTACGAGCTCGCCAAGAAACACGGCGTCAATCTCGCCTGGGGCACCGACACGCTCTTCGACACCCGGCTCGCGGACCGGCAGGGCGCCCAACTGGCCAAGATGTCGCGCTGGTTCACCCCGGCGCAGGTGCTGAAGATGGCGACGTCGGACAACGCCGCGCTGTGTGCGATGTCCGGACCCCGCGACCCGTACCCCGGTCCGCTCGGCGTCGTCGAGGAGGGAGCCATCGCCGATCTGCTCCTCGTCGACGGCAACCCGCTCGACGATCTCCAGTTGCTGGCCGACCCCGACCGCTCCCTGGTCGTGATCATGAAGAACGGAACGATCTACAAGCAGCTCGCGGGCGAGTCGCGGCGCTGAAGCGGAAACGCAACGCCCCTTCCCTGAATTACCAACGGTTCTCGCTGTGCCCACTAGGTTGGTGCCAGGACCGACGACAGGAGACCCGATGCGGCTCGGGGTGGCATTCAGTGTGGAATTCGGTGCCCTCGTCGCAGCCGCGCTGATGGTTGCCGCATGCGGTAACACCACCGGGGATGCCGGCGGTGCCGCTTCTGCCACGGCGACCGCAACCACGCCGCCGCCGCCTGCCATCGTGAGCCGCGAACACCTCGACGTGGGCGCCTACTCGACCACGCCGCGACCACCGCTCGGCGCCGCGGGCAATCCCTCGACCGGGGCGGTCGCCGACGCGCAGGACATGTCGGACTTCGTCGTCGGACCATGGGACGTGGACCCGAGCCTGATCACCCCGTATCTGAGCAGCTACTTCGTGCTCAACGCTCCCAACGCGCTGCAGCAGCTGGGGCCGGAGTCGCTTTCCGACGCCGCAGGCCGACACGGGTTCGTCGACGGGTTCGCCTCTGCCCGGCAGGCAACCGACAAGGGCGCCATGATCAACGCGGTGTTGCGGTTCGCCGATCCGGCCGCTGCGACGGCGGCGGCCACCGACATGAACGACGCCGCCGCCACGTTGCCGATCCAGGGCACCCTTCCGGGCGCCGCGGCCATTCCCGGCCATCCCGACGCCGTCGCCTCCACGTATCCGTTCACACCGCACGGAACCAACCGGACCTTTGCCACGATCCGGGCCTTCGCGGCGCACGGGCCGTACGTGCTGATGCAGTTCGTCCAGTCGATCGACGGTTTCGATCCGGCGGCGGCGATGGTGGCGAAGACCATGGACCTGCAGGGCGCCGCGATCGACCAGTTCAAGGCGGCACCCCCCGATGGTCTCGCCGCGGTCCCGTTGGATCCCAGCGGGTTGTTGGCTCGCACCATCCCGGCGACCGATGCCAGCACCGCGAAGAACGCCGTCTACGGCACCCGCGGGGCGATGCACTTCCAGGGCGACCCGGTCGCCTCGGAAACCCTGTTCAAGGACAACGGCGTGACCGAGGTGGCGATGGCCAAGACGAACGTCTACCAGGCCAAGGACGCGGCCGCCGCGGTCGCGGTCACGAAATCCTTCGGTCAGGAGATATCCGACGAGGGCACCAAGCCCGCCGCCCCGGTGCCTGCCCTGCCGGACAGTCGTTGCCAGGCCTTTCCCAAGGGGTTCTACTGCGTAGCGCCTGCAGGCCGGTATGCGATCGAGGCGAGAGGTGACCAGCTCCTCGACGCCCAGCAACAGGTTGCCGCACAGTACGTCATGCTCACGGCGAACTGAGCACCGGGGTCGCCGGGGTCGCCGCAATAGTCACAACGACCAATTGCGTTGGGTGAACGCATCTTTCGGTCCGATGATCATTGCCGGGCACCGTTACCGCTAGCGGGTCTCGAATGTGGGTGCTAGCCCCCATTGGCTGATGGCCGGCTGTGGGGTGGAATCGAAATCGCAGCTACAGGCGTTCGACCCAGTAATTGCACCCTCAGCCGACGACATAGGAGATGGCTCATGGCCGTTCACACCCCAGCGGGCCCGTCCCGTCGGATCGGCAACGTCCTCTCCGGCGGGACCGGGCGGGTGTTCGCTGCGACGGGCGCCACACTGGTGGCCGCAACGGGCCTGATCGGTCTGGGGACGCCCACTGCATCGGCGGCCTCGGCGTGCTCCGACGTGGAGGTGGTGTTCGCCCGCGGCACCGCCGAACCCGTCGGCATCGGCCGGGTCGGCCAGGGCTTCGTGGACTCCCTGAAGGGCGATCTCAAGGGCAAGACCGTCAGCGTGTACGCGGTCGACTACCCGGCGTCGTACGACTTCCTGAAGGCCGCCGACGGCGCGAACGACGCCAGTGCGCACGTCCAGGCCACGGTCGCCTCCTGCCCGGCCACCAGCATCGTGCTCGGCGGCTACTCGCAGGGAGCGGCGGTGATGGACTTCATCACGGCGGCCCAGAGCCCGGTGTTCGGTTTCAGCAACCTGATGCCTCCGGAGGTGGCCGACCACGTCGCCGCGGTCGCGGTGTTCGGCAACCCGTCTGACAAGATCGGTCATCCGCTGCCCGCGCTGAGTCCGGTCTACGGCGCCAAGACCATCGACCTGTGCAACGGTGCGGACCCGGTGTGTTCCGACGGTGACGACCGCGCTGCGCACAGCCTGTATGTGGAAGCCGGATTGACCAGCCAGGCAGCATCTTTCGCCGCCGACCGGCTCTCAGGCCGTGGCGATGCCGCGGCGGCAACCCCGCTCGCTGCCGGAGCCTGACCACCAGCCTGCCTCCGACGCGGGAGCCGTCGTCGGGTACCGTCGCACTGATGGTTGACCCGGGATCGAAGAGATCAGAGACGTTGGGCCGCGGCTGCTTTCGAGCTGGCGCCGTCCTCGCTGCAGCGGCGTTGACGGCACTGACGGCACTGACGAGTCCCGCCCCCAGCCATGCACAGACCGATCCCAATGCGCTGTGGAGCATCGTCAACGGCAGCTGCGTTCCGGACCAACTCCAGCACGACGAGCCGGCTCCCTGCGCGCAGGTGGACCTGAGCGGAGGCGAGGAGGCCGGGTATGCGGTGCTCAAGGACCTCGTCGGGCCGCTGCAGTTCCTTCTCATCCCGACCGGCCGCATCACCGGCATCGAGAGTCCATCGATCCTGGAGCCGGACGCCACCAACTACTTTGCGGCGGCCTGGCGCGCACGCTCCTTCGTCGAGCAGCGCGCCGGACGGTCGTTGCCGCGCGAGTGGATGAGCCTGGCGATCAACTCCGAGCAGGCCCGAACCCAGACCCAGTTGCACGTCCACGTCGACTGCGTCAGGGCCGACGTCCACGACGCGCTGACACAACACGCATCGGAGATCGGTGCCGCATGGGCACCGTTTCCCGTGCCGCTGGCCGGCAGGCACTACAGCGCCATCGCCGTTGCCGGCGTGGACATGGACGCGATCAACCCCTTCGATCTGCTGGCCGACGGCGTTCCCGGTGCACGCGCCGACATGGGCGACCAGACGCTCGTCGTGGTGGGCGCAGTGGGTCGGGACGGGGAGCCCGGGTTCGTCATCCTGACCGATCGCGCGGATGCCGCCACCGGCGACCTGGCGAGCGGCGAATCGCTGCAGGACCACACGACGTGCGCCGCTCCGGCGATCGGCAAGTGAGCACGCTGCGGCGAAGGTGATTCGCCGCCAAGGGATTTCAGTCGCGGACGAGCACCGCGACGTAACCGAGCGGGATGCCGGTCTGAGAGGCGATGCACTTGCGTGCCGCCAACTCGACGGTGGCCCGACGGCTGGCGTGGGTGACGCCGCCGATCTCCGGGATGCGGATCAGCCACCCGTTCACGTCGGGGCTGGCCTCGATGTCGAAGCACTGACCGATGGTCGGGAGATTGACGTAACGCGCTGTGCGGTGGCTGTGAACGCTGCGGAGCGACTGTACAGACCCGAACGAGGGCTGAGTAGGCATGTGATTTTTCCTGAGTCGACGACGAACCGCGCGCAAGACTAATGCGCGACGCATCGGAAGTCCTAATCGCCAGAAGGCGACCGCCGGGCAAGCTGTCGGGGCCCATGTCCGGGTGTCGTGGCGACGCGTAAGTAATGCGCCCGCGGACGTATGAAAGCCGTTAGGAAAGCAGCGCTTTGGTCTGTGCGCCCGTAGAAACGACGGGATGACCGACATGTTCCAGATAATCGTGCTGCTCGCCGGCGTCGCGGTGTTCTTCACCGTGCTGCGCCGCGTCAACCGTCGCGCGGCTCGGCGGGCAGCGCAGTCTCAGGTACCGCAGAAAGTCCTGTAGTCGCCGAAGTCCTGCGGTGCGGGCTCGGCGTAGCGCTGCAGACCGGGACGCTCCTCGTACGGCGCGGCCACGGCGGTCAGCAGCCGCCCGAGCGGGTCCAGGTCGCCGGCCGTCGCCGCGGTGAGGGCCTCCTCGACGAGGTGGTTGCGCGGAATGTAGATCGGGTTCACCCGGTCCATCGCGGCGGCGTCGGGGCCCAGCGCCCGCCAGCGCGCCAACCAGGCGTCGAATCCGGCGAGGTCGACGAACAGCCCCCGCGCGGGCTCGGCGTCACCGCGCGCGGCCTCGCCGAGCGCGCGGAAGAACGAGGTGAAGTCGACGCGGCTCTGCGCCAGCAGCGCGAGAACGTCGTCGACCAGCGGCGCCGCGACCGCGTCCTGCGACCCCGAGCGGAAGGCCGAGCTTCGCCCGCATGCCCGCCGACCACGCGGCCTGATACCGGCTGCGGAACCCGCCGAGTGACTCCGTCGCGAGCGCCACGGCCTCGTCCCCGTCGTCGGCGAGGAGCGGCAGCAGCGTCTCGGCGAATCGGGCGAGGTTCCACTCGGCGACCGCGGGCTGGTTGCCGTAGGCGTAGCGCCCGGCGTGGTCGATCGAACTGAACACGGTGACCGGGTCGTAGGCCTCCATGAAGGCACACGGCCCGTAGTCGATGGTCTCGCCCGAGATCGTCATGTTGTCGGTGTTCATCACCCCGTGCACGAACCCGACGAGCATCCACCGGGCCAGCAGCGACGCCTGGGCGGCCACGACCGCCTCGAACAGCGCGAGGTAGGGGTGTTCGGCCTCGGCGGCATCGGGGTAGTGCCGGGCGATCGCGTAGTCCGCGAGCCGGCGCAGCAGGCCGAGGTCGCCTGCGTTCGCGGCGTACTGGAAGCTGCCGACGCGCAGATGGCTGCTCGCCACCCGGGCCAGCACGGCCCCCGGCAACGACGTCTCCCGCTGCACCGGACGCCCGGTCGCCACCACGGCCAGGGATCGGGTGGTCGGGATCCCCAGTGCGTGCATGGCCTCGCTGACGACGTACTCGCGAAGCATCGGCCCGACCGCGGCCAGACCGTCGCCGCCACGTGCGAACGGCGTGCGACCCGAGCCCTTGAGGTGCAGGTCGCGACGGTGCCCGTCGGCGTCGACGAGTTCGCCGAGCAGCAGCGCGCGCCCGTCGCCGAGCCGCGGGACGAACCCGCCGAACTGATGCCCGGCGTAGGCCTGCGCGACGGGTTCCGCGTCCGCCGGGACCTGGGCGCCGACCAGGAGGCCGAGCCCGTCGGGGCTGCGCAGCCAGGCGGCGTCGAGGCCGAGTTCGGCGGCCAGCGCCTCGTTGAGTGCCAGCAGGCGAGGCTCTGGCGCGGTCCTCGGCCTGCCAGCGGACGGCCATCTCGGGCAGCTCGCGGGCGAAGTGGTTTCCGAGGGCGATGGTCGTGGTCGGCGTGACGCTCACCCATCCAGACTACGGAGGGTGCCGAATCCGCCACCGGCTGCGCGAGCACCGCGCCTACGATCGACCGGTGGACGTGCGGACCAGGAACAACGTGCACGTCGTCGGCGACCCGAACGGCCCGACGGTCGTACTCGCCCACGGTTTCGGATGTGACCAGAACCTGTGGCGTCTCGTCACCGAGAGACTCGCCCCGCACTTCCGCGTGGTGCTGTTCGATCACGTCGGCAGCGGTGGATCCGACCCGGCGGCGTGGGACGCCGACCGCTACGCGTCATTGGACGGTTACGCCGACGACATCCTCGAGCTCGTCCGCGACCTCGACCTGCGCGACATCACCTTCGTCGGCCACTCGGTCGCCGCGATGATGGGCGTGCTCGCCGTCGCCGCGGACGCGGACCGATTCGCCAAGCTCGTGCTGCTCACCCCGTCCCCGTCGTACCTCGACGACGACGGCTACCGCGGCGGCTTCACGCGCACCGACATCGACGAGCTCCTCGCCTCGATGGAGAGCAACTACCTGGGGTGGTCGCGGACGATGGCGCCCAACATCATGGGCACGCCAGACCGTCCCGAACTCGGCGACGAACTCACCGAATCCTTCTGCCGGACCGATCCGGCGATGGCCCGGGTGTTCGCGCGCACCACGTTCCTGTCCGACAATCGGGCTGACCTGCAACGGGTTTCGGTGCCGACGCTGGTCATCGAGTGCGCGCGGGACACGCTGGCGCCACGCGAGGTCGGCGCGTACGTCCATCGGCACATCGACGGGAGCAGGTTGGTCACGCTCGACGCGTCGGGGCACTGCCCGCAGCTCAGTGCTCCCGACGCGACGGCCGACGCGATCGCCGCCTTCGCCGGAGCCTCGTGACCGACGCCTTCGGTCGAGACGATTCTCCCGCCGTCGAGGACCTCTACCAGAACGCGCCGTGCGGCATCCTCGCGATGTCGGCCGACGGACTCATCACGTCGGTCAACACGACGTTGGCCCGCTGGTTGGACTACCGGCCCGGCGATCTCGTCGGCCGGGCGTTCGTCGAACTGCTCACCGCAGGCGGACGAATCCACTTCGAGACGCACTTCGCTCCGCTGCTGCACGTCGCCGGGCAATTGGGCGGTGTGACACTGGATCTGGTGGCATCCGACGGCCGCAGGCTGCCTGCGTTCGTCACCGCGAACGTGAAGTCAGACGATGACGGTCGGCCGCAGTCGGTTCGCCTCGTCGCCCAGGATGCAGGCGATCGCCGATCGTACGAACGGGAACTGCTCGACGAGCGGCGTCGCGCCGAGGCAGCGCAGACCCGGGCGGAGGAACTCGCCACGACGCTGCGGCGTTCGCTGCTGCCGCCGTCGCTGTCGCCGCCCGCAGGCCTGGATGCATCGGCGTACTACCACGCGGCGTCCCCGTCCGAGGTCGGCGGAGACTTCTACGATCTGTTCGCGTTGTCGCGCGAGAAGTCGGCGTTCTTCCTCGGTGACGTGTGTGGGAAGGGGATCGACGCGGCGACGCTGACCTCGCTGGCCCGCTACACGCTGCGCGCCGCCGCCGTCAACCACGACCATCCGGAGGCGGTGCTGCACTCCCTGGACACCATGCTTCGAAGCGAACCCGGCGGCCACGATCCCAGCCGCTACTGCACGGTGATATTCGGATTCATCACGGTGCAGGACAACGGCTTCGACATCGAACTGGCCAGCGGCGGGCACCCCTCCGCGCTGCTACTTCGGGCCGACGGGGACGTGCAGTACATCAACACGGCCGGCGGCCAGGCCGTGGGCATGTTCGCTGCCGTGAAGTTCGTCTCGGCGCGAGTCCGACTGGCGCCGGGCGACACGCTGTTGCTGTACACCGACGGCTTGACCGAAGCCAGAACTGGTTCCGGCAGAGCACGTTTCGACGACGACGGGGCGCTGCTCGGCTTTGCGCGCGACCACGCCCCCGCCACCGCTGAGGAGATGGTCCGCGCGCTCCGCCAACTCCTCGAGGATCTCGGATCCGGCGTGGACGACGACACGGCCCTGCTCGCGCTCGGCGTGCCGCGAGGCTGAGTCAGCCGAAGGTCACACCACCTTGTCGGCGGCGCCGGGTGTCGCCGCCATCTCCAACGCCGCACCGACGTTCTCGAACGGAATGGTGTGACTGACGATGAGGGCGTACTTCTCCCAGTTGGCCACCAGGTCCTTCGTCACTTCGAAGATCTCGTCGGGATAGCCCATGGACCCGACGATGGTGATCTCGTTGCTCATGACGTTGACGAGCTCGATGGGCACCGGCTGTTTGTGGACGGCGACGACGCCGATGGTGGCGCCCTTCTTGGCTGCCGCGAGCGCGGTGTCGATGACGGCGGGTGCCCCCGCGGCATCGAGATAGATGTCGGTGCCTGCCTTCCCGGGAAACATCGCCTGCCCCTCGCCGTGCAGCTCGATGAGCCGGCCGAGCACGTCCTCGTCGGACGAGTTGATCACGGCGTCCGCGCCGATCTGAAGGGCCTTGTCCAGCCGTGCGGGGATGAGGTCGGCCACCACAACGTGTTTCACGCCCAGCGACTTGAACGCCAGTACGGCCCCGAGGCCGATGGGCCCGGCGCCGAACACCACGACCTTGTCGGATGATTTCGGGTGACAGCGGTTCGCGGCATGCCTGGCGACGGCCATCGGTTCGTTGAGCGCGGCCACCTCGAAGGGGATGTGGTCGGGCACGACCTCGAGGCTGGTGCCGCGAACCGCGTTCTCGATGAGCAGGTAATCGGCGAGTGCCCCTGCGGCCCCGCCGTTTCCGATGATTCCGCCGGGCGCCGCCATGGGGTTGACGACCACGTGATCGCCGACCGAGATGCCCGACACCTCAGCGCCGACCTCGACGACCTCACCCGCCGGTTCGTGGCCGAGTGGGGTGCGGCCCTGGCGTGGCGGAATACCGCCGATCGTGATGTAGAACGCGTCCGAGCCGCAGATCCCACAGGCGCGCATCCGGATCAATACGTCCTTGGCGCCCGCCTGGGGTTGCGGCACGTCGACGACCTCGGCCACGCCGGGTCCGGTCACCATCGACACCTTCATCGGCACTCCTCGTCGTGCGGCAGCAGTACCTCCCACTACTACCGCACGCGAGGCGCGAGCTCAGGCGGCGCTCAACTCCACGCGCTCGGCGACCCTGTCCCGTGCCGGGCGGCGGCCGAAGTCGTTGGGGAGCGAAAGCCGGATCACCTTGAACCACGCGGAGGCGACCTGCTTCACCAGGGGTCCGGTGGTGTAGGTCAGCCCGTAGCGGTCGAACACCGCCTTGACGGCAGGAGCGATCTCGCCGTACCGATTGCTCGGCAGGTCCGGGAACAAGTGGTGCTCGATCTGGTAGGAGAGGTTGCCGCTCATGAGGTGCATGAGGCGGCTGCCGCTGATGTTGGCCGAGCCGAGCATCTGTCGCAGGTACCACTCACCGCGGGTCTCGCCCTCGATGCTGTTGTACGAGAACGTCTGAACCCCTTCGGGGAAGTGCCCGCACATGATCACCGAGTGCGTCCACACGTTGCGCACCACGTTGGCGGTGAGGTTCGCGGTGAGCGTCGTGACGGCGCTCGGTCCCGACAGCAGGGGATGCACGACGTAGTCGCGCAGGCTCTGCTTGCCGATCTTGCGCAGCGTGGCCTTCACCCGCGCGCGGAACTCGGGGTTCTGCCGCCGTTCGGCGGTCTTGAGGTTCTTCCCCAGCTTCAGGTCATAGGCCGCGATTCCGTACTGGAACAGCAACGCATTGATGGCGTTCCACATCGGCTGGCCGAGGTAGAACGGATGCCATCTCTGGTCCTCGTCGACGCGCATGATGCCGTAGCCGAGGTCACCGTCCTTGCCGAGCACGTTCGTGTACGTGTGGTGCTCCTCGTTGTGCGAGTGCTTCCACTGCTCGGCGGTCGACGCGTTGTCCCACTCCCAGGTGGTGGAGTGAATCTTGGGGTCGCGCATCCAATCCCATTGGCCGTGCATGACGTTGTGGCCGATCTCCATGTTCTCCAGGATCTTGGCCGCCGACAGTCCCGCGGTGCCGATGAACCAGGCGGGCGGGAACAGCGAGAACAGCAGCACGGCGCGACTACCCGCCTCCAGACCGCGCTGGGTCTTGATCACCTTGCGGATGTAGCGGGCGTCGTCCTCGCCGCGGGTGTCGAGGACGCTCTGGCGGATGGCGTCCAACTCGCGTCCGAGGTTCTCCACGTCGTCGTCGGTCAGGTGGGCGATCGGGCTGGTGGCCTTGTTCTGCACTGTGGTCATGGTGTTGTCCTCCAAAGATGGGGCGGAACTGAATGTGGTTGAGGCGGTTCAGACGTCGATTTCGCAGGAGCCCGCGGCGGTGGAGATGCAGGTCTGCACCAGCACGCCTGCGTCGGGTGCGCCTACGGTGACGGCGCCGTTGCGAACGTCGCGGACCGCGCCGTTGCGCAGGGGCACGACGCAGCCGAAGCACACGCCCATCCGGCAGCCCGACGGCATGAGCACGCCCGCGTTCTCACCTGCCTCCAGAAGCGTTGTCTCCGAGCCGGTGTCGACGGTCGTCCCGGCCCGGGTGAAGCTGACCGGGCCACCTTCGCCGCCGCCGAACACGGGCATGGTGAACCGCTCGGTGTGCAGGCGATCGGCCAGTCCGTGCCGCGCCCAGTGGGCCTCGATGTCGTCGAGCAGATCGGCGGGTCCGCAGGCCCAGGTCTGCCGGTCGGCCCAGTCCGGCACCAACGCGTCGAGCTCGGCCGTGGTGAGACGTGACGAGGTGGCGGTGTGGCGCTCGACGAGCCGCACGGAGGCGGTCGCGCCGAGGTTGCGTAGCTCGTCGCCGAAGACCACGTCGTCGGCGGTGGGAGCGCTGTGCACCACGACGACGTCGCCGAGGTCGCGCGAGTGGCTGCGCAGCATTCCCATGACGGGTGTGATGCCGCTGCCCGCCGTCACGAACAACACCTTGTCCGGCAGCGCGGCGGGCAGGGTGAAGTCGCCCGCGGCCTGGTCGAGGTGAAGCAGCGTGCCTGCCGTCGCCTCGTGCACCAGGTAGTTGGACACCACACCGTCGCGGACGGCCTTGACGGTGATGTCGATGTGGCGGTTCGCGCGAGCCTTGGGGTCGGCCTGCGAGGTGATGGAGTAGGTGCGCCACTGGCGGACGCCGTCGACGTCGATGCCGATGCGGACGAACTGGCCGGCCCGGTGTCCGCGCCAGCCGCGCCCGACCCGGATGCGGACGGTCACCGCGTCGGCTGTCTCGTGCGTGACGGCGGCGACGCGGCCGCGCAGGTCGCGGGAGCTGCTGAGCGGGTCGATCAGGTCGATGAAGTCACGCGGCACCAGGGGCGTCGCGACCATCTGGGCGATGGACCGCAACGGGCGCCGTGCGGTTTCGGCGATGAGCGAAGTCATGAGTCCATCCTCGTTGTCCGATACAACGGCTTCTCGACCTCCGTGTGTGAAAATGGGAGCAAGATTTGTTCGCAATGAATAAATCGAGGCGTGATTCACACGGTGAACAGGGAGAACGGTCGGATGGCAGTCGATGACGGGCGAACGGTGTGGACACCGCTACCCGAAGCGGTCCTGGCCGCCATGTGGTCGGTGCTGCCGTCGGTGGCCGAGCGCACCGTCGCCGCCGTCGTCGACGACGTGCCCAGTTATGCCGACGCCTTCGCGGGCCGGATGGGCCAGACCATCGAGCGCGCCGTCCAGCAGTCGTTGGCCGCCTTCCTGCGGCTCACGGCAGAGGGTGGCGATCCCGACACCTCGCCGAACGTCCGGCCGGCTCTCGACGGAGCGTTCGCGCTGGGGCAGGGCGAAGCGCGCCAGGGGCGATCGACGGACGTGCTGCTGGCGGCCTTCCGGGTCGGCTCGCGCACGGCGTGGCGCGAATGGAGCGCCGTCGCGGTGGAGCACCGATTGCCCGGCGACCAGCTCGCCGTGTTCGCCGAGCGGGTGTTCGCCTACATCGACCGGCTCTCGGCCGCCAGCGTGGCCGGCCACGCCGACGAACTCGCCAAGACCGGCCTGGTCCGCCAACGGCACCGGGAAACCCTTGCGCGCCAACTACTGGCGACGGCGCCCACCGAAGACCTGCTCGCCACCGCCGAGCGCGCCGAGTGGCGGCCGCCGCAGACTCTGACCGCGGTGGCGGCGCCGCGGGGCGACGAACGGCGGCTCATCTCGACGCTGGGCACGCGCAGCCTCGAGATTCCCGACGACGCACTGCCGCCGATGCCGCACCCCGTCACCGTGCTGTTGGTGGCCGACGTCGGTGGCCGCGCGCGCTCGGCGCTGCTGCGCTCGATCGGAATCTCGGGCGCGGTGATCGGGCCGGAACGGCCGTGGACCCAGGCCGGCCGCTCGGTGGACCGCACGCTGCGCGCGATGGAGTTGTTCGGCGCAGGCGACGATCCGATCGACACCGAAGAGCACCTGACCGAGCTCGTCCTGCACGCGGATGCCGATGCGCTCGCAGACCTGCGGGCCCGCGTGCTCGCGCCGCTGGACTCGGCGCGCCCCGCGGTGCGGGACAAGCTGGTGGAGACGCTGCGGGCGTGGTTGTTGCACCACGGTCGCCGTGACGACGTCGCCGCGGCGCTCTTCGTGCACCCTCAGACCGTGCGCTATCGGATGGGGCAGCTCCGTGAACTGTTCGGCGAGGCTCTGGCGGATCCGCGCGCAGTGGAGGACCTCACCGTGGCCCTCGCCGGGACCCGGGCCTGATCGGCGATCGCTGCGATGAATTCCCGCCCCGGTCGGTGTCCATACCGATAGCCGAATCGACCAGAACGGAATGCGGAGACAACCATGAACACAGCCCCGATCGTGTCGAAGCAGGAGTGGGAGGACGCCCGCCAGAAGCTGCTCGTCAACGAGAAGGAGGTGACGCGCGCCCAGGACGCCCTGGCCGCCGAGCGACGGCGCATGCCGTGGCTGGCCGTGACGGAGAGCTACGAGTTCGATGGACCCGACGGCCGAGTGAGCCTGCTCGACCTGTTCGGTGGCCGCCGCCAGCTGATCGTCTACCGCGCCTTCTTCGAACCCGGCGTGCACGGTTGGCCCGAGCATGCGTGTCCCGGCTGCTCGCTGATGGCCGACCAGGTGGCCCATCTCGCCCACCTGAACGCCAGGGACACCACGTTGGTGTTCGCCTCGCGCGCACCGCAGGCCGAGATCGAACGTCTGAAGGCCCGGATGGGTTGGGACATCCCGTGGTACACGATCACCGACCGCTTCGACGCCGACTTCGACGTCGACGAATGGCACGGCACCAACGCCTTCATCCGCGAAGACCAGAACGTCTTCCGCACCTACTTCCTCAACAACCGCGGCGACGAGAAGATGGGCGGCACCTGGAGCTACCTCGACGTCACGGCCCTTGGGCGGCAGGAGAACTGGGAGGACTCGCCGCAGGGCCGCCCGCAGTCGGCCCCCTACGAATGGTGGAACTGGCACGACGCGTACCCGGCCTCCGATGGCGGTGACGCGAGGTGAGCCCGCGGGCCGCAGTCGTCGGACGACGGGCGTGCGCGTTGCTCGCGGCGAGTTCGGCCGTGCTGCATGGGATTTCACTGGGACACGCCACCAACGTCATGGCCATGGGGCTGATGGTGGCGATGATCGCCGGGTGCCTCTACTGCGCCCGCGACCTGTGGCGTCACGGAACGCAGCGGGGCTGGGTACTGGTGGCGTCGATGAACTTCGCGATGATCGCCATCCACCTGCCGATGCCGGCCGAGCATCACCACGCGACCGGTCTGGCTGCGGCGCTGCCTGCGCACGATTCGACCGTGATGACCGTGGCGACCGCGCTCGCGGCGGTCGAGGTCACCGTTGCCGCGGTGGTGCTCTACCACCGGACCCGCGCGCTGCGCACCAGCCTACACTGACCGGATGCCCCGGCAGGACGAACCCGATCGGCTGTCCGCGGACGACGCGCGGATCCTCGGCCTCGAATCGGCGGCGATCACCGGGCACACCCTGAAGCTCAACGTGCTCGCGCCAGGCGGCGGACCGCTCGACGTCGACGCGCTGAGGGCGGCGGTCGAGAAGCGGCTGCCGGGTCAGCCACGCGCGACGCAGCGCGTGGACACCTCGGGACCCGAACCGCGCTGGATTCAGGCCGCCGACTTCGACATTCGCGATCACGTCCGGCGCCAGACCACGTCGTGCGTCTCACGGGCCGACATGTGGCGGATCGTCAGCGGGCTGATGTCCGAGCACCTCGACCGCAGTCGGCCGCTGTGGACGTTCGACGTGATCGGGCCGCTGGCAGATGGACGCGAGGCCGTCGCGGTCCGCATCCACCACGCGATGTGCGACGGCATCGCCGGCGTCCGCTTCCTCGACGCCGTGCTCTGGGACGCGCACCCCGACGCGCCGGCTCGGGCAGGTGCCCGTCCTGGGGTGCAATCGGCGCAGGAGCCCCGCGGTCTCACCGAGGTGTGGCGGATGCCGGGCGCCGTCCTGCGCGAACTCGGCCACCCCGGCGAGCGTTCCCCCTTCGACCGCCCGATCACCATCGCCCGCGAATTGGCCTTCACCGTCGCGCCGTTGTCGGAGGTGAAGGCCGATCGGCGCGTCGCGGCCGGTGCGCGCCACGGTGAACGACGTTCTCCTCGCGGTCATCACGGGAGGCCTGCGCACCTGGCTCGGCGAGCACGAGACGCTCAGCCATCACCTTCACGCCCAGGTGCCGGTCAGCCTTCATCACCGCGACGAGGGGGCCACCGAGCTGGGCAACCGGGACTCCTTCATGAACGTCGACCTGCCACTCGGCGAGGCCGATCCGCTTCGTCCGACTGGACCGGATCCGGGCCGAGACCAGTCAACGCAAACGCCTCGACGACGCCGAGGAGATGTACGACCTCTTCCACGCTCTCGGTCGGGTCAAACACCTCGGCAGCGCCGTGCAGCGGATCTCCAAGAGCGGGCGCGAATTCAGCGTGTCGATATCCAACGTGCCCGGGCCGCGGGTCCCGGTCGGCATCGCCGGACGCGGCGTGGAGCATCTCTTCTCGTCGTCGGAGCCCGCAGCCCATCACGCCCTGCGCATCTCGGCGATCTCGTGTGCAGGCGATCTGGGCATCGGGTTGTGCACCGATCCGCAGGCGCTGCCCGACGTCGCGCGGCTCGCCGAAGCGATCGAGGCCTCCTACGTAGAGTTACGCGAAGCGGCGACACCGACGTGAGGACGTGACCCGATGCCAGATCCGCGCGAGCAGACGCAAATGCCCCTCATACCGCCCGATTGAGGGGCTTTTGCGTCTGCTCGGCAGCTACCGCGGGCTGAGCGCGCTCCTACGGCGCGGCTGCCGGGATCACGTCGATCGCGTCGACGTCCGGCTTGACCGGGAACCGGCGGCCACTGTCCTCGATGACCAGCGTCCCCGACGCGTCGGGCGTGGTCCCGCCCTGCGGGATGATGAGCGCCCGCACACCCGACGTCACCTCGCTGGCCTGCAGTGCCACCGTCGGCGGGTCCGCCTGGCCGAGCTGACCGTTGCCGAGCACCCACACCCGCGGTGAGTAGGAGCTGGGCGGGTCGCACTGCCAGGTCGCCAGGGACAGCGTCATGGGCTGCGGCTCCTGCCACCACATCCGCAGCACCTGCGAACCGGTCTGACCGTCCGTGGCCGCGACGTCGAACGTCTGCTGGGATCCGTCGGCATTGGACACCGCGACGGCGGCCGTGCCGCAGGTGTTGCTCGAGCGCCGATACAGGGCATAGACGAGGCTGGCGCCGTCGGGACTGAGCGCGGCGTCGGCCACCGGAGAGTTGGCGTCGACGACGCCCAGCGAGGTCGGCGGTGCATTGCCGCGCACCGCGTACAGGGTGTCGGGGCCGCCGAACGGCGACGGCGCGGTCTCGACGCGGGCGATGATGGCGGTGCCCGCCCGCGCGGTGAGCAACGTCGGGTCCGGCGGCGAGGAACCGTAGATGGGCGGCAGGTCGACCGTCTGGCGCAGCGTCGGGGCAGCGGCCGCGTCGCCGAGGTCGAGCTGCATCAGCCGGTTCGGCTGCTCCCACCACACGATCGTGCTGCCACCCCCGGTGCCCAGCCTCGACGCCTGCGCCAACGGGATGACCCTGGTGGCCTTGCTGCGCACGTCGAGCGAGACCACGTTCCCGTCTGCGGAGCGGGCAAAGGCGAACTTGCCGTCCTCGGTGAGCAGCGGTTCGCTGGACGGGGCGAAGCTGCCGGGCGCCGTGGCGTAGACCTCCGTGCCGTCCACGACACCGATCTCGGTCGACGCCCGGTACGCCACCAGGGCACCCGTCGGTGGCTTCGGTTCCGTCGTCTTGGTCGGTGCGGTCGTGTACCCGGGCAACGCGGGCAACGTGGGCGGTGTCGCGGATCCCGGTGTTCCACCGGGCGGCGTGGTGCAGCCGGACAGCAGGGCTGCGCTGAGCGAAAGCAGTAGTACCGATCGGAGACAGGCACTCAGAATTCGCAAAGTCATCGACTCCATGTAAGCGGAAGACGGGCCGAGGCACGAACTGGCCTGGTGAGAAGCACGGCCGTCGGACGGTCCGCCGGCAACTATCCTTGCCGGAGTGTCCCAACCGCCCGTCGACGAAGTGCGCCAGCTGCGCGCACGCCTTGACGGTCTGACGATCCGTGACGCCGCCCGCCTGGGCCGCCGGCTCAAGGGTCTGCGCAGGGACAATCCGGGCGCCGTCCGCAAGCTCGTCGAGCAGTTCGCCGCCGCCGAGGCCCTGGTGGCGACCCGCATCGCCGCCGTTCCGGAGATCACGTATCCCGACCTGCCGGTCAGCCAGAAGCGCGACGAGATCGCCAAGGCCATCTCCGAGAACCAGGTGATCGTGGTCGCCGGCGAGACCGGGTCGGGCAAGACCACCCAGCTGCCCAAGATCTGCCTGGAGCTCGGCCGCGGCATCCGCGGCACCATCGGGCACACCCAGCCGCGCCGCATCGCCGCCCGCACGGTCGCCCAGCGCATCGCCGACGAACTGCACACCCCGCTTGGCGAGGCCGTCGGCTACACCGTGCGGTTCACCGACCAGGCCAGCGACCGCACGCTGATCAAGCTGATGACCGACGGCATCCTGCTCGCCGAGATGCAGCGTGACCGACGCCTGCTGCGCTACGACACGCTGATCCTGGACGAGGCGCACGAGCGCAGCCTCAACATCGACTTCCTGCTCGGCTATCTGCGTGAGCTGCTGCCGCGTCGGCCGGACCTCAAGGTGATCGTCACGTCGGCGACGATCGAGCCCGGCCGGTTCGCCGCGCACTTCGGCGGCGGTGCGCCGATCGTCGAGGTGTCCGGCCGCACGTACCCGGTCGAGATCCGTTACCGCCCACTGGAAGTCATCGAGTCGGATGTCGAGACCGAGGATCCCGACGACCCCGACCACGAGGTCGTGCGCGCGGAGATCCGCAGCACGATGCGCGATCAGACCGAGGCCATCGTCGACGCCGTCCGCGAACTCGAGGCCGAGCCACCCGGCGACGTTCTGGTCTTCCTGTCCGGCGAGC
The DNA here is from genome assembly GCA_963735245.1 of uncultured Actinomycetota bacterium. Classification (GTDB taxonomy): domain Bacteria; phylum Actinomycetota; class Actinomycetes; order Mycobacteriales; family Mycobacteriaceae; genus Mycobacterium. The sequence continues at coordinate 129,184 of CAVTKI010000015.1, forward strand.
GCGAAATCCGCGACACCGCAGAGGCATTGCGCGCTGCCGCGGACCGGCCCGGGATGTTGGAGGTGCTGCCGCTCTACGCCCGGTTGCCCACCGCCGAGCAGCAGCGGGTGTTCGCCCCGCACACCGGCCGCCGCGTCGTGCTCGCCACCAACGTCGCCGAGACCTCGCTGACCGTGCCGGGCATCCGCTACGTCGTCGACCCCGGCACGGCGCGCATCTCCCGTTACAGCCGCAGGACCAAGGTGCAGCGGCTGCCGATCGAGCCGATCTCGCAGGCGTCGGCCGCCCAACGGGCAGGCCGGTCGGGACGCGTGGCGCCCGGCGTGTGCATCCGGCTGTACTCCGAGGAGGACTTCGACGCCCGGCCGCGTTTCACCGACCCCGAGATCCTGCGGACCAACCTGGCCGCGGTGATCCTGCAGATGGCGGCGTTGCAACTCGGCGACGTCGAGAACTTCCCGTTCCTCGACCCGCCGGACAAGCGCAGCGTCCGCGACGGTGTGCAGCTGCTGCAGGAACTCGGCGCGTTCGATCGGCACGGTGCGATCACCGAACTCGGGCGCCGCCTCGCGCAGCTTCCGCTCGATCCGCGGATCGGCCGGATGATCCTTGCCGCCGACGCCGAGGGCTGTGTCCGCGAGGTGCTGGTGCTTGCGGCGGCGCTGTCCATCCCCGACCCGCGGGAGCGGCCCGCCGACCGGGAGGAGGCCGCCCGGCAGAAGCACGCCCGGTTCGCCGACGAGCACTCCGACTTCGTCTCCTTCCTGAATCTCTGGCGCTACCTCGGCGAGCAGCGAAAGGAGCGGTCCGGCAGCTCGTTTCGCCGAATGTGCCGCGAGGAGTTCCTGCACTACCTGCGCATCCGCGAATGGCAGGACCTCGTCGGGCAGCTGCGCAGCATCGCGCGCGACATGGGGATCGTCGAAGGCGAGCCTGCCGACCCGGCGCGCGTGCACGCGGCCCTGACCGCCGGACTGCTGTCGCACGTCGGGGTGCGGGAGGGCGAGACCCGGGAGTACGCAGGCGCGCGAAACTCGCGCTTCGTCCTGGCGCCCGGCTCCGTGCTCAGCAAGAAGCCACCGCGCTGGATCGTCGTGGCCGACCTGGTCGAGACCAGCAGGCTGTACGGCCGGATCGCCGCCCGTATCGAGCCGGAGGCCGTCGAGCGCGTCGCAGGGGATCTGGTGCAGCGCACCTACAGCGAACCGCACTGGGGTGCCCGACGCGGCGAGGTGATGGCCTTCGAGCGCGTGACGCTGTACGGCCTGCCGCTGGTGGTGCAGCGGCGGGTCGGATACGCGTCGATCGACCCACAGGTCGCGCGGGAGCTGTTCATCCGGCATGCGCTCGTCGAGGGCGACTGGCAGACTCGCCACCACTTCCTCCGCGACAACGCCCGTCTGCTCGAGGAACTCACCGAGATGGAGGAGCGGGCGCGCCGCCGGGATCTGGTGGTCGGCGAGGACGAGATCTACGCGCTCTACGACGCGCGCGTACCTGCCGACGTCGTCTCGGCCAGGCACTTCGACGCCTGGTGGAAGAAGCAGCGGCACCGCACGCCGGAGCTGTTGACGTTCACCCGCGACGACCTTCTGCGCAGCGACGACGTCGACGCCGACCGGCCGGACACCTGGCAGGCGGGCGACCTGTCGCTGCCCGTCACCTACCGGTTCGAGCCGGGCGCGGCCGACGACGGCATCACCGTGCACGTGCCGGTCGAGGTGCTGGCGCGCCTCGGTGGTGACGAATTCGCTTGGGACATACCGGCGTTGCGCGAGGAGCTGATCACCGCGCTGCTCCGCTCGCTGCCGAAGGACCTGCGCCGCAACTTCGTGCCGGCGCCCGACACCGCCCGCGCCCTGCTGGCCACGCTGAATCCCGACGGGGAACCGCTGCTGGAGGCGCTGCAGCACGAATTGCGCAGGCGCACAGGGGTGTTGGTGCCGATCGACGCGTTCGACCTGGAGAAGATCCCCGCTCATCTGCGCGTGACCTTCGCCGTCGAATCCGCCGACGGCACCGAGATGGCCCGTGGCAAGGACATCGACGCGCTGCAGGAGCGACTGGCGGCGCCGGTGCAGCAGGCGGTCGCCGGAGCGGTCGCGGGCGATCTGGAACGGACCGGGCTGCGCGCCTGGCCCGACGATCTCGACGAACTGCCGCGCACCGTGGAGCGCACCGCGGGAGGGCACACCGTGCGCGGGTTCCCGGCGTTGGTCGACGCCGGGACCGCAGTGAACCTGCGCGTGTTCGCCACCGAGGCCGAGCAGGGCGCCGCGATGGGTCCCGGCACCCGCCGGCTGCTGCGGCTGTCGGTCACCTCACCGGTGAAAGCCGTTGAGCGGGCGATGAATCCCCGGACCAGGCTGCTGCTCGGAGCCAACCCCGACGGCTCGTTGGCGGCGCTGCTCGATGACTGCGCCGACGCCGCGGCCGACGTGCTGGTGCCCGCTCCGGTGTGGACCCGCGCCGACTTCGGCGCCTTGCGGGACCGGGTCGGAAAGGCCCTGGTGTCGACGACGCTGGACGTCGTCGGGCGCGTCGAGAAGGTGCTCGTCGCCTGGAGCGAGGTGCAGATCGCCCTGCCCGACAAGCCGCCGCCCGCGCACGCCGAGGCGATCAGCCGACATCCGCGCCCAGTTGGCCAGACTGGTGCCCGCCGGCTTCGTCACCGCCACCGGCGCCGCCCACCTCGCCGACCTCACCCGGTACCTCACCGCGATCGTGCGGCGCGTCGACCGCCTGTCGCGGGGCGTCGCCGCCGATCGCGATCTGATGCTTCGGGTGCACGCGGTGCAGGCCGCCTACGACGACCTCGTCAACGCACTGTCGCCGGGGCGTGCGGCGGCCGCCGACGTCCGCGACATCGGGCGGATGATCGAGGAGCTGCGGGTGAGCCTGTGGGCGCAGCAGCTCGGTACCGCGCGGCCCGGTCAGCGAGCAGCGCATCTACCGGGCCATCGACGCCGTCTGACGACTACGCGTCAGTGATCGTCGTCGTCCGGAAGAGGACGGTTGGCGACGACAGGGAACTCACCGGTGTAGCCGATCCGTTCCTGCGCCACCGACAACACCCGCCCGCGGACCGCGAACCACCCAACGATGAGTGCCGGGATGATGATCACCAGGCGAGGCAACCGTCCAGGTGCCGATCGGCGGGTCGAGTGCCATCAGCACGACGACGCCGAACAGGAACGCCAACGTGGCATAGCCGGTGTACGGCGTGCCCCACAACCGGAATGACGGCCGCTCGAGGATGCCGCGTTTCGACCATCGGTAGAGCTGGATCTGACAGATGACGATGGTGGCCCAGGACGCGATGATGCCGAGGGCCGCGACGTTGAGCACGATCTCGAACGCCTGGCCGGGCACGAGAAGGTTGAGAATGACGCCGAACAGGCCGACGACCGCGGTCAGGAAGATTCCGCCATACGGCACGCCCCTCGACGACATCCTGGCGGTGAACTTCGGTGCGCTGCCGTTCATTGCCATCGACCGCAGGATCCGGCCGGTCGAGTACAACCCGGCGTTGAGGCTGGAGAATGCGGCGGTCAGCACGACGATGTTCATGACCGTGCCGGCGCCCTCGATCCCGATCTTGGAGAAGAACGTGACGAACGGACTCTCGCCGGCCTTGTAGGTGTTGTACGGGAGAAGAAGGGCCAGCAGGAACAGTGAACCGACGTAGAAGACGGCGATACGTGCGATCACCGAGTTGATCGCACGCGGCATGATCTTATGCGGATGGGCAGTCTCGCCGGCCGCTGTTCCGACGAGTTCGACTGCGGCATAGGCAAATACGACGCCGGACATGACGATCACCAGCGGGAAGGCACCGGCCGGGAAGAGCCCGCCGTTATTCGCGACGACGCTGAAACCGGTTGACTGGCCCTCGATCTTGTAGCGGCCGGCCAGGAAGATGGTGCCCGCAACCAGAAATGTGATCAGCGCAAGCACTTTGATGGCCGCAGCCCAGAACTCGAGCTCCCCGAACAGGGTCACCGAGATGAGGTTTATGCCCACCACGGCCGCCAACGCGAGCAGGGCGATCAGCCACTGCGGGACGCTCCCGAACGACGTCCAGTAGTGGAAATAGGTGGCGATCGCGGTCGAGTCGACGATGGCCGTGAACGCCCAGTTCAGCCAGTACATCCAGCCGGCGACGAACGCCGCCTTCTCGCCGAGGAATTCGCGCGCATACGACACGAAGGAGCCCGACGACGGCCGGTGCAGCACGAGTTCGCCCAGCGCCCGCAGGATGAGGAAGACGAAGATGCCGCAGAACGCGTAGCTCAAGAACAGGCCCGGTCCGGCGTTGTGTAGTCGGGCGCCGGCACCGAGGAACAGGCCGGTGCCGATGGCGCCGCCGATCGCGATCATCTGCAGCTGCCGGGGCTTGAGGCCCTTGTGGTACCCCTCGTCCTCCGCGGTCAGCGCGGAGTTGTCGTACGTCGACGGCTTGGGTTCAGTGGTCATCGAACCGGTCCTCGCTCTAGTCAGGTTTGGGGTGACGCAGGATCAACCGAGGTACCCCGGGCATCCCAGTGCTCGGGGGGTCCCGGCGTATCTCTGACGTCGCGAAACGTCATGACGAAGCCGAATACGGCGACGACGGCCGCAATCGCGTAGCCGATGATCGAATACCAGCCGACGTGCAGATATGCGGTGACCGCCACGATGCCCATCGCCAGGAACACCATGCACATGCCGATCAGCGGAATTTTGGCGAATAAATCAGGTCGTGCCATCAGACTCACCTCGAAGTGCCGAAAGAAGCGTGTTCCCAGTGAACACCCTGAAGGCCCTTGGCGCGTGCTGAATCACCGAGCTTCGCCGGACCAGATCACCGGTCTGCTCCGACATGGCGCCATCGATCCTGTGGAGATCCTGTGGGGCCGTCAGCGATGTGGTGGAACTGACGCTGCGGACATTATCGCCGCCTACGATCCGTGGGTCGGTGCCTCCAGCAGAGGGGGCGGCCGCGTCCGGCTGCGCGTGCATCCGGGCTGTACGGCAACGCAGAGGGGCAGTCCGTGAGCGACAAACCGAACATTCTGATCATCTGGGGCGACGACATCGGCCAGAGCAACCTGAGCTGCTACAGCGACGGCGTGATGGGCTACCGGACCAAGAACATCGACCGGATCGCCAGCGAGGGAGCCCGTTTCACCGACTACTACGGCGAGCAGAGCTGCACCGCAGGGCGGGCGGCGTTCATCACCGGCCAGAACCCGTACCGCACCGGGCTGACGAAGGTAGGCCTGCCTGGCGCCCCGCTGGGTCTGCAGGCCGAGGATCCGACCATCGCCACGGCCTTGAAGGCGCAGGGCTACGCCACCGGCCAGTTCGGCAAGAACCACCTGGGCGACCGTGATGAGTTCCTGCCAACGGCGCACGGATTCGACGAGTTCTTCGGCAACCTCTATCACCTCAACGCCGAGGAAGAGCCGGAGAACGTCGACTACCCGAAGGATCCGGCAGTTCCGGGAGAAGTTCGGGCCCCGCGGCGTGCTGCACACCTGGGCGAACCCCGACGGCACGCAGCGGATCGAGGACACCGGCCCGCTCACCAAGAAGCGGATGGAGACCTGCGACGAGGAATTTCGCGACGCCGCGATCGACTTCATCAAACGTCAGCACGAAGCCGAAACCCCGTTCTTCGTCTGGTTCAACTCAACCCACATGCACTTCCGCACGCACCCCAAGCCGGAGAGCGTCGGCCGGTCCGGACGCTGGCAGTCCGAGTACCACGACACGATGCTGGATCACGACGACATCGTCGGCGAGCTGCTGGGCACCCTGGACGAACTCGGCATCGCCGACGACACGATCGTCATGTACTCCACCGACAACGGCCCGCACATGAACAGCTGGCCCGACGCGGGCATGACGCCGTTCCGCAACGAGAAGAACTCGAACTGGGAAGGCGCCTACCGGGTTCCGGCGTTGGTGCGCTGGCCGGGACACATCCCGGCAGGTTCGGTGCTCAACGGCATCGTCAGCCACAACGACTGGTTCGTCACGCTGCTCGCTGCGGCAGGAGTGCCGGACATCGCCGACCAGCTCCGCGTCGGCGCGGATCTCGGCGGCACGTCCTTCAAGGTGCACCTCGACGGGCACAACCAGCTGCCCTACATCACCGGGGAAACCGACGAGAGTCCGCGCAAGCACTTCTTCTACGTCTCCGACGACGGCGATCTCACCGGGTTGCGTTACGACAACTGGAAGATCGTGTTCATGGAGCAGCGTCAGGTGGGCACCCTGGCGATCTGGCTCGAGCCCTACGTCGAGCTGCGCGCGCCGAAGCTGTTCAACCTGCGGACCGATCCCTACGAACGGGCCGACATCACCTCGAATACCTACTACGACTGGATGATCGACCGGATCTGGGTCTTCACCCCTGCCCAGGCGTACGTGGCCGAGCAGCTCAAGACGCTCATCGAGTTCCCGCAGCGGCAGAAGTCGGCAAGCTTCAACCTCGAGCAGGTGATGGCCAAGCTGCAGGCGGGCGTCCCCGGGGCATCCTGACACGGCGCGCGTGAGCCGGCTCGACGCCGTCGCGCTGGCACTCGGTGTGCTGGTCATCGGGGCGGCGGCCTACTTCGCGAGTCCACTTGCGGCCCAGAGCGATCCGAACATGCGGTGGGAGGGCCGCGTGGCGGCGGGCTTCGCGAAGATCCTGCCCTTCGGTGTGCTGTGGACGGCGCAGGCGGTGGCGACGTTGTTCGCCACGCTGTCCGCGGGCGGTATCTGGCCGGGCTGGCTGTGGATCTGGCTGCTGGCCGCCTCGGCCATCGGCACCTCACCGCCGGTGGCGGCGTTGACGCGACGGCTGGTCCGCACCAACGGCACCGACCCGCGTCGGGTCGAGGCCGCGGTCCAGCAGGCGTCGAACCTCGCCTGGGCCGAGACCACCGCCGAGCCGGGCTGGGAGTTGCGTCGCACGCCGCCGCTACCCAGGGAATGGCCGCCCCTCCCGTACGGCACCCCGGTCTGGTTCTGCTACGCCGAACGGGCCGTCGGACCGGATTCGACGGAGGTCGCGGGCCCGTTGGCACGGATCATGCTCGGCGCGGATGTGACTGCGGCGCCGGTGGTTGCGCGGTTGTCCGATGCGGTCGCGCCGATCGGTTGGCAAGGTGCCCGGCCTGCCACTCGGGCGGGCAGGGGGCGGCCGACGCAAGCCGACCTGATCGACGCCATCTGGCACGGGGATCCGAAGGGCATCCTCGCCCGTGAACTGGAGCTTTGGCAGGTCCACAACGCGGTGATCGCTGCGCAACCGATGATCACGCAGCACCTTCCGCGCGCGGTCGAGTCCTAAGCCGCTGCCGCGTCGCGCAGAATCTGCTGCAGCTGTTCCAGCGGATCGCCGGAGCCCTGGTCGAGTCGCAGTCGCGTATCCGGTTGCTCCGGTGTGGATCCCGCCGCCGCGGGTGGCGGGGGCGGCGGAGGTGGAGGTTCGGCCACCGGGGGTGGCGGCGGTGGCGGTGCGACCCGCACGGCGTCGATCTTGGCCTTGAGTCGGGCGGCGGCCTCGTCGCGGAGGGTCCGCCGGTCCGGGTCGGGATCGGTGTTGCCCGCGAAACACCCGGCGGGGGCACCGTCGACCATGGAGAGCGCGCCGAGGTAGTGGGCGACGGCAGCCTCGACGTTGCCTGCTCCGGCTGCCTTGTCGCCGAGCGTCTCCCTGACGAGTTCGAGGTTGACCCGGACGGGACAGGAGGCCTCGAACTCGGTGTGCGCCAACGCCTGACCGAACTGTGCGTCGGCATCCTCGAGCCTGCCGTCGAGCACGGCGAGAGCGCCTGCGGCGAAGTGGGCCTTGGCGGGCTCGACGACGTTCAACGGGTTCAGCATCGCGACGTCGCCGCGAAGCGCACCGGCATCCCGCTTGGCGTAGTCGGTTGCGGCCGAGCCGCCCGCGATCACGACCGAGCACAGTTTCAGGATCGCGACGACCATCAACACCGCGACGGGGGCCGAGAACACCAGCAACCGGCGGCGTCGGCGCAGCCGCGGCGGTCCGCTTCTCCACCACCCGAGCGCGCTCATACGAGCACGTCCGCGTTGGCGAGCCTGGTGCGCCGGAACTCGCGCAGCACCAGGTACAGCTCGATCAGGACGAGGACCGCGGCCACCAGGAGCGGGGCCCAGTACAACTCGGTGCGGCCCGCCGGTGCGGCGACGAGCGGCGGCGGACCGATCGCCGTGCCCTGATCCGAGAGCACTCCGACCAACGGCACGGTGCCGTCGCGGGGAACGTACGGCACGCCGATCTGGTCGGCGACGGCGCGCAGCACCGGCTCGCCGTCGGACGAGCCGTAACCGAGCACGGCGCCCCCGTCGACCGCGTCCTCGGGCAGCTCGAATTCGCGCTGCGGCGCCTCCGATTCGTTGCCGCCGGCGCCGAGGTAGAACACCAGGTTCCTGGCGCGTGGGTACAGCTGTGACGCGCCGATCAGCTGGTAGCGCAGCACGGTGGCCGCCGCGCCCGCGTTGGTCTGATCGGGCGGGTCGGCGCGTGCCTGCTCCGGCGCGAGCGCCGACATCACCGGCCGCAGGCTCCAATCATCGGCCGAGAGTGGCCAATCCAAGGACGGACGCGACGTGAAGGTGATCACCGCGAAGCGGGCGTTCGGATACAGGTCGAGCAGGGCGGCGATGTCGTCACGCGCGCCGGCGATCCGGTCCCGGCCGCCGGGCAGGTCCTCGACCCCCATGTCGGCCGACCGGTCGACGACGAGGAATACGTTGGGATCCGCGTCTCCGGCGACGCGGACGGTGCCCTGGTCGTCGGCGCCGATGACGGGGCGCGCCGCGGCCACCAGCAGGAGCAGCGCGGCGAGGGTCAGCCCACACCATCGCCACAGCGCGGCCCGGGTGCGGCCGGTGGCGGTCAGCCGGCGCAGCGTGACCACCCTGGCACCGACGATGACCGCCGCGAGGGCGGCGAGCACCAACAGCGGCAGCACGGGCTGGAAGGTCATCGCCGCACCACCACCGGCCATACGGCCAGCGCCAGCGCGGCGATCAGCGCCACCACGATGGGAACGTCCGGGGATTCGGTCGGTTTGGTTCGCGCGGTGTCGTCGGTGGCGGTGGCTGCGGGCGGGTGGTCGCGGATCTCGGCGAGCTGTGCGGCCACGCCGGAGTCGGCGGGCAACGCCCGCCCGCCGGTCGCGTTCGCCAGGCCGGTCAGGGTCTGGTCCGGCGCGCCCGTGACCAGGACGTTGACCTGGGCGCCACCCGACTTCGCCAGCTGTTCGACGCGGTCGGCGGTGAACAGCGCGGGCGTGCGGTCACCCGGCTCGCCGAGGCTGCCGGGACCCACGTAGATCACCGAGCGGCGTTGCCCGCTCGGCTGATCGAATGACGGAAACCCGGTCAGGCACAACGCCAGGACGTCCTCGACCCTCGGTGTGTAGTTCTCGTACGACACCGGCGGAGCGAAGCTGCGGCGCCTGCCGTCCACGTCGCCCTGCTGCTCGGAGACCTGAGCGTAGCCGGCCAATTGCGCTGCGGCGTACTGGTAGTCGCGGGTCAGAGGGATCACCCGCCGGTTCGGCGAGGTCAGTCCGATGCGCTGGGTGTCGAAGGTCTTCACCTGCTCGGAGAAGTAGCGGAGCATCGCACCGGTGGCGCGATCGGTGATCGGACCGCCGACGCAGAGCATGATGTCCTCCGGCTGCACCGTGCCCGATTCGCCTGCCGCCGAAGGCAATCCCGTCGGCCGGGCAGCGGCCACCACGGCGCCGGCGAACACGATCGTCAGCAGCACGATGGCGGCGATCATCGACGACGCCCGGATCCTGGCCGCGCGTACGTACTCCGGCAGTCGGGTCAACCGCCCGACGTTGGCCAGTGGGCGCAACTGCCTGCGCTCGGCGTCCATCGGTTGCAGCAGTACGACCGCGATGCACAGCGCCAGAGCCACGCAGCCCGCGATCGCCACGACCCACCAGGTCAGGTCCACGATCGGATCAGCTCCTCGGCAGATTCGCTGACGTGGCCGACGTCCACTCGTGACGCCGCGTTGAACTGGGCGTCGTTGAGCTGCGCGAGAAGCGGTGCGGCGGCGGCGAGTTCACTCGCGGCGATGTCATCCAGCTGCATGTACTGGGCGCGCACACCGGTGGCCTGCGCCAGGAAGCCGCGCAGGGTGCCGCTGATGGCGCCGCCTGCCGCCACGGCGTCGAGGTCACCCGAGCGGTACTTCGCACCGATCTCGCGCACCGCCCTCGCGGCGCGCCGCCGGATGAGCTCGCCGCGCGCCGCGCCGACGAGGGGCAGGTCGCGTAGCCGTCGGTCCTGCATCGTGAAGACGAAGACACAGGTGTACCAGAGGATCAGGACGAGCAGCATCAGCAGCGCGAGACCCAACCAGAGCGATGAGTAGGGCGTCGGTCCGATGACGTGGCGGAGGAGGTCATCATCCGGCACGGGCGAACACCCCGGTCATCGCGATCAGTTCGGTCCGGATGTCGGCGCTGCCCGCGATCATCGCGTGCGCGACGCCGTGCACCGTCATGAACTCCGAGAGTTGTTCGCGCCGTTCGGCTTCCGCGCGCCGGTAGGCCGCGACCACCCGTGGCCCCACCGCGGCGCCGCTGAGGACGAAGCGGCCCGTGGTGACGTCGAAGCCGTCGTGCTCGTCGTCGGCCGAACCCACCGCAGGCATGTCGGACACCATCGCCCACATCACGTCGTGCCGACCGGTCAGCCGGGTCAGCACGTCGCCGAGGCGCGCGTCGATCTCGGGTTCGTCGGAGACGACGAAGACGAGCAGGGGATGGCGATAGTGCTTCGCCACCCACTCCAGCTGACCGACGACGTCACTGCGGGCCTGACGCGTCGTGGTCTGTTCGTGGAACCGGTGCAGCATGTACTCGATGTGCGTCTCGCCGCGCCGCAGTCTGATGTCGACGCTGCCGCGGGCGTCACCGAACACCATGCCGATCTCGTCGGAACGCCGGAGCGTGATCAGCCCCATCGCGCCGATGACCCGCGCCGCGATGTCGCCCTTCGTCTCACCGGAGGGCGCCAGCGCGGTGGTGTTCCTGCCTGCGTCGGCGACCACCAGGATCTTGTGGTGCTTCTCGGTGACGAAGCGTTTGATCAGCACGTGGCCCGAGCGGGCCGACGCCTTCCAGTCGATGTCGCGAACGTCGTCGCCGGGCACATAGGGCCGCAGATCGTCGAACTCGAGGCTGCGGGTGTGCACGAGCGCGTAACGGCCGCCCTCGAGCAGTCCGCTGGTGTCGCGGCCGAAGACCGCCCTGGCGCGGTCGAGGTGCTTGCCCACGGTGCTCGTCTACCCCATGCCCTCACGGCACCCGTACGGCCTGCAGCACCGCGTCGACCACGACGTCCGGCGTCACGCGGGCGCTGGCCGCCTCGAAGCCGAGGATCAGGCGGTGCCGCAGCACGCGGTGCGCGAGGCGGGCGATGTCGTCGGGGACGACGTGGGTGCGACCGCGCAGCACGGCCAGCGCCCGTGCCGTCCGGCAGAACGCGATGGTGGCCCGCGGGCTGGCGCCGTACTCGATCAGCCGGGCCGTGTTCGCGGGCAGGTACTGCTCGGGCTCGCGGGTCACGCCGACGAGGCGGCTGGCGTACTGGATGAGCGCGCGGTCCATGTGCACGGTCCTGACCAGATCCTGGACGCGCCGGATGTCGTCGGAACCGACGACGGGTGCGGTCCGATGGTCCTTCTCGTACAAGCCCGGCGTCCATGCGGGAGATGACCTCGACCTCTTCGTCGATGGACGGGTATTGGACGACGTCCTTGAGCATGAATCGGTCGGTCTGCGCCTCGGACAGTGGATACGTGCCCTCCTGATCCACCGGGTTCTGGGTCGCGATCACCAGGAAGGGTTCGGGGATCTGGTATTCCACCCCGGCGATCGTGGTCTGGCGTTCCTCCATCGCCTCGAGCATCGCGCTCTGCGTCTTGGCGCTCGACCGGTTGATCTCGTCGAGAAGCACGATGTTGGTGTGCACGGGCCCGAGCTGGGTGACGAAGGAGTTGGTCGCCGCGTCGTACACCTGGGTGCCGATGATGTCGCTGGGCAACAGGTCGGGCGTGCACTGGATGCGCCTGAACCCGCCATGGATGGATTCGGCGATCACCCGGGCCGCGGTGGTCTTCGCGAGCCCGGGGACGCTCTCGATGAGGAGATGACCACCCGCGAGCAGGCCGATGAGCATCGACTCCCTGAGGTGGTTCTGTCCGACGACCTTCGCCGAGAATGCGCCGGCCACCGCGCTCACGATGCGCTGGGCTTCGGCCAAATCACGCTGGTCAAGCTGCGATCGTGCTGCGGTCATGTGTCCTTCCGTTGGCGTCCCGACCCACCTCAGGTGTACCCCGACGTGCCGGATTCATGCCAGGACGCGCCGCTCCCGTAGGTTCGGTGACGTCATGCTGGCCCTTCTCCTGCCTCTCCTGGGGTTCGCGCTCCTCGATTCGCTCAACGTTCTCAACCTGGGAGTGACGACGGCGGTCGTGTACGACAGCCGGTTGGGCCGCAGGTCAGCGCTACCGTCGGGGTTGAGCTTCGTCGGCGGCGTCTTCACCGCCATCACCACGTTCGGCATCTTGACCGTACTCGGTCTGAATTTCCTGACCGATCGCTTCGACCTCGACCTGACCCCGCCGCTGCGCTACTGGGGCCAGTTGGCGCTCGGCGTGGTGCTGATCGCCATTGCCGTTCTCTCGTCCGTCCGGCCAAACCCACGCCGCCGCTGTGGGCGGTGAACGTGGCACGGCGCAACCCGTGGCTGCTCGGACTCGTCGGACTCGTCATCGGCTTCGGGCAGGCGCCGACCGCCGTGCCCTATCTGACCGCGCTGGCGATGCTGTCCGCGCGCAACCCGCTGCCGTCGGCGTGGCCGGTGATCGTGATCTGCTACTGCGCCGTGACGCTGGTGCCGTCGCTGCTGGTGCTCGCGCTGTCGACGCGGCGCACCATCAGGGCCAGACGGATACAGCGCAACTTCGTCCGCGTGCTCACCCGCTACGGACCGATCGCGGTGCGAATGTTGTTCCTGGGCATCGGAACGGTGCTCGTCATCGGTGCGCTCCTGCACTATCGCGAGCTGTGGTGACCGCGCGCGCCGGAAAATCGATTGCATCGTGATCGGTGATGCGAGTTGACTGCTGGCATGGAGCAGGGGGAGAGGGAACTGTTGGCGGGCCTACCCGAAGTCGGATATGCGGCCGGGTCGCCGGGCTGGAACGGGCTGTGGCAGAACGCCGTTGGCCGGTCCCTCGGCCGCGACGGGTCGACGGCCACGCACGTCGTGGAGACGCGGCAGGGCTGGCTCGCGACGATCCTCGCCGAGCTGACGCGGTAGCCGCCGGTCGTCGTCGTCGAGACTGCGCTGAGGGTTGTTGCGGCGACGAGTTCACGACCGTGGACGCAGTTTCGACGGGGCCAGTCGCGCGTCCGGTACTGAGCATCAGCGAAATCCGTTGCTAGAGATGGTCGACGGACCATTGGGCGGCCCGCTTGACCAGTCCGGACTCCGGATAGCGGACGTGCGAGCCGAAGTCCTTGCCGAGCGAGCAGATGGGATCGTTGGCGTTGCACATGTCGGCGGTCCGTGCGCCGTACACCGGGCTGAGCGTGGTCAGCGGCTGACCGAGCCGCGCCGACGGGTTGCCGAACACCGCGACTGCCGCGATGTGGTCGGCGACCGCGGCAGGCAGCGGGGACTTGAACCCGACCCCGGCGATCGGCGACGTGGTGATCACGTCCACGACGGCCGCGCCCTGCGAGTACCCGCCGAGGACCATCCTGGTGGACGGGCACTTCGCCGCGGTGGACTGGATGTGCGCACTGGCGTCGTTCGCCCCGTCCACGACGCCGAGGAAGTCCCACGACGCCGGGTACTGCACGGCATAGGCGCGGACCGACTTCTTCTTCTTCACCAGACTGCGAATCGAGTCGACGAGGGCCTGCCCGACCTTGCCGATCCCCGGTGGCTCATCGGTGCCCCTGGCGAACACCACCTCGATGTCCGGGCAGTCGGCCGCCGAGGCGCTCGGCACGACGGGGAAGGCCATCATCGCGGCGACCAAGACCAACGTCGCGACGGCAGCCGTCACCACACGGACTCCGAAACGCATGGCCACGGCGCACGTCACGGGTGCGGCACTGCAGGGCACGGTCTCTCCTCGACCTGACTGGACAGCATGGAGGGATTTACCCCAATTATCACTACTGTCACTCAGGCATCAGAAAACGTTACCGATGCGTTGTCGAGTTGAGCCTCCGCGCGCTCAGCTCTCGGCCACCGCGTCAGCGCTGACGCCGCGCTTCTTCTGCCACGGCCACCGGCCCGTGATCTCCAGTTCGAGGGAGAAGCTGAGGAACGTCCGGATCAACACGATGCCGCCGAGCACGGCGACGCTCTGCGCGTTCGGCGTGATGGCCACCGTGCGGATGATGTCGGCAGCGACCAGGAACTCCAGTCCGAGGAGGATCGACCGCCCCAGTTGCTCGCGCAGGATGCGGTACGTCTCGGTCGACTTCCGCAGCAGGCGGCCAAGGGCCATGCCGACGGCGAGCACCGTGCCGATCGCGATGATCGCCACGCCCGTCCCGTCGAGCACGGTGCCGACGGTCTCGACGACCTCGATGAAGCTCATGGCAGCAGGCTAGGGGACCAACAGACGCCAACTGACCCAGTCGGCGTGAATCAGGCGGGTGTGCCGTCCGCGACCCTCGGCGCCCGGTCCGCCGACGCGGTGTCCAGCACCAGCTCGGCGACCCGGGCGCGGTGCTGCTCGGGGGTGCCGAGCAGCGCGGCGTCGGTGGTCGCGCGCTTGAAGTACAAGTGCGCCTGGTGTTCCCAGGTGAAGCCGATGCCGCCGTGCACCTGGATGGTGTCGGTCGCGACGCGCGCGAACGCCGCCGACGCCGTGGCCTGCGCGATGCTCGCCGCCAGTGCGGGATCGTCGGAGCCGTCCGTCAACGCCCAGACCGCGTGGTACGCAGCGGAGCGGGCGTGCTCGAGATCGACCAGAAGGTCCGCCAGGCGATGCTTGACCGCCTGGAACGACCCGATGGGCCTGCCGAACTGCAGGCGCGCCTTGGCGTACTCGACCGACAGGTCGAGCAGATGCTGTGCGGCGCCGACCTGCTCGACGGCGAGCAGCGCCGAACCCACGTGCAGCGCATGCTCGATCACGCGCTGCGCCTCGGCCGGGTCGGCCACCACGCGGGCCGGCGCGTCCGCGAGACGGATCGTGGCCTGCGGCCGGGTCAGGTCGAGTGTCACCAGCGGGGTGCGGTGCACGCCTTCTGCCGCGGCGTCGACGACGTACAGCGCCACCCCGTCCGGTCCGTCCGCCGCGACGAGCAGGTCATCGGCGGCGCCGCCGTCGACGACCCGCTCGACCGTCCCGGTCAGCGTCCATTCCTCGCCCGACCGCGACGCGGTGACCGACACCGCCGAGGGATCGAACGCGCCTGCGCGGTCGGCGACGGCGAACGCCGCGGTGCGGCGGCCCTCCACCAATTCGGCCAGCAGTCCGTCGCGGACCGGCCCCGACGACGCGGCGACGAGAGCCGGGATCGCGAGGAACACGGTGCCGAACACCGGGCCACAGGCCAGCGCGGCGCCGAGCTCCTCGACGGCGACCGCCTGATCGACCAGCGAACCGCCAACGCCGCCGTCGGCCTCGGGCACCGAGAGCCCGAGCACGCCGAGTTCGGTGCCCAGGCGCGTCCAGACACCTCGCGTCGAACGGCGGATCGGACTCCATCAGCCGCCGGACCGTCTGCTCGTCGAAGTTCTCGGCGCAGAACTTCTTGCACCGCCGCCCGCAGCTGCCGCTGCTCGTCGGTGAACGTGAACTCGACAGACTCAGCCACGGGGGATCTCCTTCCACGGCATGCCGGCATCGGCACGCAGATCGCCTGGCAGGCCGAGGATTCGCTCGCCCAGGATGTTGCGCATCACGTCCGACGTACCGCCTTCGATGGTGTTGGCGCGGCTGCGCAGGAAGCGCTGCTGCACCGGGCCCCGCCAGTCGGACTCGTCCTCGTCCCTGCCGTTGGCGTAGCCGTGGTACAGAACCCCTTCTGGCCCAAGCAGATCCATGCAGAACTGGTAGATGTTCTGGTTGAGTTCGGCGCCGACCAGCTTGCCGATCGACCCCTCCGGGCCTGGGCCGCCGACGGTCGCGGCCGCCCGCGAGCGTTCCGAGGTCAGCCGCTGGGCCTCGGCCCGCAGCCACAGCGAAGACAGCCGATCGCGCAGCACCGGGGTCTGCAGGTCGGGCCGCGACGCCCACAGCGAGACGGCGTCGGAGATGGTGCCCGCCCCGCGCCTGCTGCCGCTGCCGCCGAGCGCACTGCGCTCGTTCATCAACGTGGTCATCGCGACGTTCCAGCCGTTGCCGACGTCACCGAGCCGGTGCGCGTCGGGGATGCGGGCGTCGGTGAAGTACACCTCGTTGAACTCGGCCTGCCCGGTCAGCTGACGCAGCGGCCGGGTCTCCACGCCCGGCCCGTGCATGTCGATCACGAAGTACGACAACCCCTTGTGCTTCGGCACGTCGGGGTTGGTCCGCGCGAGCAGCAGGCCCCACCGCGCCCGGTGCGCCAGGCTGGTCCACACCTTCTGCCCGTTGATCACCCAGTCCCCATCTCCTGAGCCGTCGCGGACCGCCGAGGTGGCCAGGCCCGCCAGGTCGGAGCCCGCGCCCGGCTCGGAGAACAGCTGGCACCAGAGGTCCTCGGTGCTGGCCAGCGGCCGCAGCCACGACCGCTTCACGTCATCGCTCTGCGCGTGTTCGCGGATGGTCGGCGCGGCCATGCCGTAGCCCATCGGGTTCAGGCCCAGCGGCACGGGACCGCCCGCGCCCTGCAGGATCCGGTCCGCGACGGCCTGCAGGCCACGCGAGACGCCGAGGCCACCGAGCCCTTCGGGGAAGTGCACCCAGGACAGGCCCGCGTCGTAACACGCTGCGAGGAATTCGGGGATGGGCACCGACTTCGGATCGTGTTCGGCGACCACCCGTCGCGCGAGATCGGCGACGCGATCGGCATCAGCAGCGTTGCTCATCTGGCCACGATAGGAAATCGACACCCGTCAACATCCACCGGGTGCGGTTACCAGGTGTCGACGAACCGCGCGCGCGTGGACCGTGGTGCGTTCTCCGCCGCGGTGAGCGTCGCCGCAATGAGCGCCCGGGTGTCGGCGGGATCGATGACGTCGTCGATCTCGAAGAGCGCAGCGGCGTTGAGCGCCTTGGCATTCTCCTGCGCGGCGGCGGTGGCCTGACGCACCCGTTCCTCGCGTTCGGTGTCGTCGGCGATCGCCTCGAGCTCCTTGCGCAGGCCCAGCCGGACGGCGCCCTCCAGACCCATCGGACCCAGGTGCGCGCCCGGCCACGCGACGGTCAGCAGCGGCTCGTGCAGGCCGCCGCCCGTCATCGCCTGCGCGCCAAGGCCGTACCCGCGGCGCAGGATGACCGCGACCAGCGGCACGCGCAGCGCCGCCCCGGCGACCAGGAGGCGCGAGCCGCGCCGGACCAGCGCCTCGGCCTCCGCGGCAGGCCCGACCATGTACCCAGGACAGTCGATCAGCGAGACGACGGGCAGCCCGAACGCATCGCACAGCTGCAGGAAGCGGGCCGCCTTGTCCGAGGCGCGGGCGGTGATCGCGCCGGCCATGACCATGGTGTTGTTGGCGATCACCCCGACGGCGCGGCCGTCGATCCTGGCCAGCGCGGTCACCATCTCCTTGGCGAAGCGCTCCCGCAGGAACGTCACGGACCCCTCGTCGGCGATCGTCTCGATGATCGGCCCGACGGGGTAGGCGCGACGCTCGCGCTCGGGAACCATGGTGCGCAAGGCGGTTTGGTCGGCGGCGCGGGCCGGGCGGACCGAATCCTGGAAGTAGCCGATGAGCGTCCTGGTGACCGCGACGGCTTCCGCCTCGTCGGCGACCACGACGTCGACGACGCCGTTGGGCGCCTGCACGGAGATCGGGCCGACGTCGTCGGGGTGCGACGTCACCGAGCCCGCCGCCCGCGATCATCGCGGGCCCGCCCATCCCGATGGAGGCGTCCTCGGTGGCGACGATCAGGTCGGCGCAACCCGCGATCACCGCATTGCCCGCGAAACAGCGCCCCCTGACCACCGCGATCCGCGGCACCAGGCCCGACAGCGCCGCCCACAGTTTGAACGCGCGGACGTCGAGCGACGAGACCGCGGGATAGTCGGTGTCGCCCGGCCGGCCGCCGCCGCCCTCGGCGAAGAAGACGGTGGGCAGCCGCAGCCGCTCGATCACGTCGAACAACCGGTCCTTCTTGCGGTGCCCGAGCGCGCCCTGCGTGCCTGCCAGCACGGTGTAGTCGTAGGCCAGCACGGCACACGGGCAGCCGTCGATGCGGGCGGTGCCCGCCACCAGACCGTCGGCCGGGGTTCGCGCGATGAGGTCGTCGACGTCGCGGCGGAACCGCTGGGCGGCGATGGCGAACCGGCCGTACTCGACGAACGAGCCCGCGTCGATCAGGTCGGCGACGTTCTCCCGCGCCGTGCGTCCGTGCGTGGCGTGCCTGCGCTCCACGGCGTCGGGCCGTGCCGCGTCCTCGGTCAGCGCCCTGCGCCGGATCAACTCCGCGTGGTCGTCGCGCATGGCCTCGTCGCGCGGCTCGATCACAGCCGCCCGCCCGTCCGTGGGATCTCGGCGGTGATGGCGTCCAGCAGTGCGGGATATCGTTTGGCCTCGCGGTGCCCGCCCGGCTTTCCGCTGCTGATCACCCCGGCCGAGAGCCCGCGCGACGGGTCCGCCCACACCGCGATGTCGACGAGGCCGGTGTGCCCGAACGCGGCGGGTGCGTTGCGCCCGAACGGCCCGAACCGCTTGGAGCCCAACATGTATCCGGTACCCCAGCGCAGCGGCATCAGTCCCATCGCGATGTCCGGCCGCAGTCGGCGGGCCTCTTTGGTGGCGGCGCGCAGCGTCTCGGGCCGCATCACCCGCACGCCGTCGAGTTCACCGCCGCGGCGCCAGATCTCGGCGAAGCGGGACAGCTCGTCGGCGGTGGAGACGGTGCTCGACGACGGCACCACGCTGGTGAGGAACTTCGGCGTGTTCGTGAACGGGATGATCTGGTGCGTCGTGCCGCCGACCGCCAGCTTGAAGGCCGCCGCGATGGGCGCGGGCAGCGGCTTGCCCGTGGCGTGGCTCGGCGCGACCAGCGGAACATCTTGCGGCGCAACACCGTAATTGGTCCAGCGGAAGCCGAGCGGGTCGAGGATCTCGTCGGCGAGGACGTCGCGGATGTCCTTGCCGGTGGCGGCCGAGACGAGTTCGCGGACCAGCGGGCCCCACGTCAGGGCGTGATAGACGTGCACCAGGCCCGGCCGGTAGATCGGCTTGAGGTTGCCCAGCATCTCGCGGGCGTACTCGCTGTCGTTCATGCGTTTGAGGTCGGGCTTCGGGCCCGTCGCGAAGGGGACGCCCGCGCTGTGGGTCATCACGTGCCGGATGGTGGTGCGGTCCTTGCCGTGACTGGTGTAGCTGGGCAGGTACTCGCACACCCGATCGTCGAGCGAGAACACTCCGCGTTCGACGAGCATGTGCACGACGGTGGTCGTCATCGCCTTGGCCGCGGAGTACGCGCAGAACGGCGTCTCCGTCGTCACGGGGACCCGTTCGGCATCCGGTGAATCCTCTGGAGCGTTGCCCCAGCCGTGCCCGATCGCCCGGTTCAGCACGACCTTGCCCTGGTGCCGCAGGCAGACCTGGATGGCCGGGTGCATGCCAGCCCGGTACCAGTGCCTTGCGGCCTGCCAGATCCGTTCGACGGCCGCGGGGTCGACCCCGGAATGGTCCTCTTGGCCGATCGCCGTGACGGCGTCGAGGTCGGCGGGGACCCGGATCCTTCCGTCGGCGGTCATGCCTGCTTCCTTCGCAGCGTGGCGGTGAGGTGGTGCTGCAACGGTTGGCCAACGGCGCCGAGGCGCAGCGTGTACCGCAGCTCGTCACCGTCGACGCGGATCGAACGACCAAGGGCGGTCACGTCCTTCGCCGAGGCGGTGAGTCCGATGGTGGTCGCGGTCAACTCCATCTCGATCGTCGCTCCGTCGACGGTCAGGGTGCCCTCCTGGATCTCGGTGATGCCGGTGGGGTGCGCCAGCACCCATTCGACCCGGCCCGCCGACGGCACCCGCACGTAGCCCACCTCCGCGTGCAGCGGCCGGCCTGGGTCGGCGTCCCCGGCGTCGGCCCTGGTGCGCTGGCTGTAGGCGAGGAACGGCTTGCCGACGTGGCCGAACGTGATCTCCTCGAGGTAACCGAACGACGGAATCGTCGGGTACTCACCGGCCCCGGATCCGGCCCACGAGCCGAGCAGAGGCGCGAGTACGGCGATGCCGGGGTGCAGGTCGACCACGTGGGTCAGGGTACGCATCGGCCCGGGCCGGGCGACCGCCGTTCAGGCCTTGCGCCCGACCGTGATGAGGTCGGGGACGAGCTTCGTCCAGATGGGCCGGTTGACGCGATGCTGCTCGCCGATGGTGAACCCGGCCGCTTCGAACATTTCGCGCATCTCGGCGGGCGAGGGGTTGTGCGATGGGTTGAACCGGCTGTCGGGGAGCCACCCCAGGGGCAGTGGCGACGGCGGGCTGATCGTCGCGACCGCAGCGAGACCGCCCGGGGCGAGGACCCGGTGGAATTCGGCGAGGGCCGCGGGCTGGTCGAAGAAGTGGAACGCCGACGTGGTGACCACGGCGTCCAGCGCGCCATCGTCGAAGGGCAGTCGCTCGGCGGGGCCCTTCAACCACTGCACCTGCGATGACCGGGCCTTCGCCTGCGCGAGCATGCCGTCGGACATGTCCACCCCGTAGACCTCGTCGGGGTGCAGCTCGCGTGCGATGCGGTCAGCGAGAATGCCCGTGCCGCAGGCGATGTCGGCGATCCTGCGGGAGGCGGCTGTTCGCAGCTGCGCGACCACCTCGTCCTGCGCGGGCCGATAGACCCAGCGCTGCAGGACCTGGGTGTCATACGCGGGCGCGGCGAAACCCCAGAACCGCGTCACGGCGTCGTTGAAACCCCTTCGTCGTATCTCCGGCACACCGGCAACGCTACGCCCCGACCGATGCCCCGAGCTACGGAAGAGGAACGTGTTACATTCGGCCGAATGCGGCCGAGCGTCGCGGACGTCCCCACGTGCCGTTCCAGGAGGATCAAGTGGTCACCGGCGCCGTCGACCGAGCCCGCGGGAAATCGCTGAAAGGCGATGCCGCCGAAGCGAAGTCGAGCTGATCTCGATGCCGTGCACGAGGTCGGCTCCGAGGTCGGCGACGGATCATCAGTCGGCCGAACCGGAATGCCGACGCGATGACTACGAGCCATGAGTAAGGCCATGAGTAAGGCCAGCTCGCTTCTCGTCGTCACCGGCGCCTACGCCGTCGCCGTCGCGGTCGCCGCCGCGTGGCTGGGGTGGGGGCCCGGCACCGGTCGGCTGTGGCTCGACACGCTCATCGCCGACGTGCTGGCCACGCTGGTGGTGTTCGCCTTCAGCCGGGCCTACCGCAACTCCAGCTTCTACGACGCGTACTGGAGCGTGATCCCGCCGCTGCTGCTCTTCTACTGGTGGAGTCAGGCAGGCGCAGGCGTGGACCAGCTGCGGTGCTGGCTGGTGGCCGTCGTCGTCGTGCTGTGGGCGATCCGGCTGACCGGCAACTGGGTGTATGCCTTCCCCGGGCTGCACCACGAGGACTGGCGCTATCCGATGTTCAAGGAACGCGCCGGCCGGTGGGAGTTCGTCGCCGACCTGGTCGCCATCCACCTCATCCCCACCGCGCAGGTGTTCGGTGGCATGGTGCCCGTCTACGTCGCCGTCACCCGACCCGGCCCCGGCGTGACGTGGCTCGCGATCGTGGCCTTCGCGATCGGGTTGGCCGCCGTCGCACTCGAGTTCGTCGCCGACCTGCAGATGCACCGTTTCGTCAGGGACCGCCGACCCGGCCAGGCGATGGATCGTGGCCTGTGGGGCTGGTCGCGACACCCGAACTACTTCGGCGAGTTCAGCTTCTGGTTCGCACTGGGTCTGTTCGGGGTGGCGGCGGCACCCGCGGACGCGTGGTGGGTGATGCTCGGGGCCGCAGCGATCCTGGCCATGTTCCTCGGCGCGAGCATCCCCATGATGGAGACGCGGAGCCTGGAACGTCGACCCGAATACCAGAACGTGATCGACCGGGTATCACGCTTCGTCCCATGGCCTCCACGGAAGGCGGCGGCATGAACCGCAAGCGCGTCGTCATCGCAGGCCTCGGCGACAGCGGTGTGCTGACCGCGATCCGGCTCGCCAAGCGCACCAATGACATTCACGTCGTCGGGATCTCCGCCAAGCCGGCGTTGGTGAGCGGCCAGGAACTCGGATGGCGGATCAGCAGGCCCGACCACTGGGCCCGGCACAACTGGATCCCGTTCGACAGGTTCCACGGCCTCGATCGGGTGCGGACGGTCCACGGCACGCTGACCGGGGTCGACCTGTCGGCCAGGACGGTCACCGTCAGGCGCGACGACGGCTCGACGCAGGACGAGGAGTACGACGCCCTGATCATCTCGACGGGCGTCGCCAACGGATTCTGGCGTCAGCCGACCCTTCAGTCCGCCGACGAGATCGGCGCCGAGCTGCGCGCCGCCCACGACCGGCTCGCGGCCGCCGGCTCGGTGATCGTGGTTGGCGGCGGCGCTGCGGCCGTCAGCAGTGCGGCGAACATCGCGAGAACATGGCCCGGTAAGCGGGTCGAGCTCTACTTTCCCGGCCAGCGTGCGCTGACCCAGCACCACACCCGCACGTGGGACCGCGTCAGGCAGCGGCTCGACGAGGCGGGCGTCGTGCTCCATCCAGGACACCGCGCCAAGCTGGCCGACGGCTTCACCGGCGATCAGATCACCAGCGATCCGGTCGAGTGGAGCACCGGACAGCCGCAGGCGTCGGCCGACGCCGTGCTGTGGACGATCGGGCGGGTGCGGCCGAACACCGATTGGTTGCCGAGGGAACTGCTCGACGAACACGGCTTCGTCCGCGTCACCCCGGAGCTGCGGGTGCCCGGCCATCCCGGTGTCTTCGCGGTCGGGGACGTCGCCGCCACCGACCCCCTTCGAAGCTCGGCGCGCAACAGGGCCGACGGGCTGCTCGCGCACAACGTGCTCGCCGAATTCGAGGGCCGACCCATGCGCTCGTACCGCCCCCCGAAGCGGCGCTGGGGTTCGGTGATCGGCATCCAGCAAGACGGGCTCGAGGTGTTCACCCCGAACGGACGTGCCGTCCGGTTCCCCGCATGGTCGTTCGAACGCATTCTGATGGCGTGGTTCGTCCGGCGTGGCATCTACCACGGCGTCCGTGACAATCAGACGCCTGGGTGACAACCATCAACGGACCCGTCAATAGCATTCGGCCCGACGGGCCTGGGTATTCTCGAGCCATTGTGACCAACGCTCCTCGAACGGATGTCCATGGTCGGACCCGGCACTGACCCGGCTGCCCCGAGCCGACCGTTGTCGCTGTTGGTGGTCGAGGACGACCGGGCCGACGCGCTGCTGGTGGAAGAGCTGATCGCCGACGCCAACGCGGACATCCAGGTGGTGTGGGCGCAGTCGATGGCCGACGCCGAGCGCGCCCTCGCCGCGGCGCGCCCCGACTGCGTGCTGCTGGACCTGAACCTGCCGGACGCCAACGGGATCAGCGCCCTCGACCGCATCGCCAAGCGGGACGACAACGTGCCCGTCGTCGTGCTGACCGGCCTGACCGACGAGCACTTCGGGGTCTCGGCGGTGGCGTCGGGTGCCCAGGACTACCTGGTCAAGGGGCGCGTCGAACCCGAGATGCTGCGCCGCGCGGTGCTGTACGCCATCGAGCGCAAGCGCGCCGAGCTCACCGCGGTCGAACTGCACGCGAGTCAGATGACGGCCCAGGAGAACGCCCGCCTGGCCCGAGGGCTGCTGCCCACGCCGCTGCTGCTCGACGACCCGGGGGTCGACATCGTCGCGCAGTACCGGCCGAGCACGCGGAACGCCATGCTCGGCGGCGACTTCTACGACTTCGTGCAGACTCCGGACCGCACGGTCCACGTCATGGTGGGCGACGTGGCAGGACACGGGCCCGACGCGGCCGCGCTCGGTGTCGCCTTGCGGATCGGCTGGCGGGCGCTCACCTTCGCCGGCCTGCGCGGCAACGAACGGATGCGGCAGCTCGAGCGGATACTTCGCGCCGAGAGGCCCGGTAACGGCATCTTCGCGACGGTGATCAGCGTCGCGCTCGCACCCGACAGCCTGCGCTTCAACGTGGTCCGCGCCGGGCACCCCGGGATGTTGTTGCACGGGCCGAACGGGGTCGAGTGGTTGGAGCCGCCCGCCGGGCCTGCGCTCGGCCTCAACGGCACCGACTGGCCGCTCAGCGAGCTCGAGTTGCCGGAGGGGCACGGGCTGCGTGCTGCTCACCGACGGCATGTTCGAGGGGCACTCCGGTGCGGGCAACGAGCGGCTCGGCGAAGCAGGCCTTCTCGAGTTGGCCCGCTCGCTGGCCGAGCTGCCGGGTCCGGAGTTCGTGGATGCGCTGATCGATGGAGCCGAGGTGCGAGCCGAGTCGCACGGTGGTCTGACCGATGACATCGCGGTGGTACGCGTGGAGCGCACGGCCGAATGACGAAGCCGGAGCGCGGAGTTTCAGCTCACCGTCCAGGGCTGGCAGAACCTGGTGCTCGGCATCATGGGGGTGCTGGTGCTTGCCGGGGCGATCACCGGGGTGGTGCTGCTCAACCGGACCGACAACGTATCGCGCGGGCTCATCGACGACATCCAGCCGGCGCGCGTGGCCGCCTACCGGCTGCAGGGCGGCGCTTCGTGATCAGGAGACCGCCACCCGCGGGTACGCGATCATCCGCGGACCGGCAGTTCCTCGACCCGTACAACGAAGGGCAACAAGCGGAGAAGGACGCTGCGGACGACCATCCGGCAGCGGCTCGGCGACCGCCCCGAGCTGATGGCCGACGTGGACGCGCTCGAGCAGGCGGCGGCGACCTGGCGCGCCAACTACGCCGAGCCGCTCATCGCGAGCATCACGCCGGGAGCACCGGGGGTGGTGGACGGTGCGACCTTCGACCGGGGCAAGACCGAGTTCGACGGCATCCGGCTGCTCTTCGACGTGCAGAACCAACACCTCGACGCGGCGCGCGACGGCCGGGCTCGCCGAGCTCGACGCGGTGCGGGACTGGCGCGACCGGGTGCTGATCGCCATGGTCGCGACGTTCTTCCTGATGGCGGTGGTGCTGGCGCTGCTGGTCCGCGGCGCGATCACCCGGCCACTGGCGGCGCTCGCGGCGTCGTGCAGGCGCATCACCGAGGGCAACTTCGGCGAACGCATCGTTCCGCAGGGGCCCAAGGACATTCGGCGCATCGCCACCGACGTCGAGAACATGCGGCAGCGGATCGTGGCGGACCTCGATACGGCGGAGAGCGCCCGCGCGCAACTGGACGAGCAGACCGTCGAACTGCGGCGGTCGAACGCCGAACTCGAGCAGTTCGCCTACGTCGCGTCCCATGATCTGCAGGAACCGCTGCGCAAGGTGGCGTCGTTCTGCCAGCTGCTCGAGAAGCGCTACGGCGACAAGCTCGACGAGCGCGGCGTCGAGTACATCGGCTTCGCCGTCGACGGCGCCAAGCGCATGCAGGTGCTGATCAACGACCTGCTCACCTTCTCCCGCGTCGGCAGGCTCAACACCACCGAGGACGAGGTCGACCTCGACGCCACGCTGAACGCCGCGCTGGCCAACCTCACCACCGCGATCGACGAGTCCGGCGCCGAGATCGTCCGGCCGGCGCCGCTGCCCACGGTCGTCGGGGACCCGACCCTGTTGGCCATGTTGTGGCAGAACCTGATCGGCAACGCGGTGAAGTTCCGCAAAGCGAGGCGTCGAGCCGCGGATCGTCATCGAGTGCGTGCCCGGCTCGGGCGATCGCGAAGGCGACTGGCTGTTCACGTTGTCGGACAACGGGATCGGCATCGCGCCCGAGTTCGTCGACAAGGTCTTCGTCATCTTCCAGCGTCTGCACGGCCGCGACGTGTACGGCGGAACGGGCATCGGGCTGGCGCTGTGCAAGAAGATCGTCGAATACCACGGCGGCACCATCTCGATCGACACGTCCTACACCGAGGGAACCCGGTTCGACTTCACCCTGCCCGCACGCCCCGATGTGCCCGAAGCCGAACCGGACGAAGAGCCGGCGGCCATTCTGGAAGGATCACACGAATGACACCTGCCGGCCGAGCGATCGACGTCCTGCTCGTCGAGGACGATCCCGGTGACGAGTTGATCACGCGAGAAGCGTTCGAACACAACAAGATCAAGAACAACCTGCACGTCGCCCACGACGGCGAGGAGGGACTGGACTTCCTCTACCGGCGCGGTGACTTCGCCGACGCCCCCCGGCCCGACCTGATCCTGCTCGACCTCAACCTGCCCAAGTACGACGGCCGTCAGCTGCTCGAGCAGATCAAGAACGATGCCGACCTCTGCCACATCCCGGTCGTCGTGCTCACCACCTCCTCGGCGGAGGAGGACATCCTGCGGAGCTACAAGCTGCACGCCAACGCCTACGTCACCAAGCCGGTCGACCTCGATCAGTTCATGAGCGCGGTCCGGCAGATCGACGAGTTCTTCGTCCAGGTGGTGCGGCTGCCGCAACGCCTGACGTCCGGCCCCACGGTCGGGGTTCGCTGCGTGATATCCGGGTATCCGCACGTCGCAGTCGGAGAGCGACGGGAGTGCGGATGTGGGCGCGTTGACGTTGCTGCTCGGGCTGTTGATGGCAACGGTGGTTCTGGCGCCGATCGCCGACCGCTTCAGCGTGCCGTATCCGGTGGCGCTGCTGATGTTCGGTCTCCTCTTGGCGTTCGTGCCGGGGATTACGGTGCCGGCGGTCAATCCCGACCTGATCCTGCCGCTGGTTCTTCCGCCCCTGCTCTTCGCCGCGGCCCGCCGGACGTCGTGGCGGGAGTTCCTGGACAACCGCCGGGCGATCGGCCTGCTCGCCGTGGCGCTGGTGGGTGTCACCGCCTTCGCGGTGGGTGCACTGCTGCAGGCGTTGGTGCCCGGACTGCCGCTGGTGGCCGGTATCGCGCTGGGCGCGGCGGTGGCGCCGCCCGATCCGGTCGCCGCGACGGCGGTCGCGCACAAGCTGCGGCTGCCGCACCGGCTGCGGACGATTCTCGAAGGCGAAGGTCTGTCCAACGACGCCACCGCCCTGGTGCTCTACGAGGCGGCGGTGTTGGCAGCGATGACGGGGGCCTTCTCGTGGTCTCGGGCCGCAGGCACGCTCGCGTTGGCCGTCGGCGTCGGGGTGGCGGTCGGACTGGCCATCGCCTATGCGACGCGTTGGCTGATGACCAGGCTGCCTGCGCATCCTGCGGGCAGTGCACTCATTCTGGTGGTGCCGTTCGCGGCGTACGCCGCCGCCGACGCCGCGCACGGCAGCGGGGTGATCTCGGTGGTCACCGTCGCGCTCGCGCTGAGCCGGTCGGGCGACGTCGAGTCGTCCCAGACGCGTCTCGTCACCGGGACGATGTGGGAGATCGTCGAACTCCTGGTCGCCGGAGCGGCATTCGCCTTCGTGGGTCTGGAGCTGCGGGCGCTGGCATTGGACGTCGATGGACCGCTCGACGTACTGATCGGGCAGGCCCTGTTGGTGACGGCGGTCGTCATCGTCATCCGGTTCCTGTGGATCTTCCCGATCGCCGCCATCGACGAACGGATCAGGCGCCGACGCAGTGACGTCGCCGAACCGGTCGGCTGGCGCGAGATGACGGTGGCGTCCTGGGCGGGCATGCGCGGCGTCGTCACGTTGGTGGCGGCACTCGCGTTGCCCATCGGTCCGCCGGGCTTCCCGGAAAGGGATCGACTGATCTTCATCGCGTTCGTCGTCATCGTGGGAACGCTGCTGGCGCAGGGGCTGACGCTGCCGCTGCTGGTGCGGGTACTGCGCGTGCAGGCTGCCGACGGCGACCGCGACGACCTCGAGCAGAAACTGCTGCGTCGGGCTCGCGACGCCGGCATTCGTCGACTCGACGAGATCGAGAGCAGGTCCGACACCGACGGTGAGGTGATCGAACAGGCCAGGGAGAACGCCGACCGGATGTGGCACTCACTCGGCTTCGAGCCGCGCGACGGAACGGCCGAGCAGAACGCCGATCATGCCGCCCACGCGGGCACCGTCAACGCGCTCAAGGACGAGCTGCTGGCCGCCGCACGCGAGGAAGTGGTCGAGGCGCGCGCACGAGTCCGGCACCGACCCCGCCATCGTGGATCCGGTGCTACGCAGATTGGACACCCGCGGCAGCCAACCCGAGTGACGGCTACGTCGACGTCCGGCGGCCGTAGCGCCGGTGGAACTTCTCGACCTGGCCCGCCGTGTCGATCAAGCGTTGCCTGCCCGTCCAGAACGGATGGGAATCGGCGCTGATCTCGACGATCACCAGCGGGTAGTTGCGGACCCCGCTCGGGGTCTCCCACTCGATGGTGCGCGCACTGGTGACGGTCGAAGAGGTCAGGAAGGCGGCGCCGGTGATGGCGTCCTTGAACACGACCGGGTGGTAGTCGGGGTGGATGTCGGGTTTCATGGTCGGCCTCCTTCGTTGGTGTCGTGCAGTGCCCCGTCCGCGGGTGCGTCCGATGGGTCCGTGCACGGGTCTTCGTGCCAGTCGCCGAACGGATCGGGGTAGTCGGCCCACTGTTCGGGCTCGAGCATCTCGTCGTCGGTCAGCAGCGCGTCGGTCAACGCGCTGCGGATCTCGCCCGCGTCCGCACCGCACAGCAGGATCGCCATCGCGGTGTGCCGGTCGCCGAAACGCTGGTCCCACATCAGGTCCGCGAAGGCACGCCGGTCGGGGTTCGCATAGGCCATCTCCTGGGTTGTCATGGCGGCCAACCACTTTCCGGCCGCGCTGACGCGGAGACCGCCTCCGGCGGATTCGAGCCACATGGCCTGGTCGGACCGCCCCGCCAGCCACAGGCGGCCACGGGTGCGGACCACGCCTTCGAGTAGCAGGTCGATGGCCTCGTGCAGGCGCTGCGGATGGAACGGCCGCTCGGCGTTGAACTCCATCAGCGCGACGTGCGCGTCGCCGTGCAGCGGCGGCTCGCCTGCCAGCAGCGGTTGGTGCGGATCGTCGCTGCGGCCGCGCCGCGCATCGGGCTCCAGATGGGCCAACGCCAGCTCGGCGTGTTCGACTCCCACGGTGATCCGCGCCCGCGGCGCCAGCCTGCGCAGTACGGCAATGGTGGTGGGTTCCGGCGCGGTGAGCACCAGGACGTCGGCGAACTCGGCCTGCCCGACCACGACCTGGGCGACGGTGCGGCCGTCGTTGAGTTCGGCGTCGCCGAGCGCACGTCCCAGCCAGGTGACGGAGTCGACGCACACCAGCACGGCGGCGATCTCGACGTCCCGCGCCGCGGGTCCGTCGGTGTAGCCGGGACCGACGCGGACCCGCACGTGGTTGATCGCCCAGCAGATCGGCTCCGGTTCCAGCCATGGCGTCAGGTGCACGACGATGCGGTCGACGTCGTCGCGGCGATGCAGGGTGCGCAGCAGTACCAGCAGGTCGTTGCGGACGGTGCAGGCCACGCAGCCGTGCGCGAGTTCCAGCGCCGTCTCGGCCGTGGTCAGCACGCCGTGTTGGAGGTTGATCATCGTCCGCTTGACGACGTGCCCGTCGAAGCGATGCTCCACCACCAGGGTTCCCGGCCGGCGCAGCAAGGCGCCCGTCAGGGTGTCGGTGTCGCCCTGGCCCGACACCAGCAGCACCGGAGTCCGCATGACCCTCCTATTGGTAATCATTTTCAATAACCCGCTCGCTACGGTACAGTCCGGAACGGAGCTTGTCGAAAATCATTTTCAATAAGAGATCAATCGAGAGGTGGTTTCCGGTTGTCCGCGAAGTGTCAGATCACCGGCCGCACAGTCAGTTTCGGGAACAAGGTGTCGCATTCGCACCGCCGCACCCGTCGGCGGTGGTCGCCCAACATCCAGGCCAAGACCTACTATCTGCCGTCCGAGGGGCGGCGTGTCAAGCTGCGCATCAGCGCGAAGGGCATCAAGGTGGTCGACCGCGACGGCATCGAGGCGGTCGTGGCCCGGCTACGCCGTGACGGGCAGCGCATCTGATGGCGCGCAACGAGATTCGCCCGATGGTCAAGCTGCGCTCGACCGCGGACACCGGCTACACCTACGTGACGAGGAAGAACCGGCGCAACGACCCGGACCGGATGGTGCTGCGCAAGTACGACCCGGTGGTCCGGCGCCACGTCGACTTCCGCGAGGAGCGCTGACCATGGCGAAGAAGTCGAAGATCGTCAAGAACGAACGGCGCCGCGAGATCGTGGCCCGCTACGCCGAGCGGCGCACGGAGCTCAAGGACATCATCCGATCACCGGCCAGCTCCGCGGACCAAAGATCAGCTGCCCAGGCGGAATTGGCACGCCAACCACGCGATGCCAGCCCGGTTCGGGTGCGCAACCGCGACGCCGTCGACGGGCGGCCCCGCGGCCACCTGCGCAAGTTCGGGCTGTCGCGTGTGCGGGTGCGCGAACTGGCCCACGAAGGCCACCTCCCCGGCGTGCGGAAGGCCAGCTGGTGATGGCCAGGTCAGCGCCACGGACGCGCCCGGCGACGCCCGTGCCGAAGAAGATCAGGAAGAACCTGATGAAGACGCTCGGTGTCACCGCGGTCGACTACAAGGACACCGCGACTCTGCGGTTGTTCATCTCCGACCGCGGCAAGATCCGGTCCCGCGCCGTCACCGGTCTGACCGTCCGCCAGCAGCGCCAGGTGGCCACCGCGATCAAGAACGCGCGGGAGATGGCGCTGCTGCCGTACTCGCCTCGAACGTCGGGGTGACGATGAAGAAGCCCTTCACCGCCACGCGGCGGGCCTTCACCCTGGTGGTGTGCACCAGTTGTGCTGCTGTGCAGAGCGATTCGATCCTCGATGAGCTGCGTGCCGCGATCCGGCGCTGCCCACACGGCGTGCTGGTCTCCACCGGCTGCATGCTCGGCAAGCTCACGTGCGCCTCGCGCCCCGACGGACCCGGCGTCCTGGTGCTGCTGCAACCGTGTTCGGAGCAACGCCTTCCCGTCGGCGGGGCGTGCTGGGTCGGACCGATCAACGACAGCGACGACGCGGCAACGGTTCGCGCGTGGGTGGAGCGCGGCGAGTGGAGTCCGCGGACCCTGCCGCATCACCTGCGCCCGGCGCTGAACCGGATGCGGCACGCCGGCAGCCGCAACTGAGCCGCCGTCACATCACAGCGGGATGAAGCGCTCGCTGTTGAGCTCGCGCCACAGCCGGCGCAACGCCGAGCGAAGGCGGCGCCGGGTGGGGCTGACCGACAGGTGGTCGATGAGGTCGAAGTCGGCGATCACGTAGCCGTCCTGCGCGCGGTGCCACACCTCGGCCAGACACAACTCCAGTGCGGCCATGGTCGTGACCCGGGCCGGGGCGATGCCGTCCAGGCTCGTGTCGGAGATGAACGCCGGGCACTCGGTATGGACGCTGTGGTCGACCGCGCGGACGTGGATCTCGAGGGCGAGAGGGGACAACGTCAGGGTCTTGCGACGGTCCCGGAGGGTCACGATTTCGGCGTAAACGGCGCTGTCACGCATGCCAAGATCATAGAGGTAACACGGCCGTAACATCGAATTTACGTCGCGGGTTTCTCTTGCGGATCGGCCTACGGCAACCGTCCACCGCCCTAGTCTCGACGCGTGAGCGCAGCGTGGTCGCCGACCCGACTCGGCAACTTGACCGGCAAACGCATCATCGTGACGGGTGCGACCAACGGGGTGGGGCTGGGCACCGCACAGATCCTGACCCGTGCCGGCGCGCACGTGATCCTGGCCGTGCGCAACACCGGGCTCGGCGCGCAGCGGGCCGCCGAGATGGGCGGGTCGACCGAGGTGATCGAACTCGACCTGGCCGACCTCTCGTCGGTGCGGTCGTTCTCCGACCGCCTCGACGCCGACGTCGACATCCTGGTCAACAACGCGGGCGCCATCACCCCGGCCAGGAGCGAGACCGCCGACGGCTTCGAGATGACCATCGGAACGAACCACCTCGGGCCGTTCGCCCTGACCAATCTCTTGTTCCCGCGGGTGCGGTCTCAGATCGTCAACGTCGGGTCGGGCGCGCACAAATCGGCCAGGCTGCTCGTCGATGACATGCACCTGCGCAGCCGCAGGTGGACGTCGATGGGCGCCTACGCCCAGTCGAAGCTGGCGGTCATGCTGTGGGGTCTCGAGCTCGACCGCAGGCTCCGTGCGGCCGAGTCGCCGGTGGTCTCCCACCTGACGCACCCCGGGTGGGTGGCCTCGAACTTGTCGCACGTGTCCGACAAGCCGCTGATGGCAGTCGTGCACCGCGTCGTCAGCACCGCGGCGAACGCGCTGGCCAACGACATCGAACAGGGCGCCGCGCCGACGCTGTACTGCATCAGCGAACCGATTCCACCCGGTAGTTACGTGGGCGTCGACGGCAGGCTCGGGCTGCGCGGCGGGCCGGTGCTGACCGGCCGGTCGACCCTCGCCTGCGACTACGAAGCCGCAGCGAAGGTGTGGGAATTCGCCGAACGCGAGACCGGCACGGCGCTTCCCGTGTAGCCGAGGGGCCATCCGCAGCTGACCGCAAAGTGGTTGCGCGATCACGGTCAGGCGCCGTGACGGGCGGCCTACTATCGGGAAACACGTAGCGGCTGCTCGCAGCGCCGCTAGGAGGTCTGAGATGGCACGCCGGACGGACGGGAACGGCCCCGCCGCAACCGACGGTGCCGAGCAGCCGGTGGGCCGGGCCGTCGCGCTTGCCGTCCTCGTCGTGTTCGCCGCCGTGGCCCTGCGCGGATACGTCCCCGGCGCCGAGGAGCCGGCGCGCGACCGCACGGCGGACAACCCTGCGGCAACGGGTCTGGTGCTCGGACTGCTCATCGCCTCGATCGGAATCGTCGCGGTTGCGGTCGTTGCCCGGCTGCGGAGCCGAAGTGCCCCTGCCGCAGGGACTTCCGGCCGGCCGGACTGGTTCCGCGGCGAGCGTTCGCGACCGACGTGGCGAGTGCTCGTCGTCGCGTTCGGCGTGGTGGTCGCGTGGCTGCTGGCGGTCATGGTGCTGAACCGGCTTGGCGCAACCGTGGCGGTGGGGCCGCCGGACGCCGCGGTGCCCGCGTCGACCCAGGCCGTGCCGACTCCCAGCGCGACCGCGCCACCACCGCAGTCGGGTGATCCCCCCGACGGCTCGAACCTGCTCGGGCCGTTCTACGGGGCCACCGTGGCGTTTCTGGTCATCCTCGTCGTCGGGACCATCGTCGCCTCCCGCAGGCGACGTCGCGGGGTGGCGCCCGCACCGCCGCCGGACGCCTATGAGGACACGGTCGCATCCGACGTCGCATCCGAATCCCTCTTCCGCGCAGCCGAAGTGGGCCTCGCCGAGGTCGAGGATCTGAGCCGCGAACCGCGAAGGGCGATCATCGCGTGTTATGCGGCGATGGAAGGCGAACTGTCCCGGGTGCCCGACGCCATGCCCCAGGACTTCGACACCGCCTCCGAGGTGCTGGCCCGCGCGGTCGCACACCACGCCCTCGGACCGGACAGTGCGACGCAGTTGGTCGACCTGTTCGACGAGGCGCGGTTCAGTCCGCACGTGATGACCGAGGCCCACCGCGACGCCGCGGCGCGGGTGCTGCAACAGGTCCTGGAGGAACTGCGGAACACCCACCCGGCGGCGGACGTCGGGAGCAGTGCATGACGAAGTTCGTCGTCGCGGGCATCTGCCTGCTCGCCGCCGTCGCGGGGCTGGCCCTGCGGCTGCCGGATCGCCGGCTGGTGCCGTGGGTGATCGGTGCGGCGACGGTGCTCGCGCTGTTGACCGTGCGCTGGCTGCTGGAGCGCGACGCGAAGACCGCGGTCGACGAGTCGGTCGCCCGCGATCCCGCGCAGACCCTGCGGCGCTGGCTGGCCAGGACCGAAACCCTTGTCGAGCGATCGGAATCCAGCCGCTCGGACTGGGACAAGCACCTGCGGCCCATGCTCGCCCGCCAGTTCGAGCTGGCCTCCGGGCAACGAAAGGCCAAGGATCCGCGCGCATTCCACGCCACGGCCCTGATGGTGTTCGGCGCCGAACTCTGGCCGTGGGTCGACCCGGACAACGTGGACCGCACGGGTGGACTGCAGCCGGGGCCCGGCCGGGCCGTACTCAACGACGTGCTGGAGCGGTTGGAGCGGATATGACCGAACATGCCGAGGCAGCCACCACGACGGGAGCCAACTGCGAAGCCGTGCTCGACGAGATCCAGCGGGTGGTGGTGGGCAGGCGCCCGGCGCTGACGCTCATCCTCACCGCCGTGCTGGCCCGCGGGCACGTCCTCATCGAGGATCTGCCCGGCCTCGGCAAGACGCTCATCGCGCGGTCGTTCGCCGCGGCGCTGGGCCTGGACTTCAAGCGGGTCCAGTTCACCCCCGACCTGCTGCCCGCCGACCTGCTCGGCTCGACCATCTACGACATGCAGTCGGGCCGTTTCGAGTTCAGGCACGGGCCGATCTTCACCAACCTGCTGCTGGCCGACGAGATCAACCGCACCCCGCCCAAGACGCAGGCGGCGCTGCTGGAGGCGATGGCCGAGCGGCAGGTCAGCATCGACGGCGTCACGCACCGGTTGCAGGCGCCGTTCGTCGTGCTGGCCACCGACAACCCGATCGAGTACGAGGGCACCTATCCGTTGCCCGAGGCGCAGCTCGACCGCTTCATGATCCGGCTGGAACTGCGTTATCTCTCCGACGCCGAGGAGCTGTCGATGCTGCGCCGCCGGATCGACCGCGGCTCACCGGAACCCGAGGTGCACCAGGTCATCGATGCGCACGACCTGCTCGCCATGCGCGAATCGGTCGAGCAGGTGACGGTGCACGACGACGTGTTGCGCTACGTGGTGTCGCTGGCCGCCGCCAGCAGGCAGCATCCGCAGATCGCGGTCGGCGCCAGCCCGCGCGCCGAACTGGACATCGTGCAGCTGGCCCGCGCCCGTGCGCTGCTGCTCGGCCGCGACTACGTCATCCCCGAGGACGTCAAGGCACTGGCGGTACCGGCGATGGCCCACCGGATCAGTCTCCGCCCCGAGATGTGGGTCAGGCAGGTGCGCAGCTCGGACGTCGTGGAAGACCTGTTGCGCCGGGTGGCCGTGCCGAGAACCCGCGGCGCGACGTGATCGACGTCCGCTCGACTCCGGTCGAATTGCATTGGCAGGCATCGCCGTTGGCCCGGGCCCTGGCCACCTGCGCGGCCGTGGCGTTGGGGTGCGCGGTGCTCGGCTCGGCGTGGCAGTTGGTCGCGTTCGCCGCGCCGCTCCTCGGCGTTCTGGCGTCCATCCGGTGGCAGCGTCCGCCGCCCGAGGTGCACGTGCACGCCGAGCCGGACGTGCTGCGCTGCTTCGAAGCCGAACAGGTGCGGCTGGTGGTGTGGGGCACTGCGGCCGACGGGTCGACGGTCGAACTCACCGTCGCGACCCCCGACGGCATGGTGCTCGACGTCTCGGCCGACGACGCCGGTCGGGTCGTGATCGCTGGGTCGGCGCAGCGGTGGGGCCGCTATCCCATCGAGATACGGGTGCGCGGGTCGGCCCGCGGCGGACTGCTCACCGGCGCGGCGACCGTGACCGCCGCCGACGTCTTCGTGTTCCCGATCGCGCCCGCGCAGTCGACCGCGCTGCCCCGCATCGAGCTGCTCGACCGGCTCGGCACGCACCTCACCAGGCACATCGGCCGTGGCGTCGAGTACGGCAACATCCGCACCTACGTGCCGGGTGACCAGCTGCGCACGGTCAACTGGCCGGTCAGCGCGCGGCGAAGCGCGCTGCACGTCACCGAGCGGCTCAGCGAGCGGGCCGCCGACGTGGTGGTGCTGGTCGATTCGTCGCTCCAACCGAGAGGCCCGGCGACGGCGGCGACCGAGCGGACCGTGCGCGGCGCGGTTCAGGTGATACAGCACGCGTTGCGAAGCGGTGACCGGGCCGGTGTCGTCGTCCTCGGCAGCTCGTCCCCGCTGGCTCGGCATCGACATCGGGCGCAGGCAGTTCTACCGGGTGCTCGACGCGGTGCTCGGCGCGGGCGACGGATTCGAGGACACGACGGGGACATTGGCGCCGCAGGCGGCCGTGCCGTCGGGCGCCATCGTCGTCGCCTTCTCGACGCTGCTGGACACCGACTTCGCGCTGGCCCTGATCGACCTGTGCCGACGCGGTCACGTCGTGGTGGCCGTCGACGTGCTGGGTGGCCCGCCGTTCGAGGCGGAGCAGGACCCGCTGATCGCCAGGATGTGGGCGCTGCAGCGTTCGTTCATGTACCGCGACATGGGCACCGTCGGCGTCGACGTGGTGGCCTGGCGTGGTGACAGCCCGCTGGATCAGGTGATGCATCTGGTGCCCGATCACCGGCGCCGCGTCTCGAGACGGAGATGACGTGCCTGCCGCCGGAATGATCGCGGGACGCGCGCTGTCCACCGCGTTCGGTCTGCTGATGGTCGCAGCGACTGCCATTGCGGCCCAGGGGGTTTCGCTCATCGCGGCGGCCGTGGCAGCGACCGCGGTGGTGCTCGGCGTCCGGTTCGCCTCGGCCGCCACCCTGGCCGTGATGACGAGCGTGGTGACGGCCATGCTCGCAGGCACGCCACCGATGGGCACGGCGCTCGCCGGCCTGGCCGCCACGGCGTACCTGATCCTGCGTCACGCGCGGAACGTGGAATCGGTGACGGCGTCACCCACGATCGTCGGCGCGCTGGGTCTGACCGCGGTCGGGTTGGGCGCGACGGCGATCCCGGTGAGCGTGCCGTGGTTGCCGCTGGCGGCGCCGGTGGTGGTGCTGCTGAGCTATCTGATCGTGGTCCAACCGCTCTTGGCGGCGCGCAGCAGGCCGACCAGCTGACCACGGGGGAGGCGGCGCGCGACACGCTAGGGTGACCCTCCGATGACAGGTGTCGAGTCCGTGGGCCCGCAGCGCGGGATGGACGAACGAAGCTGGATCGCCCGGTTACTGGACTTCCGCCGAGACGGTGACGTGTTCCTCGCTCCGAGGGCGACCAGGGGGCCGAGCGACAGGTTGTTCGGCGGACTGATCGCCGCGCAGTCACTCGGGGCAGCGGGCGCCACCGTCGAGCCAGGGAAGCTGCCGCAGTCGCTGCACCTCTACTTCGTGCGCGGCGGTGAGTACGGCGCCGACGTCCACCTGCAGGTCGAGCGGACGCGCGACGGCCGCTCGTTCGACACCCGTCGGGTGACGGCGATCCAGCACGGCAAGACCATCCTCGAGATGATCGCGTCCTTCCACCGCCAGGAGCCCGGCGCCGACTGGCACCCGGCGGCCGTCCCCGCCCTCGAGTTCGACGAGTCGGTGCCCAAGGCCACGGGCCTGGAGTTCGCCGAACACTTCGAGATCCGAACCAGGGTCGACGACGATTCGGTGTTCGCGGTGCCGCCGTTCTGGATCAGGACCAAGGACGTCGTCGAGGACGATCCGCTGATTCAAGCCTGCACCCTGACCTTCATGTCCGACTTCGGGCCGGTCCCCGTCGCGCGACCGCCCGGCGCACCGAAGGGCCCCGGCGTCGGCTATGCGGCCAGCCTCGATCACGCGGTGTGGTTTCACCGGCCGTTCCAGCCCGAGCAGTGGCACCGCTACGAGGTGTCGTCGCGGAACTTCAGCGACGCCCGCGGCCTGGTGACCGGGTCGCTGTACGACGGTGCAGGCGCGTTGGTGGCGAGCACCAGCCAGGAGGCGTTGTGGCGGTTCTAGCGGAACCCGCGAAGCCGCGCCGACGGCGGCATGCGTGCGCGCCCCGCCGTTGACCTGCCAGAGTGGACGTGTGAGCACCCCGTACAACCCGCTGCCACCTACGGCGCCGAGCTGCTATCGGCACCCCGGGCGAGAGACCTATGTCCAATGCGCCCGTTGTCAGCGGCCCGTGTGCCCCGAGTGCATGCGGGTGGCCGCCGTCGGACACCAGTGCGTCGACTGCGTGCGCGAGGGAGGTCGCTCCGTCGTGCAGCCGAAGACCGCATTCGGGGGCAGGCGGGCCAACACGGCGGTGGTCACCTATGCGTTGATCGCGATCAACGTCGCGATGTTCGTCCTGCAGACCGCGTCCAAGGACCTGGAACGCCAGCTGGTGCTGTGGACGCCAGCCGTGGCGTACGGCGAGCTGTACCGGTTGCTGACCTCGGCGTTCCTGCACTACGGCGTGCCGCACCTGCTGTTCAACATGTGGGCGCTGTACGTGGTCGGCCCGCAGCTGGAAAGTTGGCTTGGCCGAACGCGATTCATCGCCCTGTACGTGTTGAGCGCACTCGGCGGTTCGGTCCTGGTCTACCTGTTGTCGCCGATCACCAGCGCAACGGCAGGCGCCTCCGGCGCCATCTTCGGACTGTTCGGGGCCACCTTCGCGCTGGCTCGCAGGCTGAACATCGACGTGAAGTGGGTGGTCGGGCTGATCGTGCTCAACCTCGCATTCACCTTCCTGGCGCCGGCGATGGGGTCACAGCCCATCAGCTGGCAGGGCCACGTCGGCGGACTGATCACCGGTGCGGCGATCGGGGCGGCCTACGCCTACGCACCGAAGGCGCACCGCAACCTCGTCCAGGCCGGCGTCAGCGTCGCGGCGCTGGTGTTGTTCGCCGCGCTGGTCTGGTGGCGCACCGTAGCTCTGATCGGGGTGGGTTAGGGGCTCGGCGGTGCGCCGCAGCGGTTCTTCAGGTCGACGAGCGGCTGCCGGATGCCGGTGATGTCGTTCTTCACGTCGGGATGCTGGGCAAGGTAGTCCTTGACCTTCGCCCCGACCTGCGCGCGGCTGTCGCCCTCGAGACTGGTCATGAACCAGTTGAAGTCCGGGTGGGTGAAGAGGTAGGCCGACGTCGAGGCCGAGACGCCCGCCCTGACGCCCTCGAGGTCGCCGGCGGTGCAGTTGGGCGGGTCAGCGGCCGGATCCTGATCGGCCAGCGCAGACGGGACGCCGCCGAACAGGGCCGCGCCGAGCAGACCGCCGACGATGATCGTGCCGCTGGCGAGCAGGCGCGTGGTGCGTTCCGAGAATGCGGCATGTGACTAGCTCCTTGTCTGTGTGCCACCTGAGTTTGCCGTGGCGATCGACCCGAAGTCCGCGCGAACAAGGGGATTCACAGGTCTTTCAGGCGTGTCTCACAGCCCGCCATCGGCGGGCTCCCATCCCGTCGTGAAAGTCGGTGCGCCGAACACCTTGATAACAAGGCGATTACGGGCGGGCGTGGCCGAAGTGTGCCGGTCATGGCCGCTGTTAGCTTTCGGATGACAGCACGTGAGAAGGGGTTGGCCGGTGTTGAAGACGGACGTTCAGAGGAGTCGGCGCGCCTGGGTACGACGGTTGAGCGCCGCCGTACTGGCCGTCGTGATGGTTCCCGGACTCGTCGGGATCGCCGGACCACTACCCACGGCAGGGGCGTACTCGCGTGAGGGCCTGCCGGTCGAACAACTGCAGGTGCCCTCCCCGTCGATGGGCCGCGACATACTGGTCGAGTTCCAGGGTGGCGGCCCGCACGCGGTCTACCTGCTCGATGGGCTGCGCGCCCAGGACGACGCCAGCGGCTGGGACATCAACACGGCGGCGTTCGAGTGGTACTACCAGTCCGGGCTGTCGCTGGTGATGCCCGTCGGCGGGCAGTCCAGCTTCTACTCCGACTGGTACCAGCCCGCCAAGGGCAGCGCGGGCACGGTGACCTACAAGTGGGAGACGTTCCTGACCCAGGAACTGCCCGCCTGGCTGCAGGCCAACAGGGGGATCGATCCGGCAGGCAACGCCGTCGTCGGCCTGTCGATGGCGGGCGGTGCGGCGTTGACGCTGGCGATCTGGCATCCCGCCCAGTTCATCTTCGCGGGATCGCTGTCCGGATTCCTGAACCCGTCACAAGGCTTGTGGCCCACCATGATCGGCTTCGCGATGAAGGATGCCGGCGGGTTCAACGCCACCGACATGTGGGGGACATCGAGCGACCCGGCCTGGCAGCGAAACGACCCGATGGTCAACATCGCAACGCTGGTCGCCAACAACACCGCGGTCTGGGTCTACTGCGGCAACGGCGCGTCGTCGGATCTGGACGCCAGCGGTGACTTCGGCACCTTGTACAGCGCGCAGTTCCTGGAGAACATCACCATCAACACGAACAGGGACTTCCAGAAGAAGTACATCGCTGCGGGCGGTCACAACGCGGTGTTCAACTTCCCCAACGACGGCACCCACAGCTGGGGTTACTGGGGCGCACAGCTGCAGGCGATGAAGCCGGACCTGCAGCGGGTGCTCGGCGCCACGCCCGCCGCG
Organism: uncultured Actinomycetota bacterium; assembly: GCA_963735245.1. Lineage (GTDB taxonomy): Bacteria > Actinomycetota > Actinomycetes > Mycobacteriales > Mycobacteriaceae > Mycobacterium. The sequence goes on from CAVTKI010000015.1 coordinate 169,585, forward strand.
TAACGCCAGGAACCGTCACAGCCCGCCGCCCGTCGGGTTGCGCGGTGCCTTCGGTGGGTAAAGATGAGGGATGGCAAGCGTCGACGTCTCCGTGTCCTCCGACCTCACGCCCGAACAGGCGTGGGCGTTGGCGTCCAACCTGGACCGGTTCGACGAGTGGTTGACGATCTTCGGCGGCTGGAAGAGCCCGGTGCCCGACGTCATCGAGAAGGGCACCACGGTGTCCTCGCTGATCAAGGTGAAGGGATTTCGCAACACCATCCACTGGGAGGTCACCGCCTACGATCCGCCGAAGCGCATCGAGCTGTGCGGCAGCGGGCGTGGCGGGGTACGGATATCCCTGAAGATGGCGATCGCCGACGACCGCCCCGGCTCGACGTTCCACCTGGTCGCAGACCTGTCGGGGGCACTGCTCAACGGACCGGTCGGCACGCTCGTCGCGCGCGTGCTGCGCTCCGACGTCGAGCGTTCCGTTCAGAACCTGGCCGCGCTCGGCGCCGACGCCGTGTGACCGGCACCCTCCGAGTCTAGACCCGGCAGCTGATCTCCATGCTGTCGGTGTCCCTTGCCAGGAAGTTCACGCTCACGTAGCCGTTGGCCGGGTCGCGCACGTAGTCGAGGTACGGCTGCGTGTCGGGCATGTTGGTGTTGTCGGCGACGACCAGCGTGCCGGGCGACAGCTTCGGCTCGAGCAGTTTCACGACGGGCAGGTAGAACTCCTTCCAGCCGTCGAGCAGCACGAAGTCGACCGGACCGTCCACCGTGCCGAGGGTGGCCAGCGCGTCGCCCTCCAGAACGGTGATCACGTCGTCGACCCCGGCGTCGCTGAAGTTCTTCTTCGCCGTCGTGATCTTGGCGGCGCTGAGTTCGGTCGTGACGACGCGGCCGCTGCCGTTGTCCTTCACCGCCGCGGCCAGGTGAATCCCGGACAGCCCCAACGACATGCCGAACTCGACGACCGTCTGGGGGCGGGTGGCCCGCACCAGCGCGTACAGCAGCCGGCCGGCCTCCGGGGTGACGGGCATGTAGACGTCGCTGAGCGCATCGGCGCGTTCCTGCGGGGTCTTCGACGCCATGTCGAAGCCCTCGAAGCGGTCGCGGAGGGTGGACATCTGATCGTGGGACTCGGTGTACATCCGGTCGAGGGCCGACGCGACTCGGCTGTCTGCAAGCGTGGTCATGGCTTCGACGCTACGCGGCGGTGCAGCGGCTGTCCGAGGTCCATCGGGCCGTCGGTTCAGCTCTCGATGAACACGACGTTGTGCTCGAGCGGACTGCGCGGCACACTGCAGCTCGTTGGCGGGAAAGTCGGGATCGGGATAGCCGATGGACACGCCGCACAGGATCCGCATCTCCTCGCCGATGCCCAGCTGCTCGCGGATGACGTCTCGGGATAGCCCGCGATCGACACCTGCACGCAGCTGCCGAGGCCCCGGCGGTCAGTGCGAGCATGAACGTCTGCAGGAACATCCCGACCCCGAGCGCATCGACGTAGTCGAGGTCGCGATGCATGCAGACGACGGCCGCCCAACGGCGCGCGGAAGAACTCCCAATTCCTCAGCACCGCAACCCTTCTGGCCTCCGCGTCGTGCCGCGGCGACCCCCATCGTCCCGTAGACCAGCGGCACCGAGGTCGCTGCGGAAGTGGCGGAATTCGTCGGGAAGTACGGGGCACTTGCGGCTCGCCTATCGTGCCTCTTCGAGCAGTGCCTCGACGAGCCGGTCGCGGGCCGGCCCGGAGTTGAACACCACGTGCCACGGCTGGATGTTCGAGTTCGACGGCGCCCTGGACGGCGAGCTCGAGGGCCTCGATGACCAGCTCCTGTCGGCACCGGCTTGTCCCGCAGGAACAGACGTGACGACCGACGGGCGAGGATGGTCTCGTCGAGGTCGTACATCGTTGTCTCCCTTTACTGGTCGCGGACGATGAGTACCGTCTTGCCGGGGCGGCGGTGCGCGCGACGGCCGCTCTCGAACGCCGCCCGGCCATCCCGGAGCGCGAAGGTGTCGGCGATCGCGACGTGCAGCCGGTCGGCGTCGACCAGTTCGGCGAGCTCGATCAGTTGGCCGCGGTCGGGCGCGACGATGAAGAACGTCGCCGTCACCCCGAACTCCTCGGCCTTCCCGTCGGGTGGAGGGGCGGACAGCGTGACGAGCCGGCCGCCCGGGCGCAGCACGGTGAACGAACGGTCCAGCGTCTCCCCGCCGACGGTGTCGACGACGACGTCGTAGGCCGGGCCGCCCACTGCGAAATCCTCCGTGCGCGTGTCGATTACGTGGTTGGCGCCGAGTCCGGTGACCAGGGCATGCGCATCGCTGCGCACCGTCGTCGTGACGTCGGCGCCCAGGATCCCTGCCAGCTCGACGGTGAGCGCGCCGACACCACCCGCCCCGCCGTGCACCAGAACGCGTTCACCCGCTCGCACCTGCGCATGGTCGACGAGGGCCTGCCACGCGGTCAGGCCCGCCAGCGGCAGCGCCGCCGACACCACGTGGGACACCGTCATCGGCCGGCGGGCCAGGTCGGCCGCGGGCACGGTGACGTACTCGGCGGCCGCACCGTCGCGGTCGAACCGGATCAGCCCGTACACCTCGTCGCCGACCTTGAAGTCGGTCACGTCGTCGGCCGTGGCGGCGACGACGCCGGACACCTCGTGCGACGGGATGGTCGGCGTGCGGTCGGCGCCGTCGCGCAGCCACGTCTCCTCCCACGTCAACTCGTCGAACGTGATCGCCGCCGCGTGCACGGCGATCAGCACCTCCCCGTCGGCCGGCACGGGAACGGGCGCTCGCTCGAAGGTCAACACCTCGGGGCCGCCGCGGTGGTGCGCCCGTAGTGCGGCCATGTCGGTCATGCTCAGATCCCCCCTCGCACGATGGTGCCTAGATGGTAGTGATGTAACCGCCGTCGATGTGGATGTCGGCGCCGGTCGTGTTGGCCGAGCGCTCGCTCGCCAGGAACAGCGTGATATCGGCGACCTCCTGCGCAGTGGTGAACCGCTGCGTCGCACTGCCCGCGACGGCCGAAGCGACGATCTCATCGGGGGTGGCACCAGTGACGGTGGCGAACTGGGCGGCCACCCCGCCGTCTCCGAGCCACAGATCTGTGGAGACGGGGCCCGGGCTGACGGTGTTCACCCGGATTCCCTTGGGGCCGAACTCCTTCGACACGCTCTTGGCGAAGCTGGCCAGAGCGGCCTTCGTCGCGCTGTAGTCGACGATGTTCCACTCGGGCAGCGTCGCGTTGACCGAGCCGATCATCACGACCGAGCCGCCGCCGCGGGCCAGCATGTGGGGAATCGCCTCCCGCGTGGTGCGCACGGCGGAAAGGAAATTCACCGCCAACGCGGCGTCCCAGTCGTCGTCGGTGACCGAGAGGATGCCGTCGAAGCGAGGCGTCACCGCGCCGGCATTGTTGACCAGGACGTCGATGCCCCCGCGTTCGGCAGCCGCCGCGATGAGTGCGCGTGGCCCGTCGGGTGTGGCGAGATCGGCGGCGACGAAGGTGGCCGATCCGGCTGCCTCGAGCGCCTGTAGCTCGGCGGTGTTGCGTCGAGCGCCCGCGATGACGTGCGCGCCCTCGGCGGCGAACGCCTGGCTGACGGCCAGGCCGATTCCCTTGCTCGCGCCGGTGACGACGACGACCTTGTCGGTGAAGTTCATGTCCATGCCCCATATGGTGCGCCGGAGGCGCGGGGCGTGCCGAGGCGGGGCGGTGGGCCGAGCTCAGTGCCGGTCGCGAGGCACCGCGACGTCGTACTGCGTGATCTTCCGATACAGCGTTGCCCGGCTCATGCCGAGTTCCCTTGCCGCGTCGGCCATCTTGAGGCCCTGCACGCTCAGCACCCGGACGATCTCGCCACGCTCGAACGCCTCGATCCTCGACAGGTGCCTGCTACCGCCTGACAGCACCTCGGCAGGCAGGATGGCGACGTCGACCGTGTCGGCGCGACCCACCGCATCGGTGATCACCCTGGTGAGCTCGTCGACGTTGCCGGGCCAGTCGTAGTTGCGCAGCGCCCGCGTTGCCGCCGCGGTGAAGTCGACGTCCCTGCCGCGCATCCGCCTGGCGATGTGATCGGCGAGCGGCGGCACGTCATCGGGCCGGTCCCGCAGCGGCGGGATCGTCACGACGGTGTCGACCAGTCCGGCCAACGCCGGCGGGATCGCGTCGAAGCGCTCGGCGGTGACGGCGAACGGCACCGCCGCAGGTTCCCCGCTGCGCACGACCAGATCCCGGAGTTGCTCGGCCACCCACCCCGGCAGCAGGTCGACGTCGCGCACGATCACCGCGGTATGCGCCTTGCCCAGCTCGGGAGTCCACAGTTGCAGCCAGGTCTGGACGTCCGTCGGGGCGGGCGCCGTCGCGGACAGGATGCGGTCGCGCGGATAGGTGTGCCGGGCCGCCTGCGCCAGCGCCGTCGACCGTCCCGACCCCGGCTCGCCGACCGCGGCCACGATCCGGCCGTCCGCCATCGCACGCTCGGCGCGGCCGACCGCGGAATTCCAGGCGTCGGACAACGCGTGCAGCGTTCCGGAGCCCGGCTCGGCGCGGGGCACCTCGACGCGGAACACCTGACCGCGGGGCGTCGGCCGGTGGTGCCTGCCGCTGGACCGGGCAAGCATCAGCGCCGCAGTGGTGCTCGCGGCGGATCGGGCGAGCGCCAGCAGCAGATCACTCGACGACTCCGACCACGTGGTCAGGTTGACGCAGCCTTCGAGTCGGCCCGTCTCGGGGTCCAGGACCGGCACGGCAGCGCACGTGAACGTGCACAGGCTGAGCGAATAGTGCTGATCGGCGCGGACCAGCGTCGGAACGCGGTCGGTGAGCGCAAGGCCGAGGCCGTTGGTGCCGACGTCGCGCTCGGAGTAGGCGAAGCCCGGCGCCAGGTGGACGTCGTCGAGCGCCTGCAACAGGGCGCGGTCCCCGCTGAGCCGGGACAGCACGACGCCCTCCGCGTCGGTGAGCATGAGGCCGACCGGTTCGTTGGCCAGGGTGCGGTGCAGGTCCTGCAGAACCTCGCTGCCGCACTGGTGGAACAGCGAGCCGAGGTCGCTGGTGCCGGTGAAGACCGGGTCCACCGACTCCAGTGACACGCCGTAGTCCTCGCTGCGTTGCCAGGATGCAAGCAATCGGCGCGGGACTGCGACGTCCTCACGCGTCTGCACGCGGTGCAGTTCGATTCGCTCCGGTAGCCCTTGCGGCACGCTGCTCCTCCTGTGATCCACGTTACAGAGCCTGACAGCCCAGCTGGGCCGATGCAGCGATCAGGCGTCTCACATTGAGACGTTCGCCCCCTCGGCAGGCCGGCGGTGCGAACCTAGGCTCGGCGGCAGGTTGTGACAGCCGTCACACGTTTCGGCATGGAGGAAGCCCACTCATGTACCGCAAGGACGACACCAGTTACTTCATCGTCGACGCCCACGTAGCCCTGTGGGACGCGCGACCCGAGAACCAGCGCAACATCCACGGCAAGCAGTTCATCGACTGCTTCTACGACTACCACCGCAACCTGTCCCCGGAGTCCGAGGTGTGGAGCTACGAGGACTACCTGTACCAGGGCGGCGAACGCCTGATGAAGGACCTGTTCACCGACGGCTACGTCGACCATGCGATCTTCCAGCCCGCTCACCTCGGCGAGTTCTACTACAAGGGTTTCGGCCAGACCGACGAGGCGTCCGAGCTCGCCAAGGCCCATCCCGACAAGCTGACCTACAACCACAACTTCGACCCGCGCAACGGCGAGGCCGGCCTCGACCAGTTCCGTGAGGACGCCAAGAAGTTCGGCCTCAAGGGCGTGAAGCTCTACACCGCCGAATGGCACGGCGAGTCCCGCGGCTGGAGCCTGACCGACCCGTGGGCCTACCGGTACTTCGAGGCCTGCCGCGAGCTCGGCGTGCGCAACATCCACGTGCACAAGGGCCCCACCATCCGGCCGTTGGACCGTGACGCCTTCGACGTCGCCGACATCGACCACGTCGCATCGGACTTCACCGACCTGAACTTCATCGTCGAGCACTGCGGTCTGCCGCGCCTCGAGGACTTCTGCTGGATCGCCACCCAGGAGCCCAACGTGCACGCGGGCCTCGCGGTCGCGATGCCGTTCATCCACACCCGGCCGAAGTACTTCGGCCAGATCATGGGCGAGCTCCTCTACTGGATCGGCGAGGACCGCATCCAGTTCTCGTCGGACTACGCGATCTGGACGCCACGCTGGCTCGTCGAGGCGTTCGTCGACTTCCAGATCCCCGCGGAACTCAACGAGTACGCGCCGATCACCACCGACCAGAAGAAGAAGATCCTCGGGCTGAACGCGGCCAAGATGTACGACATCGCGGTGCCTGCGGAGCTGCAGATCGCTGATGCCGACGAACCCGCCGTCGGGCCACGGGGTGCGGACAATCTGGTCGAGGCCTGATGGCGGGCGAGCTGGGCGGCATGAACAGGTTGGGATTCCGCGGCGTACGACGCGCTGGGCGCCGTCGTCGACCCCGAGTTGGACGAGCCGATCACCGAACTCGGCTTCGTCCGCTCGGTGGTGGTGACGCCCAGCGGAAACGTCAAGGTGCACCTGAGGTTGCCGACGTCGTTCTGCTCGCCGAACTTCGCCTACCTGATGGCGTCGGACGCCAAAGACGTTCTGACCGAACTGGACTGGACGCGACGCGTCGTCGTCGAGTTGGACGACCACCACGATTCGTCCATCATCAACGCAGGGCTGGCTGCCGATGCCGGATACCGCGGGACCTTCCGCCACGAAGCCGAGGATTCCCTCGACGATTTGCGGGAGACGTTCCGGCGCAAGGCGCACACCGCGGCGATGGAACGATGCCTCACCGCTTTGCTTCGGGCCGACCCGAGCCGCGGGGAGTCGTCCCTCGGTGAGGTACGACTCGACGAGCTACCCGACGGCGATGCGAAGACTGCCCTGCTCAAACGCAGACGCAACCTCGGATTGTCCACGACGGCAGACGCTTTGGTGATGGTCGACCACGAGGGGCGCGGCTACGCCGCCGATGCGGTTGCCATGACGCTGCGTCGCGCCCGTTCCACCCGGATCTCCATCGACGGCAATGCCCACTTCTGCCGTGGCCTACTGAAGACCCGCTACGCCGACGAAACCCCTGCCTTCGTCGCACTGTCCACCCTCACGCGCACCCCCCAGGAAGGAATGCACCGATGAGCACCATGCGAGCCGTCCAGGTCGTCGGCTATCACGAGAACCTCGAGATGAAGGAGGTGCCGGTCCCGACCCCGACGGGCCCGTTCGACGTCGTCGTCAAGATCGGCGGGGCGGGGGTGTGCCGCACCGACCTGCACATCCTCGAAGGCCAGTGGGCGGAGAAGTCCCAGGTCGCAGTTGCCGTACACGATCGGACACGAGAACGCGGGCTGGGTGGACGCCATCGGTTCGGCGGTCACGAACGTGGCCGAGGGTGACAAGGTCATCGTGCACCCGCTGATCACGTGTGGGCTGTGCCGGGCGTGCCGGTCCGGTGACGACGTCCATTGCGAGGCGAACGCGTTCCCCGGCATCGACACCAACGGCGGCTACGCCGAGTACCTCAAGACGTCGGCGCGCAGCGTCGTGAAGATCGACGACGCGTTGGAGCCGTCCGACATCGCCGCCCTCGCCGACGCCGGCCTTACCGCCTACCATGCTGCCGCGAAGGTCGCCAAGCGGCTGACCCCACGCGACCGCTGCGTCATCATCGGAGCAGGAGGTCTGGGGCACATCGGAATTCAGGTCCTCAAGGCGCTGACTCCCGCGGAGCTCATCGTCGTCGACCGCAATCCCGATGCGCTCAAGCTTGCCGAGGCGATCGGCGCCGACCACGGTGTCGTCGCGGACGGCACCCAGGTCGACCAGGTGCTCGAACTCACCGGTGGGCACGGTGCGGAGGCCGTCGTCGACTTCGTCGGTGAGGGTGGGGCCACCAGCGAGGGCGTCGCCATGCTGCGGGGGGCGGGCGACTACTACGTCATCGGCTATGGCGAGAACATCAACGTGCCGACCATCGACATCGTCTCGAGCGAGATCAACTTCATCGGCAACCTCGTCGGCTCCTACAACGACCTGTGCGACCTGATGGCGCTGGCCGCCCGCGGTTCGGTGACCCTGCACACCCAGAAGTACGCGCTCGACGACTTCCAGTCCGCCATCACCGATCTCGACAACGGTAATGTCCGTGGCCGAGCGATCCTGACCCCCTGACGAAGGAATGATCTGCTGTGATTTTCATCGTCGTGAAGTGGACGCCGAAACCGGAGTACGTCGAGAACTTCCCCGACGTCGTTGCCGACTTCACCAAGGCCACCCGCGCTGAGCCGGGGAACCTCTTCTTCGAGTGGTCGCGCAGCCTGGAGAATCCGTCGGAATACGTTCTGGTGGAGGGCTTCCGCGATGGCGACGCCGGTGGCGAGCACGTCAACAGCGAGCACTTCAAGACCTTCGTCGCCGAAGCGCCCAACGTGCTGGCCTCGACCCCGCTCATCATCAGCCATTCGATCGACGCCGACGGGTGGTCCGAGATGGGCGAGATCAAGGTCGACGCCTAGCCGCATCGACCGCAGCGGGCCTGCCATGATGACCCGGTGGGCGTGAAGGGAGCGGCGAGGCCGACCAAGGCCGACGTCGCGCGCCTGGCCAAGGTCTCCGCGGCGACGGTGAGCTACGTGCTCAACAACGTCGAGGGGCAGACCATCTCGGCGCAGACGCGGGCCGCGGTGCACGCCGCGGCCAAGGAACTGGGCTACCGGCCGAACCTGGCCGCCCGCAACCTCGCCGTCGGCGGCAGCGGTGTCGTGCTCTACGTCGTGCCGCGGATCTCGCTCGGCGAGTTGCTGCTCGAGGTCGGCAGCCGACTGACCACCGCACTCGCCCGCCACGGCGTGGTGTTGTCCCTGCAGTTCGAGACCGACGACGGCCGCAACGTCGTCGACGCCGTCGCAGACCTCAACCCCATCGCGGTGACGAGTGTGTTCCCGCTCGGCGGCGCCGCGCTCGATGCGGTCGACGCGGCGGGCATTCCGCAGATCCACCTCGGCAGTGCCCAGTTGCACGCGATGGGTGCGCTGCACATGACGATCGGCGAGATGCGGGTCGAGCATCTGATCGCCCGTGGGCACCGCAGGCTGGGGTTCGCGTTCTCCGACCTCGAGATGCTGCGGCCCCTCGGCGAGTACTGGCTGGAGGGCCTGCGGGTGGCGGCGGCCGAGCGCGGGTTGCCCGACATCGAGGTCGGGTCGGTCGCGACGGACGGCACGGATGCCGCGGAGAAGATCACCGGCTGGGTCGCGGGCGGAGTCACCGCGGTGTGCGCGCAGAGCGACGAGACCGCGCTGGTCTGCCTGCACGGGGTGCGGCAGGCGGGGCTGCGCTGCCCGGAAGACCTCGCCGTGATGGGCGTCGACGCCACCGCGCTCGGCGCCGTCAGCGGGCCGCCGCTGACGTCGGTGGCGTTCGACGCCAAGACCATCGTCGACGCCTCGGTCGCGGCGATGATGGCCGAGCTGGGCTATCCATCGGTGCGCGAGCCGGGCATCGAGAAGGTAGCCAGGCTGATCCAGCGCGACTCGACCTGAGTTTCCACGATCCTTGTCGGGCGGTTGCTCAGCCGTGTAACTTACGCGGGTAAGCAACTCTCGTAGCCCCCAGAGAGGCGGACTTCGTGACCGACTTGGCAGCCGTCGAAGCGACCGGCGACGTGTACTTCGACCCGTACGACGTCGGGATCAACGCGGACCCGTATCCGGTGTTCCGCAGGCTGCGTGAGGAAGCGCCGCTGTACTACAACGCGCAGCACGACTTCTATGCGCTGAGCCGATACGAGGACGTCAACCGCGGCATCGTCGACCACGGCACGTTCAGCTCGGCCAAGGGCGCGATCATCGAGCTGATCAAGGCCGACTTCCCGATTCCGTCCGGCGTGCTGATCTTCGAGGATCCCCCGATCCACGACATCCACCGCAAGCTGCTGGCCCGGATGTTCACGCCGCGCAAGATCGCCCTGCTCGAACAGAAGATCCGGGACTACTGCGTCACGTGCCTCGATCCGGTCGTCGGCACCGGCAGGTTCGACTTCGTCACCGATCTCGGCGCCGTCATGCCGATGAAGACCATCAGCGCACTGATCGGCATCCCCGAGGCCGACGAGCAGGCGATCCGCGACCACGTCACCGGTCACATGAAGACCGAAGCCGGTAAGCCCATGAAGGCCGAGGAGGGACTCGTCAGCGCCGACGTCTTCGCCGAGTACGTCGACTGGCGCGTCGACAACCCGTCCGACGACATCATGACGGAGTTGCTCAACGTCGAGTTCGTCGACGAGACGGGCACCACCCGCAAGCTCACCCGCGACGAGTTGCTCATCTACATCAACGTGGTCGCCGGCGCAGGCAACGACACCACCACCCGCCTGATCGGCTGGGCCGCAAAGGTTTTGGCCGAGCATCCCGATCAGCGTCGCCAGCTGGTCGAGGACCCGACCCTGATTCCCAAGGCCGTCGAGGAGCTCGTCCGGTTCGAGCCGCCCGCGCCCCACGTGGCGCGCTATGTCACCCGTGACGTCGAGATCCACGGCAGGACCGTGCCCGCGGGCAGCGTGATGATGATGCTCATCGGCGCAGCCAACCGCGACGGCCGTCAGTTCCCGCCGGACGGCGACGTGTTCGACATCAACCGCGAACAGCGCGCCCACCTCGGCTTCAGCGTCGGCGCCCACTACTGCCTCGGCTCCTCGCTGGCGCGGCTGGAGGGCCGGGTCGCGTTGGAGGAGATCCTCAAGCGGTTCCCGGAGTGGGAGGTCGACCTGCCGAACGCGGTCTTCTCGACCACGTCGACCATCCGCGGCTGGGACAGCATGCCGGCGTTCGTCGGGTGACGGCCGCACTCACCGTCCCGAAGGACTGGGCGGAGATCACACCCGGCTGGATGACCGCCGCGCTCTCCGGCCGGCATCCCGGCGCCGTCGTCGACGCAGTCACCGTGGACATGCGCGACGACGGCACCAACCGGCGGGCCCGGCTCGCGGTGACGTATGCGGACGGCCCCGCTGGACCTTCTACGGTGTTCGTCAAGGCCGTCGACCCGGATCACAAGTTCCTGATCAAGTTGACCAGCGGGCTGCTGCACGAACCCAGGCTGTTCAACTCGAATGTCGCACTGCCCCTTGAACATCCGCTGGTCTACGCCGCCGTGATCGACGAGGTCGATGAGGACTTCCTGCTGGTCATGGAGGACCTCACCGCCCGCGGTGCCGACCCCCGCGATGCGACGAGGCCGTTGACCGTCGAACAGGCGGCGAACGGAGTGCGCGGACTCGGCCGGATGCACGGCCGGTTCTGGGGTCGCCGGGTCGAGCTGCCCGAGCTCGCGTGGCTTGAGCCGTTCGTGCCGTGGGAGGGCATGGGTGCGGCGCCGCTGCCCGCCGCGCTCGAGCGGCTCGGTGACGACGCGCCCGCATCGGTGCACGCATTGAGCATCGACGGGCTCATCGAGGACGTGTGGAAGCCCTACATCCGCACGCTCACCGTCGGACCGCCGACGCTGCTGCACGGCGACGCGCACGTCGGCAACACCTACGTTCTGCCCGACGGCGCGGTCGGTTTCCTGGACTGGCAGGTCGCCCGACGGGGGAACTTCTCGCTGGATCTCGGCTACTTCCTGCAGGGCGCGCTCACCACCGAGGACCGCAGGACTGCCGAGCGGGCGCTGCTCGAGGAGTACCGCGACGCGCTCGGGCTGCCTGCCGACGAGATGCCGTCGCCGGACGAGGTCTGGCTGCGCTACCGCGCCTCGGTGGCACATGGCCTGACGCTCTGGCTGTGCACCGCCAGCGCGGGTGAGCTGTGGCAACGTCCCGACATCGCGCTGTCACTTGCGCAACGGTATTCGGCGGCCTACGACGACCTGCAGACGTCGGCGGCCATCGTCGAGCTGACCTGAGGGGCGGGGTCGGTGACGCCGTCAAGGCAACCTTGACGATTCGGAGATCGTCAAGTAAACCTTGACGCATGACAACGCTTCTGGCCTCGGCCGCAACTCCGACCCGTTCCCCCACCTGGTGCTCCCTGGCAGGAGTGGGTCACCTACGGACTGCGCTGGGCCTCGGTGGTCGATCGGGCCCCGGTTGTCGAGCCCGTCAAGCCCACGAGCCGCACCTTGACGCTGCACGCGTACCGAGAGGCCGAGCCTGGTCCCCGCTGGCGAGCGCTGTACGACGCAACCTGGCCGGCGTACCGCCGCTGGTACACAGGGGAGGGGATGACCGCCCGCCCCTCCCTGGACGAATGTCGGCGCGCACTTTCCCAATACCTCCCCGAGCTGGTGCCTACCTGGGAACGGCTCTGTCTCCTGAGTGGTGATGACCCCGTTGCCGCGCGGATGCTGTCGATGTGGCGACCTCCGGCGTTCGCCGTCGGTTGCTCCCAAGTTCGTCATACCTGGTGAGCAGCCGATCTTGATCCGCAACTACGACTACGACCAGTCGCTCTTCGAAGCCGTCATCGCTTCCACCAACTACTCCGGGCATCGCCGGGTACTCGGGACGAGCGACATGCTCTGGGGTCTGCTGGACGGGATGAACGAGGACGGGCTGGCGATCTCGCTGACGTTCGGTGGCCGACCCGGCGCTGGCGAAGGCTTTGGGATCCCCATCGTGCTGCGCTACGTGCTGGAGACCTGTGCCACCGTCGAACAGGCAGTCGGTGCGCTCCGGCGGATTCCCGTCGCGCAGTCCTACAACGTGGCGCTGGTCGACACGATCGGTGAATCACGCCACGGTTTTCGTCGCCCCGCAGCAGCCCGCCGTCGTGAGCAGGCGCGACGCGACGACCAACCACCGACTCGATCAGGTCGAACACCCCGCCCACGCCGCCAGATTCAACAGCGTCGGGCGACTCACGCGGCTGGACCGGTTGCGCGCCGACGATGCGTCGGGAGAGCAACGTCGTCGCCGCGATGCTGCGACCACCGTTGCGCAACGACCAGTTCGAGATCGGCTTCGGCACCCTGTACACGGCCAAGTACGAGCCTGCAGCCGGAACTGCAACGTGGCATTGGCCCGAGACGTCCTGGACGCGCCGCTTCGACGACCCGGACGGCGTACGCACAGTCGATTTGGCCCACCCATGAGCCGAGAACCAACCGATACTGCGGCCGAAGTCCGCACGCTGCTGGATGCGCTCGCCAACAGCACCGACCCGACTGCCTTTCAAACCTTGCTCGGACTCAGTCAATACGTCGGCGAATGCCTGGGCGTCTCGGCGCGCACCCTGGCCGACGGCCCAGTCCTGGAGCAGCGTTGGTGGTCTCGCCGGCACCACCAAACAGGCCGCCTGGTTGCGATGGCACCAGTAACGCTCGCGGCTGCTGCACTACCCTGGTGACAGCCGTCACGATGGGGAGCCGATATGCGGATCAAGCTACTGCCCTACGTCACCGTCGAGGTCGACGACCGACTGCGCCGACGCCTGCGCGCCAGGGGAGAGCGGCTGCGCCTCAACGTGCGGGCCTATCTCCGCAGCGCGGCCGACGACGTCGACACCGCAGGCGACAAGGTCCGCGACCTGTGCGATGCCGCGGTGACCCGGGTCGACGACGCGGTGGCCAAGGTGAACGACAAACTGGATCCCACCGCGCGCGTCGAGCAGGACACTCGACTCGAAGCCAGCTGACGGCACCTCCTCTACGGTGTAGGCGGCGGGTGTCACGGATATCGACGGTGCCGTCACACAACCGATGAAGGGATGTCGAGGACGTTGGTGGCCCAGGGGCTCGTCGTCCTCTTTGCGCTGTGTGCTGCCGTGTTCATGGCCATCGGCATCGTCGTCCGTCAGCGCGCCACCATCGACGTGCCGTCGGAGCAGGGCGTCAGCGCCGTCATGTTCACCACGCTGCTGCGGCGCCCGCTCTGGTGGGCAGGCACCGCCGCGGCGGTCGCGGGTTATGCGTTCCAGGCGCTCGCCCTGATCAAGGGTTCACTGATCCTCGTCCAACCCCTGCTGGTGTCGGCACTGCTGTTCGCGTTGCCGATGAGCGCGCGGATGGCGGGCCGTCGCGTCACCCGCGGTGAATGGCTGTGGGCAGGCGTCCTGACGACGGGCCTCGCGGTGTTCGTGCTGCTCGCCCGGCCCGGTCGATCAGAACACACGGCATCGCTGACCGTCGCGACGGTCGTCGCCGTCGTCTGCGCCGTGATCATCGTCGGCTGCGTCGTGCTGGCGGTGAAGATCGGCGGGTGGCAGCGGGCCACGCTGCTCGGCGTGGCCGTCGGCGTGCTGTTCGGGGTCGTGGCCGTCGTGACGAAGATCGTCATGCACATCCTGGACCAACGCGGCGCGATGAGCCTGCTCGCGACCCCCGCGCCCTATGCGCTGGTGGTGCTCGGCGTGGTCGCAACCCTGTTGCAGCAGTCCGCGTTCCACGCCGGCGCACTCCATGCGACGGTGCCGACGATGCTGGTGCTCGAGCCCGTCGTCGCCGTCTTCCTCGGTGCCATCGTCCTCGGTGAGGAACTCGAGGCAGGCCGGTACGAGGCCATCGCCCTCACCGCGGCGATCGTGGCGATGACGGCGGCCACCGTCGCGCTCGGCCGCGACGAGGGCGCCTACGAGGCCGAACTCGAGATCAAGGCGGCACGGCGCGCGGCGTGAGTCAGCGCAACGTCGACGTGTAGTAGACGACGCCGTTCATCGTCATCCGGTCGTCTTCGTCGTCGGGCGCAGGGATGGCCGGGAATCCGTTGGCCACCAACAGCTCGCTCATCGGCGTGCCGACGGACGTCCAGCCGCGGGCGTCGAGGTACTCACCGACGTCGTTGCGCTCGCCCTCGAAGCCCAACTCGGAGAAGTCGAGTTCGAAGCCGTGGTCACGCCACTTCGCGGTGGCCGCCTGCATCTTCTCCCTGGCCTCCTCGGCGTTGAAGTCCGCCATGTTCGGCACGGCCTCGCTGCCCAATCGGCTGCCTGGTGCGCCGAGTTCGGTGACGGCGTCCAGCAGGCGGTCCTGAGCCTCGGGCGGCAGATAGCCGAACAGGCCCTCGGCGATCCAGGCCGATGGCTGCGTGGGGTCGAAACCGGCGTCCTTCAGTGCGGTCGGCCAGTCCTCGCGCAGATCGATGGCCACCGTGCGCAGCTCGGTCTTCGGCTCGGCGCCGAGGCCGTCCAGCGTCGTCGTCTTGAACGCGATGACCTCCGGCTGGTCGATCTCGAAGACGGTCATGCCTGCGGGCCAGTTCAGCCGGTAGGCGCGGGCGTCCAGCCCCGAGGCCAGGATCACGGCCTGCCGGATCCCGGCCGCCGCGGCGTCGGCGAAGAACGCGTCGAAGTACATGGTGCGCGCCGCCATCGCGGCGGGCATGTGCTGCAGTCCCCAGCCGGAACCCTCGACGTCGAGGTCGTCGCCGTTGAGCTCGCCGGTGGCCCAGCGTGTGAGAAAGTCCACTCCGACCGCACGCACCAGGGGTTCGGCGAACGGGTCGTCGATGTCCTCAGCGGTGGTCGCGATCGCCCGAGCGGCCGCCACCATGGTCGCGGTAGCTCCCACGCTGGTGGCTAGATCCCAGGTGTCGTCGTTGGTGCGGGTCATTCGTCTCCCTCTCGTCAAGTTGCTTAGCCAGTATAACCATTGCCCGTGGAGTGGCATTCCCCACAGCGAACTCCCAGGTCAGCTATTTGGGGCATATCATTAGTTTTGCTAACGTTGTGTGCGAGTGGTGAGGCAGCGAAGCCTCCACGCAAGACTCCCGAGAAATACTAGAGGTTCCCCATGTCGAACGATGAGCGCTCGCGCGAAGAGCGTGACGCCGATACTCGCGAAGCGCGCCTCGAGCGCCGCATCGCCGACCTGTACTCCGACGACGCACAGTTCGCCGCCGCAAAACCCGACGAAGCCGTCAGCGCCGCCGCCAACGATCCCGGACTGCGCCTGCCCGACGTCGTCCGCACCGTGCTGGAGGGCTACGCCGACCGGCCCGCCGTCGGACAACGCGCCGTCGAATACGTCACCGACGCATCGGGCCGCACCACCGCCAAACTGCAGCCGCGCTTCGACACCGTCACCTACGGCCAGCTCTGGGACCGCGTCCAGGCCTTCAGCGCCGCCCTCCGCGACCAGCCGGTGCGGCCCGGCGACCGGGTCGCCATCCTCGGCTTCACCAGCATCGACTACACCGTCGTCGACACCGCGCTGACCCAGCTCGGCGCCGCATCCGTGCCGCTCCAGACCAGCGCCCCGCACGCCCAACTGCAACCGATCATCGCCGAGACCGAACCCGTGCTGATCGCGTCGAGCATCGACTACGTCGACGACGCCGTCGAGCTCGTGCTCGGGGGCAGGAGCGAAGCGACTCGGGAGAACGTGCGGCTGGGCCTGCCCCCGCGCGACTGGTCGTGTTCGACTACCGGCCCGAGGTCGACGACCACCGCGAGGCCCTCGAGGCGGCCAAGGCGCGCCTCGACGGCGCGGTGACCGTCGAGACACTGGCCGAGGTGCTCGACCGCGGTCGCACGCTTCCCGCGCCGAGGTCCGTCGTCGCCGAGGGTGACGACCCGCTGGCGCTGCTCGTGTACACCTCCGGCAGCACCGGCGCCCCCAAGGGCGCGATCTACCCCGAGGGCAAGGTCGCGAACATGTGGCGCTTCACCGCCAACTCGCACTGGGGTGAGAACCAGACCGCGCTGCCCGCGATAGCGCTCGCCTTCCTGCCGATGAGCCACGTCATGGGCCGCGGCGTTCTGTACACCACACTGGCCAGCGGCGGCACGGTGTACTTCGCCGCCCGCAGCGACCTGTCCACGTTCCTCGAGGACCTGGCGCTGGCCCGGCCCACGCAGCTGAACTTCGTCCCTCGCATCTGGGACATGCTGTACCAGGAGTACGTCAGCGAGGTGGACCGTCGCACGGTGTCACCGACCGCGCAGGCGAGGAGCAGGTCATGGTCGACCTGCGACAGAGCCTGCTCGGCGGCCGCTTCGTCAGTGCCCTCACCGGGTCCGCGCCCATCTCGCCAGAGCTGAAGTCGTGGGTCGAGTCCTTCCTCGACATGCATCTGCTGGAGGGCTACGGCTCGACCGAGGCCGGCGCCGTCTTCGTGGACGGTGTGATCCGGCGTCCACCGGTGATCGACTACAAGCTGGTCGACGTGCCCGAGCTCGGCTACTTCAGCACCGACGTGCCGCATCCGCGCGGTGAGCTGCTGGTCAAGTCCGAACAGCTCTTCCCCGGCTATTACAAGCGGCCCGAGGTCACCGCCGAGGTGTTCGACGCCGACGGCTACTACCGCACCGGCGACGTCGTCGCCGAGCTCGGCCCCGATCAGGTGAAGTACCTGGACCGGCGCAACAACGTGCTGAAGCTGTCCCAGGGTGAGTTCGTCACCGTCTCGAAGCTCGAGGCGGCGTTCGGAGACAGCCCGCTGGTCCGCCAGATCTACATCTACGGCAACAGCGCACGGCCCTACCTGCTGGCCGTCGTCGTCCCGACCGAGGACGCCCTTTCCCGCTACGGCGCAGACGAACTGAAGTCGGCCATCAGCGCATCGCTCAAGGACGCGGCGCGCTCGGCGGCTCTGCAGTCCTACGAGATCCCACGCGACTTCCTGGTCGAGACAACGCCTTTCACGATGGAGAACGGACTGCTCACCGGTATCCGCAAGCTGGCGTGGCCGCGGCTGAAGGAACGCTACGGCGCCGAGCTCGAACAGCTCTACGTCGACCTGTCCGACGGTCAGGCGGGTGAACTGCGCGCACTGCGGCAGAGCGGCGCCGACCGGCCGGTGCTGGAGACCGTCAGCCGCGCCGCGAGCGCACTGCTCGGTGCGGCCGCCTCCGACGTGCAGGCCGATGCCCAGTTCACCGATCTGGGCGGAGATTCGTTGTCGGCGTTGACGTTCGCCAACCTGCTCCACGAGATCTTCGACGTGGACGTGCCCGTCGGCGTCATCGTCAGCCCGGCCAGCGACCTCGCCGCCATCGCCGCCTACGTCGAGGCGCAGCGGGCGGGCGGGTCCAAGCGGCCCACCTACGACGCCGTGCACGGCCGCGACGCGACCGAGGTGCACGCCAGCGATCTGACGTTGGACAAGTTCCTGGACGCCGAAATCCTCGCCGCTGCTTCGTCTTTGCCCGGCCCGAGCCGCCGAGGTGCGCACCGTATTGCTCACCGGCGCAACGGGATTCCTCGGCCGCTATCTGGCGCTGGAGTGGCTGGAGCGGATGGACCTGGTCGACGGCAAGGTGATCTGCCTGGTCCGCGCCAAGGACGATGCTGCCGCACGCGCCCGGCTGGACGCGACGTTCGACAGTCCAATTCCCGGTCGCTTCGCTCCTGCCGCCGGTGGACCCGAAGTTGTTGGCGCACTACCGTTCCCTGGCCGCCGAGCACCTCGAGGTGTTCGCAGGCGACAAGGGCGAGGCGAACCTCGGCCTGGACGACGCGACGTGGCAGCGGCTGGCCGACACCGTCGACCTGATCGTCGATCCCGCGGCGCTGGTCAACCACGTGCTGCCCTACAGCCAGCTGTTCGGACCGAACGTGCTCGGCACCGCGGAGCTGATCCGCATCGCCCTGACGACGAAGATCAAGCCGTTCGTCTACGTGTCCACGATTGCGGTCGGTGCGGGGATCAACCCGGCCGACAACACCGAGGACGCCGACGTCCGCGTGGTCAGCGCGACCCGCAAGGTCGACGAGAGCTACGCCAACGGCTACGGCAACAGCAAGTGGGGCGGTGAGGTGCTCCTGCGCGAGGCGAACGAGCACTTCGGGCTGCCGGTTTCGGTGTTCCGCTGCGACATGATCCTGGCCGACACCACCTACGCCGGACAGCTCAACCTGCCGGACATGTTCACCCGCATGATGCTCAGCCTCGTCGCGACAGGCGTTGCGCCGCAGTCGTTCTACGAGCTCGACGCCGAAGGCAACCGGCAGCGGGCGCACTACGACGGCCTGCCCGTCGAGTTCATCGCGGAGGCGATCTCGACGCTGGGCGTGCACGTGCAGAGCGGGTTCGAGACCTACCACGTGATGAATCCCTACGACGACGGCATCGGCATGGACCAGTTCGTCGACTGGCTCGTCGAGGCCGGCTACTCGATCCGCCGCGTCGACGGCTACGGCGACTGGCTGGCGCGCTTCGAGACCACGCTGCGGGCGCTGCCCGAGAAGCAACGCAACGCGTCGCTGTTGCCGCTGCTGCACAACTACCAGTCACCCGATCACCCGATCAACGGGTCGATCGCCCCGACCGACCGCTTCCGCGCGGCGGTACAGGACGCGAAGA
This sequence comes from uncultured Actinomycetota bacterium, assembly GCA_963735245.1. GTDB lineage: Bacteria > Actinomycetota > Actinomycetes > Mycobacteriales > Mycobacteriaceae > Mycobacterium. The sequence continues at coordinate 188,869 of CAVTKI010000015.1, forward strand.
TCGGTCCGGACAAGGACATTCCGCACATCTCCGCGCCGGTGATCGTCAAGTACATCACCGACCTGGAGCTGCTCGGCCTGCTCTGATCGCTAGTGGCCGAAGCCGATCAGGCTGCGCACCGGCGGCAGCGACGGCGTGGCCGCGAAGCCCGGTTCGGCCGCGCACACCGCGGGCACCGCGTTGAGCACCTGCATGCCGGTCGCCACGTTGGCGGAGTTGACGTGCTCGAGCATCGTGCGCGTCGCGTTCGAAGCTGGCCAGCGAGAGGAAGTGGGCGCGCATCGAGGGGTCGCCCTCGATGGTCAGCGTCCAGCCGTGCTGTGGCTTGGGCCAGTGCTTCGGGTATTCGTTTCCGACCGTCCACAGCGTCTCGATCTCGACCAACGCCTCACCGTCGCGCCGCCCGATCCAGTTCCACCGCTGCCCTGCCGTGGTGCCCGCTCGCAGCACGTGGTCGAAGATCTCGTGGTCGTGTTCGGCGGCGACCGCTTCGACCGATGCCGTCACCTCGTCGATCCCGGCGTGCAGGGCGTCGGCGAGCAGCCACACCTGTTCGGTGAAGATCGAGCTGTTGAAGGCGAGGAATTCGTTTGCGGTGACGCTGATCTCGTCGACCGGTGCGCCGAAGCGCATGTTGTCGAACGTGATCGCGGTGCTGTCGTAGACCGACCAGTCGGCCCGCTCCTGCAGGGTCAGCTTGTCGATCGTGCGGCTCATCCCGCTCAACGCCAGCGGCAACGCCCCTGACAGGTTGCCCGGATTCAGCCCGCTGCCGTGCACGCTGACCCCACCCGCGTGGCAGGCGGCCAGCAGCCGATCGCGATCGGCGGCGGGCAGGCGGTCGGGATGGAACAGGAACGCCGTCGTGACGACGTTCTTGCCGCTCGCCAGGATGGCGCACACCTCGTCGAGGTCGGTGAGCCGCGGCGTGTACACCACGCAGTCGGCCTCGATGGCCAGCACGCGGTCCACATCGGCGGATGCGGTGACCCCGACCGGGTCGCGGCCGATCAGCACGCCTGCGTCGACACCGTCCTTGTCATCGGAATACACTCTGACACCGGCCAATTCGAGTCCGGAACGGGGATCGAGGACCGCTGCGAGCACCTCCCTGCCGACGGCGCCGGTGCCCCACTGGATGATGCGCAGTGCCATATCGGTGTCCCGTCCGCTCAGGCGCCCACCCTCAACTTGGCGGCGGCTGATTCTGGCATGGGTTCGTACCTGGCGAAGGAGCGGGTGAAGGACCCCGCCCCGTGCGACAGCGCGCGCAGGTCGATCGCATAGCGGACGAGCTCGACCGCGGGGATCTCCGCGTTGACGACGGTGCGCTGATCATCGCCCGGCTCGGTGCCGAGGACTCGGCCGCGACGGCTGGACAGGTCGCTCATCACCGCGCCGACCAGATCGTCGGGGATCACCACCGACACCGCGTCCACGGGCTCAAGCAGATTCACCGGCACCGTCGCGGCGGCCTCGCGCAGCGCAAGCCCGCCGGCCATCTGGAAGGCGAAGTCCGACGAGTCGACGCTGTGCGACTTTCCGTCGAGCAACGTGACCCGGATGTCGACCATCGGGTATCCGGCGCCGACCCCCTTCTCCATCTGTGCCCGGACGCCCTTCTCCACGCTTGGGATGAACTGGCGGGGCACCGCACCGCCGACCACCTTGTCGACGAACTCGAACCCCGAACCCTGCGGCAGTGGTTCCACCTCGACGGCGCAGACGGCGTACTGACCGTGCCCACCGGACTGCTTGACGTGTCGGCCGTGCCCTTTTGCGTTGCCGCCGAACGTCTCTCGCAGCGGGATGCGCACGTCCACCGTGTCGACGCTCACGCCGTACCGCTTCGCCAGCCCGTCCAGCACGACACCGGCGTGGGCCTCACCCATGCACCACAGCACGATCTGGTGCGTCTCGGCATTCTGGTCGATCCGCAACGTCGGGTCTTCGGCGGCGAGGCGTTGCAGGCCGACGGCCATCTTGTCCTCGTCCGTCTTCGCGTGCGGCTCGACGGCGATGGGCAGCAGCGGTTCCGGCATGGTCCACGGCTTGAGCACCAGGGGCTGCGTTCGGTCGGACAGCGTGTCGCCGGTCTCGGCACGGCTCAGCCTGCCGATGGCGCAGATGTCGCCGGCCACCACCGACGGCGCGATGCGCTGACGCTTGCCGAGCGGGAACGACAGCGCGCCGATCCGTTCGTCCTCGTCGTGGTCGGAGTGACCGGTTCCGGTTCCGGTTTCCGAGCCCTCGAAGAACGACGTGAAATGGCCCGACACGTGAACCGTCATGTCGGGCCGTATGGTTCCGGAGAACACCCGGACCAAGCTGACTCTGCCGACATACGGATCCGACGTCGTCTTCACCACCTCGGCGAGTAGCGGGCCTGCCGGATCGCAGGCGGGCGACGGGCGGGTGGCGCCGGCCGGAGTGAACACCGCGGGTGTCGGATGCTCTGGGGGCGAAGGGAAGCCGCTGACGATGACGTCCAACAGCTCAGCCGTGCCGACCCCCGTGGTGCTGCACACCGGCAGCACCGGAAAGAACGAGGCCTTGGCGACGGCCTTCTCCAGATCGTCGGTCAGTACCGACACCTCGACGTCCTCGCCATCCAGGTAGCGCTCCATCAACGTCTCGTCCTCGGACTCCTCGATGATTCCCTCGATCAAGGTGCCACGCAGTTCCGGCGACCGCGTCGTCCGCGCACGCCAGCAGCCCCACCACCCGCTTGCCGTCGAGCACGCACAGCGGAAGAACCCTGTCGCCGAACGCATTTCGGGCCGAGGCCACCGCCGCGTCGAAGTCGGCGCGCGCGTGGTCGAGCTTGGTGATCACCACGGCGCGCGGCATACCGACCCGACTGCACTCCATCCACAGCGATCTGGTCGGCTCGTCGACGCCCTCGTTGGCCGCGATCACGAACAGCGCACAATCCGCCGCGCGCAGCCCGGCCCGCAGCTCGCCGACGAAGTCGGCGTAGCCGGGGGTGTCGATCAGGTTGACCTTCACCCCGCCGTGCGAGAGCGACGCCAGCGCCAGCCCCACCGAACGCTGCTGCTCGACCTCGGCTTCGTCGCAGTCGCAGACCGTGGTGCCGTCGGCGACCGACCCAGGCCGGGTCAGAACGCCCGTGGCGACCAGCAGGGTTTCGACGAGCGTGGTCTTGCCGCCGCCGGACGGCCCGACGAGCACGACGTTGCGGATGGCCGCCGGGTCGTCCGCAGTGGGAGCGGAACCGTTGCCCGCCGAAGTGTTCGTCTTGTCTGCCATGACGTCCCCTCTGGCCCGATCAATCCACCATTCACCCAAACGGGGACGCGCACAAGGGCTGTCGCCAGCAACTCGTCACGCCTGCCAGGACGACCAGCGTTGGACGTCGACGGTGACGACGGGTCCGTCCAATGCGATCCGTTCGTACTGGAGGTACTTCTGCCGCAGCACCGCATACCCGATGGCCATCTGATCGCCCGATTCGTGGACCTCGGCGAGTCCGTCGACCCGCACCCACCACAGCTGCGACCAGTCGTCGTCGTAGTGGTCGACCAGCATGCTGACTCTCGGGTTGGCCGCGATGTTGGCCAGCCTGCGCAGCCGGCGGGTGGTCTTCCGCTTGGCGTCGACGGCGGTGTAGACGACACCGCCGCTCACCGCGAACACCACCGGTACGACGTGCGGAACGGACTCCGAGTCGACCGTCGCGAGCACGGCGACCGGGGCCGCTGCGAATGACTCGGCGGCGTCGAAGTCGGTCATCGGCGCGAGCCGGGGACCGGTTGCGGGGCGACGCTGATCGGCGAGCGGGTGACCGGCGTGCGGGTGACGCCGATCTCCGGCCCCCTGTTCGGGCGGGGCTCGCTGCGCGGCCGGTTGTACACCGGCGGCGGGGCAGGCGGAGCGGCCGTCTCCGGCGGGGGTGGCGGCGGTGGCGGAGGTGGCGGTGGCGGTGGCGGGGGAGGCAGTTCGCTGGTGGCCTCCGCCGTGGACGCGGCGGTGGTCGGGGTGGCCGACGTGTGGGTGGCGGGGGTCTGTTCGGATTCCTGCGGGCCGCTGAAGGCGAGCAGGACGGCCGACACCACGATCGCGATGACGGCAAGACCGACCGCGACCATCGCGATCGAGGCCAGTCTCGTCCGATACCACGGCGTGGGTGGCGGCTTGAAGTGCCACGTGCTTGCGTTGAACGCGTCGAACCGATCCTCGTCCGGATCGACGAACTCATCGACGAACGGTTCTGGCCCGTCGGGTCTCGGGCTCCTGTCCTCCCAGCCGTGCCAGCCTTCGCCGTAGTCGAAATCGTCGCTGGGCGCCTCGGATTCGGCCTCGGCATGACCCTCGGGCACCTGAATGTCCAACCGGTCGGTGTCGACCGGATCGTCCAGCCGATAGTCCCCGCCTGAGTCGGAGTCCCCCGAGGCTCCTCTTTCCGCCACCCCCTGATGCTATGTGGCTACCAGGGCAAACGGGCGATAGCGGGCGAATTGCCATGGCGTGGCGGGTAGTCGACAGGCGTCTGCCAGGAACGTGGCGCGGGGTGGCGGGCCCGCGGGTAAGGTCACGCGACGTCGGTTCGTTCATCATGGCGACCCGGCAAAGTCATGCGTCCGCCACCTCCGCGATTTGCGTCCATATGAAGGTTCGCCCATGAAGATTTCTCGGCTCACAGCGGCAGCCAGTGCCCTGATCCTCCTCGTCGCGTGTGCACCGCCGCAGAAGGACACCGGAGGCGAGACCACCGGCTCGGGCGTCAAGGCAGGCGAGGCCACGTCGGCCGCCGACTTCGGCGGAATGGACGGGCTGGTCGAGGCGGCCAAGAAGGAGGGCGCACTCAACGTGATCGCCCTACCCCCGGACTGGGCCAACTACGGCGCCATCATCAAGGCATTCGGCGACAAGTACGGCATCAAGGTCAACTCGGCGCAGCCCGACGCCGCCAGCCAGGACGAGATCAACTCGGCCAACCAGCAGAAGGGCAAGTCGTCCGCGCCGGACGTGTTCGACCTCGGCCAGTCGGTGGCGCTGGCCAACACCGCCCTGTTCGCGCCGTACAAGGTGGCGACGTTCGGCGACGTCTCCGATTCGTTCAAGGCGCCGGATGGTGCCTGGGTCAACGACTACGGCGGCTACATGTCGATCGGGTTCGACTCGTCCAAGGTGCCCCCGATCACGAACGTGAACGATCTGCTGAAGCCCGAGTTCAAGGGCAAGGTCGCGCTGAACGGCGATCCGACGCAGGCGGGTGCGGCGTTCTCGGGCGTGATGATGGTGGCGGTGTCCCAGGGCGGCACGCCCGACGACATCGCCCCCGGTGTCGAGTTCTTCCAGCAAACTCAAGGAGGCGGGCAACTTCCTGCCGGTCGACCCGACCCCGGCCACCATCGAGTCGGGCCAGACCCCCGTCGTGGTCGACTGGGACTACCTGAACGTCGCCGAGACCAAGAAGCTGCCGTCATGGCAGGTGGTCATCCCACCGAACGCCGCGGTGGCCGGCTACTACTACCAGGCGATCAACAAGGATGCGCCGCATCCGGCGGCGGCGCGGCTGTGGGAGGAGTTCCTCTACAGCGACGATGGCCAGAACCTGTACCTGCAGGGTGGCGCCCGTCCGGTGCGCGCCGACACGATGGCCGCCAAGGGCACGATCGATCAGGCCGCGTACAAGGTGCTTCCGCCGGTCGACGGGGCGGCGACGTTCGTCTCCATCGAGCAGAACGGCGCGGCGACGAAGTACCTGCAGGCCAACTGGACCAAGGCGGTGGGCTGATTCTCGCCCGTCGGATCCGGGACGCTGTTCCGCTACTGCCGTTCTTCGCGGTGGTCGCGATCTTCCTGATCGTCCCGACGATCACCGTCATCTTCAGCTCGGTGGTGGACGACGGCCGGTTCTCGCTCGACCGCGTCGCCGCGCTGTTCACCGAGACCGCGCTCTCCGCGCTGGGCAAGAGCGTGCTGCTCTCGGCCACCACCGCCGTCGCGGGTGCGGTGCTCGGTGCGCTGCTGGCGTGGCTGATCGTCAGCCGCAGCCCGTCGTCGCTGATCCGCCGCACGGTGATCTCGCTGTGCAGCGTGCTGGCCCAGTTCGGTGGTGTGGCACTGGCTTTCGCGTTCCTTGCCACGATCGGGCTGAACGGCGTTCTCACGCTGTGGGTGCAGGATCACTTCGGCTGGAACCTCGCAGAATCCGGCTGGCTGTACGGCCTGTCCGGACTGATGCTGGTGTACACGTACTTTCAGATCCCGTTGATGGTCATCGTGTTCCTGCCTGCGTTGGAGGGGCTGCGCAGCCAATGGCGCGAGGCCGCGGTCAGCCTCGGCGCGTCGACGTGGCAGTACTGGCGTGAGGTCGGCATCCCACTGCTCACCCCGGCGTTCCTTGCTTCGCTACTTCTGTTGTTCGCCAACGCCTTTGCGGCCTACGCCACGGCAGCCGCACTGGTCAGCCAGGGCAGTCCGATCGTGCCGCTGCTGATCCGTTCGGCGTTGACCAGCGAGGTGGTGCTCGGCCAGGCCGGCTTCGCGTACGCGTTGGCGCTGGAGATGATCGTCGTCGTCGCCGTGGTGATGGTGGCCTACAACCTGCTGATGCGGCGGACGGCGAGGTGGCTGCGATGACCCGGGTGACGCGCGCTGCACTGTGGGTGCTGTTCGGAGCGTTCTTCCTCTTTCCGCTCTATGCCATGGCCGACTTCTCCACCCGCAACCTGATCCGTGGAGGTCGCACGCTCGCCGCGTGGGCCAACCTGTTCGCCGACGATGCTCTGTATCAGGCGATCATCACGTCGCTGTCGCTCGCGGTGCTGACCGTGGTGGTGATGCTGATCGTGTTGGTGCCCACCATGATCTGGGTGCGGCTGCGCACGCCATGGGCCAAGGGCGCGGTGGAGTTCCTCTGTCTGCTGCCGCTGACCATCCCGGCGCTGGTGATCGTCGTCGGGCTGAAGAACGTCTACCTGTGGGTGACGTACCTGCTCGGCGAATCCCCGCTGACGCTGACGTTCGTCTACGTGGTGGTGGTGCTGCCGTTCGCCTACCGGGCGATCGATGCCGCGCTCTCGGCGATCGACCTCCGCACGCTGGCGGAGGCCGCACGCTCACTCGGCGCAGGCTGGACCACGACCATCCTGCGCGTGGTGGTGCCCAACATCTGGTCGGGCATCCTCTCGGCCGCGTTCATCTCCGTGGCCGTCGTGCTTGGCGAGTACACCATCGCCTCGCTGTCCGGATTCGAGACCCTGCAGGTTCAGATCGTCGCGATCGGCAAGAGCGACGGGCCCACCTCGGTGGCTGCCTCGTTGGCCACCTTGCTGTTCGGTTTCGTTCTGCTGCTTGCCCTTTCATTGTTGACCAGACGGAGGCGGCCAGTATGACCACCAGTGTCAAAGCCGAATCGACCACGGGCGTTCGCGTCGAGCTGACCGACCTGACCCGGGTCTACGGCACGGTAAAGGCGCTCGACGGCCTGACGTTGCACATGAAGCCGGGCGAGTTCATCGCCCTGCTCGGCCCGTCGGGCTGCGGCAAGACGACCGCGCTACGCATCCTGGCCGGCCTCGACGAGGCCACGTCGGGGACGGTGACGGTCGACGGCCGCGACATCACCGGCACTCCCGCCAACAAGCGCGACATGGGCATGGTGTTCCAGGCGTACAGCCTGTTCCCGCACCTCACCGCGCTCCAGAACGTGGAGTTCGGGCTCAAGGTGCGCGGCAAGGCGAAGCGCGACCGCGCCACCCGCGCCGGCGACATGCTCGACCTGGTGGGCCTGTCGGCGCACGTGGACAAGTACGCCGTCGAGATGTCCGGCGGTCAGCAGCAGCGGGTGGCGCTTGCCCGTGCCTTGGCGATCGAGCCGAGCGTGCTGTTGCTCGACGAGCCGCTCTCGGCGCTCGACGCCAAGGTGCGCACCCAGCTGCGGGACGAGATCCGCCGCGTGCAGCTCGACGTCGGTACGACGACGCTGTTCGTCACGCACGACCAGGAGGAGGCGCTTGCCGTCGCCGACCGGGTCGGCGTGATGAGCCAGGGCCGGCTCGAGCAGCTCGATCCCCCCGCGAAGGTCTACGCCGATCCCGCGACACCGTTCGTGGCCGAGTTCGTCGGCCTGAACAACAAGGTGCCCGCCCACGTCGCGTCGGGCCGCGCGGAACTGCTCGGCACGTCGGTGCCGACCCTGACCGGTTCGATCGAGTCCGGTGCGGGCACGGCGCTGCTGCGGCCCGAGTCGGTGACCGTGACCGCCGACCCGGCGGGCACGTCGACGGTCCGGTCGGTGGCGTTCCTCGGGCCGATCTCGCGGGTGTACGTCGCGTTGCCCGACGGCACCGTCGTCGACGCGCAGCTGCCGAGCACGCTGGCCCGCACGTTCGAGCCCGGTTCGACGGTGACCGTCGGCGTCGAGCCGACGAAGCTGCTGGTGGTGCCCGCTCAGACGTCCTGAACCGGGTCGATGCCCAGGTCCCGGTAGCTGACCAGCGCGACGAACGGCACGTTGCGGGCGGCGAACCGCTTGGCCGCGCCGTCGCCGCGGTCGACCATCGGGATCACGCCCGTCACGACGACCCCGAGCGGCGCGATCCGCTCGAGGGCCAGCTCGGTCGAGCCACCGGTGCTGATCACGTCGTCGACGAGCAGCACGCGGGTGCCCGGCTCCAGTCGGGTGCCCTCGACCCACTGCTCGCGGCCGCGTTGCTTCTGCTCCTTGCGCACCGAGAACCAGGCCTTGCCCGTCACCATGGCGATCCCGTGCGCGAGTGGATCGGCGCCCATCGTCAGTCCCCCGACGGCGTCGTACTCGATTCCGGAGCTGGCGGCCAGGTCGGCGACGGCCCGGCTCACGATGGTCAACCGCTCGCCGGTGTCCACGGCGTACTTGCCGTCGATGTAGTCGTGGCTCAGCTGGCCGCTGGCGAGCTTGAACGGCTGCTCGCGCCGCTCGTGTCCGCGGGTGCGGATCAGGTCGAAGGCGGCTTGCCAGGTTTCTGGGCGGTCGGGCATACGGCGATGGTATCGGCCCGCGCCACGATGACCGCGAGCGGTCAGCCCTGCTTGGCGCGACGCGTCAATTCGACTGTGGCGGCGCGTAATTCATCCATCGAGTCAATCGGCGTTGCGTAGCCGACCCGGGTGTATGCCACGCCGCGTTCGGTGGTCAGCCGCAGGTCCAGTCCGTACCGGTCGGCGCCCGTGCAGGTGGCGTCGAGCGTGTCGGGGTAGCCGCCGAGCGTGCGCGCCATGGCGGTCAGGGCGGCCGCGTGGTCGGCGTTGAGGTGGTCGATGGCGACCACCGCGGTCGGTGTGATCGGGTCGGGCCTGGCCGCCGCGTAGTCCTCGGCGGTGGCGGAGTCCATCCGGCCGTAACCGCCGACCCAGCGGACCCGCTGCACGCGCAGCACCCACAGGGTGAAGTCGCTGTAGTCGACGTAGTACTTGGCCGCGGGCACGGCGTCGAGGTGCGCCTGCCGCGCCGCGGCATGTTCGTCGCCCGACGGCCTCTCCATCACGCCTGCCAGCGTGATGCGTCCGTTGGCGAGCGGATCGCCCTCCGTCGCGGGCGCCACGATCGAGAGGCTGGCTCGCGGGTCGCCTGCGAGGTTGCGGCCGTGTTCGGCGAGGTTGGAAACACACAGCACCGGCGCACCGCCGTCGAGCCCGTACGTCACGAACGAGGCCCACGGGTCGCCGTCGGCCGTCAGCGAAGCCAGCGTCGCGATGTTGGTCGACGCCGCGATCGTGCGGGCCTCCTCCGCGGCCGACGGGCGAACGGCATTGGCGACGGGATTCAGGGGAGGCGGGACCGAAGGGGCATCACCAGGGTCGCCGTGATCGCGGGAGGCCACGCCGGAACCCTATACGAGCGGTGACGAGCAACCACGTGTCGTGACGAGCAACCACTTTTTTTCGCGCGGCACCTCTGTGATATGCGACAATCAGCTAAAGGCCGTTCACCTGCTGACATCCGTTCGATCAGAATCGAGAAGGGTTGTGCCGACACCCGGTAGACGCTTCGCTCTAGGAGTCGGCGCCCTGACGGCGGCGTTAATTCTGAGCGGTGCGGGCGCGGGTATCGCAGGTGCGGAACCGGACGATCCCAGCAAACCCCCCGACCCAGCTAACACCAGCGAGACCGGTGTCGTCAGCGAGCCGGCGCCCACGGTAGCGACGCCGGTCGAGCCGAAGGATCCGCTGAGCGCTCTGCGCGACCTCCTGCACAAGCCGCGCAGCATCTTCGGCAACGGCAGGACACCTGGCGAGCCACCGAAGTCCACGGTGAAGACCTCGGAGCCCAAGCCGGATCCCGGCACCGGCGTCGAGGGCGGGACCGAGGGGACGGACCGAGGTGATCGTGCCCGAGGTTCCGGTCAAGAAGTCGCCGGGCAGCAGCGCCGAGGTGAGGCTTCCCGGTGCGGCTCCCTTCTCGATCCCGCTGCCCACCGTCCCCGGCACGTCCGACAGGCAGTGGTCGATCAATCTGACCGATCCGCAATCCGCGTACTCGAGCGTCGAGGACACCTTCGCCAACCTCAACTCGCTGTGGGCCGAGGCCTACGCGCCGTTCAACCCGTTCCCCCCGCCGCCGCCGAAGCCGACCCTCAAGATCATGGAGGAGGAGCCCGTCATCGACGCCTCCGGGACCGGCGCGGGTGCTGGAAACGGTGGCTTCGAGCCGACGGCGGAGGGCATGCCCGACCTACCGGTGCTTCAGGCGCCGATGGCGTTTCCCGCCGTGCGGATGGGGCCGCCGCGTCCGCTGCCCGAGACGCTGCCCACGGGCACCGCGTCGCAGGTCCTCGGCGTGGGAACCGCGGGCGTGCCCGCAGGCCGTGGCGCCGTCACACAGGGTTCGGTGCAGGCCGGTGAGGCCGCGCCGCGCAGCACCACGTCGCCGCTGGGCAACGACATCGCCTACCGGCAGGGCTTTCCGCAATATCTGCGCACCGCCAGGATCGGCGAGCTGGCCACCGTCGCGCTGCCCGGCATCGCAGGGCTGTTGGCGCTGACCGCGAGCGGCGGCGTGATCGGCTACCGGCAGGCCAACTCGGGCAGGCAGCTCCGCATGGAAGTCGAACGCTTCCTGCAATGACTTCTGCAGTGAGTTCGCCGTCGACCGTTCATCCGCGCGCCACGCGGAGATAGAGCCGCGTGGTCACCGCCGCACATCATGGACCGGTGGCTGCGCGGCGGGGGAGTGGATCGCGTGCCGTGCTGTTCGCGGTGACCGCGGCCACCGCCCTATTGGTCGACGCCATCACCAAGGCCGTGGCGGTGGGCATTCTGATCCCCGGCCGCCGCGTTCCGGTGTTCGGCGACTCGGTGTCATGCATCCTGATCCGGAACTCGGGCGCGGCACTGGCGTGGGGCGAACGTCAGCCGGTTGCGGTCACGCTGCTGGTCGGCGTCGTCGTCTGCGCGGTCGCGTGGCGGGGCAGCAGCGTGGTGTCGCCGGTGGCGGCCGTCGGTCTCGGACTCGTACTCGGCGGCGCACTGGGCAACCTCGCCGATCGCGTCTTCCGTGCGCCAGGGCCGCTGCGCGGCGCGGTGGTGGACTTCCTCTCCGTCGGATGGTCGCCGCTGTTCAACGCCGCCGACGTCTGCGTCTTCGTCGGGGTGGGAACGTTGGGTTGGCTGCTCCTCGGCAGCGGCGAGGCCCCTGCGGCCGACCGCGGCTGGAGCGCCGACGACGCATTCTGATTCAATCGCGCCGAGGTTGGGTAGGTTTCCCCTTGATGGATCACACCACCGGAACCGACGGCATCGTGGAGCACCCCAACGCGGACGACTATGAGCACGCGCGGACACTCCCCGAAGATCGAACGTGGTTCAAGCACGCCGTGTTCTACGAGGTGCTCGTCCGCGCGTTCAACGACTCGAACTCCGACGGCGCCGGTGACCTGCGCGGCCTGACGGAGCGGCTGGACTACTTGAAATGGCTTGGCGTCGACTGTATTTGGCTGCCGCCCTTCTATGACTCCCCGCTGCGCGACGGCGGCTACGACATCCGCGACTTCTACAAGGTGCTGCCCGAGTTCGGCACGGTCGACGACTTCGTCACCCTGCTCGACGCGGCGCACCGGCGCGGCATCCGCGTCATCACCGACCTGGTGATGAACCACACGGCGGACTCCCACGCCTGGTTCCAGGAATCGCGCCGCGATCCCGACGGGCCGTACGGGGACTACTACGTGTGGAGCGACACCAGCGACAAGTACACCGATGCCCGCGTCATCTTCGTCGACACCGAGGAGTCCAACTGGACCTACGACCCGGTGCGCAGGCAGTTCTACTGGCATCGGTTCTTCTCGCATCAGCCCGACCTGAACTACGACAATCCGGCCGTGCAGGAAGCGATGGTCGACGTGCTGAGGTTCTGGCTCGACCTCGGCATCGACGGCTTCCGGCTGGACGCGGTGCCGTACCTGTTCGAACGCGAGGGCACCAACTGCGAGAACCTCCCGGAGACGCACGCCTTCCTCAAACACTGCCGCAAGGTGATCGACGACGAGTTCCCCGGCCGGGTGCTGCTCGCCGAGGCCAACCAGTGGCCCGCCGACGTGGTCGAGTACTTCGGCGACCCGACCACCGGCGGCGACGAGTGCCACATGGCGTTCCACTTCCCGCTGATGCCCCGGATCTTCATGGCGGTCCGGCGGGAGTCGCGGTTCCCCATCTCCGAGATCCTGGCCCAGACTCCGCCGATCCCCGACATGGCGCACTGGGGCATCTTCCTGCGCAACCACGACGAGCTGACGTTGGAGATGGTCTCCGACGAAGAGCGTGACTACATGTACGCGGAGTACGCCAAGGACCCGCGGATGAAGGCGAACGTCGGCATCCGAAGGCGGCTCGCCCCGCTGTTGGAGAACGACCGCAATCAGATCGAGCTGTTCACCGCGCTGCTGCTGTCGCTGCCCGGCTCGCCGGTGCTGTACTACGGCGACGAGATCGGCATGGGCGACATCATCTGGCTCGGTGACCGCGACGGCGTCCGGACGCCCATGCAGTGGACCCCCGACCGCAACGCGGGCTTCTCGACCGCCAACCCCGGCCGGCTGTACCTGCCGCCGAACATGGATCCGATCTACGGCTATCAGTCGGTCAACGTCGAGGCCCAACGCGACAGCTCGACGTCACTGCTCAACTGGACGCGGACCATGCTCGCCGTGCGCCGCCGCCACGACGCGTTCGCCATCGGCACGTACCGCGAGCTGGGTGGCTCCAATCCCTCCGTGCTGGCCTACGTGCGTGAACTCGATCACGACGGCGAGGTGGACGCCGTCGTCTGCGTCAACAACCTGTCCCGATTCCCGCAGCCCATCGAGCTGAACCTGCAGCACTGGAACGGTTACACGCCGATCGAGATGACCGGGCACGTCGAGTTCCCCCCGATCGGACACCTCCCCTACATGTTGACGCTTCCCGGCCATGGGTTCTACTGGTTCCAACTCCGGAAACCCCTCCGAGAGTCAGAGGAGGTTCGATGACTGCCCCGGCGCACCTGCCGTGGACCGAATGGCTACCGTCGCAACGCTGGTACGCAGGCCGCAGCCGCGACCTGGCGCAAGTGCGCCGAGGCGAAGTGATCGCCCTGCGCGACGATCTCGACCTGGCCCTGCTCGACGTCGACTACACCGACGGGTCGACCGAGCGCTACCAGCTTCTGATCCGCTGGGACAGCGGGCCCATCGACGAGTACAACCAGGTGGCCACCATCGGCACGATCGTCGACGACCGAGGTGAACGGACGGCGTACGACGCGTTGTACGACCCCGGTGCGGCACGTGAACTGCTGGCGCTCGTCGACCGGTCGGCGACCGTCGGACCGCTGCGTTTCGTCAAGGAACCCGACGCAGAGCTGCCGGTGGACAAGGCGCCGCGGATTTCCAGCGCCGAACAGAGCAACACCAGCGTGGTGTTCGAGGACGCCGCGGTGTTCAAGGTGTTCCGCCGGGTCACCCCCGGGGTCAACCCCGACATCGAGCTCAACCGGGAGCTGGCCCGCGCGCAGAATCCACACGTCGCCCGACTGCTCGGCTCGTACGAGGCGGTGCTGGACGGCGAACCGTACGCGCTGGGCATGGTGACCGAGTTCGCCGCGAACGCCGCCGAGGGCTGGGACATGGCCACCGCGAGCACACGCGACCTGTACGCGGAGGGCGACCTCTACGCCGACGAGGTGGGCGGCGACTTCGCGGCCGAGTCGTATCGGCTCGGGGAGGCCGTCGCGTCGGTGCATCAGACGCTGGCCGAGGCGCTCGGCACGTCGCAGGTGCCGTTCCCGTTGGCCACGATGCTGGAGCGGCTGCACGCCGTGGCCGGTGCGGTTCCGGAGCTCGAGCCGTACGTGACGACCATCGAGGAGCGCTACCGCAAGCTGGCCGACGAGACCATCACCGTCCAGCGGGTGCACGGCGACCTGCACCTCGGCCAGGTGCTGCGCACCCCCGAGCGCTGGCTGCTGATCGACTTCGAGGGGGAACCCGGCCAGCCACTGACCGACCGGCGTCGGCCCGACTCACCGCTGCGGGACGTCGCCGGGGTGCTGCGGTCCTACGAGTACGCCGCCTACCAACGTCTCGTCGAGCGCGGGGACGATCCCCGGCACGACAAGCAACTGGCCGCCCGCGCCCGCGAATGGGTCGAGCGCAACTGCACGTCGTTCTGCGAGGGGTATGCCGCCGCCGGGGGCACCGATCCCAACGACCAGGCCGACCTGCTCGCCGCGTACGAACTCGACAAGGCGGCGTACGAAGTGGGCTACGAGGCCAGGCACCGACCCGGCTGGCTGCCGATCCCGATGGGGTCGATCGTCAGGCTGGTCGGCTGACCGCTCAGGCCAGGGCCTGCACGGCCTGCTGCGAGGGCTTCGGCGTCCAGTCCGACCGGTACACCCCGAAGGTGTCGTCCGCGGCGCCGCTGCCGGTGTTGCGGTCCCGGGTGGTGTACAGGTACGCCGGTCCCGCGTAGGGCAGCGTGCGCCACTTGGTCAGGAAGTCGGTGAGGTACGCGGCCTGGGTGCCCTCGTCGACCGCCGAGGTGGGCTCGCCGTACTCGGTGGTCCAGATCTTCTTGCCGCCGTCACCGTTGTCGACCATCCGCTTGCGCACGTCGTTCAGCTGGTTGATCGGCGAGAAGGCCAGGTTGCCGCCCTCGGAGAACTTCGTCGTGTACTGGTACGGGTGGAACGACAGCGCGTCGAACGAGCCCTTGGCGCCCGCGGCGTACATCTGCTCGACGAACGTCACCGGATCCAGCGTCAGCGAGCCGAGCGAGAACACCGAGCCCAGCGCACCGGCGAGCACGAGCGCGCCACCGTCGGCGGCCTTGATCTTCGGGATACGCGGCCTTCAGCAGGCCGGCGTACACGGCGGGCTCGGGTCCCTGCGGGCCCGACGTCCATGACTGCGCGGCGTTCGGCTCGTTCCAGATCTCGTAGGCCGCGACGCGACCCCGGTAGCGGGCGGCGACCGCGCCCGCGAAGTCGCCGTAGGTCCCGGCGTCCGCGGGCGGGGTGGACACCGCGGGCAATCCGGGCGCGACCGCCCAGCCGGGTGAGGAGACGAGCGTGCCGAGCACCGACATCCCGCGCGCGTTGGCGGCGTCGACCATCAGGTCGACCTGACCGAAGTCGTACCTGCCCTGGTCGGGCTCCATGCCCGCCCACGGCATCATCAGCCGGACCGTGTTCACGCCGGTGGCCTTCATCAGATCGAGCGTGCGATTCACGTCGTCGGCGGACATGCCGTAGATGTCGGAGTCGGAGAAGCCGACCGAGCTGGCCGAGGTGTTGATCGACGCCGTCTCGGTGATCGCGTAGGTATGCGAGTCCGACGGAGCCAGCATCGTGGCGGTCGCCGACACCGCGGCAACGGTCGCCACGGCAGCGACGATCTTGATGACGTTTCGCACGTTCTCCCCATTCTCAGGCCGGGCCCAGCGAGTTGAAACCTAACAGTGACCAGTTGCCGCACCCGAATCCAACGGCCGACACACTTGTTGTCGTCGCAGGCCCACCCGCCCGTTACGGCTGGTCTGCGGCGCCGTCTTGGGTGGCTGCGGGCAACCCCCAGCGGGCTCTCGGGTGTCTCACAGGTTGGCGCAGGGTAGCGATGCATCACTTGGCGGTGTGACAACGACGTTAAACGCGAGCGAGACGACGCCGACCACGCCCGGATCGACCGAGGCACGGCCGGCCCGGTCGGCCACCACCACGTGGAATCGGGTCGGCCTCGTCGTGCTGCTCGTCGGCACCGCGGTGCTCTACCTGTGGAACATCACGATCAACGGGATGGGCAACCAGTTCTACGCCGCAGCGGCTCAGGCCGGCGCGACGAACTGGGAGGCGCTGCTGTTCGGCTCGTTGGACTCGAAGAACTTCATCACGGTCGACAAGCCACCACTCTCGCAGTGGGTGATGGGACTGTCCGGCCAGCTGTTCGGGTTCAGCAGCGCCAGCATGCTGATCCCGCAGGCGTTGATGGCGGTCGGTGCGGTCGCGCTGCTCTACGCCGCCGTCGCGCGGATCAGCGGACCGCGGACGGGCCTGCTGGCCGGCACGGCGCTGGCGCTGACGCCGGTGGCGGTGCTGATGTTCCGCTTCAACAACCCCGATGCGTCGATGGTGCTGCTGATGACGGCGGCGGCGTACTGCACGGTGCGCGCGCTGGACCGGAACGGCGCCAGGTGGATGGCGTTGGCCGGCGTCGCGCTGGGTCTCGCGTTCCTCGCCAAGATGCTCGAAGGCGTCATGGTGGCACCCGCGCTGGCCGCCGCCTACCTGGTGGCCGCGCCGGTGACGGTCCGGACCCGGTTGGTGCACCTGCTCTGGGCCTCGGCCGGATTCGTGGTGTCGGCGGGCTGGTTCGTGGTGCTCACCATGCTGTGGCCCGCGTCGTCGCGGCCCTACATCGCAGGCTCGACCGACAACACCTTCATGAACCTGGTGCTCGGCTACAACGGCTTCGCAAGGGTGCTCGGCCACAACCATCCCGGGTTCAAGCCGCCGACCGCGCAAGTGGGCACGCTGGCAGGCGCCCAGGTGCACGTCGCGACGGGGAAGTCCGGCGGTGGCTTCGGGGGCTTCGGCAACCAGTCGCAGGGCATCACGCGGCTGTTCTCCGGTGAGTTCGGCTTCGAGATCGGCTGGCTGGTCCCCGCCGCCGTGCTGGCGATCGTGCTCGTCGTGGTGGCGCGCGGGGCCGCCCCACGCACCGATCCCGTCCGCGCCGCCGCCATCCTGTTCGGCGGCTGGATCCTGGTCGACGGTCTGGTGCTCAGCTTCATGCAGGGCGTGATCCACGCGTACTACAGCCTGTCCATCGCGCCCGCCGTCGCGGCGATGTTCGCGATCGGCGTCAGCCAGATGTGGGCGCGCCGCGAATCATGGTGGTGCCGAATCGCTCTCGCGGTGACGCTGCTGGCGACGGGGCTGTGGAGTTGGTGGACGCTCGAGGGCAACGCGGACTGGCTGCCGGGACTGAAGTGGGCGGTGCTGGTGTTGACCGCGGTCGCGTCGCTGTCACTGCTCGGGGTGTGGGCCACCCGGCCGCGCCGCGGTGTCGTGGTCGCGCTGCTCGGCGTGGCCGTGGTGGGGGCGCTGGCCGGGCCCGCGGCGTACGCCGTCGCGACGGTCGCGGTGCCGCACGAGGGTGGCGGCCCGCAGGTCGGCCCGGCGCGTCCGGGCGGCCACGCCATGGGCATGTGGGGCGGGCGGGGAGTCGATTCCCCTGAACTGGACGCGATGCTGGAGGCGACCAGCACGCCGTGGTCGGCGGCCATCGACCGCTCGTCGACCGCGGCGGCTCTCGAGCTGTCCACGAACACCGCCGTGATGGCGATCGGCGGCTTCTCCGGCACCGACCCGACGCCGACGCTGGCGCAGTTCAAGGACGACGTCGCCCAGCACCGGGTGGCGTACTACGTCGCCGCCGACAACCGCGGCCACGGGCCGGGGTGGGCAGCCCGTGGCCACTCCGACATCAAGGACTGGGTGGCCGCCACCTTCCACGCGGCGAAGGTGGGCCAGGCGACGGTGTACGACCTGTCGACGCCGAAGTAGGCAGGGCGGGCGCGGCTCAGCTGACCAGCCTGCGCAGCAGGGCCGACGCGGCGGCCACCCCGAGCAGCGCGGCCACCAGCAGGATGCCGATGTCGAGCCAGGTGTTGCCCGGGGTGCCGAGCAGCAGCGCACGCAGGGCGTTGACCTCGTAGCTGAGCGGGTTGATCGCCGACAGCCAGCGCAGCCACGGCGGCATGACGTCGACCGGGTACAGCGCGTTGGAGGCGAAGAACAACGGCATGGTGATGGCCTGGCCGATGCCCATCAGGCGGTCCCGGTTGCGCACCAGACCCGCCAGCGTCATCGACAGGCACGCGAAGAACGCCGACCCCAGCACGACGACCGCCATCGCGGCGACGATGCGCAGCGGGTTGGCCGTGAGGTGGATGCCCATCAGGTACGCGATCACCAGCACGCCGACCACCTGCGCGACCGACCGCACGCCCGCCGCGAACGCCTTGCCGGTGATGAGAGCCGACGCGGGCGATGGCGTCACCATGAGCTTGGCCAGGATGCCTGCGTCGCGGTCCCAGACGATCTGGATGCCGTAGAAGATCGAGATGAACAGCGCCGACTGCGCGATGATGCCTGGCGCGAGGAACGACAGGTACGGCACGCCGCCGGTGTCGATGACGTGCAGGCGCGAGAAGGTCTGGCCGAAGATCAGCAGCCACAGTGCGGGTTGCACCATGCGGGTGAGCAGTTCGCTGTAGTCGTGGGAGAGCTTCTGCAGTTCGACGAGTGCGAACGCGCCCATTCGGCGCAGCAGTCCGCCGACGCGCTTCACGCCGCGCGGGGCGCGGACCAGTTCGATGGGGGTGTCGGGGCGAGCGAAGCGACGGGGGGAAGTACCGTCAACTGACACGGCGGGCCGTCCTTCTGCTGGACCGGATTTCGCGCAGGTTCTGCTTGGCGGCGTCCTCGGTCAGGTCGGACCCGGCGTAGTGCCGGAACACGTCTTCCAGGCTTGCGGTGGGGGACACCGTGAGCTTCAGGTCGCGGGGTGTGCCGACGGTCTGCAGCACGCCGTGGTGCATCAGCGCCACCCGGTCGCACAGCGCGTCGGCCTCCTCCATGTAGTGGGTGGTGAGCAGCACGGTCATGCCGAACTCGTCCTGCATCCGCGCCACCTGCGCCCAGACACCGTCGCGCGCAATGGGATCCAGGCCGACGGTGGGCTCGTCGAGGATCAGCAGCGACGGCCGGTTCACCAGCGCCTGGGCCAGTTCGAGCCTGCGCACCATGCCACCCGAGTACGTGCCGGCCAGGTTGTCCGAGACGTCGAGCAGCTGCATCGCGTCCAGTGCCTCGTCGACGCGGTTGCGGCGCTGTCGTCGCGGGACGTCGTACAACCTGGCGAACAGCTCGACGTTCTGCCTGCCCGTCAACGCGGACTCGATCGAGAGTTGTTGTGGCACATAGCCGATGTTCTGGCGGATGTCCAAGGTGTCGCGCCGGGAGTCGAAGCCGAAGATCCGTACCTCGCCATCCTGCACGGGGGTCAGCGTGGTCAGCACGCGCACGACCGTGGTCTTGCCCGCCCCGTTGGGTCCGAGCAGGCCGACGGTCTCACCCGCGCGCACCTCGAGGTTCAGGTCGTCCACCGCGGTGAAGTCGCCGTAGCGGTGTGTCAGATGTCGGCAGTCGATGGCCGGCGTAGCGGTCATGCGTCCTCCTCGCGCAGCAGTCGGGTGACGTCGGCCAGCACCGCGAGGCCGTCGGCAAGTCGGTCGATCTGGTCGGCGTCGAGGCGTTCGAGCACGGAGGCGAGTGCGGCGCGGCGGGCGGCGCGGGACTCGTCGGCGATGCGCTGCGCCGACTCGGTCAGTCGCAGTCGCCCGACGCGGCGGTCGTCGGGGTCGACGGTGCGCACCAGCAGGCCGTCGGCCGACAACCGCGACACCAGCGTCGAGGCGGTGTTCGCGGCGAGTCCGAGCTCGGCCGCGGCCTTGCGGACCGAGATGTCCGGGTGCCTGCCGACGAGTCGCAACAGCTCGGCCTGCGATTCGGGCAGCCCGGTGCCGATCACGGGGCGATTGCCGGACCGGCGGACCTGGCGACGGAACTGGCCAACGGTGCTGAACAGCTCGCCGGCGAGATCCGTCCTGATGTTCACCGCGCCACGATACCTCTGTTGCAGAGGTAATTAACAGTGGCGATCGATCAGGCCGTCGCCAAACGTAAACCGTGCAGTGCGCTACTCGGCCGCCGCCTGCAGCACCAGGATCGACCGCGCCTCGACGTGGACCGTGGCGCCCGCGGATTCCGGCTTCGCGCGTCTCGCGCCGCGGCGTCGTCGGCGGTGTAGATCACCGGTTTCCAGGACGGCCCGAATTCGACTGGCGGCAGGATGAAGTCGATCGCCTCGTCGTGGGCGTTGAAGCACAGCACGAACGAGTCGTCGGTGACCCGCTGACCCCGCGTCGTCGCGGTCCGGAATGCCCTGACCGTTGAGGTACGACCGCCACGGACTTTCCGAAGCCGGAGTCCCAGTCCTCGTCGGTCATCTCGGAGCCGTCGGGGCGGAACCAGGAGATGTCGGGCAGGCCCTCCGCGCCGCGCTGGCGAACCGGCCGGCCGTTGAAGAACCGGCGGCGCCGGAACACCGGGTGTGCGGCGCGCAGCGCCGACACCGCGCGGGTGAACTCGAGCAGCTCGGCGTCGGCCTCGGCCCAGTCGATCCAGGTGATCTCGTTGTCCTGGCAGTAGCCGTTGTTGTTGCCGCCCTGGGTGCGGCCGAGTTCGTCGCCGTGGCAGATCATCGGCACACCCTGCGACAGCAGCAAAGTGGTCAGGAAGTTGCGCTCCTGGCGGGCCCGCAGGGCGTTGATCGTCCGGTCGTCGGTCGGTCCCTCGACGCCGCAGTTCCACGACCGGTTGTGGCTCTCGCCGTCGTTGTTGCCCTCGCCGTTGGCGTCGTTGTGCTTCTCGTTGTAGGACACCAGGTCGCGCAGCGTGAAGCCGTCGTGGGCGGTGACGAAGTTGATCGACGCCACCGGCCGGCGGCGCGGTGTGCTCGTAGAGGTCGGCCGAGCCGGTCAGCCGGGAGGCGAACTCGTCGAGGGTGGCGGGCTCGCCGCGCCAGAAGTCGCGGACGGTGTCGCGGTACTTGCCGTTCCACTCCGTCCACTGCGGCGGGAAGTTGCCGACCTGGTAGCCGCCGGGGCCGACGTCCCACGGCTCGGCGATCAGCTTGACCTGGCTGACGGTCGGATCCTGCTGCACGAGTTCGAAGAACGTCGACAGCTTGTCCACGTCGTAGAACTCGCGGGCCAGCGTCGAGGCCAGGTCGAAGCGGAACCCGTCGACGTGCATCTCGGTCACCCAGTAGCGCAGCGAGTCCATGATCAGCTGCAGCGAGTGCGGGTGGCCGACGTTGAGGCTGTTGCCGGTGCCGGTGTAGTCCATGTAGTAGCGCTTGTCGTCGTCGACCAGCCGGTAGTAGGCCGCGTTGTCGATGCCGCGCATCGACAGCGTCGGGCCCATGTGGTTGCCCTCGGCGGTGTGGTTGTAGACCACGTCGAGGATCACCTCGATGTCGGCCTCGTGCAGCGCGCGCACCATCGCCTTGAACTCCTGCACCTGCCCGCCCGGGGTGGTCGCTCGAGCTGTACTTCGAGTCGGGCGCGAAGAACCCGATCGTGTTGTAGCCCCAGTAGTTCGACAGAGCCCTTGTCGATCAGGGTCGAGTCGTTGGCGAAGTGGTGCACCGGCATCAGCTCGATCGCGGTGACGCCGAGCGCTCTTGAGGTGCTCGATGATCGCCGGGTGCGCGATCGCGGCATAGGTGCCGCGGATGCTGCTCGGGGATGTCGGGATGGGTCTCGGTCAGGCCCTTGACGTGGGCCTCGTAGATGACGGTGTCGGCGTACTCGTGGTTGCGGCGGCCGGTCGACGCCCCAGTCGAAGAACGGGTTGATCACCACCGACTTCGGCATGCTGGCCGCCGAGTCGTCGTCGTTGCGGCTGTCCGGGTCACCGAAGTCGTAGCCGAACAGCGACTGGTTCCAGTCGAAGTTGCCGTCGATGGCCTTGGCGTACGGGTCGAGCAGCAGCTTGTTCGGGTTGCAGCGCTGACCCGCGGCCGGATCGTACGGGCCGTACACGCGGTAGCCGTACCGCTGGCCCGGCTCGACGTCGGGCAGGAAGCCGTGCCAGACGAAGCCGTCGACCTCGGGCAGCGCGATCCGGGTTTCGTTGCCGTCGGCGTCGAACAGGCACAGCTCGACCCGCTCGGCGACCTCGCTGAACAGCGCGAAGTTGGTGCCCGAGCCGTCGTAGGTGGCGCCGAGCGGGTAGGCCTTACCGGGCCATACCTCGCTAGGCCGGTCACGGGCGTTGGTCCGGGCTCGCGACTTGACCGCAAGGCGCGGTGTCCTTCGAACTGGCGGCTCTTGCCAAGGTGCACACTCCGTACTCACAGAAAACAGATCAAGGTGACGATACGGTGCGCCCGGGTGCCGGAGCATGGTGGGCGAGACGCTCGTCGTGGAGGTGAAACGCTTGTCCACCGGCCTGAACTGCCCGTTTACCGCACTCTGCAAAAACGTGGGAGATGGTGTGGGAACCATCACGCTGCATCGTCCTGCTCAGCGGAACGCGATCGGGGACGGGATGCGCGAGGAGCTGGCCGACGCCTACCGGCGGCTCGACGGTGACGACGCGGTGCGGGTCCTGGTGCTGACCGGGACGCCGCCCGCCTTCTGTGCCGGCGCGGACCTGAGTGCCGGCGAACGGACCTTCGCCGCGCCCGGCCCCGAGTTCAGCGCCGCGGGCGTCGACGTGCCGGCCTGGTCGCTGAGCAAGCCGGTGATCGCCGCGGTCAACGGGCATGCGCTGGGGCTCGGCCTGACCCTGGCGCTGCAGTGCGACATCCGCATCTTCGCTGCCGACGCGAAGTACGGCGTGGTGCAGGTGCGCCGCGGCGTCGTCGGCGACGCCTACGTGCACTGGGTGCTGCCGCGTCTGGTGGGGCTCGCCAATGCCGCGGAGATCCTGCTGACCGGTGCGACGTTCGACGGGCACCGTGCGGTCGCGCTCGGGCTGGGCAGCCGGGTGCTCGACGCCGCCGAGGTGCTGCCCGCCGCGCTGGAGCTCGCGCACGACATCGCGGCGAACACCGCGCCGATGTCGGTGGCGGCCAGCAAGCGCCTGCTGTGGGATTCGTTCGACCTCGACCGCGCCGCCGTCGGCGCACGCGAGACCGAGATCCACCGGCACCTGATGGCGCACGACGACGCCAGGGAGGGCGTGCGGGCCATCTCGAGCGGCGCCCCCCGCGATGGACCGGCACGCCCACCGACCCCACCACTAGCGCGATTCGTGTGCGTTCAGCCGCGCTCACCGCGGCTGCCTGCACACGAGTCGCCAGAGTACGGTGGAAATCGCAGCTGGTTTGTCGGCATCGCGCCGACATCGCAAGAGGGAACCCGGTGAGAATCCGGGACTGTCCCGCAGCGGTATGCAGGAACGACCGCCGTCATCAGCACTGGCCCGCAGACATCTGCAGCTGGGAAGCGACGGCCAGTAGGAGCACCGCCCTTCGCGGTGCGCGCCTGTGAGTCCGAAGACCTGCCAGCTGTGCCGGACGCGCCGCGTCCGGCGGTTCATCGCCTCGTGGAATGGGCAGCTGGCCGAAGCGGTTGGAGGCGCGCATCCCTGCGTGCCCGCAACCGCGTTCGGCCGACGTCTCCTGGCGGTGATCCGCCCCGTCGTAGGAGGAGGACGTCAACATGACCCCAGAGACAGTTCACCACCACCATCACCGGGTCCCCGCGCATCGGACCCAACCGCGAGCTCAAGCGCGCCATCGAGAGGTACTGGGCGGGCCGCATCGACCGCACCGAGCTGGAGTCCGTCGCCGCGACGCTCCGCCGCGACACCTGGCAACAGCTGCTCGACGCCGGGCTGGACTCGGTGCCGGTGAACACGTTCTCCTATTACGACCACGTGCTCGACACCGCCGTGCTGCTCGGTGCGCTGCCCGCCCGCGTCGCGGCCATCTCCGACGATCTGGACCGGTACTTCGCGGCGGCCCGCGGGAACGACGACGTCGCGCCACTGGAGATGACCAAGTGGTTCGACACCAACTACCACTACCTCGTCCCGGAGATCGGCACCGACACCCGATTCGCCCTCAATCCGGCCAAGCTCCTCGCCGAACTGGAAGAGGCTCGCGCACAAGGCATTCCGGCCCGCCCCGTGATCGTCGGCCCGGTCACCTTCCTGCTGCTGAGCAAGGCCGTCGGCGGAGCGGGCGCCCCGATCGAGCGGCTCGACGAGCTGGTCCCGGTCTACGCCGAACTGCTGGAGCTGCTCGCCGACGAACGGCGTCGACTGGGTGCAGCTCGACGAGCCCGTGCTGGTCACCGACATCCTGCGCAACGCGGCCGCGCTCGCCGAACGCGCCTACGCGCGCTGGGCGCGCTCGAGCACGCGGCCCGCGCTGTTCGTCGCCACCTACTTCGGTGACCTCGACCGACGCACTGCCCGCGCTCGCGCGCACACCGGTCGAGGCCATCGGCATCGACCTGGTGACGGCGGCGTCACCGCCGTGGCGGCGGTGCCCGAGCTGACGAACAAGATCGTGGTGGCCGGCGTCGTCGACGGCCGCAACATCTGGCGCACCGACCTGGAGGCCGCGCTGGGCACGCTCGCGACGCTGCTGGGATCGCGCGGGCGCGGTTGCCGTGTCGACGTCGTGCTCGACGCTGCACGTGCCGTACTCGCTGGAGCCGGAGACCGACCTCGACGACGCGCTGCGCAGCTGGCTGGCGTTCGGCGCCGAGAAGGTGGCGGAGGTCGTCACGCTGTCCCGCGGCCTGCGGGACGGGCGCGATGCCGTGGCCGCCGAGATCGCCGCGTCGAACGCGGCGATCGCGTCCCGCCGGTCGGACCCGCGGCTGTCCAACGACCAGGATCCGCGCCCGCATCGCGTCGATCACCGCGACGGGCACCACGCGTGGCCCGGCCGAAGACCGTCGCGCCGCGCAGGACGAACGGCTGCAGCTGCCCGCCGCTGCCGACCACGACGATCGGGTCGTACCCGCAGACGTCGGCGATCCGCAGGGTCGCGCGCGCCGCGCTGCGGGCCGGCGAGATCGACGACGCCGAGTACACCGCGCCGGATGAAGGCCGAGATCGCCGACGTCATCGAACTGCAGGAGAAGCTGGGCCTCGACGTGCTGGTGCACGGCGAGCCCGAGCGCAACGACATGGTGCAGTACTTCGCCGAGCAGCTCGACGGGTTCTTCGCCACGCAGAACGGCTGGGTGCAGTCCTACGGCAGCCGGTGCGTGCGGCCGCCGATCCTGTACGGCGACGTCGACCCGCCCGCACGCCGATGACCGTCGAGTGGATCACCTACGCGCAGTCGCTGACCGACAAACCGGTCAAGGGCATGCTGACCGGTCCGGTCACGATCCTGGCGTGGTCGTTCGTCCGTGACGACCAGCCGCTGGCCGACACCGCCGCACCAGGTGGCGCTGGCGATCCGCGACGAGACCGTCGACCTGCAGGCCGCCGGTATCGCGATCATCCAGGTCGACGAGCCCGCGCTGCGCGAGCTGTTGCCGTTGCGGTCGCAAGGACAAGGACGCCTACCTGCGCTGGGCGGTCGACTCCTTCCGGCTGGCCACGTCGGGGGTGGCGGACTCGACCCAGATCCACACCCACCTGTGCTACTCGGAGTTCGGCGAGGTGATCGGCGCCATCGCCGACCTGGACGCCGACGTGACGTCGATCGAGGCGGCCCGCTCGCACATGGAGGTGCTCGACGACCTGAACGCGGCCGGCTTCGCCAACAGCGTCGGCCCGGGTGTCTACGACATCCACTCGCCGCGCGTGCCCGAGCGTCGAGGAGATGGCCGCAGTCGCTGCGTGAGGCGCTGAAAGCCGTTCCGGCCGAACGGCTCTGGGTCAACCCGGACTGCGGGCTGAAGACCCGCAACCACCGACGAGGTGACGGCGTCGCTGCAACACCTGGTCACTGCGGCCAAGGAAGTCCGGTCGGGCTAGTCACACGATCGAGACGCCGGAGGCGCGCAACGCCTCGACGGCCTCGGCGGTCGTCGCCGGTGCCACCCCCGCCGTCAGGTCCAGCAGGACCCGGGTGGTGAAGCCGGCGGCGACCGCATCGGCCGCGGTGGCCTTCACGCAGTAGTCGGTGGCGATCCCGACGATGTCGACGGCGTCCACGTCGCGTTGGCGCAGCCAGTCGGTCAGCGAGGCACCCGCCTCGTCGGCGCCCTCGAATCCGCTGTAGGCCGCCGAGTGCTCGCCCTTGGTGAAGACGGCGTCGACGGATCCGGGATCGAACTCCGGGTGGAAGTCCACGCCCCCGGTGCCGACGACGCAGTGCGGCGGCCACGAGTCCCGGTAGTCCGGCTGCGTCCGAGAAGTGCGCACCGGGATCGACGTGGAAGTCCAGGGTCGCGACGACGTGGCCGTAATCGGCCCGACGGGCCGGGTCGGCCAGCAGTTCGGTGATGCCGCGTGCCACGTCGGCGCCGCCTGCGACGGCCAGTGACCCGCCCTCACAGAAGTCGTTCTGCACGTCACAAACGATGAGCGCCCGCATCCGGCCACCCTAGCGCCGATCAGCCGCCGAAGAGCAGGTAGAGCCCGGTGAACGTGTAGCCGACCATCACCACCATCATCGCCAGCTGGCCGGTCACCTGATGGCGCTTCGGCAGCAGGTGCAGCGCGCGGTCGTGCGCGGCGACCACGCCCGCGATGTGCCCCGCCAGCACGAAGCACACCTTGAGGGTGGCCAGCACCGACGGATGCATCGACAGCGCGTAACTCACCTGGGAGTGGCTCAGCCCCAACGGATTCCAGCCGCGGCCGAGCGGATCGGCGAGCTGGATGACGGTCTGCTGACCGCGCTCGACGAGATAGGTGAGGTAGTGGGCGAAGACGTAGCCGATGACGATCGGGATCAGCGAGTGCGCCATCAACCCCGGCAGTTCGCGACGCGTCGCGCGGTCGACGCCGCCGGTGGCGCGCGCCGCCAGGTGGAACGTGATGCCGACCGCCGCGGCGAACACCAGCAGGCCGACGGTGCGGATCGCGACGGCGCCCAGCGGCACCGCGCCGGCGTGCGCGTCGACGAAGTTGCGCCACTGCGGCATCGCCGAGAAACTGTCGAACGCCGTCGACCCCAGCAGCACGGCCAGCACCGCGACGGTGCCCGGCCGGACCGGCATCGACGGCAGGTGGTCGAAGGGATTGCCGATCGCGATCCGGCCGTCCGGGTTGCGGCGCAGCGGCGACAGCCGCGACGCGGCCACGCCGTACACCTCGAACGGGTCGGCCCGCGCACACCAGCGAGTGCCGAAGACCAGCGTGCCCGCGAACGTCACCGCCAGGTACAGCAGCAGCCAGATCTTCACGGCCGCAAGCGATCCCGGGTCGGGGCTGGCGAGCTCGAGCCACACGAAGGCGAACAGTCCCAACACGGCGGGCCAATAGCCCAACCGGTGTGGGTACGCCGACGGGGCGGCCCTGCGGGCCAGCGGCGTCAGGCGGTACAGCGTGCGCACCGGCGACAACGCGCGCCACACCGGACCGATCGCCAGGGACAGCGCCACCAGGCCGACCCACAGCAGCACGTAGAACACGCCGAGCAGCGGGTTGCGGCCGTCCTGCGGGCCGAAGACCGCGGCGACGGCCACCCAGGCCGCGAACAGCAGCGCCGCGACCGCCACCGCCCACCGGGTGGCAGGCGCATCGACCACGGACGTGAGCCGGGCGGGCAGCGGCCGACCGGGCCTGGCCGGGTCGAACCGCGGCCGGCGCCACGCGAGCGCGACGACCGCGAAGGTGAACGTCAGCGCCCACGCCGCACCGATCAGCGCGTAGGTGTAGGGGATCGGCAGATCGGAGGAACCGCCAAGACCGTGGGCCAGGACCTCCGTCGACCGACCGCCGGTCACTGCACCGTGACGGTCGCGATGGTGCGGTCCAGCTGGTGCAGTTCGATGTCGACCTTGCCCGGCACGCCGACGGTGAACTGGAACGACTGGCCGTTCTTCGGCTGCGACGTCGAACGTGTGCTCGGGGGTGGAGTGCACGTGCAACTGGTCGGCGGCGTCGCTGTTGACGCGCAGCACGATGGGCTCGTTGACCTTGGCGTTGAACTGCGCGTTGGTCGGCGTCACCTCATCGACCTTGATGGTGACGTCGACGACCAGCTGGGCAGGCGGCGCCTGCTGGTCGGACATTTGCGGGGCGTCGGTCGATGCGGGGGCGCCACCGGAGGTGCTCGTCGCGGTGTCCGAGCCCGTCGATCCGCCGCATCCCGCGGTGATGAGTGCGGCTGCGGCGAGGGCGGTCAGGGTCTTGAAGATCGTCAGCGTCGTGGTCACGGGGCTCCATCTTGGTCTCCGCGGCCTCCGTTCTCGCTGTGAGCCCCGTCATCGCCGCTCTCGGCGTCGTTGCGACGGTCGCGCATGGCCACCCACACCACGACGGCGACGACGATGATCGCCGGTGCAAACGCTGGAATGGCCAGCAGCAGTGTGTGATCGGCGAGGATCTCGGCGTCGACCGGGACGTTCATGCCTGCGCTGACGGCTCGAATTCGGCCTTGGTCCTGGTGGGCTCGGCCTTGTTCAACCGGCCCGCACCCCAGGACAGGCCCGCGATGAGGACCAGCGTGCAGCCGAGCACCACCAGACAGCCGATCAGCCACAACACCTGTGGGGTGTCGGGGTTGCGTTCGCGCTGCAGGATGGTGACCTCGGGGACGAACGGCCGCGTCATCGACGCCTCCGCGGGGACCTCCGCGGCGCCGATGCCGGGATCGCCGTGCAGATAGATCGGCACGGCCGTCAGGATGCGGCCGTCGTGAACGCGAAGCAGCGTCTTCCATTGACCGGACACCGGCATCGGAGCGGTCGAGCGGTAGTGGCCGGGGCCGACGCGTTCCAGGTGGTCGGTGAAGATCCCACGCTGGTTGGCCAGACCGCCCTGCCAGCCCAGGATCGACACCCAGTTGGGATCGTCGCTGACCAACGTCGGCGGGTTGATGTGGATGTCGGCCGTCGCCATGCGCTGGTCGCCGATGCTCGGCGCCTCGGCCAGCGCGATCGTCGCCGTCGCGTTCTGCGGCACCTCGTAACGCAGTCCGTTGGCCGTCGCTCCGCCGATCGCGACGACGGCGAGCGCCACCAGGCCGATGCTGACGGCACGCCGCGGCAGTCGCTGGTTGGTCAGCACCATGCCGATCATCGCTCCGCAGGCACCGACGAATACCGCGACGGGGATGGCCATCGCCAACGCCTCCGGCCAGAGACTGGTGGGCCATGCGTAGTCGTAAACGGCGCCGATCCACAGGGATTCGAGCCAGAGGCCCACGGTGGCCACGCCGAGACCGCTGACCATGCCGAACACGATCGGCCGCTTGATCAGTGGGGTCAGCGCGAGCACCTCGATCACCAAGGCGGGGCCGAGATACAGGGCGAACCAGTTGATCGGCGACCCGAGGATCGGTCCGACGATCACGGCGACCAGGCCGCGGAGCGCGAGTGCCAGCAAGGCGGCGATGATGGCGGCGCCGCGGCCGAGCATGATGCGGGCGCCCACCAGGGCCAGGCTGGCTGCGGCGGCGATCAGCATCGGCTCGAACACCTGGCGGAACTGCATCACGCCGAAGTCGAACTCGATCTGGAAGACCGACATCCCGATCACCAGGCCGCCGAAGGCGAGGTACTGGATGAACTTGATGCCGGGGCCGTCCTTCGGCGCGTCCTCGCCGACCGCGCGCCTGCCCTCGTGTTCGAGGAAGAGCGCTGTGAGCGTGGAGAAGCCGGCCCCTCCGATCATCATCAGATGGGTGGGACCCCACAGCGTGACGTCCTGGCCGAAGATGCGGTGCCAGATGTCGTCGAGCGGGAAGCCGATCAACGCGTACAGCCCGCAGCCGGCCATCAGGACACCGCCGACGGGCGCGTACCAGTGCCGGGTGATGCGGACGGCCGCAGGACCCGGCTTGTCATACGGCAGCACGCACGCGAGGCAGCCGGCGACGAACAGGATGAACAGCCCGAACAGGATGAAGTAGTGGGCGGGGTTGGCCAGGGGACCGGGATCGCGGCCCTTGCCGATGTGCAGGCTGACGTCCCAGATGAAGCCGAACAGGGCGGTGATGATCGTCGTGATGAACAGCGCGATGGGCAGTGCGACCCACGCGGGCCGGTGGAACTTGCGGCCCGCCCACTCACCGAGATCGTGTAGCCAGGTGATCTTGCGCATGCGGTGCTGGTAACCGATCCACAGCAGCGCGAGGCCGACCACGAGACCGACCGCCGACATGCCGATGACCTGGTCGAGCGCCGCACCTCCGCCCTCGGTGCCCTGCGCCACGTACTGCACTGACTGCTGTGTCATCTGCCTGCCACTCCCCTGGTGCCGACTTCGAGCAACCGTCCCTACCCGCCGGTAATATTGCCAGACTTCCCCTAGGTGAGACCAGGGGTACCGGATAATTACCTGGACTGATGCCCGGTGGCATACCCGGTCAGCGCCTCCTGCATGCCTGCGTACGAGACCGCGTCGGGAAACATCAGCCCGGCCCGCGTCGCGACGGCCACCGCCACGGCGGCCTGCAGCGCCGCCCGGTACGGCAGCGAGCCGGTGGACACCCGTCGCACCCCGAGTGCGGCGAGGTCGACGGGGGACATGCCGGGGACGGCGAGCACGTTCAGCGGCCGGTCGATGGCCCGTGCGAGTTCGCGGAGCACGTCGGGATCGGCGACACCGGGGACGAAAACCCCGTCGGCGCCTGCGTCGACGTAGCGCGTGGCGCGGCCGACGGTCTCGGCGACGTCGGCATCCTGCCCGAGCCAGTAGGTGTCGACGCGCGCGTTGACGAAGATCTGCCGGCGAACGCGCCTTGATGGCCCGGATCTTGGCGGCGTGCACCTCCGGGTCGACGAGCGTCTCCGCGGTGCTGTCCTCGATGTTGATGCCGTCGACCGGCAGCAGGGCGACGTAGTCGGCGACGACGTCGGGGTCGGCGGCGTAACCGTCCTCGATGTCGAGGCTGAGGTGGCAGTCGAGTGGCCGCAGCGCCCTGGCCAGTCTCAGGTTCGCGTCCCTGGTCGAGCCGCCGCCGTCCGGGGCACCGTGGCTGGCGGCGACGCCGAAGCTGGTGGTCCCGATCGCGGCGAAGCCCGCCTCGAGCAGCACCAGCGCCGACGGCACGTCCCACGCGTTCGGCAGGACCAGCGGCAGATCGTCGTAGTGCAGATCCCGAAACGTCATCACCGAGCTCATTTCCGTGGTGGTCGAAGCACTTTCATGGCGAGTTGCATGATCGGCCGCGGGACGCGGTCGCGCAAGGCCAGGGCGGTGTTGGCGGCCTGCGTCCGTACAGGCGTGCCGCGGCCGAACATCGCGTTGAGCGGACCGCCGGTGGGTTCGAGGTCGACGTGCATCGGCGGCTTGCCGTCGGCGGCGCCCAGTGCGTGCGAGATGACGATGCGCTGAATCTCGCTGGTGCCCTCGAAGATGGTGTACAACTTGGCATCCCGGTACCACTTCTCGACGGGGTGGTCCTTGATGTAGCCCCAGCCACCCATCGTCTGGATGGCCGCTCGGTGGTGGCGACCGCGACCTCGCTGGCCGCCAGCTTCGACATCGACCCCTCGCCGCGGTCGAACGGCACTCCGGTGGCGGCCATCCACGACGCCCGCCAGGTGAGGAGGCGGGCGGCGTCGATTCTGGTGGCGAGGTCGGCGAGCGGGAACGCGATGCCCTGGTTGTCGATGATCGGCGCACCGAACGCCTCCCGGCGGTTGGCGTACTCGGTGACGTATTCCAGTGCCGCCCTGGCGATTCCGAGAGCCTGCGCGGCCACCATCGGCCGGGTCTGCTCGAAGGTGCCCAACGTCGCCGAACCCGAGTGCTTGGCTCCGGCGACCACCTCGCGCGCCCGTGCCAGCTTGTGCTCGAGCTTGTCCTGGCCGCCGAGCAGGTTGGCGCCGGGGACCCGGACACCGGAGAACTTCAGCTCGGCGGTGTGCGACGCCCGGCAGCCGAGCTTGTCGAGCTTGCGCACCAACTCCAGTCCCGGCGTGCCGCCGGGCACGATGAACAGGGCCTGCCCGCGGTGGCCGAGTTCCTGGTCGACGACGGCGTTCACGACGTGGACGTTGGCGATGCCGCCGTTGCCGATCCACATCTTGTGCCCGTCGATGATCCAATCGTCACCATCTCGCCGCGCCGTGGTGCGCAGATTGCGGACGTCGCTGCCGCCCTCGGGTTCGGAGATGGCCAGCGCGGCCAGTTTGAGGTCGCCCGGTGTGCCGAAGCATTCTGGCGCCCACTCCAGCATCTGTTCGGGTGTCGCGGACTGGCCGATCGCCGACAGCGCGAGCGCGGGCATCACGATCGCCAGTCCGATTCCGGCACAACCCCAGAACAGCTCCTCCATGAACATGGGCAGGGACAGCCCCGTCGGATCGCCGATCAGGTCGCGATAGAACAGTGGGCCGTAGAAACCGCGTTGGGCGGCCTCCTCGAGCACGGGCCATGGGAACTCCTGGCGCGCGTCGTAGTCCGCCGCGACGGGGCGGATCACCTGCTCCGAGAACTCGTGGGTCCGCCGGGCGAGATCGTGCTGGGCGATCGTCGGCGTCAGGTCGAAGCTCACCAGCGCCCCCCGATTTCAGTAGACATGTGTTCACTCATACCCACGATCGGGGTGCCGGAACCGCCCTCGTTCGAGGCGGGCACCGGCCTAGCCTGAAGGGGATGAAGCTCGCGGCGCTGCACCTACGGCAACGCGACGGCGTGACGTGCGGACCCACCGTCGCCGTCGTGGCAGGCGCATTGCTCGATCCCGCCTACCGCAAGAAGCTGACCGGCCGCGGCGACGCCGTCGGTGCGGCGGGCCTGGCCTGGTTCGACCGCGAACAGGTCCGGGTGCACGACCGGGTCAACCGGCTGTGGCCGCGCCGGCTCGGCACCACGCCGATGGGCGTGGCCAGCGCGATGAGCGCCCACGGCGCCCGCTACGGCGTGCGCTACGGCTGGCGGCTGTGCCGGGGGCGCCGGGACGCGCTGGCCGACGTGTTCGCGGAGGTCGACGCGCACTGGCCGGTCGCCATGCTGGTCGGCCGGTTCATTCCGCGGCACTGGGTGCTGATCGTGGAGACGTCGGGAGACGAGCTGCGCTGCTACGAGCCGTCGTCCGGCGCGGTGCGGTCGGTCGATGCCGCCGCGGTGCGGGGTGCGCAGCTGCGCGGGCTGGGGTTTCCCCGCGCATTCGCCTTCGTCCTCCCACGGCGGCGCCGATCGAACATATGATCGATCGGTGGGTGACCTCCAGTCGATCGGCTACCACGGTCAGCCCGTCCAACAGGCGTTCCGCCGGGTCGAGCCGCCCGTCGCCGTGCTGGTCGACCTGACGGCGGTGTTTCCGCGCGAGCCGCACCGGGCCGGCGGCTACAACCCGGCGGGCCTGCAGATGCACGCCGTCGTCGACGGGTGGCTGAGCTGCTGGGGCCTGTGCGAGCAGGGCTTCTGGTGGGGGTGGGTCACCTACGAGGTCGCCTACGGTGCGCAACGGCGGTCGGTCACGCACTGGATTCCGGCCTGGACGCTGCGGCGAAAGGCCGGCTGAGACGGTCATCGAGCGGCGTCGATCACTACGGTGGAGTCATGGCTCGCACGTATGCCACCGCGGACGCGGTGGGACTCCCCGAACTCCTCGACTTCGTCCGGCCGCGCCACCACATGGTGCTGACCACGTATCGCGCCGACGGCTCGTTGCAGAGCTCGCCGGTGACCGGCGGCGTGGACGACGCGGGCCGGATCGTGATCGCCAGTTATCCGCAGCGGGCCAAGTCGGCGAACCTGCGACGGGATGCGCGGGCCAGCGTGACGGTGCTGTCCGACGAGTTCAACGGTGCGTACGTCCAGGTCGACGGCGACGCCGAGGTGGTGCTCCTGCCCGACGCGGTCGAGCCGCTGGTGGACTACTTCCGCGCGATCGCAGGCGAGCACTCCGACTGGGACGAGTATCGCCAGGCCATGGTGGACCAGGGCAAGTGCCTGATCAGGGTCACTCCCACCCGGTGGGGTCCGGTCGCCACCGGCGGATTCCCGCCCCAAGACCCAGTAGGAGTCAGTCCGGGTGCAGTTCGAGGGTTATCGACCCGGCCGGGTCGGCGCGGAAGCTGCCGTCGCCGGTCGCGCCCTTGAGTTCGTCGGTGCCCGACACGATGCGCAGGGTCGCGGTCGCCGCACCGTCCTCGAAGACGCCGTCGTGCAGCAGGACCAGGCTGCCGTGCTTGCCGTCGACGGTGCCCTTGATTCGCTCGATGCCCACGAACGTCGCGGTCTTGTCCGGCGCGTAGGCCATCAACCACTTCGTGGTCGAGGTCGCCTCGATGCCGCCGGTGTACTTCTTGGTGACCAGGGCCTCGGTCAGCTTGCCGACGCCGACGCCCTCGTCAAATGGCGTTTCGTCCCAGCCCGCGATTTCGAAATCTGCTTTGACTCGTGTCGTCATGATTCCTCGTTTCCTCTCGCTGGTGGAAGGGGTACCCACCCGTCGGAGGCCGGAACCGGCGCCGCCGCGGTGGTCACGGGAACGCGGTCGCGTTGCGGCGGCTAGACCGTCAAACTATAGTCTGGACACATGTCCAGAGCCCTGCCGTCGACTCTGGCCCCGGTGAACTGACCATGCGGATCGCCCTTCTCTCGTACCGGAGCAAGACGCACTGCGGTGGGCAAGGCGTCTACGTCCGCCACCTCAGCCGCGGTCTCGTCGAGCTCGGTCATGACGTCGAGGTGTTCTCGGGCCAGCCCTACCCGGGCGGTCTCGACCCCAGGGTGCGGCTCACCAAGGTGCCCAGCCTCGACCTCTACCGCGAGCCCGATCCGTTCCGCGTGCCGCGGCCCAGCGAGATCCGCGACCGCATCGATCTGCTGGAACTGCTGACCACGTGGACGGCGGGCTTTCCCGAGCCGCGGACCTTCTGTCTGCGGGTGGCCAGGATCCTCGCCGAACGTCGCGACGAGTTCGACGTCGTGCACGACAACCAGAGCCTTGGCACGGCACTGCTCGACATCGCCAAGCTGGGGCTGCCCGTGGTCGCCACCGTGCACCACCCCATCACCCGGGACCGTGTGCTCGACGTCGCGGCGGCCAAGTGGTGGCGAAAGCCGTTGGTGCGCAGGTGGTATGGCTTCGCCGAGATGCAGAAGGAAGTGGCCCGCAAGATTCCGGAGCTGCTGACCGTGTCCACCACCTCGAGTACCGACATCGCCGAGGACTTCGGCGTGTCGCCCGATCAGCTGCACGTCGTGCCGCTCGGCGTCGACACCGAGTTGTTCCGGCCCGCCGAGAACCGCGTGCGCAACCGGATCATCGCGATCGCCAGTGCGGACGTGCCGCTGAAGGGCGTCAGTCACCTGCTGCACGCCGTCGCCCGACTGCGCGTCGAGCGCGATCTCGACGTGCAGCTCGTCTCGAAGCTCGAGCCCAACGGGCCCACGGAGAAGCTGATCGCCGAGCTGGGCATCTCCGACATCGTGCACAGTTGCAGCGGCATCAGCGACGCCGAGCTGGCGCGCCTGCTGGCGTCGGCCGAGGTGGCCTGCATCCCGTCGCTGTACGAAGGGTTCTCGCTGCCCGCCGTCGAGGCGATGGCCAGCGGGACGCCGATCGTGGCCAGTCGCGCAGGCGCCCTGCCCGAGGTGGTCGGCACCGACGGCGAATGCGCCCGGTTGGTGCGTCCCGCCGATGTCGACGACTTGACCACCGTGCTCGGCGAACTGCTCGACTCGCCATTGGAGCTGCGCCGCCTCGGTGCCGCCGGACGCCGTCGCGCTGTCGAGGTGTTCAGCTGGGAATCCGTTGCGGCGCAGACGGTATCGGTGTACGAACGCGCGATGGAACGGACCAGGACATGTTGACCGTCGACTTCGATCGACTGGGCGTAGGCGCAGGGACCTCGGTCATCGACGTGGGCTGCGGCGCGGGCAGGCACTCGTTCGAGGCCTTCCGGCGCGGTGCCGACGTGGTGGCGTTCGATCAGGATGGCGAGGAACTGAACGACGTCGACGCGATCCTGCAGGCGATGCAGCAGCAGGGGGAGGCGCCCGCATCGGCCAAGGCCGAGGCGGTCAAGGGCGATGCGCTCGAACTGCCCTACGGCGACGGGACATTCGACTGCGTGATCGCATCGGAGATCCTCGAACACGTGCCTGCCGACGACCGCGCGATCGACGAGCTGGTCCGGGTGCTCAAGCCGGGCGGACGGCTGGCCGTCACCGTGCCGCGCTGGCTGCCCGAGAGGATCTGCTGGCTGCTGTCCGACGAGTACCACGCCAACGAGGGTGGTCACATCCGGATCTACCGGGCCGACGAGTTGCACGCCAAGATCGCGGCGCGCGGGATGGCCTTCGACCATCGCCATCACGCTCACGCGCTGCACTCTCCGTTCTGGTGGCTGAAATGTGCTGTGGGCGTGGATAAACCGGACCACCCCGCGGTGAGCGCCTACCACAAGCTGTTGGTGTGGGACATGATGTCGCGACCGTGGCTGACCCGCAATGCCGAAGCGGCACTCAACCCGCTGATCGGCAAGAGCGTCGCGCTGTATTTCCAGAAGCCGGCGGTGGCCGTTGCGGACGCATGAGATCCCGGGTGTACCAGGCATTCTGACGCCTGAGCAGTGTCTGCGGACTGCGGAGTCGATCGCCGCCACCCAGGAATCCACCGGCGCACTGCCGTGGTTCGAGGGCGGCCACACCGACCCGTGGGATCACGTGGAGAACGCGATGGCGCTGTCCGTCGCCGGGCTGTGGGAGCCTGCGCGGGCGGCGTTCGACTGGTGTGCCGAAGACTCAGCGCGCGGACGGGTCCTTCCCGATCCAGTTGCGCAACGGTGTGATCGAGGACGCCAACAGCGACAGCAACTTCTGTGCCTACGTCGCGACCGGCGTCTGGCATCACGTGTTGATCACCAGGGACCGAGCCTTCGCCGAGGCGATGTGGCCGGTGGTGAGCAGTGCCATCGACTTCGTGCTGACGATGCAGCTCGACGGTGGCGAGATCGCCTGGGCCAGAAGCGATGCGGGGATTCTTCCGGATGCGCTGCTGACCGGCTGTGCGAGCATCTATCACAGCATCCGCTGCGCGTTGGCGCTGGCGACCTACCTCGGGGAGTCGCAACCGGAGTGGGAGGTGGCCGTCGGCAGCCTCGGCCACGCGATCGCCGAGCACCCGGAGTCGTTCCTGCTCAAGGACAGTCACTCGATGGAGTGGTACTACCCGGTGCTCGGTGGCGCGCTGCGCGGCGCCGCGGCGAGGGCCCGCATCGACTCCCGCTGGGATGAGTTCGTGGTGCCGGGACTCGGCATCCGGTGCATCGACCACCGGCCATGGGTGACCGGCGCGGAGACCTGCGAGCTGGTGATGGCCCTCGACGCCATCGGCGACTCGGTCCGCGCGCGTGAACAATTCGCGGCCATGCACCACCTGCGCGAGACCGACGGCTCCTACTGGACCGGACTGGTGTTCTCCGACGGCAAGCGGTGGCCGGTGGAGCGCACCACGTGGACCGGGGCGGCGATGATCCTCGCGGCCGACGCCCTGTCGTCCACCACCCGCGCCAGCGGCATCTTCCGCGGGCACGACCTGCCGCGCGGTCTGGAAGGCGACTTCGACTGCGCCTGCGCGGCGCGCGGACGCTAGTCTCAGACGCCTCGCCCGGGCGTGCCGGACACCCGCTCCAGCAGCCGCATCGAGCCCGTGACGGCGACCTCGCGGAACGCGCCGGTGTCCAGCGCGCGGCGGTAGATGCGGTACGGCGCCTGGCCGCCGTCGTTGGGGTCGGGGAACACGTCGTGGATGACGAGCGCACCACCGACCGCCACCCACTTGGCCCAGCCGTCGAAGTCCTTCTGCGCCGCCTCGTCGGTGTGGCCACCGTCGATGAACAAGAACTGCAACGGAGTTCGCCACGTCCGCGCGACGAGCGCGGACTTGCCGACGACGGCGATGACGTTGTCGTCGAGCTCCGCGGCGTCGAGGGTGTGCCGCAGCGTCGGCAGCGTGTCGAACCGTCCGGTCACGGGGTCGACCATCGAGGTGTCGTGGTACTCCCAGCCGGGTTGGTGTTCCTCGGAGCCGTGATGGTGGTCGATGGTGTACAGCAGGCCGCCGGTCTGCTGGGCGGCGGCACCGAGCAGCACCGTGGACTTGCCGCAGTAGGTGCCGATCTCGACGCCCGTCCCGTCCCCGAGATAGCGCACCGCCGCGTCGTAGAGCGCGCGGCCCTCGTCGGCAGGCATGAAACCGGTGACGCCCTCGGCCAGCGTGAACAGGCGCGCCGCGGCGCTCGGCAGGGCGGTGTCGGTCGTGTCGGCAGGGCTCATGCGGGCCAACTTACCGTTGCCGGTATCCCCGGGTTGTAGTAGCGTCCGGACACGTGTCCGATCCGACCTTGGAGTCGACTCGGCGCCGTCTGACCGCAAAACAGGCCGACACCGTCGATCGGCTCGGCAAGGCCGCGGTCGATCTCCTGAATCGCGAGGGCTTCGCCGGTCTCACGGTGCGTCGGGTCGCCGCCGAGGCGGGCGTCGGAGCGGCCACGGCCTACACGTACTTCTCGTCGAAGGAGCACCTCGTCGCCGAGGTGTTCTGGCGCAGGCTCGCGGCGGCCCCGCCCGCCGGGCACGACTCGGCGGAGCCCGCCACGCGGGTCATCGACGTCCTGCACCACATCGCTCTGCTGGTCGCCGACGAACCCGAGTTCGCGGGCGCCGTCACCACCGCACTGCTCGGCCGCGACCCCGACGTGGAGGTGCTGCGCCAGCGGATCGGCCGCGACATCCGCGGTCGCCTGTCCGCCGCGCTCGGTCCGGACGTCGACCCGGACGTCATCGACTCGCTGGAGATGCTGTACTCCGGCGCGCTGGTGCGAGCCGGGATGGGGTACGCGTCCTACGCGGACATCGCCCGCCGACTGGAGAAGTCGGCACGGCTCATGCTGGGCTGACGCCGCGACCCAGGATCGCGGTCGCCGCGATGACGGCGGGCCCGCTGATGTCGTGGAGGTCGTGCCCGCGCTCGACCACCTGTGCGGTCAGTTCCCGCAAGCCGCCCAACAGGATCAACGCCAGCGGGCGCGAGACGGGGGCCAGGCCCGCGCGGTGGAATCCGGGGCTGTCGGTGAGCACGACCAGCATGTCGGTGAGCTGTTCCATCGCGAGCCGGTGCAACGGTAGGGCGGCCGCGCCGAGGCCGGGAGCCTCGCGGATCCAGCTCAGCGTGACGGCGCGCCGCTCGGCGATGTGGTCGACGTATGCGCCGACGGCGCTCAGGATCTGGGTGTCCCACTGCGCATCGGGATCGACGGCGGCTTGGATCGAGGCGATCAGCGCTTCGTTGTTGGTCCGCAGCAGCTCGACGAAACATTCTTCCTTGCTTGCGAATTCGCCGTAGAAGGTGCGCTTGGAGGTCTTGGCGTTGCGGACGACGTCGGCGACCGTGGTGTCCCGGTAGCCGCGCTCGGCGATCGACTCGGCGAGGCCGTCGAGCAGCCTGTCGCGGAACGCGCGCGCAGTGTCGGCAGTGGATGCGTCGGTCACAACGGCCGCCATCTCGTCGCCTCCGAACCCTTGCGCACGTGTGGTACTGCAATGTACCGTACAGCACACGCCGTCGGTACATCGACGTACCGCGACTGGGGTTGGAGATTCTCGTGACTGACGTGCTCATCGACGAACATTCCGCGACCGGCAACGCTGCGCCGGTCAACCTTCCGCCCAAGTCGCGCATTCCGAAACTGCTTCAAA
This sequence comes from uncultured Actinomycetota bacterium, assembly GCA_963735245.1. GTDB lineage: Bacteria > Actinomycetota > Actinomycetes > Mycobacteriales > Mycobacteriaceae > Mycobacterium. Next base: position 228,734 of record CAVTKI010000015.1, read on the forward strand.
GCGCCGGTTACGCCGTGTCGCGGCAGAGGATCATCACGCGACTTCGCCGCAAGCACGGCGACGTGTTCAGGCTGGACCTGCCGGTGTTCGGCAGGACCGTGATCGTCGCCGACCCGCTGCTCGCCAAGCAGCTGTTCACCGCGAACACCGACGACGTGGGCAACATCCAGCCCAACCTCAGCCGGGTCCTCGGCCCCGGCTCGGTGTTCGCGCTCGACGGAGCGGACCACAAGCGCGTCGCCGGTTGCTCACCCCGCCCTTCCACGGCAAGAGCGTCAAGAACTACGAGACGATCTTCGAGGAGGAGACGCTGCGCGAATCGGCGAACTGGCCCGAAGGTCAGGAGTTCGAGACCCTCGAACCGATGATGCGGATCACGCTGAACGCCATCCTGCGCGCGGTGTTCGGGGCCGACGGGGAGCAGCTCGACGAACTGCGCCGCATCATCCCGCCGTGGGTGACCCTCGGCTCGCGGCTGGCCGTGCTGCCGACCCCGGCCCGCGAGCTATGGCCGGTTCAGCCCGTGGGGCCGGTTGGCGGCGTACCGACGCGAGTACGACGCCGTCATCGACCGGCTGATCGACGGCGTGACGGCCGACCCGAACTTCGAGCACCGCGACGACGTGCTGACGCTGCTGCTGCGCAGCACCTACGAGGACGGCTCGGCGATGTCGCGCAGTGACATCGCCGACGAACTGCTGACGCTGCTCGCCGCAGGCCACGAGACCACGGCCTCCACCCTGGCGTGGGTGTTCGAGCGCGTCGTCAGGCACCCGGACGTGCTCGCCAGGCTGGTGACCGAGGCGGAAACGACGGCAACCGAGTACCGCCAGGCCGTCACCCTCGAAGTTCAGCGCGTCCGCACCGTCATCGACTTCGCGGGACGGCACGTCTACGCGCCGACCTTCGAGCTCGGCGACTGGACCATCCCGCAGGGCTACTCGGTCGTCGTCGCCCTCGATCAGCTTCACGGCCGGGCCGAGGACTTCCCCGATCCCGACCGGTTCGACCCGCAGCGCTTCGTCGGCAACCGGCCGTCCACGTCCTCGTTCGTCCCCTTCGGCGGCGGCACCCGGCGTTGCGTCGGCGCTGTCTTCGCCAACGTCGAGATGGACGTGGTGCTGCGAACGGTGTTGCGCCACTTCACGATCGAGACCACCACGGCGCCCGACGAGAAGGTTCACTCGCGCGGTGTGGCGTACACGCCGAAGGCCGGCGGCCGCGTCGTGATGCGCCGCCGGCCAGACCGCTCCGACTACTGCGCGGCTGCTGACGCGATCCCCGAGTCGCTGCGCTCCTGCCCGCCGGAACGCTTCGGCAGCTTCCAGCCCGCCCGCGGGAAGTGGCAGGTGTACCCGTTGGGGTACTTCTCCAGGTAGTCCTGGTGCTCCGGCTCGGCTTCCCAGAAGTCGACCGCGGGCGTCACCTCGGTGACCACCTTGCCCGGCCACAGGCCGGACGCCTCGACGTCGGCGATGGTGTCCAGCGCGACGCGCTTCTGCTCGTCGTCGACGTAGAAGATCGCCGACCGGTAACTGGATCCGACGTCGTTGCCCTGGCGGTCCTTGGTGGTCGGATCGTGGATCTGGAAGAAGAACTCCAGCAGGTTGCGGTAGTCGGTCTGCGCGGGGTCGTACTCGATCTCGATGGCCTCGGCGTGCCCGGGATGGTTGCGGTAGTTGGGGTGGTCGTTCTTGCCGCCGGTGTAGCCGACGCGCGTGCCCACCACACCCGGCTGCTTGCGGATCAGGTCCTGCATTCCCCAGAAGCAGCCGCCGGCCAGGATCGCGGTCGCGGTGTTCGTCATGCCTGTGCCTCCTGTGATGAAAAGAGTGTCGTGTACTCGCCGTAGCCCTCTGCCTCGAGGTCGTCGAGATGGATGAACCTCAGCGAAGCCGAGTTGATGCAGTAGCGCAACCCGCCCGCTTCGCGTGGGCCGTCGTTGAACAGGTGGCCGAGGTGGCTGTCGCCGTTCGCCGACCGGACCTCGGTGCGCAGCATCAGGTGGCTGAAGTCGCGCTTCTCCAACACGTTGGCTGACTCGATCGGCTTTGGTGAAGCTGGGCCAGCCCGACCCGCTCTCGAACTTGTCCACCGATGCGAACAACGGCTCACCGGACACCACGTCCACGTAGATGCCGGGCTCGTGGTTGTCCCAGTACTCGCCGGTGAACGGGCGCTCGGTCCCGTTCTTCTGGGTGACCTGGTACTGCTCGGGAGACAACGCGCTGACTGCCGCGGGATTCTTGTTGTACGTCTTCGCCACTGATCCTCCTAGATTTGGCACTCGTATAACCTCAAGTGCCCTTCAGAAGTTCCTGCGTTACGGGCGTCCGCGCACCTCGTCGACAACCGTCACGATTTGGTCAGCAATGGCCTGCGGTTGGTAGAGCATCTGGTTGTGCCCCGTGCCCGGCACGATGACGTTCGTGGTGCCGAGGGCCGCGGCCAGCATGTCGTTGGCCTGGTGGATCTGGGCCTGGGTGTAGTTGTCCGGCTTGAGCGCGGCGGGCTGCGGCGAACTTGTCTGCGCTGAGCACGATCGCGGGCACCCGCGGCAGTGGCGGGGCGGCCGCAATGGTCGCGAAGGCGTCCTCGGCCAGGATCGCCTCCTCCCCGGCAGGGACGGTCTGGCCGTCGGTGTTGAACGCCGCGTTCTGGTCGGGTCGGCCAAGGCCCCAGAGGAACTCCGACGTGGGTTCGGAGAACACCAGCCCGCTGACCAGTTCCGGGTGTTGGCGGGCCAGCAGGTCGAGGACCAGCCCGCCGTACGAGTGCGCGACGAACACCATCGGCGTCGGAAGATCGGCCGCGGCAATCAGTTTCACCACGTCGTCGACGTCGGACTGCACGGTGTGCGGTTGGGCGACCGGCGTCGAGCGGTCGGTGCCGTCCGGCCGGGTGTCGGGGCGGTCGTAGGTGCAGATCCGGGTCGTCTTCGCGACCAGCGGCTGCGCCGAGACCGGACTCGGGCCCAGCTGCGCTTGTTCGATCAGGTCGTACGGCGACGAGCGGATCGGGTCGTCGGGCGGCATCGCCGCGTTCCACGCCTCGGCGTAACTGCCCTTGCCGGGGATGACGAACACCGTCGGCGAACCCTGGCCCTGGCAGTTCAGGAACAGGCTGCGGCCACCGCCGATGTCCACCAGGCCCGCGGTGTCGTCGGCGTGCGCGCGGGGCGCGCCGACGGTCGTGGCCGCGACGGCGAGCAGGACCACGAGCAGGATCTTCATGCGGGATGACGTTACGACGGCCGCTCGACAAAGGATGGTAGAACGTGTTCTAGTTCTGGATGTGACGGGTAGCACCTTCAGCCGCGGCGAGCTGGCCGACGCATTCGCCCAATTCGAGGCAACGGTCGCCGGGGCCGCCGAGACCCGCAACTGGGATCCATGGGTTGAGCAGTACACCGAGGACGTCGTCTACGTCGAGCACGCCGCGGGAACGATGCGCGGCCGCGAGCAGGTGCGGCCCTGGATCTGGAAGACGATGGAGACCTTCCCCGGCAGCTACATGACGTCGTTCCCGTCGCTGTGGAAGGTGTACGACGAGGCCACCGGACGCGTGCTCTGCGAGCTCGACAATCCGATGCGCGACCCGGGCGACGGCGTCATCATCAGCGCGACCAACATCTCGATCGTCACCTATGCGGGCGACGGGCTCTGGTGTCGCCAGGAAGACGTCTACAACCCGCTGCGGTTCGTCTCCGCGGCGATGAAGTGGTGCAAGAAGGCCAAGGAACTCGGCACGCTGCCCGACGAGGCGGAGAGCTGGATGCGCCAGGTCGGCGGTGCCGTGTGACGGCGCTCGGCCCCGCGCTCGTGATCGGCGCGAACGGCTACCTCGGCTCGCACGTGACGCGCCAACTCGTCGCCGACGGACGGGACGTCCGGGTGATGGTGCGACCGAAGGCCACCACGATCGGCATCGACGATCTGAAGGTCACGCGGTTCCTCGGCGACATCTGGGACGACGACGTACTGCGCGAGGCGATGGCCGGCTGCGACGTCGTCTACTACTGCGTCGTCGACACCAGGGGCTGGCTGCGTGATCCCGCGCCCCTGTTCCACACCAATGTCGAGGGCACCCGAAACGTGCTCGAGATCGCCGTCGAGCCCGATATCGCCGCGGGCCTCGAGCGGTTCGTCTTCACCAGCAGCTACGTCACCGTCGGCCGCAAGCGGGGCCGCACGGCGACGGAGGACGACGTGATCACCGCAGCGCAGACCAAGGCGCTCACGCCGTACGTGCGGTCGCGGGTGCAGGCCGAGAACCTGGTGATGGAGTACGCGCGCCAGCGCGGGCTGCCTGCGGTGGCGGTGTGCATCTCGACGACCTACGGCAGCGGCGACTGGGGCCGCACCCCGCACGGCGCCATCATCGCGGGCGCGGCGTTCGGCAAGCTGCCGTTCGTGATGAGCGGCATCGAACTCGAGGCCGTCGGCATCGACGATGCGGCGCGGGCGATGATCCTGGCCGCCGACAAGGGCCGCGTCGGTGAGCGCTACCTGATCTCGGAGAAGATGATCGCCAACGCCGACGTCGCGCGCATCGCCGCCGAAGCGGCCGGGGTGCCCGCGCCTGCGAAGTCGCTCCCGCTGCCGGTGGCCTACGCGATGGCGACGCTCGGCAGCGTCAAGGCCCGTCTGAAGGGCACCGACGAACGGCTCTCCCTTGACTCGTTGCGGCTGATGCGCGCCGAGGCGCCGGTCGACTGCAGCAAGGCCAGACGCGAACTCGGTTGGCAGCCAAGGCCGGTCGAGGAGTCGATCCGCGAGGCCGCCAAATTCTGGGTTGGACTGCGCGAAGCCAAACGAAAGAGCAGGCAGGCGGGCTGACGCGGTGGCAGCGGGCCGACGCCACCACGAGGCTCCGAGTCGATGCTGAAACAATCGGGGTATGTCATTCCCGCACCGCGACTCGCGTCTCGGCACCCGGTTCGGGCCTTATGAGCTGAAGTCCCTGGTCGGTGTCGGCGGCATGGGCGAGGTCTATCGGGCCTACGACACGGTCAAGGGCCGAACGGTGGCGGTCAAGGTGCTGCGGTCGGAGATGGCCGCCGACCCGGTGTTCCAGGAGCGCTTCCGGCGCGAGTCGCGGGTGGCGGCGCGACTGCAGGAACCGCACGTCGTTCCCGTGCACGACTTCGGTGACATCGACGGAGTCCTGTACATCGACATGCGCCTGGTCGAGGGCGCCAACCTGAAGGACGTTCTGCTCACGGACGGCCCCCTCGAACCGAGGCGGGCGGCGTCGATCGTCACGCAGGTGGCGGCCGCACTGGACGCCGCGCACGCCGACGGCCTCGTCCACCGCGACATCAAGCCCGAGAACGTGCTGCTCACCCCCGACGACTTCGCCTACCTCGCCGACTTCGGCATCGCACACGCGGGCGGCGACGCGAGTGTGACGATCACCGGATCGGTGATCGGGTCCAGCGCCTACATGGCAGCGGAACGGTTCAGCGGCGGACAGGTGGGGCCACCGGCCGACGTGTACTCGCTGACCTGCCTGCTCCACGAGTGCCTCACCGGACGGCCGCCGTTCGAGACCAAGGACCTGGCGCAGCTGATGGGCGCGCACGTCCTCGCGCCGCCGCCGAGGCCGAGCATCATGCGCCGGGGCATCGGTCGCGCGTTCGACGACGTCATCGCCAAGGGCATGGCCAAGGAGCCCGAGGCGAGGTTCGGGTCCGCGGGCGAACTGGCCAGGGCCGCCACCGCTGCGGCGGTGTCGTCGCCGCAGGAGCCGACGGCGGTGAGCCCCGAGTACCCATCGCCGACGCGGCAGTTCCCGACGGTTCCTCCGAATCCGCACCCGACGGGACACCTCCCGTACCCGCCGCCCGTTCGACCACCGGAGCCGCCGCGACCACCGGAGCCGCCGCGCCGCCGACGGCGGTTCGGCGCCGCGCAAGTGCTGATCGGCGTGACGATTCTGATCTTCGTCGCCGCGGCGGTGCTCGCCGCCGTGCTGGTCGTCGGCAACAACGGTGGTACCGGCACCAACAGTGGTGGCGGCGCAGTGCCGCCGACCACGTTGGCGGCACCGCCACCGACGAGCACGCCAACCACGACGAGCGCCACGCCGACCGCCGCGCCGGGCGGCCCTGCGGCCGACGCACAGGGGTTCGTCGGCCACGCGGCCCGCTGCGATTCGGGAGACTCGCCCGCGGTGATGATCCGCACCGCCTCGTCGTTGGCCGTGATATGCCAGACCGGGCAGGGCACGTTCTACTACCACGGCGAGCGGTTGGCCGACGGCGCCAACCTGCGCATCGCCGACGCGGTGGCGTCCTCCGGCGGCTTCGTTGCCGTCAATCCGGCCGACGGCGCCCGCTACGAAGTCCGGCCCGACCGGCTCACCATCATCAGCAACGGTCACGTGGATTCCTCCGAACCGGCGCTGCCGTTCGCCACCAGCTAGGGCTGAACACCACGCCGAGCGCCGTTCAGTAGCCAGCCGTCTGCGTGCGGTCCGGGACTAGCGTCGGATCCGTGAGCGACAGAGTTAGCGTTGATCTCAGCGGTGCGCCGCAGACCATGTTGGCGACGTTCTACGCCAAGGCGCTGGACGCCGGCTTGCCGAACCCGATCCTCGGCGATCGATTCGCCAAGGAGATCGTCGACCGCATCGACTACGACTGGAAGAAGACCGCCATCACGGCGGCCAACTCACCGTCGGTGACGACGCGGTCCGCGCACTTCGACGCCTGGGCCCGCCAGTTCCTGGCCGTGCACCCCAAAGCCGTTGTGCTGCATCTGGGTTGCGGGCTGGACAGCCGAGCCTTCCGGATCGACCCCGGGCCTGACGTGGAGTGGTACGACGTCGACTACCCCGAGGTCGCCGACCTGCGCAGGCAGCTCTACCCCGCCCGCGACCACTATCACCTCATCGCCGCCTCCGTCACCGACCCGGCCTGGTTCGCCGACATCCCACGGGACCGCCCGATGCTGATGATCGGCGAGGGCCTGACGATGTACCTGACCCAGGAGGACGGCACGGCGCTGCTGCGCCGGGTCGTCGAGCATGCCCCATCCGGAGAGTTGCAGTTCGACGCCTTCAACAGCCTCGGCATCAAGTCGCAGTGGACCAACCCGGTGGTGCGCCGCGCGGGCGCGACCCTGTTCTGGGCGATCAACGGACCTGACGACATCGTCGAGTCGGTTCCCGGGGTGCGCCTGCTCGCGTGGGTGTCCGCCATCGAGTCGGACACCTTCAAGACGCTGCCCGGGTACTACCGGCTGATGGTCAAGGTCATGTCAGCAGTCCCGGTGCTGCGCTACATGGCGCAGTACCACCGCTACGCGTTCGGCCCGGTCGCTTAGGCGGCGCGCGCGCCGAGCACCGGTTGTGTTCGGTGGCCATTGTCGAAGTCCTTTCCCCACGGCCAGCGGCCGTGGTCGTCCGCCCAGACCAGTTGCAGGGCTTGGACATCAGGCCCGCTCGATCGCAATGGCCATGCCCATGTGTGCGTCCGGTTGCGCAACCTTCACGACCTCGAGGCGGGTCCCCGCCGGCAGCGGTAGCCGGTCTCCTGCGGCGAATCGGCGGCCGATCAACGCCCGCTTCACGAACGTGTCCAGCAGCCACAGTGACTGCCTCGGGGACAGGCCGGTGACGAGGAACTCGGGCAGGCCGCGATCGTGCAACCCGATCGTGTACGCGTACGGCCTGCGATCGTCTTCGACGTACTGCACGGTCCAGCCGCGCGTCAGGATCCTCTCCCGGAGCAGCGAGAGGTAGTCATCGAGCGTCTTGTCGGGGTGGTCGCATCGCCAGCACATGTGCCCGCCTTTCTGTCGTACGTGCCGTCAGCTTCGGTCCGGGCTACGACAGTTCGGCGACGCGGAACCGTTGCGGGGGTGAGTTATCCACAGTCGCGATTTCATCCACAGGCGGTGGACTGGTCCGTGCAGCGCGCGTGCCGCGAGTTGCGGAGCCGATTAGATTCGCACGTATGTTCGATGAACTGGTGGCAAAAGCCGAGGGCGCTGCCGGCGCCGCATCGGTCGGCGCGTGGGCGCGGGTCGAGGCAGCGGCATGTGCCCGGCGGCTCGCGGCCATGGTCGGCATGCTCGACGCGCGCTACGCGGCCGATGATTCAGCTGAACGGGAGCAGTGGTACCTGGACAACTGGGGTGCGGTGTGCGCTGAAATCGGTGCGGCCCAACAGATCACATCGGATGCAGCATCGCATCAACTCTTGATCGCGACCGCGTTGCGCGACCGGTTGCCGTGCGTCGGCCGGGTTTTCGAGGAGGGTCTGATCACCTACCGGTTGGTGTCGTCGATCGTGTGGCGCACGATGCTGATAGAGGACCCCGATGCGCTGCGAGCGGTCGATGCCGCACTGGCCTCGGCGATCCAGCAGTGGGAGCCGATGTCAGCTGACAAGACCGTGGCGGCGATCGACTATTGGGTCGAGCGATTCGACGGGCATGCACTACGGCGCAGCCAGCAGGCGGCTCGCTCGCGCTGCGTGGAGATCGGCACCGCCAACGGCCGCGGGCTTGCCTCGTTGTGGGGCAAGCTGTTGGCTCACCACGCCGCGGCTCTTGACGGGCGCCTCGACATGCTGGCCCGCACCACCTGTGAGGCAGACCCCCGCACGCTGGATCAGCGTCGAGCCGACGCGATGGGCGCGCTGGCCAACGGCGCCGATCGGTTGGCATGTCTGTGCGGCGAACTCGATTGCAGCGGCACGGCTCCGGGAACGGGTTCGGTGGTGATCCATATCGTCGCCAATTCGGATTCCTGTGCCGATGCCGGCGAGGCCGCTGCGGCAGAGCACGCGGCGCTCGACGGCCCTGAGCCGCCTCACGCCTCGGCCAAGCCGTTGCGAGAGCAGACGCTGGCCGAAGAGTTGGCCGATCCACCGCCGACCGGACCGGCGGCGACTAGCCCGGGGGTGATGATGGGCGGGCCGGTGCTGGCAGGCCCGCTGATCCGCCGGGCTGCGCTCAATGCCGCGATCAAGAAGGTCGTCCACCCCGGCGACGCCAAACCCGAACCACGGTACGTTCCGTCGCTCGCCTTGGCCGACTTCGTCCGGTGCCGCGACCTGACCTGTCGATTCCCCGGCTGTGACGTGCCCGCGGACAAGTGCGACATCGACCATACGATTCCGTATCCGGCTGGGCCCACCCAAGCGTCGAACCTGAAGTGCCTATGCCGAAAGAACCACTTGTTCAAGACCTTCTGGAGCGGCGAAGGCGGCTGGCACGATCGGCAGCTCGCCCGACGGCACCGTGGTGTGGACTGCGCCAGACGGGCAGACCTACACCACTCGCCCAGGCAGCCGGCTGCTGTTTCCTGCGCTGTGCGTTCCTACGGCGCCGGTCGTCGCGACCGACGCTCAACCGATCACCAATGCGGGCCTGACGATGCCCCGCCGCGACCGCACCCGTGCCGAAGACCGTAGGCAGCGCATCGACGACGAGCGCCGACTCAATGAAGCGGAAACACTGGCAGCCGGTATCAGTTTGCGGTCAACGCCTCAATGGCTTCGCCGTAGAGGCGTGCCTTGATGGCCCCCATCGTGGGTCCGGCCTTGGTCGCCCGCTCCTGGGCTCGCGCCACGGCGATGTCGAGAATCTCGTCCTCGGCGCCGACGCCTGCGACGATGCCAGCGTCGTGGGCCTCCTCGCCGCCGTACCGGCGCCCCGTCGTCATCGCCTCGTGGGCCGTCGCGATCGGCAGCCTGCGCGCGGATCAGCGCAGATCATCCCCGGCGTGAACGGAATGCCGAGATCGACCTCGGGCAGGCAGAAGTACCCGCGATCGGACCGCATCACGGCCAGATCGTGGGCGAGCGCCAGCATCGCGCCTGCCGCGAACGTGTGGCCCTGCAACGACGCCACCATCGGCGCCGGGAAGGCGAGCACGCGCGCGAACAGTGCGTGCACCTCGTGCAGATTGGCCTCGGCCGCGTCGGGGTTGGCGGCCATGAAGTCGAGGTCGAGGCCGTTGGAGTAGAACTTCCCGATACCGGTGGTCACCACGGCCTTCGGGCCGGGGGCGGCTTCGACCTCGTCGAGTGCGGCGTTGATCGCCGTCAGGCGGTCCGGATGAAACCGGTTCTCGTCATCGCCGAGGGTCAGTACGAACACGCTGTCACGTCGGTGCAGGGCGGTCATGCCTGATTAGACCACCAGGTACGTGCTGCACAATCAGACGGTGCCCAACCCGCGCAACGGTCTGGTGTCTCACTGGTTCGACGACGTCCCGCGAAGCAGGCCGCGGCTTCCGGGTGACCGCGACGCCGACGTCTGCATCGTGGGCGCCGGCTACACCGGCCTGTGGACGGCCTACTACCTGAAGCGGGCCGACCCGGGCTTGCGGATCGTGGTGCTGGAGGCCCGGTTCGCCGGTTTCGGCGCCTCGGGCCGCAACGGTGGATGGCTGTCGGGGCTGGTGCCCGGCGATCGCGATGCGATGGCCCGCCAGTACGGCCGCGACGGTGTGTTGGCCTGGCAGCGCGCGCTGAACGAGGCGATCGACGAGGTGGTCGCCGTCGCCGCGCAGGAAGGCATCGACGCGGGCATCGTCAAGGGTGGCACGATGCGGATCGCCCGCAATCCCGCCCAGGCGTCGCGGCTGGCGGTGGAGGTCGCGGCGGCACGCGCGTGGGGTGTCGACGGCATCACCGATCTGACGACAGACGAAGCGGCTCAACGCATTCGGTTCGCCGGCGTGGTGCTCGGCCTACCACACGCCGCACTGCGCGCGGATCCAGCCGGCCCGGCTGGTGCGAGGCCTGGCCGACGCCGTCGAGCGCCTCGGCGTGCAGATCTACGAGGAGTCGCCGGTCACCGAGATCACGCCAGGACGGGCGGCGACGGACTCCGGCGCCGTGAGCGCACCGATCGTGCTGCGCGCCACCGAGGGATTCACCGCCGCACTGCCCGGGCTGCGCAGGCGCTGGCTTCCGATGAACAGCTCGATGATCGCGACCGAACCGATCGGCGCCGACGTGTGGGAGACGATCGGCTGGGACGGCCGGGAAACCGTCGGTGACACCGCGCACGGATTCTTCTACGCCCAACGCACGGTCGACGACCGCATCGCCATCGGTGGCCGCAGCGTGCCCTACCGCTACGCGTCCCGCACCGACGCCGACGGCCGCGTCCCCGAGCGCACCATCCGCCATCTGAGCCAGGTGTTGCACGGCGTGCTGCCTCAGGTGCGCACGGTGCCGATCGCCCACGGCTGGTGCGGCGTGCTCGCGGTGCCACGCGACTGGGAGGCGTCCGTCGTCCTGGACCGGGCGACCGGCCTCGGCTGGGCGGGCGGCTACGTCGGCCACGGGGTGACGGCGACGAATCTCGCCGGGCGCACGCTCGCCGACCTGGTTCTCGAAAACCGCACCCCGCGCACGGAGCTGCCGTGGGTCGGCCACCGGTCGCGCAACTGGGAGCCCGAGCCGATGCGGTGGCTGGGCGTGCGCGGGCTCTACGTCGCGTACAACCTGGCCGACCGGCTCGAGACGGGTGGCCGCGCCACGACCTCGCCGATCGCGCGTGTCGCGGACGCGATCACCGCCAAACCCTGACCGACCGTGACCGACCGTGCCGTCAGTGGCCGGCTTCCGCCTTCGCCTTGAGCCGCTCCAGGGTGCGGTCGATGTGCACGACGTTCGCGGACGTGCGGTCCTTCACGCCCGTCGCCCAGCCCGCCGGAACCCGGAACCACCCGGGTCGGCGGTCCCAGGTGCGCTCGGTGACACGGCAGCCGCCATCGGCCGCCTCGATGTCGTACCGCCAGTGCGCCACCGGCACCACCGCACTGCGGACGTCGAAGGCAAACACCTGTCCCGGCTCGGCGTGGGTGACGGTGCACGTGGTGGACCAGGTCTTCGTGCCGTGACGGTTGGGTGCCCTTGAACCGTGCGCCTGGCGCGACGGCATCACCCCTCAACCACTGCATCGAGGTGGTCTCCTCGGCGAGCTCGGCCAGCGTGGGCAGGTGCGTGATCATCCGGTAGACGACGTCGGCGTCGGCCGCGATGTGCACACTCGCCGCAACGTGGGCGGCATCGAGGTCGGTCATCCGCGGATCGTAGCCAGCAAACGTCGACCCTCGCGGCAGTTCGCTCGAGGAATCCCCGGCGGGTCCGCACACGTTGGGTCTCACATGACCGAAAGAACAGTTCTGCAACCCACTGCCGAACATCCCATCACCGTCAACCCGACCGGCAGGCACGTCACCGTGCGGGTCAACGGCGAAGTGGTCGCCGAGACCGACGCCGCGCTCACCCTGCAGGAGTCGACGTATCCCGCGGTGCAGTACGTGCCGATGGCCGACGTCGTCGGCTCGGCGCTGCAGCGCAGCGACACCACCACGTACTGCCCCTACAAGGGCGACGCGAACTACTACCACGTGACGGCCGGCGGCGACACCGTCGACGACGTCATCTGGACGTACGAGCAGCCCTACCCGGCCGTCGGCGACATCGCCGGTCACGTCGCGTTCTACGCCGACAAGGCGGACGTCGTCGTTTCCTAGCGGGGTCGTTTCCTAGTGGGGTCGGCAGTTTGGGCCTAGCCTTTGGCAGTGCCCAGTTCGGTGTCCTCCACTTCGGCGTCCGTGGAGTTCGACGGGCCCGCAAGCCCGGCGCACACGTTGTCTCCGCTGCGGCGCGGTCCCGGCGATCCGTGCTACCAGATCGTCGACGGCGCCATCTGGAAGACCAGCTTGATGGCCAGCGGTCCCGTCACCGCCAGGATCACCAAGTCGGAGCGCAACGTCGTCGACTGCGAGGCGTGGGGCGACGGCGCCGAGGAGTTCACTGCGCGGCTGCCCGCCCTGCTCGGGGCGGACGACGATGCGACGGGCTTCGCGCCCGTCGAGCCGACGATCGCCGCGGCCCACCGGAGCGTCCCGCACCTGCGGCTCGGGCGCACCGACCGGGTAATCGAGGCCATCATCCCCGCCGTCCTCGAACAGCGCGTGGCCGGCAAGGACGCGTTCCGGGCGTGGCGGTTGCTGGTCAACAAGTTCGGCACGGCGGCGCCCGGCCCGGCGCCGGCGCGCATGCGGGTGCCTCCCTCCGCCGACGTGTGGCGCCGCATCCCGTCGTGGGAGTTCCACCTCGCCAACGTGGACCCGGGCCGGGCCCGCACCCTCGTCGGGTGTGCGCAGCGGGCGGACTCGCTGGAAAGGCTTTCGAGCAGGCCCGCCGCCGAAGCGCGCACCGCGATGATGTCGCTGCCCGGCGTCGGGGAGTGGACGGCGGCCGAGACCGCGCAGCGCGCGTTCGGTGACGCCGACGCGCTGTCGGTCGGCGACTACCACCTCGCCAACGTCGTCGGCTGCACGCTTCTCGGGCACCGGATCGACGACCCCGAGATGGTCGAACTCCTGGAGCCGCTGCGTCCGCACCGGCATCGCGCGGTGCGACTTCTCGAGGTCAGCGGATTGGCGCGCAATCCCCGGTTCGGTGCACGGCAGGCCATCCCGAACCTGCGTGCGCTGTAGCGGCGCGACCCTAGAATGGTGCTGTCGAAAAGGACCACGGCCGGTAAACCCAGGTAAGCCCGGCCCTTCCACGGAAGCTCCGTTTCGCCTTCCGGCGAAACCCACGGCAAGCAATCGGCGCGACGGCGTCGGGAGCTTGACGTGGCGTTGGCGTTCACGCTCGTCCGGCGACCAGCCGCAGCGCCACGAACATCGAGGAGCACGGCCCGTGCCGAACATCGAGGCGAACACGCCAATCGTCACCCAGATCAACGTCTTCACCGTTCCCGAAGGCGGACAGCAGGCGCTCATCGACTTCCTGGTCGAGAGCGCGACGTTCGCGAGCACCACGCCCGGCTGGCTCTCGGCCAGCGTGCACCGCAGCATCGACGGCACCCGCGTCGTCAACTACGCCCAGAGTGAGAGCCTCGAAGCGGCCCAACGGATCGTCGAACGACTCCGCACCGAAGGCTGGCTGGACCGCAACAAGGCACTCGGAGAGGCACATCCCGGCCTGTATGAAGTCGTCTTCACACTCGACCGATCAGTACCCGGCCCACCAGGGGATTAGCCCCTGCGGTAGCCGGGTAGGACTCCTAGTGACGAAGTCAAAGGAGGCTACCGATGCCACAATTCACCGTCCCCGGAATGACCGACAAGGAAGGCCGCGAGGTCGCCGACCTGCTGCAGAAGCAGCTCAGCACGTACAACGACCTGCACCTCACGCTGAAGCACGTGCACTGGAACGTGGTCGGCCCGAACTTCATCGGCGTGCACGAGATGATCGACCCCCAGGTCGAGCTGGTCCGTGGTTACGCCGACGAGGTCGCCGAACGCGCTGCGACACTTGGTGCGTCACCGCAGGGCACTCCCGGCGCGATCATCAAGGACCGCACCTGGGATGACTACTCGGTGGGTCGAGACACCGTGCAGGCGCATCTGGCGGCACTCGACCTGGTCTACACCGGCATCGTCGAGGACACCCGCAAGGCCATCGACCGCCTTGACGAGCTCGACCCGGTCACCCAGGACCTGCTGATCGGCCACGCAGGCGAGCTGGAGAAGTTCCAGTGGTTCGTGCGCGCGCACCTGGAGAACGCCGGTGGTCAGCTGGCCAATCGCGGTGCGACGAGCGAGAAGACTGCCGCTCGCGCGGCGAAGAAGAAGGCTCCGGTTAAGTAGCCAGCCGGAATCGGACCCGCACCCCCACCGGGGGCGCGGGCCCGATTTCGTCGTCAGACCGATTTCTCCTCGAGGGCGTCCTCTTGGTCGAGGGCGTCGTCGCGGACCGGCCGGTCGGCGAGTTCCTCGTTGCGGCCGAACAGGAACGGGTAGGCGACGCCTGCGATCGCAGCGCCGATCAGAGGCGCGAGCCAGAACACCCACAGCTGCGCGGGAGCGCCGTTGCCGTTGAAGAAGGCGACGGCCATCGAACGGGCCGGGTTGACCGACGTGTTGGAGATCGGGATCGAGATGAGGTGGATCAGCGTCAGCGTGAGCCCGATTGCCAAGCCGGCGAAGCCCTTTGGCGCCCGATCATCGGTGGCGCCGAGGATGACGAGCAGGAACACGCCGGTCAGCACGATCTCCGCGACGACCACCGCGAGAAGCGAGTACCCGCCGGGGGAGTGGTCGCCGTAACCGTTGGCGGCCATGTTGCCGGTGGCCGTCCAGCCGGCCTGGCCCTTGGCCATCACGTAGATCACCAGACCGCCGACGAGGCCGCCGATCACCTGGGCAATCCAGTAGGCGGGCAACGCCTTCCACTCCACGCGGCGGGCGAGCGCGGCGCCCAGTGTGACGGCCGGGTTGAAGTGGCCGCCCGAGATGGTGCCGAACGCGTACACGCCGGTGAGCACGGTCAAGCCGAATGCCAGTGCGACGCCGAGGAATCCGATGCCGAGGGAGACACCGTCGTCGGCGACGAACTTGGCGGCGAACACGGCGCTGCCGCAGCCGCCGAGCACCAGCCAGAACGTTCCGATGAACTCCGCGGCAAGGCGATGCAGCATCGTGGGTGGAGTCATTGCGGTAACCTCCCTTGGCATCTCGTCGTGCGAGTTTGCCAGTCCCTGTGAGGGTCGCACTACCCTGCCCGGTCTGGGTCGATCGTTTCCGAATCCTTCCCTGATCGTGACCGATCGCGATCAGCGCGTTACTAGGGCTCGGTCGTCTCGTCGTCGTTGCCGTTCGGCCGCGGCGGTCTCCCGGTTCAGCCGCTGTGCGCGGTAGATCGACACGTCGGTGCGGGTGATCAACATGTAGGCGATGCCGACGGCGATCATCGCGCCTGGCACCACGGAGAACGACGTGGTCATCTCCGCCACCATGATCGTCACGGCCAGCGGTGCGTGGGCGACGCTGCCGAAGCAGGCCATCATCGCGACGACGACGAAAACACCGGGGCCGTCCGGGATTCCGGGCGCTCCGGCCAAGTCCGCGAGGCGCCAGATCGCGGCGCCGACGAACGCGCCGATGACGATGCCCGGACCGAAGATGCCACCCGAACCACCGGTGCCGATCGACAGCGACGTGGCGACGATCTTGGCGATCGGCAGGATCAGCACGATCCACAGCGGGATGGTCGACAGGGTGTCCTTGGCGGTGGCCAACTGCACCCACCCGTAGCCGCTGGACAGGATCTGCGGGATCACCAGCGCCAGCAGGCCGACCAGCAGACCACCGATCGCCGGCTTGAGCACCGGACCGCCCGGCAACCGGTGGGTCAGCGCGACGGTGCCGTAGAACACCCGGGCGTAGAGGTATCCGATTGCCGCGGAGACGATTCCGATCAGCACGAACCAGCCCAGCTGCGCGGGGTCGAAGGCGTAGTCGGCGGCGACGGAGCCGAACAGCGGGTCGAACCCGAGGATCAGGCCGTAGACGGTGTACGCCGTGGCCGACGTGATGAAGCCGGGGATCAGTGAGCGGTAGTCGAAGTCCTCGCGGTAGACGATCGACGCGGCGAGTACCGCTCCGCCGAGCGGGGCGCCGAAGATGGCGCCGATACCGGAGCCGATGCCCAGCGACACCGCGATGCGGCCGTCCTCGTCCGACAGATCCAGGCGCCGGGTGAGCAGCGAACCGAACCCCGCGGAGATCTGCGCGGTGGGTCCCTCACGTCCGGCGGAGCCGCCCGATCCGATCGTCAGCGCGCTCGACACCATCTTCACCAGGACCGCCCGGACCCGGATGGCGCGCGGGTCGGTGTGCACCGCCTCGATCGCGTTGTCGGTGCCGTGGCCCTCCGCCTCGGGTGCGAACTTGGCGACGATCCAGGCCGACAGCAGGGCGCCGCCGAACGTCACCAGCGGGATGGCCCACGCCCGATGGAAGCCGGTCGACCCGCGTGCACCGCCGTCGCCCGCGGCGGTCGGCGGTTCGTAGCCGCCGAGTGTGCCGAGCAGGAACCGTCCCGCGTAGTCCAGCGCGAGATAGAAGACCACCGCGCCCAGCCCCGCGATGATGCCGATCGAGATGCCGAGGACGAGCCACTTGCGCAGATAGCCGGAGCGCCGCACGAATCCGCCGAGACCCCCACGGGACGCACGGGTCGCGGGCATGGCCGGATGCTAGCAGCGGTACGCGGTCATCCGGGCGATGATCGCACCGCGGGAGCACATCGAACGTCGCGTCCCGATCGTGGTCATATACCCCCTAGGGGTATATAGTGTCGGCATGACGCACGCTCAGCCCGTCGATACCGAGGCGCACGCCGGCCACTCGGGCCACGACGGTCACGCAGGCCCCGCGGGCCACGCAGGTCACTCCGGCCATGCCGATCACGTGGCGCAGTTCCGCCGGCTGTTCTGGATCATGCTGGTGCTGTCGATCCCGACCGTCGCGCTGTCGGGAATGTTCGCGATGATCCTCGGCTACGACCTGCCCGAGTGGCCCGGCGTGGCATGGGTGTCCCCGGTGCTCGGCACGGTGATGTACGTGTGGGGCGGCCGCCCGTTCCTCACCGGGGCGGTGAGCGAAATCCGTTCCCGCAAACCGGGAATGATGCTCCTCATCGCGTTGGCGATCACCGTGGCGTTCGTGTCGTCATGGGGCGCATCGCTTGGCGTACTGCACCACGAACTCGACTTCTGGTGGGAACTCGCGCTGCTCATCGTGATCATGCTCCTCGGCCACTGGATCGAGATGCGGTCGTTGGCGCAGACCACGTCGGCGCTGGACTCGCTGGCCGCGCTCCTGCCCGACGAGGCCGAACGCGTCGAGTCCGGCCCGGACGGCGAGGTGGTCGCCGCCGTCGCGCCTGCGGACCTGCGGGTCGGTGACGTCGTGGTCGTCCGTCCCGGCGGCAGCGTCCCCGCCGACGGCCGCATCGTGACCGGCGGCGCCGACATCGACGAGTCGATGGTCACCGGCGAGTCCCGCCCCGTCCGCCGCAGCGTGGGCGACACCGTCGTGGCGGGCACGGTCGCGACGGATTCCGGGCTGCGCGTCGAGGTCACCGCGGTCGGCAGCGACACCGCGCTGGCGGGCATTCAGCGGCTGGTCACCGAGGCGCAGAACTCGTCGTCGCGCGCCCAGCGGCTGGCCGATCGCGCGGCGGGCTGGCTGTTCTGGTTCGCGCTCGGGTCGGCGGCCATCACCGCGGTGGTGTGGAGCTTCGCCGGAAGCCCAGAGGACGCCGTCACCCGCACCATCACCGTGCTGGTGATCGCGTGCCCGCACGCACTCGGTCTCGCCATCCCGCTGGTGGTGTCCATCGCCACCGAGCGGGCCGCGCGGGGCGGCGTCCTGGTGAAGGACCGGTTGGCGCTGGAGAGCATGCGCACGGTCGGGGCGGTGCTGTTCGACAAGACCGGCACGCTCACCAAGGGCGAGCCCGCCGTGACGGCGGTCGCGACGGCAGCGGGCCGCACCGAGAACGGGGTGCTTGCGCTGGCCGCCGCCGCCGAGACGGATTCCGAGCATCCGCTGGCACGGGCGATCGTCGAGGCCGCCCATCGCCGAAGCATCTCCGTGCCCGCATCGGCCGACTTCACGTCGTCTCCCGCGGTCGGCGTGACGGCGACCGTGGACGGCCGCGTGGTGCGGGTCGGCGGGCCGCGGCTGCTCGCCGAGGCCGGGCAACGCGAGCTCGACGTGGCCGCGGCGTGGCACGCCGACGGGGCGATCGTGCTGCACGTCCTGGTCGACGGCACCGTGGCGGGCGCACTCGCGCTCGCCGACGAGATCCGCGACGAATCCCGCCAGACCGTCGACGCGCTGCGCAGGCAGGGCATCGGCGTGGTGATGATCACCGGCGACGCGGAACCCGTGGCCAGGTCGGTCGCGGCTCAGCTCGGCATCGACCGCGTGTTCGCCGGGGTGCGGCCGGAGGACAAGGCCGACCGGGTCGCCGACCTGCAGGCCGAGGGCCTCACGGTGGCCATGGTGGGGGACGGTGTCAACGATGCCCCCGCGTTGGCGCGCGCCGACGTCGGCATCGCGATCGGCGCAGGCACCGACGTCGCGATCGGCTCGGCGGGGGTGATCCTGGCCAGTTCGGATCCGCGCTCGGTGCTCTCGACCATCCTGTTGTCCCGCGCTTCGTACCGCAAGATGGCGCAAAACCTTTGGTGGGCAGCCGGATACAACCTCCTTGCGGTGCCGCTGGCGGCCGGCGTGCTGGCGCCCGTCGGGTTCGTGATGCCGATGTCGGTGGGTGCGCTGCTGATGTCGTTGTCGACGGTGGTGGTGGCACTGAACGCGCAACTGTTGCGCCGTCTGGACCTGAGCCCGGCCGCGAGCGTCAGGACGCTCGATGGTGAGCGTCTCTAAGAATTGGGATAGGCTTTCTGGCAAACTTCTATCGCGGCGAGTTCGACCAGCCCCAAGGCACTGTGATTTCAGTCCAGCAAATCAATGTCCGGCAGGGCGTAGTGATATCGCTCGCAGCCGGAAGCGGCGCGGTCCTCGCGCGTTGCTGAAAGAGTCAAGGGCGACAAGGCCTTAACCCTTCCGGGTCGTCTTGGCCCACGGTGTGCGATCGGTCACCCCGACGCGTCGAGTTAGGTTCGACTAAGTTGGCATGTCAGGCGGTGTTTGTCATATCGTTTCACCACTTGTGGCGAGTGGGACAAAGCCCGTCGTTCAGTGCTGCACGCAGGCACCCTCATCGCCAAGCCAGGCAGACGCCGTCGCAGGCGGCTGGCATGCATAAAAGCTCCGGGTCAGGCATGTAGGCGGGAAGAAATGGTGAGGTGGGAATGGCGCCCAGCAAGGTAGGGCTGTACAACCCCGCGTACGAGCACGACTCCTGCGGTGTCGCGATGGTCGCCGACATGCAGGGTCGGCGCAGCCGCGACATCGTCGACAAGGCCATCACGGCCCTGTTGAACCTGGAGCACCGTGGCGCCCAGGGCGCAGAGCCGCACACCGGCGACGGCGCGGGCATCCTGCTGCAGGTGCCCGATGCGTTCTTCCGGGCGGTCGTCGACTTCGACCTTCCCGACGAGGGCAGCTACGCCACGGGCATCGCCTTCCTTCCGCAGTCGTCGAAGGACGCCGCGGCGGCGTGCGAGGCCGTCGGCAAGATCGCCGAGGCCGAGGGGCTGACGGTGCTCGGCTGGCGCGAGGTGCCGACCGACGATTCCTCGCTCGGTGCGCTGGCGCGCGACGCGATGCCGACCTTCCGGCAGGTGTTCATCGGCTGGGGCGAGCGAAGCGACGGGAAGAACCGGGCGCGTCCGGCATGGACCTGGAGCGCCGTGCGTACGTGGTGCGCAAGCGCGCCGAACACGAACTCGGCACCAAGGGCCCGGGCCAGGACGGTCCAGGACGTGAAACCGTCTACTTCCCAAGCCTTTCCGGTCAGACCTTCGTCTACAAGGGCATGCTGACCACGCCGCAGCTGAAGGCGTTCTACCTCGACCTGCAGGACGAGCGGCTGACCAGCGCGCTTGGCATCGTGCACTCGCGGTTCTCCACCAACACCTTCCCGTCGTGGCCGCTGGCCCACCCGTTCCGGCGGATCGCCCACAACGGCGAGATCAACACCGTCACCGGCAACGAGAACTGGATGCGGGCGCGCGAGGCGCTGATCCGCACCGACGTCTTCGGGTCCTACGACGACGTCGACAAGATCTTCCCGATCTGCACCCCCGGCGCCTCGGACACCGCGCGCTTCGACGAGGTGCTCGAACTGCTGCACCTCGGCGGCCGCAGCCTGCCCCACGCCATGCTGATGATGATCCCGGAGGCGTGGGAGCGGCACGAGTCGATGGACCCCGCCCGGCGGGCGTTCTACGAGTACCACTCGTCCCTGATGGAGCCGTGGGACGGACCGGCGTCGGTGGTCTTCACCGACGGCACGGTCATCGGCGCCGTGCTCGACCGCAACGGGCTGCGGCCGTCCCGCATCTGGGTGACCAACGACGGCCTCGTCGTGATGGCGTCCGAGGCGGGCGTGCTGAACCTCGATCCGTCGACGGTGGTTGCCAAGATGCGTCTGCAGCCGGGCCGCATGTTCCTGGTGGACACCGCCCAGGGCCGCATCGTCTCCGACGAGGAGGTCAAGGCCGAGCTCGCCGCCGAGAAGCCGTACCAGGAGTGGCTCGAGGCCGGTCTGTTCCACCTCGACGACCTGCCGCAGGGCGACTACGTGCGCATGCCCCACCACCGCGTGGTGCTGCGGCAACAGGCCTTCGGCTTCACCTACGAAGAGCTCAACCTGTTGGTGGCGCCCATGGCGCGCAGCGGCACCGAGGCGCTCGGCTCGATGGGCACCGACACCCCGGTGGCGGTCCTCTCGGCGCGGCCGCGGATGCTCTACGACTACTTCCAGCAGCTCTTCGCCCAGGTCACCAACCCGCCGCTGGATGCCATCCGCGAAGAGGTCGTGACCAGCCTGCAGGGCACGGTCGGCCCGGAGGGCGACCTGCTGAACCCCAACGCCGAGTCGTGTCGGCAGATCATCCTGTCCAACCCCATCCTGCGCAACGCCGAGCTGTCGAAGCTGATCTGCGTCGACCCCGACCACGAGGTCCGCGGCCACAAGCACGGGCTGCGCGCCGCGGTGATCCGCTGCCTGTACCCGGTGGCCAGGGGTGGCCAGGGGCTGAAGGAAGCGCTCGACGACGTCCGCGCCAAGGTCTCGGCCGCCATCCGCAACGGGGCCCGCATCATCGTGCTGTCCGACCGCGAGTCCAGCGAGCAGCTCGCCCCGATCCCGTCGCTGCTGAGCGTGTCGGCGGTCCACCACCATCTGGTGCGCGATCGCACCCGCACCCAGGTCGGGCTCGTCGTCGAAGCAGGCGACGCCCGCGAGGTGCATCACATGGCGGCCCTCTGCAGCTTCGGCGCCGCCGCGATCAACCCGTACATGGCGTTCGAGTCCATCGAGGACATGGTCGACCGAGGCGTCATCACCGACATCAGCAGCGACAAGGCCAAGGCCAACTACGTGAAGGCCGCGGGCAAGGGCGTGCTGAAGGTGATGTCCAAGATGGGCATCTCGACGCTGGCCTCCTACACCGGCGCCCAGTTGTTCCAGGCGATCGGCATCAGCCAGTCGGTGCTCGACGAGTACTTCACCGGGCTGAGCTGTCCGACGGGCGGCATCGAACTCGACGACATCGCCGACGACGTCGCCGCGCGCCACGCCCTGGCCTACCTGGACCGGCCCGACGAGCGGGCACACCGCGAACTCGAGGTCGGCGGTGAATACCAGTGGCGCCGCGAGGGCGAGTACCACCTGTTCAACCCCGACACCGTGTTCAAGCTGCAGCACGCCACCCGCACCGGGCAGTACTCGATCTTCAAGGAGTACACCAAGCTGGTCGACGACCAGAGCGAGCGGTTCGCCTCGCTGCGTGGGCTGCTCAAGTTCCGCGACGACGTTCGGCAGCCCGTGCCGCTGGACGAGGTCGAGCCCGCGGCCGAGATCGTCAAGCGGTTCTCCACGGGCGCGATGAGCTACGGCTCCATCTCGGCCGAGGCCCACGAGACGCTCGCGATCGCGATGAATCGCCTTGGCGGCCGGTCGAATTCGGGTGAGGGCGGCGAGAGCGTCAACCGCTTCGAGCCCGACGAGAACGGTGACTGGCGCCGCAGCGCCATCAAGCAGGTGGCCTCCGGCCGGTTCGGCGTCACCAGCCACTACCTGACCAACTGCACCGACATCCAGATCAAGATGGCCCAGGGCGCCAAACCCGGTGAGGGCGGCCAGCTTCCCGGTCACAAGGTGTACCCGTGGGTGGCCGAGGTGCGGCACTCCACACCGGGCGTCGGGCTGATCTCACCGCCGCCGCACCACGACATCTACTCGATCGAGGATCTCGCGCAGCTGATCCACGACCTGAAGAACGCCAACCCCAGTGCGCGCGTGCACGTGAAGCTGGTGAGCGAGAACGGTGTCGGCACCGTCGCCGCGGGCGTGTCCAAGGCGCATGCCGACGTGGTGCTGATCTCCGGGCACGACGGCGGCACCGGAGCCACCCCGCTGACCTCGCAGAAGCACGCGGGCGCGCCGTGGGAGCTGGGTCTGGCGGAGACGCAACAGACGTTGCTGCTCAACGGACTTCGCGACCGGATCGTCGTGCAGGTCGACGGCCAGCTCAAGACGGGCCGCGACGTCGTGATCGCCGCTCTGCTCGGCGCCGAGGAGTTCGGCTTCGCGACCGCACCGCTGGTGGTGGCGGGTTGCATCATGATGCGGGTGTGCCACCTCGACACCTGTCCCGTCGGCGTGGCCACCCAGAATCCGCTCCTGCGTGAGCGTTTCAACGGCAAGCCGGAGTTCGTCGAGAACTTCATGCTGTTCATCGCGGAGGAGGTGCGGGAGCTCATGGCGCAGTTGGGCTTCCGCACGGTCAACGAGATGGTCGGGCAGGTCGGCGCTCTGGACACCGCGCAAGGCGGCCGAGCACTGGAAGGCCCACAAGCTGGACCTGACCCCGGTGCTGCACGAGCCCGACTCGGCGTTCATGAACCAGGACCTGTACTGCAGCTCGCGCCAGGACCACGGTCTGGACAAGGCGCTCGACCAGCAGCTCATCGTGATGAGCCGCGAGGCGATCGACTCCGCCACCCCGGTGCGGTTCTCCACCACGATCGCCAACGTCAACCGCACCGTGGGCACCATGCTCGGCCACGAGGTGACCAAGGCCCATGGCGGACAAGGGCTTCCGGACGGCACCATCGACATCACCTTCGAGGGCTCGGCGGGCAACAGCTTCGGCGCGTTCCTGCCAAGGGGCATCACGCTGCGGGTGTACGGCGACGCCAACGACTACGTGGGCAAGGGTCTTTCCGGTGGCAGGCTGGTGGTGCGGCCGTCCGACGGCGCACCCGCCGACTACGTCGCCGAGGACAACATCATCGGCGGCAACGTGATCCTGTTCGGTGCCACCAGCGGCCAGGCCTTCCTGCGCGGTGTGGTCGGCGAGCGGTTCGCGGTGCGCAACTCCGGCGCCCACGCGGTGGTCGAGGGCGTCGGCGACCACGGCTGCGAGTACATGACGGGCGGCAAGGTCGTCATCCTCGGGGCCACCGGGCGCAACTTCGCGGCAGGCATGTCGGGTGGAATCGCCTACGTGTACGACCCGCAGGGCGTGCTGCCGGACCAACTGAACGCCGAGATGGTGGAACTCGAAGGACTGGACGACGACGACGTCGAGTCGCTGCGCGACCTGCTCGTCGCACACGTCGACGCCACCGATTCGGCTGTGGCCCAAGGCGTTCTCTCGGATTGGGAGTCTGAACTGAAGCATTTCGTGAAGGTGATGCCGCGCGACTACAAGTCGGTGCTGGCTGCGATCGCCGAAGCCGAACGCAACGGCGAGAACGTCAACGAGGCGATCATGGCGGCCGCACGTGGCTGACCCGCGCGGCTTTCTCAAGCACACCCACCGCGAGACCCCGCAACGCAGGCCGGTCCCGCTGCGCCTGCGCGACTGGAAAGAGGTCTACGAGGACTTCTCCCACGACGTGCTGCAGGATCAGGCCGCCCGCTGCATGGACTGCGGAATCCCGTTCTGCCACAACGGCTGCCCGCTGGGCAATCTGATCCCCGAGTGGAACGACCTGGTCTACCGGGATCGCTGGCGCGATTCCATCGAGCGACTGCACGCCACCAACAACTTCCCGGAGTTCACCGGACAGGCTGTGCCCCGCGCCGTGCGAGGCGTCGTGCGTGCTCGGCATCAACCAGGATCCGGTGACCATCAAGCAGGTCGAGGTCGAGATCATCGACAACGCCTTCGAAGAGGGTTGGGTGGTGCCGCTGCCGCCGGACCGTCTCACGGGCAAGAAGGTCGCCGTCGTCGGCTCCGGTCCCGCGGGCCTGGCCGCCGCGCAGCAGTTGACCAGGGCCGGGCACGACGTCACGGTGTTCGAGCGCGCCGACCGCATCGGCGGCCTGCTGCGATACGGCATCCCCGAGTTCAAGATGGAGAAGCGCCACATCGACCGTCGCCTCGAGCAGATGGCGGCCGAGGGCACGCAGTTCCGCACCGGCGTGAACGTCGGCGTCGACATCACCGCCGAGCAGTTGCGGGCCGACTTCGACGCCGTGGTGCTGACCGGTGGCGCGACGGCATGGCGCGACCTGCCGATCCCCGGGCGCGAGCTGGACGGCATCCATCAGGCGATGGAGTACCTGCCGTGGGCCAACCGGGTCCAGAACGGCGACCCGGTCGTCGGTGAGGACGGCGAGCCGCCGATCACCGCCAAGGGCAAGAAGGTCGTCATCATCGGCGGCGGCGACACCGGCGCCGACTGCCTTGGCACGGCACACCGCCAGGGCGCGGCCAGCGTGCACCAGTTCGAGATCATGCCGCGGCCACCGGAGGAGCGTGCCGACTCGACGCCGTGGCCCACCTATCCGCTGATGTACCGGGTGGCCTCCGCGCACGAGGAGGGCGGCGAGCGCGTCTTCTCGGTCAACACCGAGGAGTTCGTCGGCACCAACGGACGCGTCGAGTGCCTCAAGGTGCACGAGGTTCAGATGCAGGACGGCAAGTTCGTGAAGCTCGACGGCAGTGACTTCGATCTGGACGCCGACCTGGTTCTGCTGGCGATGGGCTTCGTCGGCCCGGAGAAGCCGGGTCTGCTGACCGATCTGAAGGTCGAGATGACCGACCGCGGAAACGTGGCCCGCAACGACGACTTCCAGACCTCGGTGAAGGGTGTCTTCGTAGCCGGTGACATGGGCCGGGGCCAGTCCCTGATCGTCTGGGCGATCGCCGAGGGCAGGGCCGCGGCGGCCGGGGTGGACCGCTACCTGATGGGCCAGACGGCGCTGCCCGCGCCGATCAGACCGACCGCCGCGCCCCAGCGATGAGCGGCCGATTAGCCGCGATAGCGCTCGCGCAAGTCCCAATAACCACATAAGTCACACCAGAAACATCTGACTTTTGCTCGGCGCGTCGTTTTGTGTTAGCCAGATCACAGGTGTCTAATGACTGCGGGGGGGTCGTGCGTTAAGGTGGCCCCAACGGTGAAGCCAGACCGACCGCAGGAGAGAACACCGTGTACATCAACCCGTTGTCCCCATCGCGGATGAGGCGAATCGCCTGGTCATATCTCCGGCACCCGGTGAAGTGCCGCGAGTTCCCTGCCAAGCACGAGCGCCTGATCACCATGGACGAGCTCGTCCGCTACGGCGTCTGACCCGACGGTCGGCGCCACCGCGCCGGCCCAGGCGATTGTTTGCTTAGGCGCTATATCTACCTGAAGGTAAGTAACCGGCGATCACGGCTGCCGGACGCAGTCGTAGGTCAACTCCACCTCGGAGCCGTGGTCGACCACGTCGAAGTCGTCGACGGACAGGCTGCTGAAGGCTGCGAGTCGATGCCGAGCTCGGCCACGGCGAACTGGTCCGGTCGTCGGCGTCAGCGCCGCGATCGGGAATCCCGCGCCGATCCCTGTCGGCGTGAGCGTGCCGACCTGATCGCGGCCGTCCGTGGCGTCACGCGTCAGGTCCGAGGATCCCTCCCTGGCGTCGTCCAGGTCCGGCAGGTCCGCAGACCGGTCGCAGTGGCCTCGAGGCCGCGATCTGTCATGCGCGGGTGGCGGAATCCGCTGTGAACACGGGCATCTGGAAGTCGACCTGGAGCACGTTCGAGTTGCCCCAGCCGCCCGCGCGTCCCGGATCGCATCGCTGCGGTATGGCGCGACTTCGGCGGCGGCATCGGATGCCGGTCGCGCACTCCCCAGCTGCGCGAAACTGCTCATTCATGCTCATATGAACACGTAGGCTGTGTGCGTGAAGGCGGAGCGTCTCAGCGAGATCCTAAATCGCGTGGTCGAACACGGAAGCGTCGACGTGCCCATGCTGGCTGAGGAATTCGAAGTCTCGGCGGCCACGATCCGACGGGATCTGCAGTCGCTGCACGAGCAGGGCCTGGTGCAGCGGACCCACGGCGGCGCGTTGCCCAAACCGGCCGGCCTCGAGATGCCCATCCGGTACAAGGCATCTCGGCAACTCCGGGAGAAGCGCGCGATCGGACTGGCAGCGGCCAAGCTGGTCGCCGACGGTGACGTGGTCGGCATGACCGGCGGCACCACGACCACCGAAGTGGCACGGGCGCTGGCCGATCGGCGGGACCTGACCGTCGTGACCAACGCGCTCAACATCGCCGCCGAGTTGATCGCCAGGCCGAACGTCCGCCTCGTCGTGGTGGGCGGCAACGCCAGGCATGCGTCCTACGAGCTGGTCGGCCCCGCCTCCGAGACGATGATCGGGCAGTATCACCTCGACGTCACGTTCGTCGGCACGGACGGTTTCACGATCACCGACGGCTGCACCACCCATGACGAGATGGAGGCGCACACCGACCACGCCTTCATCCGGCAGTCGGCACGCACCGTGGTGCTGGCGGACAGCTCCAAGATCGGCAAGGTCACGTTCGCCAGGATCTGTGGGCCCGAGGCCATCGACACCCTGGTCACCGACGCGGGCATCGAGCCCGCGGTGCGGGCCGCAGCGGAAGCCGCCCGCATGGAAGTCATTGTGGCCCAGCTGCGCTGAGCCGATCCGACTGCCTCCCTGGCCGGGCGGCACCGGTCTCGGCGTCGAAGAAGTAGGTGCGCTCGGGCGGCAGCGCGAGGCCGATGCGCGTCCCCGATTCCCACGCGATGCCGGGCGGCGCCTGCGCGATCACCCGCGTCTCGTCGGCCAGGATGGCGGTGACGAGGACGTGGCTGCCGAGCGGCTCCACGAAGTCGACGCGGGCGGGCACCATGCCGTCGGCGCAGGAGCCGTGCATCCCCAGATGCTCGGGCCGCACGCCCACCGTGACCGGACCCTCGGGTTCGGAGACCGCCGTCACCGTCGCACCGCCGACGTCAAGCACTCCGCCGCGCACGACGCCCGGCATCAGGTTCATCGGAGGACTGCCCATGAACGCCGCGACGAACGTATTGGCCGGCCGGTTGTAGATGTCGTCGGTGGTACCCACCTGTTGCACTTCACCTTTGGACATCACGCACAACCGATCGCCCAACGTCATGGCCTCGACCTGGTCGTGCGTGACGTAGATGGACGTGACGGGAAGCTCGCGGTGCAGCCGCTTGAGATCGCCGCGGACCTGGTTGCGCAGCTTCGCGTCCAGGTTCGACAGCGGTTCGTCGAGCAGGAACGCCTGCGGTTTGCGCACCAGGGCGCGCCCCATGGCGACCCGCTGGCGCTGCCCGCCCGAGAGCTGGCCGGGCTTGCGGTCGAGGAGTTCACCGATCTCCAGCAGAGCCGCCGTCTCGCGGACCCGGCGCGCGATCTCGGCGCGCGGCGTACGGCGTTGCCGCAGTCCGTAGGCGAGGTTGCGGTACACCGTCATGTGCGGATACAGCGCGTAGTTCTGAAACACCATCGCGATGTCACGCTCGCCGGGGGTCAGGCCGTTGACCACGGTGCCCCCGATCCTGATCTCGCCCGTCGTCGGCTTGTCCAGACCGGCGAGCAGGCGCAGTGCGGTGCTCTTGCCGCACCCCGACGGCCCGACCAGGATGAGGAACTCCCCGTCCGACACCGTCAGGTCGAGACCCTTCAGGGCGACGACGTCCCCGGGGTAGCGCCGCGTGACACCGCGGAACTCTACTTCTGCCAACGTCTTTCCTCCCTATGCGGCCGCACGCGGGTCAGCCCTTCAGCCCGGTGCTGGCCACCGATTGGACGAAGTACTTCTGCGCCCCGATGAACACCAGCAGCATCGGCAACAGGCTCATCACGTTGGCGGCCATGAGCAGCGGCCACCTCACCCGGTGCGCACCCTGGAAGTAGCTGAGGCCCAACGGAATCGTCATCTGGTCCTGCGAGGTGATCACGATCAACGGCCACAGGAAGTCGTTCCAGGACGTCAGCACCGTCAAGGCGGCCAGCGTCGACATCGCGGGCAGGGACAGTGGGAGCACGATCTTGAACAGCACGCCGAGGCGTGAGGTGCCGTCGACGCGGGCGGCCTCCTCGAGTTCCACCGGAACCGTCTGGAAGAACTGGCGCAGGAAGAAGATGCCGAACGCCGTCGCGAGATTGGGCAGCATCAGCGCGCCGAGGTGGTCGATGCCAAGGCCCGCCCAGACGTTGTCGCCGAACCACTTCACGATCAGGAACACCGGAATCATCGTGACCTGGAACGGCACCATCAACGTCGCCATCAAGGTGACGAAAAGCGCTCCGCGGCCGAGGAATCGGATGCGGGCGAACGCATAGCCCGCGAGGCTGCAGACGACGAGGTTGCTGACCAGGACCACCAGCGTGACGGTGGCGCTGTTGAGGAAGAACTGGCCGAACGGCGCCGCCGCCCACGCGTCGGAGTAGTTCTGCAGCCGGGGGTGCGCGGGCAACAGCACCGGCGGAAACCGGTTGGCCTCGCCCTCGGTCTCCAACGAGGTGATGAGCATCCACAGCAGCGGGACGATCAACAGGAACGTCATCGGGATGAGGACCAGATGCCACGGGCTGAAGGGCAGCCGCAGCCGGGTCGAAGTCGGAGTCGATGTCTGAGTCGTCACGAGTAGTGCACGTGCTTCCTCGCGAGGCGGAACTGCACCGCCGTGATCACCAGGATGACGACGAACAGCGCGTAGGCCATCGCGGCCGCGTACCCGGCGTCGAAGTGCACGAAGGCGCGATCCCACAGGTAGTAGACGATGACGGTGGTGGCCCGCAGCGGTCCGCCGCGCGTGGTGGCGTAGACCTCGTCGAACAACTGCAACGCGTTGATGGTCAGCCAGACCACCAGGAACAGATTCGCGGGCCCGAGCAGGGGCACGGTGATGGTGCGGAACCGGGTGAACGCGCTCGCTCCGTCGATCGCCGCCGCCTCGTGCAATTCAGCGGGAACCCCTTGCAGCGCTGCGAGATAGACGATCACCGAGAAACCCGTCCAGCCCCAGATCGTCATCGCCACGATCACGAACAGGGCCTGCGAGGGCGACGCGAGGAAGGCCTGCGACGGTATGCCCACCGCGTTGAGCCCCGCGTTCACCAGGCCGTAGTCCCGGTCGGTCAGCCACAGGAAGATGATGCCCTGCGAGATGGTCGAGACCGCCATGGTGATGTAGGCGCAGGTCCGGTACACCGAGATGAAGCGCAGCGAACGGTTCATCGCGGCCGCGACGAACAGCCCGACCAGCATCGTGCCCGGCACGAACAGTGCGGTGTAGATGATGGTGTGCTTGATCGCCTCGGTGAACACCGGGTCGTCGGCCAGCTTCCGGTAGTTCTCGAGGCCGACCCACGGTGTCTCCGGGGTGAGCAGGTCGGAGTGCTGGAACGACAGCTGCAGCGACATCAGCACCGGCAGCAGGCCGAAGACACCGATCAGGATGGCTGCCGGACTCGCCAGTGCCCATCCGGAGACGTTCTCCGTGCGGCCGAGGCGTCTGAGCATCTCGCGGGCGAGCCTATTTTCCGGCCAGTGCCGCGTCCGCGGCCTGGGCGGCGGTGTTCAGCGCGGACGCAGGCTGATCCTTGCCGAGCATCACGGACACGATCGCCTGGCCCAGCGCTTCGGACACCGCGGGGTACTGCTCGACCTGGGGCCTGACCATCTTCACGTTCGACAGGTTCTGCACGAATGTCGAGCTGCCTGGCAGGTTTTCGTTGAGCTTGGTGAGCACCGCCTGGTCCTCGCCGACCGAGAGGCGCGTCGGCAGGTCGCCGGTGGCCAACGAGAACGTCTTGACCTGTTCGGCAGCGGTCAGCCACTTGACGAAGTCGATCGCGGCCTGCTTCTTCTTGTCGCCGTTGTTGAACACCACCCAGTTGTCCGGTCCGGAGATCGTCTGGTGGGCGCCTGCCGAGCCCGCGAAGGTGGGCAGCACCTGCACGCCGTACTGGATGTCGGTCAGCGAGCTGAGATCCCACGGCCCGGTGACGAGCATCCCGATCTTGCCGCTGTTCATCAGCTTCGGGCCGTTCTCGTTGGTGGTGTCGAGGTACAGCGACTTGTCGGTGACGGCCATCTGCTGCAACACGGTCAGCGCCTTGACGCCTGCCTCCGAGTTGAACGCGGCCTTCGTGTTGTCGGGCGTGAGGATGTCACCGCCGGCCTCCCACAGCATCGGGATGTAGTGCCAGACGGTGTCTTCGCTGCCGTCGGCGGGAATCAGCCAGCCGTACTGGCCCTTGGCCGGGTCGGTCAGCTTGGCTGCCGCACTGCGGAAGTCGTCCCAGGTCCAGTTGGCGGTCGGGGGTTCGATGCCCGCGTCGGCGAAGAGCTTCTTGTTGTAGACGATCGCGAGGTTGTCCACCAGGGCGGGCACGCCGACGACCTTGTCGCCGACGGTCGCCGCCGTCCGCTCGGCCGGGTAGAAGTCATCCCACTTCCAGTCCGGCTTGGCGACTTCGTCCTTCATGTCGACGACCTGTGGGATCTGCGCGATGTTCGGCGACCAGGAGCCGAACATGTACGCCACGTCGGGGGCGCTGCCGCCGCGCACCGCGGTCAGGACCTTCTGCAGCACCAGGTCGTTGCTCGAGTACAACTCACTGACCTTCACATCGGGATGGTCCTTGTTGTACTGGGCGACAAGGGACTTGAAGGCGTCGCCTTCGGTGTCCTGATAGCCGTGCCAGACGGCGATCTCGGTCGGACCGGACGACGATGACCCGCCGCCACCGCACGCGGTGATGACGAAGGCGAGGGCCGCAACCAATGCAATACAGAGCCGGGGTCGAATCACGGTCGATACTCCTTGCTGGTCTTACCTGGTGGAGCAGGGCGTTGCACAGAATGTACGCGAATGAGCAACTGATAGTGCGCATTCGCGCAAGTACGTCAAACCGGTCCCGAATGCCATGGTCACAGCACCGGTGACGTGCGCAAAGCCTCGGGCAACAGGGCTCCGTGCGCGGCGGTCAGCTCGTCACACAGTGCCCAGATCTGGTCGACGTTCAACGTGGCGGCCGTGTTGGGGTCCACCATCGCCGCCGCCCGCACCAGACGCGGGTCACCGTCCACCGCGGCGCGGACCGCGAGGTCGACGGGGCCGAGGAAGGAGCGGTTGAGTGCCGCGCACTGCGGCGGCAGGTCACCCACCCTCATCGGATGGGCACCCAGCGCGTCGAGCACCGTCGGGACTTCGACGGCCAGCCCACCGGGCAGGTTGGTGATCAGCCCGTCGTTGACGACGTTGGCGGAGATCACCCGAACCTTGCCCGTCTCGAGTGAGTGGATCACCTGTGGGGCGTACTCGGTGGAACCCGTGTCGATCGCGAGGGACTCGGTGTTGGCCAATTCCGCTCGGACACGGGCATATTCGGCCAGGTTGGCCGCGCTGATCGAGACGTACTCACCGACGTTGATCCGCAGCCGATCGATCTCCTCCCCCTGATGCAGGTACCAGGGGACGTACTCGCTGCTGTGCTCGCTGGTCTCGGTGGGGTAGTAACCGAGCCTGCGGTACATGTCGACGCGCACCCGGCGGCGCAGCTCGGGATCGGCGGCGATGCGCTGATCGAGCAGCGGGTACAGATCCTGCCCGTCGCGCTCCCACCGCAGCACCCACGCCTGGTGGTTGACGCCGGCGGACCAGTACGACACCTCGTCGAACGGCACGTCGATGAGCTCGCACAGCCCGACCATCGTCCAGTACACCGAATGGCACAGCCCGAGGACCTTCAGCCGCGGCGCGACGTGGTGCAGGAACGTGACGTTCATGGCCATCGGGTTGGTGTAGTTGAGCAGCCAGGCGTCGGGACAGACCTCGAGCATGTCCTTGGCGATGCCGGCGAGCACGGGGAAGGTCCGCAGGCCGCGGAAGATCCCGCCGATCCCGATCGTGTCGGCGATGGTCTGGTTGAGGCCGTACTTTGCGGGGATCTCGAAGTCGCGCACGGTGGCCTCGTGCATGCCGACCTGGATGACGTTGATGACGTAGTCGGCGCCGTCGAGTGCCCTGCGGCGATCGGTGGTGGCGACCACCTCGGGCTGGACACCCGCTTCCCGTGCGGTGGCGCGTGCTATCGCCTCGGCGGTCTCGAGACGTTCGGTGTCGATGTCGTGCAGGACGACGCGGACGGTGCCGAGCTCCGGGAACGAGAAGATGTCTCCGAGCAGTTCGCGGGTGAACTCGACGCTGCCTGCTCCGATGATGACGATCGATGGTTTCATGCGGGGTTCCTCGGCTCGGCGTTCTCGGGCAGTGGCGGTGCGGTCTCCCGCGTCTGCTCCTGCACCGCCGGGGTCGGTGCCTCGCCGCGCTTCTCGTCGCTGTAGACCATCAGCGTCGAGCCGACGAGGGCCAGTACGATGCCGACCGCTCCGTAAGGGGTAGGCAGCGTCTGGTAGGCGATGAGCGAGATGACGATGGTGAGCGCAGGGGCCAGTGCGTTGGTGGTCGGTGCCACGATGGCGGCCTTGCCGCGGCTCAGCGCCATCACCAGAAACAGTGCCCCGACGGCGTTGAGCAACTGGGTTCCCGCGGTCAATACCGGTGCCTCCCAAGGAAAGTTGGTGGGAATGCCACCAAGCGAGATGAGGGCGACCGGGATCAGGACAAGCCCGCTGATCGCCATCCAGCCGAAGGTGGTGGCGTCGTTGACGCCGATGGTCGCGGCCTTGCGCATGAAGAAGGCCTGCACGCCCCAGGCCACGCAGATCAGGATCGCCAGCGGCAGCCACGGGCCCGACGAGCCCTCGGATGCGGCGCTGGTGATGCTGAACAGCACGATCGCGGCCAGCGCCGCGACGAGACCGACCGCCGCCAGCTTGCTGATGCGCTCGCGGAGCAGGACCATCGCCATCACGACCGTGATCGCCGGCGAGATCGAGACGATCGGGAAGATCAGGTACGCCGGGCCCATGGTGAGCGCCTGGAACAGGATCAACTGGCCGCCTGCGCCCGTCAGCCCGATGAGCAGGCCGTAGAAGGCGGCGATGGGACGCCGGTCGAAGCGCTGCCCGCGGAGCGCGAACACCGCAGGGATGATCATCGTCAGCGCCCAGATGCTGTAGATCATCTCGTTGGGATAGCCGTACTTCGTCGTTGGCAGCGCGGAGAACGCGCCCCACACGCCCCAGAACAGGACGAGCAGCGTGGCGTAGAAGATCCAGCTCTTGGTGGACGTGGACTTCGTCGGTGTATCGGTCATGGGTGACTTCGCCTTATCGGATCATGGTCGGTTGGTTGCGAGTTCGTGAATGGCATTGCGGCTCAGCGGGTGTCCGCTGTGCTTGGCGGCGTACAGGGCGGCGCCGAGCGCCGGATCGAGCACGGGGAGCTGCAGGTCGTACTTGGCAGGCAGCCGTTGCAGGGCGGCGCGGAACAGCGCCAGGAAGCCGTCGTCGGAGAACATGCCGCCCGAATACGACACCGGCACGGGGTCGTTCTCGCCGAAACCGACGAGCACTCGGGTGGTCTCGATCAACGTCGCCAGTTCGGCGGCGCCGGTGGCCAGGATGGCCGAGGATGCCTCGTCGTTGCGGCGGGCGGCCTCGCAGACCGTGGTCGACAGGGCGGCGATCGAGGTGCGATTTCCGCCCCACTTGTCGATGACCAGGCTGACGACGTCGAGATCACCGGAGATCTCCAGGCGCTCCTTCATCAGCTCGTAGAGCGGTCCGTGGGCCAGCCTGCCGTCGCTCATCCTGCTGAAGGCGTTCAGGCCCTGTGCCGCAACCCAGTACGCCGAGCCCTCGTCGCCGAACAGTTCGCCCCACCCGCCGACACGGTGGCCCGTGCCCTCGCGTTCCCCGTAGGTCATCGACCCGGTGCCGCTGATGACGTTGATGCCGTCCTCGCCTGCCAGCGACCCGGCCCACCCGCAGACCATGTCGTTGTTGCAGCTGTAGCGGTCGTGGCCGAGGACCCGCCTCGGGACGGCGTCCAGTTGCTCGATGTCGCCACTCGCCTCGCCGTAGCCGGGGATCCCGAAGAACGCCGCGTCGATGTCGGATGCGTCGATCCCGACCTGCCCGCAGATGTCGGCGACGCCTTGCGACAGAACGCGTTCGACGACGTCGAACCCGTCATTGAAGTAGTAGGAGGTCGGCGCGGTGGCGCGGGCCAGGACGTGGCCGTCGGCGTCGATGAGCGCCAACGCCGTCTTGGATCCTCCGCCGTCGACTCCGAGGTAACGAGCCACTGCACCGTCGCTCTTCGCGCTATCGCTCATCGTCGATCACCGAACCTTCGCGTCGTCTGCTGATGTCATCGGGTAGATGGTCACGCCCCGCACGACGCGGCTGACTTCGCCCGCGGGGAACGGATTGTCCGGTGTCTTACCGCATTCCAGCGCGGTGAACAGGGCCAGATACTGCGCGAACACCAGGTAGGCCAATGCCACCACCGAGTCGTCGTGCCCGGCGAGGCCGGGTAGTACGACGGCCGGTCCGGCAGCCTCGGGGATCGGCTCGGCGCTGAGCACCGCGACGCTGTCCGGGCCGAGTTGCGCGCGGATCTCGGCGACGATGTCGAGGTCGTAGCGGCGCGTGTACGGATCTCCCGACAGGTACACCACGACGAGCGTGTCACCGTCGAGCACCGCCTTCGGGCCGTGCCGGAACCCCAGCGGGGAGTCGAAGTACGTCACCACTTCGCCCGCGGTCAGCTCGAGGAGCTTGAGCGCCGATTCCTGCGCGAGCCCTTCCAGCGGGCCACTGCCGAGGTAGACGAACCGTTGCTTCTTCGCCTGCGCAAGCGCCCGAATCTCGGGTGTCAGCGTCACGACGTGCTCTGCGGCAAGGGCGAGCGCCTCGGCGTCGGCCGGCCGGGCCGGGCCCAGCATCAGCATGCAGGACAACAACATCGACGTCAGGCTGGAGGTCATCGCGAAGCCGCTGTCGTTGGTGCGCTCCGGCATGTAGACGACCAGTGAGTTGGGCCGTCCGCTGTGTGCGCGGCCCAGTTCGCCGTCGCGGTCACAGGTGAGGATGAGATGCCAGACGTCGTCGACGAGTTCGTCGGCCAGCGCGGTGGTCGCCAGGCTCTCGGGGCTGTTGCCCGACCGGCCGAATGACACCAGCAGCGTCGGGGTGTGGCGCTCGAGGTGGTCGAGGGGACTGGCGACGATGTCGGTGGTCGCCACGGCCTCGACGCGCCGGTCGAGGTGGCGTCGGAGTGCTGGCGCGGCGATCTCACCGGCGAACGCCGAACTGCCTGCCCCGGTCAGGATGACTCGGAGGTCCTGGTGGGCGATGACGTCGCGCAGGAAGTCGGTGCTGCGCGCGTCGTTGCCCGCGGCGATCTCGCGCCAGGCACCGGGTTGTTGCCCGATCTCGAGAATCGTTGCGCCACCGTCTTCTTGGGCGGGTATGGGGGACTTAGTCATCGGCTGCTCCATTGCTGAGGTCGCGGGGTTCGTCGGTGGAGGGGTCGCAGGCGCGGGCATAGGGGCGCATGGCGTCACGCACCCGATCGATGACCAGCGCCTGCGCGGACTGTTCGAGCTGACCGCTGCGGATTCGGTCGTACTGTGCGGGGAGGAACTGGCTGATCAGCGGCAGCGGTATGCCGATGCGGTCGAGGTTGGTCAGCAGCGCCTGCCGGGCAGCCTCGATTTCGTCGTCCGCCCAGTAGTAGCGCAGCCGGTCGCTGTAGCTGTATCGCCTGGCGGTGCGCTGGTCGAGCGGATCGCCCTCGTAGTAGTCCTGCCAATGCGTTGGATCGGCCAGCATGCGGCGCTCGACGACCTCGATCAGATTCGACTCCGACGGCGCCTGGCGCCAGTTCCGCCTCGATCCGGGCGAGCGCGAAGAGTGCCTCTCGCATCGCGAACGTCAGGGCGGGACCGACTTTCAGGATGGCCCAGTGGTCCTCGACGAGCTCGCGCAGCTGCGCCGGTCGTTGGTAGTCGGTGGAGTGCGCCTCGAAGACCAGGTTGGGTTCGGTGTCGAGCACGTGCCGCAACTCGGCGGTGGCGCCGTGCACGTAGTCGATGACGTTGAGGTGGTCGAATTCGACGCCGGGCTGCACCACGAGGGCGATGACCCTCGGCCAGACGTCGGCCAAGCCCAGTTCGGCGAACGCCGCGCGGTGGGCGTCGATGGTCCGCTTGGCGCGGTCGGCGGGAGTCGGGACGAGTGCGCTCAGCGTTTCGTGTGCCCCGCCGGGGACGGGCACCTCGGTGCCGATGACGTAGACCGGGCCGTCCGATCCGATGCGGTGCGCGGTGTCCTCGGCGACCCGCAGCAGCCGCGCGGTGCGGCTCGCCACGACCTCGTCGGCAAGGACCTCGGGATCGTCGGCGCACGACATGCTGCAGTCGAGGTGAATCTTGGTGTAGCCCGCCTCGACGTATGCGGCGATCAGCACCTCGGCATTGGCCATCGCCGGCTCGGCCGCCTGGCGCTGCCAACGGTTGGGACCGAGGTGGTCACCGCCGAGGACGACGCGCTCGCGGGCGAATCCGGCGGAGTCGGCGATGCCGAGCACCAGGTCGCGGAAGTCCGCAGGCCGCAGGCCGGTGTAGCCGCCGAATTGGTCGACCTGGTTGGACGTCGCCTCGATCAGCACGTAGCCGCCGTCGGCTGCGGCCTGTGCGATGGCGGCCTCCACGACGGTGGGATGCGCCGAGCACACCGAGTAGACGCCGACGGACTCGCCGGCCTTGTGCCTGCGGATGGTCTCCGACAGCGGGTTCAGTGACGTGGCTGACGGACCCTCGGCCGTGGTGGCCAAACTCACGCTGCCGCTCACTGGCGCTGCGGTGTGGACATATGAAGCATGGGTCGATCATGGGAAGATCGCTCAAAACGCGCAATGCAAGGCCGCGAAGCGATCAGGAAAACTGATTGTTTGCGTGGCCGTGCCACGTCTTACCTAGTGAAACAAGTCGTACCAAGGAGTCGTCGGGGATGTCGATCAAGCGCACCGACCGCATGCGGGAGGTGCTCGCGCTGCTGCGGGACCGCGGGGAAGTCGATTCACAGGTGCTGCGCACGGAACTGCGCGTCTCGGCCGCGACGCTTCGCCGCGACCTCAGCGAACTCGAGGATCAGGGTTTGCTGATGCGGACGCACGGCGGAGCGAGGGCGCTCGACCCGAGCGGCAGCGAAATCCCGGTTCGGCTAAGGGATCACCGGATGATCGCCATCAAGCGACGGATCGCGCAGCACGCCGCCGCCCTGGTGCCCGCGGGCCCGCAGGCGGTCGCACTCACCGGTGGCGTCACCACCGGTGAGGTGGCCAGAGCGCTGAAGGGCCGACCCGGCATGACGATCGTGACGAACTCGCTGACGATCGCCGCCGACTGCGCCGTCGACGCTCACCTGAAGGTGATCGTGACCGGGGGGCTGGTCAGATCGAATTCGCTTGAGGCCGTTGGCCCGATGTCGGAGCATGCGTTTCAGGTGATCACGGTCGGCACGGCCATTCTCGGTGCGGACGGGATGTCGGCCGAGATCGGTGCGACGACGTTCGACGAGGCCGAGGCCCGCACGGCGATCGCCATGGCCGCCAACGCTCAGCGGGTCGTCGTCGCGGTCGACGGCTCCAAGATCGGCAAGGTCACGTTCGCAAAGATGGTCGCGCTGAACCAGATTCACCATCTGGTCACCGATTCCACCGCCGACCCCGACCAGTTGTCCCGGATCGAGGCCGCAGGCGTCCTGGTCCACGTGGTCGAGGTGGCCGACTGAGGCAGCCCCGAGTCCCGAATGGCCTCGGCCAGCGGCTCGAGCACTGCCGGGTCGTGTGGCGGCGGCAGGTAGACGATCGCAAGGTCGAGGCCCTCCGCTCCCAGCGCAGCGGCGTCGGCGATCACCTTCGGCGTAGTCGTGGTCGTCGCCGAGCCAGATGTGCGACGAGAGGGTGATCTCCTTCGGGTCGCGGCCGATGTCCGCGCAGCGGGCCGCCAGAACGTCACGCTTCTGCGCGAACTCCTCCGGCGTGCCGCCGACGAAGTTCCAGTGGTCGGCGTACTTGGCGGTGAGCGGAAGGGTGCGCTTCTCGCCGCTGCCCCCGATGCAGATGGGCGGGTGCGGCTGCTGCGGCCCCTTCGGTTCGTTGCGCGCATCCTTGAGCTGGTAGTACTTTCCGTCGAAGGTCGTCGACTCCTTCGTGAGCAGGCTGGTCAGCACCTCGCAGGCCTCCTCGAAGCGATCGAAGCGCTCCTTCATGCTGCCGAGTTCGATGCCGTAGGCGCCGGACTCCTCCTCGTTCCAGCCCGCGCCGATGCCGAGTTCGAGCCGACCGTTCGAGATGATGTCGAGTGCGCTGGCCATCTTGGCCAGCACGGCGGGATGGCGATAGTGGATGCCGGTGACCAGCACGCCGACGCGCAGCCGCTTCGTGGCCTGCGCCAGAGCCGTCAGCGTTGTCCAGCCCTCGAGGCACGGCCCGGTGGAATCGGAGAAGATCGGATAGAAGTGGTCGAAGGTCCAGCCGGACTCGAATACGTCGATGTCGTCGGCGGCCTGCCAGATCGACAGCATCGTCGGACCAGGTGGTGTTCTGCGGTGAGGTTTTGAAGGCGAATCGCACTCAAACGAGCCTAGACCCCGGAACCTGTCCGTCGCCGATGAGTTTCCTGACCGGACCGGGTCGGTATGGACATGATCGACATGACATCAGCCTGTGCCAGGACCACCGACGTACTCCTCGCCGTCCGCGACGACCAACTCGACGGCCGCACGCCGTGCGAAAGACTGACCCTGCGTGAACTGGTCGCCCACGTCGGCGGGCTGGGGTCGGCGTTCGCCGCCGCTGCGCGAAAGGACTTCGGCGAGCTCACCGACTCACCTCCGGGCGATGGTGGCTACCAGCTGGTCGACGACTGGCGGGCGGAGTACCCGGTGCAGCTCGCGGGCCTCGCCACCGCGTGGCGGGAGCCCAACGCATGGGAGGGCATGACCCGCGTCGGCGGCGTCGACGCTCCTGGCCAGGTCATCGGCCTCATCGGGCTGACCGAGGTGGCCATCCACGGCTGGGATCTGGCCAGGGCCACGGGACAGCACTACGAGGTCGACGACGAGGTGGCCGAGGCGCTGCTCGCGCATCTCTCGGCGTTCACGGCCGACGGTCCGGTCGAGGGACTGTTCGGACCCGCCGTCGACGTGCCGGACGACTTGCCCGCGTTCGATCGCGCGCTGGCACTCAGCGGTCGCGATCCCCGTCCCCAACCTTGATCCACTGGCGCAGACTGGACGCATGGATCCCGTAGCCGCGCTGCGTGAAATCGCCTACTACAAGGACCGGGCCCGCGAGGACTCCCGTCGCGTGATGGCCTACCGCAACGCCGCCGACACCGTCGAGCGACTCGACGACGCGGAGCGCGAGAAGCACGGACAGGCCAACAGCTGGCAGTCGCTGCCGGGCATCGGCCCGAAGACCGCCAAGGTCATCGCCCAGGCGTGGTCGGGCCGGGATCCCGACACGCTGGTCGAATTACGCAAGGCGGCAACCGATCTCGGTGGCGGTGAGATCAGGGCAGCCCTGCGGGGCGACCTGCATCTGCACTCCAACTGGTCGGACGGATCGGCTCCGATCACGGAGATGATGGCCACCGCCAAGTCACTCGGGCACGAGTACTGCGCCCTGACCGACCACTCGCCGCGGCTGACGGTCGCCAACGGCCTTTCACCGGAACGTCTTCGGAAACAACTCGACGTGATCGACGAACTCCGCGAGCGGTTCGCGCCGATGCGGATACTGACCGGCATCGAAGTCGACATCCTCGACGACGGCAGCCTCGACCAGGAACCCGAGCTGCTCGAGCGCCTCGACGTCGTGGTCGCCAGCGTGCACTCGAAGCTGTCGATGGACGCCGCTTCGATGACCCGGCGCATGGTCCGCGCGGCATCGGGTGGGCAGGCCGACGTGCTCGGCCACTGCACGGGTCGGCTGGTGGAGGGCAACCGCGGCACGCGTCCGGAGTCCAAGTTCGACGCGGAGAAGGTGTTCACCGCATGCCGCGACCACGGCACCGCCGTGGAGATCAACTCCCGCCCCGAGCGTCGCGATCCGCCGACGCGGCTGTTGAAGCTGGCGCTGGAGATCGGTTGCGACTTCTCCATCGACACCGACGCGCACGCGC
Source organism: uncultured Actinomycetota bacterium (assembly GCA_963735245.1). GTDB lineage: Bacteria > Actinomycetota > Actinomycetes > Mycobacteriales > Mycobacteriaceae > Mycobacterium. The sequence goes on from CAVTKI010000015.1 coordinate 269,604, forward strand.
CGGGGCAGCTGGACTTCCTCGGCTACGGCGCACAGCGGGCCCTCGACAACGGGGTGCCCGTCGAGCGGATCGTGAACACCTGGCCGGTCGAGAAGTTGCTGGAGTGGACGAAGGCCGGAGCGGGACCGCCGACGCCTCAAGCTCGCGGCGAGCAGTGACGGCATCTCCAGACCCGCGGAGTCGCACGAGCCGCAGCCAGTCACCCGCGCGGCCGCAGTCACGCGCTCACCGATCCGTTGCCGAAGCGCTGCCGCACCTCGTCCATCGCCGCATCCAGGGCCAGCACGTCGGCGACGTAGCCGTCCGGCCGTCGACATTCTCCAGAAACGTCGAACGGCAACTCCAGCTGCTGGGCGCCGTCCCTGTCGATGTTGGACACCGCGAAACCCACCAGGGTCAGACCCCGTTCGGCGATCAGCGGACCCGCCGCTGCCACCAGAGCGCGGGCGGCGGCGAGGATGGCATCGGTGGACGCCGTCGCGCGCGGCATGGTGTGTGATCGGGTCGCCCTTCCGAAGTCGTCGAACCGCAGCCGCAGCACCACGGTCCTTCCGGTGCGGTCGGACTTGCGCATCCGGCGGGTGATGCGGTCGACGAGGTTGATCACGACGGCGTCGATCTCGCTGTCGGACATGGTGTTTCCCGCCCGGCCGAGCGCTCGCTGCGCCCCGACCGAGCGTCGCCGCACACCGGTGACCACACGCCGCCTGTCGACGTTGTGCGACAGTGCGAACAGTTGGCGGCCCATGCCACCGCCGACCATCGAGCCGAGCATCGCCTCGCTGAGTTCGGCGACGTCGGCGACGGTGTGGATGCCGTGGGCGTGCAACTTGTCCGCGGTCTTGGCGCCGACGCCCCAGAGCCTGCGCACGGGGAGCGGGTGCAGGAAGGCCAACTCACGATCGGGCGGCACCAGCAGCAGGCCGTCGGGCTTGGCCTCCTGGCTGGCCACCTTGGCCAGGAACTTGGTGCGCGCGATGCCCACGGTGATGGGCAGCCCCACCCGGTCGCGGACCGCCGCCCGCAGTTGGGCCGCGATCTGCACGGGCGTGCCCGACACCCTGCCCAGGCCACCGACGTCGAGGAAGGCCTCGTCGACGGACACGGGTTCGACCAGGGGAGTGGTGTCGCGGAACACCTCGAACACCGCCGCGCTGGCCTCCGAGTACGCCGACATGCGCGGTGGCACGACGATGGCGTGCGGACACAGCTGCCTGGCCTGGCGCCCGCCCATCGCGGTGCGCACGCCGTAGGCCTTGGCTTCGTAGCTCGCCGCAAGGACGACGCCGCCCCCGACGATCACGGGGCGACGGCGCAGCGTGGGGTCGTCGCGCTGCTCGACCGATGCGTAGAACGAGTCGAGGTCCGCGTGCAGGATGGTCGCCTCGCCCGACCGCCGCACCCGATTCCCCGGGTCGCTTCGCTCCTGCCCGCCGGATCCGACACGAACATATGTTCGCATCCGGGTCCGACGAGCTACGCGGGATTCGCCGTAGATCGTGGTGCGCCAGATGAAGACGAGGGTGTCCAGGATGCGGTCGGCGGGCATCGACGGCGCATAGCCGACGATCGACGACGTCATCACCGCCTCGTTCATCAGATTCAGCGCGGTCGACAACTCGTGCGCGGGCAGGGTCACCGGGGCGTCGCCGTTGGCGCGCTCCGCTTCGATGACCCCGGTGGTGTGGTCGATCGACCGCTGCATGAAGTCCGCCCAGAGTTCGCGGACCTCGGGGCTGTTCGCCTTGACCTCCGCCGCCGCGGCGCACACCGCGGGATGGGCGGCGAACGTCGCGAAGAACGCGTTGATGCCGGCTCGCAGTGACGCATCGCGGTCAGCGGTGAGCACCGAGGCGAACGATCCGAGCCGGGAGTTGGCCTCCACCATCACGCGGTCCAGCAGCGTGAGGAGCACGGCCTCCTTGGAGGGGAAGTAGAAGTAGAACGTCGGCCGGGACAGGCCCGCGCCCTTGGCCAGGTCGTCGACCGAGATGTCGGCGAACTTGCTGGTCTCCAGCAGCCGTTCGGCGGTGCGCAGGATGGCGGCCTCGCGGTCCTCACCGGACGGGCGGGTCGATCGACGACCGCGGCCTGAGCGGGCTGGGCTGGCTGTGGTCACGCGGTTTACCTTACGCCCTGTCGAGTTTTTCGACACACTGTTGACCTATTCAACACGGTGTTGATAACGTGTCGCCATGACCGAACATCTCGACGTTCTGATCGTCGGCGCCGGCATCTCCGGCATCAGTGCCGCCTGGCACCTGCAGGACCGTTGCCCATCGAAGACCTACGCGATCCTCGAGCGCCGCGCAGGGCATGGGCGGCACGTGGGACCTGTTCAAGTACCCGGGCATCCGCTCGGACTCCGACATGTTCACCCTCGGCTTCCGGTTCAAGCCGTGGACCTCGGCCAAGGCCATCGCCGACGGGCGCGTCGATCCTGGCCTACATCAAGGAGGCCGCCGCCGAGAACGGCATCGACAAGAACATCCGGTACAGCCAGGAGGTGACGGCCGCCGAGTGGTCCGACGCCGACAACCGCTGGACCGTGACCGTTCACAACGGCGCCGAAGAGGTCACGATGACCTGCTCGTTCCTGTTCGCCACCACGGGCTACTACAACTACGACCAGGGCTACTCGCCGACGTTCGAGGGCTCCGAGGACTTCGCGGGCACCATCGTGCATCCGCAGCACTGGCCCGACCGACCTCGACTACACGGGCAAGAAGATCGTCGTGATCGGTAGCGGCGCCACGGCGATCACGCTGATCCCCGCCCTGGTCAACGGCGGCGCGGGACACGTGACGATGCTGCAGCGTTCGCCGTCCTACGTCGGCTCACTGCCCGACGTCGACCCGATCGCCGCCAAGGCCAACAAGTACCTGCCCGAGAAGGCCGCCCACGTGGTCAACCGGTGGAAGGCCATCATCTTCAGCACCGCCCAGTACCAGCTCGCCCGCCGCTTCCCGAAGTACATGCGCAAGACGCTGCTGACCATGGCGCAGCGTCGACTGCCCGAGGGTTACGACGTCGAGAAGCACTTCGGCCCGCGCTACAACCCGTGGGACGAGCGGCTGTGCCTGGCGCCCAACGGCGACCTGTTCAAGACCATCCGCAAGGGCAACGCCGACGTCGTCACCGACACCATCGACCGGTTCGTCCCCGAGGGCATCAAGCTCAACTCCGGCGACGTGCTGGACGCCGACATCATCGTCACCGCAACGGGTCTCAACATGCGGCTGTTCGGCGGCGCGGCCATCCGGCGCAACGGCGAGCCCGCTCGACCTGACCCAGTCGATGTCCTACAAGGGCATGATGCTGTCGGGCATGCCGAACATGGCGTTCACCATCGGCTACACCAATGCGTCGTGGACGCTGAAGGCCGACCTGGTGTCCGAGTTCGTCTGCCGCGTGCTGAACTACATGGACGCCAACGGTTTCGACACCGTGGTACCCGCAGCATCCCGGCGACGACGTCGAGCGAGCGGCCGCTCATGGACTTCACCCCCGGCTACGTGCTGCGTTCGCTGGACACGTCTGCCGAAGTCGGGCTCGAAGGCGCCGTGGAAGCTGAAGCAGAACTACTTCTTCGACGTGCGGATGATCCGCCAGGGCAAGGTGGACGACGAGGCGCTGCACTTCACCAAACACCGTGTGCCCGTGACGGTTTAGTCAAGCCACGCGACCAGACGTAAAAGCCCCTCATTTCGGTGAAATGAGGGGCTTTTGCGACTGCTCGGCGGGGTTAGTCGGCCGAGACGACCACGATCCCGTCGTCGTCGCAGTACGCGACCTCGCCGGGAACGAACGTCACACCGCCGAAGGTGACCGCCACGTCGCGGTCGCCTTCGCCGGTCTTGGTGCCCTTGCGCGGGTTGGTGCCGAGCGCCTTGATGCCGATGTCCATGGTGCGCAGCGTCGCCGCGTCCCGCACCGCCCCGTTGACGATCAGCCCGGCCCAGCCGTTGTCGACGGCAAGTCCGGCGATGATGTCGCCGACCAGCGCGGTGTGCAGTGAGCCGTCCCCGTCGATCACCAGCACACCGCCGTTTCCCGGCTCCGAGAGCACGGACTTCAGCAGCGCGTTGTCCTGGAAGCAGCGCACGGTCGAGATCTGCCCGGCGAACATCGTCGTCGCGCCGTAGTTCTGCAGTTGCAGATCGCAGCTTCGGACGTCGGGGTAGATCTCGTCGACGAGGTCGGCGGTGGCGCGAGGCGTAACGGTCACCGGTCGATGCTAGCCAGCGTGGCCGGCGGCGGCGGCGTCAGTCTTCGGCGTTACGACGCGCCAGCAGAACCACGAGGATCGCCAGCACTCCTGCCGCGATGGCCGCGGCGATCGGCAGCCGGGAGGGCGGTGGGCCGGGAGCGGGCGCGATGGCGGCGTTGCTCGCAGTGGCGATGGTCGACTTCGCCTGTGCGGCGGTCTCCTTGGCGGCGGTGCTGGCCGACCGGGAGCCGTTGGTGTCGGCAAGCGTCGGTGCGGGCTGCGGCGGCTCGGCGGGCGCCTTCTTGGCCGGTGCCTTCTTGGCAGGCGCCGCCTTCTTGGCGGCCTTGGCCGGAGCCTTCTTGGCCGGAGCTTTCTTGGCCGGTGCCTTCTTGGCCGCCTTCTCGGGGGCCTTCTTCGCAGGTGGCGGCTGCGCCGAGTCCTGCGCCGACTCCTGTGCCGACTCCGGTGCCGGCTCCGGCGTGGGCGGCCGTTCGGCGGGCTGCTCGTCCGGTCGACCCTGCTGGTCTGCCATCTGCTGCTCCTTTGCAGTTCTCATCCAAAGCGCGATCGGCGTGCGGTTGTTGGGCCGGGCAGTGTCCCCATCATGCCAGTTGGGGTTTGGTTGCTATCCCGTGACCGCCAGTGCGGCGGCCAGGGTCAGCGCCACGGCCATGCCCGCCAACTCGATCCGCGACCGTAGACGCGACACGCCCGCGGTAGCCCGGTGTGACCGCGCGGCGGGCAGCCACCAACTGCGATTGCGCCACGCCAGGGCCGTCAGCGCCGCCGTCAGGACGATCTTGGCCGACAACAACCGGCCGTAGCCCGTCGTGACGAGCTCGGCGGGGGAGTGCAGCGTGACGATCGCCGCCGCGGCTCCGCACACCACCAGCGTCACCACGCAGTACAGGGACACCTGCGAGAAGCGCGGCAACATGCGAGCCCACTGCCCGCGGTGCTCGACCACCAGGACCATGGCCGCCAGCGCCCCGCACCACAGCGCCGCGGCCAGTGCGTGCACGGCGACCGCGAGACCGCCGACGGGGCTTTCCGACAGGTGACCGATCAGGCTGCGCCCGGTCAGACCGACCGCCGCCGCACCGGCCAACACCACGCCGAGGGCCGGCTTCCACCGCATGCGCGACGCCACGGTCGCCACCACGGCGACCACGACGGCGGCCGCCGCGCACACCAGCCCGGACCGCCCTGCGGTGGTGACCGTGGCGAACTCGAGCGTGATGCGCACGCCGACCCGCACCGCCGACGCCCCCGCGGCCTGTGCCGCCGAGACCACGAGGCGAACCACTTCCGCCACCGCCCACACCGCCGAGGCGAGGATCAGCGGCCGAGCGGCCCGATCCGCGACTTCGTGCCGATACCGGTCGACGTCGAACATCGGGACCACGGCGAGGCCAAGCGTGACCACAGCGGCGCAGTCGGCGAACGCCCGAATCACCGTGTCGGCCAACGAGTTCTGCGGAAACGCCAGGCCCCACGCGCACACCGCCGCGGCGATGACCACGGTGATGCCCGCGGCCACCGTCCGAAGCTTCGTCACGGCCGCCGTCGCACCGCCCACCACGCGCCGGCGGCCACGATCACCACGGCCGCCGCCACGAACGGCCAGATCGGGACGCCGCCGTCATCGGGACCGGGCGCAGCCACGGGCGGCCCCGGTGTGCCGGTCCCGGCCTGCGTCAGCCGAAACGACCACGACCCCGACACGACGTGACCGTCCGCCGAGGTGACCCGATAGTTCACCGTGTAGGTGCCCATCGGGCCCAACGGCAGCAGCGCGACACTGGCGACGGCGCCGTCCACCTTGGCAGGACCGGTCGACCACAGATTGTCGTCGGGGCCGACCAGCGTCATGGCCGCGAAGCTGGTCTGCAGCTTCTCGTTGAACGTGGCGCTGACCCGGCCGGGACCCTGGCTCAGCGCCGCGTCCTGCGCGGGATCGGTGGAGATGCGGATGGCATGGGCGGAGGCCGTCCCGGCGCCGGCGAGCGCCAGGACGGCCAACCACACGACCACGAACACCGTGCCCGCGACCCTGCGGATCACGTGCGGCGCCGCCCCACGACGGCCAGCACGACGCCCACTGCGGCCACGATCAGCGCGCCGCCGGCCAGCCAGCGGGCCGTGTCGTCGGAGGCCGCCGGTGCCTGGGCGACAGGCTGCCCCGTCGGTGCCGCCGTCGCTTCGGGCGCGGGCGGTCCGGCCATGGAGTGCATCGGGCGCCGCCGTCCCGGACAGCATCAGAATCGGCGCCGGGTGTTCGGGCTCGCCGCCGCCGGGCAGCGGCGGCTGGTCCCAGTGGACCACCTGCCCGTCCGAGTACGTCTGCGTCGCGGGGAGGCTGACGGACGGCTGGTTGGGCAGCGTCACCAAGATCCGGAACAGCGCGAACTGGTCGGGCGATATCCCGACCGACGGCGCGGCGGTCCAGGTCACCGAGCTCGTGGTGCCCGCGGCGACGTTGCGCTCGAAACGGGACGTCCAGCCGGGCATCACCTCGGCCCTGGCCGATGCCACGTTCGGCAGCGCAACGCTCAGCTGTGTTGTCAGAGCGCCTGTTTCGGATTCGCCGGGCACCTGGAACGTCAGCACGGCGGTGCTTCCCGGCGCGGCGTGGTCGGCAGCGACGTGCACGTGGGCCCAGGCCGGAGCGGCACCGGAGATCAGGGCGATGGACGTCGCCGCCCCGATGGCGGCGGTCGTGATGAGGGCGCGCGAGAACGCCCGATGGATCGGTCTCATGTCGAGTTGTTGCCTTCTGTGTGTCGGAACGGGGGTGGTCGGTCAGCGAACTGCGCCGACCGGCGGCCCCCGATGCGACATCGACGCGGCAAGGAGAAGTGCGGAACGCAACGGCTGATCGGCGTCCCGGAATGCGGGCGTCGGTGCGCCAGTGACCGGAAGGGGACGCGGGTGGATCGGCCGCCCGCACCGCCCGCGACAGCGCGGAGCACAGGTACTCCGCCGTCGCGATGAGAGCTGCCCCGCACGTGATGGCGATCAGGTGCGCGAGCACCATCGTCGCGGCAGACGGGCCCGTGGCGTTTCCGTGGTGGTGGCCGACGGTCCCAAGCAGGATGTGGGCGAGCAGCTGGCCCGCTGCCAGCAATGCCAGCTGCACCCGGATCCGCTCGCCCCCAGCGATCGTCGCGGACAGTGCCCCGATCGTGACGGCAAGCAGGCCGAGCTCCGCCGCGGTCGCACCGGACGGGACGGCGCCGCCTGCGGCACCGTGGGCGGCGGCGGCCAGCGCCACCGTCAGTGAGCCGGCAGCCAGACCCCGCAGTTGAGACGCGGGTGACGGGGAGCCGGACATCACGTCGCTAGACCACGCCGAGCCGGGCCATCAGGTCGGCGTCGACACCGTCCAACTGCTCGCTGATCCTGGCGTGCGCCGCCTTGCGAGGCGCGGGGGCCATGCCCTCGGCGGTGTTCACCGCCGCCGCGAGGTCCTTGAGCCGATCGTTGATCGCGGCCACGAACTGCTTCGTCTCGGCGTCCTTGGGCTTGGCCTCGGCGACCTGACGGAGCGACTGCTCGGCGCGGGAGATTCGTGCGGACAGCCCGCCGCCGACCCCGGAGAACTGCCCGAGCTGGCTGAGCGGCACCCCGAGTCGGTCCGCCTTGCGCTGGTCGATGATGCCACGTGCGGCCATCGCGGCGCGGTAGACGATCGGCACCAGGACGGGGGCAAGCAGACGCGAAATGGTGAGGGTCCGGCGAATCCGGGAGACGGACAGCAGCTTACCTTCTCTGGCGGCCTTGAGCTGTGTCTCAGCAACCTTGATGGCGGCCTTGTCGCTATCGCGTTGCGACTTCAGGCCGGCCTTGATCGCGGCGGTCTGGCGCTTGCCGTCGGCCTTGATCCGGCGAGCGTCGTTCCTGGCGGCGAGCTTGGCCTCCAGCTTGGCCTTCGCCTTGATGGCGCGGGCCTCGGCCCGTCGGGTTGCGCGGCTCTTGCGTCGCGTGAACAGGCCCATCCCGGCTGCCTCCCAGTCAATTCCGTCGAGATCCCGCGATTATGGCTGCGCTGGTGTGCTCAACCCTATCGCCGTGCAGGCCGAGGGTCGGCTCCGCCCCTCGCCGAACGGGGACCTCAGGTCCTCCAGCAAACAGTTCGGCGGGTTTGTGCGACAATCATTGGGCATCAATGAGGCGGACTAATGATGTCGTGAGGGGTGGTGACGACGTGGCTCCGCGTGTGCGCATCGCCGCGGCTGCGGCCCTGATGGCATCGGGGCTGCTCATTGCTGGTACCGGTGCGTCCCTGGCGCTTGCTGCCCCCGAGCCTGGTGACGGTGGCGATACGAGCGGTACGCAGAGCGAGGGCACGGCTGCCGGCACCGGCGAGCCCGCACCCGCCACCACCGGAGCCCCTGTCCCCGGCGGCGTTGCGGCCGGTGCGGGAAGCGCAGAGGGCGGGGCGAAGCCCAGTTCGCAGGTCGGGGACGGCCGCAACGGTCTCACGGCGGGCTCGACGGCAACTGCGGCCACCGGAACTGAGACGGCGCCGACGACCGAGGCGCCGCGTACCACCGAGGCGGCTCCGACGACCATCTCCACCGAGCCGTCCAGCAAACTCAGCGAGGCGGAATCGACGCCTACTCCGCAAACTGGCGGCGCGATCGTCCAGCGAACAGGCGCAGGGAAGCGCATCCCGGCTGGCGAACGGAACCGAGGCCACCGGCGAGGTCGACCGAGCCAGTCGTCGACATCGCCGAGCCAGCCTCCCCCGACCCCCACCGGAGACGGCACCAAGGACGGCGACGGCACGAAGCCCCCCGACGAGGGGGAGCACCAACCGGGACTCGGCTGGCCGTGGTCGTGGTGGCTTGGGTGCCCGCCTCCTGGCCTGCCCCCCGGCAGCGTCGGCGGCAGCGACGGCACCCATGTCCCGCCGGCCTGGAAGCCGCCGCTTCCCCCGGCGATGCAGCTGCCCATTCCGTACATCCCGCGGGAGATCGTTCCCGAGCTGCCCGGCATCATCGAACCGTTCCTCGACGCCGTCACCGGCCTGGCCACCGCGGCGTCCGAGGTGCCGTTCGCACCGATCACCCTGCCGGTCATCGTGATCCCCAGCTTCCCCGCAGCCACGGGGGCTGGAGGCGGTGGCGGCGGCGCGGTCGGTGGCGCCGGAGGGCCGGGAGTCGTTCCGCGCCCGGGCATTCCGGCTGCCCCGAAGCCGCCGGCGTCCACGCATGGCGGCGCGTCGAAACCGCCGCCAGCACAATCGGGCAGGCAGCAGGAGTCGCCACCGGCATTCAGCGCAGGCAATCAGGCCTTGCCTGCGCCGTCGTACCGGATGGGCTACATGGAGTATCTGCGGGCCGCAGGCTTCGGTCAGGTCGCGGCGGTGGCCGTGCCCGGCCTGTCCGGGATCCTGATCCTCACCGGCGCCGGTGGGTTGATCGGGTACCGGCAGGCGAGAGCGGGCCGCTCCGTGCGAACCGGAAGCACGGCGCGATTCATGGGTTGACCGGATAGTGCGTTCCCACGGGATCGAACACGTCATAGTGGACTTCGTCGAGAGGGGGTTTACATGCCTGCCAGCCGTCGCGTAACCCGCGCCGTCAACGAGGTGCTCGACCTCGCCCCCAGACGTGGCGAGGTTTCACTCGCCCGTCTGGTCGACGCCGTAGCCGGCGATCGCAGTCGACCCATCGAGCTCAAGATGGCCGACCTGCCCGCGGGCGTGTGCGGCCAGTGGCGCCAGTACGTCGACCGAGACGTCTTCCTGATCCAGAAGGGCCTTCCCGCCGGCGACCGCACCCTCGCTCACGAGCTTGGTCACCTGGTTCTGGGTCACGACGGCATCTCCGTCGTCGAGGCGGCCCTCGACACCACCGAACTGGCCAGCTCCGATCTGATCGGGTACATGCTCAACCAGAGGACCGGCTGCATGGGTCCCAGCGGCGAGGACGCACGAGCAGGAGGCCGAGGACTTCGCCGCGCTCCTCATCTATCGACTCGGCCGACTCCCGTCCGATCGCTCGTCGATCGTGCAGGTGCGGCTCGGAGAGGCGTTTGGTTGATCGTCTGGGTGATCGCCGGTCTGCTCGGATTGGCGACCGGCCTGCGCATCGGCTGGGCCCTCGTCAACAAGCAGTCACTCGTCAGCGCGGCCATGATCCTCGCGCTGGGCAGTCTCGGATTCGTGGCCGCACTGAACTGGCAGCCGCTGACCCTCCTGATCGACACCATGCTGCACTGGCCGAACGTGTCGACGGTGCTCAGCCAGGTCGCCTTGATCACTTGTGCCGCAGGCAGTTGCGTGATGATCACGTCGGCTTCGTCGAGCCGCAAGCCTGCCACCATCCGACGGATCGCGATCGTCCAGTACGCCGTCGCCGCCGTCATCGCGGCGCTGACACTGGCGGCGTTCTTCACGGCGCCGCAGCAGCCGGAGATGGCCCCCGAGCAGTATCTGCTGCGCAACCTGGGCCCCGGGTCCACGTCGCTGTCGTGGCTGCTGCCGCTGCTCTACGTGCTGTTGGCGCTGACACTCGTCGCGTGGGCGGGGGCGCGTCACTCCAACCGCACCCGCCGGGGCAGGGCGCTGTTCGTGTTCACCATCGGCATCGCGCTCATCGTGCTGGCGAGCGCCTTCTTCCTGCTTCGTGCGGCGGGCAGCACCCGGTTCGTCGGGGTTGGCGCGGCGGCCACGCTGCTGGGCTGCGCGATGCTCGTGGTGGCCAGCGGGTCGCTGCTCCCCAGTATCGAGGACTGGTTCGGCGCCAGACGTGAGCTCCGGGTGATTCAGCCGCTGCTCGAAGAACTGAACAAGCGCCATCCCAACGTCGGGATCGGTGTGCGGCCAAGGGGCCCGTTGTTGTTCCGCGTCGCCGAGCAGATGTCGCTCATCTCCGATGCGCTCTACCTCGAGGCCACGCGCACGCTCGAGACGGAAGACGAGGTCGACGAGTCGTCGGATCCGGCCGAACTGTCGGTGCCGCCGGAGGAGCAGGCACTACGGATCGCCAGTGGATCAACGCAGGTCGCGGTGCAGATCGAGATACGGCAAACTCCCGGTTTCCCGGACCGAATTGGCTACGCCAGCCACCGTCGTACTCCGACCGCGAGTGGATCCTCGCGATCTCCGACCAGTATCGAAAGCTCGACCGTAAGGTCGGCGTTGCCGCGGCCTGATCGGATCATCGATCCGATTTCGCCGACCGCGGCGACGTCAGCGACGTAGGGCTAATCGTCCAGGTGCTCGCGGCGACGAAGCTCGTCGGCCTTGGACACCAGGTCTTGCTTGGCCTCGGGGGACAGCCCGACGGTGCGTGCCGCAATACGGCGGATGCCCTCGTCGCGCATGTTGGCAAGCCACGTCAGCTCCTTGTCGAGCTTCTCGTAGTACTCGTCATCGGTGAAGTAGGCCGGCTTGATCCGGAAGAAGTTGGCAAGTGCGGCCATGGTGGTGACCGAAGGGTTCGTCCGGTTGCCTGATCTCAACTGCGAGAGATACGGGGCCGACATGGTGACGCCTTCGGCCTTCAGGGCGGCGATCACTTCAGCCGACGTATGCGGACCACGTCCTGGCGGGTAGACGGTGTCGAACAGGCGGTTCAGCCTGGCGGCGAAGGTCATGCTCATCGGTTAATCCTCCACTTAGCGATACTGCGGTCGTCTTCGGCGGCGTATTTGCTGATCATCGTAGCGAGAGATATGCCGAGAGCCAAGTGCAAACCACCGAAAACTCGACCCTACCCTTTCCGTCGGACCCGCTGCCACGCCGCCTAGCAGCGGTTCCTCGGAAAATTGACGCCGACGCCTGTCGACACGGCTAAGCAAATAATAACGCTCGAGTTGTTTTGCCGAACTCACAGGGGCGCGGTCCGTTCGTCACAGCAGTCTCAAAGGTCACTGTCGGCAACCGTTCACCAACTGCGAACCTACGAAGATCGTCCTTTGCTCAGAAATTAAACCGTTTCAGTATCTGGTAGCTGCTTTCGCCGGCTTCGTGCACGTCGTCCCGCGGTGCGGACGGCTACCATCATTTCGTTAGACCATTGACCAGGGGTAGCCAGGGCCTTAGGCAGTGGTTTTGGGCGACGATTCCAGTGCCGCGGCACCGTCACGCGCGCTCCGTCGGCTCCTCGCGAACCGGACGACGGTGGTGATCACGGCGATGCCCGGCCGCCCCGGCGGTCGACGCCACGGCCACCCAGGGCCAGCCGAGTGCGTTGTCGAAGAGCAGCCAGAGGCCGAACAACAGGAACAGCAGTGCGGCCATGCCGTGCAGGAAGCGTTCCGGCAGCCGCCGGTGCAGGAGCCGACCCACTGCGATCGCGACGCCGTCGGCCAACACCATGCCCACGGTGGCGCCGATCCACACGCCCGCCCAGTTGTGATCACTGGCCAGCGCGACGGTGGCGAGCATGGTCTTGTCGCCCAACTCGGCCAGCACGAACGACGAGATGACCGCGAAGATGACGTACCGCGGTTCGGGAACCGCCTTCACGTCGTCGTCCCCGCCCCCGCGGCTGTCGCGCCACGTCCACGCGGCGAACAGCAGGAACGCGATGGCCGCGGCGAACGCGATGGGGCGCTCGGGCAGGGTGAGGCCGACGAAGTGGCCGATGGTGACCGACAGACCGTGTACCAGGAAGGCCGCGATGGCCACCCCGGAGAGCACCACCCACCACCGATGCCGCAGCGCGTACGTCATGGTCATGAGCTGGGACTTGTCGCCGAGTTCGGCGAGAAAGACGACACCGAGGCTGACCAGAGCGGCGGATAGCATGACGAACCTTTCGACGTTTCGCCCGGTGCGCCAGATGTCCATGGCGTAATCGGGCAGTTCGTCGAAGGTCTCGCCCACCGCTTGCGCGGTTCGCGTGCCGGGCTTGCGCCAGTATGTCGACACGACGATTGGGGGCTACTCCCCTTCGCTGATGACACGACGATAGCGGCCGTCCAGCAACGACGCCAGCGTCCAAGCCGAGTTCGGGAACCCGTATCCATGATTTCGAGCTACGAACCTCGAGCTTCGAAACCCCTTATGCCGCAAGCAGCATGGCCAGAATGGCGGTGTCGGGATGACTGATCGGGTCGACGCCGACGCGGCTGACCATCGAGGTGACGGTGCCATCCGACTCGGCCTCGACCCAGGCGGCCCGATGTTCGAGGCCGAGATGCGGGATCCCCGGCAGCAGTACGCAACCCGATGCCGCGCCCGAGCATTCGGGCAGCGACGGCATGGTCTCGGACGGCGGATGCAGCATCAGCAGTGCCGGCGGCATCCGCCGCGCGAAATATCCTGGGGGGATTGCGGATTCACCGACCACAGTGCCCTCGGCGAGCACCAGCCCGACGGTGCCGGGGGCGGGCTCGTCGGGCAGCTCTTCGCGTACTCCGAAAATCGTTGTGGTCGCCAGCAATCCGGGCAGCGACGCCACCCTCACCGCGACCATCAGGAGTTGTGCCCACTCCTTCGTCGAATCGGGCCACCGGCCCGAAACCACGAACCCCTTCAGTGATCCGCCCGCGTGAAAGGGTGAGACTTGGACGGCTCCGCCTGCTCCTGTGTCCATCTCGGCTCCGATCGGTGCTTGCGCGGTTGGCGCCCGACACGGCTGTGGGTCGATCCCTCAGCATGCGGCAGCCAGCCGCACTCGGCAAGCGGACACGCGTCCGGCAAGTCAGCGGGTTCGGTTGCTGCGCCTCGCTCCGAGCGCTCGCCGCCCGAGCGGTCCAGATCACGCGGTACGACCCCGCCGCAGGCACCCAACCGAACCGCCGCGAGTCGACGACCCCCGGTGCGTTCGGGTTGTCGGAGCGGGCCTCGAACGTCGCGCTGCGGCCCGCGCCGCGGACGTCGCCCACCCGTTTGACGAGCCATCGGGTGGGCAGTGTCGGGTCGAGTGTCGGGTCGGGGAACACCCGCACCTGGCCCCGCCGGGCCCGGCCGTAGCGCAGCGCAAGCAGTCCGTCGCCGGGTCCGAGCGCCGGCCGCATCGAGTCCTCCACGACCGCGAATCGGCGCAGCGGCCAGCGCCGCGAAGGATGGTTTCCGGCCATGGCCAAAGGGTAAGTTAAGGGCATGCTGCTTCGACTCTTTGCCAACGCCACCCCCGCCCATGCCCACTGCGACCTGTACTGCGGCGTCTACGATCCCGCGCAGGCCAAGATCGAGGCGCTCTCGTGCCTGAAGACGCTCAAGAAGTTCCACGACTCCGACGACGACCACTTCAAGACGCGCGCGATCATCATCAAGGAGCAGCGCGCCGAAGAGGTCAAGCATCACCTGATGGTGCTGTGGGCGGACTTCTTCACCAAGGAGCACTTCGAGAAGTTCCCGAACCTGCACCAGCTGTTCTGGGACGGCGTCCACGGCGCGGGTGACGTCAAGAAGTCGACCGACGTCGCCGTCGCCGAGAAGCTGCTGAAGACGATCGACGAGATCTCCGACATCTTCTGGCAGACCGACAAGGCCAAGGACATGGGCGTCTACCCGCCCGCCTGAGCCCACACCGAACGACGACGGCCGCCCCGGAGCATCGCTCCGGGGCGGCCTGTCGTTTAAGTCAAACAGTCGTTCAGGTCAGAACAGGACGATGAACGCGAGGATGCCGAGCAGCAGGAGGGCGATGACGCCCGCGCGCACGCAGGCCATCTGCTGGCCGCGGGTGTAGACGTGTGCGGAGGAGCTCCACTCCGTGGGCGGCAGTGCCGACCCAGGACCAAACGGTTGTGCTGCCATCACGAACTCCTGACCTGCACGATCAACGCTGTCCCCCAGTGAGATCTATCACAACTGGTGCCTGTGACGCCGATCATAGCCCTTGCCACCCCGGCGCGAAAATCGAGCCCTGACCGGGCGAGATTCGGTGTTTGACAGGGTTCAGACAGGGGAATACGCAGGCAACTCACAGGGATGGTTAGCACGCCAACCCTGTTCGCTCAGGCGCGTGTCGCCTGTTGATCGATGCTCGTGCGCGACCCCCAGGGTTATCCCCAGCCACTTTCAGCGCCGACACAGAATCGGCGGTTCAGGGCCTACATCGCCCGCTCGGGGCCTGTGGATGAACCTGTGGAAACTGTGGATAGCCCTCTGATTGCTGTGTTCACACGCGTGCGCAGGTGGGGTTGTCGTGCCAGCATGGTCGGCATGGGCCGGGTCGAGGGATCTTCCGATGTCTGAGGACGAAGTCGGCGTGGCCGAACTCGTCGACGTGCCGACGACGTTCGACGAATCGGTCGTGCTGCTCGACGTCCGCGAGGACGACGAGTGGCAGCGGGGCCACGCCGCGGGCGCCCAGCACATCCCGATGGGTGACGTGCCTGCCCGCATCGACGAGATCGACCCCGACGCCACGCTGTACGTGGTGTGCCACGCAGGGGGTCGATCGATGCGGGTCGCGCAATACCTCGCCCGCAACGGATACGAACCGATCAACGTCAGCGGCGGCATGCTCGCGTGGGCCGGGGCCGGGCGTGCCGTCGTCACCGACGACGGCGGCGTCGGCACCGTCTGAGGGCCGTAGGCTGGTCGCGTGATTCAGGTCTGCTCGCGGTGCGGGACGCGGTGGAACGTCCGCGACCGTCGCCGCGACTGGTGCCCCCGCTGCCAGGGCACCCTGCTCGCACCGACGGCGGACGCGCCAGATCAGCGGTGGGGTGAACGGCCCACCGCGTCGGCGCTGCAGCCGGGTCAACCCACGGCTCAACGCCTCCCGCAGGGCTACCGCTGGATCGCGGTCCGGCCGGGCGCCGCGCCGCCACCGCGCAGCATCCGTCGTCCACTGGGGCCAACGCCCCGCTACGGGGTCATCCCGCGCTGGGGTCTGACCGATCGGTTCGACGTCCAGTACGACCCGGCCACGCCGCAGCCCGAGGTGCGCTCCGGCCCGTCCGCGGCGATGGTGCGCCGAACCCTGTGGGCCACCGTCGTGATCCTCGGGGTGGCCGCCATCGTGCACATCGCCCGGTATGCGCTGCTGCTGATCAACCGCAGCACGTTGTTGAACCCGTGGGTGGCCGGGATCGCGACGTGGCTCGGTGTCGCAGTCAGCGCGATGGCGCTGTTCGCGGTGATCGCCAGCGTGGTGGTCCTGATGAACTGGCTGATCGCGCGGCGGGCATTGGCGTTCGCGCACCGGGACACCACGGATCCGCGCTCGGCGTGGGAGATGCGGGCCGGTTGCCTGGTGCCGTTCGTCAACCTGTTCTGGGCGCCGGTGTACCTCATCGAGCTGGCCGCCGCCGAGGGCAGGCTCAACCGGCTGCGGCCCACCATCGTGACGTGGTGGTGCGTCTGGATCTTCAGCACGCTGGTTTCGGTGTTCTCGATCGCCACCAGCTTCACCCGCGACGCCCAGGGCATCGCCGACAACACCGTGACGACCATCGTGGCCTACCTCGTCGCCCTCGCCGCACTGCTGCTCGCTCACCGGGTGTTGCTCGGCTTCGAGAGCAGGCCCGTCGACCGCCCCGTCAAGCGCTGGGTGATGGTCGCCGACGAGAGTCGAAGGGCGACCGATACAGCGACGAGCCCGCACCCGTCGAGACCGATGACAGCGAAGACGCCGTCGCGGTTGAAGCCGGACAGCGGGAACCGGCGGCATAGCCTCGTGAACACGGGCGACGGCACGCTCGGCGGCCACCCCTTCGTGGTCGCGCACCGGGGCGCGTCGGCGGACCGGCCGGAGCACACCGTCGCCGCCTACGACCTCGCGCTGCGCGAGGGCGCGGACGGCGTGGAGTGCGATGTCAGGCTGACCCGTGACGGCCATCTGGTCTGCGTGCACGACCGCAAGGTGGACCGCACGTCGAACGGCACCGGGCTGGTCAGCGAGATGACGCTGGCGCAGTTGCGCGAGCTGGACTACGGGACCTGGCACGCCAGCTGGCGGCCGGACGGCAGCCAGGGCGACACCGGACTGCTCACCCTCGACCACCTCATCGCGCAGGTGCTCGACTGGAACCGGCCGATCAAGATCTTCATCGAGACCAAGCATCCGGTGCGGTACGGCGCGCTGGTGGAGAGCAAGGTGCTGGCGCTGCTGCACCGCTACGGCATCGCCTCGCCGGCCTCGGCCGACCTGTCCCGTGCCGTGGTGATGTCGTTCTCCGCGGCCGCGGTCTGGCGCATCCGCCGGGCGGCGCCGATGCTGCCGACGGTGCTCCTCGGCGAGACGTCGCGGTACCTGGGCGGAAGCGCTGCCACCACCGTCGGCGCCACCGCGGTAGGTCCGTCGATCGCGACGCTGCGCGAGCATCCCGAGCTGGTCGACCGGGCCGCCTCGCACGGCCGCGCCCTGTACTGCTGGACGGTCGACCACTACGAGGACGTGCGGTACTGCCGGGACGTCGGCGTCGCATGGGTCGCCACCAACCACCCCGGGCGCACCAAGGGCTGGCTGCAGAACGGCCTGACCGGAGCGGGCCGCGACCAGCCGGACGTCTAGAGCCGGCCGCCCGCGGCCGTCGGCGCCGTGGCATCGGTGGTGGCCGCACCGATCTCGCGGGCCACGAAGTCCTCGAGATGGAACAGGTTGGCTCCCGCGCGCTCGCCCACCCGGACCAGCGTGGTGATCAGCGCGACCTCCTCGACCTGCTCCTTGAGGAACCACTGCATGAACTGCTCGCCGAGGTAGTCACCTTCGTCGCGGGCGACGGCGGCGAGCCTGCTGATCTGCTCGGTGACCGCCCGCTCCTGATCGAGCGCGAGGCGCAGCGCGTCGGTCGGCGAGGCGAACGTGTTGCGCACCGGATCGGTGCCGGGGATCTCCACCTCGACGTCACGATCGATCAGGTACTGCACCAGCATCATCGCGTGGTTGCGCTCTTCGACGGCCTGCGCGTAGAAGTGCTTGGCCAGTTGCGGCAGATCGGCGGAGTCGAAGTGAACGGCGATCGCGATGTATTGCTGCGCGGCGGTGAACTCGGTGCGGATCTGGTCGTGGAGGAGGTGGTGAAATTTCGTGTCGAGTGTCGTCGCGTCAGTCATGACGGCCACGATAGTGCAGGTCAGAGGCACTGTCATCAAAGGTATGCCTAATTCAGGCAAGCTTGACCTAAGTGCTGTGACGTTCGCTACAGCGGCAAACGTGAGTTTGCTGGAGGCGTTCGGTAGGCAAGGCTTGGCTAGGGCTGGCCCGCTTCGAGCACGTCGGCAGGGACGGCTTCGTCGGCCGCCAGTGCCTTGAACAACCGGTTCGCCTCGTCGCTGTTCCACACCACCACCGAGCCCGAGTCGCTGCCGGTGAACTCGCCGATCGGGACGGTGGTCGTCGTGACCGTGCCGTGCAACGACCACGCCAGCCTGGCCAGATCCCAGATGTGCGCACCGTCGTCGACCGTGACCGATCCCGACGCGGCGTGTGCCATCGGATACCAGCGCAGCGGATTCGCCAACACCAGCGGGCTGGTCGCGCGGTGAATCAACGCCGACATGAACTGGCGCTGATTGATCATGCGGTCGAGGTCGGCTCGCGGCGTGGCGCGGCTGCGCACGTAACCCAGGGCGTTCCTGCCGTCGAGTTCCTGGCAGCCTGCGGGCAGCTCGATGCCTGCGAGCGGGTCACTGATGGGCTCGGGCAGACACATCGTGACGCCGCCGACCGCGTCGACCATCTGGTCGAAGCCGTCGAAGCCGATCTCGGCGTAGTGGTCCAACCGCATGCCCGTCGCCTGCTCGACGGTCTGCGCCAGCAGCGAGGCGCCGCCGATGGCGAAGGCGGCATTGATCTTGTCCTGCCCGTGGTCGGGAATCTCCACATAGGAGTCCCGGGGGATCGACACCATCGTGGCGGGGGTGCTCGATCCGAGGCCGGGCACGTGGACCACCAGGATCGTGTCCGTGCGGCCGTTGCCGATGTCGCCTCCGGTGGCGAGTTCGGCCTGCTGCTCGGGGCTCAGGTCCTGGCGGCTGTCCGAGCCGACGAGCAGCCACGTCGTGCCGCGCCCCGGCGCGGGCCGCTCGGCGTAGTCGGCAAGTACCGGCATGCGGTGCAGGTGCCCGTCGAGCCAGAAGCCTCCCGCGACCACCGCGACGGCGACGGTCAGCAGGATGGCGAGCGGGTAGATCACCAGAATCCGACCCCAGCGTCGCTTGCGGCGGGGCTTGCCGGCAGTGGGCGGTCGCGGTGGCGGCGGCGCCTGGCGCGGTGGGGGGGACGGTTGGCCGGCGGTGGCGGGGGTCGGCTGGTCGGTGGCGGCGGCCTTCGCGGGGGAGGAGGCGGTGGAGGTGGCGGTGGCCGACGTCCCGGTGGCGGCTGCCACGGCGGGGGCGGCTGTTGGTAACGCGGGTCGCGACGCATCACCTGTGACGGTTCGCGCGGCGGGACCGGTCGACGCGGGTCCGGCCCCGGTACGGGAGGCCGGTTGTCGTTCACAGCCAAGAATCTACGGGCTTGGCGCGCTGCGTCAGCGCAACCAGCCGAGGTGACCCGCGGCCAGCGCGTAACCGACGAACGCCACGGAATCGATCAGGCCGTGGGCGATGATCAGCGGCCACAGCCGGCCGGTGCGCTGCCACACGTAGCCGAACACCAGTCCCATCACGAGGTTCCCGAGGCCCGCACCGAAGCCTTGGTAGAGGTGGTAGGCGCCGCGCAACAGGCTGGAGATCACCAGCACCTTGACCGGCGACATGCCGAGCTGGCGTAACCGCGTCATGAAGAACGCGACGACGATGACCTCCTCGGCCCAGCCGTTGGCGAACGCCACCGCGAGGAGCACGGGGATGCGCCACCACGTGTCGCCGAGCTCGGACGGCACCACCGACACCCCGATGCCCAGCGCCCGGCCCGCGACGTAGAGGCCGAGGCCGGGGATGCCGATCAGCGCCGCCAGGCCGAGCCCGCCGAGTAGGTCGGGGCGCCAGCGGAATCGCCCGAGCCCGATCCGGCTTGGTCCTAAACCGCTGCGCCACAACAGGTACAGGCCCAGCAGTCCCCACGCGACGAGCTGGAACACCGACGCCAGATTCAGCGCCAGGTTGATCAGGTCGATCGGCGAGAGCTTGCGGTTGAGCGCGACCTTCTGGCCCGAGAGTCCGAGGAGTACCGCTTCGATCAGGCTGACCAGCGCCGTGTAGGCGGACAGGCCGAACGTCACGGCGAGAACGACGGCGATCTCGAGCCGGATGGTCCGCTTGCGCGGGTCGGGTAGCAGCTCGTCCGTCGGCCCTGTCACCGGAGCAACGGTAGCGGCCCCGACATCGCTTTGCCCCCGAATTTCCCCGGTCGCTTCAGAGGCGCCGAGCGCGCAGCCCGTTGAGGAACGGGCACCCCATGAGCACCCGGATGGCCTGGCTCAGGCCCGTCACGTCGTCGACCGGTTTGGCGAACGGCAGCCGCACGTCGTGGTCGCCGTCCTCGTTCTCCACCCGGAGTTGCACCCCGTAGCGGTCCAGTCCCAGTGGGCGTACGCGGCCACGGCGCAGCGGCGTGGGCAGGCGGTTGGCCAGCCGGTCGACCACCTCGCGGTGCGCGGACTCGAGGTGCTGCAGCCAGCAGGACTCCAGCGCGCAGAACGGATCGGGTTGCGCGTTCAGCAGCGTGCTCAGCCCGACCGACTCGGCGCCGGTGGAGTCTGCGACGACGACGGAATCGATCTCGAGGCGCATCAACGCGTACGGAGTGTCACCGCCCGCCGACTTCGCGGTTCCCGTGTTCACTTGCAGGAGAGCAGGATTCGGGTTCTCGGTGGCGATCAGGTCGAGCAGGTCGGACACGTCGCGGTCCGGGATGTGGTGCAGGCGGCCGCGAATCCAGACCAGTGATCGCACCGGTTCGCGCAGCGGCAGCGGGGCGTAGTCGGTCATCTCGAGCACCGCCTGAACCCCGGTCGCGCCCGCGGCCACCACCATGCCGCTCAGCAGACCGTTGGCAGGCACCGTGATGGCGAACGAGCCGTCGCCGAGCAGGTGGTGCACGGGCGTCGCGGCCGGTTCGATGCCCTCTACTGCCAGCATTGCGCCGCCCCCGCGTGCGCATGCGCTACGGATTCGTTCGGCCGTGCTCGGCGCCAGTACGGTCATCGGATCACCTTCCGGTTAATGAGGTGACCCTAACTTAGGCTAGCCTCACTGAAGGGCGCAAGGCTTTCGATTTCAGCTTTCGCTGCCGCCGTCGGTCGAGCCGATAGTGTTGACGGGTGCCACGCGTCGCCTACCTCGGACCCCAGGGGACCTTCACCGAAGCGGCGTTGTTGCAGCTGGCGGCGGGCGGCGCGATCCCCGGCGCAAGCGCTGGCTCGGGCTCCGACCTCGAGCCGATCTCGTCCGAGTCACCCGCTGCCGCGCTTGCCGCGGTGCGCACGGGCGACGCCGACTTCGCGTGCGTGCCGATCGAGAACTCGATCGAGGGCACGGTGCTGCCCACACTGGACAGCCTGGCCACCGGCGACCCCGTGCAGATCTACGCCGAGCACACGCTCGACGTCGCGTTCGGCATCGTCGTCCGGCCGGGCACCGCGGCAGCGGACGTCTCGACCGTCGCCGCGTTCCCGGTGGCCGCCGCGCAGGTTCGGCGCTGGCTGGCGGAGAACCTGCCGCAGGGGCACGTCGTGCCGGCCACCTCCAATGCCGCGGCGGCGGAGGACGTCGCGAACGGTCTCGCCGACGCCGGTGTCAGCACGTCCCTTGCCGCGGCGCGGTTCGGACTCGACCTGCTCGCCGACGGTGTCGTCGACGAGCCGAACGCGCGCACCAGGTTCGTCCTGGCCGGCCCGCCCGGGCCGCCGCCGGATCGCACCGGGGCCGACCGCACGTCGGTCGTCCTTCGCCTCGACAACGTCCCCGGCGCGCTGGTGTCGGCGATGACCGAGTTCGCCATCCGCGACATCGACCTCACCCGCATCGAATCCCGGCCCACCAGAATCGAGTTGGGTACCTACGTGTTCTTCCTGGACTGCGTCGGGCACATCGACGACGATCCGGTGGCGCAGGCACTCAAAGCGCTGCACCGTCGTTGTAGGGACGTGAGGTATCTGGGTTCGTGGCCGACGGGTGCCGCGGCGGGGGCGGTGCCGCCATCGATGGATGAGGCGACACGGTGGCTGACGGCCCTCCGGGAGGGGGAGCGATGAGCGCTTGCGCGAAGAGCAGAGAACAGCGATGAGCGGGCGTTTGGTGTTGGTGCGGCACGGGCAGTCACACGCCAACGTGGAGCGCCGCCTCGACACGCGCCCGCCGGGCGAGGCGCTCACCGATCTCGGCCACCAGCAGGCCGTCGACTTCGCCGCGAACTGGAGTCATCCGGTCGGGATGGTGGCCCACTCGTATGCGTTGCGCGCCACCGAGACCGCGGCCGACATCGGCGAGCGGTTGGGGCTGACCCCGCACCGCCTCGAGGGCATCCACGAGGTACAGGTCGGTGAGCTCGAGAACCGCAACGACGAGGCCGCGGTCGAGCAGTTCAACGCCACCTACCAGCGCTGGCACGAAGGCCATCTCGACGAGCCGCTACCCGGCGGCGAGACCGGTCAGCAGGTGCTCGACCGCTATCTTCCCGTGGTGACGCAGCTGCGCCTGCGCCATCTCGACGACCACGCGTGGACCGGCGACATCCTGATGGTGAGCCACGGCGCCGCCATCCGCCTGGTGGGAGCGGTGCTGGCAGGCGTGGACGGCAGCTTCGCGCTGGACCACCACTTGGCCAACACCGAATGCGTCGTGCTGAGCCCCATCACCGACGACCGCTGGAGTTGTGTGCAGTGGAGCACGCTGGTGCCGCCGTTCTACCCGGAGCCCGATGTGCACCCGGTCGAGGACGCGCTGAGCGGCGCCGATCCGATGGGCTGATCGACGCTCAGACCGCCAACCCGGCCGACACCGCCGCGCTGCGGGCACACGTGCACCCGATGGCGACGCAGTCGAGCCGGAACGCATGCGCGACTTCCGGGCTCTCGCAGTCGGCTTCGGTGCACTCCGGCCTCGATCGCGCGTGATGGACGAGCGCGCCATGACAGTGTTGTAGACCGTCCCGGCAGTCGCGACATCCCGTACTCATGTCCCGTTCATAGCACCAGGCGCCGACGAATCCGCACCGGCGCGCGCAGTCACGCCCACCCGAGTTCGTGCAGTCTTTCGTCGTCGATCCCGAAGTGGTGGGCGATCTCGTGCACGACCGTCACCGTGACCTCCTCGACCACGTCGTCCTCGGTGTCGCAGATGTCCAGCAGTGCATCGCGGTAGATGGTGATGGCGTCGGGCAGCGCTCCGCCGTACGACGAGTCACGTTCGGTGAGTGCGATCCCCTCGTAGAGGCCGAGGAGGTCGGGCTCGTCGGGGTGACGGCCCTCGACGAGAACCACGACGTTGTCGATCGCCGCGGTCAGCTCGGGCGGAATCTGGTCCAGTGCGTCGGATACCAGCTCGTCGAACCGTTGCGGGCTCATCCGCACGGCCATCGGCGCTAGGCCCCCGGCGGCGGCAGTATCGGAACTGCGGGTGCCGGGTCGCCAGGGTCGGGCGCGGGACCTGGTGCCGGGCCGGCCGCGGGTGCGGCAGGTGGTGGTGCGTCCGCAGCCGGAGCGTCTGCTGCCGGCGGGGGCGGCGGCCCGTCCAGCGGCGGCCCCGGCGGTGGCGGCGGGCCGTTGAGGAACGTGTTGCCCTGCACGGGCGGCGCCGTCGAGGTCTGGGTGGCCGACCCCGTGCCGGTGGTGCCGGACCCGGTGGTGGCCGTGCCGGTGGTGCCCGTGCCGTTGGTGGCCGTCGACTGGTTGGGCAGGTGCTGGTTGCCCTGGTTCGCCTGACTGCTCTGGTTGCTTTGGCTGCTCTGATCCTGCTGGCCCATGTCGATCTGGGACGACGTCTGGCTGGACGTGTCGACCGGCGCAGGCATCGGGATGGGCGGCAGGTTCAGCCGCTCGTCGGGGATGGCCGGCGGCGGCACGGGAGCCTGCCCGTTGATGAGCAGCGGTCCCTTGGCGCTGTTGAGCAGCGTCGACCAGCCGCCGTTGCCGAGCGTGGCGCCGATGCTGCACGACACCTGATGGCTGCCAGCCGACCAACTCGGCAGCGAGATGGTGCTGTAGATCAGGGTCAGGGTCGTGCTGCGCAGTTGGATCGGGGCCAGGTACGCGTCGGTCATCTTGGTGCAGGAGTCCTTGACGAAGGAATCCTGATCGGCCTCCGCGGGCAGCCCGCCTGGGAACTTCTCCGCGAGGTTCACCGCGCCGGTGACCTCCATGGCGTGCGGCGCTGCGCAGTCGACGGGGATGTCGGTCGGCTGGTTGGTGGCCGGGTCGATGCCGAGACACGTCCCGGCCGACCACACCTTGGACTGGTCGACGTTGGCGATCTTGCCCCGGAACGCCAACTGCTGATTGTTCGGACCGGGCAGCTGGAGGCCGCACAGCATGCGGCGTTCACCCGACTGGCGCCAAGCCTTGTCGCCGGACCACAGCAGGCTGACGCTGAACTTCCCGTTGGGGTCGTACTTGGTGCCGAGGTATTGGCGGGCTGACGCCTGGCACTGCTCGGAGCTGATCTGCTGGATGCGGGCGGGCGACGGTGGCGGCGCGGTGGGCCCGTACTCGCTGCCCGGGAAGGTGCGCATGTCGATGGCCTCGGACACCTCGAAGCGGTGCTCGTCGGTGCAATTGACGATCTGCGCCGCGTCGGGGGTGCGCTCGGGCCAGTTCAGGCAGTCACCGCTCTTGGCGTGGTCGAACGTGTCGCTGCCGCGGGCGCCGAGGGCGGTACCGCTGATCAGACCGATCGGGTTCTTGCCGTCCTCACCGCCGGGCAGCGCGGTGATGAGACCCGCGATGAGCAGGCCGCCAAGGGCAGTGAGGAGCAACCCGCGCCGCGTCGAAGCGGCGTGCAGGCTCTGCCACCAGGCCGTCCGGTCTGATGGCCGAGCAGCTTCGTCGGCGAGCAGGTCCTCGCGATCGGGTGCGTCCAACATCGGCTCCATTGTGACAGGCGCGTCGAGTTCTGTGACAAGAGTTGCAGTTGTAATGTTATGTGGTTGTGCTCAGGCGGTCCCGCCCCACCTCGATACATCAGCGGCGGTGGACCGAAAGTAGGGTTGCGCCGTGATCGACCTCAAGCTGCTACGTGAAGACCCGGATCGGGTGCGCGCGTCGCAACGGGCGCGCGGCGAGGACCCTGCCCTCGTCGACGCGCTGTTGGACGCCGATGCCACGCGGCGCGCCGTGATCTCCGCCGCCGACAACCTGCGTGCCGAGCAGAAGGCGGCCAGCAAGCAGGTGGGTGCCGCCTCCGCCGATGACCGGCCGGCCCTGCTGGCGCGCGCCAAGGAACTGGCCGAACAGGTCAAGGAGACCGAAGCCCGACAGGCCGTCGCCGAGTCCGCGTTCACGGCCGCGCACATGGCGTTGTCGAACGTCATCGTGGATGGCGTCCCGGCGGGTGGCGAGGACGACTACGTCGTGCTCGACACCGTCGGCGAACCCACGGCGATCGAGAACCCGAGAGACCATCTCGAACTCGGCGAGTCGCTCGGGCTGATCGACATGGAGCGCGGCGCGAAGGTCTCGGGATCGCGCTTCTACTTCCTCACGGGGTTCGGCGCCCTGTTGCAACTCGGGGTGTTGCAACTGGCGGTGCGGTTGGCCACCGAGAACGGCTTCACCCTCGTCATCCCGCCCGTGCTGGTGCGCCCGGAGATCATGTCCGGCACCGGTTTCCTCGGGGCGCACGCCGATGAGATCTACCGGCTCGAGGCCGACGACCTGTACCTCGTCGGCACCTCGGAGGTTCCGCTCGCCGGTTATCACTCCGACGAGATCCTCGACCTGTCCGCCGGGCCGAAGCGCTACGCCGGTTGGTCGACGTGCTTCCGCCGCGAAGCCGGAAGCTACGGCAAGGACACCCGCGGCATCATCCGCGTGCATCAGTTCGACAAGGTGGAGGCCTTCGTCTACTGCAAGCCCGAGGAAGCCGAAGCCGAGCATCAGCGGCTCCTGGCATGGCAGCGTGAGATGCTCGCCAAGATCGATGTACCATACCGTGTGATCGACACCGCTGCAGGCGATCTCGGCTCTTCGGCGGCCCGTAAGTTCGACATCGAGGCGTGGGTCCCGACCCAGGGCACCTATCGGGAACTGACTTCGACGTCGAACTGCAGCACGTTCCAGGCTCGACGACTGTCCACCCGCTATCGTGACGAGAACGGCAAGCCGCAGACCGCGGCGACGCTGAACGGCACCCTCGGCACCACGCGTTGGCTGGTCGCCATCCTGGAGAATCACCAGCGGCCGGACGGCAGCGTCCGGATCCCGGAAGCGCTGGTGCCCTACGTCGGAAGATCGGAACTGACTCCATGATCGAACTCGACTTCGATGAACTGCGGACCTGGTTCGGCTTCGGTGTGGCAGGCAACTTCGCCGGCCACCTGGAGCAGGCCGGAGAGGCCGCGGACTTCGTCAACGTCTCCTCTGACGGCGAAGCGCCGAAGGGCATCTTCCCCTGGTACGCACCGGGTTACGACGGTTTCCTCGGGGAGTTCCCGCTGTCGCACGACGCCATCGCGCTGCCGCAGAGTGACAGCCCGCTCAACCTGCAGATCGAGCCCGAGGTGGGCCTGGCATGCCGGGTGATCTGGCAGGGCGACACCGTGGTGTCGCTGCGACCCTTCGCGCTGGGTGCGTTCAACGACTGCTCGATCAGGCGCCCGAACGCGCCGAAGATCAGCCACAAGAAGAACTGGGGTCCGCAGTCGAAGGGCGTGGCGGCCGAGTTCTTCGACGTCGACGACCTGACGCCCGACGGTCCCACCGCGACCCTGCGCCTGGTGTGCGATCTGCACACCGCCGCGGGAGAGGAACACGCCTACGGCGTCGACAGTCCACTTCTGGGCTACTCGTACTACGGCGAGGTGCTGCTCGACTGGATCACCGAGCGGTTGGCCAATCAGAAGGGCTCGCCGGACACGCCACTCGAGGACGTCGGCGCGCTCATGGTCGCGAGCGGGCATCCCGAGAACGTGCTGATCGGAATCGGCGCGACGCGCTACACGCCACTCGGCGAGTCGACCTTCCTGCAGGCGGGCGACCGGGCGATCGTCCGGGTCTACGACACCGCCTCCGACGCGTACTCCGAACTCCGGCAGATGGTTTCGAACCGGGAGGGCTAACGCTCGAGCAGTTCGTCCAGCACCGTGACGAACTCGTTCGCGCGCAGTGGCGTGAACGCAGGGCTGGGTCTGGTGCCTGGAACGTCGAGCGTTATCAGCGTCGACTTGATGGGGCGCCACACGTCGAGGGGAAGCCAACGCCGCATGTCCGAACTACCCCAGATGCGGAAGCGGTTGACCAGCAGGCCCAGCGACTCGGTCCGGTAGCCGCGGACCGACCGCAGCGGGATGACCTTCGACGTGCCGGAGGGAAAGTGGTAGCGGCGCAACGTGATCGCCTGCCTGTCCAATTGGATCAGGCCGTCGTCGTATTGCGCGCTCACGCCTTCGACACCCTCAGCTCGTGGCCCTTCGACGTCAGGCAACGACCGCTGGTCAGATTCCACGACCAGCCGTGCAGGTTGCACGTCAACGTCGTGCCCTCCACCACGCCGAACTTCGACAGGTCGGCCTTCAGGTGTGGGCATCGACGCTGAATCTCCCAGCCGTCCAAGGTGATCGACGCGGTGTCGTCGTGCGCCTCGGCGAACCAGCCGTCGGCGTAGGCGATGCGTTCGTCGGTCAGGCACTTGAAGAACGTGTACAGGTACTCGTTGTAGCCGCCGACCCGCCAGGCGCGGAAGCGCGTGGACAGGAAGATGGTGTTCACCCAGTCCGGCTCGCCGTCGCGCAGCACGGTGCGCACCAACTCGGGCGGGATCTCGAAGCCGTAGCGGAACTTCTCGTCCGGAACGGGTTCGCGCACCGCGCGTTTCGGGAAGTCGAGCACTACGGTCTCTTCATGGCCTCCGCCCCGTACCCGCAGTTCCACCGGATAGCCGATGCCGTCACAGATCTGGTCGCTCTGGCTCATGATCGGCTCGAGCCTGGCCCGTAGCGGTTCGAGCAGCGACTCCCCGGCGGCCGGTGCCCAGCGCGCCTTCTCCGCGGCCAGCACCGGCGCCATCCGCTGGGCGTATGCCTCGATGTAGGCGGCCTTGCCGGTGGTGAAGATCGACTCGGGGTCGGGAACCGGGTGGCTCAGCGAATTCAACTGTGCGCCTGTGAATTCCGCCGTCGAGCCGGGGATCATCAGCAGCCCGCGGTCGTGGCCGTTGCGGCGCATCTGGTCCAGGAACACCACCTGGTCGGGAAAGATGTTCGCGGGATCGCCGTGATCGTCGTTGAGGTCGCGGAGTTCGGGATCCAGGAAGCACGGCGGGCCTGCGGACGGCACCACCCAGGTGGCGTCGACCTGCGCGATGTACTGCCTGCAGCGGTCCATCTGCCGCTGCCGCTTCTGGATGCCGAACGCCTCCTTGGCCCGCGCGGGCATGTCGTAGACCATCGGGTACCAGATGGCGCCGGAGTACTGCAGCATGTGCACGTCGACGTGGCCGAACTCGTCGTGCAGGACTTCGAGATCAACGGGGCGCGCATCGTTCATGTTGAAGGCGACGGTCTCGCCGTCGGAGACCACCAGGCCCGAATCGCCGATCGGGCCGTCGGCCGGGGCGCGCAGCGCGATGATCATCACGTCGAGGTCGCCCTTGGGGCCGCTGACCCGGTGTTTCACCGAGTTGGTGCTCTCGAAGAACCGGTGGAACCCCAGCTTCTCCAACTCGGTGCGCAGGTCCGGAACCGGATAGTCGGGCAGCAGCACCACCGCGTCCTTGTTGACGTGGTCGCGCAGGTTGACCGGGTCGAAGTGGTCCTTGTGCAGGTGCGAGACGTACAGGTAGTCCACGTCACCCAGCGCGTCCCAGTCCAGCCCGGTGTTGTCGGGGAACGGGAACCACGACGCGAAGTAGGCCGGGTTCACCCACGGGTCGCAGAGGATGCTGCCCGCGGCGGTGTCGATCCGGAAACCGGCATGACCGACGCTTGTGACCTGCACGAATACCCTTTCCAGTGGCGATCTGTTCGCCTTGGAGTTTAGCCGGACCCCGACGGTTGTCCCGCCCAGCGCTCGCGGTAGTAGGCGAGCCGCTCGTCGTCGTCGTCGATGCCGTACGCGTCGAGGAGCTCCGCTTCGAGTCCGCTCTCGAAGTTCGACTCGAGCGACATCGTCGCCACCGCCAGGTCCGCCCACCGGTCCGCCACCCCGAGATCACGGAGGCCGACGTGCCCGCTGCACAGGGCGTCGTCGCCGACCAGGGTGTTGGGCGCCTGTGCGGCGCCGTGGCAGACCACCAGCAGGTCGGCAGGCGGAGCGTCCGCAGGCACCCACGACGGCGCGCCGAACGGGCAGGCGTCGACCGGCAGCGAGTCGTGCAGGCGGCGCAGACCTTCCCCGATCGCGCGAGTGGCGGTGCGCGGCCGCAGCACCCAGTGTGGATCGGCTGCCGAGCGCCCCGGCAGCGCCGCGGTGTGCAACCAGCCAGGGCCGGACGACAGCACCCGTGGCACCGGGTGGTACCCGATCGCCCACTGCATTCGTTCGGCCTCGGAGATCAGCAGCGCCGCATGTTCGTCGGGATACACCTTGACGAACTCCTCGCCGGCGAGCGAGAACGTCACGCCACCGAGCTCGTTGAGCCACACCGCGGTCACCTCCCGGCCGTCCGCCAAGTCGACGACGAAGTTCGGCACGGGCACGGGTTCAGTTGGAAAGCTCACCGGACCCACCTTTCCATCAGGCGGCGGGGACAACCGCACTAGGCTGAGGTGGTGGAGCCGGTATACGGAACTGTCATTCAAGCCGCCCGCCTGGTGTGGCGGTTGCAGGGGCTGAAGTTCACGATCACCGGCGTGGAGAACCTGCCCGTCAAAGGTGGTGCGGTGGTGGCCATCAACCACACCAGCTACTTCGACTTCACCTTTGCCGGACTGCCCGCGTACAAGCAGCATCGCGGGCGCAAGGTGCGCTTCATGGCCAAGAAGGAAGTGTTCGACTCCCACGTCAGCGGGCCCATCATGCGCAGCCTGCGACACATCCCCGTGGACCGCGACAGCGGCTCGTCCTCGTTCGCCGAGGCCTGCCAGCGGCTCAAGGAGGGCGAGCTGGTCGGCGTGTATCCCGAGGCGACCATCAGCCGCAGTTTCGAGATCAAGGAATTCAAGTCGGGGGCGGCCCGGATGGCGATCGCCGCCGACGTGCCGATCATCCCGCACATCGTCTGGGGCGCCCAGCGGATCTGGACCAAGGGCCACCCGCGCAAGATGGCGCGCCCGAAGGTGCCGATCTCGATCACCGTCGGCGAGCCGATCTACCCGACATTGCCCACCGCCGAGTTGACGGCGCTGCTGCACTCCCGGATGCAGCACCTGCTCGAGCGGGCCCAGGACGCCTACGGCCCCCATCCGGCGGGAGAGTTCTGGGTTCCGCATCGGCTCGGCGGCGGGGCGCCGACGCTGGCGGAGGCCAACCGGATGGACCTCGACGAGGCCAACCGAGAAGGCGGCTCGCCGCGCCGAACGATCCGCGCCGGACGAGCCGCCGGGGTAGGGCTGGCATGGAACCGGTCTTCCGCACTCTCGAGATCGCGGGCAGGACGGCGGTGCGGGTCACCGGAACCCGGATCACCTACCTCGGACTGCAGAACATCCCGTCGGTCGGCGGGGCGGTGGTGGCGATCAACCACACCAGCTACGTTGACTTCCTCCCCGCGGCGTTGGCCGCGATGTACCGCAAGCGCAGGCTGCGCTTCATGATCAAGGCCGAGATGCAGGAGGTGAGGATCGTGAACTTCCTGATCCACCACTCCAAGACCATCCCGGTGGACCGCCGCGCCGGTGGGGACGCCTATCCGGTGGCCGTCGAGCTGCTCCGGGCGGGCGAACTGGTCGGCGTGTACCCAGAGGCCACCATCAGCCGCAGCTTCGAGCTGAAGGACTTCAAGTCCGGGGCGGCCCGCATGGCGCTCGACGCCGGCGTGCCGATCATCCCGCTCGTCGTCTGGGGCGCCCAGCGGATCTGGACGAAGGACCACCCGAAACACGTGGGCCGCAACAAGATTCCGATCACGGTGTCGGTGGGTCCGCCGTTCGCGCCCGCCGGCACCGTCGACGAGGTGATGCCCGCACTGCGCGCGGAGATGACCACTCTGCTGCACGGGGTGCAGGAGGACTATCCGCACCCGGGCGGCGAGTACTGGGTGCCGCGCAGGCTCGGCGGCGGCGCTCCGACCCTGGACGAGGCAAGGGCGCTCGACGACGCCGAGCTCGCGGAGCGGGCCCGCAGGCAGGCGGACAAGAACTGATGCTGCCCGCCATGATCGCCACGGACGTCGACGGCACGCTGCTCGACGAAGACGAACGCGTCACCCCGCGCACCAGGGCGGCGGTGCGCGCCGCCGTCGACGCCGGGGCGCAGTTCGTGCTCGCGACGGGCCGTCCGCCGCGGTGGATCGGGCCGATCGTCGACGCACTCGGCCTGGCCCCGATGGCGGTGTGCGCGAACGGCGCGGTGATCTACGACGCGTCCACCGACCGGATCGTGTCGGCCCGCACGCTGTCGTCCGATCAGCTCAAAGTGCTCGCCGAGATCGCCACGCGGGTCATCCCTGGCGCCGGGCTTGCCGTGGAACGGGTGGGCCGCACCGCGCACGACGCGGCCACACCGCAGTTCGTCAGCTCGCCGGGATACGAGCATGCCTGGCTCAACCCGGACAACACCGAGGTGTCGGTCGAAGACCTGCTGAGCGCGCCCGCGGTCAAACTGCTGATCCGCAAGGCGGGGGCCCGCAGCTCGGACATGATCGCCGCGCTGGCCAAGCACGTCGGCATCGAGGGCGACATGACCTACTCCACCAACAACGGCCTGATCGAGGTGGTCCCGCTCGGGATCAGCAAGGCGACCGGAGTCGCGGAAGTGGCCCAGCCGCTGGGGATCACCGCCGAGGACGTCGTGGCATTCGGCGACATGCCCAACGACGTGCCGATGCTGCGCTGGGCGGGCCTCGGCGTCGCGATGGGCAATGCCCACCAGGAGGCGATCGACGCCGCCGACGAGGTCACCGCGCCCAACTCCGAAGACGGTCTGGCGCGCGTGCTGGAACGTTGGTGGCTTTGAGCCGGGCTCCAAGCCGTAGCTCTAGCTCGTGTCGATCGGGGTGAACCGCTCGAGCTGCACGGGCATGCCGGGATTGGCCGCGTTCGGAAGTTCCAGCGGCACCCCGTCGACCACCCGGGTGACCGTGCCCTTCTCGCGGTCGAAGTTCAGCGTGCCGTGCTGGAAGTTCTGCACGATCCACAGGGGTTCCTGGATCTCCCCGCTGGTGGGCAGGCCCAGCACGCCCCGCTCGAAGCCCAGCGACGCCCAGGCGTCGTAGATCGCTCCGGTGACCGGTTCGGCGCCGCTGTCGGGTGACCAGTACATCGCGCCCCTGGCGAAGTTCGCGTACCGCGCGGCCCCATCGCCGGACGCCTCCGGGGAGGTCGGTTCGCCGAGCGGGCTGGCGACGCCGCCGATCGACGCCCACTTCAGGAAGATCGCGCCGCCGCGCAGCGACTCGGCCAGGTCGAGCGGCCCCGGCGGGGCGTTGAACCGGGCGGCGGTCTCCCGCAGCAGCGGCATTTCGGCGTACGCGGCGTTGCCCGGGCATTCGGTGATGCCCACGTCGCGGTGGGTGAAGATCGTGGGCAGGGTCGCGACGGCGCCCCTCGGGATGTGGGTGAACGAGCCGCCCGAGGAGGCCAGCGCCACGGTGCCCAGCGGGTCGACGCGATCGAGGCCGAGGCGCCAGCCCAGCAGTCGCCCGGTGGTGCGCAACTGGATCGGCGTCGGCGGAACGGTCTCGAAGTCGCCGATCATCGCCACGCCCCAGGTGTTCTGGTTGAAGCCGCCGGTGTGGGCGCCCTCGACGGAACGGGTGATGCCGCCTGCCCGGCCTTCGAAGACCTGGCCGTACTTGTCGACGAGCGCGTTGTAGGCGATGTCGCACCAGCCCAGCATTTGGGTGTGGTACTCGTAGATCGATCGGACGATGCCTGCCGAGTCCTGCGGTTCGTAGTCGTTGCTGCCCGCCGTGTGGTGGACGACTGCCGGCGCGAACTCCGTTGTCGTACACCGTAGTTCCACACTTCATCGATTCGTCGGCGCCCCACTGCGCGCGCCCGATGATGTTGGGCGCCTGGCCGGGTGCGGTGACCGCGGCAGGCGGATCCCACTGCGCGTCGACCGGCGCCTGCGGTGGGCTGATCAGGACGGCGTTGAGGTTCTGCGCGAACGGCTGCTCGGCGTTGGCCGGGACGTAGCCGAGCCCGGGTCCGGCGGCGGGCGCGGGGCCCGGCCCGGTCGGCGTCGCGCCGGGGGGCCTGTGCACGGAGATCTGGACGGCGGTGGTGCGGCCGACGAAGACGGGCTCGGTGCCGGTCCTCGGCAGGAGCGCAGCGACCCGGGGATTGCATGGGCGCCGTTTCCGTCGCCGACGCCGTCGAGCGCCTCGGCCTCGTACCAGGGGCCCCAGGAGCCGTCGGGCTTCTTCGCCCGGACCCGTGCCGTCGTACCGGTCAGGTCCGCCGCCGTGAGCGCCACCATGGAGAACGGCGTGTCCTGGTGCACTTCGCGGACGGTGTCGCCACCGCCGACACCGGTGAGGGGCCGTTCCACGATCAATGGTGTGGTGGCCTGCGGCTCATCACGATCGGCGGGCACCCCGTCGAACGCCCACGGCAACATCACCACGGTTGCGAGCACCGCCGAGAACATCAGCGATGGCAGGTGGTGGTGTGACAGCACGGACTGATGTTACGTATGGGTCAGTTGTTACCAGAGTTTCGACACGGGCTCGATACCCAGGAATGTCAACCCTCAAACCCGCAACGGCACCGCAGAGCCAACGCCGGGCTTCTGCGGTGCCGTTTCGGTACAGGACTCGTTATGCGGGCGCTGCCGCCGCGGCCGCGGGCGCGGCAGCCGCCGCGGCCGGAACACCGGACTTGATCGCGCCCGTGATGGCAGGCATCACCATGCCCTTGAGCAGATCGATCGCCTGGCTGGCGCCGAGCGATTGGGCGGCGCTGGACAGATCGCCCAGCAAACCTCCACTGCCGCTGCTCTCGGGTGCGCCGAGGCCGAGGGAGGGGTCACCGCCGAGGATCGGGTAGGTGCCCGCTGCGGGATCCAGACCGATCGGGCGATCGGTTCGCCGAGGCCCCCCAGGCCGGTCGACGTGACCGGGGTGGTCAGTCCGGGCACCGCGCCAGAGGGGCTGGTCAGGCCCGGACTGGTCAGCGCCGGATTGGTCAGGCCCGCGTCCGTCAACCCCGGCGTGGTCGCCGAGACCGGGGGCACGCTCAGGCCCGGCGCGGTGAGCCCGGGCGTCGTCAGGCCGGGCGTGGTGAGCCCGGGGGTGGTCAGGCCAGGCGTGGTGAGCCCAGGCGTGGTCAGGGCAGCACCCGGGCGGCCGGTCGAGGCCGGGTGCCGTCAGGCCGGGACTCGCCAGACCAGGGGTCAGGCCGGGACTGGTCAGGCCGGGCGTCAGGCCGGGCGAGGTCAGGGCCGTTGACGGCGACCCTGCCCCGCCCAGGATGCCGCTGGGCAGGTTGACCCCGAACTGCGAGAGGCCCTGCGTCAGGGCACCGAGAAGCTCGTTGGGCAGATCGGTGACCAGCGCGGCCTGGGTGAACTCGCGGTGCTGCGGTGCGGCGTTGGTGCTGGACGCGTCGGAGAGGGCGGCAACTGCTACTGGACTTGCGACGGCCAGGGCGGCGACTGCGCTCATGGCTGTCGAGAGCTTGCGTCGACGTCGGTTCGGCACGGAAGTCTCCTCAAATATGTGGACTACGTGTGTTAGGTGCTCGGGTGATCGGTCTGCCGGCGGCGACGCACTCGCCTGTTGAGTCCGTCAATACCGACGTGGTCGATGGTACGTATGTGACTAGTGAGACTGGAGGGACGATGCGGAATCGTGAGCGAATTGCGACCTGCCGTAGCGGGGCTCTTACATTGAGACGGGCCGACCACGCATTCGGGTGGTGACCCCTGCGTCGGATACCCTTGCTGCCGATGACAGCTCCTTCTCCCCGGGTCGCTGCGCTCCAGCCCACCGGCCGCTATGACCTCTTCGTCGTCGGCTCCGGATTCTTCGGTCTGACGATCGCAGAGCGCGTGGCGACACAGCTCGGCAAGCGCGTCCTGGTGGTGGACCGCCGACCTCACATCGGCGGCAACGCCTACTCGGAAGCCGAGCCCCGCACCGGCATCGAAGTGCACAAATACGGTGCGCACCTGTTCCACACGTCCAACAAGCGGGTGTGGGACTACGTGCGGCAGTTCACCGAGTTCACCGGATACCAGCACCGCGTCTTCGCCATGCACAACGGGCAGGCCTACCAGTTCCCGATGGGGCTGGGCCTGGTGTCGCAGTTCTTCGGCCGCTACTTCACGCCGGAAGAGGCCAGGGCGCTGATCGCCGAGCAGGCCGCCGAGATCGACACCTCCGACGCGCAGAACCTCGAAGAGAAGGCCATCTCGCTGATCGGGCGCCCGCTGTACGAGGCGTTCGTGAAGGCCTACACCGCCAAGCAGTGGCAGACCGACCCCAAGGAACTGCCCGCGGCCAACATCGCCAGGCTGCCGGTGCGCTACACCTTCGACAACCGGTACTTCAACGACACCTACGAGGGCCTTCCCGTCGACGGCTACACCGCCTGGCTGGAGAACATGGCCGCCGACGAACGCATCGAGGTGCGGCTCGACACCGACTGGTTCGACGTCCGCGACGGGCTGCGCGCCGAGAATCCCGATGCTCCGGTCGTGTACACCGGGCCGCTGGACCGCTACTTCGACTACGCCGAGGGACGGCTCGGCTGGCGCACCCTGGACTTCGAGCTCGAGGTGCTGGCATGCGGGGACTTTCAGGGCACACCCGTCATGAACTACAACGACGCCGACGTGCCCTACACCCGCATCCACGAATTCCGGCACTTCCACCCGGAGCGGGCCTACCCCACGGACCAGACCGTGATCATGCGGGAGTTCTCACGGTTCGCCGATGACGAGGACGAGCCCTACTATCCGATCAACACCGAAGCCGACCGTGAACTGCTGACGGCATACCGTGCCAGGGCCAGATCGGAGACGGCATCGGCCAAGGTGCTGTTCGGCGGTCGGCTGGGCACCTACCAGTACCTCGACATGCACATGGCCATCGCAAGTGCGCTGAACATGTACGACAACACCCTGGCGCCGCACCTGATCGACGGTGCGCCCCTCGCAGAAGAAGACGAAAGCAGCCGAGCATGAGTGACATCCCGTCCGGCGCGCTCGATGCAGGACAGTCCAAGGCGGCGAGCCTGCTGTCCCGAGTGATCCTGCCGCGCCCCGGCGAACCCCTCGACGTGCGCAAGCTGTACGTCGAGGAATCGACCACCAACTCGCGGCGCGCGCATGCCCCGACCCGGACCACGCTGGAGATCGGCGCGGAGTCGGAGGTGTCGTTCGCGACGTACTTCAACGCGTTCCCCGCCAGCTACTGGCGGCGCTGGTCGACCCTGAAGAGCGTCGTGCTCCGGGTCGAGCTCACCGGAACCGCCCGCATCGACGTCTACCGCTCCAAGGCCACCGGCGCCCGCATCACCGTCGGCGGCAGTGCGGCATCCAGCGCCGACCCCGGCAGCCCCGCGGTCACGGAGTTCGAGATCGATCTCGATCCGTTCGAGGACGGCGGCTGGATCTGGTTCGACATCACCACCGACACCAAGGTGACGGTGCACAGCGCGGGCTGGTACGCGCCGACGCCCGCCCCTGGCCGCGCGAACGTCGCGGTGGGGATCCCCACCTTCAACCGACCGTCGGACTGCGTCAACGCGCTCGCCGCGCTGACGTCGGATCCTCTGGTCGACGAGGTCATCGGCGCGGTCATCGTCTCCGACCAGGGCACCAAGAAGGCCTGCGACCACCCCGGGTTCGAGGCCGCCGCGGCACCGCTCGGCGGTCGGCTGACGATCCACGACCAGCCCAACCTCGGTGGCTCCGGCGGCTACAGCCGGGTGATGTACGAAGCGCTGAAGAACACCGACTGCGAACAGATCCTGTTCATGGACGACGACATCCGCATCGAGCCGGACTCGATTCTGCGCGCACTCGCCCTGAACCGGTTCGCCAAGAAGCCAACGCTGATCGGCGGCCAGATGCTCAACCTGCAGGAGCCGTCGCACCTGCACGTCATGGGTGAAGTGGTCAACCGGGACAACTTCATGTGGACCAACGCGCCCTTCACCGAGTACGACCACGACTTCGCAAAGTATCCGCTGGCCGACGAAGAGGACCGCAGCAAACAGCTGCACCGCCGCATCGACGTCGACTACAACGGCTGGTGGATGTGCATGATCCCGCGATCGGTCGCCGAGGAACTCGGACAGCCGCTGCCGCTGTTCATCAAGTGGGACGACGCCGACTACGGGCTGCGGGCCGCCGAGCACGGCTACGGCACCGTCACCATGCCGGGCACGGCGATCTGGCACATGGCGTGGAGCGACAAGGACGATGCCATCGACTGGCAGGCGTACTTCCACCTGCGCAACCGGCTCGTCGTCGCCGCCATGCACTGGGACGGCGACATCGGCGGCCTGCTCGGTAGCTCACTGAAGGCCACGTTCAAACACCTTCTGTGCCTTGAGTATTCGACGGTCGCCATCCAGAACCGGGCCATCGCGGACTTCCTCGCGGGCCCCGAGCACATCTTCTCCATCCTGGAGAGCGCACTGCCCGAGGTGCGTGAGATGCGCTCGGCCTACCCCGATGCGGTCGTGCTGCCCGGTGCGACGTCGCTACCGACGCCGTCCGGCAGGCGCAAGGTGCACAAGCCGCCGGTGTCGTTGCCCGCCATCGGTTTCCGGCTCGCGCGTGGTGTCGTCCACCAGCTCCGCAAGGAGGATCCGGCGCACCACCAGCGGCCACAGCTCAACGTGGCCACCCAGGACGCACGGTGGTTCCTGCTGTCCAAGGTCGACGGTGTCACGGTCACCACCGCCGACGGGCGCGGCATCGTCTACCGCCAGCGCGACCGGGCGAAGATGTTCGCGCTGCTGCGTACCTCGATGCGCCAGCACGTGGCCCTGGCCCGAAAGTTCAACCGGATGCGCAAGGTCTACCGCGAGGCGCTGCCGGTGCTGTCGAGCAAGCAGAAGTGGGAGACAGTCCTGCTTCCCGCGGCCGCAGCAGAAGTGCACAGATGAACCTGGCCGCCGCCACGGATACCCCGCGGGGTGAGGATGCGGTGCTCGTCGCCGTCCAGCAGGGGATCGCTTACCGGCCAGGGGTGTTGAGCGGTGCCCGCGCACTGTCGCACTTCGGTGAACACAGTGCGGGATGGGTCGGCGTCTCGCTGTTGGGCGCACTGATCCAGCCGCGTCGCAGGCGCGCGTGGTTGGCGGCTGGTGCGGGGGCATTCCTCGCCCACGCCTGTGCGGTGGTGATCAAGCGGATCGTCAAGCGGCAGCGGCCGCAGCACCCCGCGATCGCCGTCAACGTCGGCACGCCCAGCCGGCTCAGCTTCCCGTCCGCCCACGCCACGTCGACCGCGGCGGCGTCCATCCTGCTGGGCCGCGTGACGGGGCTGCCCCTGCCGTGGCTGCTGGTGCCGCCGATGGCGTTGTCCCGCTTGGTTCTTGGTGTGCACTATCCGACCGACGTCCTCGCCGGGGTGGTGGTCGGCACCGTCGTCGCCAAGGCCGTAGGTGCCGTTCGGGTCGAAGGAGACGCCGGTGAGTGAGGAAGCCCCGCCCGTCGTCGGCCCGCCGAAGAACCTGTTCACCGGGATCATCAAGGCGATCCGGCCGCGCCAGTGGGTGAAGAACCTGCTGGTGCTCGCCGCGCCGGTGGCCGCCCTCGGCGGTGACGTCGTGTACGACTACCGCGACGTGCTGATCAAGGTCAGTATCGCGTTCGTGGTGTTCAGTCTCGCGGCGTCGTCGATCTACCTGGTCAACGACGCGCGCGACGTCGAGGCGGACCGCGAGCACCCGACCAAGAGGTTCCGTCCGATCGCGGCAGGCGTGGTGCCCGCCTCGCTGGCCTACGTGCTCGCCGTGCTGCTGGCCGTGGCGTCACTGGTCATATCGTGGTTCACCACACCGAATCTGGCGCTGGTGATGGCCATCTACATCGCCATCCAGCTGGCCTACTGCTTCGGGCTCAAGCACCAGGCCGTGCTCGACATCTGCATCGTGTCATCGGGATTCCTGATCCGCGCGATCGCCGGTGGCGTCGCCGCCAACATCCCACTGTCGCAGTGGTTCCTGCTCGTCATGGCGTTCGGGTCGTTGTTCATGGCGGCGGGCAAGCGGTACGCGGAGCTTCAGCTCGCCGAGCGCACCGGCGCCAAGATCCGCAAATCGCTGGAGAGCTACACCAGCACCTACCTACGTTTCGTCTGGACGCTGTCG
Source organism: uncultured Actinomycetota bacterium (assembly GCA_963735245.1). GTDB lineage: Bacteria > Actinomycetota > Actinomycetes > Mycobacteriales > Mycobacteriaceae > Mycobacterium. The sequence continues at coordinate 309,201 of CAVTKI010000015.1, forward strand.
GCCACCGCTGTGGTGGTCTGTTACGGGCTGTGGGCGTTCGAACGCGACCGCCTCGCAGGCGGATCGTGGTTCGCGGTGTCGATGATCCCGTTCACCATCGCGATCCTGCGCTATGCCGTCGACGTCGACGGCGGCCTTGCCGGTGAGCCCGAGGAGATCGCGCTGCGCGACCGCGTGCTCCAACTGCTGGCCGTGGCGTTGATCGGAACCGTCGGTGCCGCAGCCTTCTTCAGCTGACCGGACGAGCTCCGCAGCCGCCCGACGGTGGGCGGCCTGGCCGGCGTTCCCCTACGACGTCACGGTCCGGATCAGCCTCTGGGTGAGTGTCGTGGTGGTCGCCGGGCTCTTCGGCTGGGGCGCCTGGCAGCGCCGCTGGATCGCCGACGACGGCCTGATCGTGCTGCGCACCGTGCGAAACCTGCTGGCGGGCAACGGGCCCGTGTTCAACAAGGGCGAGCGGGTCGAGGCCAACACGTCCACGGTGTGGACCTACCTGGTCACCCTGGGGGGCTGGATCGGCGGCTCGACACAACTCGAGTACGTGGCGCTGGTGCTCGCCCTGACGCTGAGCGTGCTCGGCATCGTCCTGGCGATGCTCGGCACCGGCCGGCTGTACGCGCCGGGGCTGCGCGGCCGCAGGGCGCTGCTGCTTCCCGCGGGCGCGGTGGTGTACATCGCCATCCCACCTGCCCGCGACTTCGCCACCTCCGGGCTCGAAAACGGTTTGGTACTGGCCTATCTCGGCCTGCTGTGGTGGATGATGGTGTGCTGGTCGCAGGCCCTGCGCCTGCCCGCCGTCCCCGCGAGGCCGGGCGACCCCGGCGTCCCGCCGGAGCGGAACGCCACCAGCCGCGTCTTCGACGGGTCGTTGGCATTCGTCGGGGGCTTGAGCGTCCTGGTCCGGCCCGAGTTGGCGCTGATCGGCGGACTGGCGTTGGTGATGATGCTCGTCGCCGCGCGCGGTTGGCGCAGGCGGCTGCTGATCGTGGTTGCGGGCGGCCTCCTGCCCGTGGCCTATCAGGTGTTCCGGATGGGCTATTACGGCCTGCTGGTACCAGGCACCGCGATCGCCAAGGACGCGTCGGGGTCCAAGTGGCAGCAGGGCTTCCTGTACCTGACCAACTTCAACCGGCCCTACCTGTTGTGGGCGCCGGTGATGCTGCTCGCCGCCATCGGGTTGGTGCTTTTCGCGTCCAGAACCATGCCGTGGTGGACCAGGCATCAGATCCCTCGGGGTTACGGCCTGCTGGCGCGGTCGATCCAAAGTCCGCCTGCCGTGGTCTTCTTCATGCTGCTGAGTGGGTTGGCGCAGGGGGTCTACTGGGTGCGCCAGGGCGGTGACTTCATGCACGGCCGGGTGCTGCTCACCCCGCTCTTCTGCCTCTTGTTGCCGGTGGCCGTCATTCCCGTCGTACTGCCCGACGGCAGCAGGAGGATGGGCAGGGAGACCGGCTTCCTGCTGGCGGGTGCCACCAGCGCGATCTGGCTGGCGGTCGTGGGTTGGTCGGTGTGGGCGTCCATGTCGCCGGGGATGGGTTCGGACGCCACCCGGGTCACCTACTCCGGGATCGTGGACGAGCGCCGCTTCTACTCGCAGGCCACCGGTCATGCGCACCCGCTCACCGCGGCCGACTACCTGGACTATCCGCGGATGCGCGCGGTGCTCACCGCAATCGACAACACGCCCGTCGGCGCGCTGCTGCTGCCGTCGGGCAATTACGACCAGTGGGACGTGGTGCCCGCCATCCCGCCACCACTCCCACCGCCGGGCGCGCCGCCGGTCAAGAACCAGATCGGGCCGCACACGGTGTTCTTCACCAATCTCGGCATGCTCGGCATGAACGTCGGACTCGACGTGCGGGTGATCGATCAGATCGGACTGGCCAACCCGCTCGCGGCGCACACCGCCCGGCTGGAGGACGGCCGAATCGGCCACGACAAGAACCTCTTTCCGGACTGGGCGGTGGCCGAAGGACCGTTCCTGAAGGAATATCCGTACATCCCGACGTACCTCAACGAGGACTGGGTGGCGCAGGCCGAGGTGGCGCTCAAGTGCCCGGAGACCGAGGCGATGCTCAACTCGATGCGCGCCCCGATGGGTCCGCGGCGGTTCCTGTCGAACTTCATGCACGCGTGGGAGTTCACCCAGTACCGGATCAATCGTGTGCCGGCCTACGAACTGGCCCGATGTGGCCTGCAGGCGCCTCCATCGAAGGGTGCGCCGTATACCGGTCTGCCTGCGACGGGACCGTGACGGCGGCTCGGCGATTTGTTCGGCAGCCGGGTCTTCTGCTTTGGTTACGGCTCGAGTAACGCTCCCGCCATGTCGAGGCGATAAGCAACCAGTTGATTCAACGCTTGCCACGAGCTGTGCCACGGACACCGCCGCGCAACGGAGCGCAGGCGCCGGACATACGAAAATTGGATTAAGAGCACGTGATGCGTACGACTGGACGCTTGCGCGCCGCGCGAATGGCGATCCGACACGCGTCGGTGGTCATCGCTGCGGTGCTGGCCCTGCCCGCGCTGACGTTGCTCGGCGATGCCGCGGGCGGCACCCCGAAGGCGGCGGCGTTCTCGCGCGAAGGCCTGCCCGTCGAATACCTCGACGTGTACTCGGCCGCGATGGGCCGCAGCGTCCGCGTCCAGTTCCAGGCCGGCGGAGCCGCCCCGGCGGCGACATCCAACTCGGCGGCACCGGCGGCAAGGCGCTGTATCTGTTGGACGGCCTGCGCGCGCAGGACGACTTCAACGGCTGGGACATCAACACGGCGGCGTTCGAATGGTTCTTCCAGTCGGGTGTCTCGGTGGTGATGCCCGTCGGGGGAGAGTCGAGCTTCTACTCCGACTGGTACTCACCGTCGAGCTTCAACAAGCAGGCCTACACGTACAAGTGGGAGACGTTCCTCACCAGTGAGCTGCCGCAGTGGCTCGCCGCCAACCGGCAGGTCTCGATGACCGGCAACGGCGTCGTCGGGCTGTCGATGGCAGGCGGCGCGGCGCTGATCCTGTCGGCCTACCACCCCGCCCAGTTCCGTTATGCGGCGTCACTGTCGGGCTTCCTGAACCCGTCCACTCTCTTCATGAAACAGGCCATCCGCGTCGCGATGCTCGACGCAGGCGGCTACAACGTCGATGACATGTGGGGCCCGCCGTGGGATCCCGCGTGGAAGCGCAACGACCCGGTCCAGCAGGTCGCCCGAATCGTGGGCAACGGCACGCGGCTGTGGATATATTGCGCCCCGGGCGGCGGCCCGGTCGATGAGAACGTCGACCCAGGTCAGTCGTTCGACGCAAACAGCTTGGAATCACTGGCAATTGGCAGCAACAGGCGATTTCAGGAGAGGTACGCAGCGGCGGGTGGCAACGACGCCACCTTCCAGTTCCCACCCGCTGGGAATCATTCGTGGGCGTACTGGGGCACGCAATTGCAGGCCCTCAAGCCCGACCTGATCGCCACTTTGAACGGCTGAGTGGCGAACAGGTATGACAACTGCTGGAGATGAGGGATCGCACACAGGTGTGGTTGACTACACGGGCACCGTGGCTGTGTCCCGTGGACCGGACCTAGTGCGGCATACGACAGATTGGATATGTAGAAGCATGAGTTTCGTTGGAAAGATGGCGCGCCGCTTTGCGGTCGCGGCCCTCGCAGTGGTGGCACTGCCTGGACTCGTTGGCGTCGTCGGCGGCTCGGCGACTGCTGGCGCGTTCTCCAGGCCGGGCCTGCCGGTTGAGTACCTGATGGTGCCCTCGGCGGGCATGGGTCACGACATCAAGGTCCAGTTCCAGAGCGGTGGGGCGAACGCGCCTGCCGTGTACCTGCTGGACGGCCTGCGTGCGCAGGATGACTTCAACGGCTGGGACATCAACACCCCGGCATTCGAGTGGTACTACAACTCGGGCCTTTCGGTGGTCATGCCCGTCGGTGGGCAGTCCAGCTTCTACAGCGACTGGTACAAGCCGGCCTGCAGCAAATCCGGTGCCTGCCAGACCTACAAGTGGGAGACGTTCCTGACCCAGGAGCTGCCCGCCTACCTCGCGTCGGAGAAGCAGGTCAAGCCGACCGGCAGCGCGGTGGTCGGTCTGTCGATGGCCGGTTCGGCCGCGCTGACCCTGGCGATCTACCACCCGGACCAGTTCCCGTACGCGGCATCGCTTTCCGGCTTCCTGAACCTGTCCGAGGGTTGGTGGCCCATGCTGGTCAACACCTCGATGGGTGACGCGGGCGGCTTCAAGTCCGACGACATGTGGGGCCCGTCGAGCGACCCGGCGTGGAAGCGCAACGACCCGATGGTCAACATCGGCACCCTGGTCTCCAACAACACGCGGATGTGGATCTACTGCGGCGACGGCACCCCGTCGGATCTCAGTGCGGGCACCAGCGGGTTCAACCTGTTCAACGCGAAGTTCCTCGAAGGCTTCACCCTTCGGACGAACAAGACGTTCCAGACGAACTACATCGCCGCGGGCGGCAAGAACGGCGTGTTCAACTTCCCGCAGAACGGCGTGCACGACTGGCCCTACTGGGGACAGCAGCTTGCAGCAGATGAAGCCCGACATCCAGCGGGTGCTCGGCGCGACGCCGGGTGACCCGACGGCGGCTCCCGTCGCTGCCCAGACCGCTCAATCCGGCGGCTAGCAACAGCACGAAACGCACGCCTGACGGCGGTGACCCACGGGTCGCCGCCGTCAGTCGTTTCCGGAGCGGCCCGTTGTCCTGATGTGATTCACTACAACGCGGACGTTCCCGGGGGATCGAACGTAGGCGACACGTGGCAACCGTGGCGACAAGTTGAGGTGGGTATGAGGCTGCTCTCGGTACTGGTTCGGGCGATGTGCGCGGTGGCGCTGGCCGCGGGGCTGTGGGCGGCCAGTCCGACCCAGGCGAGGGCCGACGGTGTCGAGTATCTGATGGTGCCCTCGGCGGCGATGGGCCGCGACATCCCGGTCGCATTCCAGGCCGGCGGACCGCACGCGGTGTTCCTTCTCGACGCCTTCAACGCCGGCGACCCGGTCAGCAACTGGGTGACCGCGGGCAACGCGATGAACACCCTTGCGGGCAAGGGCATCTCCGTCGCGGCGCCCGCGAGCGGCGCGTGGAGCCTCTACACGAACTGGGAGCAGGACGGCGGCAGGCAGTGGGAGACCTTCCTGTCCAGCGAGCTGCCGGACTGGCTCGCCGCCAACAAGGGCCTCGCGCCGGGCGGGCACGGCATCGTCGGCGCCGCGCAGGGCGGCACCGGGGCACTGATGATGGCGGCGTTCCACCCGGACCGGTTCCGGTACGCCGGCTCGCTGTCGGGCTTCCTCACTCCGTCGGCGACGTCGATGAACGGCGCCATCACGGCGGGCCTCGCTCAGTTCGGCGGCGTGGACACCCGCAACATGTGGGGTTTGCCACAACTCGGTCGGTGGAAGTGGCACGACCCCGACGTGCACGTCGCGCTTCTGGCCGACAACAACACCAGGCTCTGGGTGTACAGCCCGGCCACGCCGGACTGCAGCGACCCCGCTGCGATGATCGGCTACTGCGACCAGGCGCAAGGCAGCAACCGCACGTTCTACCAGCACTACCGCGGCGTCGGTGGCCACAACGGGCACTTCGACTTCCCGACAGGCGGTAACCACGACTGGTCCAGCTGGGGTGCACAGCTGGGGGCCATGTCGGGAGACCTCGCCGCCGCGATCAGGTAGGCGAATCCTGGCAAAGAGCCCGGCGGTGCCGATCGAGCCAGCCGGTACCTTGGAGACGTGCGACACACCCTGAGGCCGTCAGCCGGTATGGCGAAGGGGCTGCTGTTTTTCCTCACCATCGGCACGGTGGCCTGCGCCACGTTGCTGGTCGGCGGTTGCGGCATGAGCAACGGTGTCATCGCGACCATGGGCATGCCCACCTCGGAGACCGCTCCCGCGGGTACGGACGCGCCTGCCGTCGACCAACCGCCGGGAGACCTGGACGGAGCGTCCGCTGCCGTGCATGCGACGCCGAAGCAGCGGGCCTATCTCGACGCGCTCACCAAGGCGGGTGTGCAGCCGTCGAGCGAACTGCTGGCGCTGAGCATCGGCTCCTACGTGTGCCAGGCCCGCGCTGCCAATCAGAGCGACCAGGCGGTGTGGGACTTCGTGTTGCCGATGGTGCGCGGCGATGTCCGTGACGCCCATGTCAGTTCGCAGGCTCCACCGGTGGGTCAGGTCAACTCGGCGACGGCCGACTACATTCGGATCGCGACCGAACGACTCTGCTAGCAGGAGAACATGCCCACCACTCGACGCAAGCGTCACCGCATCCTGGCCCTGGCCGCCGCCGTGGCCGTGGCCGTGCTGGTCGCGGTCGTGGTCGCCGCGGTCGTGGTCTGGCTGCGTCAGCCCGAGTCGCAGCCGACCGCGGTGCCGCCGTCCATCGTGCCGCCGAGCACCACGTCACCCGGTCAGACGAACGGTCAGCGGAAGCCACGCCCGGACTTCCAGGACGCCAGCTGCCCGGACGTCGAATTGCTGACGATTCCGGGAACGTGGGAGTCCTCGCTGCAGCTCGATCCGCTGAACCCGGTCCAGTTTCCGGCGGCACTGCTGCTCAACGTGATCAACCCGCTCCGTGCCGCGTTCGGCACCGACCGGCTGGGCGAGTGGACGGTGCCCTACACCGCGCAGTTCCACAATCCGTTCGCGGCGGACAAGCAGATGTCGTACAACGACAGCCGCGCCGAGGGCACCAAGGCCGCCGTCGATCACCTCACCGAGATGAACGACAAGTGCCCGCTGACCAGTTACGTGATCATCGGGTTCTCGCAGGGCGCCGTGATCGCGGGCGACATCGCCAGCGACATCGGCAACGGCCGCGGCCCCATCGACGCGGACCTGGTGCTCGGCGTGACGTTGATCGCCGACGGCCGCAGGCAGGACAACGTCGGGCAGGACATCGGCCCCAACCCGCCGGGCCAGGGCGCCGAGATCACGCTCGCAGAGGTGCCGACCCTTTCGGCGCTGGGCCTGACCATGACCGGCCCCCGCCCCGGCGGCTTCGGGACGCTGAACGACCGCACCAATCAGATCTGCGGTGCCGGCGACCTGATCTGCGCATCACCCGAGTCGGCGTTCTCGATCGTGAACCTGCCGAAGACGTTGGAGACGCTCAGCGGCGGGGCCGCCGCGCCGGTGCATGCGTTGTACAACACCCCGGAGTTCTGGAGTCTGGACGGCAAGACCTCCACCCAGTGGACGCTGGGATGGGCGCAGGGCCTGATCGACAATGCGCCACACCCGCAGCACGGTTGAGTAACCATCGCGCAGACGATTTGGCCTGCGCCGGGCACTCGCCTAACATTAAGAGAAACGTAAGAGTAGTCTCCGAAGCGATTCCCGACCGCCTGATCAGAACCCATCGGCGGTGTCTGACCGGCGATCACGTAGGGATGGGAAACTCCCCGGTACGATTCTCGGGGTTTCGGCGTTCGGAAAACGGCCGATCAGAACCGGCGCTCGAGAAAACGGGCTTTGACAGGAGAGTGAAATGGGATTCCACAACCCGTTCCTAAAGGACGGTCAGCTTCGGTTTCCCGACAACGGAAGCGTGGTCCGTCACGTCGAGAAGTGGGCCAAGGTCCGCGGCGACAAGCTCGCCTACCGCTTCGTCGACTTCTCCACCGAGCGCGACGGTGTCCGCCGCGAGCTGAACTGGGCGCAGTTCAGCGTCCGCAACCGTGCCGTCGCCGCCCGCCTGCAACAGGTCACGCAGCCGGGCGATCGGGTCGCCATCCTCTGCCCGCAGAACCTCGAGTACATGATCGCGTTCTTCGGCACGCTGTACGCGGGCCGCATCGCGGTACCGCTGTTCGACCCGGCCGAGCCCGGACACGTCGGCCGGCTGCACGCCGTGCTCGACGACTGCCGGCCGACCGCGATCCTGACCACGACCGACTCGGCCGAGGGGGTGCGGAAGTTCTTCCGCAGCCGCCCGGCCAACGAACGTCCGCGCGTCATCGCCGTCGACGCGGTGCCCGACGAGGTCGGCGTCACGTGGGAGCACGTCGACATCAGCACCGACACCATCGCCTACCTGCAGTACACCTCCGGTTCGACGCGCATCCCGACCGGTGTGCAGATCACCCACCTCAACCTGGCGACCAACGTCGTCCAGGTCATCGAGGCGCTCGACGGCGAGGAGGGTGACCGCGGCGTGAGCTGGTTGCCGTTCTTCCACGACATGGGTCTGATCACCGCGCTGGTGGCGCCGATGATCGGGCACTACGTCACGTTCATGACGCCCGCCGCGTTCGTGCGCAGGCCGGGGCGCTGGATCCGCGAGATGGCGCGCAAGCCCGACGACACCGGTGGCGTCATCTCGGTGGCGCCCAACTTCGCGTTCGACCATGCGGCCGCCCGCGGTGTGCCCAAGGACGGCGAGGAGCCGTTGGACCTGTCGAACGTCAAGGCCGTGCTGAACGGCAGCGAGCCGATCTCGGCCGCGACGGTGCGCCGGTTCAACGAAGCGTTCAATCCGTACGGGTTCAAGCCCGAGGCGATCAAGCCCGCCTACGGACTGGCCGAGGCGACGCTGTTCGTGTCGACCACCCCGGCCAACGAGCCGCCGAAGATCGTCAGCGTCGACCGCGACGCCTTGAACAATCATCGGTTCGTCGTGGTGCCGGAGGATTCGCCGACCGCGGTGGCGCAGGCCTCCGCGGGCAAGGTGGGCATCGCCGAGTGGGCCACCATCGTCGATGCGGACTCGGCCACCGAGCTGCCCGACGGGCAGATCGGTGAGATCTGGATCAGCGGCCAGAACATGGGCACCGGTTACTGGGGCAAGCCGGACGAGACCAGGGAGACCTTCCAGAACATCCTCAAGTCGCGGACCAACCCGTCGCACGCCGAGGGCGCGACCGACGACGCCACGTGGGTGCGCACCGGCGACTACGGCGCCTTCCACGACGGCGAGCTCTACATCACGGGCCGCGTGAAGGATCTGGTCATCATCGACGGCCGCAACCACTACCCGCAGGACCTGGAGTACTCCGCGCAGGAGGCCAGCCGCGCGCTGCGAACCGGCTTCGTCGCCGCGTTCTCCGTGCCTGCGAACCAGCTGCCCGCCGAGGTCTTCGAGAACACCCATGCGGGCCTCAAGCACGACCCCGAGGATTCCTCGGAGCAGCTGGTCATCGTCGGCGAGCGGGCGCCGGGCGCCCACAAGATGGACCTGAACCCCGGTGGTCGACGACATCCGCGCGGCGATCGCGGTGCGCCACGGCGTCACCGTGCGCGACGTGCTCCTGACCCCTGCGGGTGCCATCCCGCGGACCTCGAGCGGAAAGATCGGCCGCCGCGCGTGCCGGGCCGCGTACCTGGACGGCAGCCTGCGCAACGGCAAGATCGCCAACGACTTCCCCGACAAGACGGACTGACCGGCATCATCCGGCGCGTCGACAGAGGCCGCACGGCGGCGACAAGAGGATTGTGAAAATGACTGATACCGAAGACAATTCGCAACCGGCCGCCAGCGACGCGGCAGCCTCGGATCCAACCGCAGAGAACCGGCCGGCCCGCACCGACAAGACGGTCGCCGAGCTGCGCGAGTTCCTGCGCAACTGGATCGCGCAACGCCACCGGGCAGTCGGCCGACGCGATCGACGAGTCCGCGCCCATGGTCGAGCTGGGTCTGTCGTCGCGCGACGCGGTGGCGATGGCAAGCGACATCGAAGACCTCACCGGCGTCACGCTGACGGCCACCGTCGCGTTCCGGCACCCCACGATCGAGTCGCTGGCCACGGTGATCGTCGAGGGCGAGCCCGAGGACGAGAGCGCCGTCGACGACGAGTTCGACTGGTCGCGGACGGTCGACGAGGACGTCGCCGAACATAGCCATCGTCGGCATCGGCACCCGGTTCCCCGGCGACCTGAACACCCCCGACGAGATGTGGCAGGCGCTGCTCGACGGCGTCGACGCCATCACCGACCTGCCCGAGGGTCGATGGGAGGAGTTCCTCGACGAGCCGCGGATCGCCGACCGGGTGGCCAAGGCCCGCACCCGCGGCGGCTACCTGTCGGACATCAAGGGCTTCGACGCCGAGTTCTTCGCGCTGTCGAAGATGGAGGCCGACAACATCGATCCGCAGCAGCGGATGGCGCTCGAGCTCACCTGGGAGGCGTTGGAGCACGCCAGGATTCCGGCGTCGAGCCTGCGCGGCGGGTCCGTCGGCGTCTACGTCGGCGCATCCAACAACGACTACAGCTTCCTCTCGGTGTCCGATCCGGCCGTCGCGCACCCGTACGCCATCACCGGCACGGCCAGCTCGATCATCGCCAACCGGGTGTCGTACTTCTACGACTTCCGCGGTCCGTCGATGGCCATCGACACCGCCTGCTCCGCGTCGTTGGTCGCGGTGCACGAGGGCGTCAAGGCACTGCGCGCAGGCGACGTCGACGTGGTGCTCGCGGGCGGGGTGAACGCGCTCATCACACCGCTGGTCACCATCGGCTTCGACGAGGTCGGCGGCGTGCTCGCCCCGGACGGCCGGATCAAGTCGTTCTCGCAGGACGCCGACGGCTACGCCCGTTCCGAGGGTGGCGGCATGCTGGTGCTCAAGCGCGTGGCCGACGCCCGCCGCGACGGCGACCAGATCATCGCGGTGATCGCGGGCAGCGCCGTCAACCACGACGGCCGGTCCAACGGCCTGCTTGCGCCGAACCCGGACGCCCAGGCCGAGGTGCTGCGCAAGGCCTACAAGGACGCGGGCATCGACCCGCGCACCGTCGACTACGTCGAGGCGCACGGCACGGGCACCATCCTCGGTGACCCGATCGAGGCCGACGCGCTCGGCCGGGTGGTCGGCAAGGGTCGCGCCGCCGACCGGCCCGCCCTGCTGGGTGCGGTGAAATCCAATGTGGGACACCTGGAGTCGGCCGCGGGCGCGGCGAGTCTGGCCAAGGTCGCGCTGTCGCTGCGCAACGACAAGCTGCCGCCCTCGATCAACTACGCCGGGCCCAACCCGTACATCGACTTCGAGAAGATCCACATCAAGGTCAACGACACCGTCACCGACTGGCCGCGCTACAGCGGTCACGCGATCGCGGGCGTGTCCGGATTCGGCTTCGGCGGCGCCAACGCCCACCTGGTGATGCGCGAGGTGCTGCCGTCGGATCTCGTCGAACCGGAGCCCGAACCCGAACGCCGTCGTGGAGAAGCCCGCCGCGGCCGATGCCGACGCGGTGTACGTCGGTGGCGTGCGGATGGACGAGTACGGCGAGTTCATCGTCGATGACGATGATGACGACGGCGACGAGATCGGCGTGGAGGCACTCGATTCCGGCGAGCCCGAGCTGCCCGGCCTGACCGATGAGGCGCTGCGCCTGCTCGAGGTCGCCCGCGAGGAGCTGGCCGCCGAGGCCGACGCAGCCGAAGACCCGCGAAACCATCTGGTGCCACTTGCGGTTTCGGGCTTCCTGACCTCACGCAAGCGGGCCACCGCGGCCGAGCTGGCCGACTGGATCGACGGCCCGGAGGGCCGGGCGTCGTCGCTGGAGTCGATCGGTCGTTCGCTGTCGCGGCGCAACCACGGCCGCTCCCGCGCGGTGGTGCTGGCCCACGACCACGACGAGGCGGTCAAGGGCCTGCGGGCGCTGGCCGACGGCAAGCAGAGCCCGCTGGTGTTCGCCGCCGACGGTCCGGTCACCAACGGCCCGGTGTGGGTGCTGGCGGGATTCGGTGCGCAGCACCGCAAGATGGGCAAGAGCCTGTACCTGCGCGACGAGACCTTCGCCGAGTGGATCAACAAGGTCGACGCCCTGGTCCAGGACGAGCTGGGGTACTCGATCGTCGAGCTCATCCTCGACGATTCGCAAGGACTACGGCATCGAGACCACCCAGGTGGTCATCTTCGCGATCCAGGTCGCGCTCGGCGAGACGCTGAAGGCGCACGGCGCGAAACCCGGTGCGCTCGTTGGACAGTCGCTCGGCGAGGCGGCTGCGGCCTACTTCTCGGGCGGCCTGTCGCTGGCCGATGCCACCAGGACCATCTGCTCGCGTTCGCACCTGATGGGTGAGGGCGAGGCGATGCTGTTCGGTGAGTACATCCGGCTGATGGCGCTGGTCGAGTACTCGGCCGACGAGATCAAGACGGTGTTCTCGGACTACCCCGACCTCGAGGTGTGCGTGTACGCCGCGCCGACCCAGACCGTCATCGGCGGCCCGCCGGATCAGGTCGACGCGATCATCGCCAGGGCCGAGTCGGAGGGCAAGTTCGCCCGCAAGTTCCAGACCAAGGGCGCCAGCCACACTCAGCAGATGGACCCGCTGCTCGGCGAGCTCGCCGCCGAGTTGCAGGGCATCGAGGCGCTGCCGTTGCAGACCCCCTACTTCTCCACGGTGCACGAGGGCGGCTTCATCCGCGCCGGCGGCGAGCCGATCCACGACGTCGACTACTGGAAGAAGGGCCTGCGGCACAGCGTGTACTTCACGCACGGCGTCCGCAACGCCGTCGACAACGGTCACACCACCTTCCTCGAGCTGGCACCGAACCCGGTGGCGCTCATGCAGGTTGGGCTCACCACGGCGTCGGCGGGACTGCACGATGCGCAGCTGATCGCGACGCTGGCGCGCAAGCAGGACGAGGTCGATTCGATGACCTCGGCCATGGCGCAGCTGTTCACCCACGGCCACGATCTGGACTTCCGCACCCTGTTCTCCCCGGCGTCCGATCCCGCCGACTACGCGGACATCCCGCCGACCCGCTTCCGGCGCAAGCCGCACTGGCTCGACGTCCGGTTCTCCGCCGACGGCTCCAACATCGTCCCCGGCACCCACGTCGCGATGCCCGACGGCCGCCACGTCTGGGAGTACGGCCCGCGCGGCGCAACGGATCTCGCGGCACTGGTGAAAGCCGCTGCGGTGCAGGTGCTTCCGGACGCGAAGCTGACCGCGTACGAACAGCGCGCCGTCCCGGCCGACGACGCCCGACTGGTGACCACGCTGACCCGGCACCCCGGCGGCGCGACGGTGCAGGTGCATGCCCGCATCGCCGAGTCGTTCACGCTGGTGTACGACGCCATCGTCACCCGTGGTGGGCAGGCGACCGCGCTGCCGACGGCGGTCGGTGCCGGCTCCGCCGTGTCCGAGGTGGCGACGGCCGCGCAGGCCCCCGTCGTCGAGGAAGAAGAGGACGACGCCGCGATCCTGAGCGACAACCTCACGGCCGGTGCGGGTCTCGCCGCGGGCTTCGCGAAGTGGTCTCCCGAGTCGGGTGAGACCATCGGCAGCGCGTCTCGGCGCGATCGTCGGTGGCGCCATGGGCTACGAGCCCGAGGACCTGCCGTGGGAGGTGCCGCTCATCGAGCTGGGCCTCGACTCGCTGATGGCCGTGCGGATCAAGAACCGCGTCGAGTACGACTTCGACCTGCCGCCGATTCAGCTGACGGCGGTCCGCGACGCGAACCTGTACGCCGTCGAGAAGCTGATCCAGTACGCGATCGAGCACCGCGACGAGGTCCAGGAGCTGGCCGAGGTCCAGAAGACCCAGACCGACGAGGAGATCGCCGCCGCTCAGGCCGAGTTGATGGGCGGCGCGACGACGGTGGCCGAGCTCGAGGAGATGCTCGCCAAGAAGACCGAGTCTCCGGCCGACGAGCTGGAGATCCCGCCGCCGCCGACGAACCCGGCAGGGCCGACGATCCCGGCACCGCCGACGAACCCGGCAGGACCGACCGCCGAGGCCGCGCCGAGCCCGAACCTGGCAGGCGCGGCGCAGGTGCTCAACCAGCGGGCGATCGCCGAGGCGCTGAACTCCGACGTGCCGCCGCGCGACGCCGCCGAGCGGGTCACCTTCGCGACGTGGGCGATCGTCACCGGCAAGTCGCCAGGCGGCATCTTCAACCCGCTGCGGTCGCTGTCCGACGACGAGGCGCAGAAGATGGCGCAGCGGCTGTCGGAGCGCGCCGAGGGCACCATCACGGCCGAGGACGTGAAGAAGGCGCAGACCATCGAGGAGCTCTCCACCACGGTGCGCGAGTTCCTCGAGGCCGGTGAACTCGACGGCTTCGTGCGGACCATCCGCAAGGCGCGAGAGCGACGATCAGGTGCCGGTGTACATCTTCCACGCCGCAGGCGGCTCGACGGTGGTCTACGAACCGCTGCTGAAGCGGCTGCCCGCGGGCACGCCGATGTACGGACTCGAGCGGGTCGAGGGCACCATCCAGGAGCGCGCGGCGCAGTACGTGCCGAAGCTGCTCGAGCTCAACGGCTGGGCGAGCGGAGCGACGGGAAGGGCGGGAAGCCGTTCATCCTGACCGGCTGGTCGCTGGGCGGCGCGCTGGCGTACGCCTGCGCGATCGGGCTCAAGCAGCACGGCGCCGACGTGCAGTTCGTCGGCCTCATCGACACGGTCCGCGCGGGCGAGGAGGTTCCTCAGACCAAGGAGGAGACCCGCAAGCGCTGGGACCGGTACGCGGAGTTCGCGGCCAAGAACTTCAACGTGGAGATCCCGCCGATTCCGTACGAGGAGCTCGAGGAACTCGACGACGCCGGCCAGGTGCAGTTCGTCCTGGACGCCGTGCAGAACGCCGGGGTGCAGATCCCCGGCGGCATCATCGAGCACCAGCGCACGTCCTACCTGGACAACCGCGCGCTCGAGACCGTCGTGATCGAGCCCTACGACGGCCACGTCACGCTCTACATGGCCGACCGGTACCACGACGACGCGATCAAGTTCGAGCCCGCGCTACGGCATTCGCCAGCCCGACGGAGGCTGGGGCGAGTTCGTCGCCGACCTCGAGGTCGTGGCCATCGGGGGCGAGCACATCCAGGCCATCGACGAGCCGTACATTGCCAAGGTCGGCGCGCACATGAGCGAGGCGATCAACCGCATCCAGAGCGAAGCGAAAGACCTGACGGCCGGCGAGAAGGGGAACTAGGCGACGTGACCGCTAATACCACTGCCGAGAAACTGGCCGAGCTGCGCGAGAAGCTGGAGCTGGCCAAGGAACCCGGTGGGGAGAAGGCCGCCGCCAAACGCGACAAGAAGGGCATCCCCAGTGCCCGCTCGCGCATTCACGCCCTGATCGACCCGGGCAGCTTCTTCGAGATCGGCGCGCTGGCCAAGACTCCCGGCGATCCCAACGCGCTGTTCGGTGACGGCGTGGTCACCGGCCACGCCACCATCAACGGCAGGCCCGTCGGCGTCTTCAGCCACGACCAGACGGTGTTCCAGGGGACGGTCGGAGAGATGTTCGGCCGCAAGGTCGCTCGGCTGATGGAGTGGGTGGCCATGGTCGGCTGCCCGATCATCGGCATCAACGACTCCGGCGGTGCCCGCATCCAGGACGCCGCGACGTCGCTGGCCTGGTACGCCGAACTCGGCCGCCGCCACGAGTTGCTGTCCGGCCTGGTGCCGCAGGTCTCCATCATCCTCGGCAAGTGCGCGGGCGGCGCGGTCTACTCGCCGATCCAGACCGATCTGGTGGTCGCGGTCCGCGATCAGGGCTACATGTTCGTCACCGGCCCCGACGTCATCAAGGACGTCACCGGCGAGGACGTGTCGCTCGACGAACTGGGCGGCGCCGACTACCAGGCCAAGTACGGCAACATCCACCAGGTCGTCGAGGACGAGAAGGCGGCGTTCCAGTACGTCCGCGACTACCTGAGCTTCCTGCCCGCCAACACCTTCGACGCACCGCCGATCGTCAACCCCGGGCTCGAGCCCGAGGTCACGCCGTCCGATCTGGAGCTCGACGCGATCGTGCCGGACTCCGACAACACGGGCTACGACATGCACGAGATCCTGCTGCGGATCTTCGACGACGGCGACTTCCTCGACGTCGCCGCGCAAGCGGGCCAGGCCATCATCACCGGGTACGCGCGCGTCGACGGGCACACCGTCGCCGTGATCGCCAACCAGCCGATGTACAACGCGGGTGCGATCGACAACGAGGAGTCCGACAAGGCGGCCCGCTTCGTCCGGTTCAACGACTCGTTCAACATCCCGCTGGTGTTCGTCGTCGACACTCCTGGGTTCATGCCGGGGGTCCAGCAGGAGAAGAACGGAATCATCAAGCGCGGCGGCCGATTCCTGTACTCCGTCGTCGAGGCCGACGTGCCCAAGGTGACCATCACCGTGCGCAAGTCCTACGGCGGCGCCTACGCGGTGATGGGCAGCAAGCAGTTGACCGCCGACCTGAACTTCGTGTGGCCGACGGCCCGCATCGCGGTGATCGGCGCCGACGGCGCCGCGCAGCTGCTGGTGAAGCGCTTCCCCGATCCGACCTCCCCCGAGGTGCAGAAGATCAAGGCCGATTTCATCGAGGGCTACAACCTCAACCTGGCCACCCCCTACATCGCCGCCGAGCGTGGTTACGTCGACGCGGTCATCGAGCCGCACCAGACCCGGCTGCAGCTGCGCAGCGCCATGCGGCTGTTGCGGGACAAGCAGATCCAGCGGGTGCAGCGCAAGCACGGCCTGATCCCGATCTAAACCCTTGTCGTCGGGGCCGACTTGGCTGTTGAATTCACTTCCATGTCAAACCACTTCACCGGGCTCAGCCTGGGTCCGCCGCTCGGTGATCAACGCCTCGACCTCTGCGACCTGTACGCCTTCACGTCTCCGGCCGATCCCAGCAGGACCGTCCTGATCCTCAACGCGAATCCGCAGGCGGATTTCCTGCATCCGGACGCGATCTACCGGCTCGCCGTCGACAACGACGGCGACCTGCGCAACGACATCGCCTTCAGCTTCGTGTTCTCGGAGCCCGTGGACGGGCGTCAGACCGTCGACGTGTACCTGGCCAGGGACGACGAGGCCGAGGAGCCCGAAGCCGTCGGGTCGAGGATCTTCGAGGGTGTCGAGGTGTCGTTCGGCAAGACACCGAACGTCGTCTCCTCCGGCATCTTCACGTTCTTCGCCGGCGCCCGCAGTGACGCGTTCTTCTTCGACTTCGACGGCGTCAAGGCGCTTGTTCGACACCTCGGGTACTCGGAACTTCACCTCGCCGAACCAGCCGGCACCTGAATCACCCTGGACGGGGGTGGATTCGAACACCGCGGCCAATGTCTGCTCGATGGCCATCGAACTGCCGACGAGCGCGCTCGGCGCCGATCCCGACATCCGGATCTGGGGCCGCTGCAGCCTGCGCCGCGACGGCGAACTGCTCCACGTCGACCGGGCCGGGCACCCGTCGGTGAGCAGCTTCTTCAACACCGACGACACCAAGGAGGAGTACAACGCGTCGCTGCCCATCCACGATCGCGAGCGTTGGATCGGCATGTTCGTCCACCTGTTGGGCCACACCGGCGGCTATTCGCGGGAGGAGGCCATCGCGGCGATCGACCGGGAGGGCACCCTGCCCGACATGCTCACCTTCAACCCGGCCGAGCCTGCGAAGTACCCGAACGGCCGGGTGTTCACCGACGACGTGATCGACTACCGGCTGGCGTTCCTGACCAAGGGCGAATGCCCGCCGTCCGGGCTGAGCCCGCACACCGACACGCTGACCGAGTTCCCCTACCTCGGTACGCCCCACTGACCAGCCGCTCGATCGGGAGGGCCGCTTGTAGGATTCGCCCATGCCGCTAGCGCAGGGCCAGGTGATCGCCGGTTACACCATCGTGCGGTCCATCGGTGCAGGGGGAATGGGCGAGGTCTACCTCGCCCAGCATCCCCGGCTGCCGCGACGCGACGCGCTGAAGGTGCTGGCCGCCGCGGTCTGTGCGGACGACGAGTACCGCGTGCGGTTCAACCGGGAGGCGGACATCGCCGCGACGCTGTGGCATCCCCACATCGTGGAGGTCCACGACCGCGGTGACGTCGGCGGGCAGCTGTGGATCTCGATGGACTACGTCGAGGGCACCGACGCGGGCCGCCTGCTCACCGAGCGGTATGCCTCCGGCATGCCACCGGAGCTGGTGATGCGCATCGTCACCGCGGTGGCCGAGGCGCTCGACTACGCGCACGACAAGGGCCTCACGCACCGCGACGTGAAGCCCGCGAACGTGCTGATCGCCGACCCGGGTGCCGAGAATGAGCGAATCATGCTGGCGGACTTCGGGATTGCGCGCCGCGCCGATGACACCAGCAACCTGACCGGAACCAACATGACGGTGGGCACGGTCGCATACGCCGCTCCGGAGCAGTTGACCGGCGAGGTGATCGACGGCCGCGCCGATCAGTACGCGCTGGCGTCGACCGCGTACCAGCTGCTGACCGGGTCCCCGCCGTTCCAGCACTCCAACCCCGCGGTCGTGATCAGCCAGCACCTCACCGCGAAACCGCCGCCCATCGGGTCACGCCGGCCCGAGTTGTCCAGCCTGGGAGGGGTATTCGACAAGGCGTTGGCCAAGTCGCGCGACGACCGTTACCCCCGGTGCATCGACTTCGCCAGGGCCCTGTCGAGCCGCACCGGGGTGCCCGCGGCGACCACCGGACCACGCCACGCCAAGGCCGAGGCCGCAACCAGGTCGCGTCGCAAGGCGGTGATCGGGGGAGCGGTTGCGCTCGCCGTGCTCGCGGCCGCAGCGGTGGCCTTCATCGTGTTCGACCGGCACCGCGACCATCCGCCCGCCGTCGCGAAGTCCCCGCCATCGTCCATGTCGTCGCCCCCGTCGGCTCCCTCGCCACCACCGGCCGCGCCGGGCGGCGTCACGCTTCCGGTGGTTGCGGTCGGGGCGAACTGCGCCACGCTGGGTTCCGCGGGAATCACCGCGGCCGGGGGCCCGGCGTACTGCGCACACCTGCCCACCACCGATGCCGCCGTCTGGTCGCTCTATCCCGGCGAGATCTCCAGTCCCACCGTGACTCCCGGCCCCGACGAGGAGGTCTACGCGCCCGAGACCGAGTCACCCGTTCTGGTCTGCATGGAGCAGACCGGTCAGAGCAGGCTGGACTGTCACGACGACATCCTGCAGAGCAACACCGGCGGTCAGCCGACCGACGCGCCCGCCCCCACGTCTGCGTCGGGCGCCCCGTGACCGACCTGGTGAAGCATCCCGCCGTGGCGTTGGCCACGGGAACGGCGGCGGTCGCGGCGGACGGCGTGCTCACCGCGTATCGGACGGCGGAACGGCTGCCCGTCGTCGGCGGCTGGCTGCGGCGCACCCGCGCGGAGCTGACGACGCGTGGCGAGCAGGTGATCGCGCACGGCATCGACCCGGCCACGGCGCTCGTCTCCGCGGTCGCTGCCCGCGTGGTGTCGCTCGTTCTCGACGAGCTCGACCTGACGGCGTTGGTGAAGGAGCGAGTGGACGTCGACGCCATCGCCGCGGACATCGACATCGACGCCATCGTGGCGCGCATCGACCTGGTGGGCCTGGCCAACGAGGTGATCGACGGCGTCGATCTGCCCGCGATCATCCGCGAGTCGACCAGCAGCGTGACGGCCGACGTGATGACCGACGTCCGAACGCAGGGCGAGCGTGCCGACGACTTCGTGGCCGGTTTGGTGGACCGTGTGCTCGGCCGTGGCCAGGAGCCGCGTTGAGCGGTCCTGATCCTGCGGAGGCCCCGCGGCCGGCGGGCATCGTCAGCAGAGGCACGGCCGCCACCATCGACCTCGCGGTGGTCGCGATCATCCTCGGCGCGCTGTACTTCGGGCTCGTCCTGTTCAGGCTCGCGCTGCACCCGGCGGCCTTCAGCTTCCCCGGACTCGGCGCGATCTTCTCCACCGCCTTCGGTTTCGGCGTGTCCGTGCTGTATCTCGCTGGCGCGTGGGCGGTCTCGGGCCGCACGGTCGGCGCGGTCACGATGGGGCTGCGGGTGGTGGGCACCCGGTCGGCGCGCGTCGCGCCCGTCGTCGCCGTGCTGCGGGCGGTCGCCTGCGTGGTGTTCCCCGTCGGGCTGTTCTGGGTCGTCGTCGACAAGCGGCGGCGGTCGTTGCAGGACATCGTCTTTCGGACCAGGGTGGTCTACGCGGGCGAGCCGGCCCCGAAGTAGGTCCGGCGCACGCAGCTAGATCGAGGCGAGCTCCAGCCAGTCGTCGACCTCGAATCGATCACCGCGTGCCACGATCGTCGCGCCGCCGTGGCCAGGGTAGTGCGCCGGGATCACCGCGGCGCGCGCCCTGGCGGCCTCGGTGAACACCCGCTTGCGGGTCGCCGCCGCGGCCGCCGGATCCACGTCGAACGCGCACGGATCCAGTGGCCGGGCGATCTGGATGGGGCAGTGCGTCAGATCGCCGACGAAGACCGCGGGCCTGCCGGCTTCCAGCCACACCAGGGACGACCCCGGCGTATGGCCGGGTGCGGGCCGCAGTCGCAGCGACTCGCTGATCCGGTGGTCGTCGGACCAGAGCTCCATCTGGTCTTCGACGGGTACGACGCTGTCCTCGAACAGGATTCGCACCGCCTCGTTGTCACCAGGCCCGTCGGGTGCGAAGTACCGGTAGTCCGGCTCTGGCATCAGGTACCGCGCGTTCGGGAACGTCGGCACCCACTCGCCGTCGACCCGATGCGTGTTCCACCCGACGTGGTCGGTGTGCAGGTGCGTGTTGATCACGACGTCGACGTCGGCGGGATCGAAGCCTGCGCCGCGCAGCCCGGACAGGTAGTCGGTGTTCAGATGATCCATCGGAGGCATCCTCGGCCGGTTGCGGTCGTTTCCCACCCCGGTGTCCACCACCACGGTCAGGCCGTCGACCTCGACGACCCACGTCTGCATCGCGATCTTCCACTGGTCGGTCTGCCTGTCCCAGAACGTCGGGTCGAGCACGTCGGCGTTGTCCTCCCACGCCTCCTGCGGTGTCTCCCCGAACAGCGACGTGCGCATCTCGATCCGCGTCTCCACCACGCGGGTGACGGTGGCGTTGCCCAGCTTCATTCGGTCAGCCATGTCTCGACCGTAACCCGTCCGCTACGGCTTGATCCGGATCTTGCCCGGCGACCACAACCCACTCCTGGTGGCGGTGCCGAGGTCGATCTGGGCGGGCTGCGCGTCGACGACGGTGTCGAACTTGCGCAACGAACCCCAGTCCCGGCCCCAGTCGTGCGACAGGTACGCCGCCATCACGTGCGCGCGCAGCAGCAGGTCGCTGATGCCGAGCAGGCCGCCGTTGAGGCCGTCCTGCCAGGTGTCGGTGTCCAGCTTCTTGGCGTTGTAGTCCGGCGTGATGCGGAACTTGGGGATCTCGGTGACGCCGTTGGCGTGCAGCATCGGCTGCTGGCACGGGAAGGCGAGTCCCACCGCCCAGTCCATCAGCACCGGCTGGGACGAACCGATGTACTCCTGGATCGAACGCAGCTCGGGCACCCGGGGCGGCGTCACCGCGACCCAGTCGCCCGGGGTGAGCGAAAGGTCCTCGGCCACGACGCGGACCGCCGTCGCGTCGGCCGGAATGTCGGACCGGGCGAAGCGAAGGTTGCGCCACGACGGGATGGGCCCGAGGTCGTAGGGCACCACCCGGCCCGCGGGCACCGGTGCGCCGTCGGGTCCGGGCTTCGAGTACTCCAGCACGACGGTCTGACCCTCGGTGTGCCCGTTGAACACGCTGTTGCCGGTGATGCTGCCCGCCGCCGTGACGACGACCAGCGGATGCGCCGCGTCGGGTGGCGCCAGCTGATACCAGGCCGACGTCAGGCGGCTCTGCTGTTGTGGGCCAACGACGTACGTGCCCGCCAGCGGGACGCGTTTCGGATCGAGGCCGTACGGCAGCGGCACCGTCGATCCGTTGATGCCCGGTGAGGTGAGCTTGACGGGCGCATCCCAGTCGTAGTCCGTGCCCGGCATCGGGTTCGGCATCCGGAGCGCCTCGGCGACGATGTGGTCGGGCACGCCGTTGGGGGTGAAGCCGACCGGTCCGACGCCGCCCAACGGACCAAGGGGACCGTAGTCGCCGGGCAGCGGGGTGAGGAAGCCGTCGTTGGTGTCGGGTTCGACGAGGACGTCGTCGGCCAGCCCGCAACCACCGGCCAGCGCGCGCAGGTTGGCGGAGCCGTTGGAATAGGTCGGGTATTGGCGGACCACCCCGGCGAGCATCGACCCGACGAACACCACCACCATGAACCCTGCGGTGATCGGGATGGGCGCCGCGGTCACCAGCCGGGAGAGCCGGCCTTCGGATCGGCCGCGCGGGGCGAAGTGCAGCCAGAACGCCCACACCACCGCGATGGCGAACAACGCGAAGAAGATCGTGCTGACGGTGATTCCGCCGATCTTCGGCATCGCGTTGTTGAACGGCACGCCGTAGCTCGAGACGTACCACCAGCCGTTGGTGGTGGCGAAGCACAGCGCCAGCAGGAACATGACGGCGGCGGTGAACGCCATCCGGTTGCGGGCCGAGCGCAGCACCTCCCGTGACACCAGGACGGTGGCCACCGCGGCCATCGCCGCACCCACCGCGGCGAACAACCCGAAGTGGTGCACCCACTTGGTCGGCGTGAACATCAGGAAGAACATCGTGCCGAAGATGACGCCCATCAATCGCCACACCGGACCGCGCGCGACGCCGGGAACCCGCTTGCGCCGCAACATGATGAACATCGAGGCGAACAGGCTCAGCGCCGTGATGAAGAACCCGAAGCGCCGCGACAGCGAGCCGTCCACGGTCGGCAGGATCAGGTAGTAGTAGCGCAGGTTCTCGGTGTACCACGCCTGGCTCGGGCCGATCGCGGTGCGAATCCTGGTGGCCTCCAACACCGTTGCCAGGGTCTGGTCGGCGAACACGATGGTGAGGATGACGGTGCCCGCGGCCAGCAGGGGCAGCACCAGCGGCCACGTGCCGACGACGCGGTGGCGCCGCACCAGGATGCGCAGCAGCGGCCTGCCGCCTGCCAGCAGCGCGGCGACCGCGATCAGGCCGGTCGGTTGGATGCCGAGCGTGAACGCCGCCGTGGTGATCGCGAGCGCAGCGGGGGTCAGCCGGCCGGACACGATCGCCCGCTCGATCAGCACGTAGGTGATCAGCGCGCCCGCGGCGATCTGGCCCTCGGGGCGCAGCCCGTTGTTGAACGGCATCCACGCCGCAAGCAGCACCAGGCCGGCCGCCCACATCGCCGCACGACTGGTGGACACGGCGGGTCCGAGGCGGGGCAGCACCTCGCGGGACAGCAGCAGCCAGCACACCAGCGCGCAGACCAGGTCCGGCAGCCGGATCCAGATGCTGGCGTCGCTGACGTGGGTCATCAACGCCAGCAGGTTGTAGTACCAGCCGAAGGGGTCTTCGGGGCTGCCGAACCACCGGAAGTAGTTCGACATGTAGCCGGCGTGGTCGGCGATCCTGGCCATCTGCAGGATGTAGCCGTCGTCGGACGAGTTGGCGCCGATGACGTGCCAGAGCAGGAACGCCCCGACCACCACGGTGTCGACGGCGGTGAAGGTCCGCCACCGGGACGGGATCAGGCGGCGCATCCGCCTGCCGTCGAGTTGGTCGAGGCGCCAGAGGGCGAACAGCGCGACGATGGTCGCCACGATGGCCAGCACCATCGCCGTCAGCTTCAGCGCGGTGGGCTTGGTGGTGAACCGGGTGTCGATGGTGGCCGACAGCGAAAGCCCTTGTGGCGCAGCCCCGGTCAGGTCGGTGAAGACGCCGACGATCGACGGCCGCAGGTTCGGATCGGCGAACCCGCTGCGCAGGTCCTTGCCGTCGCGTGTCCGCCGGAAAGCCCGACGAACGTGGCGAACGTGCCCGCCTCCGTCGAGGTGATCTCGATGCGCTGACAATCCGGGGATGCCACCCTCGTCCGCGGCACGCTGGCCACCACGACGTTGCGGTCGGTGATGTCCACCCGGGTGCTGTTGACGTTGACGAACAGCGCGTTGAGCGCGGCCTCCTTGCCGTCGGCGGGCGCGGTGCCCAGCACCAGGCCACCGGCCGGCGGCATGTCACGGATGACGTCGCACGGCACCGTCGCGGTCATGGAGACCGGGGTCTCGGTGATCAGTGGCGCGGTGACGTTGGTCAGCTGGCCGGCTTGCGGCCAGTTCAGCGTCGCCGTCGTCTGCACCACCGGCAGCAGCGGGGTGAGCACCGAGAACAGGAAGCCGATGAAGCCGGCGACGATCGCCACCCACCGGATCACCCGGACGTCCTTGATCGCGGGCGCGGTCACGGGAGCGCCCTGATCGGACCGGGACGGCTCCAGCCGAACACCCGCTTGGACCCCTGGTCGACGACGGCCGCCGGGGCGTCCTGCTCGGGTACGACCCGGTCGTAGCGTTCGATCGAGCCCCAGTCGCGGTACCAGTCGTCGCGGAGGTAGGTCGGCACGGTGGACGTGCGCAGCAGGGCCTGGATGAACAGGAACGGGCCGCCGGCCTGTGCCGCCTGCCATTGGTTGGACGACACCACTACCTGCTTGAAGTTGGGGAGGATTCGGTACTGCGGAAGCTCGGCGACGCCGAGGTGCTCGGAGAACGGCCGCTGGCACGGGAAGTTCGCCGCGGTGGCGATGTCCATCAGCACCGGCGTCTGGCTGCCGAGGAACTGCTGGGCGCTCTGCAGGACGGGGACGCGGGGCGGCGTGAACGCGAACCACTGGTCGGAGCTCAGGTTCGGGTCGTCGGCGACGATGCGCGCGACGTTCGCCTCCGGCGGCGCCCACGCCAGCGGGAAGCGCAGGTTTCGCCAGGCCTTCTGTCCGGGCACCGTGTCGATGGGCTGCACCTGGCCCAGCGCCTGGAAGGTGCCGTCGGGCCTGCTGCACCCCCCACTCCAGCTTCAGGGACTGGCCGTAGTTGAAGTTGTGCTCTTCGTCGTAGGACCAGATGGCGCCCGCGGCGACGACGGATACCAGCGGACGGTCCGGGGTCCGCGGCGGCAGTTGGTACCAGGCCGAGGTGGCCTTGGCGGCCTGGGTGTTCTCGCCGTAGCTGCCCATCACGGGGGTGCGGGCCGGGTCGAGTCCGTACGGGAGGAACACGCGCGAGCCGTTGACGCCGACGGGGCCGTAGCCGCCGCCGGTGCCCGCCGCGAAGCCGACGCCCGCATTCGGCTTGTTGGGCGAACCGGGGGAGTTGACGGTGCCGGGGTTGGCCGTGACGGGTTCGGGCGGATCGAGGGAGTCGCTGACGCCGTTCGGGGAGAAGCCGACCGGATCGCTCCCGCCGAGCGGGCCGTCAGGACCGAAGCGCTGGCCCGGGACCGGTTGCAGCGTCCCGGCGTTGGTGTCGGGTTCGACGAGCACGTCGTCGGCCATGGCGCAGCTGGTGTCCGACAGCCCGGACGCGATGGCCTCGGCGTTGGCCTTGGCGGTGGTGTACGCCGGGTAGCGCGCGGCCGCGCCCTTGGCCATCGAGGCCACCTCGAGCAGCACCACGATGGTCGCCACGACGAGCAGCGGGGTGGACGCCAGGACGCGGTTGCGCCGGTTGTTCGCGACCTCGGTGTGCCCGGTGTAGTCCAGCCGGAAGTGCAGCCAGCCGGCCAGCAGCCCGGTGATGATCGCCAGCGCCAGGAACATCGTGGTCACCGGATGGCTCGCGATGACCGGCTGCTTGTCGAACCACGGCACGCCGTAGTTGCCGACGTAGAACCATCCGTTGATGCCCGAGGTCGCCCAGGCCAGGATGAACAGCAGGGCGGTGACGTAGAGCGCGAGGTTTCGCCGGTTGTGCAACCCGACCCGGGAGAACGTGAACGCCGTGACGGCGCCGAGCGCACCGCCGATCCCCGCGAACGCGCCGAACTGCACGGCCCACTTCGTCGGCGTGAACGTCAGAAGCAGCAGGCCGACGGCGCAGGCGCCGATCAGCCGCCACACCGGACCGCTGGCCATGCCGGGCAGGCTGCCGCGGCGCAACAGCACGGCGATCATGCCCAACAGGCACAGCAGCAGCACCAGGACGGAGAACCGTCGGGTCAGCGATCCGTCGGCGCTGTCCTCGACCGTCAGGAAGTAGTACCGCAGGAAGTCCTGGTACCAGGCGATGGTCGGACCGACGGAGTACTTGATGCGGGCGGATTCGGCGACGGTGGCCAGCGTCTGATCGTGGAACACGATCACGAAGATCAGCGACGCCGACGACGCCAGCGCGGCCAGTGGTGCCAGCAGTCCGGCCCAGCCTTCTTCCGCGCGCCGGTCCCGGATGATCGTGGCGATCGCTCGGGCGCCGACCAGCAGCGGGGCCACCGCGATCAGGCCCTGAGGTGCCAGCGTCACGCTGAACATCGCGACGATGACGGCGGCCGCGGCGGGCCACAGCCTGCGGCTGCCGATCGCGTACTCCACCAGCACCCAGGTCAGCAGCGCGCCGAAGGCGATCAGCGGTTCCGGTCGCAGGCCGTTGTTGAACGGCAGCCAGCCCGCGAGGAACACCGCACCGGCGGTCCACACCGCGACCCGGTTGGAGGCGAGCCTGCGGCCGAGGCGGGGGATGACCCAGCGGGACAACAGGAGCCACGTGGCGATGGCTGCCAGCAGGGCGGGCAGCCGCATCCACACCCCGGCGGTGCTGACCGTCGTGAGCTGTGCGAGCACCGACTGGTACCAGTCGAACGGGGCCTCGGTGGCGCCGTAGTAGCGGTAGTAGTTGGCGGCGTAGCCCGCCTGGCCGGACACCCGCGCGATGGTGAGGTTGTAGCCGTCGTCGGACGAGATGGCTCCGATGACGTGCCAGAGCAGCAGGGTGCCGACCACGACGGCGTCGGCCAGCCAGGTGGCCAGCCCGACCCGCCAGAACCGCCGCCACGCACGGGGCACCCGCCTGCCCGTCCCGTGCGGTCCAGCAGCGCGAGCGCCACGATGGACGCCACCGTGGCCAGCACCCCGAGCGTCATCAGCACGGTCTTGAGCGCGGTCGGGACGGTGATGAAGCGGGTGTCGACGTCGATGCGCGCGCTCAGCCCCGGTTGTGCGGCCACCTTCAGGTCGGTGAACACGCCTGCGACTTGCGGCTTCTTCTCGATCGGGACGGTGCCCGTCGCGCCGGGGATGCCGACGAAGTCGGCGCCGACGCTGCCCGTGTTCGCCCACAGGTGCAGCGTGCTGCACGCGCCGTCCTGCACGGCCTTGCGGGGCGCGACGGCCGCGACGGAGTCGCGGAATGCGACGACGACGGTGCTGGCGTCGGCGCGGACGAACAGGCCGTTGCGGCTGGCGTCGATGCCCGCGGACGGGATGGTGGAGAACACCAGGCCACCGGTCTGCGGCAGCGTCGTGACCGCCTGACACGGGATCGACGCATCGAGCGCAAGCGGGGCACCGGACACCAGCGGCGCGGTGATGTCGGTGACCAGCCCGTCGGAGCCGATCGCCTGCGGCCAGTTGATGGTCGCGGTGGTCTGGCGGACCGGGAGCAACGGGGTGAGTACGCAGAGCAACAAACCGGCGATGCCCGCGATGATCGCGATCAGTCGAGTAGTCCGGGCGGGCACGAGGCTCAAGGGTAAGCGACGGTCTCGTGTTCGTTGTGTAGCCATGCGGCTCAGCTGAGCCGCAGCGGCGCCGGGCTCCACAACCCGCTGCGCGTCGCGGTGCCGAGTTCGAGCCTTGCGGGCTGGGCGTTCTGGTACCAGGGGGTCAATTTCTGCAACGCACCCCAGTCACGGAACCAGTCGTCCTTCAGATAGGTCGGCACGGGTGTGGCGCGCAGCAGCAGCTCGGTGATGCCGAGTGGTCCGCCGCCGAGGTAGTCCATCACCGGCGAGTTGGCCTCCGCGCCGAACCGGTCGGGCAGGATCCGCCACTGGGGCACCTCGGTCACGCCGTTCTGATGTCCGAACGGCCGCTGGCACGGGAAGGCCAGGCCGACCAGCCAGTCCAGCAGCACGGGATCGGACGAGCCGACGACGTCCTGCAGGGTGCGCAACTCGGGGATGCGCGGCGGTGTCACGGCGATCCAGTGCTGCGCGGCGAGGTCGTCGTCGGTGGCGACGACCCGCACCTGCGTTGCGTCGGACGGGATGGCCGACATCGGCGCGCGCAGGTTCCGCCATGCGGGCTCGGCGCCGACGTCGGCGAACCCGAGACTGCCGCCCGGCTGGTTCTTCTGCGCCTGTTCGTCGTTGGCCCACTGCAACTGCACCTCGCCCGCGTCGAACCGCCCCGCGGCGGTCAAGGCCAGCAGCGGACCGCGCTCGTCGCGGGGCGGCAGCCGGTACCAGCCCGAGCGCAGCACGGCCGGTTGCTGCGGGCCGGAGCGCCAGCTGCCCATGACGGGGGTGCGCGCCGGGTCGAGGTTGTACGGCAACCGGGCCCGCGAACCGTTCACGCCCGCTGCCGCGGTGGTGCCGCCCTCGGTGCCGGGCTCGCTGCCGGTCTCCTGGGTGCCGTCGGAGTCGGCGAAGTTGTCGCTGCCCTGCGGCTCCATGATCGGATCCGCGGACAGGTCGGCGGGAATTCCGTTGGGGCCGAAGCCCTGTGCGGTCACCGCCCCGAGGGCGATGCCGACGGGCAGGCTCACGGGCGCCAGCATGCCCGCGTTGGGATCCTGCTCGACCATCACGTCGCTGGCCAGGCCGCAGGTCTTGCCGGTGAGCGCCTCGAGGTTCGACCGGCCGACCGACCAGGCGGGGTACTGGTCGGTCATCCCCAACGTCAGCGAGAGCACCTCGAATGCCACCAGCAGCCAGGCGGCAACGGCCAACGGCGCCTGCACGATTCGGGACCATCGTCGGTCGGCCGTGCCGGGCGGCGACGAGTCGCGTCCGGTGAAGTGGAACCAGGCCGCGGCCAGCAGCGCCAGCACCGACAGCCCCAGCAGGAACGTGGTGAAGCCGAAGTGCCACTCCGGGAAGGCGTTTGACCACGGCACGCCGAAGTTCGACACGTACCACCAGCCGTTCACGCTGGCGAACGACAACGCCATCATGAACAGCACGGCGGCGGTGAAGATGGTGCGGTTGCGCCGCGAACGCATCGCTGCGGCGGTGACGGCGACGGCGGCAAGGGCGCCGAGTGATCCGGCCAGCCCGGCGAACACACCGAAGTGGTGCGTCCACTTGGTCGGCGTGAACATCATCGCGAGGAAGGAGATGATCGTGATGCCGATGATGCGGCGGCTCGGCCCCGACGCGGTGCCGGGAATTCGGCCCTTGCGCAACGACATCGCCACCGACACCGCCAGCGCGAGCAGCAGGGTGAGCACCGCGAAGCGGCGGGCCACCGAGCCGTCGGGGCTGGCCATGAACAGCCGCTCGTAGCGGATGTGCTCGTCGAACCAGCTCAGGCTGGGGCCGACGGCGGCCTTGAAGGTGCTGGCCTGGATCTCCCCGGCCAGCGTCTGGTCGCGGAAGATCAGGATGATGGTGACCGTGCAGGCCGCCAGGATCGGCGCGAGCAGGGCCAGCCGGCCGAACCGCGAAGTATGCGCTGCGACAATGGTTTTCAGCGGACCGATGGCGACGAGCAGGGCGCCGACGGCGGCGATGCCGGTGGGCCCGGAGAACAACGTCAGTGCGCCGATGATGATCGCGATCGCCACCGGCAGCAGTCGGCTGGTGGCCACCCCGCGCTCCACCGAACACCAGGTCAGCAGGATGCCGAGCGCGATGATCGGCTCGGGACGCAACCCGTTGTTCAGCGGGAGCCAGAACGCCAGGAACATGCCTGCCGCGGTCCACGCCGCCGCGCGGTTGACCTTGACCGCATGCCCGAGTCGAGGGATCACCTCGCGGCTGATCACCCACCAGCAGGCGATGCCCATCAGCAGCGTGGGTAGTCGCACCCAGACGCTGTTGGTGCTGACGTGCGCCCACAGCGCGAGCAGGTCGTAGTACCAGCCGAACGGCGCCTCGGGGGTGCCGAACCACCGGTAGTAGTTGGCCATGTAGCCGGCGTGCTCCGACACCCGCGCCATGGTGAGGATGTAGCCGTCGTCGGAGGTGTTGGCGCCGACGAAGTGCCACCACACCAGCGCCACCGTGACCAGGCCGTCGAGCGGCCGCATCGACCACCATCGGGGCGGCAGGAACCGGCGGTGGCGTACCCCGTCGGCACTGTCGAGCAGGTGCAGGGCGCCGAGCGCGAGCACCGTCATCGCGACGCCGAGCACCATCACCAGTGTCTTGATCGGGGTCGGCGAGCTGCTGTACCGGGAGTCGATGGTGGCGGCGAACGTCAGGCCGGGCGGTGCGGGCCCGGCCAGGTCGGTGAACACGCCGACGATCTGCGGCCGGAAGTCGTAGCCGCCGCGCTCACCGCGCAGCGGCGTGCCCGGATCGTCGGAATCGGGTCCCGACACCAGCCCGACGAACTCGCCGGTCACCTTGTCGGCGTGGGCGGTGAACGTCAGTCGCTGGCAGGCCGGGCTGAGCACCTGGTTCAGCGGAGCGCTGACCACGGGTGTGTTGCGGACGATGACCAGCAGGTCGCCTCCGACCCGCTCGATCAGCAGTCCGCGGTCGACGGCCTTGGGCGCCTGCTTCGGGACGGTGGAGAGCAGCACGGTGCGCGGACCGGTCAGGCCTGCGGCGGCGCTGCACGGGATGGTGATGTTCAGATCCGTGGCCACGTACCCGATCAGCGGGGCGTTCACGCTGGTCATCACGCCGTTCTGCGGCCAGTTGAGCTTGGCGGTGGTCTGGGTGACCGGCAGCAGGGGAGTGGCCATGGCGAACAGGGCGCCGAGCAGGCCGGCGACGATGGCGACGAGGCGGGCGGTCCGGTGGTTGGTACCCGCGTCGGTCACGGGCCTAGATGTTAATGCCAGAGCCTGCGGTGACCCATCTGCCGTCATGTGTGGTTTCCGCCGTTACTTGCGGATGGCCAGGACGAACGGCCCGATGTCGGACACGTCCCAGCGTGGGTCATCGAACAGCGCGGCGTCGAGCGCCACCTGATAACGGCGCACGTTGGGCTGGTTCGGGTAGACGTCGCTGGCCAGTCGCAGCGTGTAGGTGTCGTTGGCGCCGTGGCGCATCAGAAAGACCGTCGGCGGTTGCCACGGCAACCCGTCGAGCGACGCGATGAGCTGGTCCGGCTTGGTCAGGGTGGCCCATCCCTCGATGGCGGCCGAGCGCTCGTTGAACTGCGCAAGCGGGT
This sequence comes from uncultured Actinomycetota bacterium, assembly GCA_963735245.1. Lineage (GTDB taxonomy): Bacteria > Actinomycetota > Actinomycetes > Mycobacteriales > Mycobacteriaceae > Mycobacterium. The sequence continues at coordinate 340,090 of CAVTKI010000015.1, forward strand.
TGGCGTAGTGCGACGTAAGACCCTGGAAGCCGTAGTACGGCAGGTACGACAGGAAGCTGTAGTCGGCGGTCATGACCACCGTCTCGTTGCGTGGCCGCCCGGTCACCGCGGTGATCTTCGCGTCGACGTCCGCGTAGTACCTCTCGGCGCCCGGCGGGCGTCGGTCGGCGCGCTGGCCGTGGCCGTCGGTGTCGGTGTACGCCACGGTGATGTCGGGGCGCAGCACGTCGGGGATGTCCTGGCTGAACGTGACCGCACCGATGGCGCCGACCGCGGCGGCGGCGGCGACGATGCGCCGGTTGGTGGTGCCGGTGTACCGCGCCGCGATCGCCAGCGTCGCCTCGATGAAGCCGAACGTGCCCGCCGCCGTCAGGAGCACCGTGAGGGTGGGTTGCAGGCGGAACGACAGCAGCGTGGTGCCTACCAGCGTGGTCAGCATCGACAGCAGGGACCACGCGTAGACGGCGAGCACGGCGACGGTCAGGGCGCCCGCGCGGGTGGAGCTGCGGGCGTACACCACCAGCCAGAGTGTGCCGACCATGCACAGCGCGCCGAGCAGCGTGAAGCTCAGCATCGGGAACGTCAGCTGTGCGCCGTCGATCGGAAGGTAGTGCTGGGCGGTCCCCTTGTCGGCGGGTGCGCCCCGCAGCGCCTGCGATCAGATACGGGGCCCAGCCGATCAGCGCGATGGCCCCGGCGATCACCGCGATCACGACGAGCCGCAGCACCGGATCCCAGCGTCGTCGGGCCGCGGCGACGAGCAAGGCCATCAGCGTCAGCGTGAACCCGGCGTAGGCCAGCAGCAGCGTGTAGAACAGGGCGGAGAAGCCGAGGAAGACGCCGACGCCGATCACCGCGGCCCACCCGCCGTGATCTCGGTCGGCCCGCGCGCAGGCCCGACCACGCCAACACGAACACCGGCGGCAGCAGCACGGTGATGATGGCCGCGTAGGGCTCGGTGGAGGCGTACGCCAGCGTGGTCGCCACCGTCGCGGTGCTCACGGCGAGCGCGTACTCGAAGCGAATCAGCGCCGCCCACAACACGAATGCGACCACGGCCGCCGCGGTGATGGAGATGATCGACCACGGCTTGAACATCTCCCAGGCCGGCATGCCCGTCAGGTCGGCGAGGCGACCGCCGAGCCAGAACCAGCCGGGTGGGTAGAACGGCGGCAGCCCGATGTAGGTCATGTCGTGCGGGGTGATCGTGTCGGCCAGCCGCGTCATGTACTCGGTGCGGAACTGCTGGTCGACGGAGATGCCGAACAGGTACAGCTTGGTGGCGCCGAGCGGCATCGCGAGGGTGACGACCGAGAACGCGGACAGGAACACCACGGCGCCGATCCGTGCGACCCACCGCCAACGCGCGCCGCCGAACGCCACCACGCCACCCCGCCGCGAACAACCCTGCCAGACAGACGAACTGGCCGACCGTGGTCAGTGCGTGCAACTGGTTGCTCGAGTTGAACGCGGGCCATTCGACGCGGGAGATCGCCATCAGTCCGACGACTGCGACGAGCGATGCCACGACCACGGCGGCCACCATCTGGCCGACGGTCTTCAGCACGGCTGCGCCTCGCGGGGTCAGATCGGCAGCTTGCGGAAGATCGGTCGCGGAACGTGCCGCAGCACCATCATCACGTACCTGAACGCCCCTGGCGCCCATACCAGTTCCTTGCCCTTGGCCGATGCGGTGACCGCGAGTTCGGCGACGTACTCCTTGTCGACGGTGAACGGCGCCTCCTTGGCGCCCGTCGCCTTGAGGTGCGCGATCGTCGTCGCCGTGCGCACCTGACCGGGGCGAATGACGAGCACGCGAACACCGAACTCGCGCAGCGCCTCTCCGAGTCCGAGATAGAAGCCGTCGAGTCCGGCCTTGGTGGAGCCGTAGACGAAGTTCGACCGGCGCACCCGCTCGCCCGCGGCGCTGCTCATCGCGATGATCCGGCCGGAGCCCTGGGCGCGCATCTTCTCGCCGAGCAGCACACCGACGGAAATTGCTGCGGTGTAGTTGATCTCGGCGATCTGCACGGCCTTGCGCTGGTTCTGCCACAGTTCCTCGGCATCGCCGAGCAGGCCGAACGCCACGATCGCCACGTCGACATCACCGCCTGCGAAGGCCTTGTCGATCACGGCCGGATGCTCATCGTTGCGGACCCCGTCGAAGTCGATCCACTCGACCGACTTGGCGCCGGCGGACGTCATCGCGGCGATGGCGTCGGCCTTGCGCGGGTGGTCCGCCAGGTCGGCCAGCACCACGCGGACCGGCGCGTCGTGGAGATAGCGCTCGCAGATCGCCAGCCCGATCTCGGACGTGCCGCCCAGAAGCAGGACGGTCTGCGGATTGCCAACGGCGTCGAACACCATTTACAGAAGCTCCAAGCGTCGGGCCATGTCGGATGCGAAGACGCCGTCGGGATCGACCTTGCGGCGCACCGCAATCCACTCGTCGATGCGCGGGTACATGGCGTGGAAGGTATCGGCGGTGGTTCGGGAGTCCTTCGCCGTGTACAGCCTGCCGCCGAACTCGAGGACCCGCCGGTCGAGTTCGGTGAGCAGCGGACCGACTCCGGGCTTCATCGGGAAGTCAACGCAGACGTTCCAGCCCGGGATCGGGAAGCTCAGCGGCGCCTGATTGCCAGGGCCGAAGAGCTTGAACACGTTGAGGAATGAGTAGTGCCCCGAGCGTTGGATGTCGATGATGATGCGCTTGAACTCGTCGACGGCGTCCAACGGCACGACGAACTGGTACTGCGCGAAACCGGCGGAGCCGAACGCGCGGTTCCATTCCCCGAACATGTCGAGCGGGTGATAGAACTGCGTCAGGTTCTGCACCTTGCCGCGGTAGGTGCCCGACTTCCGGTACCAGAGTTCGCCGATCGGCACGAACGAATACTTGTTGGCCAGCCCGTTCGGGAAGACGTCCGGGAGGGTAAGTAGTTGCGGGGCATCGAATTTCAGCGGATCGCGCTGCAACTTCTCGGGTAGCTGAGCCAGCGTCGCCAGCGACCCGCGGGAGATCGCGGCACGGCCCAGCTTCGGCGGCGCGCTGATCGCGTCGAACCAGGCGCTCGAGTAGGTGTAGTTGTCCTCGCTGCCGTCACTGTGGAACGCGATGGTCTCGTCGAGGGTGTGGGTGACGTCGCCGTCGGCGATGAAGTACGCCGTCTCGGTCGGGGTCATCGCGATGGTGGCCCGCAGGATGATGCCCGTCAGCCCGTTGCCGCCGACCGTCGCCCAGAACAGTTCCGCTTCGTCGCCATCCGGTGTGAGGCGGCGGATCTGGCCGTCGGCCGTGAGCAGGTCCATCGAGCGGACGTGATTGCCGAAGCTGCCCGCGCTGTGATGGTTCTTGCCGTGGATGTCGCAGGCGATGGCACCGCCGATCGTGACCTGACGCGTGCCGGGCAGCACGGGTACCCACAGGCCGAGCGGCAGCGCCGCACGCATCAGCTGGTCCAGGTTCACGCCTGCGTCCACGTCGACGAGGTGGCTGTCGCGGTCCATCGAATGGATCTTGTTCAGGGCGTTCATGTCGACGACGAGGCCGCCGCCGTTCTGCGCGTTGTCGCCGTAGGACCGGCCCAACCCGCGGGCGATCACGCCGCGTCCGTCGGCGTTCGCGACGGCCTTGGCGATGGCCTCGGGGTCGGGGGTACTCAGCACCTGCGCGACGCTCGGCGCGGTGCGGCCCCAGCCCATCAGCCGCTTGGTGGTGGTTGCAGACATCGTGACGAGGGTACCGTGCGCCGGCGCCCGGTTCAGCGCAACCGGAAGATGACCGAGGCGCTGCACGAAGAAGTTGATCACCGTCGCGGTGCCCTGGGCGATGACGAACGCGACGGGTACGCCCCACCACTTGTCGGCCCACACCGTGTACAGCACGTGGTTGATGCCGACCTGGACCACGAAGGTCAGTGCGTACAGCACGCACACCGCGACGAAGCGGGCCTTGCTCGGCGGCGCCTGGAACGTCCACCTGCGGTTGATCAGATACGCGGTGGTGGTGCCCGCGATGAAGCTGATGACCTTCGCAAGGTCGCGTTGCAGTCCCAGCGCGTGCAGCCCGACGTACAACCCGTAGTCGACGATCGCGGAGAGGCCGCCGGTGACGATGAACCGCCATGCCTGTGTCATCAGGCTCAGATCGGGCGACATCGGGGGCTCGGCCACGCGGGCAGCTTACGGGCTGTGGCCGTTCGTCTCCTTGACGCCGGTGGCCGGCCTGCTCTCCCAGAGCCAGTCGGTGAGGTCGGTGATGCTGACCAGGAGCAGCGGATCGGAATCCCGCTTCAGCATGGTCGGCGACACCTTCGTCCGAATCACGTAGTCCTGGGCATGGTTCCAGTGCACGATGCCGTCGGTGATCTGCAGTACGGCGATGCAGTCGGCCGGCGTGAGCGCGGATTGCCCGGCGAGCAGTTCGGGTAGGTGCAGCCGGGTCATCGTGTCGCCATCGATGTAGCCGAGCAGCTCGGCGCACGCCGGGTTGGCGTAGACGATGTCCCCGGCAGGCCCGACGCCGAGCACGGCGGTCGGTAGCCGATCCAGAGAGTACGAGTGCAGGTAGTTGGCGTAGATACCCGGCGAGGTCTGCCGGCTGCGATTGTCTGCGTCGGTCTTGCACAGTCGAGACTCCCGCCCCCTCCCTCGGCCTCATGTTTGCAACGCAAATGCTCCCACCACCGGGAGTCTGGAGTGACGGTGTCGTCAGTTTACTCCCGCTGGCAACCTTGATCAGTCACGAGTTTTCGCCGTCGGAAAGGCGCTGCTGGGATTCTCGACCACCGCGCGCGCGACGTCGCCGAGGTGCCGGTTGTTGTTTCGAGCCATCGACCGAAGATGGACGAACGACTGCTCCATGTCGAGGCCCAGCCGCTCGGCCAGCACACCCTTGGCCTGCTCGATCACGATCCGGCTGTTCAACGCGGTCTGCAACTGGCTGTTGACCAGAGCGCCGTGCGTCAGCACCCGCTGGTGCAGGATTCCGATCGTCGCCACGTCGGCCAATCCCTGGGCCACCAGCAGATCCGAATCGGATATCAGGCCCGCCTCCCTGCGGAACAGGTTCAGCGCGCCGATCCGTTCGCTGCGCAGCCGCAAGGGAATGGCGATCACCGCGCCGAAACCCTCGGCGCTGGCGTGGGCGATGAATTCGGTCCATCGGCCGCTATCGACGCCCAGATCGTCGATTTTCACCTGCTCACCCGTGCGATAGGCCTGCATGCACGGTCCGTCGTCGGATTGGATCTGCAGCAGCTCGAGCATCCGCGTCTGTTCGCTGGTGGAGGCGAGTACCTGCAATCCGCCGCGCAGGTCGGCGAGCAGCAATCCGGCGGCGTCGGCGTCGAGCAGCGAGACGCAGTCCTCGACCAACTGCTGGGCGAACTCCACCACGTCGTAGTCATCGACCAGGGTGTCCGCCAAGGCTACGAAGGCCTGTACGAGCGGGGCTTCACGTCCGTCCATCACGATCTCCTCTTCTTCTTCATCATCCACAGTCAGTCCACCGGTTCCGACCAGGGCTCTTCGTCGGGCTCGAATCGCAAGCGCCGCTCGATCACTTCGCGGGCCACCTCGATCAGCGGCCGGTCCTGAGCGAACGCGTGCCCGCGCAGCCGCAGGTATGCGATGCGGGCGGTCACCGACAGCTGCGCCACCACCATGCCGGTGGCCTGGTGGATCTCGCTCGACGCCGGCGATGGAGTCCACCACGGGTTCATCGCGCCGGTGTCGCCATCGAATGGCGGCGGCCGGGAGAGCAGCACCATGGTGACGATGTCGGCCACGCTCAGCATCGCGGTCAGATCGGCTGGCTGAATGGGCGTCGGTTCGGCGCGGTACAGATCGAGTGCGCCGACGGCGATCGCGCCGATCTGCAACGGGAACGCATACATCGCTCCATGGGCGTCGCGACCGAGTGCAGTGGTGAATCCCGGCCACCGATCGAATTGTGTTGCCAGGTCGTCCACCAGCACGGGACCCCCGCGCTCCACCGCGTCGAACGCGGGTCCCTCGCCGGTGACGATCTGTTGCGATTCGATGCGTATCGCCGTCTCGTCGGTGGCGCTCAGCGGCTCCCACGTCGTGGGCGTGACGCCGATGGTGAGCGCCGCCCGGTCCACGGGCAGCACCTTCACGCAGGAGGCACACAGTTCGCGGGGGCCGAGCGTGCCGTCGGGGTAGTCGGCCAGCGCGGTCAGGAACTCTTGCGACGTCGATGTCATCGGGGCCTACGCGAGGGGAGTACGACCACCACGCTCACCACCCACGTCACTCGCCCGACTCGGGCACGACGCGGCGAAGTTCCGAAGCGAGGTGCTTGCCCAGTATCGCATTCCCCGATGGGGAGTCATCCATAACGGAGTCAGGGACCGCGGACGCCGGCCAGCACGCCGCACAGGGCATCGACGGCAGGACCGAAGGCGTGCTCGGCGGGACTGCCGAAATTGATCACCACGCCGTCGCCGCCCGGCACGTCCGGGCCCGCGTCGGGATGCCGCAGTCGCGACAGCCCCGCCAGCGCGATGCCCGCCTCGCCCGCGCGTCGCAACACCTCGTGCTCGGTGTCGTCGGGCAACAGCAGCAACAGGTGCAGGCCGGCCGACAGCCCGCTCAGTCGAACGTCGAAGGGGCGCAGGCGTTCCACCAGCGTGTCGCGGCGGCGACGGTAGCTGTTGCGCATCCGACGGATGTGCTTGTCGTACTGGCCGCACCGGATGAAGTCGGCCATCGTCAGCTGATCGATGGAGTTGACGTAGAACTGCTGTCCGCCTGCGGCGGCGATCACGGGTTCGACGAGGTCGTCCGGAAGCGCCATCCAGCCGAGCCGCAGCACGGGGGACAGGCTCTTGCTGGCGGACCCGAGGTAGGCCACCCGCTGCGGGTCGAGACCCTGTACGGCGCCGACGGGTTGGCGGTCGTAGCGGAACTCTCCGTCGTAGTCGTCCTCGAGGAGATAGCGGCCGCGGCGGCGGGCCCAGTCGATCACCGCCGTCCGCCGCACCGGATGCAGTGGCACGCCGTGTGGAAAGAAGTGGGCGGGCGTCAGCAGTGCGGCCGCCGCGTCGAGTCCGTCGAGTTCGTCGACCTTGGCGCCGTCCCGATCGAAGCCGATCGGCGTGGTGGGCACCCCCATCGCGGCGATCGCCTCGCGAAAGATGAACAGGCCGTAGCGCTTCCACCGCGATCGGCCCGCGCTTGGCGAACACCCGTGCCAGCAGTTCGACGGCGTTGCGGGTGCCCGCGCAGATGACGATGGTGTCGGGCGAGGTGCGCACCCCTCTGGCACGGCCGAGGTATTCGGCCAACGCCTCCCGCAGTTCGGGCCTGCCGCGCGGATCACCGCTGACCAGTGCGTCATTGGGTGCGGCGGTCAGGGCCCGGCGCGCCGATGCCAGCCACGCGGCGCGGGGGAAGGCCGCGACGTCCGGAGAGCCGGGCATCAGGTTGTGCGTCGGCCGGCCGGGGGTGCCAAGCGGCAGTCTCGTCGACCGGACGTCACGGGTATTGACCACCCACGTGCCCGCGCCCTGCTTCGAGGCCAGCCAGCCCTCGGCGACCAGGTCGGCGTACGCCTCCGCGACGGTGTTGCGGGCCAAGCCGAGATCGCCCGCCAGCGATCTCGACGGCGGCAGCACGGTCCCGGTGGCCAGCTGGCCCGAGCGCACCGCGTCGCGTAGCGCGTTGACCAGCTGCTCCCTGGCGCCGCGGGTGCCGGGAGGGATTGCCTTCCCCAGGTTCAGATGCAGATCGCGGCTGTCCGTATTGGCCCATGAATCCACCGTGAAATTGAACCATGGACGCGGTTCTATCGCGGCTAGCGTTGTCCACATGACACAGACACTCGAAGCCAAGAACACGACCGACCGCATCAAGATCTACAAGGTGTCGCCCGAGCTGTACGACGCCATGATGACGCTGAGCACCGCGGCCGCCAAGGACGTCGATCCCGACGATCGGCGAGCTGATCAAGATCCGCGCATCGCAGATCAACCACTGCGCGTTCTGCCTCGACATGCACACGGCCGACGCCCGCAAGCACGGCGAGACCGAGCAGCGCCTCGCGCTCGTCGCCGCATGGGAGGAGGCGGGCGATCTGTTCACCGAACAGGAGCGTGCCGCGCTGGCGCTCACCGAATCGATCACCGAACTGCACCACGGCCACGTTCCCGACGACGTGTACGCCCGCGCCGCCGAGGTGTTCTCCGAGCGGGAACTGGGCCAGGTGATCGCGATGGCAGTCACCATCAATGCATGGAACCGCATCAACGTCGCGACGCGGCTGCCTGCCCCGCGGCGCTGACCACCGCCGCAGGCGCCACCATCGTCGTCGACGGTGACGTCGTCGCGAAGATGCACCGACCGGGCACCGACCCGCAGGCACTCGGACAGCGCCTGCGGGTCGCGGCCCGGTCGGACTGCCTGCTGTCCCCGCTCGATCCCGACCCCGAACCCGCCGGCGAGCGCTGGCTGACCCGCTGGCCCAGGGTCGACGTCGTCGCACCCGATCCGGAGGCGGTGCCGTGGGCCGAGGCGGGACGGCTGCTGGCGCGGTTGCATCGCGAACCGACGGTCGACTTCGCGCTGCCCCACGGCGGGCCGGACCGGTTGGCCCGCGCGCTGGCCCGCCTCGGCGCCGGACCCGATGCCGAGGTGATCCGCCGTGCCGCCGCGGGCCTGCCCGCCTCAGACGCTCCAGATCGACCGATCACGTTGGTGCACGGGGACTTTCACCTGGGACAGTTGGGCCGTCACCTCGGTGCATGGGTACTGATCGACGTCGACGACCTCGGCGTCGGTGATCCGGCGGCCGACCTCGCCAGGCCCGCCGGGTTCTGGGCGGCAGGCCTGCTGCCCGACGCCGACTGGCACCGCTTCGTCGACGGCTACCGCGAGGAACACGGCCCCGCGCTGCCGCCCGGCGATCCGTGGCCGGTGCTGGAACCGTTCGCCCGCGCGGCGGTCGTCGGCGCCGCCGCGAACCGGCCAGACGAACTGCTGCTCGCCGCGTGCGCGCGGATGACCTAGCTGGAGAAGAACAGCCTGCCGAAGCCCTGCTTGCGGTAGCGGCGGTCGCCGCGGTGCCCCCACTCCGGACCGTAGCCGTAACCCTGCTGCTGAACCGGTGGCGGCGGCGCGGACTGCACGAAGCGGTTCTCCATCTGGGTCATCGATTCGAGCTCGCCGAAGTCGAGGAAGATGCCCCGGCAGGTGTCGCACTGCTCCAGGTGAACGCCGTTGCGCTCGTAGGTCTTCATGATCCCGGCGCACTTGGGACACAGCAGGGTGTTTCCGACACCCGGGGTCGACGACGGAGGCTTCGGTGGCTCGTATGGCGGAATGCTCATGCTGCGCACAACGCGCCAGGATCCTGGGAAGTGCCTGTGAGCTAGAAGGGCGGTGGATTGGCTTCCACGTAGGCGGCATTGCATTCGCGTTCCCGTTGTATTCGGGCCGCCCACGCCGAGGCGCGGGTGCGTCGTCGCTTGGGCATCGTCAGGCCGCGGTCGACGGGTGGTGGGCTTGCGGGCGCTGGTGGGCTCGCGGGGGTGGGGGTGGTGGTGTTCCATTCCGGGAAGTGGATGCGGCTGCCAGGAGGCTTCGCGTATTCGTGTCCGGTGGGTGAGGTCCAGATGACCGTACCGTCGGATTCTTGTCGGTCGGTCCACCCGCTCTTGCCGGTCCAGAAGGTCTTGAGTAGGTGATGTTTTCGGCACAAGCACTTCAAGTTGCCGGGGTGGGTGAGTCCCCCTGCGCCGTCGGGGATCGTGTGGTCGACATCGCAGTATTCGGCGGGGTGATCGCAGCCTGGGAAGCAACAGGTCAGATCACGGCTGCGGACGAGGCGTTCCAGCCGGGCCGACGGCCGGTAGCCGGGCTCCGCGCCGAGTGACGCAGGGTTGGGCACGGGTCGCATGACCGCACCCATGCGGCGGAGTTCGGCCACCAGCGGGGCCGGAACCACGTCGCCGCCGGCGATCACCGCAGTGGTGGCCGGGCAGGTGGAGGCTGGTGGCTGGGCGGCGGTGCCGGTGGGTCCCGAGCCGTCGTCGGTGGGCGTGGGCTCGGCCGCCTCGCGCGGGTTCATGTCGGTCAGGACGTGGATGACGATGGCGGAGCCGCGGGCGTCGGGTCCGGCGGTAGGGCACTCCGCGCGCCCGCAGGTGCACGGCAATACATCGCCGCCCGCCGCGATTACTCCCATGGCTTCGGAGCGGCGCTCGCCCAAGGTGCGGGGATCGTCGGGGCAGACCGCCCGGGCCATCGCGTTGAGTCGGCGTTCGAGCAGTTCGGCGTCGGTGGCGAAAAGCCTGCCCCACAGCGAGCTGGTGCCGGTGGTGTCGTCCTGGTGGCCCAGTCTGACGTCGCGGCCGCGGGAGGCGGCACGGTACTGGAGTACCGCGTCGGGGTCATGGCGCTCGACGAGGGCATCGACCTTGGCTTCGAGTTTGGCCGCCGATAGCGGTCCCCATTTGTTCGCCGCGGCGGCCAGTTCGGTGTCGATGGCTGCCAATGCCTCGGCGTCGTCGACGAGGTGTGTACGCCAGGCGATGAGCGTCGCGATTCGTGCGCTGATGGACCCGGTCGCCAACAGTGCGCCAACCCGTGGCAGCCGGTGACGCAGCGCGAGCCCTTGGTGCATGAGCGTGCTGGCCGCGCGGTGGCTGAGGGATTGGGCGGCTGCAACTTCGGCAGCCGCACTGTCCCAAGCGTCGCACGCCCAATGTTCGCGTTTGGTGGCCAGTTCGGACCGGCAGCGCCGGTCGGTGAGTTCGGCGATCGCGGCCAACCTCGAGGCTACCGCGGCCGCCTCGAGCCGGGCCCATCCCGTGATCGCATCGACCAGGGCGGCATCGTCGACGCCCGCCAAGGCCGACACCCCGGGCAATTCACCTTCGAACATGCATTCGATTATTGCGGGCGTACCCACCCGAAGCCACGGGTCAACCACCAATCTGTGGATGAAGTCCGCACTGTGGATGCAACGCGTCCGAGCGCGCGTCACACCCAGTACGGCACGCGCGCCCGGTACTGCCGCATGGCGAACCCCGTCACGATCCAGCCGACGATGGTCAGCACGATCACCACCACCCAGTGCCGCAGCTCCTGATCGGCGCCCAGCAGCGGGGCCCGCACGATGTCGACGTAGTGCAGCAGCGGGTTGAACTCGATGATCTTGGCCCACCCGCCCGCGCCCTGCTGCCGCAGCGTCTCGTCGTTCCAGATGATCGGCGTCATGTAGAAGAGCAGCTGCACCAGGCTGAACAACAGCGGGCTGATGTCGCGGTACCGGGTGGAGAGGATGCCGAAGCACAGGGCCACCCAGATGCAGTTCAGCACGATCAACGCGAGCGCCGGGATGAACGCCAGATCGGTCCAATGCCAGTGCTGCGGAAAGATGATCGCGATGATCACGAAGATGACGATGTTGTGCGCGAACAGGATCACCTGTCGCCACACCAGTCGGTAGACGTGCACCGACAGCGGCGTGGGTAGCTGCTTGATCAGGCCCTCGTTGGCGACGAACACGTCGGCGCCCTCGAGGATGGACGCGTTGATCAGGTTCCAGATGATCAGCCCGAGCGTGACGTAGGGCAGGTGCTCGGCCAGTGGCAGGTGAAAGAGCGTCGAGTACAAGGCGCCAAGGGCCACCGCCATGGTGCCGGTGGCGATGGTGATCCAGATCGGCCCGAGCACCGAGCGGCGGTAGCGCTGCTTGATGTCCTGCCAGCCCAGGTGCAGCCACAGTTCGCGCTTGCCGAATCCCGCGGCCAGATCGCCCCACGCCCTGCCGAGCGTCTTCGACTGCGCCGCCGCGTCGGTGAAGGTCATCTTCCGTCTCCCGTCGCTTCGCTCGCCCTGGTCGGCCTGCCGAACTTCTCGCCGCGGCCCAACCGCCGCAACCTCAACCACTCCAGCAGGCCCGCCGGGTCGCGTCGGCTCACCAGGAAGAACCAGCCGAACCGCAGCCACTCCTGCGGGATCAACCGTCGCAGGCCGGGCTGCGACTGCAGGTAGCCGCGGTTGCGGTAGGTGAAGTAGCGCTTGGTGACGTCGTCGGGGTACTGGGTGTGCATCCGGCCGCCGAGGATGGGCTTGAACTCGTCGGAACCCTGCGGGTGCAGGTACACCGCGTCCAGGCAGGTGCCGAACGGCAGACCGGAGCGCACCAGACGGCGGTGCATCTCGACTTCGTCGCCGCGGACGAACAACCGGATGTCCGGAACGCCAACGACTTCCAACGCCGAGGCACGGAACAGTGCGCCGTTGAACAACGACGCGATGCCCGGCAGCAGGTCCTGCCCCGACCCGTCGGTGCGCAGTTCGTCGACGCGCCGCCGCCAGACCAGGCCACGGCGCAACGGGAACGCGAGCCGTTGCGGATCGTCGAGATCGCACACCATCGGCGACACCTCGGCCAGCGAATGGCGTGCGGCGCAGTCCAGCAGCGTCGCGAGCACCGCCGGGTCGGCGGGTCTGCCGTCGTCGTCGGCCAGCCAGACCCAGTCCGCGCCCTTGGTCAGCGCCTGCAACATGCCGAGCGCGAATCCGCCTGCGCCGCCGAGGTTTCGGCGCGATTGGACATAGGTGGTCGGAATGGGTTGCCCGGCCACCAGATCACGAACCCGTGAGTCCTGCCCGTCGGAGAAGTCGTTGTCGACGACGATGAGGTGGTCGGGCGCACGGGTCTGGCCCGTCACCGCGTCGAGCGACTTGGCGAGTTCGTCGGGACGCCGGAAGGTGACGACGACGGCGCACACCGTCTGATGCCCGGCCTCACTCATGGGCCGCCTCGCGGTCGTCGCGGGCGTTCTCCTCCAGCACCTCGCGGACGTGGCGCGCGGCGTCCTCACCCTCGTAGGCGCGCACCACTTCTTCGATGCCGCCGGTCATCCTGATGGTGCCGTGGTCGATCCACATCGCGGTCTTGCACAGCTGGGCCAGGAACTCGTTGGAGTGGCTGGCGAAGACGAGGATGCCGGAACGCTCCACCAGGCCCTGCAGCCGCGACCGCGCCTTCTTCATGAAGTCCGCGTCCACGGCGCCGATGCCCTCGTCGAGCAGCAGGATCTCCGGGTCGATGCTGGTGACCACGCCCATCGCCAGGCGCACCCGCATGCCGGTGGAGTACGTGCGCAGCGGCATGGACAGGTACTCACCGAGTTCGGTGAAGTCGGCGATCTCGTCGATCTTGCCGAGCATCTGCTTGCGCGTCTGACCGAGGAACAGCCCGCGGATGATGATGTTCTCGAAACCCGAGATCTCGGGATCCATGCCGACCCCGAGGTCGAACACCGGTGCCACCCTGCCGGTCACGGTCGCCGAACCGCGGGTGGGTTCGTAGATGCCCGACAACAGCCGCAGCAGCGTCGACTTGCCTGCGCCGTTGTGCCCGACCAGCCCCACCCGGTCGCCGTTCTCCAGCGACAGCGTGATGTCCCGGAGCGCCTCGATGACCACGACATTGGACGTGTTGCGCCCGATGGTGCCCCCGGCCTTGCCGAGGAACGCCTTCTTCAGCGATCTCGACTTGGCGTCGAAGATGGGGAACTCGACCCATGCGTTGCGGGTCGAGACGTGGGGTTCTCGAGACGTCGTCACTGCTACAGGTACTGGCCGGTCCCGCTCGGGTGCGCCCCGCCGCCGGGCTGTCCCGGCATGGCGACGCCGGGGGGCAGCGCACCCTGGCGCATCTGCTCCAGTTGGGCGCGCGCCGCCATCTGCTGGGCGAACAGCGCGGTCTGGATGCCGTGGAAGAGGCCCTCCAGCCAGCCGACGAGCTGCGCCTGGGCGATCCTCAGCTCGGCGTCCGACGGGATCGTGTCCTCGGAGAACGGGAGCGTGAGGCGTTCGAGCTCCTCGCGGAGTTCCGGCGCCAGCCCCTCCTCCAGCTCGCGGATGCTGGTGCGGTGGATGTCGCGCAGCCGGTTTCGGCTGGCGTCGTCCAGCGGTGCGGCGCGCACCTCCTCCAGCAGTTGCTTGATCATGGTGCCGATCCGCATCACCTTCGCCGGTTGTTCGACGAGGTCGGTCAGCGACTTGCCGTCCGACCCGTCACCCAGGTGTGACCCGTCGCCGCCGATGATCTCGATGTCGTTGTCGTCGGGGTTGCTCGTCATCAGTTCTGAACTCCCTGAACTCTCAGCTGCCTTGCCATTCGTAGATGTGATCCTCGCCGTTGTCGTAGATCTTCTTCCACGACCGCGACTCGTCTAGCGACACTAGCCCGTCCGGCATGACGAACCCGCGGACCACCGGCTTGCTGGTGATCACGTACCGGATGTTCAGCGCGCGGACGGCCTCCGCGACGCGGGGATCGGTGTCGGCGTCGTCGGCGAACGCCCAGAAGATGTAGCGGTGATAGCCGGGGCCCTGCTGCTGCGGATAGTCGTAGTGCGTCCACAACGGGTGCAGTCCGGCGACGGCGTACATCCATGCCGTCCCGTCGGTGTTGGCGTCGCCGATCAGGGTGTCGCGGGCGCCGGGCAGCGAGGCGAGGTAGGCGAACGCCGCGAGGTCGTTGTCGTCGACGAGCACCCGGTCGTACTTCTCGCCGATCAGATAGCGGTGGCGGGGGAAGTAGTGCCACGCGGCGCCGAGCGACACCGCGACCAGGATCGCCGCGGTCACGGCATACCAGGGGCGCCGCCGACGTCTGCCGTGAGGTCAACCGGTCGAACAGCTTTCGGCCCCGGTCGACGACGAACGCGGTGATGGTGAGCAGCGCGATGCCCGCCATCGGGCGCGAGCAGCATCGTCACCACCGCGGACAGCCGCCGCGGATCGCTGTAGAACAGATCGCTGAACGTTCCCGTGATCGTGCCGAGCGGGCCGCCGAACGGGGCCGACGAGTGCACGATCGACACGACCATCAGCAGCCACACCGCCAGCGGCCACCACGACCCGCCGCACCAACAGGATGAGTCCGCCGATCGCGGCGAGCGCGATCAGGATGTTCTGGATCGGATAGTCGTTGAGGTGGCGGGTGTGCTGCACGATCGCGTCGAACAGGGCGCGCTTCTTGCCCTCGTGGGTGACGAACTCGTGCCCGACGATGATCTCGGCCTGCTGCAGCACGCCGAGGAACTGCGGCAGCAGCAGCAGCACCGTCGGCACCGCCATCGACAGCAGGCTGATGAAGTCGGTCAGCCGGCTGCGGACCGGGTGCCACAGGCCGTCGCACAGCCACCACGCGACGACGAACACGACCGTCACCACGCCGCCGGTGATGTGCACCGAGAACACGCCGAGCAGGGCCAGCACTCCCAGCGGGATGCGGTCGCGGTGCCGCAGTGCCGACACGATCAGGACCATGGTCGGCGCGGCGATGCCGTACGCGGCCATGTTCGGCATCGACGCCGTGTCGAACTCCACGTACGGGACGGCGGTGAACGACGCCGAAAGGGCCGCCGCTGCCGCTGCGGATGCGGCCGTCCGCCACTGGTCGGTCCGCGACCCCATCAGTTGCCACGTCAGCATCGCGGCGCTTGCGGGGAACAGCCAGACGGCGGCCGCGAGGGAGTTCAGCGTGTAGGCGGTGGTCGCGGCGGCGCCGGTGATCTGACTCTGCAACGCCGCGAGCGCGTGGAACGTGGACGGGTAGTACAGCGCGTCGTGCGTCTCGACGTTGCGCAACTCACCCATGTGGGTCGGTGAGGCCTGTCCGGTGTCCAGGATGAATCTGACGGTGTTGGCGTGCCAGACGGCGTCCCAGGTGCTCGGGATCGATTGCCAGTGCGGCATCCCGCGAATTGCCGAGAAGCCGATCAGCAGGGCGCCGAGCACGACGCCTGCCGCGACCACCAGGGCCGGTCCCGTCGATATCGGGCTACCGTCCGCAGCAACGTCCCGCCGCCGTACGAACGCCGCCTGCAAACTTGCTACGACGGCCACCACGAGCAACAGGACGACCAGCGCGGTCCACCCGTTCCACGGCACGCCGATGGCGCCCATCGGCAGGATCGCCAACGCCACCACGCCGTACGTCAGGGCCGGACCTACCGCAACGGCGACCGGCCAGGTTAGCTGTGCCGTCCTTCCTACGATTGCTCCAGGGACCACTAGCAACAGCAGGGCCACTATCACCCCGGACGCCAAGCTCACTGCACTAGTATGGCTGCCCAGGTGACCCGGTCCGATCACGGCATGGGCGTCGGGAGGCGCTCTCGGGCACCGACCGAATCGCTACGGGTCGCGTAATCGCGGATGCTCGAAGGTGGTTGGCATGGCATACGACGTCGCCCGGGTGCGTGGTCTGCACCCATCACTTGGCGACGGTTGGGTGCATTTCGACGCCCAGCACGGAATGCTCGTGCCCGACTCCGTGGCCACCACGGTGTCCACCGCGTTCCGCGGATCGATGACGACGTCCGTCGGCCCCCACCCGTCGGCCAAGCGCAGCGCCGCGGTGCTCGCCGCCGCCAGGCTGGCAATCGCCGATCTCGTCGGCGCCGACCCGAGGGGCGTCGTGTTGGGCGCCGACAGGGCAATCCTGCTGACTTCGCTGGCCGACGCGTCGTCGTCGCGGGTCGGCCTCGGCTACGAGGTGGTGGTCACACGTCTCGACGACGAGGCCAACATCGCGCCGTGGCTGCGTGCGGCCAATCGCTATGGCGCCAAGGTCAAGTGGGCCGAGGTCGACATCGAGACCGGCGAGCTGCCCACCTGGCAGTGGGAGAGCCTGATCACCAAGCCCACCCGGCTGGTCGCGATCCCGTCGGCCTCGGCGGCGCTCGGCACCGTGACCGATCTGCGGCCCGTGACCAAGCTGGTGCACGAGAACGGCGGTCTGGTCGTCGTCGACCACTCCGCCGCGGCGCCCTACCGGCTCATCGACATCGACGAGATCGAAGCCGACGTGGTGGCGCTCAACGCGGTCGCATGGGGCGGCCCGCCGATCGGTGCGCTGGTGTTCCGCGACCCCTCGGCCATCGACTCGTTCGGCTCGGTGTCGCTGGACCCGTTCGCCTCGGGCGTCGCCCGCCTCGAGATCGGGACGCACCAGTACGGGATGCTCGCCGGCGTCGTGGCCAGCGTCGAGTATCTCGCCTCGCTGGACGAGTCGGCCTCCGGTACGCGTCGCGAAAGACTCTCCGTCTCAATGCAATCGGCGGCCACCTACATGGGCCGCCTGTTCGACTACCTGCTGGCGTCGCTGCGGTCGCTGCCGTTGGTCATGGTGATCGGCCAACCCGAGGAGCGGGTGCCGGTGCTGAGCCTGGCGGTGCACGGCGTGCCCGCCGACCGGGTGATTCAGCGGCTGGCCGACAACGGCGTGCTCGCGGTGTCCAACACCACCTCGCGGGTGCTCGACGTGATCGGCGTCAACGACATCGGCGGCGCCGTCACGCTGGGTCTGGCGCACTACACCACGATGGCCGAGGTGGACCAGCTGGTCCGCGCGCTGGCCTCGTTGGGCTAATCAGCTACGCGCAGAAGCACTTTCCCGTGTGCCTCGCCGGAGGACAGCAGCCGGTGTGCCTCGGCCGCCTCCTCGACGGGCAGTTCGGCGCCGACGATCGGGCGCACCCGGCCGTCGGCGATCATCGGCCAGACGTTGGCCACCACCTCGGCGACGACGGCGGCCTTGCCGGACGGCCCGTCGACCGGTCGCGCCCGCAGCCCCGTCGAGATGACCCCGGCGCGCTTGGACATCAGCTTGGCGATGTTCAGCTCCGCCCTTGACGCCGCCCTGGAAGCCGATGATCGACGAGCCGGCCGTCGGGGGCCAGTGCGTCGACATTGCGGTCGAGGTAGGAGGCACCCATGAGGTCGAGGATCACGTCGGCGCCCGCGCCGTCGGTCGCCGCCTTGACGCGCTCGACGAAGTCCTCGTCGCGGTAGTTGATCGGCACGTCGGCGCCGAGGTCGACGCATACCGCCAGCTTCTCGGCCGAGCCCGCGGTGACCGCGACCCGGCAGCCGAGGGCGCGGGCGACCTGGATGGCGTGGGTGCCGATGCCGCTGGCTCCGCCGTGCAGCAGCACCATCTGGCCCGCCGACAGGTGCGCCGTCATCATCACGTTCGACCAGACCGTGCACGCGACCTCTGGCAGCGCGGCGGCGTCGTGCAGTTCGACGCCGTCGGGAATGGGCATCAGCTGTCCGGCGGGGACGGCGACGCGTTCGGCGTAACCGCCGCCTGCGAGCAAAGCGCACACCGGCTGCCCGACCGACCAGCCGGTGACTCCGTCACCCAGTTCGGCGATGCGCCCGGACACCTCGAGACCGAGGGTCTGGCTAGCTCCTGGAGGCGGTGGATAGTTTCCTGCGGCCTGCAGCAGATCGGCGCGATTGACGCCGGCGCTAAATATCTCCAGAACTACCTCACCCGATTGAGCTGCGACATCCGGCACCTCCTGCCAGATGAGCCGGGACGGGTCTTCGACGACGATGGCACGCATGTCAATAACGCTACTACCAGCGGGAAAGCCACCTACCATTGCGCCATGGAGGGGATCATCGCGGGGCGCACGGCAAGTGCGATGCCCGGTCTTGACATAGCTGAACAGAGGTCGTGGCAAAGTTTCCTCGACTCCGCGCTCCGGCTGTACGCGACGCTGAACAAGTCCTTGGTGGAGGAACATCACCTCACGCTCAACGACGTGCGCCTGCTCGACGTACTGGACAAGTCCGAGTCCGGGGCGGCGCGGATGGGCGACCTCGCCGAGGACCTGATGTCGCTGCCGAGCCGGGTGACCCGGCAGATCCACCGGTTGGAGACGCAGAACCTGGTCCGGCGGTGTTCGAGCCCCGACGACGGTCGCGGAGTGCTTGCCCTGATCACCGACGACGGCAGAAGGCGGCTGCAGGAGGCGATGGTGACCTACGGCGTCGGCGTGCGCGCTCATTTCCTCGCCCGGTTGTCACGCGCGCAGGTCGCCGCGATCGGGGAGAACTGCCGCCGGATCGGCGTTGCGCTGAAGTCGGAGCCCAAACCCGCGAGGCTCGGCCGCGTCTAGACCCCTTACGCTGGTCGGCGGTGGCGTGGCAGAGCGGCCTAATGCACTCGCCTTGAAAGCGAGAGACGGGTAAAACCGTCCGGGGGTTCAAATCCCTCCGCCACCGCGGCCGATACGAGGGGACGTACGTGGGGACGGTGTGGTGACGAGCGATGTCGAGCCGCCGGTTTCGCGGCGGGTGCGTCGGGCGTTCGGGTTGTTGGAGCGCGTCGCGCCCGCGGTCGGCGCCAGGTGGGCCGTCGAGCTGTGGTGCACGCCACCGGCGGTGGAGATGAGTCTGCGGATGCCGCCGGGCGTCTCGGCGGGCGAGCCCGTCGAGGCGGACGTGGTCCGGGCACCGGATCGCGGGAGAGTCGTGGGGTGCCGGGCCTGCCGTGTACCTGGTGCACGGCTGGGGCGGTTGCCGCGCGCACCTGGCGGTCTTCGTCAAACCGCTCGTCGAGGCCGGACACCGGGTCATCGCGTTCGATCTGCCCAGCCACAACGAGTCGGACCCCGGCGAACTCGCGCCGGGACGCACCACGATCGTCGAGTGCGCCGAAGCGGTGCGGGCAATGGTGCAGGCGCACGGTCCGGCGAGGGCCATCGTGGCGCACTCCCTCGGCGCCAAGGCCGCCGCACTTGCGGCGTCGTGGGGCACCCCTGTCGAACGGCTGGTGTTCCTGGCCCCGATGGGCGACTTCTCGTTGTATCTGGACCTGTTCGCCGATCGGTATGGCTTCGGATCGCGCATCCGCGACCGGCTGCACCGCCGCCTGGACCGCCGACTGGGAATCCCGTTGTACGACACCGACATCTCACACGTGGCCGTCCATGCAGGCGATCCACCGCCGCTGCTGGTCGTCCACGACCCCGACGACCCGGACAGCCCCTACGCGATGAGCGAAGCGATCGTCAGCGCATGGCCCGGCGCGACCTTGGTGACCACGCGCGGGCTCGGGCGCTTGGCGCACTACCGAATCCTGCGGCACCGCCCCGCGATTCTGGCAGGCGTCGACTTCGTCGGACGCGCTCACACCTTGCCAACCCCTGGAGCGCGTTAGGGCATTGACCCGTACGGGCATGACCGGGGTTAGTGGCCAATGTCGTTGTGAGTGAAGCGCATTGCGTGGTCCGTAGGTCTGCCGACGACCGGATCGGGCACGTAACTCGGGTCATTCGCCCTTGAAGTCGGGGGCGCGCTTGGCGAACATCGCGGTGATGCCCTCGGTGAGGTCCTTGCTCGGCAGGAACGCCGAGTTCCACGCGGCGACGTAGCGCAGGCTGGCCGACACCTGTGCGGTGCGCTGCTCGTCGAGCACGTCCTTGACGCCCTGCACCACCAGCGGAGGGTTGGCCGCGATCTCCTTGGCGGTCGCGTGCGCCGCGGCCAGCGATGCCTCGGCGTCGTCGAAGACGTCGTTGACCAGACCGATCTTCTCGGCCCGGGCAGCGTCGATGTCCTTGCCCGTCAACGCCAGTTCGCGAAGGTGGCCCTCGGACAGGATCAGCGGCAGCCGGGCCAGGCTGCCCACGTCGGCGACGATGGCGAGCTTGACCTCACGCACCGAGAACTTCGCGTCGGCGCTGGCGTAGCGGATGTCGACGGCGGAGATCAGGTCGACGCCGCCGCCGATGCACCAACCGTGGATCGACGCGATCACGGGGGTGCGACAGTCCGCGACGGCGGTGATCGACTGCTGCATCCCGCGCAGCCGGGTGTGGAATTCGGCGCGGGGCCGGGCCAGCGCGCCGTCGGCCAGCATCGGCGAAAGGGTGTCACCCATCGCCGCCAGATCCAGGCCGTAGCTGAAGTTCCTGCCCGATCCGGTCAGGACGATGGCGCGCACGTCGGGGTCGGCGTCGAGCGAGGCGAACGCCGAAGGCAACTCCGCCCAGAACGCGGGCCCCATCGCGTTGCCCTTGCCTGGGCCGAGAAGCGTGACCTGTGCGACGTGACCGTCGACGTCGACGGCGAGGGACTCATACGTTTCACCCATGGCTGGAAGGCTAGCGGGCTACGGAGGGCCACCGCCGAGGAGGATCTCGCTGACGGTGCTGGTGGGCAGGAACTGGCATACCGCGTCGGCAAGCGTCTTGGCGATCTCGGTCTGCTGCGGTCCGAGCACCGAACCCTCCTGCTTGAGGATCTCCTCGATGACGGCGCTCTGGGTGTCCGCGTCGTTCAGGTCGATGTATTGCTTGCACGTCATGGTGAGGGAGTTCGACGGCGGCGGAACGTTCGACGAGGTGCGCGGCGACGACGTGCCCGGCGTGCCCGGCAGCCCAGGAATCGACGGCAGCCCGGGGATCGACGGCAGGCCCGGGATCGACGGCAGCCCCGGAATCGACGGTGTCGAGGTGCGCGGCGTGGAGGTGCCCGGCTCGGTGGTCATCGCGACGGTGCCAGGCGTGGTGCGCTCACAGGCGGTGATGCCGGCCGCGAGCACGAGCATCGCACCGGCGATCAGAACTCGCGTCCTCATCTGCGCAACGATAGGCGCACCAGCGTCGGCCATGGCTCTTAGACGCGTTGAAGGTAGAAGTAGCCGTAGCGGCCGTCCTGCAATCCCGCCTTGCCGTTCATGATCCCCATCACGGTGTCGTCGTCGACCCGCTTGAAGTGATCGTGGATGGGCTGACCGTCGTAGACCATGGTGGCGGTCAGCTCGCCGCGGAACTCCTCGATCCACAGGCTGGCCTCGCCCTTGCTGAGCTTTTCGTTGTTGAACTTCTGACCGTCCTCGTCGAGGCACACGATGGGCAGCACGTCGGTGGCCGACCTCATGGTCTTGCCGAACCAGTTGGCCTTGGCGAGGAGTCGGCTCACCGGATGGCCGGTGTCGAACGCGCCGCCCTTCCACTCGCCGATCAGCTCGGCCACGGTCAGCGGCTTCAGCGTCGCCCAGAACTCGTCGAGCTCGGCGTCGGGGATCTGTCCGTCGCGAGCCACGAATTCGGCGAAGGTCTTGCGCGCGTCGCTCATTGGTCGTCCGTTCTCGACGGGGCGGTGATCCAGTGGGTGGCGAAGTTCAGGAACGCGTCGTTCTCGTGCGGCGCGGCGACGGTGACGCGCACCCCGTCCTGGCCGTAGGGCCGGACCAGCAGGCGGTTGTCGGCGGCGCGGTTGACGAAGTCGTCCGTGCGCTCGGCCAGCGGCAGCCAGACGAAGTTGGCCTGCGACGGCGGCAGCGTGAAGCCCGCGTGCTGCAGCGCGGACGTCACCCGCGCCCGCTCCTCCACGACGAGGTCGGTGCGGGCCAGCAGCTCGTCGGAGGCGTCGAGGGAGGCGATGGCGGCGGCCTGCGAGATGCTCGTCGCGGTGAACGGCACGTAGACCTTGCTCAGCGCGCTGATCACGTCGGGATCGCCGACGGCGTAGCCCACCCGCAGACCGGCCAGCCCGTAGGCCTTCGAGAACGTCCGCAGCACAACGACATTGCGGTGCGCACGGACCAGCCCGAAGCTGTCCGGCAGCATCCCGTCGCGAATGTATTCGACGTACGCCTCGTCGAGCACGACCATGATGTCCGACGGCACCGCGGCGACGAACCGGGCCAGGTCATGGGGGTCGACGACGGTGCTGGTCGGATTGTTCGGGTTGCAGATGAAGATCAGCCGGGTCCGGTCGGTCACCGCGGCCAGCATGGCGTCGAGGTCGTAGGTGTGATCGCGCAGCGGCACGTGCACCGGCGTCGCGCCCGCAGTGCGCACCTGCAGCGGGTAGATCTCGAAACTGCGCCAGCCGAACATCACCTCGTCGCCGACGGTCGCCGTGATCTGGATCAGCTGTTGGCACAGGCTGACCGAGCCGCAGCCCACCGAGATGTGCTCCGGTGCGAAGGCGCCGCCGTCGACGGACTTGGCCAGATGCTCCCGCAATTCGACGTAGCCGTTGTCCGGGTAGCGGTTGATGCGGTCGATGGCACGCTCGATGGCGGCCCGCACGCTGGGCAGCGGACCGTCGACGGTCTCGTTGCTCGCGATCTTGATGGCGCCGGGCACCGTCTTGCCTGGTGTGTAGGCGGGCAGATCGGCCAGCTCGGGGCGCAGGCGGGCGGTCACCCGGACAGTCTAGGGGGATCGCGGGACCGCTCTCGCGGCGTGCTTTGCCATCGCGTCGCCTAGCTGTGTACGCTTCTGCCTCGGCGGTTACTCAGGAGGCGTGCCAGAGCGGCCGAATGGGACTCACTGCTAATGAGTTGTCCCTCTTAAAGGGGACCGGAGGTTCAAATCCTCTCGCCTCCGCCACTGCTGACTAGCGTCAGTGCGACAATTGAAGACATGCGCCCGTAGCTCAACGGATAGAGCATCTGACTACGGATCAGAAGGTTAGGGGTTCGAATCCCTTCGGGCGCACTCGTGATGCCAGGATGGCTGCATGACACCACCGGTGATCCAGCGCTGGATCGACATCATCGACAGCGACCCATCCGAAGGTCGGATCGACGAACTGGATGGTCTGCTCGCCGAAGACGCCGTGTTCTATTCACCGGCGGTCTTCACCCCACAGGAAGGTCGCGCCAAGACGGCGACGTACCTGCGGGCCGCCTCGAAGATGTTTACCGGAACGGACTTCCACTACGTCGGCCAGTGGTTCGGCGAGCGGTCGGCGGTGCTGGAGTTCGCCGCCACCATCGACGGCGTCTACGTCAACGGCGTCGACATGATCGAATGGAATGACGACGAACGGATCGTGTCGTTCAAGGTGATGATCCGGCCGTTCAAGGGCCTGCAGGTGATCATGCCGAAGATGGCCGAGTTGTTGCAGCCTGGGTGATCCGGGCATCGACGAGCGCTGACCCCCACACGCCGAGGAGGCGGCCCTGCCGGTGCCACATCAGCCACGCGGCAAATAGGGCGGGCCCGGCGGTGGCAAAGGCCAAGGCCACGCCCCTTTGCTGTGTCGGCATCGAATCTCCCTGCTCGGCTGGCTCGCCGGTGGGCCGCACCGTGCCCTCTTCGCTAAGCGTACTTCTAGCACGTAATCCGTCGTCAGCAACTCAGGAGACTGAGGCGATACCGTGGTCGGGTGGAGTTGTTGTTGATCGCCGACACGCACGTGCCCAAGCGGGCACGCGATCTCCCCGCCGTCGTCTGGGACGCGGTGCAGAATGCCGACGTGGTGGTGCACGCGGGTGACTGGGTGGAGCCGGCGCTGCTCGACCACCTCGAGGAGCGGTCCGCGAGACTGATCGCGTGCTGGGGCAACAACGACGGTGACGAGTTGCGCCGTCGGCTGCCCGAACGGGCGGACGTGACGCTGGGCGGGCTGCGGTTCACCGTCGTGCACGAGACGGGCGCCTCCGGTGGGCGCGACGCCCGGATGGCCCGGCTCTACCCCGACACCGACGTGCTCGTATTCGGGCACAGTCACATCCCGTGGGACACCACCGCCGAAACCGGTCTGCGCCTGCTCAATCCGGGCTCGCCCACCGACCGCAGACGGCAGCCGTTCTGCACCTACATGACCGCGACGGTGTCCGACGGCGCGCTGTCCGACGTGACGCTGCACCGTGTCTGAAAAGAACGGCGGCTGACCGTCCCGCCCGTGTCGCCGACGTGCACCGGATCGCCGCCGCGATGCCGCACGTGGTCCGGGTGGACGGGACCAAGGGCAACCCGATCTATCAGGTCGGCGGCAAGTCGTTCGTGTTCTTTCGCAACGCACGCAGGGATGCGCCGTTCCCCGACGTCATCGTGATCTGGGTGGAGTCAGAGGCCGACAAGTCGGCGCTGGTGCAGGATCCCGGATCGCCGTTCTTCACCACCGATCACTTCGACGGGCATCCCTCGGTGCTGGTGCGGGCGGGTGAGCTTCACCGCGTCGGCGTCGGTGAGCTGACCGAGTTGATTCAGGACGCGTGGCTGGCGCAGGCGTCGAAGCGTCGAGGTCAGCAGTGGCTGGCCGACAGAGCGCCATGACGACGGGAGACTCCACGACATGTTCCGCGCTGTGACGACGGGCCTTGCGGTCCTTGCTGCGTCGACGTCCCTTGCCGCATCGCCGACGGCGGGGGCGGCGCCCCCGGGATCGCAGTGCGGCGAGAATCTCACGGCGCCGCAGATCGCCCTCGCGGTGCGACAGTTGCCCCCGGCCTTCCCCGACCGCGACGTGCCGTGGGATCCGAACCCGTACGGAGGCAACTTCGATCCGTGCGCGACGCTGTCGACGGCGCTGGTGACGGTCCAGGGCGCCACCGGCAGCTCACCCGAGCAAGCGCTGTTGTTCCACGACGGTGAATACGTCGGGACCGCCACCGCGGCGGCGTATCCGTACACGTCGCTGAACGAGGATCAGAGCGCCGATGACACCGTCGTGCTCGACTACAAGGACGGCCGCGGCGTCTGCACGGCCTGCGCGGGACCGATCTACGCCGTGCACTATCAGTGGCAGAACGACCACGTCCAGATGCTCGACCCGCCGCCGCCCAGTCCTGGTTAGGCCGCCCCGCCGAGCGCACACTTGTTGTCGGGTCTACTCGACGTTTGCGTACATCAAGCGTCTGCTCGGCGATCGACCCACTTCAGCGAGCGGCCTGTCCGCTTGCGGTAGACGATCTCGAACACGAAGCTGAGCGCGAGGACCGCCAGGAGCGTGACCCACGTGCTGGCCGGCCCCGTGTGGATCGTGTAGCCGAGCAGCAGCGCGAACAGTGCGGCGTTCAGGATCACCGCGAGCACCAGCAACCACGGCTTCGCGCCGGTGTCGCGGTATACCCGCAGATGCCCGGCGCTGACCGTGCCGTAGACGATCAGGAACGCCAGGCTGGCCATCGAACCCACCGCCGCGAGCGGAAAGAACACCACGAAGAGCGCCGTCAGCGTCGCCGCGACGAGCAGGCCGACGGTGCCGCCGCGCCACACCCCGCGGGTGAAGTCCGCAGGGAGTTCGCC
This sequence comes from uncultured Actinomycetota bacterium, assembly GCA_963735245.1. Classification (GTDB taxonomy): domain Bacteria; phylum Actinomycetota; class Actinomycetes; order Mycobacteriales; family Mycobacteriaceae; genus Mycobacterium. The sequence goes on from CAVTKI010000015.1 coordinate 365,931, forward strand.
CGCCTTCGCGACCATGAAGGCCAGGTTCGCGTCGCCGTACATCGTGGCGTTCACCCCCGACGCGGTCGCCAGCAGCGCGGCCACCCCGATCACCACGAAGCCGACGTGCCCGAGCGTCGCCAGCCCGGCCTCCGACAGCACGTGCCCCTGGTTGGCGTCCATCGCGGGCAGGCTCAACGTCATCACGACGATCGTGCTGATCACCACGTAGACCACCACCACGATGGCCAGGGCCGAGAACATCGCGCGCGGCAGTTCCCTGGCAGGGTCGCTCATGTCCCCTGCTGAGTTGGTCACCACGCCGAAGCCCTCGTAGGTGACGTAGAGCAGGCCGGCTGCGAACAGCACGCCGAGCCAGTGGTGATCGCCGTTGTCGGCCAGCCGGGCCGGATCGGCCTTGATCGCCCCGAACACCGCGAACACCGCGAGGATCGCCAATTCGATGGCGACGACGAACAATTCGGACCTGCCGACCAACTTGGAGCCCACCATGTTGATCAACACCACCGCGACGATCAGGCCGATCCCGATGACCTTGCCCGACCAGGCAGGCGTCTCCCACGGCAGCAGCGCGCGGACGTAACCTGCGAAGCCCGCACAGTAGAGCGCCATCGCGATGATCCAGCCGAGGAACTGAAAGACGTTGAGACCGCCCGCGATCAAGCCGTCGCCGAAGCAGCGGATGAGGAAGTGCGCGGCGCCGCCGCGGCTCGGATACTTCGCGCCGAGCTTCGCGTAGGAGTACACGCTGAAGACGCTCACCACGCCGCCCACGACGAAGGCCAGCGGCAGCCAGACGCCGGCCGTGGTCGACGCCAGGCCGAGCAGCGTGTACAGCCCGGCGCCCATCATCCCGCCGACACCGATCGCGGTGGCACTGGTGACGGTGATCGAGCCGCCGCCCGATGGATCCTTCGCGACGGTCACTGCGTGGGCCGGCCGTTCATGGCGACAGTTTGACACCGTCGGACCCGGTTGGGTGGCAGGCTTGGCGGAATGGATCAGAAGCCACCCACCGCCGTCATCGAGGCCGCCCACGCCGACCATCTGACGGGTCTTCCGTTCGACGACACGCGCGACTTCGAGGACGCTGACCGGGGTTTCGTCACCGCGTTGCAACCGTGCGTCGTCAAGGCGGCCGACGGTCGGGTGGTGTGGGACAACGACGTCTACGACTTCCTCACCGGGGACGCGCCGACGACGGTGCACCCCAGCCTGTGGCGGCAGTCCACGCTCGCGGCCAAGCAGGGTCTGTACGAGGTGGTCGAAGGCATCTACCAGGTGCGCGGTCTCGATCTGTCCAACATCAGCTTCATCGAGGGCGACACCGGCGTCATCGTCATCGACCCGTTGATCTCCACCGAGACCGCGGCGGCCGCGCTGGGGATGTACCGCGCCCACCGCGGCGACCGTCCCGTCGTCGCCGTCATCTACACCCACAGCCATGCCGACCACTTCGGCGGCGTGCTCGGCGTGACCAACCAGGCCGACGTCGACGCGGGCAAGGTCGTGGTGCTCGCCCCCGAGGGGTTCACCGAGCATGCGGTGCAGGAGAACGTCTACGCCGGGACGGCCATGACCCGCCGCGCCGCCTACATGTACGGCACCGTGCTGGCGCGCGGCGCGCAGGGACAGGTCGGGTGCGGGCTCGGGCAGAACACGTCGGTCGGCGAGATCGCGTTGATCGTGCCGACGCTCGACATTCGCACCACGGGCGAGACACACACCATCGACGGCGTCGAGATCGAGTTCCAGATGGCGCCGGGCACCGAGGCACCCGCCGAGATGCACTTCTACTTCCCGAAGTTCCGCGCCCTGTGCATGGCCGAGAATGCCACCCACAACCTGCACAATCTGCTGACCCTGCGCGGCGCCCTGGTCCGCGACCCGCACGGCTGGTCGGGTTACCTGACGGAGGCCATCGACACCTTCGCCGACCGTGCCGACGTCGTCTTCGCATCGCACCACTGGCCGACGTGGGGCAAGGACCGGATCGTCGAATTCCTCTCTCTGCAAAGGGATCTGTACGGCTACCTGCACGACCAGACGCTGCGCCAGCTCAATCAGGGCTTCACCGGAATCGAGATCGCGGAGAGCTTCCAGACTGCCGCCCGCGCTGGAGCAGGCGTGGCACGCGCACGGCTACTACGGTTCGGTGAACCACAACGTCAAGGCCGTCTACCAGCGTTACATGGGCTGGTTCGACGGCAGCCCCGGCCGGCTGTGGCAGCACCCACCGGAGGCCATCGGACCGCGGTACGTCGAGGCGATGGGCGGCCTCGACAAGGTCGTCGAGCTCGCGCAGAAGGCCTTCGACGAGGGTGACTTCCGCTGGGCGGCAACCCTTCTCGATCACGCCATCTTCACCGACGAGAACCACGCCGCGGCGCGCGCGCTGTACGCCGACACCCTGGAACAGCTGGCCTACGGCGCCGAGAACGCGACCTGGCGCAACTTCTTCCTGTCCGGAGCCACGGAGCTGCGGGACGGCAACTTCGGCGTGGCCACGCAGACCACGTCGATGTCGATGCTGGCGCAGCTGACACCCGAGCAGATGTTCGACAGCTTCGCGATCAGCATCAACGGGCCGCGGGCGTGGGACCTGGATCTGGCCATCGACGTGACCTTCGCCGACATCGCGGCCAACTACCGGTTGACCCTGCGCAACGGCGTGCTGGTGCACCGCAAGGTGCCCGCCGACGCGGCGACCGCCGCCGCGACCGTCACGCTGGCGAACAAGCTGCGGCTGTTGATGTTCGCCGGGGGCGACACCACGTCACCGGGGTTGGACGTGACGGGCGACGCCGACGCCCTGCCGTCACTGCTGGGGGTGCTGGACAAGCCCAACCCGGCGTTCAACATCGTCACACCCTGACGTGCTCATGGAATGCCACCGTCCACCCGGATGATGCTGCCGCTGGTGAAACTCGACGCGTCCGAGGCCAAGAACAGTGCGGCGCCGATGATCTCGGGCGGATTGCCCAGCCGCTGAAGCGCGAAGCTCTGCGCGCCCTTGGTGGTGGCGTCGATGTCCCACGCCTTGCTGATGTCGGTGAGGAACGGACCAGGCATCAAGGTGTTCACCCTGACGGTTGGCCCGAAGGCGAGGGCAAGGCCTTCGGTCAGCGCGTTCAGGGCTGCCTTGGACGCCGAGTACGGCAGCATCTCCGGGCGGGGCCGTCGGGCGCCGCTCGAGCTGACGTTGATGATCGACCCGCCGCCGTCGGCGACCATCCGCTCGCCGACGAGAGTCGACAACCGGAAGGGGCCCTTGAAGTTGAGGTTCACCACGGCGTCGAACAGCTTCTCGGTCACCGTCGACAGTGACTCGTACAGCGGCGACATGCCCGCGTTGTTGATCAGCACGTCGACCTTGCCGAACCGCTCGTAGGCCGCGTCGACGAGACCGTCGAGCTGGTCCCAGCGGCCGACGTGCACCTGGTAGGGGAGTGCGTCGCGGCCGGTGGACGCGGAGATCTCCTCGGCGGTGATCACGCATGACTCCAGGTTGCGGCTGGCGATGACGACGTCGGCGCCGCACTCGGCGGCCGCGAAGGCCATCTCGCGGCCGAGCCCGCGGCTGCCGCCGGTGACGAGCACGACGCGGTCGTTCAGGTCGAAGAGTTGGTCCGCGTAGCCCATCTCAGCGCTGCTCCACTCCGTGCTGGGCCGACTGCCGGATCACCCGGTGGATGAAGCCGAGCTTGGCCACCACCGCCGGGGGAATCTCGAACGGGTACAAGGGATTCTTACCCATCGCGGTGTTGATCCGGTTGAAGAACAGCGACATCCATCGCCAATCGAAGAGCATCCGCTCGATGGGCACGTCGTCGTAGGACTCCAGCGGGACGATGTCGCGAGGCGCGCTGAACCGGACCAGGTCGGCCCTAAGCACCATGCCAGCCTCACGGCTGGTGTCGATCGCGTCGGCGATGTGCAGGTAGTGGGCGAAGCACTCGGCGAAGTCCTCCCACGGGTGCATCGTGGCGTACTCGGAGATGAACGACTCGTCCCACCCCGCGGGGGCGCCGAACTCGTAGTGCCTGGCGATCCCGTCGCTGTAGCTCGCCCGCTCGTCGCCGAACAGGACGCGGCATTCGTCGAGGTATTCCGCTGCACCGGAACCGGTTTCGACGAGCACGTTCTGGTAGTAGTGGCCGACCTCGTGCCGGAAGTGGCCGAGCATGGTGCGGTACGGCTCACCGAGGCGAACCCGCATCGACTCGCGGTAGTCGTCGAGCGACTCGACGAGGTCGATGGTGATCACGCCGCCCGCGTGTCCGATCGTCACCCGGTCGCCGGTGGTGTAGCTCGACAGCAGATCGAAGGCCAGCCCGCCGTCGCGGCGCCAGAACGGTTCGATGGGCAGGCCGATGTCGTCGAGTTGGTAGACCAGCCTGCGCAACGCGGCCGCCGTCGGTACCAGCTTCTCGCGGGCGAGCGTGTCGTCGGCAGCGGGCTCGCGGCGGATCAGCGAGTGGGCCAGGCAACGGCCGCGCTCGTAGGACGTCTGCCCGTCCGGGGCAAGCCAATTGCACCCGAGCGTCGCGTGCTGGGTACAGGCCACCCATCGCGTCGCCGTCGATGATCGTCGAGCCGTCCACCACCGGCAGCATGGACTTGGAAGGCAGGTGAAATCCCAGCGGGGCCTGGCAATTCGCGCACTGCTCGGCCTCGAACGCGACGAAGGCGTTGCACACCGGGCAGGCGAATGCGCGCACGGGCAATATGGTGGCACACATGCAACTGCTGGTGATCAGACATGCGCTTCCGCTGCGCAGCGAACCCGGGCAGGGTTCTGACCCCGAGTTGTCCGCCGATGGCATCGCGCAGGCCAAGCGTCTTCCCGACGCGCTGGCCCGGTTTCCCATCACGCGGCTGGTCAGCAGCCCGCAGCGGCGCGCGATCCAGACCGCCCGACCGGTTGCCGATGCGCTCGGCCTGACCATCGACGTCGACGATCGGGTGGCCGAGTACGACCGCGATCTCGAGCACTACACGCCGATCGAGGAGGCCTCGCAGGAAGATCTGCAGCGGCTGATGGACGGGCATCTGCCCGGCGGCGTCGACGAGGACGCGTTCATCGCGAGGGTCAAGGCAGGCGTCGACGACATCGTCACCGCTGCGGCCCACGAGGACACCGTCGCGCTGTTCAGCCACGGCGGCGTCATCAACGCGCTGCTGCACGACATCATGAAGACGAAGCGACTGCTGTGCGTCCAGGTCGACTACGCGGGCATCACCCGGCTGCTGAAGTCGCGGACCGGCAAGCTCGGCGTCGCGGGCGTCAACTCGGTTGAGCACGTATGGGACCTGCTGCCGCGAAACCAGCAGTGGTGAGCGGTTGCGCGAGCCGCCGATCGGACGAGTGGTAGACAAGTTCGGTGACCACGGATTCCTCGACGCTGGACGGTCTCGACCTCGGCGCCCTCGATCAACACCTGCGCTCCGTCGGCATCCCGCGCACCGGTGAGCTGCAGGCCGAGCTGATCTCCGGAGGCCGCTCCAACCTGACGTTCCTGGTCTTCGACGACGCCTCCAAGTGGGTGCTGCGCCGCCCGCCGCTGCACGGGCTGACGCCGTCGGCGCACGACATGGCCCGCGAGTACAAGGTGGTGGCTGCGCTCGCGGACACCGCGGTGCCGGTCGCCCGCGCGGTCACGATGCGCAACGACGACTCGGTGCTCGGAGCGCCGTTCCAGATGGTCGACTACGTGCCGGGCCGGGTGGTCCGCCACACCGACGAGCTGTTGGCCCTCGGTGACCAGGACACGATCAACGCCTGCGTCGACGCGCTCATCAAGGTGCTCGCCGACCTGCACGCCGTCGATCCGGACATCGGTCGGCCTCGGCGACTTCGGCAAGCCCACCGGCTACCTCGAACGTCAGGTCAAGCGGTGGGGTTCGCAGTGGGACCTGGTCAAGACCGAGGACGATCCGCGCGATGCCGACGTGCGACTCCTGCACGCCAAGCTCGCCGAGCGGATTCCGCCGCAGAGCCGCAGCGCGATCGTGCACGGCGACTACCGCATCGACAACACGATGCTCGACGCGACCGACGCCACCAAGGTGCGGGCGGTACTCGACTGGGAGATGTCGACGTTGGGCGACCCGCTCAGCGACGCCGCGTTGATGTGCGTCTACCGCCACCCGACGTTCGATCATGGTGCACCCCGACGCCGCGTGGGCGTCGCCGCAGATCCCCTCGGCCGATGAGCTCGCGCAGAAGTACTCCGTGGCGTCCGGTCAACCACTGGACCACTGGGAGTTCTACATGGCGCTGGCGTACTTCAAACTCGCCATCATCGCGGCGGGCATTCAGTTCCGGGACCGGATGGGTGGCGCCACCGAGTACGGCGACAAGGTCGGCTCGGCGGTCGGCCCGTGCATCGCGATGGGCCTGACCGCCCTCTCCTAGCGCGGCCGGTGCCCCACTGGGGTTTGATTGGGCGCAAGTGGGGTACAACCGGGCCGAATCCTCGCCCTGGCGCGAGAACCCCCACGAACGGAAAGGCGGTCACCATGCCGTCAGAGACCCTGCGCGGGCGTGACGCGTCCGACGCCACCGATGAGACACGTCCTCGAAGACCGCGCTCAAGCGTGACGTCGGCGTCGACCTCGACGTCTGGATCAGCGCGCCGACCACTCTCGAATTCCAGATCGCCGTCGCGCTGCAACCCGGCGCCGAGGTCACCGAGTCGCTGTCATTTACGTTGAACGGCAAGGAGATTCAAGCCACCGAGATCATCGGGGACCACGGCAATCGCATCCACAAGTTCGACGCGGGCGAGGGCAGCCTCATGGCCAGCTACAGCGCGACGATCATCGGCCAGAGCGACCCCGCGCCGGTCACCGAGATCGACCTGTCGACGTACCTGCGGCCCAGCCGTTACGCCGAGGCCGACAAGTTCTTCGGTTTCGCCGCGCACGAGTTCGGCCAGTACCTCGACTCGGCCACGCTGCTGGCGCAGGTGTCGTCGTGGGTGGGAACCCGGCTGCATTACGTCCCTGGCTCGTCGGACCCGATCGACGGCGCAGCCGACACGCTGTTGGCCGGCGCGGGCGTGTGCCGCGACTACGCGCATCTGGTGGTTGCGCTCCTGCGGGCGGTGAACGTGCCCGCGCGGCTGGTCGCGGTGTACGCGCCGGGATGCGAGCCCATGGACTTCCACGCGGTCGCGGAGGCGCACGTCGACGGGCACTGGCGGGTGGTCGACGCGACCCTGTTGGCGCCGCGGCAGACACTGGTCCGGATCAGCACCGGTCGCGACGCCGCCGACACCGCGTTCCTCGACAACCACAAGGGGTCGATCACGTTGAATTCGGCGTGGGTGACGGCGATCGTCGACGGCGACCTGCCGAACGACTCCATCGACGAGTTGGTGTCCATCCGCTGATCGCGGGCTACCTGAAGGGCCGCCTTGTAGTTCTTCTTCGCGGCCCGCCGGAGTTGGACGATCCTGGCCGCGCCGACGAGCACGGTCAGCAGGCTGCCCAGCACGGCGGAGAGCAGGATCTGCACGCCGAGCGGTAGCCGCCAATGCCATGCGATGAAGGTCATCTCGACGGATTCGGTGTTCTGG
>CAVTKI010000016.1:0-219847 GCA_963735245.1 uncultured Actinomycetota bacterium
TCAGGCAACGGGATCCAGCCGCCAGGCACCACCGCCGAGCAGCGTCAGGTGCTTCTGGTGGTGCTGTTCGACAGCGCTGTGGTGCCCGACACTGACCACGATGGTGTCCGGCAGCTCGGTACGCAGTAGTTCGTACAGTCCGAACTCGAGGCCCTCCTCCACCGCGGACGTCGCTTCGTCGAGGAACACCGCATCGGGTCTGTGCAGCACCACGCGTGCGAACGCAACGCGCTGCTGCTCACCGGGTGAGAGCACCTTGGCCCAGTCCTGCTCCTCGCCAAGCCTGTCGCGCAGGTGGGCCAGCGAGACCTGGGTGAGCACATCGCGGAGCCGCACGTCGTCGAACTCGCCGGGGCCGGCCGGGTAGGACAACACCGCACGCACGTCGCCCAGCGGCAGGTACGGCAGCTGCGACACGAACATCGTGCGGTCGTCGCCGGCGGGTGTGCTCCACCTGCCTTCCGTCGCAGGCCACAGTTGGGCCAGGGTGCGCAGCAGCGTGGTCTTCCCACTGCCCGACGAACCGGTGATCACCATCGACTCGCCGCGCTCCAGACGGAGGTCGAGCGGGTCGATGAGCAGATCGCCTGCGAGCGAATGCACGGCGACGCCGTCGAGTTGAACGGAGCCGTCCGGGCTCGGACCGGTGGTCAACGTCGGTTGTCGGCGCGCACCGTCGTTGGCCTCGGCCAGGCCGTGCAGCCGGATGATCGCGGCGTTGTAGCTCGCGAATTGGCTGTAGGCGTTGCGGAAGAATGACAGCCCGCTCTGGATCTTGCCGAAGGCGGTGGCCGACTGTGTCACGTCGCCGAGCTTGATGGCGCCTGCGAAGAGCCTGGGTGCCTGAACGATGAAGGGCAGCGGGAGGATTGCCTCGGTTGCCGAGTAGTTCCAGCCGATCAGACCGATGGTCCGACGGACGTAGCGGCGGTAGTTGGTGATGACGGAGGCGAACCGCTTGTCGAGCAGCTCCCGCTCGGCCCGTTCGCCGCGGTAGAAGGCCACCGCCTCGGCCGAGTCACGCAACCGCACCAGCGCGTAGCGGAACGCGGCGTTGGTCTGCTCGTTGAGGAAGCTCAGCCGGATCAGAGGGTGACCGATCCAGAACGCGATCACCGACGCGATCACGACGTAGGCGATGACGATCAAGAACAGTGCCTTCGGGATCTCGAACCCGAACAGGTTCAGCGGACCCGACAGTCTCCACAGGATCGCCGTGAACGACACCACGGACACCAACGCATTGACCGCACCGAAGAGCAACATGCTCTGCGAGTAGTACGTCGGAACGTTGGGCCCGGTGCCGACGCCGGTGGTCAGGACGTCGATGTCCTGCTGGATGCGCTGATCGGGGTTGTCGACGATGGTGGGCGCGAACCGGCCCCGGTAGTACGCCCTGTCGGCAAGCCAGTCCCCGGTGAGGCGATGGGTCAGCCACACCCGCCAGCGGATGATGAAACGCTGGGTCAGGTAGGTGTCGAATACGAGCCTGGCGATGTGGATCGTCGCCAGGATCACGAAGATTCCGATCGCGACCCAGAAGCCGTGCACTCCGGAAGCGCGTTGCGCGGCGTCGTGCGCGCCCGCCCCCTGGAACGCCATCTGAAGCGCCGAGAACAGGTCGTTGCTGTAGTAGCTGAGCAATACCGCGATGCGAACCTCGGCGATCACCAACGCCAGCAGGACCGCCAGTGTGCCCCACACCCGGACACTGGCCGCGCCGGTGAAGTACTCGCCCGTGACGTACCAGAAGCGCCGCCCCCACACCGTGTAGCGACCCAACATGACGACGACCACCAACACGGCTGCTGCGCTGATCGCCCACGCCTCGAGGATCCACGACGCCGACGCGGCGAGCTCGTTGCCCCAGTCGATCGAGGGTCTGAATTTCTCCACCGAACCACCCTTCACTGCGGTGGCTCCGCGGAGGGGCGCACCTGAGTCCGATGAGTATCTGCGGCCGTTGTGAACGGCGGCGAAACTCGGGCGTTCGAGCAACGGCCGGGTCTCGCCGAGCCTTGACCGCTGGGCTACGGTTTGGTCGTCCCGTGTCCGGATGAGGAGACGCCTGCCGTGCCGCCCCTGCTTCGTGAACTGTTACGCCCGCGCCGCCGCGAGCTCGTCATCCTCCTGACGGTGACGCTGCTGCAGATGGCGATGAGCCTGGCCGCACCATGGCCGCTCAAGGTCATCCTCGACAACGTGGTCGGGAATCACCCTGCCCCGCAATGGATTTCCTGGTTCTTACCGATGCTGGGCGGGGCCGGCAAGGCGCACATCGCGGGGGCCGCGGCCATCGTGACCGTGATGATCGCGGTAGTGACCGGCGTCGCGATGTACGTCGGAAGCTACTTCACCGAAAGCCTGAGCCAGTGCATCGGAAACGACCTGCGGGTGCGGCTCTACCACCATCTGCAGGAACTGTCCCTCGCCTTCTACGACACCAATCGGGTCGGCACGATCCTCAGCACCCTCACGGGCGATGTCCAGACGATTCAGAGCTTCGCGTCGATGTCGACCCTCAACATCTTGACCGACGCCATCAGCCTGGTCGGGATGATCGTCGTGATGTTCTTGCTCCGTTGGGATTTCGCGTTGATCGCCCTGGCGGTGACGCCCTTCCTCGCCGTCTTCGTCGTACGCGTCAACAAGGCGGTCAGAGCGGCGGTCAGAGACGTCCGCACCCAGCAGTCGGAGCTGGTCGCCACCTTGCAGGAGGGACTGCAGGCCATCGAAGTGGTGCAGGCGTTCTCCCGGGAGGATCTTCAAGAGCGCCAGTTGCGGAAGGTCAGCATGGAGACCGTGACGGCGTGGCTGAAGGCGCGCAAGTTCTCGTCGACGCTCGCACCCGTGGTGGGACTGGCGATCGCACTGTGCACGGGCCTGGTGCTGTGGCGCGGCTCACTGCTGATCCTGTCGGGCACGATGACGGCGGGGGCGCTGACGGTCTTTCTCGCCTACCTGGCCAAGTTCTTTCAACCGGTGCGCGACCTCGCCCAGATGTCCAACACCATCGCCCAGGTGTCGGTGGCGTTCGAACGAGTCGGCGCGGTCTGTGACGCGGATCAGGTGATCCCCGAGCGGCCCACTCCGATCGACCCGCCGCCGTTCCGCGGCGAAATCGCCTTCGAGCACGTGGCATTCGGCTATCACCCCGACGTGCCGGTGCTCAGCGACGTGTCCTTCGAGATCACCCCCGGGCAGATGGTCGGCATCGTCGGGCCCACCGGTGGAGGCAAGTCCACCATGGTCAGCCTCATCCCGCGGTTTCGGGACGGCAGTGCGGGTCTCATCACGATCGACGGAGTCGACATCCGCGAGTACAAGCTTCACGGACTCCGATCCCAGATCGGTTTCGTGTTGCAGGACACCGTGCTTCTGCGGGGAACGGTGCGCGACAACATCGCCCTGGGCCGGCCGGACGCCACCATCGAGGAGATCGTCCATGCGGCCCAACTCGCCAACGCCGACGAGTTCATCACGCGCATGTCGAACGGTTACGACAGCATGATCGGCGATCGCGGTTCGACGCTCTCGGGCGGTCAGCGTCAACGCCTCGGAATCGCCCGTGCCCTGATTCGCGACAACCCGATCCTGATTCTCGACGAGCCGACCGCAGCCCTTGACGCGCAGTCCGAGGATCTGGTCATCGAGGCCCTCGGCCGGCTGATGGAGGGCAGGACCGTCATCACCATCGCCCATCGGCTCAGCACCCTGCGCAACGCGGATCAGATCCTCGTCATCAAGGACGGGGTGGTGGCCGAGAACGGATCTCACCTGGAACTGCTGACGCTCAACGGCGTCTACGCCCAGCTGCACCGGCTGCAGTTCGACAACCAGCCGTAGCCTTCGCCCACTTGCGATTTCGGCGCGCCAACCGTCGCTGAGCGACGGTTAGCGCGCCGAAATCACTGGGTCGTTGCGCTGCCTACGGGATCGGGTTGTCCTGGTCGTCCGTCATCGAATGCTTGTGGTCGATGTCGTGGCCCTCGCCCACCGAGACACAGCCGGCGGTGCAGTCCTGCATCGCGATCGGCTTGTTCTCGCCCGGTGCGCGCCTCCACCGCCACGTCGTCTCGATGATGGTCTGGTCTGCGGGGAGAGCGTCGCGCGAACTGGCGTCGCAGTGCAGCGTGCGGACGGACCTGTCGCAGGTTTCGAGCAGGAGCTCACTGTCCGACAGTCCCAGCGGATTGCGGATCAGCTTCACACCGAAGCGGTCGATCTTGCCGTGGGCCTCGAGCACCTCGATGATTTCGGCCAACGCACTCTCGTCCTCCGCGTTCAGCGGCGTGGTGTAGCCGAAGTCGGTCGGCTCCGCGAACTCCATGCCGATGACACCCACCTCGGCGTCGGCCGCCGCGTCGAAACGCATGGCGGTGGTGGTCAGTCCCTGCTCGGCAAACGCCGACCTGTGCACCGGGGAGGTTTCGGTCTTCCGCCGCGCGGGAAGGGCACGCTCCACGAACACCTCGCCGTTGGCCGGCTCGAAATGCTTGTGCAGCAACCAAATGCCGAATCGCTGCCACGCATCGGTGGCGATGAGACGCTCGCCGAGTTCGGCAAGGCAGGCGCGATCGTCCTCAGTCAGTACACCGACATCGGTGGCATCCATGTCGAGCAACGCCGCGTAGTCCTCAACACTGTGGTCCCGTACCATCAGCATTCGCTGTATCTCCCTAATCCCAAAGATGTTTGAACGGCGCAATATTAGCGCCGGAATGCGTCCAACACCTCGCCCGAATCATCGTTCACGGGCGGTTCAGACGATGTTCATCGACCTACTTGCCTGCTGCGGACTTCACCATTTCCTGGGCCATCTCGACCGCCTCGTCCTTGATGCCGAAGGCGCAGGCCCACGTCTCGACCGTCACGTTGGACACCGGCGCCAGCGCGTGCTGGCACTCCCAGCCACCGGAGTCCTCCTGGGTGGTCACCTGGGAGATCACGTCGTCCTTGGTCTCCAAATCGTTGACCTGCCATATGTAGCTGGCCTCGCCGTCGTCGACCGCCACCGAGTAGCCGCCGCACTGCTTCCAGTTCGACTTGGAGTCGTCGAAGAACTTCTGCGCGTTGCCCGCCTCGGGGTAGAGCACCGCCGTCTGCTCGACCCAGTGTTCCTTGTCGTCCCCGGGTTCGCGGGCCACCTGATCGCGAACGGCGGTCCATTCGCTGCCGTCGTAGACCTTCTCCTCGGCGCCGTAGATGACTCCAAGGCAATCGGGGTCGGAGACGGACCTGGAATTGTCCGACATCTCCTCCATCTCGCTAACCACCTCCATGTCGGTGGAGCTCAGGATGGAGTTGAGCTCGTCGATGCCGAGCATCACGTCCGCGAGTTGCGATTTCTTCAGCGGCGCCACGTCGAGCGGGGCGGCATTCATGTCCCGCTGGGCGTGGCCGGCGACCGTGCTGGTGCACCCCGAGACCAACCCCGAGACCAACACCGTCATCGCAACGGCGAACCCGACGGCAGACGTGCGGGCCACCGTGCCGATGGGCATCGCGGCGCCATGCTTCATCGGGCCATTGTGACCGACCGGAGGTCGCGACGTGCCCTTTCGGTCACCGGACGCGCCGACCTAGGACCCGGCCCGAACCTTGTTCAGCATCGCCTGAGCCGCCCGGACCGCGTCGTCGCGGGATCCGGCCTCACCGCCCCCGGCATCGGACACTGGCATCGGACACTGCGAGCGACACCTCGACGATCGTGTCACCACGCACCGCGAGGGCCCGCTGGTAGTGCGAGGCAGGCCCGGCTGGCCCCTGGCGCGTGCTCACCGTGGCCGTCAGCATCGGCCCCGACACGGCGACGTCGCTGACCGCGGCGGCCACGTCGGCGTTGCTCACTCCGCGCAGGTGTTTGACCACGGTCTGGCCATCGCATCCCCGCCACTGCCCGACGAACCGGTCGAACGTGCGATCGGCGTCGTCGGCGTTGGCGAGACGCACCACGGCGGCGTCCGCACCGGAGACGTCGACGCCCTGGTTCCAGTTGAAGTAGCTCTGCCGCGCCGCTTCCAGGACGTTCGACGGTTCGTACGTCACCCGCATCATGGTGTCCGTGACGCCGATGCACCCGATCGGAGCGGCGTCACCATCGGTGCGAAAGCCGTCCGGCATGATCTCCAGGCCACCGACGAACGGCTGGAAGCCGAAGCTGCTCAACCGATTTCCCACCGCCGACGTCATCTCGTCCTCGCTGGGCAGCACCGTGACGGCGGTGCGTGCGGGCCGGGCGACGCCATCCACCCCGTGTGCACATCCGGCCGCGATCGTGACGGCGCCCAGGAGCAGCAGCAGGCGCGGCACGGCGGGCCTGCCTACTTCTTCGGCTTGTCGCTCGCGGCGTCGGAGGACAGTGCTGCGACGAAGGCCTCCTGCGGGACTTCGACCCGCCCGATGGTCTTCATCCGCTTCTTGCCCTCCTTCTGCTTCTCCAACAGCTTGCGCTTGCGGGTGATGTCACCGCCGTAGCACTTGCTCAGCACGTCCTTGCGGATGGCCCGAATGTTCTCGCGGGCAATGATTCTCGAGCCGACCGCGGCCTGAATCGGCACCTCGAACTGCTGCCGAGGGATGAGCTCCTTGAGCTTGGTCGTCATCTTGTTCCCGTACGCGGCCGCGCCATCCTTGTGCACGATGGCGCTGAAGGCGTCGACCGCCTCGCCCTGAAGGAGGATGTCGACCTTCACCAGATCGGCCTCCTGCTCGCCCGCCTCCTCGTAGTCGAGGCTGGCGTAGCCGCGGGTGCGCGACTTGAGCGAGTCGAAGAAGTCGAAGATGATCTCGCCCAGCGGCATCGTGTAGCGAAGCTCGACCCGTTCGGGCGACAGGTAGTCCATGCCGCCGAGCTCGCCGCGACGCGACTGGCACAGCTCCATGATCGTGCCGATGAACTCACTCGGCGCGATGACCGTCGTCTTGACGACCGGTTCGAAGACGGCCCTGACCTTGCCCTCCTGCCAGTCCGATGGGTTCGTCACGACGATCTCGGTACCGTCGTCCTTCACCACCCGGTAGACGACGTTGGGCGCGGTGGAGATCAGGTCGAGGTCGAACTCGCGCTCGAGACGCTCACGGGTGATCTCCATGTGCAGCAAGCCCAGAAAGCCGCAGCGGAAGCCGAACCCGAGCGCCACCGAGGTCTCCGGCTCCCACACCAGCGCAGCATCGTTGAGCTGCAACCGTTCCAGCGCATCGCGCAGGTTCGGGTAGTCGGACCCGTCGACGGGGTACAGCCCGGAGTAGACCATCGGCTTGGGCTCGCGGTATCCGGTCAGCGCCTGGGTGGCGCCGTTGCGCGCGGACGTCACGGTGTCACCGACCTTGGACTGCCGGACGTCCTTGACGCCGGTGATCAGGTAGCCGACCTCGCCGACGCCGAGACCCTCGGTGGCCTTCGGCTCGGGCGAGACGATCCCGACTTCCAGCAGTTCGTGCGTCGTGCCGGTGGACATCATCTTGATCTTCTCGCGGGGACTGAGCTTGCCGTCCATCACGCGGACGTAGGTGACGACACCGCGGTAGATGTCGTAGACCGAGTCGAAGATCATCGCCCTCGCGGGTGCGTCGGCGTCGCCCACCGGCGCCGGGATCAGCCGGACCACCTCGTCGAGCAGCTCGCGGACACCCTGGCCCGTCTTGCCCGACACGCGCAGCACGTCCTCGGGCTCGCAGCCGATGATGTGGGCGATCTCGCCCGCGTAGCGGTCCGGGTCGGCGGCGGGCAGGTCGATCTTGTTGAGCACCGGGATGATCGTCAGGTCGCGGTCCAGCGCCAGGTACAGGTTGGCCAGGGTCTGCGCCTCGATGCCCTGCGCGGCGTCGACGAGCAGCACCGCGCCCTCGCAGGCCTCCAGCGCCCGCGACACCTCGTAGGTGAAGTCGACGTGACCTGGGGTGTCGATGAGGTGCAGGACGAACTTCTTCGCCTGTCGGACCTGACCCACGGCAGCCGCACGTTCTGCGCCTTGATCGTGATGCCGCGCTCACGCTCGATGTCCATCCGGTCCAGGTATTGCGCGCGCATGTCCCGGTCGGCGACGACGCCGGTGATCCCCAGCATCCGGTCGGCGAGCGTCGACTTGCCGTGGTCGATGTGGGCGATGATGCAGAAGTTCCGAATCTGCGCCGGCGCAGTGAAGGTCTTGTCGGCGAAACTGCTGATGGGAATCTCCTGGTCGGGCGGCGCTCAAGCGAAGGCGTGAGCAATACCAGGGTATCGAGCAACCGACGTCACGACACAATCGTGGCTCCCACCTATGCTCGAAATCATGGCGTCGCAGTGGAAGACGTTTCAGCGGTTCGCAGAGAACCTGGTTTTCAACGAGGCACCGAAGCTGATTCGGCAGCTGCCGAAGGCCGATGGCCTGCAGCGCGGCATTCAGCAGGGCCTCAAGATCGGTCTCGACGTCGGCCTCAGCGCGCTCGCGGCCGCCTCGGGCGAGACGCAGCCCGCGATCACGGCAGGACGCCCGGTCACCGAGGGCAGCGTTCCGACCGCCCACCGCGCACGCAGGGTCGTCTACGCGCCCGACCTCGACGGCAGGGCCGACCCCGGCGAGATCGTCTGGACCTGGGTGGTCTACGAGGATGACCCGACGCGCGGCAAGGACCGTCCGGTGCTGGTGGTGGGCCGTGACAGCACCACGCTGCTCGGGCTCATGCTGTCCAGCCAGGACCGCCACCACGCCGACCGCGACTGGGTCGGGATCGGCAGCGGCAGCTGGGACTACGAGGGCAGGGCGAGCTGGGTGCGGTTGGACCGGGTGCTCGACGTGCCCGAGGAGGGCATCCGCCGCGAGGGCGCGATCCTCGACCGCGAGACCTTCGAGGTGATCGCGCTGAGACTGCGGGCCGAGTACTCCTGGAGCTGACGGCTCCCCCGCGAGCAGACACATAAGCCCCTGAAATCGGGGTTTTCAGGGGCTTTTGTGTCTGCTCGCGCCGGGCGAGCGCAGGGTCAGCGCGGCGCGCGCCACATCGGAATGAGCTTCGGGCCACCGTTCGGCAGCGCGATCTCACCGGTGATCTCGAAGCCGAAGCGCTGGTAGTAGGGCACGTTGTCGGGGTTGCTCGACTCCAGATAGGCCGGGGCATGTTCGGCGTCGCAGCGGTCCAGCCGCGACCGCATCAACGCGTTGCCGAACCCTTGGCCCCGCACGTCGGGATCACTGCCGATGATCGCGAGATACCAGTGCGGCTCCTCCGGATGGGCCTTCTTCATCAACTCCTCGGCGGCCAGGCCGCGCTGCAGCGACCTGCCGAACGCCAGGAACAGGCCGGGCATCGCCCGCAGTTCTTCGGCACGCGTGGTCTGCCATTCGCCGGGCGGATCCCACAACGCGGCGCCGCCGATCGCCGTCGCGCGTCGCCGGCTGCCACCTCGGTTCCGCCGCGTGCGAGGTGGTGGTGGCGGGTCAGCGAGGCGAACAACCGGTGCAGCTTGCGCCTGCGCAGCGTCGGCGTCCGGCAGCATCCAGCACATCACCGGGTCGTCGAAGAAGGCGCGGCCCAACGTGACTGACAGGGCCCTGACGTCGGCGCGGGTGGCGGGCCTGACCTGCACGCTGTTCACAACTAGACAGTAAGTCCGGTGCCGCGCGAAATCAGCCCTGCGTGATGTAGGCCTCCAGCTGTTCCTGCTGGGCCTCGAGCTCCTCCATGCGGATCTTCACCACGTCGCCGATGCTGACGATTCCGGCGAGCTGCCCGTCGGCGATGACCGGCACGTGGCGCACCCGGTTGTTGGTCATCAGGACGCTGAGGCTGTCCACGGTGTCGGTCGGGGTGCAGGTGATGACTTCGGCGGTCATGATCTGCGAAACCGGCCGACCGAGGAGTTCGACGCCGAACTCGTGCAAGGTCCGGACCACGTCGCGCTCCGAGACGATGCCCACCGGTCCGGTGGAGTCGACCACCACCATCGCGCCGATGTTGCGGGTGACCAGGACGGCGAGCAGATCGCCCACCGTCGTATCGGGAGCGACGGTCAAGACCCCGGCGCCCTTGTTCTTCAACACGTCTGCGATCCGCACGTGCGCCTCCCCAAGTGACGTGGCTCACACTAGGCTAAGCCGAATGGCGACGTGGGGGAAGCCCCAGAAGTCCCACACGGAACAGATCGCCGCGCCGCAGAGTTGCACGCGCAATGCACAGCCGCGAAGAAGAGGTCACCATGTCGGATTCGGTCATGTCTGATTCGGTCACGCTCGGCGATGATCTGACGGTCAGCCCCATCGGTTTCGGCGCCATGGCGCTGACGCCCGTGTACGGCGAAGTGGACGACGACGAGTCGCTGGCGACTCTGCATCGCAGCATCGACCTCGGCGTCACGTTCATCGACACCGCCAACGTGTACGGCAGCGGCGCCAACGAGCGGCTGATCGCGAGGTTGCTCGCCGATCGCCGCGACGAGGTGACGCTGGCGACCAAGTTCGGCATCGTCGGCAACCCGGCCGCGGGCAGCAGCCTCGGCGCCAGGGGTGATGCCGCCTACGTCCGCCAGAGCGTCGACGAGAGCCTGGCCAGGCTCGAGACGGACGTGATCGACCTCTACTACATGCACCGACGCGACGTCACGGTGCCGATCGAGGAGACGGTCGGGGCGATGGCCGAGCTGGTCGCGGCGGGCAAGGTCCGTCATCTCGGGCTGTCCGAGGTGACGGCCGACGAACTGCGCGCCGCGGTTGCGGTCTTCCCCATCGCGGCCGTCCAGAGCGAATGGTCGATCTGGAGTCGCGACGTCGAGACCAACGTGGTGCCCACCGCCGTCGACCTCGGCGTCGGCTTCGTGCCGTACTCGCCCCTGGGTCGCGGATTCCTGACCGGCACCGTCCGGTCCGCCGCCGATCTGGCCTCGGGCACGGACTTCCGGCGCGGGCTGCCCAGGTTCTCCGGCGATGCCCTCGACGCGAATCTGGCCGTGGTCGACAAGATTCGCGACATCGCCGAGGACAGGGAGGCCACCCCGGCACAGGTCGCCCTGGCCTGGCTGCGCTACCGCGCCGACGAACTCGGGGTGGCGTCGGTGCCGATTCCCGGCACGCGGCGCGCCGCCCGCGTCGAGGAAAACCTCGGCTCGTTGGACGTGGCGCTCACCGACGAACAGCTCGCGACGCTCGACGCGGCGGGCGACGCCGTGTCGGGGAAGCGCTTCCACGACCTCTCCTGGATATCGGAAGGCCGCGAATAGGTCGCGAACACGGGTCGACAAACGACCCAATTGCACGACGCGGCCCGGCCAGGGCGGTATACCTGTGGCCATGATCGAAGTCACGCTCCTGGGCACGGGCAGTCCCATGATCGATCCCGACCGGGCAGGCCCATCGACATTGGTGCGGGCGGGCGATCAGACGTTTCTGGTGGATTGCGGTCGCGGCGTGCTGATGCGGGCCGCGGCGGCCGGTGTCGGCGCCGCCAACATCACCGCGCTGCTCTTGACGCACCTGCACAGCGACCACATCACCGACCTGTCCGACGTCATCACGACGCGGTGGGTCACCACGTTCACCCGCACTCCGTTACCGGTGATCGGCCCGCCGGGGACGGCGGCCGTCGTCGAGGCGACGCTCGCCGCGCTGGCTCCGGACATCAGCTACCGGATCGCCCATCACCCCGACATCACCGAACCACCCGTCATCGAGGTGCACGAGTACACCGACGGGACGGTGTGGGACGCGCGCGGGGTCACCATCCGGGTCGCGCCGACCAGCCATCGGCCGGTCGAGCCCACGATTGGCTTCCGGGTCGAATTCGAAAGGGCCTCAGTGGTATTGGCTGGCGATACCATCCCCTGCGACAGTCTCGACACGCTGTCCGCCGGTGCGGGCGCGCTGGTCCACACGGTGATCCGCAAGGACCTCGTCGAGCAGATGCCGGTGCAGCGCATCAGGGACATCCTCGACTATCACTCGTCGGTCGAACAAGCCGCGGCCACCGCCGAACGAGCGGGTGTGGGGATCTTGGTGCTCACCCACTACGTCCCCCCACTGGCCCAGGGCCAGGAGGATGAGTGGCGCGCAAGGGCCGCAACGGAGTTCAGCCGCCAGATCGAGCTCGGCGACGACCTGCACCGGGTCGACGTCCACCCGGGCGTGTGCGCCACGGCGTCAGGCTAGTCGGGTGATCTCCACGACGACGTCGAGGTCGGTGGACCCCTCCCCCGAGTAGATGCCCTTCAGCGGCGTCACGTCGGAGTAGTCGCGGCCGACGCCGACGCTGATGTACTGCTCGTTGATGTCCTTGTCGTTGGTGGGGTCGTAATTCCACCAACCGCCCGTCCACGCCTGCACCCAGGCATGACTCTGGCCGTCGATGGTGTCACCGACCACCGCCTTGTTGTTCGGATGCAGGTAGCCCGACACGTATCGGGACGGAATCCCCATGCTGCGCAACAGAATCAGGGTCAGGTGCGCGAAGTCCTGGCAGACGCCCTTGCCCTCACGGTGCGCGTCGAGGCCCGACGAGTGCACGCCCGTGGTGCCGGGTACGTAGGCGAGTTCGGTGTGCACCCAGTTCGCCGCCTCGACCACGGCCTCGCGCGGTTCGTGGTACTTGGCGATGCGCTGCCCGACCCTGGCGATGCGCCGACTCGAGGGCGTGTACTCCGTCGCGGTCAGGTACTCGTCGTACCGGTCGAGCACGGCCTCGGACTCCAGATCCTCCCAGGAGACCTTCTCCTTCGGCTGCTCCCCCTTGTCGGTCTCCACCACCGACGATGCGGTGACCTCCAACTCGGTGTGCGGCGCATGCAGATCGAAGGCCGTCACGGCGGTGCCCCAGTAGTCGACGTAGCGGTAGGACCGCGTGGCGGGCACGGTTTCGACGCGGTTGAGGATCACGTTCTGCCGGGAGTCCGACCGTGGGGTCAACCTGGCCTCGTTGTACGACGCCGTCACGGGTGACCTGTAGGCGTAGCCGGTCGAGTGCACGACGCGCAACCGCCACATCAGACTTCACCTTCCTCGATGACGAGCGAGCCGTTGCGGCCCGCGTCGGTCCATGCCACCCACGGCGCGGAGTGAAAGTACTCCAGCGCCAACGCCTCTCCGACGTCGGCGCACGTCTTCTGGATGCCGGCCAGTCGTTGTTCCAGCGACTCCAGCAGCACCCCGGGTCGGAGGAACTCCAGCTCGCTGCGGGCGCGGCCCAGCAGACGTTGCGCCTCGTCGGTGGCCCCGATCCGGTTGTGCGCGCGATTGTGCAGTTCCTCGAGGCTGTGCTCGGCGAGCCGCAGCGAGTACATCACCGACCGCGGGAACAGCCGGTCGAGCAGCATGAACTCGACGACACGACCGGCGTCGAGCACGCCGCGGTACGTGCGCAGGTAGGTGTCGTGCGCACCCGCCGAACGCAACACCGTCACCCACGCCGGAGACGATGCGCTGTCACCGACCCGGGCCAGCAGCAGCCGCACGGTCATGTCGACTCGTTCGATCGCCCGGCCCAACACCATGAAGCGGTAGCCGTCGTCACGCGACAGCGTGGAATCCGCCAGCCCGGCGAACATCGCGGCCCGGCCCTCGACGTAGGACAGGAACTCGTGCGGGCCCAGTCGTTTCGCGGCGCGTTCGCGCTCGGCCAGCGCGTTGTAGGTGGTGTTGAGACACTCCCAGATCTCGGTGGACGTGACTTCGCGTGCGCCGCGGGCATTTTCGCGGGCCCCCGAGATGGATTCGACGATGGAGCAGGCGCCCTGGGTTTGGTGACTGAACGCGACGAGATCGGTCAGCGACCAAACGTCCAGTGCGGCCTTGGGCGGCTCGATGCCGAGCACCTTGAGCAGCGTCCTGGACGCCTGGTCCGGGTCGACGCTGGAGTCCTCCAGCAGTTGGTGCACCGTGACGTCGAGGATGCGGGCCGTGTCGTCGGCCCGCTCGACGTAGCGGCCGATCCAGTACAGCGATTCCGCGTTGCGTGCCAACATCCGTCCAACGCCCCCTACTGCTGTTGTTGCTGCTGTTGCTGGGTCTGTTGCAGGCCCGACTGCGCCTGCCCTTGCTGCTGCTGCGAGGACGTCTCGTCCGGGCTCTTCTCGGACTTGGATCCCTTGGAGGCCTTCGGCAACGACCGGACCACCTCGGCGGCGGCCAGTTCGCGATCGGCCGCCGAGGTCCGAGACGCGAGCACCCAGGTGTCCTTCGACCCGCCGCCCTGACTCGAGTTGACCACCAGCGAGCCCTCGGGCAGCGCGACGCGGGTCAGCCCACCCGGCAGCACCCACACGTCGTCGCCGTCGTTCACCGCGAACGGCCGCAGGTCGACGTGGCGCGGGGCCAACTCGTCGTCGATCTGCGTGGGCACCGTCGAAAGTTGCACCACGGGTTGGGCTATCCAGCCGCGGGGATCGCTGCGGATCTTCTTGCAGATCGTGGCCAGCTCCTTCGCAGAAGCGTTGGGGCCGAACACGATGCCGTACCCACCGGAGCCCTCGACGGGTTTGATGACCAGCTCGTCGACGCGGTCGAGCACTTCCTCGCGTTCCTCCTCCAGCCAGCAGCGGAAGGTGTCGACGTTGGCCAGCAGCGGCTTTTCGCCGAGGTAGTACTCGATGATCGTCGGCACGTAGGTGTAGACCAGCTTGTCGTCGCCGACCCCGTTGCCGACCGCGCTGGAGATCACCACGTTGCCGGCGCGGGCGGCGTTCAGCACGCCCGCGACGCCGAGCACCGAGTCGGGCCGGAAGTGCATGGGATCCAGGTAGTCGTCGTCGATGCGTCGATAGATGACGTCGACCTGGCGTTCGCCGTTGGTGGTGCGCATGTAGACGGTGTTGTCGCGGCAGAACAGGTCGCGGCCCTCGACCAGCTCGACGCCCATCTGCCGGGCCAGCAGCGAGTGTTCGAAGTAGGCCGAGTTGTAGACACCAGGGGTGAGCACCACGACCGTCGGGTCGGCTTCGTTGGAGGCGGCGGCGTTGCGCAGCGCCCGCAGCAGGTGCGACGAGTAGTCACCGACCGCCCGCACCCGATGCGTGGCGAAGAGGTTGGGAAAGACGCGCGCCATGGTGCGCCGGTTCTCCATCACGTACGACACCCCGGACGGGGACCGCAGATTGTCCTCGAGCACGCGGAAGGTGCCCTGCGCGTCGCGCACCAGGTCGATCCCGGCGACGTGGATCCGCACGCCGTTGGGCGGCATGATGCCCGCCGCCTCGCGGTGGAAGTGTTCGCAGGACGTCACCAGCCGGCGCGGGATCACTCCGTCGCGCAGGATCTCCTGCTCGCCGTAGACGTCGGTCGAGGTACAGCTCCAGCGCCTTGACCCGTTGGGTGATGCCGCGTTCCAGACGCGACCACTCGGCGGCCGAGATCACCCTGGGCACCAGGTCGAGCGGGAACGGGCGCTCCTGACCCGACAGCGAGAACGTGATGCCCTGGTCGATGAAGGCGCGGCCCAGCGCGTCGGACCGCGCCGCGAGCTCGGAGGCGTCCGACGGGGCAAGCTCGGTGAAGATGCCCTTGTACGGGCCGCGCACGTTGCCCTGGGCGTCGAACATCTCGTCGAAGGCCTTCGAATAGCCACCGACGCTGTTGTATCCGTCGAAGATGCCCTCGTAGCGCTTCGTCGAGGACGAGGAGTTGCGCGACGACCGCGCGCCGTCTGGGGGCAGGGTTCGAAGACTCACCCATGACATGGTGCCGCACGAGCGCCGTTTCGGCAGGCCACTGGGGATCGCTTTGGGTTATTGGGGTCTGCGCTGGTAATCTGAACCCTCGCTGCCCGTCACCGGGCGCCCCCATGGACACTCATGTCCATCCAAGCCGACATTTAGAAGGAATCAACGCGTGGCCAACATCAAGTCGCAGGAAAAGCGCATCCGTACCAACGAGCGCGCCCGCCTGCGCAACCAGTCGGTGAAGTCCTCGCTTCGCACGGCGATCCGCGGCCTCCGTGAAGCCATCGACGCCGGTGAGAAGGACAAAGCCGCCGAGTTGCTGGTGTCCACCAACCGCAAGCTCGACCAGGCCGCCAGCAAGGGCGTCATCCACAAGAACCAGGCCGCCAACAAGAAGTCGGCTCTGACGGTGGCGCTCAACAAGATCTGATCGGGCGCTCAGCCTCCGGCGGCCAGCTCCGCCACCCGGCGCACCGCCGTCTCGAGTGCGTAGTCGGCATCGGCGGCAGCACCCTTCACGTCGGCGTTGAGCGTTGCGACCAACCGCATGGCCTCGGCGACCGAGTCGCGTGACCAGCGCCGCGACTGCTTCTGCGCCTTCTGAATCCGCCACGGCGGCAGCCCGAGCTCACCCGCAAGCCGGTACGGATCGCCCGACAGCGGCCCGATGCGCGCGATCGCGTGCACGGCCTCGGCCAGCGCGTCGGCCAGCACCACCTGCGGCTCGCCGCCCATCATCGCCCAGCGCAGCGCTTCGGCCGCGCCGGCCACGTCGCCCGCGACCGCCTTGTCGGCGATGTCGAAGCCCTTCACCTCGGCCTTTCCGCTGTGATAGCGGCGCACCGCGGCCGCATCGACGTGACCGCCGGTGTCGGCGACCAGCTGCGAGCAGGCCGCGGCCAGCTCGCGAAGGTCCGAGCCGAGGGCGTCCAGAACGGCGGTGACGGTGTCATCGCTGACCTTCACCTTCAGGTCACGGAACTCGCGCCGGACGAACTCGGCCCGCTCCGGGGCCTTCGTAATCCGGGCACATTTGTGCACGACGGCGCCGAGCCGTTCGAGCTGAGGCGCCAGCGCCTTGGCGCGCCCGCCGCCGGAATGCACGACGACGAGCATGGTGCCCGGCGGCAGGTCCGCCGCGACGTCGGCGATGAGCGCAACGGCGTCCTTGCCCGCCTCGGCCGCCGCCTCCAGTACCACCACCCGCTCGTCGGCGAACAGCGACGGGCTCAGCAGCTCGGCCAGCTCGCTGGTGCTGACCTCGCCCGCGCGCATGCGATCGACGGGCACGTCGACGGTGCCCGCCGCGTCGCGCGCGGACCGCAGGACCTCGCCAACGGCGCGTTCGACGAGCAGTTCTTCGTCACCCAGCACGAGGTGCAGTTGGCTCACGCTGAAATCGTGTCACGTCGCGCCGACAGCGCCACCTCCCGGGCCGACGCCGCCGCCCGCGATGGCCCACGCCAGCAGGCAGACCACCGCGGCCGCCACACCGATGCGGCCCCAGCGCCACCGCCACAGCACGACGGCGCCGATTCCCGCGACCGCCACGCAGCACACGCCTGCGGCGCCGGACGGCACCGACACGACCGCGCCGGGCACGGCCGACGCCCATCGGGCCACCCGCAGCAGCCACCACAGCTCGGGCCCGGTGAAGCGGACCAGGAACTGCGCCGCCGCGGGCCAGAACGCCGACACCGCCGCCGCGGCGGTGCCGATCACCGTGATGGGCGCGATGACGACCGCCACCGCGAGGTTGGCAGCGACCGACACCAGGCTGACGGTGCCCACCATCCCCGCGACGAGCGGCGCCGTGACGAGTTGAGCGGCGACGGCGACACTGGCCGCGTCGGCCAGCGGCTTGGGCCAGCCGCGGTCGACGAGCCGCCGCGACCACACCGGTGCGATCACGACGAGCGCCGCGGTGGCCGACACCGACAACGCGAACCCGACGTCGACGGCGAGCTGGGGTGCGCCGATCATCAGGATCACGACGGTGGCCGACAACGCCGGAATCGCCTGTCGCCTGCGGTGTGTCACGACCGCCAGCAGGGTGATGGCGCCCATCACCGCCGCCCGCAGCACGCTCGCCGACGGCTGCACGACGACGACGAACGCCAGGAGCGCCAGCCCGGCCATGCCGACGGCCGCGCGCGGGCCCACCACACCCGCGGCCAGCAGCACCGCGCCGCAGACGATCGTGACGTTGGCGCCCGACACCGCAGTGAGATGGGTCAGCCCCGCGACCCGGAACTCGTCGACCGTCGGCGCGGTGAGCGTGGACGTGTCGCCGAGCACCAGCGCGGGCAACATCGCGGCCTGGTCGGCGGGCAGCGCCGTGCGCGCGGCATCGGCGAAGGCGGCGCGCACCCGCGCCGCGATCCGCTGGACCAGACCCGCCCCACCGACGGTCGGCTCCCCGGCCGCCGAAAGCACTGCGACCGTGAGGTCGCGCCGCATGGGCGCTCCGACGCGGGCGCGGAAGGTGGCCGGGCGGCCCGCGGTCAGCTCGCCGAATCCCATGCCCGACGCGAACACCACGACCCGGCCGCCCAGCGGACGGTCGTCGACGGCCTTCAGATCGCCGCGGAACATCAGCCGGCCCCCGCCGACCGTGCGGGGCGATTCGGCAGCGACGACCACCACCGAGACCGTCGCACCCATGCGACCCGACATCGGATGGTGGGCCACGTCGTGCACGCGCAACGTCACCGCGACCCAGAACGCGATCCCGACGACGGCGACCGCGAGGACACCCGGCCACACCGACGCCGTCGACACCCTGCGCCGCACCCATCGCGCGACCACGAACATCGCGATCGTCGCGGCGATCGCCATCAGCAGGGCCGCGGCGCCGCCCCAGAGGATGCCCGTCGCGGTCACCGCCCAGCACGTCACCGCAGCGGGAACCAGGCGCAGGTCGTGGCCGACCGCGCGGGCATCGGGCGTGCTCACACATGGACCAGGTCACGGAGTTTCTCCAGCCGCGCGGGACCGATGCCGTCGACCTCGCCCAGTTGGTCGACGCTGGCGAACGGGCCGTTGGCGTCCCGCCACGCGATGATCGCCGATGCCATCACCGGCCCGATGCCGGGCAAGGCGTCGAGCTCCTCGGGCGTAGCGGTGTTGAGGTTCACCGGGCCCGGTGGGGCCGGGCCGGCGTCGCCGCCTGGCGCGGGCGCCGCCGACTGACCGGGCGGCGGCGTGATCGAACTGCCCATCGACGACGGCGCACCGGGCGGTGAGGTGATTCCGACGACGATCTGCTCGCCGTCGGACACCCGACGGGCCATGTTGAGTCCGATGAGGTCGGCGCCGTCGAGCGTCCCTCCCGCAGCCGTCAATGCGTCGGCGATGCGCGCGCCCGAGTCGAGAGTGACCAGCCCGGGCCGGTGCACCAGGCCGACCACGCTGACGACCACGGGCCCGTCCGGCTCGGGGGCCGCGCTGCCCGCCGTCGGGCTGGTCGACGAAACCATCTGTACCGGAGGCAGTTTCGCCGAGACGACCGGCGGCGGGTCGTCCCGGACCAGCGTGAACACCGTGACCAGCACCGCAAGGGCGCCGACCACGCCGAGCGCGATGACACCGGCGCGCCCCGGATCGGCCCGGATCGCCGCCAGCCAGGCCGGACCGCCCGTCGCAGGGGCATCGGGCAGCCACCGCGACAGCGATGTGTCGGGCTCCTCGTCGTCGTCGGACCGGCCATCGGACCGGCCATCGTCGCCGTCGGCGGTGTCCGCGCCGAGGCGGCGCTGGGCTCGGTCGGCGGGCAGTTCGGTTCGCATGGCCGCGACGGTAGGCGCGTCGCCGGACCCGACCGGGCCGGCGGACGGCCGCCGATCCCCGGCTGTGGATGAAGAACGATCTGTGGATACGCGTCAGCAGGCGCCGTGGGCGACGGTCAGCGAAGGTTCGGCCCGGGCTGCGGGCCCGCGAGTGGTTCGTCGAGGTGGATGCCGCGAGCGTCGTCGGGAACCTTTGGTGCGGTCAGTTGCAGGTTTTCGCGGCTCGCAGCCGATCCCGTGTCGGCGGATGTCGTGGACGCGCCGTCCGAACGCTCGGATCCTCCCGGTGTTGCTCGTTCCAGGAACCGGAGCAGTTCGACGGGGAAGGGCAGCACCAGGGTGGAGTTCTTCTCCGCCGCGACCTCGACGACGGTTTCCAGGAGCCGAAGCTGTAGCGCCGCCGGGTGTTCGGCCATGACCTCGGCCGCCTGGGCCAGCTTCTCGGACGCCTGCAGTTCGCCCTCGGCGGTGATGACCCTGGCCCGTCGCTCCCGTTCGGCCTCGGCCTGCCGCGCTATGGAGCGCTTCATCGAATCGGGCAGCACCACGTCCTTGATCTCGACACGGTCGATGTGTATCCCCCAGCCGAGGGCCGGGCTGTCGATGAGCAACTCCAGCCCCTGGTTGAGCCGCTCGCGGTTGGAGAGCAGATCGTCCAGGTTGCTCTTGCCGATGATGGACCGCAGGGACGTCTGCGCCACCTGGCCGACGGCGGACATGTAGTCCTGCACGTCGACCGCCGCGCGGACCGGATCGTCGACCTTGAAGTAGATGACGGCGTCGACGCGGACGGTCACGTTGTCGCGGGTGATGCCGTCCTGGGCCGGCACGGGCATCGTGATGATCTGCATGTTCACCTTCTGCAGGCGATCGGCGAACGGGATCAGCATCGTGAGTCCCGGCTCCCGAACGCCGGATTGGACCCGCCCGAATCGAAAGACGACACCTCGTTCGAACTGCTTGATCACGCGGACGTTGGCCAGCCCCAGCCAAATCACGCCAAGACCTGCAGAGCCTGCCAGTGCGAGTGTGTAGAGGATGCTCATGGTGTACTCCTCGACGGATCAATCCGCGGCAGGCCTCCGGCCTCGCGGGCCTAATCCGATTGTGGCACCGCCGGGCCCACCCAGCCATCGTCTCGCCAACACACCCAGTCGATCTCGACGAGGGAGCCCACCGCAAGGCCGGTGACGCCGACGCAGGTGCGCGACGGCAACCGGTCGGGGAACCACGCCGCGTAGGCATCGTTGAAGGATCCGTAGTCGTCCCAGTCCATCAGAAAGGCCCGCACCGAGACCACGTCGGCCAGTCCCCCGCCGCACAGCTCGGTGACGCGCAGCAGGTTGCGCAGCACCTGGTCGGTCTGGGTCGCGACGTCCTCGCCGACCACGGTCCCGGTCACGTCGGTCGGCATCTGACCCGTGACGTACAGCGTCTGCCCAGCGGCGGTGGCGTGGGCGAACGGTGCCACGCCGGGTGGCACGCCGTCGCCTGGCGTGAAGCTGAACGCGCGGATGCCGGTCATGCCGCGACCCCGGGCCAACGCGGGAAGCAGCGCTTGTCGATGCGGCCGTGCACGCCCTGGCGTTGGTCGACGACCTGGGTGACGGTGAAGTCGACGGCGACCGACATGAACGAGTACGCGTCCCTGCGGGTCAGCCCGAAGCTGGACTCGAGCACGTCGAGCGTGCGCAGCGCGGCGGCCTTCATCGCCGCGTCCAAGGTGTCACCGAAACCGTGCACCAACAGTTCGGTCGAGGTCTCCAGCACCGGCACGGTGAATGCCAGGTCACGTCGAATGGTCAAGCGCAGCAATCCGTTCAAAGACGATTCCAACGCGGTGCCGCTGATTTCGCCATCACCCTGCGAGACGTGCGGATCGCCAACCGACAGCAGCGCGCCGGGCACCTGCACGGGGTAGTACATGCGCCCGCCCGCGCCGACGCGCCAGTTGTCGACGTTTCCGCCGTGATCACCGGGAGGCACCGACGACACCCGCCGCGGTTCGGCGGGTGCGACACCCATCGTGCCGAAGTGCGGTCGCAGCGGGATCACCACCCCCGCCAACGCCGGTTCGCGCGCGGCGAGGTCCGGCACGACGATCGTCCCCGGCTCGGTTGCCAGGGGCGTCACGGTCCAGTCGTAGCCGAACAACGCGCGCCCGAGCAGTGCGTCGACGTCGAGCTCGTAGATCGTCACCCGCTCTCTTGGCAGCTACGTCGTAGAGATGACCCCAGTGCGCCGCGAGGTTCGAGCCGTACGGCAACCGCGGGGTGGCCGTCAGGATGTCGACCTGCAGCACGTCACCGGGGCGGGCACCGTCGACGGCGATCGGCCCGGTGAGCAGGTGCGGCCCAGGTCCACGGTCGGTCACGGTGGCGAAGACGTCGGCGATCTGCGGATCCATCATCAGATCGGGGGCGTCGCCTGCGTGGTTGGTCAGCGTCTCGATGGCGACCAGGTCGCCCGATGCGACGACGAGAGCCGGCTCGAGCCGAGGGTCGAAGTAGCCCCAGTGCACCGTGGACGGGGTGGCGGGAAGGGCGTGCTGCATCCGGCGATCATGCCAGCGCAGCGGTCTGCCCTCCTGTTGAGCGGGTGTCGGGCGAACCGGCACCGGAACGACTGCCGGGTAGACATACTCTCCAACGGTGTCTACTGACCCGACCCGCAACGAGGAGGCGCACATGACGACGAGTACCGCTGACCGACCGCTGCGGGTGATCCAGTGGACCACCGGCAACATCGGCAAGCGCTCCCTGCACGCCATCATCGGGCGCGACGACATGGAGCTCGTCGGGGTGTACGCACATGGCGCCGACAAGGTCGGGGTGGACGCCGCCGAACTCGCGGGCTGGCCCGAGCCAACGGGTGTCGCGGCCACCAACGACGTCGACGCGCTGATCGCCCTGCGGCCCGACGCCTGCTGTTACAACCCGCTGTGGCCGAACGTCGACGAACTGGTCCGCCTGCTCGAGGCGGGTGTCAACGTGTGCTCCAGCGCGGCGTGGATCACCGGCGGCAAGCAGTCGCCGGAGGACTTCGAGCGCATCCGAAAGGCCTGCGAGAAGGGCGATTCCACGATCTTCGGCAGCGGCGCCCACCCGGGCATGACCAACATGGTCGGCATGGTCCTCTCGGGTGCGTGCGAGGACGTCCAGGAGATCCGGATCACCGAATCGGTCGACTGCTCGACGTACGAATCGGCGGGCACGCAGGCCGCGATGGGGTTCGGCCAAGACCCGGACACGCCGGGGCTGGCGGAGAGCGTGCGGCGCGAGAGCGAGGTGTTCGCCGAGTCGGCGGCGATGATGGCCGACGCGATCGGCGCCAAGCTGGACCGGCTGACGTTCGACGTCGAGTTCACCGCCGCCACCGGCGACAGCGACCTCGGCTTCATGACAGATCCCCAACGGCACCGTCGGCGGCGTGTACGGCTACCACCGCGGCTGGGTGGGCGAGAAGAACGTCGTCAGCGTCGGATTCAACTGGACCATGGGCAGCCACGTCACCCCGCCGAAGCCGCTCGAGCACGGCCACGTCATCCAGGTCTTCGGAACGCCCAACATGCGCACCGTGCTGCACTGCCTGCCACCGCGGGACTGGACCGAACCGGGCTTCATGGGCCTCGGCATGATCTACACGGCGATGCCCGTCACCAACGCCGTGCCCGCGGTGGTCGCCGCCGCGCCGGGCATCGTGACGCTGAAGGACCTGCCCCCGGTCACCGGACGGGCGTCGGTCTAGCCGGCCTTCATGCGTGCCGCGAGCCTGGCCGTGCCTGGCCCGTCGAGGTCGCGCAGCGCGTCGGGCCGGCCCGCCATGGCCATCAGCAGCGCCTCACCGCAACCCCGTACCTCCGGCCCCTTGCCGTAGGACCAGTCGAAGTCGGTGGCGACCAGCCGCACGCCGCGCGCCAGCCACGCGCCGCGGATGGTCGGTGAAAAGCGGACGAAGTCCAGTGCGGCGCAAAGGCGTTCAACGGGAATCGTCCGCGCGATACCCAGCGGCCTGCGGATGTCCTGCTGGTGGATCATGTTGTCGGTCAGCGCAACCCTGCCGCCGAATCCCGCGCCGAGCCCATGCGGCTCGGCATTGTCCCGCAGAACGGCGACCAGCTGCTCGGCCGAGCGCTGCGCCAGGTCGTCCACGCCGAGCCCGTTGATGCGGTCCATCTGCAGGCGGCCCTTGACGAATCGAGCCGTCAGCTCGCCCGGGGTCATGTCCTCGAAGCTGACGACGTGCGCGGCGACGTCGCGCACGCACCAGCCCTCGCACAGGGTGGGACTGGCCCACTGCTCGGGCGTCAGTCCGGCGAGGAAGTCGGCGAGGTCGAGCCGTTCGTCGCGTGCCAGCTCCAGTGCGGTCATCGCCTCGCCTCAGCCGTCCACCGTCACGCACACACCGATCGCGCCGGCGCCGACGTGCACCGACAGCACCGGGCCCATGTCGCGCACGGCCAGCGACCCGATCTGCGGCAGCCGGGCCGTCAGCGCCGCGCCGACCTCGTCGGCGTCGTCGTGGTTGTCGACGTGGTGCACGACGATCGACGCCCTGTGCTCGCCGACGAACTCCGCGACGGCCTCGACCATTGCGGCGTGCGCCTTCGACACCGTCCGGATCCGCTGGGAGAGCACCAGCCGGCCGTCGACGTCGAGGCACAGCAGCGGTTTGAGGGACAGCGCCGTGCCCAGCCATGACGCCGCGGTGCCGATCCTGCCGCTGCGCCGCAGGTTGTCGAGCCGGTGCACCACGATGAAGGAGGCACCCCGAGGCACGGCGGCCCTGGCCGCGGCCTCGACGGCGTCCAGGTCGTCACCCGCGGCCGACGAACGCGCCGCCGCCATCGCGACGAACCCGACACCCGCCGCGGCGGACCGGGCGTTCACCACGCGCACCGCCGCACCGAACTCCCGCGCCGCGGCCACCGCCGTGCTGAACGTGCTCGACAGCGCTGCCGACAGATGCACCGCGACCACGCCGTCGCCGCCGCTCTCGGCCAACGCCTTGCGGTATGCCTCGGCGAGGTCGGCGGGCGCCGCACCGGCCGTCGTGACGTGCGCCCGGTCGTGGACGTCGTACGGCACCGGGTCGACACCGTCACGCATATCGTTGCCGTCGACCAGGACGTGCAACGGGACCTGGCGAATTCCCCACTGCTGCAAATCATCCGGGTCGAGTCGCGCCGACGAGTCGGTGACCACCATGACGGCCATGGTCAGTCTCGGGAGACTTCGGATGCCACGACACCCGCTTCGGCGAGGCCCTTCATCATCGACTCGGCGACGGCCGCGTGCGCCTCGAAGTTCCAGTGGATGCCGTCCGGATTGCCACGCCCACTCATCACCTGGTCGGCGACGGCGGCCTTCAGATCGACGATGGGCACGTCGTGCTGCCGCGCCCACGCCGTGATGGCGGCGACGGTGCCATCGCGCCATCGGTGCGAACGGCCATAGGTGTCGGCGATGTGCACCGACGGAATCGACGCGACGAACGGAATACCGGGTCGGTTGAAGTCGATTGCCGCCCTTGTCTGTTCGAGGTACTCGGCGCTGAGGTGCGGCGGCAGCGCGGGGCGCGCGATGGGCGACAGCCGTGGTTGCAGCCAGCCGTATCCGTCGCGGGCCCACCGCCGCAGCCAGGGCGGGCGCACGTAGCGGATGAGCTCGCGCACCGCCGTCGGCAGCGGCGATGGCAACGAATCCATGCCGCCGGTCGCGAAGATCACCGCGCCTGCGCGGGGCAGGGCCGCCCATGCCCGCGGATCCTGGGTGGCCGCCCACCACACGTCGCGGCAGGTCCAGCCGATCCGGCCGATCACCTCGACATCCCAACCGAGTTGGGTGGCAACGATATTGGGCCAGATCCGCGGATCGTCGGCGGGCAGGCCGCCCGTCGGGCCGTAGTAGGACAGGGAATCGCAGAAGATCAGCAGGGTCCTACGGCGGGAGCGGAGGGGCTAGAGGACATCGTTGGCGACCTGAGCCGAGGCATTCCAGACGTCGAGCCGCCACTGGATGTCGTCGGCCCCGGCATCGGGCGCCGAATGCCCGGACAGCTGCACCCAGCTGGCATTGCCCATGCCACCCAGAATCGGCCAGTTGTCCACCGGCAGACCGAGCAGCCCGGCGGTCAGCGCCGCGATCAGTCCGCCGTGTGCCACCAGCACCACGGGCCGGTCCGGCTCGTCGACACCCCATTCGGCCTGACCGGCGACCAGCTCCGCGACCACCGGCAGGCTGCGGGCGGCCACGTCCACCCGGCTCTCGCCGCCGTGCGGTGCCCACCTGGCGTCATCCCGCCAGGCCAACCGCGCGCCCGGTGCGACTTCGTCCACCTCGAGGTGCGTCATGCCCTGCCAGTCGCCGAGATGGGTTTCGCGCAGCCGGGTGTCGACGGACACCGGCAGCCCGGACCGCTCGCTGAGCGCCGTCGCCGTGTCGAGCGCCCGGCGCAGGTCCGACGACACGATCAGCAGCGGCTGCCGCTTGGCCAGCACCTCGGCGGCGGCGACGGCCTGATTCCGTCCCAGATCGCTGAGATCGGTGTCGAGTTGGCCCTGCATCCGGCTGTTCGCGTTGTACTCGGTCTGCCCGTGCCGCAACATCACCAGGCGGCGGATCCTCACTCCGCTTCCTCCGTCGCTCTTCGCGCAAGCGGCTCATCACCATCCAGCTCGACCGGCACCAGCGGGCAGTCGCGCCACAACCGGTCCAGGGCGTAGAAGTTGCGCTCGTCCTGGTGCTGGACGTGCACCACGATGTCGACGTAGTCGAGCAACACCCAGCGGCCTTCCCGGGCGCCCTCGCGGCGGGCCGGTTTGTACCCGGCGGCGCGCATCTTCTCCTCGACCTCGTCGACGATGGCGTTGACCTGCCGGTCGTTGTTCGCCGAGGCGATGACGAAGCAGTCGGTGATGACGAGCTGTCCGGAGACGTCGATGACGACCACGTCGTCGGCGAGTTTGTCGGCGGCGGCCCGGGCCGCCACGGTGGCCATGCTGACGGCTTCGTCGTTTGCGCTCATGATCGGGGTTCCTTGCTGTCCAGCGTGTGCGCCCGGTACAGGCCGCGTTTGGAGACGTACTGGACCACGCCGTCGGGCACCAGGTACCAGATCGGCCTGCCCGACTCGGCGCGCCGCCTGCAGTCGCTCGACGAGATGGCCAGCGCGGGCACCTCGACCAGGCTGAGGGCGTCCTGGGGCAACTCGTTCATGGCCTCGGCGATGTGCTCGCCGTCGAGTTCGTAGCCGGGCCGGCTGACGCCGACGAAACGGGCCATGGAGAAGAGGTCCTCCCAGTTCTGCCAGGACAGGATCGACGCGAGCGCGTCGGCCCCGGTGATGAAGTACAGGTCGGTGTCGGGGTTCAGCGCCGCGAGGTCGCGCAGCGTGTCCTTGGTGTAGGTCGCTCCGCCGCGGTCGATGTCGACGCGGCTGACCGAGAAGCGCGGGTTGGCCGCGGTGGCGATGACCGTCATCAGGTAGCGGTCCTCGGCGGCGGTGACGAAGCGCTCACGCTTCTGCCACGGCTGGCCGGTCGGGACGAAGACCACTTCGTCCAAGTCGAACAGGCCGGCCACCTCGCTGGCCGCGACCAGGTGGCCGTTGTGGATGGGGTCGAACGTCCCACCCATCACGCCCAGCCTGCGCTTCGCCACGAATAGGCAGCTTACGGGAGCGGCCGCAGACGCTCCCTGCAGCGATGAGCACTCGAGTGTGCGGATTCATCCGTACCGCGGCGAGTCGCGCACGAAACCGCACGGTCGGCGTGATCCCAAGAACTTAGACGCGACTGGACCGGTGCGCGCCCATCGTCTCGTGCTCGACGGGCTGGCACTATGGGCGACAAAGCGCTTGGGCTGATCGGAAAGCGACGGACACCGATGAATGACGCGACGAACGATGACCGATTCCTCGACCCGGCGGCCGACGAGCCGGAGATCGCCGATCCCGCCGAGCTGCGAGCACACCGCAAGCGCCGGCTCGCGGTGGCGTACCGGGTGTTCGGTGCGATGGGGTGGGGCTCGCTCGGTGACGGGCACATCTCGGCGCGCGACCCCGAGCGCGCGGACTGCTTCTGGCTGGGGCGGTACGGCGTGCCGTTCCGGTACATGACCACCGACGACCTCGTGCTGGTCCGACCGGACGGCACCATCGAGGGCGGCGGCCACATCAACATCGCGGCGTACTACATCCACGCCCCGGTGCACGACGCCCGACCCGAGATCGTCTCCGCGGCCCACTGCCACACGCCCTACGGCACGCCGTTCTCGGCGACCGTCACCATGCTCGAGCCGATCTCGCAGGAGGCGTGCGCGTTCTTCGGCGACCACGAGATCTTCGACGACGAGGAGGTCAACATCAGGTCGACCGACGGCGGCAAACGGATCGCGGCGGCGATCGGCGGCGCGCGAGGGGTGATCCTGCGCAACCACGGGCTGCTGACGGTCGGTGCCACCATCGACGCGGCGGTCGGCTTCTTCCTGTTGATGGAACGCTGCGCGGAGGTGCAGGTGAAGGCCCGTGCCGCCCGCCCCATCGGGGCCGAGTCGGCGCAGCGCGTCCACGACGAGTTCCGCGAGGTCGAAGCCTGGCAGGCGTTCCAGTGGGCGCAACGCACCCTCGTGCCAGATCTCAGCGTGGCCGGGCAGTAACCAGTCGCTGCTCCGGGCTGACCGACGCTAGACCGGCAGCAGCTGGTCGATCACCGTCGCGAGCTGCTTGGCCGACCGGCACTCGTGCATGGTGATGGTGTCCTCGTAGCGCGGCACCGCCGAATCCCCGCTGCCCCACAGATGCCTGGGTTCCGGGTTGAGCCAGTGTGCGTGGCGGCTCGCGTTGACCATGTGCGCCAGAAGGTCGACCTCGGGGTTGCGGTAGTTGTTGCGGGCGTCGCCGAGCACCAGAAGCGAGCTGCGCGGCGACAGCACGTTGGGGTACTTGTCCAGGAACGACACGAACGCGTGCCCGTAGTCGGAATGCCCGTCGCGGGTGTAGACGGCGGCTTCACGCGTGATCCGCTGCACGGCGACGGCCAGGTCCGCGTCGGGACCGAACAGCTCGGTCACCTCGTCGGTGGTGTCGATGAAGGCGAACACCCGCACCCGCGAGAACTGCTGGCGCAGTGCGCTGACCAACATCAAGGTGAAGTGGCTGAACCCCGCAACCGACCCCGACACGTCGCACAGCACGACCAACTCCGGGCGGGCGGGGTGCGGCTTCTTCAGCACCACGTCGATGGGCACGCCACCGGTGGACATGGACTTGCGCAGCGTCTTGCGGAGATCGATCTCGCCGCGACGCGACCGACGCCGCCGCGCGGCCAGCCGGGTGGCCAGGGTGCGCGCCAGCGGGGCGACGACACGACGCATCTGGCGCAGCTGCTCGCCGGAGGCGCGCAGGAATTCGACGTTCTCGGCCAGCTGCGGGATGCCGTACATCTGCACGTGGTCGCGGCCCAGTTGCTCGGCGGTGCGGCGCTTGGTCTCGCCCTCCACCATCTGGCGCAGCTGCGAGATCCGCTTGGCGGCAATGGCCTTGGCGATCTGCTCCTGTGTGGGCGTCGGGTCGTCGCCGTACCCCGCGAGCAGACCGGCCAGCAGCCTGCCCTCGAGTTCGTCCAGGGCCATGGCCTTGAGCGCCTGATACGACGAGTACGACGGTCCGCGGCTCGAGCTGTACCGCCCGAACGACTCGACGATCTGCGCGATCATCGCCGCCAGCCGGGCGTCCATGTTCTCCAGATCCGGGTTGTCCGAGAGCATCTTGACGAGCGCGTCGCGCATGGCCTCGATGTCCTGGGAAGGCAACCCGTCCGGCTCGCCGTCTGCGCCGCCGTCCTCGTCGTCGAGCACCGTGCGGTCTCCGAGTGCCGCGGGGAACCACAGGTCGAACATCGCGTCGTACGTCTCGCGGTGGTCGGCGCGACGCAGCACCGCGCAGGCCAACCCCTCGCGCAGCACCTCGCGGTCGCTGAGTCCGAGGACGGTTATCACCTGGCCCGCGTCGACGGTCTCCGACGGGCCGACTGCGATTCCCACGCTGCGCAGCGCCTCGACGAACTCCACCAGATGCCCGGGAATCCCATGTGGCGCAAGGGGTTGCGGCGGTCGAGTGCGTCGGACGGCCATTAGTTGAGCCTCAGCTCCCCGCTGGCCTTCACCTGATCGGACTGATGCTTGAGCACCACGCCGAGGGTGGCGGCGATCATCTCGTCGTCGATGGTGTCCATCCCGAGCGCCAGCACGGTACGACCCCAGTCGATGGTTTCCGCGACCGACGGCACCTTCTTGAGCTGCATGCCGCGGAGCACCCCGATGATGCGGACCAGCTCCTCGGCCAGGCGCTCGGGCAGCTCCGGCACCCGCGACAGCAGGATCCGCCGCTCCAGGTCGGGATCGGGAAAGTCGATGTGCAGGAACAGGCAGCGGCGTTTGAGCGCCTCGGAGAGCTCGCGGGTGGCGTTGGACGTCAGGAGCACGAACGGCGGACGTTCGGCGACGATGGTGCCCAGTTCCGGCACGGTGACGGCGAAGTCGGACAGCACCTCGAGCAGCAGGCCCTCGATCTCGATGTCGGCCTTGTCGGTCTCGTCGATGAGCAGCACGGTGGGTTCGGTGCGCTTGATCGCGGTCAGCAGCGGACGCGTCAGCAGGAACTCCTCGCTGAACACGTCCATCTTGGTCTGGTCCCAGTCCCCTTGGCCGCCTTGGTTGCCCGTTTGAATACGAAGTATCTGCTTGGCGTGGTTCCACTCGTAGAGCGCGCGGGCCTCGTCGACGCCCTCGTAGCACTGCAGCCGGACCAGTCCGGAGTCGGTGGCCTGCGCCACGGCGCGCGCCAGCTCGGTCTTGCCGACGCCTGCGGGCCCCTCGACGAGCAACGGCTTGCCCAGCCGGTCGGCGAGGAATACCGCCGTGGCCGTGGCGGTGTCGGGCAGGTAACCGGTCTCGGCGAGCCGCTTGGCGACGTCGTCGATGTCGGTGAACATCGGTATCGGGCGAGCAGGCACGCTCATCGGGCGGGGTTCTCCTTGCTAGACGGGGCGAGTGTGGCCGTCTCCCCACACAATCCACTTGGTCGAGGTCAATTCCGGCAGGCCCATCGGGCCCCTGGCGTGCAGCTTCTGGGTGGAGATGCCGATCTCGGCACCGAACCCGAACTGCTCGCCGTCGGTGAACGCGGTAGACGCGTTCACCATCACCGCCGCCGCGTCCACTTCGTCGGTGAAGCGTTGCGCGGCAGCGAGATTGGTCGTCACGATGGCTTCGGTGTGGCCGGTGCCGTACTCGTTGACGTGAGCGATCGCGGCGTCGAGGCCGTCGACCACCGCCAGCGCGATGTCCATCGAGAGGAACTCGGCCCGCAGTTCGTCCTCGCTGGGATCGACGTGCACGGTCACGCCTGCGTCCTGCAGCGCACCGACCAGGCGCGGCAGCGCACGGTCGGCGATGGCCGCGTCGATCAACAGCGATTCGGCGGCGTTGCACACACTGGGTCGACGCGTCTTCGAGTTCAACAGAATGCGTTCGGCGACATCGAGATCCGCCGCAGAATGCACGTAGACGTGGCAGTTGCCAACGCCCGTCTCGATGGTCGGCACGGTGGCATCGCGCACCACCGCGTCGATCAGGCCTGCGCCCCCGCGCGGAATGACGACGTCGACCAGGCCGCGGGCCTGGATCAGGTGGGTGACGGTGGTGCGGTCGTCGCTGGGAAGCAGTTGCACGGCATCGGCGCGCCAGCCCCTCCAGGTCGAGGGCGGCGCGCAGCGCGGTCACCAACGCGGCGTTCGAGCGCGCGGCCGACGAACTGCCGCGCAGCAGCACGGCGTTGCCGGACTTCAGCGTCAGGCCGAAGGCGTCGACGGTGACGTTCGGCCTGCCCTCGTAGACCATGCCGACCACGCCGAGCGGCACGCGCTGCTGGCGGATCTGCAGACCGTTGGGCAGGGTGCTGCCGCGCAGCACCTCGCCGACCGGGTCGGGCAGCCCCGCGACCTGGCGCAGTCCGGCGGCGATGCCGTCGACCCGCTGCGGGTTGAGGGCGAGCCGGTCGAGCATGGCCTCGGGCGTGCCGGAGGCCCGGGCGACGTCGAGGTCCTCGGCGTTCGCGGTCAGGATCTCGTGCACCCTGGCGAGCACCGAGTCGGCCGCCGCGTGCAGTGCCCGGTTCTTGGTCGCGGTGGTCAACGTGCCCAGGGTGCGGGCGGCGACCCGCGCCCGACGCGCGGCATCGTGAACCTGCGCGCGCAGGTCGGTACTGGAGGGAGCCTCTACGCTCATTAGGCCAGCTTATCGGGCTTGCGCGCGGATGGCGGAGCGCACCCCGGCGACGAAGAGTTCCGGTTTCTCCCACGCGGCGAAATGACCGCCCGAATCGTGTTCGATCCATTCCCGGATGTCGAACAGCCGCTCGCCGTAGGACCGGGGTGCGGATACGAGGTCGCCAGGGAACGCGGTGACGACGGCGGGTACCTCGACCGGCTCGACGGGGCCGCGCGGCTCGACGTACGGCGTGAAGGACGTCCCGATGACACCCGTCACCCAGTAGGCGGTGACCCAGGTCAGCAGATCCTCCCGCGCGAAGACGGTCTCGACGTCGCCACCGCAGTCGCTCCACGACCGCAGCTTCTCGACGATCCAGGCCAACAACCCGGCCGGCGAATCGCCGAGGGCCACCGCCAACGTGTGCGGCTTGGTGGACTGTTCGTGGGCGTATGCGCCCTCTGATTGCTGCCATTGCCGCACCGCGGCCAGGAAGGCGGTTTCGTCGGCGTCGAGATCCGCCGGGTCCAGGCTCATCAGATGGCTCGTCGGCACGTCGGTGAGATGCAGCGCCGACACCGCGTCCGGCGCGCTGATCGCCATGCACTGGACCACGCTGCTGCCGATGTCACCACCCGAGGCCACGTAACGCCGATACCCCAGCGCGGCCATCAGCTCGACGTACAGGTCGCCGACCGCGCTCGGCGACATCCCGGTGCGGGTCAGCGGCGGAGCGAACGGAAAGCCCGGGAGGCACGGCACCACCACGTTGACGTCGGTCAGCAGCGGCAGCACCCGCTCGAACCGCAGCACCGAGTCGGGCCAGCCGTGAACCAGCATCACCGTGTCCGCTGGCGCCGGGCGAACGCTGATGCAGTGCCCGAACCGACGTGTCGCCGACGGTGACGGTCTCCCACGGCAGCGACAGGATGCGTTCCTCGTGTGGACGCCAGTCGTAGTCGCTGCTCCAGTAGTCGATCAGGTCGGTGAGATACGAGGCATCGGTGCCGCGACTCCACCCCGTGCCTTCCGGCAGTCGGACGCGGTTGGTGGCCACCAGCCGTCTGCGCAGGTCGTCGAGGACGTCGTCCTCGATGCGGTCGGGGGATTGTGCGCGGGCGTGCGGCTCCATACGGTCCAAGCTATGACGGCACGGGTGTGCGTGGTGGGCAGTGTGAACATGGATCTCGTTTTCGACGTCGAATCGCTGCCGGGGCCCGGCGAGACCGTGCTCGCATCCTCGCTGCGGTCCGCGCCGGGCGGCAAGGGCGGCAACCAGGCCGTCGCTGCGGCCCGCGCGGGCAGCGACGTTCAGCTCGTCGCCGCGGTCGGCACCGACCCGGCCAGCGAGGCCCTGCGAGCGCACCTGAGAGACAACGGGATTGGGATCGACGGCCTGATCGCTCTGCCTGGTCCCAGCGGCACCGCCGTCATCGTCGTCGATGCCGGAGCCGAGAACACCATCGTGGTGGCGCCTGGCGCCAACGGACACCTCTCGCTCGACTCGCAGCCGCTGCGGGACGTCGTCGCCGCCTGCGACGTGCTGTTGCTGCAGCTGGAGATCCCCATCGCGACGGCGCTGGTCGCAGCGCGACAGGCCCGCAGCGCCGGGGCGACCGTCGTGGTGAACGCCTCGCCGGCGGGAGGCGAACCGGACGCGCTGGCCGAACTCGCCGGCGTCACCGACGTCCTGATCGTCAACGAGGCGGAAGCCGAAAGGTGGCACTGGCCGGTGCCACACCTGGTCATCACCCGCGGGGCGCGCGGAGCCACCTACCGCGGGACGGACGGGGAATTCGACGTACCCACGCCCGCGGTGGAAGCCGTCGACACCGCAGGCGCGGGCGACGTGTTCGCCGGAGTGCTTGCCGCCGAGTGGCTTTCCGGCTCCGAGCTCGCGCTGCGCCGCGCCTGCGCGGCAGGCGCGCTCGCGACCCTGATCCCGGGCGCGGGCGATTGCGCCCCGACCGCCGAAGCCATCGACGACGTGCTGTACGCCGAGAGCCAAGACCAAGGAGGCACATGACGACCGCGGCCGAGAACGCTCCCCGCCCGCCCGACGGCGACTGGCTGGGTTCGCCGTTCCTCCGGTTCGACCGCGAGGGTCCGTTCGGGATCGTCACGCTGGACCGGCCCGAGGCACGCAATGCGATGACGCCCGCGATGTACTTCGGCATCCGCTACGCGGTCACCCACGTCGAGACCGACGACGACCTCGCCGGCCTGATCATCACCGGCACCGGTGACGTGTTCGCACCGGGCGGGGACCTGGGCGGCGGCAACGGTGTCGACGACTGGATGAGCTTCGGCGCGGCCCTGTCGATGGACGTCACGCCGTTCGAGACGCTCCGGCAGTCGGTCAAGCCCGTGGTGTCCGCGGTCAACGGGCTGTGTCAGGGCGGCGGCCTGCAGATCGCCATGTGCAGCGACATGGCGGTCGTCAGCGACCGGGCGACGTTCCGGGTGCCCGAGTTGTATCGCGGGATCGCCGACACCTACTACGCCCAGACGTTGGCCCGGATCATCGGGCCGGTCCGGACCCGGGATCTGATGTTCACCGGTCGCACGCTGAGCGCTCGGGAGGCGGCGGACTGGGGCATGGTGGCGCGGGTGGTGCCGCACGCCGAACTCGACGAGGCCGCGCGCGACGTGCTGGCCCGCTGCTGTCGCACCGCACCGCGGGCCCGCTCGGTGGTCAAGTCCAGCCTGGACAACTACCTGGGCCTCTTCGACCGGATCGGCATGAAGGCCAGCTACAGCGGGGCCGAGGCCGTCGAGGGCTTCGTCGCGTTCAAGGAGCGGCGCTCCCCGGAGTGGGTGCACCCGGCTCTTCGGATCGACGGCAGGCTCTGACTCGCGAATCCATGTCGACGCGGCGGCGTCAGGCCGTCGGCCGGCGCACGTCGTGCGCGATGGCCATCCCGACGCCCGACGCGAGGTCGGCGGCCGACTGGTTCAGCAGAACGCGACTCCGGTTCGGCGACAACACGATCGACAGCACGTGATGCGGCACGCCCGCGGCGAACGCCACCCGCTCGACACGGATCAACGGTGAACCGATCGTCGTGCCGAGCAGTGCCGCGGTCCGGGGGCCTGCGATCTCGGCGGTCAGCTCGTGCTCGAGACGTTCCAGGTGCACGCCGGCATCGGACAGCAGCCGGTAGAGCGGCGTCGTGGCCAACGCCGCCTGCGTCACGGTCGAAGCGAGTTCGGCGGGCAGCCACGCCTCGGTGATCATCAGCGGCTCGCCCGTGCGACGCTCACGACGCAGCCGGAGCACGTGCAGTCCGGTGCCACTCGACCCCAGCCGGTCGGCGACGACGGGCGGCAGGGCGCCCACCCCGAGCTCGATCACGTCGACCTCGGTCTCGAATTCGACCTGCCGCAGCTCGTCCATGTACGAACCGGCGGTGTCGTGCTGGCGAACCGGCGAATGCTCGGTCACGAATGAGCCGACGCCGTGCCGACGCTCGACCAGCCCGGCCTCGGCGAGGTCTGCCAGCGCTCGTCGCACCGTGATGCGGGAGACGCCGAACTGGTCGCAGAGTGATTGCTCGGTCGGAAGCGCGGCGCCGCCTGCCAGTGTCCCGCGGGCGATCTCGTCGTGGAGCACGAGGAAGAGCTGCCGGTGCAGCGGCACCCCCGCGGCCGTGTTCACCAGCGCGACGCCGTCCCTGCGATCCTGCACATCGTCGAGCCTTTCACATCAGCAACCTTGCGAGTCCGCGTTTCTAGTTGTTATATGTATATAACAACTAACGGCGACGGAGGCCGGAATGACGCATGGTGACGCGGCCAGCGATCCGCAGGGCCCGACCGGCACCCTGGCGCACTGGGTCGCCGATCTCCGGCTCGACCGACGTGCCGCCGCCGGTCCTCGACAGAGCGAAGTACCTGCTGCTGGACGGCATCGGCTGCGCGCTGATCGGCGCAGGTCTGCCCTGGTCGCGGACGGCGACGGAGGCCGTGCTCGCGTTGGAGGGCGACGGCGACACCGTCGTGATCGGCACGGGCCGGACGAGCAGCGCACCCGCTGCGGCGGTGCTCAACGGCACGTTCATCCAAGGCTTCGAACTCGATGACTTCCACCCCCTGGCTCCGTTGCACAGTTGCTCGCTGCTCATCCCCGCGCTGCTCTCCACCGCGTCGATTCGGCCGACGCCCACCAGCGGCGCCGACTTCCTGCTGGCGGCCGTCACCGGCTTCGAGGTGGGCCCGCGGGTCGGTTACACGTTGCACGGCGCCCAGATGCTCGATCGCGGCTGGCACTCGGGCCCGGTGTTCGGCACCCACAGTGCCGCAATGGCATCCGGCAAGCTTCGCGGTCTGTCCCCCGCTCGACTGGAAGACGCGCTCGGCCTCGCGGGCACTCAGTCGGCCGGACTGATGGCTGCGCAATACGAGGCGATGAGCAAGCGGATGCACCACGGCTTCGCCGCCCGCAACGGCTTCTACGCCGCAGGTCTGGCCGCCGGCGGCTACACCGGCATCAAGCGGGTCTTCGAACGCGAGTACGGCGGGTTCCTCAGCGTCTTCGGCGAGGGCCACGACCCCGACCCCTCGCAGTTGACCGCGCAACTCGGCGAGCGCTGGGAGACCTCGGTGATCATGGTGAAGTCGTACGCCGCGATGGGCGGTCTGCACGGCGCCATCGACGCCGCTCGCCGGCTGCGGTCTTCGATTGCCCCCGAAGACATCTCGCACGTCGACATCACCGTGGGCGAGACCGTGTACAAGCACGGGTGGTGGCGCCCGGAGCGCCCGCTGACACCCATCGGGGCTCAGATGAACATCGGCTACGCCACGGCCGCCGCCCTGCTCGACGGCAACGTGCTACCCGAGCAGTTCACCCCGCAACGGCTGGACTCCGACGACATCTGGGCGCTGATCGACGCCACCGAGGTACACCTCGACGACTCACTGACCGACGCTCCGATCACCGAGCGCTTCCGCACCGACGTCGCCGTGACCACCCGCGACGGCGCCGTGCACCGCGCCCGCGTCGACCTGCCGCACGGCGCGCCGAACGACCCGGTCACCAACGACGAGCTGGTCGCCAAGTTCCACGCGCTCGCCGACCGGGTCACCAGCCGCCGCCGCGCCGAGGCGATCGAACGGGCCGTCGTCGGACTCACCGAAAGCGACGACGTCGGCGAGCTCGTCGACCTGCTCGCCGCGCCCGTCACCGGCGCACTGGACTGAGGAGAAGCCAGACATGTCAACGACTTCCGCGCGGCGGGCGCTGCGCGACCTACTCGATCGCGGCGAGCTCGTCGTCGCACCCGGCGTCTTCGACGGCATCTCCGCGCAGCTGGCCAAGCGCACCGGACACGTCGCGGCCTACCTCACCGGC
The DNA here is from genome assembly GCA_963735245.1 of uncultured Actinomycetota bacterium. Lineage (GTDB taxonomy): Bacteria > Actinomycetota > Actinomycetes > Mycobacteriales > Mycobacteriaceae > Mycobacterium. Next base: position 37,033 of record CAVTKI010000016.1, read on the forward strand.
GCGGGCGTGGCGGCATCCGGCTTCGGCCTGCCCGACATCGGACTGGTCACCGCCAGCGAGATGGCCGAGCGGGCGCGCATGCTCGTCGACGCGCTCGACGACGTCCCGCTGATCGCCGACGCCGACACCGGCTACGGCGCACCGATCAACGTGGTGCGCACCGTGCGCCAGTACGACGCAGCCGGGGTCGCCGCCATCCAGCTGGAGGATCAGGCCTTCCCGAAGCGCTGCGGGCACCTGCCGGACAAGCAGGTCGTCGACGCCACGGTGTTCGAGCAGACGCTGTCGGCCGCGCTCGACGCCAGATCCGACGACGACCTGCTCGTGATCGCCCGCACCGACGCGCGCGCCTCGCTCGGCCTGGACGTCGCCATCGAGCGGGCCAATCGCTACGCCGCCGCGGGCGCGGACATCGTCTTCATCGAGGCACCTCAGGGCAGCGACGAGATCGAGCGGATCGCCCGCGAGGTCGAGGCTCCCCTGCTGATCAATCTCGTCCATGGCGGGCTGACGCCGATCGAGTCCGCGGCACGGCTCCAGGAGTTGGGCTACGCCATCGCCATTCACCCGAGCGACCCCCTTGGCCGCGCGACGTTCGCGATGCTCGAGGGCCTGTGCGCGCTCAATGGCGCCGACGTCGCCGACTTCGCGCCAACCAAACCCGCTGACTTCTTCAACCTGGTCGGCATGGCCGAGTGGTTCGCACTCGACACCAAGCTCGCAGCCACGGAGGGCCACTGATGGGCATGACCATCATCGAGAAGATCTTCGCCCGCAAGGCCGGCCTTGGCACGGTTCACGCGGGCGACACCGTCGTGGTCGACGTCGACATGACCGTCTTGATCGATCTGCAGTTCGCCACGATGTGGCTGCAGCCCAACCGGATCCACGATCCCGACAAGCTGGCGATCGTGATGGACCACGCAGTCCCCGCCCCGACCCTCAAGGACGCCGCCGGTGGCCCGCGGGCGCGGAAGTTCGCCGCCGACTTCGGCATTCAGCGGTTCTACGACGTCGGTCGACACGGGATCTGCCATCAGGTCATCGCCGAGAACGGCTTGGCCCGGCCGGGAGAAGTGCTGGCCTGCACCGACTCCCACACCTGCGCTGCGGGGGCCTACAACACCGCCGCCCGCGGACTCGGCCCGGCCGAGGTCTATTCGATCATGTGCACCGGCAGCACCTGGTTCCAGATCGCCCCGACCATCCGCTACGAACTCGAGGGCGTCAAGCCCGCTTCGGTCAGCGGCAAGGACGTGTTCCTGCACATCGCCGACGAATACGGCGACGCCGCCAACCTGAACCTCGAATATGGCGGGCCGGGTCTGGCGGGCCTGCCGATGCACGACCGCCGCACCATCGCCACCCAGGGCGCCGAGGTGTCCGCCGACTTCAGCACCTTCGAGGCCGACGATCTGCTCACGGCCTTCCTCGACGATCGCGGCGTCACCGGATACCGTTCCGCCGCACCGGATCCCGATGCCACGTACCACGACGTCCGCCACGTCGACCTCACCAAGCTCGAGCCGTACGTCGCGCGACCCGGCACCGTCAGCCACAACGGCGTGCCGGTGTCCCGGCTCGGCAGGCAGCGGGTGGATCAGGCGTTCATCGGGTCGTGCGCGAACGGACAGCTCGAGGACCTGGAGATCGCCGCAGACGTGTTGCGCGGCCGATCCGTCGCACCCGGGGTGCGGCTGCTGGTCACGCCCGCGTCCCAGGCGGTCTACCGGGAGGCGATGCGACTGGGCTACCTGCAGGACATCGCGGACGCCGGCGGTGTCGTCACGAACTCCACCTGCGGGGCCTGCTTCGGCTACCACATGGGCGTCGTCGGGCCGGGCGAGGTGTGCGTCACGTCGAGCACGCGGAACTTCACCGGCCGGATGGGCAGCACGGAGGCCGAGATCTTCATGGCCTCACCGGCGACGGTCGCCGCCTCGGCGGTCGCCGGGTACATCACCGACGCGGGGAGCGTGACGGCGTGACGCTGAAGTTCACCGGCAAGGTCTGGGTGTTCGGCGACGACCTCAACACCGACGCCATGTATCCGGCCTTCGCGATGAAGATGGATCCGCCGGAGGCGGCCAGGCACGTCTTCTACGAAGTCCGCCCCGGCTGGACCGACGAGGTGTCGCCCGGCGACATCGTGGTGGCCGGGCGCAACTTCGGCGTCGGGTCGTCGCGGCCCGTCGCGGCGCTGTTCGCCGAACTCGGCGTCGCCGGTCTGGTCGCCGAGGAGTTCAACTCGCTGTTCTTCCGCAATGCGGTCAACGCCGGCCTGCCCGCCATGACGCTGCCCGACGCGACGGCACTGTTCGACGAGGGCGACACGGGCACCTTCGACCTGTCCGACGGCGGCTGGCGCAACGACACCACCGGAGAGTCCGGTTCGGTGCCTCGGCTTCCCGACCTGATTCTCGACATCATCTCCTCCGGCGGCGTGATGCCGCGTCTGGCAGCCCAGGGTTACCTGCCCGCCGAACTCGGCGAGATGCTGCGCTCCAGTACCGTCGCGATGCGAGGCGCCGGGAGCGGGGCCTGATGGAACGTGGCGGGCAGGCGCTTGACTGGCCGCCAATACGTCGCAAGAGTCGGATCATGACGCTGATCGGCAGGCTGCTGCGCCCGGTTCGGGCGTCGACCGCCCGCAGCCCGCTGGCCGGCGCCGGATTCGCCGCCCCCACCACCATCACCGTCACCAGCACCGCCTTCTCCGACGGCGGTCGGATCCCGCGCCGCCATGCGGGCAAGGGCGTCGGCGACGACGTGTCCCCCGCGTTGCGGTGGACGGGTGTGCCGCGGGCAACGGCTGCGCTGCTGTTGCTGCTCGACGACGTCGACGTGCCGTTGCGCACGCCGCTCGTCCACAGCGCCGCCGTGTTGCCGCCGGACAGCGAGAGCCTCGACGAGGGCGAGTTCCGTCCCGGTCCTGGGCTGCGCAACGTGCCGACCAGGTTGAGCAAGGACGGCTACTCGGGACCCCGGCCGATACCCGGTCACGGCCCGCACCAGTACCGGTTCCACGTGCTTGCCCTCGATCGGCCGGTGCCTGCGGACGCCGCGACGGTCAAGGCGCTGCTGGCGGCGGCGTCGGGCCACGTGCTGGCCCGCGGCACGCTGACGGGGACGTACGAGCGCTAGGCGAGGCTCACGCCTCGGGCACCTCGCGCTCGATCTCCTCGAGCCAGATCCGCGCCGACATGTCCGACGGAGCGCGCCAGTCTCCTCGCGGCGACAGCGCCCCGCCCGACGACACCTTCGGACCGTTGGGCAGCGCCGAACGCTTGAACTGGCTGAATGAGTAGAAGCGCTGCACGAAGACCGTCAGCCAGCGCCGAATCTCGGCAAGGGAGTACTCCGGTCGCTTGTCGGCGGGGTAGCCGGCGGGCCAGTCGCCGCGCTCGGCGTCGCTCCACGCGTGCCACGCCAGGAACGCCACCTTCGAGGGGCGGAAGCCGTAGCGCAGCACCTGGTACAGCGAGAAATCCTGCAGGACATAGGGTCCCACCTTCGCCTCGCTGCTCTGGATCTCCTCGTCCTCACCAACGGGAACCAGTTCCGGCGTGATCTCGGTTTCGAGCACCGACTGCAGTACCGCGTTGACCTCGTCGCCGAACTCGCCTGCCGAGATCACCCACCTGATCAGGTGCTGGATCAGGGTCTTGGGCACGCCGCCGTTGACGTTGTAGTGCGACATCTGGTCGCCGACGCCGTAGGTGGACCAGCCCAGTGCGAGTTCGGACAGGTCGCCGGTGCCGAGCACGATGCCGCCGCGCTGGTTGGCCAGCCGGAACAGGTAGTCGGTGCGCAGCCCGGCCTGCACGTTCTCGAACGTGACGTCGTAGACCTTCTCGCCGCGCGCGAACGGATGCCCCATCTCGGTGAGCATCAACGTGGCCGTGTCGCGAATGTCGATCTCGGAGAACGTCACTCCGAGCGTCTTGCCCAACGCGACCGCGTTGCCCTTGGTGCGCTCGCCGGTGGCGAAGCCGGGCAGTGTGAAGGCGAGGATGTCGCTGCGCGGCCTGCCTTCGCGGTCCATCGCGCGGGCCGCGACGATCAGCGCGTGGGTCGAGTCGAGGCCACCGGAGACCCCGATCACCACCTTGGGATAGTTCAGCGCACGCAGCCGCTGCTCCAGCCCCGACACCTGGATGTTGTAGGCCTCGTAGCAATCCTGTTGCAGCCGTTGCGGATCCGACGGCACGAACGGGAAGCGCTCGACCTCGCGGCGCAGCCCGATGTCACCCGTGGGCGGGTCGACGACGAACTCGATCCGGCGGAACGCGTCGGTGCGCACACGGTGGTGCCTGCGGTTGTCGTCGAACGTGCCCATCCGGATGCGTTCGGCGCGCAGGAGGTCGGTGTCCACGTCGGCGACCGAGCGGCGCTCACCCTTGGGGAAGCGCTCGGATTCGGCCAGCAGGAGGCCGTTCTCGTAGATCATCGTCTGACCGTCCCAGGCCAGATCGGTGGTCGACTCCCCCTCCCCTGCGGCGGCGTAGACGTAGGCGGCGAGGCAGCGCGACGACGCCGAGCGGGCCAGCAGCTGGCGGTCGTCGGCCCGGCCGATCGTGATCGGGCTTCCGGACAGGTTGGCCAGCACCGTCGCCCCGGCCAGTGCGGCCTCGGCACTCGGCGGGATCGGCACCCACATGTCCTCGCACACCTCGACGTGCAGCACGAAGTTCGGCAGGTCGGTGGCCGCGAACAACAGGTCGGGACCGAACGGCACCTCGGCGCCTGCGACGCGGATGGTGCCGGCGACGTCGTCACCCGCGGCCATCTGCCTGCGCTCGTAGAACTCGCGGTAGTTCGGCAGATAGGACTTCGGCACGACGCCGAGCACCGCGCCGCGGTGGATGACGAGCGCGGTGTTGTACACGCGATGGCGGTGCCGCAGCGGCGCGCCGACGACCAGTACCGGCAACAACTCCGCCGACGCCGCGACCACCGTCGCCACCGCGTCCTCGACGGCATCCAGCAGACCGTCCTGCAAGAGGATGTCCTCGATGGAGTATCCCGACAGCGTCAGCTCGGGAAACACCGCAAGCGCGACACCGTCGTCGTGGCAGTCGCGCGCCATCCGCAGCACGGATTCCGCGTTGGCCGCGGGGTCGGCCAACGTGGTGTGGTGCGTGCATGCGGCGACCCGCACGAAGCCGTGCCGATAGGCAGAATGGAAGGCCACGACTCGATTGTCTCAGGCCGCCTACCCTGGACACCGTGGAAGCCCCCGAACTGATCAATGTGCTCGCAGGTCAGCGCGTCGCCGTGCTCACCGGAGCCGGGTTGTCCACCGACTCCGGCATCCCCGATTACCGTGGTCCGGACTCACCGCCGAGCAACCCGATGACCATCGGCCAGTTCACCTCCGACGCCGTGTTCCGGCAGCGGTACTGGGCGCGCAACCACGTCGGCTGGCGCCACATGGACGCCACGCTGCCCAATGCCGGTCATCGCGCGCTGGCGACGCTGGAGCGTGCGGGCGTCGTCACCGGCGTCATCACCCAGAACGTCGACCTGCTGCACACCAAGGCGGGCAGCCAGACGGTGATCGACCTGCACGGCACGTACGCGCGGGTGGCGTGCCTGCAGTGCGGGCACACCATCACCCGGGCCGCGCTGGCCGATCAGCTGGAGACGCTCAACCCGGGCTTCGTCGAGCGGGCCGAGAAGGTCGGTGGCATCGCGGTCGCGCCCGACGCCGACGCCATGGTCACCGAGACGGAGTCGTTCCGCTACGTGGACTGTCCACGCTGCGGCGGCATGCTCAAGCCCGACATCGTGTACTTCGGCGAGAGCGTGCCCAAGGAGCGTGTGGCGCAGGCGTATTCGCTCGTCGACGCCGCGGACGCACTGCTGGTCGCCGGATCGTCGCTGACGGTGTTCTCCGGCCTGCGATTCGTCCGCCACGCCGTGGCGAAGGGCAAGCCCGTCGCGATCGTCAACCGCGGGCCCACCCGCGGCGACGCGCTGGCGAGCGTCAAGGTCGACGGCGGTTGCTCCGAGCTGCTCGCGCTGCTCGCCGACGAGCTCGCGATTTCGGCGCGCTACCGTGCAGCGCAGCGCGCGTCGCTAGAAGGTGACCGGCATCGAGCGGATGTTGTGAATGAAGTTGCCTGCGTTGAAGACCGGATCGCCTGCCTCGATGTCGGGCAGCACGGTGAGCAATTCGGCGAAGATCGCCCGCAACTGGGCCCGCGCCACGTGTGCGCCGAGGCAGAAGTGCCGTCCACCGCCGCCGAAGCCGAGGTGCGGATTGGGCTTGCGGCCGAGATCGAGCCGAGCCGGAGCGTCGAACACGTCGGTGTCGAAATTGCCCGACGCGTAGAACATCACGACCTTCTCGCCCGCCGCGATGGCCTGCTCGCCGAGCACGTAGTCCGTGGCCGCGGTGCGGCGGAAGGTCATCACCGGCGTGGCCCACCGGACGAACTCCTCGACCGCACCACCGATGCGATCGTCGAAATCGGCTGCCAGCCAAGCCTTCTGGTCACCGAATTCGGTCAGGGCCTTGACGGCGTGGCTCATGGTCTGGCGGGTGGTGTCGTTGCCCGCCACCGAGAGCAGTACGAAGAAGGCGGCGACCTCGGCGTCGGTGAGCCGGTCACCGTCGACCTCGGCGTGGACGAGGCTGCTGATCAGATCGTCGCCGGGGTTCTCGCGCCGGTCGGCCGCCAGCGCGCCCGCCACCTGATGCAGGTACATCTGGCTGCCCACGAGCACCTCGATGGGGTTGCGGCCGTCGAGGAACACCGGGTCGCCAAGGGAGACCATGGCGTCCGCCGCGTGCGCCACCTGCGCGCGCTCGGATTCCGGGATGCCGACCATGTCGGACAGCGTGCGGATCGGCAGTTCCTTGGAACAGAGCTCGACGAAGTCGGCACCGCTGCCCGCGTCGCGGAGTTCGGCGACGATGTCGCGCGCGTTCGCCTTGATCGAGTCCTCGATGCGGCGGACCTGGCGCGGGGTGAAGGCGGCGTGCACCACCTTGCGGATCATGGTGTGTCGCGGCGGGTCCATCGCCAGGAAGGACTGCGAGGCCTCGAGCAATTCCTCTGGCACGTTCTCGAACAGCACGCCCTTGCCGGACAGGAACACGTCGCTGTCGCGGCTGACGGTCACGATGTCGGCATGCCGGGTCACCGCCCAGTAGCCGGGATCGGCCGGGTCGTGCATCAGAGCGTCCTCGACCGGCGGGTGCCAGCTGACGGGCCGCTCGGCGCGCAGCGCGGCGAACGACTTCTCCCGCTCGGCGGCGCTGGTGGACCAGAACGCCCGCGAGGACAGGTCGATGGGGTCATGGGGATGCAGGGAGCCGACGGGCTGGACGGTCATCGCGGTGATTCTCCTCACGAGGTCGAGCCCGACGATAAGTCTAGACACTATGTCTAGTCAAGGTGCCATCGCTCCGGCTACGCTGCCCTACATGCCCTCGGTGACCAGGAAGCCGCAGGCCAAGCGGCAGGAGCGGCGCGAGCAGATCGAACGCCGACTGCTCGACGCCACCGAACGCCTGATGGCCGACGGCGCCAGCTTCACCGAGCTCAGCGTCGACCGGTTGGCGACCGAGGCGGGCATCTCCCGGGCCAGCTTCTACATCTACTTCCAGGACAAGGGGCATCTGCTGCGTCGCCTGACCGGCCAGGTGTTCGACGACCTCGCCAAGGACGGCGAGCGCTGGTGGAGTGTCGCGCAGCGCCGCCGACCGGCCGACGTGCTTGCCGCGGTGACGGCGATCATCGCCAGTTACCGACGGCATCAGCCACTTCTGCTGGCGATCAACGAAATGGCCGCCTACGACGCCATGGTCGGCGCCAACTACAACCAGGTGCTCGGCGAAATCGCGACGCGCATGGCCGCGGTGATCGAGCAAGGGCAACAGGACGGCGCCATCCGCGGCGACCTGCCCGCAGCCACCACGGCAAGCTCGCTCACCTGGATGGTCGAGCGGGCCTGCCATCAGAACCTGCCGGGCAGCCAGCAGTCCTACGACGCCGAATTGGCCGCCACGCTGACCCAGATCATCTGGGGCGCACTGTATCTCGAAGCGCCCTAGACGGCGACCAGGTCATCGGCGTGCACCGCGGGGCGGCGCATCTCGGCGGGCAGCTCCGACGTGGAGCGGCCGATCATGGTGGCCAGCTCCGCGGCGTCGTACGCCACGACTCCCCTGGCGACCATCCCCGCGTCCGGCCCGCGCAGCTCGATCACGTCACCGCCGTGGAAGCGGCCGGAGACCCCGGTGATCCCGGCGGGCAGCAGTGATCGTCGCTGCCGCACCACCGCCCGAACGGCTCCCTCGTCGAGGGTCAACGCTCCCGCGGACTCCGCGGCATAGCGCACCCAGAACCGGCGTGCCGACATCCGGTCACCGCGCGGCGCGAACACCGTTCCCACCGACGCGTCGGCCAAGGCGTCGGCTGCGTCGGTCGCCGCGGCGAGCAACACCGGCACTCCGGCGTCGGCGGCCAACAGGGCCGACGACAGCTTGGAGGCCATGCCGCCGGTGCCGAGCCGGCTCCCCCCGCCTGCCACCACGCCGTCGAGGTCGTCGGGCGCGGCGACCTCGGGGATGAAGCGCACCGGGGCGGCGTCGGTCGCCTTCCGCGGATCTCCGTCGTAGAGGCCGTCGATGTCGCTCAACAGCACCAGCGCGTCGGCGCCGACGAGGTGCGCCACCAAGGCCGAGAGCCTGTCGTTGTCGCCGAACCGGATCTCGTTGGTGGCGACGGTGTCGTTCTCGTTGACGATCGCGACGGCGTGCAGAGAGCGCAACCGGTCGAGCGTGCGCTGGGCGTTGGTGTGCTGCACCCGCATCGAGATGTCGTGCGCGGTGAGCAGGACCTGGCCGACGGTGCGCTGGTAGCGGCCGAACGCCGCGCTCCAGGCGTTCACCAACGCCACCTGCCCGACGCTTGCCGCCGCCTGCTTGGTGGCCAGATCCGTTGGCCGCTTGGTCAATCCGAGCGGTTCGATGCCGGCTGCGATGGCGCCCGATGACACGATGACGACGTCGGATCCGGCCTTCATGCGCGCCTCGATGGCGTCGACGAGCGACGCGAGACGACCCGCGTCGAACACACCGGACGATGTGGTCAGCGCGGTGGTGCCGACCTTGACGACGACGCTGCGGGCGGTGCGCACCGCGTTGCGATGGGCGCTGCTCATTCCTCACCGCCGCGGCGACGACGATCGCGCCGGGCGGCCTTGCGTTCGTCGGCGCCGATCCGTTCGGTCTGCTCCAGTCGAATGTCGGTGCCGCGCCCGGACATCTGCATGTCGATGCCCGCAGGCGTCTGCGGTTCCCAGTCGAACGTCATGTCGCCGATGGTCACCGCGCAGCCGGGTCGCGCGCCCTGCTTGATCAACTCGTCCTCCACACCGAGCCGGGCAAGCCGATCGCCCAGATAGCCGACGGCCTCGTCGTTGGTGAAATCCGTTTGGCTGATCCAACGCTCGGGCCTGGTGCCGCGCACCACGAAGCCACCTTCGCCGTCCGGGGTCACGGTGAAGCCGCTCTCGTCCACGGGGATGGGCCGGATCACCGGGCGACGCGGCGCGACGGTGGGCTGCGCCTGCCGGTATGCGGACACCAGGTCCCACAGCGCGAAGGTCAACGGCCGCAGCCCGTCCCGGGTGACGGTCGACACCTCGTACACCGGCCACCCGTAGCGCTCGGCCACCTCGTCACGGACGAAGTCGGCCAGCTCGCGCGCGTCCGGCACGTCGATCTTGTTGAGCACCACCGCACGGGGCCGCTCGGCGAGGTCACCCAGCGTCGTATCGCCCTGCAGCGTCGGGGTGTAGGCGGCCAGCTCGGCCTCCAACGCGTCGATGTCGGAGATCGGGTCGCGGCCCGGTTCCATCGTCGCGCAGTCCACGACGTGCACCAGCACCGCGCAGCGCTCGATGTGACGAAGGAAGTCCAGCCCGAGCCCGCGACCGTCGGAAGCGCCGGGGATCAGCCCGGGCACGTCGGCGACGGTGAAGGTGTGATCACCCGCCGACACGACACCGAGGTTCGGCGTCAGTGTCGTGAACGGGTAGTCGGCGATCTTCGGCTTGGCCGCCGAGATCACCGACACCAGCGACGACTTGCCCGCCGACGGGAATCCGACCAGGCCGACGTCGGCGACCGTCTTGAGTTCAAGGGTGAGATCGCGGGCCTGACCCTGCTCGCCGAGCAGCGCGAATCCCGGCGCCTTGCGGGCGCGTGACGCCAGCGCCGCGTTGCCGAGCCCGCCGCGCCCGCCCGCGGCGGCTTCGAACCGGGTGCCCTCGCCGACCAGATCGGCGAGTAACCGACCGTCCTCGTCGAGGATGACGGTGCCGTCGGGCACCCGCAGCTCGAGGTCGTTGCCCGCCGCGCCGTCGCGGTTGTTGCCCGCGCCCTGCTTGCCGGACGGGGCATCGACGTGCGGATGGAAGTGGAAGTCGAGCAGGGTGTGCACCTGCGGATCGACGACGAGCACGATGCTGCCGCCGCGACCGCCGTTGCCGCCGTCGGGACCACCGAGCGGCTTGAACTTCTCCCGGTGCACCGAGGCGCAGCCGCGGCCGCCGTTACCTGCCCGTGCATGGATCACGACGCGGTCGACGAAGCGAGGCATCGAACGATCCTTCCCTCGAGTGAAGCTGGTGTGTGCGATTCAGGTGAGAACTCGCAGCAGCTTCACTCGCGTGGAAGTCCTCGGGGAATCAGGCCTCCGGAGCCGCCCCGGCGGCGACATCCGCCCCGGGCCGCACGGTGCGGACGATGTTCACCGTCTTGCGCCCACGCTTGACGCCGAATTCGACGGCGCCCGGCGCCGTGGCGAACAGGGTGTCGTCATCGCCGCGACCGACGTTGATGCCCGGGTGGAAGTGCGTGCCGCGCTGCCGGACGATGATCTCGCCGGCCTTGACGACCTGCCCGCCGAATCGCTTGACGCCGAGACGCTGTGCGTTGGAGTCGCGACCGTTGCGTGAGCTTGAGGCGCCCTTCTTGTGTGCCATTGGTTCGCTCCCTCGACTACTTGATACCGGTGACCTTGACGACCGTCAGAGGCTGACGGTGGCCTTGGCGCTTGTGATAGCCGGTCTTGTTCTTGAACTTGTGGATGCGGATCTTGGGGCCCTTGGTGTGCTCGAGCACCTCACCGGTGACCGCGACCTTCGCCAGGTCCTTGGCGTCGGTGGTGACCGTGCCGCCGTCGACGACCAGCGCGACCGGAAGCGAGACGGACTCGCCTGCCTCGATCTCCAGCTTCTCGACCTTGACTATGTCTCCAACGGCGACTTTGTACTGCTTGCCGCCGGTCTTGACGATTGCGTACGTCGCCATCGTTTTCGTCTTCCTCTGCATCGCTGAAGCGGGCGCGCGCAACCCGAGGGCGCGAGCGCGGGTCTGGGGGTGCGGGGTCTCGGTGGTTCCCTCGCAAACCATGTGCCCACCGGCACCGTTGGTCACGGGGCCTGAAGACAACTGCTCAAGGTTACGTGACCAGCGGGTACGGGGTCAAACCGGCTAGCAGTGCGTCACGACGCCGGTGGTCCTGCCGGCCTGGCGGCCGCGCGGCGGCGTCGAGGGCGCGACGTCGAAGCGACGAGCGACTCATCCTCGTCGTCCTCGTCGTCGTCATCCGAGTCATCCTCGTCCTCGTCATCCGAGTCGTCGTCCTCGTCGTCGACATCCTCATCGTCGTCGTCGAGATCGTCGTCGTCCGAGTCCTCGTCGTCGTCATCGGAGTCGTCGTCATCGTCGATCGTCGTCGTCGTCGGAGTCGATGACCTCGATGTCGTCATCGATGTCCTCGTCCTCGTCGTCGGCTTCGAGATCGTCGTCCGAATCCTCATCGGAGTCCTCGTCGTCGGAGTCCTCGTCGTCGAGATCGTCGTCGTCCGTATCGGCCGCGTCCTCGTCGTCGGCTTCGACGTGCCCGGCGGTGTCGATCACGTGGCCTTCGTCGACGACGGTCGTCTCGTCCTCGGTCGTCTCGTCGTCGGCGTCGTCATCCTCGGGGCGGCCGTTGGCAGCGGCCATCGCCTTGAACATCGGATGCTCGCCCGCCGCGTGGGACGGCACCTTGGCCACCTGAACGTCGACGTCCTCGGCCTTGCCGCCCTTCTTGCCACGCTTGCCGCGCCTGCCGGGTCCGCCGGCCGACTCGGACTTGCGGGCGGGTGCCGCACCGGAGTCGACGGGATCGCCGTGCAGCACGATGCCGCGGCCTGCGCAGTGCGGGCAGGTGGTGGAGAACGCCTCGATCAGACCGGTGCCGAGCTTCTTGCGGGTCAGCTGCACCAAACCGAGCGACGTCACCTCGGACACCTGGTGCCGCGTGCGGTCCCTGCCGAGAGCCTCGGTCAACCGGCGCAGCACGAGGTCGCGGTTGGCCTCCAGCACCATGTCGATGAAGTCGATGACGATGATGCCGCCGATGTCACGCAGCCGAAGCTGGCGGACGGTCTCCTCGGCGGCCTCCAGGTTGTTGCGCGTGACGGTCTGCTCGAGGTTTCCGCCGGAACCGGTGAACTTGCCGGTGTTCACGTCGACCACCGTCATGGCCTCGGTGCGGTCGATCACCAGGGTGCCGCCCGACGGCAGCCACACCTTGCGATCGAGCGCCTTGGTCAGCTGTTCGTCGATGCGATGCACGGCGAACACGTCAGGACCGTCGGGTGATGCGGGCTGGTACTTCGTCATCCGCGGAACCAGTTCCGGTGCAACGGAATTGACGTAGTCGTTGATGGTGTTCCAGGCGTCGTCACCGGACACGATGAGCCCCGAGAAGTCCTCGTTGAACAGGTCGCGGATCACCTTGACCAACACATCGGGCTCTTCGTAGAGCGCGATCGCAGCGCCGGCCGCCTTCTTCTTGGTCTCGGCCGCCCTGGCCTCGACCTGGTTCCAGCGCTCCTGCAGCCGATTCACGTCGACGCGGATGTCGTCTTCCTTGACGCCCTCCGACGCGGTGCGGATGATCACGCCCGCATCGGCGGGGACCACCTCGCGCAGGATCTCCTTGAGTCGCTGCCGTTCGGTGTCGGGCAGCTTGCGGCTGATCCCGGTCGACGACGCGCCAGGCACGTACACCAGATACCGCCCGGCCAGGGACACCTGCGTGGTGAGGCGCGCACCCTTGTGCCCGACCGGATCCTTGCTGACCTGGACGACGACGTAGTCGCCGGGCTTGAGCGCCTGCTCGATCTTGCGACTGGCGCCGCCGAGTCCGGCCGCCTCCCAGTTCACCTCACCGGCATAGAGCACGCCGTTGCGGCCGCGGCCGATGTCGACGAACGCCGCCTCCATCGACGGCAGCACGTTCTGCACGATGCCGAGGTAGATGTTGCCGACCAGGGACGCCGACGCAGCGGACGTGACGAAGTGCTCGACCACGACACCGTCCTCGAGCACCGCGATCTGCGTGTAGCGGGCGCCCTCGTGCGGCGGCTCGGTGCGGACCTTGTCGCGCACCACCATGACGCGCTCGACGGCCTCGCGGCGGGCCAGGAATTCGGCCTCGCTCAGAATGGGCGGCCTGCGGCGGCCCGCGTCACGGCCGTCCCGGCGACGCTGGCGCTTGGCCTCCAGCCGGGTGGACCCGCTGATGCCCTGAATCTCGTTGTTGACGGCCTTCGCCGCCTTCTCGCGCGGCGGCCGTTCGTGCACCACCGTGTTGGGCGGGTCGTCGGACGCGACGGCCTCGTCGCCGTCCCCGTCACCGGAGCCGGACTTGCGGCGCCTGCGCCTGCGGCGGCGACGGCTGGCACCGTCGCCGGAAGCGTTCTCGTCGTCGGCACCGGCGTCGTCGGATTCGTCCTCGCCGTCCGTCTCGTCTGCGGCGTCGTCGTCGCCTGCGGCGTCATCGGTCGGGTCGTCGGGATTCTGCTCGCCGCGGCCGCGGCCGCGACCACGCCGTCCCCGCCGACGTCGCCGTGCGGCGGGTCGGTCGCCCTGCTCGTCGTCGGCGTCGCTCGCCCCGTCGTCGGAGTCGTCGTCGTCGTCCTCGTCGTCGTCCTCGTCGTCATCGGGCTCGATGACCTTGGGCTCGAACGACACGGGCTGAGGGGCGACGAACAGCGGCAGGTACCCGGCCGGAGATGCGCTGGCCGGGGCCGGATTGGCAGGCGCGGGCGTCTCCAGCAGCAGCCGTGATTCGGGCTCGTCGCCCTCGATCGCTTCGTCGTCTGGCACCGCGATGGCGAACGGAGACGCGAACGGCGCCGGAGCATCCTCGCTCAGCTGGTGCGCGTCCGGATCCCGCCCGGACAGGGTGTCTTCAGATAGGTCTTGGGTATGGGCATCTTCGGCCACGAATTCTCCTCAAGCCCCCGGGCGCGTCCTATCGACGCGGCCACGCGAGGGCTTCCGCTATGGGCCCGGGTTACTTCTCCCGAGCTTGTTATGGTCTCGCTCCGAGCTGCTCGGGAGAGCCCTCGGTGCCTGGCTGAATGATGGCTGGACGGTCGGCGCCGCACCTAGGGTGGTCGCGCTCGTCTAAGTCTTCATCCGGGCGCCCGACCCTGGTTGTAAGCCGGTCACCCACGACCAGTATCCCACACCGCCGCACGGAAACCGACGAGACGCCGCAGGAGACCCCTGCGGCAGCTAACGGCTGGGGAACCAGAGCTCGATCTCGCGGGCCGCGGAATCGGGCGAATCGGAGCCGTGAACCAGGTTGTCCTGAGTGACGAGGGCCAGGTCACCGCGGATGGTGCCGGGTGTGGCCTTCTCCACGGGATCCGTCCCGCCGGCGATCTGCCGGAACGCGGCAACGGCCCGAGGGCCCTCGACGATGGCGGCCACCACGGGCCCGGAGGTAATGAATTCCAGCAGCGACGGGAAGAACGGCTTCCCCTCGTGCTCGGCGTAGTGCTGCCGGGCGACGTCGTCGCTCACGGTCTTGAGTTCGAGGGCCGCGATGGTCAGGCCCTTGCGTTCGATTCGGCTGAGGATCTCTCCGACGAGGTGTCGCTTGACGCCGTCGGGCTTGATCAAAACCAGGGTCCGCTCAGTCACGTCGCGAAAGCCTACTAGTCGATAGGCGGACGCTGCTGCCCGGGCAGCAGACCGCGCTCCTGTCGGCGCTTGACCTCGCCGCGCAGATAGACGATCAACGCCCAGACCCCGGCGAAGACGACCCCGACGAACCCGACCGTGACGTGGATGAACGCCCCGGCGATCACGAAGACCTGCATGGCCAGGTTCGCCGCGAGCGCCCACGGCCGGCCCTGCAATCCGGCCAGCACGATCAGCACCACCGCCACGCCGATCAGGTATCCCGCGCTGGTGACGCTGAGACCACCGCGCGAGAAGGAGACCACCGGCAGCGCGAGCAGCACCACGATGGCTTCCAGGATCAGCGTGCCCGCCATGACCCCGCGGAAGCTCTTCCACGGATCCGGTGGAGGGGCAGCGGTGTCGTCGGGCTCCTCGGTCATTCCGGGTCCCGGCCGAACAGCGTCCTGGCCGCGCCCGCGGTGACCACCGAGCCGGTGATCACCATGCCGCTGCCGGAGAACCCGTCGTCCTGGCCGGACTCCTCGACCAACGCGATCGCGGTCTCGATGGCATCGGGCAACGTCGCGGCGGTGATCACGCGCTCCGGCCCGAAGCGCTCCTCGGCGCGCAGGGCAAGCTCCTCGACGTCCATCGCGCGAGGCGACCCGTTGTTGGTCACCACGATCTGGTCGAACGCCGGCTCGAGTGCGGCGAGGATGCCGTCCACGTCCTTGTCCGACATCACCGAGACGACACCCAACAGGAAACGGAAGTCGAACTCGGTCTGCAACGCCGTCGCCAGCGCGGCCGCGCCCGCCGGATTGTGCGCTGCGTCGATGAACACCGTTGGGGCGCTTCGCATTCGCTCCAGTCGACCGGGGCTTGCCACCGTCGCGAAGCCGGCCCGAACCGCGTCGACGTCGAGCTGACGGTCGGGGCCCGCGCCGAAGAACGCCTCGACCGCCGCGAGCGCCACCACCGCGTTGTGCGCCTGATGCTCACCGTGAAGCGGCAGGAAGATGTCCGAGTAGACGCCGCCGAGCCCCTGAAGTTCGAGAACCTGCCCGCCGACCGCGACCTCGCGCCGCAGCACCGCGAACTCGGAGTCCTCGCGGGCCACCGCCGCGTCGGCGCGAAGCGCCTCCGCCAGCAACACCTCCATGGCCTCGGGCGTCTGCTGCCCGATCACCGCGACGGTGTCCCTCGGCACCAGGTCGTCCTGCTGCTTGGTGATGATTCCGGCCTTCTCCGAGGCGATCTCGGCGATGGTGTCGCCAAGGAAGTCGACGTGGTCGATGCCGATCGGGGTGATCACGGCGACGGGTGCGTTGATCACGTTGGTGGCGTCCCACCGCCCACCGAGGCCGACCTCCACCACCGCCACGTCGACGGGCGCGTCGGCGAACGCGGCGAACGCCATCGCCGTGACGACCTCGAACTTGCTCATCCGCGGGCCGCCGGCCGCCTCGGACTGCGCGTCGACCATCTCCACGAACGGTTCGATCTCGCGATAGGTGTCGACGTACAGCGCCGGGCTGATCGGCCTGCCGTCGATCGAGATGCGTTCGACCGCGGACTGCAGGTGCGGGCTGGTGTTGCGTCCGGTGCGCCGGTGCAGCGCCGTCAGCAGGGAGTCGATCAGTCGCGTCACCGAGGTCTTGCCGTTGGTACCGGTGACGTGGATGCTCGGGTACGCGCGCTGCGGCGACCCCAGCAGTTCCAGCAGTGCGACGATGCGCGTCGTGCTGGGTTCGATCTTCGTCTCCGGCCACCGCTGGTCGAGCAGATGCTCGACCTGCAGGAGCGCCGCGATCTCGTCGGGCGTCGGCTCCAGTGGATTCACGTCCTGGGGATTCACGAGAGCCCGGCCAGGCGGCCGTTGATGCGCTCCACCTCGTCGGAGGCCAGCTCGCGGCGGGCCCTGATCTTGTCGACGACGTCCTGGGGCGCCTTGGCCAGGAACGCCTCGTTCCCGAGCTTCGCGTCGGTCTGGGCCAACTCCTTCTGCGCGGCGGCCAGATCCTTCTCCAACCGGCGGCGCTCCGCAGCGACGTCGACGGTGCCCGACGTGTCGAGTTCGACGACGACCGTGCCGCGCGACAGCCGGACCTCCACCGACGCCGACGGAGTGAAGCCGTCGGCAGGCTCGGTGAGCCAGGCCAATGCGCCGACCGCGGCCACCTGGGCGTCCAGATCGGCGCCTGCGACCCCGACCAGCCGGGCAGGGACCCGCTGACGGTCGTTGAGGCCCTGGTCGCTGCGGAACCTGCGCACCTCGGTGATCAGCCTCTGCATGTCGGTGATCCGTCTGGCCCGCAACACCATCCGACGCGATGCCGGACGACTGCGGCCAGTCCGCGATCACCAGCGACTCGCCACCGGTCAACGTCTTCCAGAGCGTCTCGGTGACGAACGGCATCACCGGGTGCAGCAGCTTGAGCAGCGCGTCGAGAACGACAGCCAGCACGGCGTTCGTGTGCCCGTCCGGCCGGTCGGCGAGTTGCACCTTGGCCAACTCCAGGTACCAGTCGCAGAATTCGTCCCAGGCGAAGTGGTAGAGCGACTCACACGCCCGGCTGAACTCGTAGCCGTCGAACGCCGAATCGACTTCGGCCCGAACCTCTTCCAACCGGCTCAGGATCCAGCGGTCGGCGTCGGTGAGTTCGTCGAGGCCCGGCAGCGGAGCGGGCGCTGCCCCGTTCATCAACGCGAACCTGGTGGCGTTGAACAGCTTGGTGGCGAAGTTCCTGGAGGCGCGGGCGTGGTCCTCGCCGATCGACATGTCGCCACCGGGGCTGGCCCCGCGCGCCAACGTGAACCGAAGGGCGTCGGCGCCGAAGGTCTCCACCCAGTCCAGCGGATCGATGCCGTTGCCCTTGGACTTGCTCATCTTGCGGCCGAACTCGTCGCGGATGAGGCCGTGCAGGAAGACGTTCTCGAACGGCACCTGCGGCCCGCGCTGTACCGCCTGCGGTGATGGCGTCGTCGTCGCCGACGAAGGTGCCGAACATCATCATCCGCGCCACCCAGAAGAACAGGATGTCGTAGCCGGTGACGAGAACGCTGGTGGGATAGAACTTCTCGAGCTCGGGCGTGCGGTCCGGCCAACCCATCGTGGAGAACGGCCACAACGCCGACGAGAACCACGTGTCCAGCACGTCGGGGTCCTGCTCCCAGCCCTCCGGCGGGGTGTCGTCGGGCCCGACGCAGACCTTCTCCCCGTTCGGGCCGTGCCAGATCGGGATGCGGTGGCCCCACCACAGCTGTCGCGAGATGCACCAGTCGTGCATGTCGTCGACCCAGCCGAACCAGCGCGGCTCGAGGCTGGCGGGGTGAATCACGGTGTCGCGGTTGCGCACCGCGTCCCCGGCGGCCTTCGCCAGTGACTCGACCTTCACCCACCACTGCAGCGACAGCCGCGGCTCGATGGCTTCCCCGCTGCGTTCGGAGTGCCCGACGCTGTGCAGGTACGGTCGCTTCTCCTCGACGACCCGGCCCTGCTTCTCGAGCGCCTCGCGCACGGCGACGCGGGCGACGAAGCGGTCCATGCCGTCGAATTCCGTTCCGGTATCGACGATCCGGCCCTTGGTGTCCAAGATCGACGGCATCGGCAGGTTGTGCCGGACGCCGATCTCGAAGTCGTTGGGATCGTGCGCGGGCGTGACCTTGACTGCGCCCGTGCCGAATTCGGGGTCGACGTGTTCGTCGGCGACGACGACGACGTCGCGGGACAGGAAGGGGTGCGGCAGCGTCGTGCCCACCAGCTGCCGGTAGCGGGGATCGTCGGGGTGCACGGCGATCGCGGTGTCGCCGAGCATGGTCTCGACACGGGTGGTGGCCACGACGAGGTGGGGCTGCGAGTCGTCCATCGAGCCGTACCGGAACGACACCAGCTCACCCTCGACGTCCTCGTACTTCACCTCGAGGTCGGAGATCGCCGTCTCGAGCACGGGCGACCAGTTCACCAGCCGCTCGGCCTGATAGATCAGCCCGGCGTCGTACAGCCGCTTGAAGATGGTCCGGACCGCGCGGGACAGGCCGTCGTCCATGGTGAACCGGTCACGGCTCCAGTCGACGCCGTCACCGAGTCGGCGCATCTGTGCACCGATGGTGCCGCCGGATTCACGCTTCCAGTCCCACACCTTGTCGATGAACAGCTCGCGGCCGAAGTCCTCCTTGGTCTTGCCGTCGACGGCGAGCTGCTTCTCCACCACGCTCTGGGTGGCGATGCCCGCGTGGTCCATGCCGGGCAGCCACAGCACCTCGTAGCCCTGCATGCGCTTGCGCCGGGTCAGCACGTCCATCAGCGTGTGGTCCAGCGCGTGGCCCATGTGCAGGCTGCCGGTCACGTTCGGCGGGGGCAGCACGATCGAGTAGGGCGGTTTGCTCGCTGGTGGCATCGGCAGTGAAGTAGCCGGCGTCGACCCAGCCCTGGTAGAGGTCACTCTCTACCTCGCTCGGATCCCACGTTTTCGGCAGGGACTGCACCCCTGGGCTGTCAGCGGGTTTCGAACTGGCGGTCACTTCGTCATTCTAGGAAGACCGGTGCCCGCAACGCGAAAGCCCCCGAAGTCGGGCGACTCCGGGGGCTCCACGATGCGCGATTCTTCCGTCGCTGCGCTGCGCCGCCGGATTACTTCTTTCCGCCCAGCAGGCCGCCGAGGATGTCGCCGAGCCCGCCGCCTCCCTGGCCGCCGCCCGAGCACGCTGCCGAGGATGCTGCCGAGCGGGTTGTTGCCGCCGCCACCGCCTGCCGCCACCACCGAGGATGCTGCCGAGGATGTCGCCGAGGCCGCCGCCGACCGAGGCCTGGGCCTGGGTGCCTGCGGGCGCCGCGGCGCCTCCGCCCTCGCTCAGCTGCTTGCCGATGTAGGCGAGCACGATGGGCGCCAGGATCGGCAGCAGCTTCTTGAGCAGGTCGCCGCTGCCTGCGCCGCCGCCTGCCAGCGCCGAGGCGACCTGGTTGCTGTCGTTGCCGCCGAAGATGTTGGAGACGATCTTGATCGCCGTCGTTCTCGTCGACCTGATCGACGCTGACTCCGCCGTCGAGCAGCCCGCTGGCGGCCTGCGTGCTCGCCGCGTTCTCGAGTTGCTCGGATGCGTGTCGTCGGTCCTGACATTCTGCTGCAGGCCGCCGACGAGGCGCGGCACCAGCGTCTGGATGGCGCTGTTCACCTCGCCTTCGTCGGCGCCTAGCTTGCTCGCAATCTCTTGCGTGGGAATCTCGTTGAAGAGCTCGTCGAGACCAGCCATGACATGTCCACCTTCGTCGCTGGGATGTTGCACAACCGCGATTGCGACACTAGCCGCTGCGATCTTGTCTGACAGGCGTTCCGCTCGACGGTGATCAGGCCAGCCGTTCGGTCTCCAAGATGACCCCGGCGGCGGGGAGTCGGGTCAGCAGGACATCGCCCATGGCGGCTGCGGGGGTCAACACCCCGCGAAGGTCGGACAGTCGGTCACGGTCCAACGCCAGAGCCAGGCCGCACTCCCCCAGCAGCACCGCGGTGGCCTTGTAGCCGAAGTCGCCCCGCTGGGCCATGGTGGCGCGATAGCGGGCGCCCGACGACGTGGTCGTGTAGGTCTCGACCCGGTAGTGGCCGTTGTCCCTGGTCCGTTCGTCGGGACCGGTGCCGGGTTTCGGTGCGATGCGCTCCACCAGCCCACGCGGCAACTTGTTGAAGTACCGGCTGCCCAAGGCCGAGCACGGCGGCGTTGGCGGCCGTGCGCCATCGCG
This sequence comes from uncultured Actinomycetota bacterium, assembly GCA_963735245.1. GTDB lineage: Bacteria > Actinomycetota > Actinomycetes > Mycobacteriales > Mycobacteriaceae > Mycobacterium. The sequence goes on from CAVTKI010000016.1 coordinate 57,762, forward strand.
GCGGCCACGGGCGCGACGACCGACGAGCCGAGACTGATGTTCTCCGCGTAGCGGAACGTGCGCCCGTACGCCCAGTCGAGCAACGCGTTGGTGCGGCGCACGATTCGGGAGTTCGTCGCACCCATCACGAATGCGCCCGTCCAGACGCCGCCGAGTTCGGGGGCGATGTCGCGACCGCGCCGCCACGGGGTGTCGGACTGGTGTCCCAGCTCGGGTTCGCCCGCGCGGTCGGTGGTCAGGGTGTAGGGATCGTTCATCAGCTGTCGTGCCGCGGGGTCGGCCGACATCACCGACATGACTTCGATCATCGAGGCGATGGTGCCGCCGGATACGCCGCCCGCCATGGCGCGCATCACGAAGTTGGTCTCGCCGAGTTGGCCCGCGCCGTCGGTGCGGGCGCGGTCGTACAACGCGTAGACGGTGAGATCCGAAGGGATGGAGTCGAATCCGCATGAGTGCACGATCCGCGCGCCGGTGTCGACGGCCTGCTTGTGGTAGGTGTCGATGCTCTCGCGGATGAACATCGTCTCGCCGGTGAGGTCGGCGTAGTCGGTGCCCGCCGCCGCGCACGCGGCGACCAGCGGCAAGCCGTACTTCGTGTAGGGGCCGACGGTGGTGACGACCACCCGGGTGCGCTGGCCGCCATGTCGTTCAGCGAAGACGGCGACGCGGCGTCGGCGACGATCAGCGGCCAGTCCCGCGCCGCCTCGCCGAGTGATTCGCGCACCGCGAGCAGGCGTTCGGCGGAGCGACCCGCGAGCCCGATGCGGGCCGCCCCGCCCGACCTGGCGAGGTACTCGGCCGTCAGCTTGCCGACGAAGCCGGTCGCGCCGTACAGGACGATGTCGAGTTCACGCTGTGCTGCGGTCATCGCCCCAACCTACCGGTCGGTCGAGCCGTCGAGACCGGTGTCAGCCGAGGATCTCCGGGGGTTCGGACGCGCTCGCCGAGCACGTGCCTGGCGAGGAACGCGATGACCACCTGGTACCAGACCTTGGCGTGCTGCGGGGCCAGCACCCAGTGCCCCTCGGTCGGGAAGTAGAGGAACTCGTGCGGGCTGGTGCCGTCGTCGGCGGCGGGCAGTGCGGAGGCGGCCAGCAACTCGTACCACAGCCGCAGCCCCTCGCCGATGGGCACGCGGTAGTCCTTGTCGCCGTGGATCACCAGCATCGGGGTCCGGATCGCCTCGACGTGCCGGTGCGGCGTGTTCTGCTCGGTCATCTGAGTCGTCATCTCGCGCGCCCACCAGTACGCGCCGTCGGTGGTCGGCCCGAACTGGTCGAGCGCCCACAGGCTGGCATGCGTGACGATCGCGTCGAACCGGTCGGTGTGTCCCGCGATCCAGTTGGCCATGTAGCCGCCGAACGAGCCGCCCATCGCCGCCGTGCGGGACCCGTCGACCCGGGGATGTGCACACGCCGCGTCGGTCGCGGCCATCAGATCGGTGTACGGGGCGAAACCCCATGCGCCCCAACCACGCTGAATGAAGTCCTGCCCGTAGCCCGTCGACAACGCCGGGTCGGGCAGGAGCACGGCGTATCCCCGCGCGACCAGCAACCACGGGTTCCACCGCCAGTGCCACGTGTTCCAGCTGCCGAGCGGGCCGCCGTGGATCCACAGCACCAGCGGAGCCGGGGCGTCGCCTGCGGGCAGCGTCAACCACGACCGGATCGGCGTGCCGTCCGGCGCGGTGGCGGTCACCTCCGTCACCTCGCCGGGTATCGCGGGCAGTTCGACGCAGGGCAATGCCGTCACGGTCCCGTCGGGATCGATGCGGACCGGGTGCGGGGGTGCCGCGTAGCTGCTGCGCAGTGCGTAGAGCACGCCATCGGGCGCGGTGCGCACGTCGGAGTAGGAGAAGTCGTCGTGCGTGATGCGGGTGATCGCGGAGGTGACGGGATCGACGGTGAACACCGGGCACCGGCCGCCCTCGTCGGCGGTGACGACCAGGGTGGCGCCGTCGGCGGACCAGGTGACCGACGCGGGCCACCGATCCCAGTCGGTGGCGATCTGGCCGAACTCCTCGCCGAACCGCATGACACACAGCGTGATTCGCGGCGCCAGCTGCGGCGTGGAGACGGTCTCGCGGGTGAACGCCACGGCGGTGCCGTCGGGTGAGATGGCCGGGGCCCCAAGGTCGGCATCCGGATCCGCGGCGATGACGGCGCGGTCACCGGTGGCGACGTCGATGCGCACCAACGTGCCGCGGATGGACGCTCCTGGGCCGGGCGCGTGCCACGAGGTCACGACGAACCGGCCGTCGCGGCTGACGTCGAGCTCGGCCTCGCGCATGCGCCTGGCCCGGGTCGGGCGTGAGGTCGCGCGCGCCGGATCACTCCCCGAGTCGCTCGCTCCGCCGCCGGCATCCAGCAGGTGCGGCAGCTCCGGTCCGATGTCGTGATCCCAGTGCCGCACCGGGTAGCCGGTGTGCAGCACGGCCGAGACCTTGGCGTCCTTGCGCAACGCCCGCAGCCGCTTGTCGTCGTCGATGCCGGTGGCCGACGGAAGCAAGGTGGTCGTGACGAGCGTGACGTCCGCCGCCCGGGCGGCGTGCACGGCGTCGACCCCGCCTGGCAGGTCGAGCAGCTGCGTCGCCTCACCGCCCGCGGCCGGAAGTCGCCACAGCGCCGCGGGCGGCGGATCTGCCTCGGCTGTCGCACGCGCCGCGATGAAGAGCAGGTCGTTGTCTGCGGTGAACACCGGCGCCGACTCGCCCTTCGCGCCGCGGGTCAGCCGTCGCGCCGGTCGGTTGCCTGCGGGGTCGAGTTCCCAGATCGCCCTGACGAACTCGGTGCGCTTGTCGTTGAGTTCGGCGATCGTCGTGACGACGCGGGAACCATCGGGAGACACCGCAAGGCCGGAGACCCGCGGCAGGGCGAGGAAGTCGTCGAGATCGTGGAAGGGTGTCGGGGTCACGTGCTGTTGGTAGCACGAGTCAGCGCCCTGGTTCGAGCCGGTTTCCCCGCGACCGCGACGGCGCCCGCGCCGACCAGCGTCAGGGCGGCGGAGACCAGTACCGCGGCGTTCCAGCCCGCGGCCAGATTGTCACCGACGTGCGTGGCGATCACGACGAACAGCGTGATGCCAACCGCTGCGCCGAGATAGCGCGCGGTGTTGTTGGCGCCACTGCCCATGGCCGCGCGGTCGGTCCCGACGCTGGCCACCGCCTCGCGCCCGAGCAGCGCGTTGAGCAGTCCGGTCGCCACGCCGGCGATCACCATCGACGGCACCAGCCGCCACGGGCTGGATCCGGCGCCCAACCCGTAGCCGAACAGCTGACCGACGGCGACCACGACGAGAAGGATCGTGATGGGTACGGGCCCCTTGACCGGCCGTCGCACTCTCAGCAGGAGCACCGACGTCGCCACGCTGGTGCCCGACCATGCGATGACCAGAACCGCGGTCGTCCACAGTCCGGCGCCGAGCCCGACCTGAACCAGCGTCGGGAGGAATGAGGCGGTGGCGGTGATGCCTGCGCCGACCGTCAGGGAGCCGATCGCTGCGGCCCGAAAGTGGCGGTGCCGCAACAGCTCAGGGTCGATCAGCGGATCTCGGGTCCGGCGCTCGACGACGACGAAGCCGACCAGCGCCAACACGGCGGCCGTGGCGAGTACCGAGGTGAGCACGTCGATGCCGTCCCGACCGCGTGTCAGTGCGCAGACGATCAGGGTCATGGCGGTGGCGAACAGGGCCAGGCCGGGGACGTCGAGCCGGCGACGGTTTGCCGCTCGCGACTCGCGGATGCGGGACACGGTGGGCCACAGCAGGATCAACGCCATTGCCCCGACGGCCAGGTAGGACTCGCGCCAGCGCGACGAGCCGAGGACGGCCGACACCACGACGCCAAGCGAGATCCCGACGCCGACGCTGGCTCCCCAGACCGCGGTCGCGTGACCCCGGCGTCGCCCTTCGGGAAAGTCGTTGGCCAGGATCGCCAGGCCGCAGGCCAATATCGCTGCGCCGCCGACACCCTCGAGGATGCGTGCGGCCACGAAGACCAGGGAATCCCGGGCCACGGCGCAGCCGAACGCACCGGCCGCAAGCACGCCGAGCCCCGTGAGGTACACGCGCCGCCTGCCGACGTTGTCACCGAGCACCCCCGCCGCCAACAGGCCCGCGGCCAGCCCGACCGGCATCGCACTGAGCAGCCAGGCCCGCGCCGCCGCGTCCGCCCCGAGATCGGCCGCGGTGCCGGGCAGGGTCGCCATCGGCGTGACGTAGGTGATCAACACGAGCGCGGTGCCCGCGGCGATCGCCGCCAACGACCGCGGGTCCTTAGGTTTGATTTTCAAACTCACTCCTGGCACGCTAACACCCATGTCCACCATCGCGCTCGTCGACCTCCCGGGACGGCCGTGTCCGATCGCCGCCGCCCTCGAGGTGGTCGGCGAGCGGTGGTCGTTGCTCGTGGTGCGGGAGATCGCGTTGGGTTCCACCCGGTTCGGCGACATCGTCCGCGGCACCGGAGCGCCACGGGACCGCATCGCGGCCCGGCTCAAGACCTTGACCGCAGCGGGCATCATCGTGCGGGTGCCGTATCAGAGCGCACCGCAGCGCGACGAGTACCGGCTGACCGATTCCGGCCAGGCGCTGCTCTCCGTGCTCGACGCCTTGCTGGTGTGGGGCAAGGACCACGCCGTCGCCCCCGACGATCCGCTCCGGCCGCACCGCTACCGCGCCATCACCGATCGACAGGAGACGCCGTGACTGCCGAACTGACACAGGATCCCAGGGAGTCGTGGGGCGAAGCGCGGTCCAAGGTCGTTTCGTGGCACGACCCCGCCCCCACCACCGCGATGGGCCTCGCGATGGCGGGCATCGACTACATCCGCGCGATGGTCGACGGGATCCTGCCGCCGCCGCCGATCGCCGGTCTGATGGAGTTCGACATGGCCGCCGCCGATCCGGGCCGGGTGGTCTTCACCTGCAGGCCCGACGAGTCGGTCTTCAACCCGATCGGCGTCATCCACGGCGGGCTGGTCTGCACGCTGCTCGACTCCGTAGCGGGCTGCGCGCTGCACAGCACGCTTCCGCAGGGCAAGGGCTACACCTCCATCGAGATCAAGGTGAACTACCTCAAGGCGGTACGCCTGAGCAGCGGGCTGCTCACCGCGACGGGCACGGTGGTCAAGTCCGGTTCCCGGGTCGGCTTCACCGAGGGCGTCGTCACCGACGCCGACGGCGCGGTACTCGCGACGGCCACCAGCACCCTGCTGGTCTTCGATCTCTGACACCACCCGTCGCACCCCGGCGACCGTCGTCGCCGCGCTAGTTTCGTGCGGTGACGAAACACATCGTGGTGGTCGGCGCGGGCATCGCGGGGCTCGCGACGGCGGTCGCGCTGCAGCGCCGCGGCCACCGGGTCGCGATCCTCGAGGAACGGACCGACGCCTCGTCGGGCGCGGGGATCAGCATCTGGCCCAACGCCTTGGCCGCGCTCGACACGATCGGTCTCGGCGACGCCGTCCGCGCGTCGGGTGGTCGGGTGTCGGGGGGCGCCATGCGCTGGCGCGACGGGTCGTGGCTGCGCCATCCGTCCCCGGAACGCATCGTCCAGGCGCTCGGGGAGCCACTGGTGGTGGTGCGGCGTTCGGTGCTGATGGGCCTGCTGGCCGACGCGCTCGATGACGACACCATCGAATCCGGGCGCGCCGCGGTCGAACTCGTCGCCACCGCCACCGGTGTGCGAATCACGTTGGACGACGGCACGACTCGCGAAGCGGACGGCGTGGTCGGTGCGGACGGGGTCGCCTCGGTGGTGGCACGCCATCTCAATGGCACGCTGCCGCACCACTATGCCGGCTACACGGCGTGGCGCGGCATCGCCCACTACTCGCTCGATCCCGACCTGGCCGGCGAAACCATGGGCACGGGAACCGAATTCGGCCACGTGCCACTCGGGCCGGAACACACCTACTGGTTCGGCACCGAGCGCAGTCCGGAAGGCCGATCCGCTCCTGGCGGCGAACTCGCGTACCTGCGATCCAAGTACGCCGACTGGGCCGACCCGATCCCCGCCTTGTTGGCGGCGACCGACCCCGACGACGTGCTCCGCAACGATCTCTACGACCGCACCGAGGCCCGGCAGTGGGCGCGCGGCTCGGTCGTCCTCGTCGGTGACGCGGCCCATCCGATGCGTCCCCATCTGGGCCAGGGCGGCTGTCAGGGAATCGAGGACGCGGCGATCCTGGCGCACTGCGTCGAGCGGTCCGACGAGCTACCCGCGGCGTTCGCGCGGTTCGCGGCCTTCCGCATGCCACGGGTGCGCCCGCTGGTCCGGGAGTCCCGGCTGATCGGCGAGGTCGTCAACGCCCGGCCCGCGTTCGTCAGTGCGGCGCTGATGCGCGCGTCCGCGCTGATGCCGGAGGCGCTGCTCACCCGACACCTGGCATCGGTGGCGGCCCGGTCCGCCTTCGTGCTGCCGGACGACCTGTGACCGTTCACCTCGGCCCCCTGATCGTCGACGCCGCCGACCCGGAAGCGGTGACGACGTTCTGGGAGAGCGCGCTCGGGCAGTCGTCGTGCCGTCGGCATCTGGTGGTCCGGCCGCAGCGACGCGCCAAGGTGGTGAAGAACCGCGTGCACCTCGACGTCTACGTCCGGGACGTGACCCCGCTACTGGCGCTCGGGGCCCGGGTGGTGGCCGACTACCTGCCGGAGCGGGTCACGCTCGCCGACGTCGAGGGCAATGAGTTCTGCGCGTTCATCGACGAGGACGGCTCCTTCCGCGTCGGAGGCACGATGCCCAGGTGTTCGCGGTGTGCACGGACAGCGACCGGCCGGAGGAGCTCGCGACGTGGTGGGCTCCCCTGCTCGGGGCGACGATCGGTCCAGGGCCGGACGGCACGATGCGGTGGTTGTACGGGGCGGCGGGACGGCCGGAGGTGATCTGGAAGTTCGTGCGGTGCGACGCCGACGAGCGCTCGGTGCCCAATCGCTGGCGGTGGAGTGTCACCACCGGGCTCGACGAACTGGTCGCCGCGGGCGCCCCGGCCGACGGACCGCTCGTCGACCCCGGAGGCAATGAGGTCAGCGCACCTGGCCGAGGGATGCCAGCGGGCTGAGCAGCGCGGAGCACATCTGCCGCGGGTTGATGAAGCCAAGCAGTCCCTTGGTCGGCATGGCCTGGCAGCCCGTGGCGGCCGGGGCCTGGGCGGGCGCCGTCGACGTGGTCCACAGCGCGGGCGTGCCGCCGAGGGCTCCGCACTTCGGCCAGGCCTTGGCGCCCTGGGTGGCCAGGACGTTCTCGGCGACGCGGATCTGCTCCTCGCGCGATGCGGTCACCGGCGAGCCGGCGCCACCGTTGGAGGACCAGGTGGCCTGCTTGAACTGCAATCCGCCGTAGTGGCCGTTTCCGGTGTTGGCGGCCCAGTTGCCGCCCGATTCGCACTGGGCGACGGCGTCCCAGTTCATGCTGTCCGCGTGGGCGGTGCCCGTGGAGAACACCGTGGACACGGCCATCGCTGCGATGGCGAGCGCGCCGGTGACCAGGAGCGCCTTCAGTCCGTTGGTGACTGTCTTGCGAATGCTGTGGCGAATCTTCATCTGTGCGGTCCTTCCCCGACCGTTTGACACGAGGACCGTTTCGCGAGGTTGAAGCGTTCTCACGGCGCGGTCACGGGGTATTTCGTGTGACCGATCTCACGCGTTACAGAAGAGACTGAAGTTCTTTATCGGGGCGTGATGGACAGCAGAGGAAGGTGAGGTAATGGAGAACGGCGCCAGGCATGTCGCCAGGCGCCGTTCTCCATTGCATTACGTCGATCGACGGGGAACTAGCCCCGCCTGCCGCAGACCGGCCAGGCCCTGATGCCCTGGGTCTTCAGCACGTTGTTGGCGACCCGGATCTGCTCCTCGCGGCTGGCCTGGTGGGGCGAACCCTTGCCACCGTTGGCGTGCCAGGTGCTCATGGTGAACTGCAGGCCGCCGTAGTAGCCGTTACCCGTGGCGATGTGCCAGTTGCCGCCTGACTCGCAGGAAGCGACGGCATCCCAGTTCACGCCGCCTTCCGCATTCGCGGTACCGGCGCCAAGCGCCATCGGAGCCATGACGAGCGCCCCGGCGATGGTGGCCAGTCCAAACGTCTTGCGGATGTTCTTCAACTTCGATCCTCTCGCCAAGCGCGCGCCAACGACGCCCGCGGTGACGCGGACGCAGATGCCTGACTTCCAGGCGGTAGGGATGGGTCGCGCCGTCTCGGTCGGGCACGACAACGGGAGGCCAGAGATGCCTCGCCGGGTATCACACCCGGCTGCCGCGGAGACCTCACAGGTCTGCCGCAGCCCCGCTCACACGCAGGTTCTTGTTTTTGAAATTATTTGCTCCATTGGAGACTCCAGGGACCGTACAAATCTTTTGATGCAAAGTCATGTTTGTGTTCGTGCGTGTTGCGGGTACATCACGGGCAGATAACGGTGCGGCCAACCGCGGGTATCCGCAGGTGAGACGCGACTTTTGGCGAGCTGCGGAAACCGCACGTCCAGCTGCGCGTCCGTGAGGCAGATCACCACGAATTTGTGAGCCGGACCACAACTAGAGCGGCCCCACCAGCAACAATGGCCACCCGAGAGTGCCGAAAACCGCTGCAGCCAGCGCCAACACGCCAGCACACGTGCCATCGTTCGCTACCGGACTGCCGCGACGCGCCTTGCAACGCTCAGCGCAGAGCTGGCACCCAATCACACTGCACCACAGTATATTTCGGTCGCTCAATGGGTGCGCCGGGCGTGCGCCGCACCGACTGCCCAACACTGCCAGGAGCTTGCCTTCGCGATCTCGAAGTTGCTGTATTACAACATCTTTCAGTGCATCGGTGCCGAATCGGGTTGATTCACAGGCCACGGCACAGCTCGACACGACGACCCCGAGTACGGCCGAAGTGCTGGTCAGCCGCATGCGATCTTGAGTGACTGCGGTTGACGTGCACCGGAGCCGGCCTCCCGGACCCATTCGCCCCAATTGCCAATACCCGCCGTGACAACCAAATCCGTTCTGCCATAGCGCATTTCGGGCACCGCGACACCCGACTCGGCTCAGCGATCGGAAAGGGCGGAAACGAATTACATCACCAATAACACGCCACACTGGTCACATTTAAAGATAATTAGATGATCACATGACCAAATTGCGAAGGTTGGCGTATTAATTCGCCATTTGCTGAATGTGATTCAGACGAGATCGGCGGCAGTGTTCACGTTGGTGAGCGCGCGCTGCTCGGACATCACGACCCGTTGGGTGTCGGTGACGTCGATCAGGGCGCGCATGCTGCGCTCCCCGGCCGCCACCAGCTCGTCAGCGCGGGCTGCCAGCGCCGTGCGGTACACGCCGGCCAGATAGTGGTCCCGGCCATCCCACGGCAGCACCACGTCCGCGCCGAGGCGCACCGCCGGACCGACGAGTTCGTCGATCAGCTCAACGGTCAGGTAGGGCATGTCGACGGCACACACGAACGCCAGGTCCCGACCGGCCTCGGCCGCCGCACGCAGCCCCCTGGCGGTGGCCAACAACGGGCCGACCCCGCGGACGTCGTCGCGCAGCACGTCGGCGTCGAGGCCGGACGGCAGCGGTTGACCGGGTGCCGCCACGACGAAGACCGGAGCGCAGCGGGCGCCGAGAATCGTTACCGCTCGTTCGACGAACGTGGTGTCGCCGTCCGGGCCGGAGAAGTTCAGGGTGGCCTTGTCGCGGCCCATTCGGCGCGACGCTCCGCCGGCCAAGATCACTGCTGCCAACGGCGTCGTCACGTCAGTCGACGGTCCAGGTGTCTTTTCCACGGAGCAAGGATTGCAGAGCCGCGGTGTCGTGGGGCTTGGAATCCATCGCCGAGGTGACCTGATCGCGCGCCATCTCGTCATACGTCGGTCGGTTCACCTGGCGGAAGATGCCCATCACGGTGTGCTCGAGGTTCTGTTCGGACAGCCGCGACAGCGCGAACGCGTAGGCCGGGTCGTCGAGCTGGGCGTTGTGCACGACGATGTCATCGGCAGGCACGTCCGGGGTCTTGGCGACCTCGAGCCCATAACCGGACTTGACCACGCAGTACTCGCCGTTGGCGCCGAAGGTGATCGGCTGGCCGTGGCTGACGTTGATCAGGCGTTCGTCGGCGCCTTCCTTGCGCAGCGCGTCGAACGAACCGTCGTTGAAGATCGGGCAGTCCTGCAGGATCTCCACCAGCGCTGCGCCACGGTGCGCCGCGGCGGCGCGCAGCACCTCGGTGAGGCCCTTGCGGTCGGAGTCCAGCGCACGGCCCACGAAGGACGCCTCGGCACCCAACGCCAGCGACACCGGGTTGAACGGGTAGTCCAGCGACCCCATCGGGGTCGACTTGGTGACCTTGCCGACCTCGGAGGTCGGCGAGTACTGGCCCTTGGTCAGGCCGTAGATCCGGTTGTTGAACAGCAGGATCGTCAGGTTCACGTTGCGGCGCAGCGCGTGGATCAGGTGGTTGCCACCGATCGAAAGCGCATCGCCGTCACCGGTGACCACCCATACCGAGAGGTCTTCGCGCGCGAGTGCCAGGCCGGTGGCGATGGTGGGTGCGCGACCGTGGATCGAGTGCAGGCCGTAGGTCTCGAGGTAGTACGGGAAGCGGCTCGAGCAGCCGATGCCGCTGACGAACACCATGTTCTCGCGACGCAACCCCAGCTCGGGCAGGAAGTTGCGGATGGTGTTGAGGATGACGTAGTCACCGCAACCGGGGCACCAACGGACCTCCTGGTCGCTGGTGAAGTCCTTCGACTTCTGCGGTTCGTCGGTCGTCGGCACCCCGCTGGTCTTCGTCAAACCGGCGGGGGTCAGCCCGAGGTCGGCCCCAATCACGTCTGTCATGCGCGATCCCGCTTCGCTTCTCGCTTGCCCGTCATGCGTCAGCCCCCACGCCAGTGCTCACGGTGGCTGCCGCCAGCCGCGCGAACTTGGCCTTGTCGGATTCCTTCTCACCGAGCGTTCCGTCCAGAGCGGCATCGATGATGCCCTCGACCTCGTCGGCCAGGAACGCCATGCCTTCGACCTTGGTCACCGATTGCACGTCGACCAGGTATCTGCCCCGCAGCAGCAGGGCGAGCTGACCCAGGTTCATTTCGGGGGCAACCACGTTCGGGTAACGACGCAGCACCTCGCCCAGGTTCCCAGGGAACGGGTTGAGGTGGCGCAGGTGCGCGTGCGCGACCTTGATGCCCGCGCGGCGTGCGCGCCTGCACGCTTCACCGATGGGTCCGTAGGAGCTGCCCCACCCGATGAGCAGCAACTCGGCGTCGCCGGTCGGGTCGTCGACCTCGAGGTCGGGCACCGTGATGCCGTCGATCTTCGCCTGGCGCAGTCGCACCATGAGGTCGTGGTTCTTCGGTTCGTACGAGATGTTTCCCGAGCCGTTCGCCTTCTCCAGACCACCGATGCGGTGTTCCAGACCCGGGGTGCCCGGCACGGCGAACTGGCGGGCCAGCGTCTCGGGGTCGCGGGCGTACGGCTCGAAGTTCTCGCCTGCCTTGGCGAGGGTGTGGTCGATCGGCGCGTAGTCGGTCACGTCCGGGATGCGCCACGGCTCGGAGCCGTTGGCGATGGCGCCGTCGGACAGGATGATGACCGGCGTGCGGTAGGTCAAGGCGATGCGCGCGGCCTCGACGGCGATCTCGAAGCAGTCCGACGGCGAGCGCGGCGCCAGCACCGCGACGGGCGATTCGCCGTTGCGTCCGTACAGCGCCTGCATGAGGTCGGCCTGCTCGGTCTTGGTGGGCAGCCCGGTCGAGGGCCCGCCGCGCTGGACGTCGACGACGACCAGCGGCATCTCCATCATCACGCCGAGGCCGATCGCCTCGGCCTTGAGCGCGACGCCAGGACCGGACGTGCTGGTGACGCCGAGCGCGCCGCCGTAGGAGGCGCCCAGCGCGGCGCCGATGCCCGCGATCTCGTCCTCGGCCTGGAAGGTCAGGACGTTGAAGTTCTTGTGCTTCGACAGCTCGTGCAGGATGTCCGATGCCGGCGTGATCGGGTAGGTACCGAGTACCACCTGCGTGTTGGCCAGCTGTCCTGCCGTGACGAGGCCGTAGGCCATGGCGGTGTTGCCGGAGATCTGCCGGTAGTCGCCGGACTGCAGCTTGGCCGGTGACACCTCATAGGTGGTGCCGAACGCCTCGGTGGTCTCGCCGTAGTTCCAACCGGCACGCAGGGCCAGCACGTTGGCCTCGGCGACCTCGGGCTTGCGGGAGAACTTCTCCCGGATGAAGATCTCGCTGTGCTCGAGCTCGCGGCTGTACATCCAGGACAGCAGGCCGAGCGCGAACATGTTCTTCGCGCGCTGGCCGTCCTTCTTGGTCGCGCCGATCGGCTCGACGGCGCCCAGCGTGAGGGTGGTCATGGCGACGGCCTGCACGACGTAGTCGGACAGTTCGTCGGTCTCGAGCGGGTTGGCCTCGTAGCCGACCTTCGCCAGGTTGCGCTTGGTGAACTCGTCGGAGTTCACGATGATCAGGCCGCCGCGCGGCAGGTCGCCCACGTTGGCCTTGAGCGCTGCGGGGTTCATCGCGACGAGCACGTCGGGCCGGTCGCCCGCGGTGAGGATGTCGAAGTCGGCGATCTGGATCTGGAACGACGAGACACCCGGCAGGGTGCCCTGTGGCGCGCGGATCTCGGCCGGGTAATTCGGTTGCGTCGCAAGGTCATTGCCGAACAGCGCGGCTTCGGTGGTGAAGCGGTCACCGGTCAGCTGCATGCCGTCGCCGGAGTCACCGGCGAATCGGATGACGACCTTCTCGAGCTTCTGCCGCGGGGCTGCGGCATTGCCGTTTTGACCCACGACCCCCTGCCTTTCACGCTCTCATCGAGTCACGTCACTGCGAGTCGCAATCAGATGATGCGCCGCCGACAGGAACGTCGACCAAGTTTGTATGTCACTGGCAGTACCGATTATTGCACTTCTCTTAGGCTGACCTGGATCGGACCCGCCGGTTACCTACAGGTAAATGACAGTGAAGTACGCAGGTCACGGTTGCGAACTCGGACTCGCCGCGGCGAATATGTGGTCTTCGTCACGTTCCGGAGAATGGCATTCTCTAAGGATTCGGTTACTCACGGGTAGCTCACGGCTAGCACTCAGCCGACCAGACTTGACACGTGTCGAGTATCCGCGTCCCGACCTGCGGCTACACCAGGTCCGGGGAACCCACCTGCAGCCGCTTCTCGAGTTCGCGGGCGACGAGTTCGCTCGCCAGTTCCACGGCCCTGCGCGGATCGGCGCCCGCGGCGCGATTCGCCACGTAACACGACGTGAACATGTCGCCGGCGCCGGTGGTCTGCACGCCCTCGACCCGCCACGCCGCGGGCACGCGGACGACGGTGTCCTCGGTGTAGATGTCGCACCCTTCCGATCCGTAGGTGACCAGGATCTCGGGCACGCCCAGCTTCTTGGCCGTCGACTCGTCGAACGCGCCGTCGGCGACGATGACCGCCTCGTCCTCGGCGAGCTTGAGGACGCTGATGTGGCGGAGCAGCTCCGGCGGATAGTGCCGGTCCACGACGAGCGGCCCCAGCCGGTCGGCACGGACGAGACCCTGGCCGTCGTAGGCGACCCGGTGCCCGCGCTCGGCGAGCAGCGCCAGCGTGCTCGCGGGGAAGTCCGTGCGCAGCAGCGGCGCAAGGTGCACCCACGTCGTGTCGGGATTGGCGGACTCGATCTCCTGCGCACCCCACACCGGCCCGATCGCGTCGACCGACATCCGGCGGTGATCGAGGTCGGCGTAGTCCAGCCGGAACCCGCTGGTCCGATCGGCGGGCAGGATCTGGACGAGTGAGCCGAAGCGCTCGAGCAGCGAGTCGAACAGCTCGTGGTCCCGTTCAGCCGCCAACGCCACGATGCGACCGGGTCCGCCCGCGGCTTGCAGGGCGACTCCCGAGAACGAGGCGCAGCCGCCCGGGCTCTTCGGCGCGCCGTTGATGACGTCGATCGCCAAGTTGCCGAGCACGGTCACGCCAGGGACGAGCTTGACGCACTGTGGCCGCACCGATCGGTCTCCCTGGTCTACATCGGCGGGTCCGTCGTCGCCAATGGGGCGAAATGTTAGTCGTGATCGCCGGAATTCGACGATTCTGTGGATCACACGGGCAAGTTGTAGGGCGTGACCACCTGAATCGGCGCAGGGCGCGACTGCTCCGCGGGCAGGGCGCCGTGCTGCTGCAGAATCAGCCGCATCGCGAGCCGGGCGTCCGCGCGAAGGTCGTTGTGCAGCACCACTGAGATGCGACCGTCGCGCAACAACCGCCGGTTGTCGGCGTCGAGGTCGTGCGCAATGAACACCCGGCACGGCCTGCCGAGCCGTTCGAACGCCGCGACGGTGGCGGTGTTGCCGCCGCCGACCGAATAGACCGCGTCCACGTTGGGATTTCGATCGAGGGCGTCGAGGACGAGGCGTTCGTTGGTCGCGTCGATGCCGTCGCTGTCGCTCACCTCGACGATGCCCCGTCCCGTCCCGCGCAGCGCCGACCGGAACCCGACTTCGCGCTCCCCCTCGCCGCGGAACCCCGTCCGGCTGACGGTGATCAGCACGTCCGACGGCGCCGGGCCGAGCCACTGGTCCATCAGGTAGGCCGCGGTGACGCCTGCGCCGTGGTTGTCGATGCCGACGTACCCGCACCGCGCGCTGGTCGGCACGTCGGTGGTGTAGGTCACCACGGGCACCCCGGCGCGGACCAGCCGGTCGACCGCCTCGGCCACCGCAGGCTCGTCCTGGGCCTTCAGCACGACGCCGTGGCTGCCGCGGATCCGCGCCAGCGCGTCCACCATCTGGGCGCGTCGATCCCGACTCCCAGAGGTGGAACCGCGCCCGCAGCATCGCAGGGGCGAAGGCGGGCAGCTCGGCTTCCACCGCCGCCCGGAACTCGTCGGAGAACCGTTGGGGCGTCTGCATCACCACGTCGATCAGGAAGCGGCGACCGTTGAGCCGCAGTTGAGCGCGCTGTTTGTCGAGATCCGCGATGGCCTGGGCGACCTCGGCGCGGGTGTTCTCCCGCACGCCGGGCCGCTCGTTGAGGACGCGGTCGACGGTCGCCTCGCTCAGCCCCGACTGCTGGGCGATCTCGCGGACCTTGTACCGGTGTGGCATGTCGACCTCCCTCGCCCCTCTCGCGAGCAGACGCAAACTCCCCTGATTCACCGCCAAAGAGGGGATTTTGCGTCTGCTCGCGCCAGATGGTTGAGGTTTTTTTGATTGGTTTTTGGTGTTGATTGCGGCGCTCGTCACAACAACACTAATGGGCATGGCAACACCACTGACCACCACGCGCTCAGCGTGGATCGAGGACGCGGACTGCGACCTCGACGACTTCCGCGCACTGGTGTCCACCGACACCGATCCCGCCGACTACCCGCTCGCGAGCGACGTCCGCCTGGGCGCACTGGTGTACTCCGCCGAGACGATGGCAAGCGCCGATCGCCACCAGCTGCAGACCGAGCTGATCCACGCGCTCGCCGACGGGCCAGGCGTCGTCGTGTTCGAGGGAGCCTTCGACCACGACGTCGTGGATCGCGCCAGCGATGCCTTCACGTCTCTCATCGAGGCGCAGCGCGCAGCAGGCGGAGCCGTCGGGGACCACTTCGGCAAGGCAGGCGCCAACGACCGCATCTGGAACGCCGCGCAGAAGCTCGCGCTGCACGATCCCGAGGTCTTCGCCGAGTACTACGCCAACGACGCCATCGCCATGGTGTGCCAGGCCTGGCTCGGCCCGCGCTACCAGGTGACCTCACAGGTCAATGTCGTCAATCCCGGTGGCGCCCCGCAGGTTCCGCACCGCGACTACCACCTCGGCTTCGTCGACGAGGACCAGCTGGCCGCGTATCCCGCACACATGCACCGGATGTCGGCGGCCCTGACGTTGCAGGGCGCCGTCGCGCACTGCGACATGCCGCTGGAGAGCGGACCGACGATGCTCTTGCCCCACTCGCAGAAGTTCGTCGGCGGGTACATCGCGTTCTACCGCCAGGAGTTCATCGACTACTTCGCCACGGTGCAGGTACAGGTGCCGCTGCGCAAGGGCGACGCGGTGTTCTTCAACCCCGCGCTCATGCACGGGGCGGGCGCCAACACGTCGACCGACATCCGCCGGATGGCCAACCTGCTGCAGATCTCCTCGCCGTTCGGGCGGGCGATGGAGTCGCTGGACCGCACCGCGATGGTGCGGGCGATCTACCCGTCCCTGCTGGCCATGAAGGCCGCCGGGCGCTCGGATCGCGACCTGCTCAACGCGGTGAACGCCACCGCCGAGGGCTACGCGTTCCCCACCAATCTCGACAAGGACCAGCCGATCGGCAGCCTGGCCCCGCCGAGCCAGGTCGACACCGTGCTGGCCGCCCTGGCCGACGGCCTCACCCCCGAAGCACCTCGACATCGCACTCGCAGCTCAAATCGAACGGAGAATTTCATGACCACCCTCGGCGTAATCGGACTGGGCCGCATCGGTGCCTTCCACACCGAAACCCTCAGCGGCCTGGCGGGTCTCGACGGGCTGGTGATCACCGACGAGCGCGGCGACGTCGCCGAGGCCGTCGCCGCCAAGCACGGCGCCAAGTACGTCGCGACCGTCGAGGAACTGCTGTCCTCTGGCGTCGACGGAGTGGTCGTCGCCGCCGCCACGCCCGCCCACGCGGAGCTGACCCTGGCCGCCGTCGAACGCGGCATCCCGACGTTCTGCGAGAAGCCGATCGCCTCGACGGCCGCCGAGAGCGCCCGCGTCGCCGAGATCATCCTCAAGTCCGGCGTGCCCGTGCAGGTCGGCTACCAACGCCGGTACGACGCGGCGTTCGCGGCGGCCAAGCGGGCCGTCGACGACGGGTCGCTCGGCATCCATCCACACCGTGCGCAGCACCACGATGGATCCCGCTCCCCCGCCGCTGGACTACATCAAGGGCTCGGGCGGCATCTTCCGCGACTGCGCCGTGCACGACTTCGACGTCATCAACTGGATCACCGGGCAGCGCGCCGTCGAGGTGTACGCGACCGGCACCGTCCAGGGCGATCCGCTGTTCGCCGAGTACGGCGACGTCGACACCGCCGCGGTGATCGTGAAGTTCGACGGCGGCGCCCTCGGCGTGGTGTCCAACGCGCGCTACAACGCCCGCGGGTACGACTGCCGCCTCGAGGTCCACGGCTTCGACGACAGCGTCGCCGCCGGGCTGGGATCAGGGCGTGCCGCTGCGAAACACCGACCCCGCCAACGACTTCCCCACCGGACCAGCCCACGGGTTCTTCATGGACCGCTTCACCGAGGCGTTCCGCACCGAGCTGGCGGCGTTCGTCGAGGTGACCAAGGGTGGCCCGGTCCTCGGAGCGACGGTCGCCGACGCGGTCGAGGTGGCATGGCTGGCCGAGGCCGCCACCGAATCGCTGCGCCGGGGAACGCCGGTCACGATCGCGGAGGTCCGGCAACTGCGTGAGCGACATGCCGATCAAGATCGCCGGAGCCCCGATCTCGTGGGGCGTCTGCGAGGTGCCCGGCTGGGGCTACCAGTTGGAGCCGCGACCGGGTGCTGACCGAGATGCGCGGCGCGGGGCTGACCGCCACCGAACTCGGACCCGACGGCTTCCTGCCGACTGACACCGAGAAGCTGAAATCCGTTCTGCGCGAGAATGATCTGGCGTGCGTCGGCGGCTTCGTGCCCGTCGTGCTGCACGACGCCGACCACGACCCGCACGACGATCTCGCCGGTCCACTCGAGTCGCTGGTGGCTGCGGGTGCCGGCGTGGTCGTCCTGGCCGCGGCGACCGGATCCGACGGCTACGACTCCCGTCCCGTCCTCGACGAAGCTCAGTGGGCGACGCTGCTCGCCAACCTGGACCGGCTGGCCGCGATCGTCGCCGACCGCGGTCTGCTGGCGGTGCTGCATCCGCACGTCGGCACCATCGTCGAGACCACGCGCCGACGTCGACCGGGTGCTCGCGGGCTCGTCGATCCCGCTGTGCCTTGACACCGGGCACCTGCTGATCGGTGGCACCGACCCGCTCGAGTTGGCCAAGGCCGTGCCCAACCGCATCGCCCACACCCACCTCAAGGACGTCGACGCCGCGCTGGCCGCCAAGGTGCAGTCCGGCGAGCTGACCTACACCGACGCCGTGAAGGCGGGCATGTACACCCCGCTGGGCACCGGCGACGTCGACATCGCAGGCATCGTCTCGGTGTTGCGGGACAACGGCTTCGACGGTTGGTTCGTGCTCGAGCAGGACACGATCCTGGACGGTGAGCCGACCGACGAGGGCCCGGTCCGCGACGTGCTGGCCAGCGTCGCCTACCTCCACAGCGCCACGTCGTGAGCCACGAGCGAGAAGCGAAGCGGGATCGCTCGTGAGCCTGCGCATCGGGGTTCTCGGCGCGTCGCGGATCGCCGAGGCGGCCATCGTCGGCCCCGCCGCCGAACTCGGCCACCGGTTGGTGGCCGTCGCGGCACGGGACCGGTCGCGGGCGGAGGTGTTCGCCGAGAAGTACGGCGTCGAGCGGGTCCTCGACGGCTATCAGGCGGTCATCGACGATCCGGAGGTCGACGTCGTCTACAACCCGCTGGCGAACTCCCTGCACGCGCCGTGGAATCTCGCCGCCATCGCGGCGGGCAAGCCGGTGCTGAGCGAAAAGCCCTTCGCCCGTGACGCAATCCGAAGCGCGACTCGTCGCCGAGGCCGCCGACGCGACAGGTGTCACCGTGCTGGAGGGCTTTCACTACTTCTTCCACCCGGTCACGCAGCGCGCGTTCGAACTGGCCGGCAACGGAACCATCGGCGACGTCACCCACGTCGAGGTGCGGATGGCGATGCCGACGCCAGGCGACGACGACCCGCGGTGGTCGCTCGAGTTGGCCGGCGGCGCCCTGATGGACCTGGGCTGTTACGGCCTGCACGTGATGCGGTCCCTCGGCCGCCTCGCCATGCCGGGCATCGAGGGACGCCCGTCGATCGTGCGCGCCCACGCCGAGCAGCGCACCCCCGGCGTGGACGCCTGGTGCGACGTCGAGATCGGATTCCCCGGCGGGGCGAGCGGGCTGTCGACCCATTCGATGGTCGGCGACGCGTACACGTTCCACATCCGAATCGTCGGCACGGCAGGCGATCTCCTGGTGCACGACTTCGTCAAGCCGAACGAGGACGACCGCCTGACGATCAACACTCCGGCGGGCACCGTGGTCGAGCACCTCGGGACCAGGGCGTCCTACACCTATCAGTTGGAGGCCTTCGCCGCACACGTGCAGCAGGGCACGCCGTTGCCGTTCGGCACGGCCGACGCGGTCGCGAACATGGCCTTCATCGACGCGGCGTATCGCGCGGCCGGAATGGAGCCCCGATGAGGAGCCACGAACAGATGAGCGTCTTTCAGCTCGCCGTCAGCGCCGAGATGGTGTTCACCGACCTGCCGTTCATCGAGCGGGTGCGCCGCATCCACGACCTCGGCTTCGCGGTCGAGATCTGGAGCTGGGACGACAAGGACCTGGCGGCGTTGCGCGCCACGGGCGCCACCTTCACCTCGATGACCGGGTACCTGCACGGTGACCTGATCGACGCGGCGACCGCCGACGACGTGGTGCGCACCGCCGAACTGAGCATCAAGGCCGCGGAAACCCTTGGCGTCACGCGGTTGAACCTGCACACCGCGGAGTTGGTCGACGGCAACGCGGCGCGGCCCAGGCAGCGCGCCACCGGGCCGATGTGGCTCACCGCGCTGCGGACGCTCGACCGCCTCGGCGAGCTCGGCGCGGCCAACGGGGTGACGTTCTGCGTGGAGAACCTCAACACCATCGTCGACCACCCGGGCGTGCCGCTGGCACGTGCGAAGGACACCCTGGCGCTGATCGAGGCCGTCGGCCATCCGAACGTGAAGATGATGCTCGACCTCTATCACGCCCAGATCGGCGAGGGGAATCTGATCGAACTCGTCCGCAGGTGCGGTGACGCGATCGGGGAGATCCAGGTGGCGGACGTCCCAGGGCGTTGCCAACCCGGCACCGGCGAGATCCACTACCCCGCCGTCGCACGGGCATTGCGGGACATGGGTTTCCGCGGCACGGTCGGCCTGGAGGGCTGGGCGTCTGGGGACAGCGTCGCCGCGCTCGAGGCGTTCCGCGCCGCCTTCACGGTCTAACCGCCGAACCGGCCCGCGAGTCGTTCCAGCGTCGACGTGATTCCGTCGGCGTTCTTCTCGTGGAAGCCGAACATCGTGATGAGCGCGGTCGCCTTGGCGGTGCTGTAGTCGAAGGTCTCGGTGACCTCGGTCGTGCCCGGGGCCGTTGCGACCAGGTCCCAACGCCACCGGTGGCCGAGCGGATGCTGCCACTCCACGACCTTGGCTTCCTCGACCTCGGTGGCGGTCGAGGTGATCTTGTAGGGCAGCCCGTATTGCTTCATCCCGACGGTGAACTTGTCACCGACCGAGAGGCGGTGGGGGCCCTTGATGGGAACGTCACGGACGGTCCCGGAACCGTCGAGCTCGGGATGGCGGTGTGGATCGACGACGATCGCGAACACGTCCCTTGCAGGCGCGTTGACCAGTACTCGCCTCGCGACCCGCTGCGGACCGACGTCCACTTTGGACACAGTTGATGTACTCATGACCGATCGCATACCCAAGTGGTCTCGGCGCGACACCCTCATGGACCGGCTGGCGCAGCGGTGGTGCCCCGGACCACGAGTTGCGGCATCAGCACCGAGGAGGCCGGCTCGGTACGGCCACGGTCGAGTCGTTCGACGACCGCCTCGACGGCCCGATTGGCCTGCTCGCGCGGGGCCTGGCTCACCGACGTGAGGTCGATGTGGCCGAGTTGGGCGAGCACGCTGTCGTCGTAGCCGGTGATCGACACGGCACCCGGCACGTCGACGCCGGCCCGACGCAGCGCATCGAGCACGCCGACCGCACTGCGGTCGTTGGCGCAGACGACCGCACTCGGCAGGCGGTCGGCAGTGAGCAGGACCTTCGCCGCGTCGACGCCTGCGTTCTCGGTGAAGTCGCCCTCGATGAACTCGACGTGCTCGTCCAAGCCGTTGCGGCGCATCGCCCGCAGGTAACCCTTGCGACGGTCGGCGGCGATCGAACCGGAGCCACCGGTGACGTGAACGATGCGCCGGTGCCCGAGCCCGACGAGATGATCGACCACCGCACCGATACCCCGTGCGTCCGCGGCGCGGACGACATCCAATGCCGGCGAGGCCACGCGGCGGCCGACGACGACCGTGGGCAGCTGCTGCCCCATCTCGGTGAGCGTCGCGACGTCTGACTCCGGCCCGAGCAGAATGACTCCCTCACAACGGAAGTCGAGAAGCGTATCGATGACCTTCGACTCGCCGTGGGTGGTCGTGACCGCGCCGAGCACCACTTCGTAGCCCGCTCGGTCGGAGGCTTCGACGATGTCCTCGACCATCTCGGCGTGAAAGCTGTTGCGGATGTCGGTCATGACCCCGATCAGGTGCGAGCGCCGCGCGGTCATCAGAGCCGCGGTGCGGTTGACGCGATAGCCCAGTTCCTCGGCGGCGGCGAAGACCTTCGCCCTGGTCTCCTCGCTCGGCCCTGGCGCCTTGCGGAACACCAGCGAGACCAGCGCCTTCGACACCCCGACCTGATCGGCGATGTCCTGCATGGTCGGCCGTTCGCGGCGGTTCTCCACTGGTTCTCCTCGGGTGTCGGCACGGGGCTTGACAGAACCTCGTGACCTGGCTCATAGTATCAACTTAGACCGGTCAAATAGACCGGAACAAACCAAGGGTGTCGAGACCAGTCCTGAAACCCGAATCAAGCCAACGGGGAGCATTGATGACCAACTCAATCGGCGTGGCCGTCATCGGCGGCGGCATGGCCGGACGAGCGCACGCCGCCGGGTATCGCAGCGCGACCACGCTGTTCGGCACCGACCGGCCAGATGTCCGCCTGGTCGCGATCGCGGACATGAACGAAGCGGTCGCCGACGACACCGCCAAGCGATACGGATACGAGCGCGCCGAGTACGACTGGCACGCCATCGCCGACGCACCCGACATCGACGCGGTCAGCGTCGTGGTGGCCAACCACTTGCACCGCGAGATCGTCGAAGGACTGCTCGCCGCGGGCAAGCACGTGCTGTGCGAGAAGCCGCTTGGCCGGCTCGCTCGCCGACGCCGAGGCCATGGTCGCCGCCGCGAAGAAGTCCGACAGGGTCACCGCCGTCGGCTACACCTACCGCCGCTCCCCCGCCGTCGAGATGATCCGGCGCGAACTCGCCGCGGGCACGCTCGGTGACCTGGTGCACTTCAACGGTCACTACTGGTGCGACTACGCGCTGGATCCCACCTCGCCGATCACCTGGCGGTACAAGGGCGGACCCGGCACCGGCGCGCTCGCCGACGTGGGCAGCCACCTGCTGGATCTGTCGGAGTTCGTCTGCGGGCCGATCGTCGAGGTCAGCGGCGCGTCGTTCGCCACCATCGTCACCGAGCGTCCGGTTCCCGTCGGCGTCACCTACGGCCACACCAAGGGCGCCGTCAGCGACGACCTCGCGCCGGTGGAGAACGAGGACGTCGCCACCTTCACCGCGCGGTTCGAGAACGGCGCGGTCGGAACGTTCTCGGCGTCCCGCGTCGCACACAACCTGCCCGACGGACTCGGCTTCGAGTTGTTCGCCTCCAAGGGTTCAGCCGCGTGGGATCTGCACCGTGCCGGTGAGTTCCAGATCTCGGCCGACGACGTCCGCAGCGAGCTCGGCGGCCCGCGCCGCGTGCTGATCGGGCCCGACCACCCCTACATCCGCGGCGGCCTGCCGATGGACGCCGGCGGCGTCGGCCACGGCGTCGCCGATCTCTTCAACTATCAGACCCGCGCGTTCCTCGACCAGATCGCCGGCATCGGCGACCTGGGTCCGCTGCCCGGCTTCGAGGTCGGACTGCACGGCCTGCAGGTCGTCGCCGCGATCACCGAATCAGCCAACGGCGGCGGCGCTCGCCGTCAAGGTTCTCTAGACTCTCACCCACCAAACCCGAAGGGACACAAGCTCAATGAAACTCGGCCTCTACAACGCCATCCTCCACGACCGGCCGCTGCCCGAAGCCATTGCGGCGATCGCCGACGTCGGCCTGACCGGCATCGAGATCAACACCGGAGGATTCCTGCCTCCAGTACACGTGCCGACCTTCGACGACATCCTGGTCAGTGACACCGCCCGCGACGACTACCTGGGCATCTTCGAGGGCACGGGGGTGTCCATCGCCGGGTTGAACTGCAACGGCAACCCGCTGCATCCCAACCCGGACATCGGCCCGAAGCACGCCGAAGACATCCGCCGATCGATCCGTCTCGCCGAGCGACTCGGCCAGCATCGCGTCGTCACCATGTCGGGCCTGCCCGGTGGCGAATCTTCCGCAACGCGCACCAACTGGATCGTGAACGCCTGGAACTCGGCCGCACTCGACGTCCTCGACTACCAGTGGGCGATCACTGCGGACTTCTGGCGGGAGACCGACAAGCTCGCCCGTGACAGCGACGTCAAGGTCGCCCTGGAACTGCACCCGCAGAACATCGTGTTCAACAGCGCGACGATGCATCAACTCGTCGATCTCGCAGGCACCACCAACGTCGGTGTGGAACTCGATGCGTCGCATCTGTTCTGGCAGCAGATGGATCCCGTGGCGGTCGTCCGTCACCTCGGCGAACTCGTGGTCCACGCGGCGGCCAAGGACGTCCGGGTCAATCCCGAATACGCGGCGCTGAACGGCGTGCTCGACAACAGCTTCCGTCGACTGACACCGGACGAGCCCCGCACCAATCTCGGCGGCGACGAATGGGCCAACGAGTGGCCGAAGGAGTCCGCGTGGGACTTCGTCGCGCTCGGCAAGGGTCACGACACCGCCTACTGGACCGAGTTCCTGCGCGCCCTGCACGAGGTCGACCCCGACATGCTGGTCAACATCGAGCACGAGGACACCGAGCTGGGCCGCATCGAGGGCATCGCGGTGGCGGCCGAAGTGCTCAAGGCCGCCAACTCCGCACTCTCCTCGACGGTGGGCTGATGGACTACCACGCGCTCGGCAAGACCGGGCTCGAGGTGTCGGCGGTGTCGTTCGGCACCTCCCCGCTCGGAGACATGTTCGGCACTGCCGACGAGTCGACGGCGATCAAGTCGGTGCACGACGCGCTGGACGCCGGGATCAACTTCTTCGACTCCTCCCCCTACTACGGGGGCGGCCTCGCCGAAGCAGCGGCTCGGCGAAGCGCTGAAGGGCACGCGGGATTCGAGTCATCGTCGGCACCAAGGCCGGGCGCTACGGGTTCGACGAGTTCGACTTCTCCCCCAAGAGAATTCGAGACGGCGTCCACACCAGCCTCGGTCTGCTGCAGACCGACTACGTCGACATCCTGCAACTCCACGACATCGAGTTCGTGGAGCTGGATGGTGTCTTCGCGGACTCGTACGCCGAACTGGTGCGACTTCGCGACGAGGGCAAGTGCCGCTTCATCGGGATGAGCGGGTACCCGCTGCACGCCATGCGGCGGGCGATCAGCGAGACCGACCTGGACGTGGTGCTCAACTATGCGCACTTCACCCTGCTCAACACCGAACTCACCGACGGACTGCTGCCGACCGCCGACGCCAACGGCACCGGGGTGATCAATGCGGCGGCGGTCGCCCTCGGTCTCCTCACCCCCGGCGGGCTCAAGCAGGACGTGGCGGCCAGCGACGCGGATGGTCGCGGCGTCACGGCGGGCCAACGACGCTTTGCGAGCAACGCGGAACCGATATCGCGTTCCTGGCCAACCAGTTCGCGATCCAGCGGTCGGGTTGCCCGACAACACTCATCGGCACGGCCAAGCCGCATCACCTCGACTCGGCGGTCCGTGCGGCCACCGAGCCGATCGACGAGGACGCTGCTGGCCGAGGTGCTGGCCAGCCACCGCGGACGTGCACGCCGAGTCCTGGCCGAGCGGCCTGCCCGAGAACAACTGATGCAGGCGGTCATCCTCGGCGCCGACGGCCGAGAGTGCACCGAGCGACATCCCCGACCCGACGCCACTGCCCGGTGAGGTCGTGGTGCAGGTCGACTACTGCGGCATCTGCGGCAGCGACCTGCACGCCGATCGATCAAGGCTTCGGTCGGCGGCATCGTCTTGGGCACGAGTTCGCAGGCGTCGTCGCCGAACTCGGCCGCGACGTCGCCGAGGCGGGCGGAGCGACGGGTGATGGACGGAGTTTCGCGGTCGGCGACAGTGCGCGATCATAGCCGAACGGGCACTGGCGCAGCCGCTGCGGATTCGTCGAAGCTGGCCAGTACAACCTCGCGCCAAGTTGTTCCGGACCGCAGCCGCAGTGGCCCGGCACGGCGGCAGGCCCTCTAATCGGCGTGCCAACCAAGGTCTTGCGTCGACACCCGGACGAGGTGATCGTCAATTGCAGGTCGCGTGGGCGCGAGCCGTTGGCGACGGCACTGCGCGGCGTCGTTCAGCTGCATCAGACGAGGAACGCGGCGATCGTGCTCGCGGCCGCGCACGATCGGGCCGCAGGCATCGACCTTGCTTCGCGCGACGCGAGGTCAGCGCGACCACGGCATTCGAGGCCGTCGACGACTCCGCGGTGCGAGGTCGGCTGCAGTCGGCGCGACTGCGTGCTCAATCCGCGACGTCGATCCGACAGCGGTGCTCGACGATCCTGCGAAGGCACCCTGCCTACGAGTTCTTCGAGTGCGTCGGGGTTCCGAAGGACAGCGGCGCCACCGTACGGCAGGCCCCGCGGCGTGCTGACGGTGCCGGCGTGGCGACCGAGCCGCGTTCTCCAGGCGACCGATCTGGCGTGGCGAGACTCGACGTCCACGGCGTCACACGACACGGTTCGAGTGCGCAATCGCCGAGGCCCGCGATGTGGTCGCTCGAGCCCCTCACCAGCGGCGTGCGTGCACGCGTCGGACCTGCGCGTTCGGCGACATGCGCGAGGCGTACCGAACTGGTCAGGCCTGCTGAGCGCCGTGCCGGCAGGCCGCAGACTCAGGTCGTCGATCATGCGAGACGCCGCCGATCCCGCCGGTGGCTCCGAATACGGTGACGTGCACGGCGTCCACTCAAGCACGAGGGGCCAGGTCCGCAGTGGGCTCTCGCCATTCGCACATGACAGAACCCCGCCGGCCATGCGGCCGACGGGGTCCTGGATCTGAGCGGTGAACCGCTACTTGCGGCCCAGTTCGTGGGACAGCGCCTCGAGTTCGTTGCCGCCGGCCATCTCCTGGGTCAGGTGTTCCAGGTCGATCTCGTCGTACGTGCAGTCCAGCTTCTGCCGTCCGCGGTTGAGCAGCACGAAGTGGTCGCCCACCATGTGCGCGTGGTGCGGGTTGTGGGTGATGAAGATGACCCCGAAACCCTGCTCCTTGGCCGCGGTGATGTAGCGCAGCACCACGCCGGACTGCTTGACGCCCAGTGCGGCGGTCGGCTCGTCCAGAATCAGCACCCGTGCACCGAAGAACACGGCACGCGCGATCGCCACACACTGGCGCTGACCACCCGACAGCGAGCCGATCGGCGCGTCGACGTCGGGCAGGTCGATGCCCATCTTCTTCAGTTCCGAGATGGTGGTGGCCCGCATCGCGTTGATGTCCAGCGACTTCAGCGGGCCTTCTTGCGCAGCTCCTGACCGAGGAAGAAGTTGCGCCACACCGGCATCAGCGCGACGACGGCCAGGTCCTGGTACACCGTGGCGATCCCGTTGGCCAGCGCATCCTTGGGCGAGTCGAAAGTCATCGGCTTGCCGTCGACCAGCAGTTCGCCTTCGGTCGGCTTGTGCAGGCCGGCGATGATCTTGATCAGCGTCGACTTGCCCGCACCGTTGTCACCGAGCACGCCGGTGACCTGTCCGGCACCCACCCGCAGGTTGATGTCCTTGAGCGCGATGATGTTTCCGTAGCTCTTCCCGACGCCCTTGAGCTCGACCAGGGGCGCGTCGCCACCCGACGGGGTCTCGGCGATCGGGGCTTCAGCAGTAGTGCTCATGTTCTGTTTCCCTACCTCTTCGCCGCGTAGTTACGGAAGGCGTTGTTGGCGATGACCGCGAACAGCAGCATGGCGCCGAGGAAGAACTTGAACCAGTCCGGGTTCCAGCCGGCGTAGACGATGCCCTGGTTGGTCATGCCGAAGATGAAGGCACCGATCAGGGTGCCGATCGCGGTGCCGTAGCCGCCGGTGAGCAGGCAGCCACCGATGACCGCGGCGATGATGTACAGGAACTCGTTGCCCACGCCCTGGCCAGACTGAATCGTGTTGAACGAGAACAACACATGCATGCCGACGAACCATGCCGCAAAGCCAACGAACATGAACAGGCCGATCTTGACCTTGTTCACCGGCACACCGACGGCGCGGGCACTGTCCAGGTTGCCGCCGACCGCGAAGATCCAGTTGCCGATCCGCGTCTTGAACAACACGTAGGTCGCGACGAGCGTGAACAGGATCCACCACAGCACCGTGATCCTGACCGAGACGCCGATGACGTGAAGACGATGCGAAAGACCGCCTTGGCCGAGCTCGAAGCCCTGCATGTCGGCCACGTTCGAGGTAGGCGACCTGTCCGGTGACCAGCTTCGTCACGGCCAGGTTGATACCGGTCAGCATCAGGAACGAGCCCAGCGTGATCAGGAACGAGGGGATCTTGGTCTTCATCACCAGGTAGCCGTTGAAGAACCCGACGGCCAGCGAGACGCACAGCGCCAGCGCCGCCCCGAGCCACAGGTTCAGGTGCAGGTTGTAGGCGAGCATCGAGGCCGCCAGTGCGCTGGTGGTCACCGCGACACCGGCCGACAGGTCGAACTCGCCGCCGATCATCAGCAAGCCCGACCGCGACCGCCATGATGCCGATCGTCGAGCTGGCGTACAGCACCGTGGCCAGCGCCTCGGGGCTGCGGAACGGCGGCGCGACGATGGCGAAGAAGATGAAGATCGCGATCGCGCCGACGAGCGCGCCCATCTCGGGACGAATCAGCAAGCGCTGCAGGCGGTTCTGTTCCTTGACTCGCTCGTCGGTGACGACCTTGTGGGTACCGAGGTCGAGATCTGCTTGGGTTGTAGTCATGTCCTTTCGTACCTATTCGCTCCGGCTAGCGAGTACCGGCCTTGGCCAGCGCGGCCACCGAGTCGATATTGGATCTTGTCGATGAACGACGGCCCGGTCAGACGTCGGCTGGCCGCCGCCGATGAGGTTCTTGTTGTTGAGGTAGAGCCACAGCGAGTCGATCGCCAGGTAGCCCTGCAGGTACGGCTGCTGGTCGATGGCCCACTGCACGCTGCCGTCCTTGACGGCGGCGACCAGCGCGGCGTTGGTGTCGAAGGTGCCGATCTTGGCCTTGCTGCCCGTGTCGCCGACCGACTTGACGGCGGTCAGCGCGATCGGGCGCACCGAGCGTGACGATGTAGTCGATGCTCGGGTCCTGCTGCAGCTTGGCGCCGATCGTCGACTCCACCGACGGCAGGTCCGTACCGGTGACGTTCAGGTTGCTCGACGGTACCGCTCGAAGCCCGGCCTGTGACACCGGCGCAGCGGGCTTCCAGCGCGACCGAGCCCTGCTCCTGGATCACGCAGATGCACCTTCTTGGCGCCTTCGGCGGCGAGCCGCTTGCCGGCGGTATCACCTGCGAGCTTCTCGTCCTGACCGAAGTACTCCAGCGCACCCATGTCCTTCCACTGGTCGATGCCGGAGTTGAAGGCGACCACCGGGATGTCCCGCGGAGACCGCGTTCGCGACTGCCGGCTTCATGGCGTCGGGCTTGGCCAGCGTGATGGCGATGCCCGGCGACCTTGCTGTCGACGGCGTTCTGCACCAGGTTGCCCTGGTTCGGGGCCTTCGTTGATCGTTCGAGTACTTCAGCTCGATGTTGTCCTTGTCCGCGGCGGCCTGAGCGCCCTTGCGGATCAGGTCCCAGAAGGTGTCACCGGGTACCTCGTGGGTGACCATGGCGATCGTGACGCGCGGCGTGTTCACTCCGCCGCCGCTGCCACCGCCGCCGCCGCCGGTGTCGGCCGGCTTACCGCCGGTGCTGGAGCAGGCCGCCAGCACGACGGCCGACAGGACGCGCGCCGATGGCCAAGGGAACGCGACGGCCCCGCGACTGACGGGGCGTCGGCCCGCCGCACTGCGGAACGGATCGGAACTTCATGGGTACTCCCTCTCGAGTGGAGCCGGCGGCGGGATGGTGGTCCCGCACTGTGGTGGTCATCGCTTGTTCACCGTTGATGTAATACGCATCACACGCAGAAGTCAATACTTTGTTCGGACATTAGGACTGCAGGTCAAATGTTTGCTAGATCTGCACGGTCGGGAAAACGGCCATGTAGAACACGAAATACATTGGGCCTAAGTATATTTCGATCACAGCAGCACCGGAATTCCGGTCTCGATCGACCTGTCGAACGGCGTCGATGGCGGCCATCTGATCGGTCGCGTCGAGCCTGCCGAACTCGAGATCGGAGGTCCTGCGATCGCATCGGAGACGGTCTCGATCTCGATCCGGTAGACATCGGCCTCCGTGCCGTCAGGGCGAAGACGCCCTCCGGATCGATTTCGAGCACCGCGCCGATCGCCTGCGCTGACCAGCTCGACACCGCCATCTCCGCAGATCCACGGATCGGTCGATCGGTGATGTGGCCGTCGGTGCCGACCAGCTCGATCTGGTCGCGCCGGGACATGTCGAAGCCGATGTCGAACTGCGACAACACCCCGCCTGGATGACGCGCCGTGGCCGACACCCGCATCTCGACGTCGGCGCCGTCGTCGAGTCCGACGGCGTAGATCTGCTCGGGCTGACCGGCGAACAACCGGATGGCGCTGACGCAGTAGCAACCCAGGTCGCCCAATGCGCCACCGCCGAGTTCACGGGAACGGCGGATGTCGTCCTGGCGGGATCGGCACCGTCAACGCGGCGCGGACGCTGCGCAACGTGCCGATGGCACCGTCGGCGACGAGCGTCGCGGGCCAGGCGGGTCTGCGGGTGCCAGCGCCACATCAGGCCTTCCACGCACAGCCGATCGGCCGCATGCGGCGGCATCGAAGTCGGCCGCGACCTCCGCCCGCGTCGACGGCGAGCGGCTTCTCGCACAGCGCGTGCTTGCCTGCCCGCAGCGCCTTGACGGTCCACTCGGAGTGTTGGGCGACCGGCAGCGCGATGTAGACCGCGTCGACGTCCGGATCATCCAGCAACGCTTGATAACTGCCGTAACTGCGGGCGATGCCGTACTTGTCGGCGAACGTCCTGGACCGATCCGCGGACCGACTCGCGACGGCGACGAACCGGCCCGGTCGCGCCGACTCGGCCATCAACGCAGCGATCTGGCCCGTCGCCATCAAGCCCCATCGAACGTCTCTCGCCATTCCAGCGCCGGTGACGGCGATGCCGGTCGATTCCTTGGTCATTGACGTCCTTCAGGCCCGTGGCGAGATGGAGTTGAGATCCACCGAAGACGACGCCAGAGCCGTGTGCGACGCGCCCGGCGCGTGTACCGCAACGTAATCCCGGCCACGAGCCGATGTCAAGAGATTGTCCTGACATTCTGACTTTAAAGCGAACAGCGCGCCGGGCCGGGCCGGCGTTGCCATCCCACGAAAATCCGTCGGGAGGCCGGGCTAGCGGTCGACGAGAGTCGTGTCGAAGTAGTAGCGGGAGGCCCGGTACACGTGGCTGCCGTACTCGACGATGCGCCCCGAGTCGTCGAACGCCGTGCGGTTCATGACCAGCAGCGCAGCCTTCGGCTTCTCGTCGAGGAGACGCGCCTCCTCCCGGTCTGCGATCTTGGCGCCGATGCGCTGGCGGGCGAGCCGGATGTGGACACCGCGCGACCGAAGGGCCTGATAGAGCCCGGCCCGCTCCAACTCGTCACGGTCGGGAGCCAGCGCCGCGGGCAGATAATTCGTCATCAGCGCCAAGGGCTGACCACCGGAGCTTCGCAGCCTGCGCATCGTCAGCACGTCCGCGTCCGGCGCGAGATTGAGGTGCCCGATGATCTCTTCGGACGC
Organism: uncultured Actinomycetota bacterium; assembly: GCA_963735245.1. Classification (GTDB taxonomy): domain Bacteria; phylum Actinomycetota; class Actinomycetes; order Mycobacteriales; family Mycobacteriaceae; genus Mycobacterium. Next base: position 88,727 of record CAVTKI010000016.1, read on the forward strand.
CGTCCCGATGTGATAATCGAGCACCGTCGTTGCCGGCCCCTGACCGGCTCGGGCCAGATCGTCGAACAGGCTGGTCAGTTCGACGGGCCGGTGGACCGGCGTCTGCACGACCTGGGTGCCCACGCCGCGCTTGCGCACCAACATGCCCTTGTCGACCAATTCCTGGATCGCACGCCGCGTCGTCGGGCGCGAGAGGTTCAACCGCTTCGCCAGTGCCAGTTCGTTTTCGAACCGATCACCGGGCTTGAGATCACCGTCGAGGATGGCCTTTTCGAACACCTGCGCAACCTGGAAGTACAACGGCACGGGACTCGAACGGTCGATTTCGACAGTCAGCGTCGTGGTCACGCGCGCTCCGATCGTCGGGCTGCCCGTAGGGGATTAGCTAGTAGTGCAGATCACAGTACATTGTCATGACGTGAAGTAAGAATGTCAGGACAAAGTCTTGACATGGAGCGGTGACGCGGAGCACAGTTGAGGCGACACAGGCGCACCCCGTCGCCACCCAAGCTCACGTCTCGTATTTGGGAGTTCGTCTTGACCGAGCCAAGCCAGCCAGGCATTCGATGTCCTCGCCATCGGGCGCAGTGGCGTCGACATCTATCCCCTTCAGATCGGCGTCGGACTCGAGGAGGTGGAGTCGTTCGGCAAGTTCCTCGGCGGCAGCGCGGCCAACGTCTCGGTGGCCGCCGCCCGCCTCGGCAACCGGACTGCGCTGATCTCGGGCGTCGGCGCCGACCCGTTCGGAAAGTTCGTCCGCGAGGAACTGAGCAGGCTCGGTGTCGACAACCGCTACGTCACCACCCACGACGAGTACCCCACGCCGGTGACGTTCTGCGAGATCTTTCCGCCGGATGACTTCCCGCTGTACTTCTACCGCAAGCCGTCGGCGCCCGATCTGCAGATCCGCGCCGACGAGATCGACGCCGACGCCGTGCGCAGCGCCCGCCTGTACTGGTCCACCGTTACTGGACTCTCCGAAGAGCCGAGTCGCAGTGCGCATTTCGCGGCCTGGGAAGCGCGCGACCGCGCCCCACTGACAGTGCTCGACCTGGACTACCGGCCGATGTTCTGGGCCACCCCCGCCGACGCCACCGAGCAGGTGCAGCGCGCGCTCACACAGGTCACCGTCGCGGTGGGCAACCGCGAGGAGTGCGAGATCGCCGTCGGCGAGAGCAACCCACGCAAGGCGGCCGATGCGCTGCTCGACCTCGGTGTCGAACTGGCGATCGTCAAGCAGGGACCGCGCGGTGTCCTCGGCAAGACCAGGCACAGCTCGGTCACCGTCCTGCCGAACGAGGTTGACGTCGTCAACGGCCTCGGCGCCGGAGACAGCTTCGGCGGCAGCCTGATTCACGGCCTGCTGCACGGCTGGCCGCTGGAGAAGACCCTGCGCTACGCGAACGCCGCCGGCGCCATCGTGGCATCCCGGCTCGAATGCTCTACCGCCATGCCAACCGCCGCCGAAGTGGCCGAGTTGGCCGAACAGACCGCCGTGGAGGCCGTGAATGTCTAGCGCAGAAGTTTCCCCCGTCGCTCCGCTCGCCCCGGCTTGCACCGACTACGCCGCAGTGACCGACCTGCGGGCAGCCGATCCCGGTGCGGTAGCCCGTGCCTGGGACGGTCGCACCACCCGCCCGACCATCCGCGGCGACGGCAGGCTGATGATCGTTGCCGCCGACCACCCCGCCCGCGGCGCGCTCGCCGTCGGCAATCGACCGACCGCGATGAACAGCCGCACCGATCTGCTCGACCGGCTTCGTGCCGCGCTTGCCGATCCCGGCGTCGACGGAGTGCTCGCCACGTCCGACATCCTCGACGACCTGCTGCTGCTCGGCGCTCTCGAGGACAAGGTCGTGTTCTCCTCCTTCAACCGTGGCGGACTGGCGGGCGCCGCCTTCGAATTCGACGACCGGATGACCGGTGCCACGGCCGCATCGACCGCCGCGGCAAGGATGAACGGCGGAAAGATGTTGTGCCGCATCGCCCTCGACGATCCAGGCACAGTGGCCACCATGACTGCCTGCGCCACCGCGGTCGACGAGCTGGCCGCACACGGCCTGATCGCCATGCTCGAGCCGTTCATGTCGAGCCGGGTCAACGGCAAGGTGCGCAACGACCTCTCCCCCGACGCGGTGATCAAGTCGGTGCACATCTGCCAGGGCCTTGGCGCCACGTCGGCGTACACCTGGATGAAGCTGCCCGTCGTCGAGGACATGGACCGCGTCATGGAGTCCACCACCCTGCCGACGCTTCTGCTCGGTGGCGATCCGCCCGACCCCGACGAAGCGTTCGCCAGCTGGGAGAAGGCACTCGGCCTGCCTTCGGTGCGCGGGCTCATCGTCGGCCGCACCCTGCTCTACCCGGCCGATGACGACGTCAGCTCCGCGGTCGCCGCCGCCGTCTCGATGGTGAGGTGAACATGCACAGCAAGCTCTACATCCCAGCGCGTAGCGCCGAACTGCCGTACACCGTCGACATCACGCCGGAGTCCGCCGGTTGGACCGAATCCTCCTTGCAGGTGCTCGAACTCGATGACAGCCAAAGCGCGGAGCTGCACACCGGCGACACCGAGGTGATGATCCTTCCGCTGGCCGGCGGCGGATCCGTCGAATGCGACGACGAGACATTCGACTTGACCCCGCGCGCCTCGGTCTTCGACGGCCCCAGCTGACATGGTCTACATCGGCATCGGCAAGGAGTACCGAATCTCCGGTGAAGGCCGCTTCGCGATTTGCGGTGCCAGGGCGAAGAATTCGTTCCCCAATCGCAGGGTGGCCGCGGCCGACGTGTCCGTCGAACTGCGTGGGGCGGGCAACTGCAGCCGACAGGTGCACAACTTCGGCACCGCGGGCGTCTTCGAGGCCGACTCGCTGATCGCGTGCGAGGTCATCACGCCTGGCGGCAACTGGTCGAGCTACCCGGCACACAAGCACGACGAGAACACCGCCGACCGAGTCGGAGCTCGAGGAGATCTACTACTTCGAGATCGCACCCGGACCCGACGGCTCGCGCGGCTTCGGCTACCACCGCGTGTACGGCACTCCCGACCGCCCGATCGAGGTCCTCGAAGAGGTGCGCACCGGCGACGTCGTGCTGGTGCCGCACGGCTATCACGGCCCCTCGGTCGCCGCGCCCGGTTACCACATGTACTACCTCAACGTGATGGCCGGACCCGGCGCCGAACGCGCCTGGAAGATCGTCGACGACCCCGAACACGCTTGGCTCCGCGGCACCTGGGACGACCAGCCCGTGGATCCTCGACTTCCCCTGCACCAGACAGGAGCCTGACCCCATGGTTTCCACCGCACCCAAGCGCGCCGAGAAGATCGCCGACGGCGAGGCCACCGTGCGACTCACCGTCGCGCAGGCCACGATTCGGTTCCTCGGCAATCAGTTCGTCGAGCACGACGGCGTGCGCACCAAGTTCTTCGCGGGCGCCTTCGGGATCTTCGGGCACGGCAACGTGGCAGGCCTCGGGCAGGCGCTCCTGCAGGACGAGGTCACCGCGCTCGAGTCGGGCTCCGAGCCGTCGTTGCGCTACGTGCTCGGCCGAAACGAGCAGGCCATGGTGCACAGCGCCGTCGCCTATGCCCGTCAGAAGGACCGCCTGCAGACCTGGGCCGTGACCGCCAGCGTCGGACCCGGCTCCACCAACATGCTCACCGGTGCGGCACTCGCGACCATCAACCGGTTGCCCGTCCTGCTCCTGCCGGCCGACACGTTCGCGACCAGGGCCAGTTCGCCCGTGCTGCAGGAACTCGAGCTGCCGTCCTCGGGCGACGTCACCGTCAACGACGCGTTCAAGCCGGTGTCGCGCTACTTCGACCGGGTGTGGCGTCCCGAGCAGCTGCCCGCCGCGCTTCTCGGCGCGATGCGGGTGCTGACCGACCCGGTCGAAACCGGCGCGGCCACGATCTCCATCCCGCAGGACGTGCAGGCCGAAGCCCACGACTGGCCGGAATCCCTGTTCGCCGAGCGCACCTGGCACGTCGCGCGTCCGCTGCCGGAACGCTCGGTGATCGCGCGCGCCGCCGAGATCATCCGCACCGCCCGCAAGCCGCTGATCGTCGCGGGGGGTGGTGTCATCTACTCCGACGCCACCGATGCGCTCGCAGCGTTCTGCGAGAAGACCGGCATACCGGTCGGGCAGAGCCAGGCAGGCAAGGGGTCACTCCCCTACGACCACCCGCAGTCCGTCGGCGCGATCGGCTCGACCGGGACCACCGCGGCCAACGCTCTCGCCACCGAGGCCGACGTCGTCATCGGAATCGGCACTCGCTACAGCGATTTCACCAGCGCGTCGCGAACGGCGTTCAACAACCCCGACGTCCGCTTCGTGAACGTCAACGTGGCGTCGCATCGACTCGGTCAAGCAGGGCGGGGTGAGCGTCGTCTCGGACGCCCGCGAGGCGATCGAAGCGCTCGGCGTGGCGCTTGGCGACTACTCGGTGAGCGACGAATATCGCACCCGCGTGGGCGAACTCGCGCAGGAGTGGGACGACACCGTCTCCGCCGTATACAAGCTCGACGACGGCGCCGCCCTGAACCAGAACCAGGTGATCGGCCTGGCCAACACGCTGTCCGACGCGCGGGACGTCGTGGTGTGCGCAGCGGGCTCGATGCCGGGCGACCTGCACAAGCTGTGGCGCACCCGCGACCGCAAGGGCTATCACGTCGAATACGGCTTCTCCTGCATGGGCTACGAGGTCGCCGGAGGCATCGGCGCCAAGATGGCCGAACCGGACCGCGACGTGTTCATCATGGTCGGCGACGGCTCGTACCTGATGATGGCCACCGAACTGGTCACCGCGGTGCAGGAGAACGTCAAGGTCATCGTCGTGCTGGTGCAGAACCACGGCTTCGCCTCCATCGGCTCGCTGTCGGAGGCGTTGGGCTCTCAGCGGTTCGGCACCTCGTACCGCTACCGCAGCGACGACGGCAGGCTCGACGGCGCCAAGCTGCCCGTCGACCTGGCCGCGAACGCCGCCAGCCTCGGCGCAGACGTCATCCGGGTGGTCACCGCCGCCGAGTTCACCGACGCGGTCAAGGTCGCCAAGGCCAGCGATCGCACGACGGTGATCCACGTCGAGACCGACCCGCTGATCCCGGCCCCGGACAGCGAGTCCTGGTGGGACGTGCCGGTATCCGAGACATCCACGTTGGAGTCCACCCAGGCCGCGTATGCGACCTACGCCGACTGGAAGAAGATCCAGCGTCCCTTCGTCCGCCCCTCCGATCGCTGAAAGGAATGACCAACAGATGAGCACAATCCTGGTCGGATCGGCCCCAGATTCCTGGGGTGTCTGGTTCCCCGACGACCCCAACCAGACCCCGTACACGCGCTTCCTCGACGAGGTCGCCGCATCCGGCTACGAGTGGATCGAGTTGGGTCCCTTCGGCTATCTGCCGACCGACCCCAAGCAGCTGTCCGACGAGCTCGCGTCCCGCAATCTGAAGCTCTCCGCGGGAACGGTCTTCGAGCATCTTCACCAGTCCGAGGTCCGCGGGGACGACTCGTGGAACGCGGTGTGGAAGCAGATCGAGGACGTCGCCAAGCTGACGGCCGCGGTGGGCGGCAAGCACATCGTCGTGATCCCCGAGATGTGGCGTGACCCGTCCACCGGGGCCGTGCTCGAGGACCGCAACCTGACCCCCGCGCAGTGGAAGCAGAAGACCACCGGGATGAACGAGCTCGGCAAGGCGATGTACGAGAAGTACGGTGTGCGCGCGCAATACCATCCGCACGCCGACAGCCACGTCGATACCGAGGAGAACGTGTACCGCTTCCTCGACGGCACCGACGGCGAGTTCGTCAACCTCTGCCTGGACACCGGGCACATCAGCTATTGCGGCGGCGACAACATCGCCATCATCGAGCGGGCCCCCGAGCGCATCGGCTACCTGCACCTCAAGCAGGTCGACCCGGTGGTGCGCGCCAAGGTCGAAGCCGAGGACCTGCCGTTCGGCGAGGCCGTCAAGCTCGGCGCGATGACCGAGCCGCCGCTGGGCATCCCGGACATGCCGCCACTGCTCGAGGCCATCGACAAGCTCGGCATCGACGTGTTCGCCATCGTCGAGCAGGACATGTACCCCTGCGCCGTCGACGCACCGCTGCCCATCGCTCAGCGCACCCGCAGCTATCTCGGGTCGTGCGGCGTTCCATCCGTTCGCTTCAGCTGACCGAATCGAGGAGTCGAAAACCCATGTCAGATCTACGAATTGCCGTCCTCGGCGTCGGCATGATGGGCGCTGACCACGTCGCGCGCATCGAAGCGAGGATCGCCGGCGCGCGGGTCTCCGTCGTCAATGACTACGTGACCGAGAAGGCCGAGCAGCTCGCCGCGACCATCCCCGGGTGTCGCGCCATCGCCGATCCGTTGGATGCGATCGCCGACGCGGGAGTCGATGCCGTCATTCTCGCGACCCCCGGGCCCACCCACGAGAAGCAGCTCCTGGCGTGTCTGGAGTACGGCAAGCCGGTGATGTGCGAGAAGCCGTTGACCACCGACGTCGCGACTTCGCTCGAGGTGGTCAAGCGTGAGGCCGAACTCGGCAAGCGGCTGATCCAGGTGGGCTTCATGCGACGGTTCGATCAGGAGTACGCCGCGCTGAAGGCCCTCATCGACGACGATGAGCTCGGTCGGCCACTGGTCATGCACTGCGCTCACCGAAACCCCGAAGTCCCGCCGAACTTCGACAGCTCGATGATCGTCAAGGACTCACTGGTCCACGAGGTCGACGTGACACGCTTCCTGTTCGACGAGGAGATCACGTCGGTCCAGATCATCAAGCCCGCCGCCAATCCCAATGCACCCGAAGGTCTTCAGGATCCACAGATCGCGATCTTCCAGACCGCGTCGGGCAAGCACGTCGACGTCGAGGTGTTCGTCACCACCGGCGTCGCCTACGAGGTCCGCACCGAGGTCGTCGGCGAGAAGGGCAGCGCCATGATCGGCCTCGACGTCGGACTGCTCCGCAAGAGCGCGCCCGGCCACTGGGGCGGACAGATCACCCCCAGCTTCAAGGAGCGGTTCGGCCTGGCCTACGACGTCGAGATCCAGCGCTGGGTGAACGCCGTTCGGGCGGGAGACGCCACCGGCGACTACACCGACGGACCGGTCGCCTGGGACGGCTACGCCGCGGCCGCCGTCTGTGCCGCCGGCGTCGCCTCTCTGGAGTCCGGGCAGCCGGTCGCCGTGGACATGGTCTCGCGCGACTCGATCAAGGGCGCGTGAGGTCGTGAAGATCGCACTCGACCCCACCCCGTTCCATCACGACTACGAACTGCTCGACTTCCCGCGCCTGGTAGCCGAATTGGGTTACGAGAACCTGCAGCTCACCCCACACCGGGACTTCATCCCGTTCTACAACCACCCGCGCGCCGACGACGATCTGGTGGCCAAGTTCCGCAAGGCGTGCGCCGACGCCGGCGTCGGCATCGCATCGGTGTTGCCGGTGCTGCGGTGGTCCGGGCCCGACGAGGATGCCCGTGAAGCGGCGGTGCGGAACTGGAAGCGCGTCATCCAGATCACCGTCGACCTCGGCGTCAACGTCATCAACACCGAGTTCTCCGGCAGGCCGGAACGTGCCGAGGAGTCCGAGCGGGCGTTCTTCCGCTCCATGGAGGAACTCATGCCGATCTTCGAGCGGGAGGGCATCGACGTCCGGGTCGATCCGCACCCGGACGATTTCGTCGAGGACGGCTTCGAAGCGGTGCGCATCATCCGGGGCGTCAACTCCCCCAACCTCGGCATGGTGTACGTCGCCTGCCATACCTATCACATGGGGGGCGCCATGATCGAGATCATGCGCGCCGCCGGCGATCGGCTGCGGCTGGTGCACGTCGCCGACACCATGGATCATCACCGCAGCCACGGCCTGCGCTACATCACCAACCCGCCCGGCAACCCCGCCCGGGTGCACCAGCACCTGAAGATCGGCGACGGCGACGTCGACTGGGACGAGTTCTTCTCCGGCCTCGCGGAGATCGGGTTCTACGACCGGCCCGACACCGTGATGGTGTCGTCGGTTTTCGCCGAGGACGAGAACGCGCAAGAGGTTTCGCGCTATCAGCTCGCGACCATGACGAACTACGTCAGCAAATACGCAGCCAAAGACAAGAATTGAGAATGGACATGACCAACACCATCGGCCACTGGATCAACAACAAGGCCTACCCGGGCGCCAGCGGCAACACTTCTCCCGTGACCAACCCCGCCACCGGTGAGGTCACCGGCGAGCTCGCCCTCGGCAGCGTCGAGGACGCCCGCGCCGTGATCGACGCCGCCGCCGCGGCGTTCCCGGCCTGGCGCGACACCTCGCTGGCCAAGCGCACCCAGATCCTGTTCAACTTCCGCGAACTGCTGAACTCGCGCAAGGGCGAACTCGCCGAGATCATCACCAGCGAGCACGGCAAGGTGGTCTCCGACGCCCTCGGCGAGGTGAGCCGCGGCCAGGAGGTCGTCGAGTTCGCCTGCGGCATCCCGCATCTGCTCAAGGGCGGCTTCACCGAGAACGCCTCCACCAAGGTCGACGTGTACTCGATCCGCCAGCCCTTGGGCCCGGTCGGCATCATCAGCCCGTTCAACTTCCCGGCCATGGTGCCGATGTGGTTCTTCCCCATCGCCATCGCCGCGGGCAACACCGTCGTGCTCAAGCCGTCGGAGAAGGACCCGACGGCGTCGCTGTGGATGGCCGAGCTGTGGAAGGAAGCCGGTCTGCCCGACGGCGTGTTCAACGTGCTGCAGGGCGACAAGACCGTCGTCGACGAACTGCTGACCAACAAGGCGATCAAGTCGATCAGCTTCGTCGGGTCCACCCCGATCGCCCAGTACGTCTACGCCACCGGAACGGCGGCGGGCAAGCGCGTGCAGGCACTCGGCGGCGCCAAGAACCACGCCGTGATCCTGCCCGACGCCGACCTCGACCTCGCCGCCGACGCGATGGTCAACGCCGGCTTCGGCTCGGCCGGCGAGCGCTGCATGGCGATCTCGGCCGCCGTGGCCGTCGGCCCGATCGCCGACGACCTGGTCGCCAAGATCACCGAGCGCACGACGCCCCTGAAGATCGGCGACGGCACCAAGGATTCCGACATGGGCCCGCTGGTCACCAAGGCGCACCGCGACAAGGTGGCGTCCTACATCGACGCCGGCGAGGCCGACGGCGCCAAGATCGTCGTCGACGGCCGTCAGGTCTCGGCGAACGGCGGCAAGGACGGCTTCTGGCTGGGCCCCACGCTGATCGACCACGTCACCCCCGAGATGAGCATCTACACCGACGAGATCTTCGGCCCGGTGCTGTCGGTCGTGCGCGTCGAGACCTACGACGAGGCGCTCGACCTGATCAACTCCAACCCCTACGGCAACGGCACCGCGATCTTCACCAACGACGGCGGCGCCGCGCGTCGCTTCCAGAACGAGGTCGAGGTCGGCATGATCGGCATCAACGTGCCGATCCCGGTTCCCATGGCGTACTTCAGCTTCGGCGGCTGGAAGGCCTCGCTGTTCGGCGACACCCACGCCCACGGCATGGACGGCGTGCACTTCTTCACCCGCGGCAAGGCCGTCACCAGCCGCTGGCTCGACCCGAGCCACGGCGGTATCGAACTGGGCTTCCCGCAGAACCAGTAACCATCTCCGTCGAAAGTACGGTTGTCGACGCATCGCCCGAGTGACGGCGTCAACAACCGTACTTTCGCTGACCAAAGGAATCCGATGCCGCAACTCGTCGCCACGTCGTGGTCCAGCGCGGGCGACACCTCCCCGATGGACACGCCGGGCACCAGCCCCGTGCCGATCGGTGAGCGCATCACGGCCATCGCCGATGCGGGCTTCTGCGGATTCGGCTTGGTCGCCGATGACCTCGTCGCGGTCCGCGACAGCATCGGCTTCGAGAGCGCTTCGCGATCTGGTCGCCCAGGCGGGACTCGTGCACACCGAGATCGAACTGCTCGAGCGGTGGTGGATTCCGCGCGGCGAACCCGGACATACCCATGACGTGCGCGACCTTCTGTTCGAGGCCGCCGATGTCCTCAAGCCCGTGTTCATCAAGATCGGATCCGAGAACGGCCCGCCGACGGACAACCCGACGGCCCTGGCCGCACCGCTGCGCGAGCTCGCCGAGCAGGCCGCCGCGCACGGCACCCGGGTCGCGATCGAGACCATGCCGTTCTCGGCCATCGCCACCGTGCCGATGGGCGCCGAAATCGTGGCCGCCGCAGACCATCCCGCGGCGGGCCTGCTCGTCGACGCCTGGCACGTGTTCCGGGCAGGCACCACGCTGGCCGAACTCCGCACCGCGTTGCCGCCGAGCATGATCTTCGGCGTCGAACTCGACGACGCAGCACCCGATGTCGTCGGCACGCTCTTCGAGGACACCGTCAAGCGCCGGTTGCTCTGCGGCGACGGCTCTTTCGACCTGACCGGCCTGGTGACGGTACTGCGTGAGCTCGGCTTCGACGGACCATGGGGCGTGGAGATCCTGTCGACGTCGTACCGGGCGCTGCCGGTCGACCAAGCGCTCAAGCTCGCGGCGGACTCAACGCTGACGGTGCTCTAGGCATGCCCGCACCGCAGCACCTGCCCACGCCGCGCACCGCCGATCCACGAAGCGCCCCGACGCTGCGTTGGGGCATCATGGGACCAGGGTGGATCGCCCAGCGCTTCACCGCCACCCTGCAAAAGCACACCACCCAGCAGGTCGTCGCGGTCGGCTCCCGCAGCCAGCCCCGGGCCGATGAATTCGCCGCGCAGTGGTCGGTGCCGGCGGCGTACGGCAGCTATCAGGAGTTGCTCGCCGACCCCGACGTCGACGTCGTCTACGTCGCGACGCCCCACACCGAGCACCATGCGTGCGCCCTCGCCGCGTTGGCCGCGGGCAAGCACGTCCTCGTCGAGAAGCCCATGGGAGTCAACGCGGCACAGGCCGCCGAGATCGCCGAGTCCGCCCGCGGCGCAGGCCTGTTCGCGGGCGAGGCGATGTGGATGAAGTTCCTGCCGAAGTTCGACGTGATCCGCCAGATCATCGACGATGGCATGCTCGGAACGATCCACACGGTGATCGCCGACCACGGCGAGCACTTCACCACCGACCACCGCATCTACGACCCGACATTGGCGGGCGGACCCATGCTCGATCTCGGCAGCTACCCCGTCGCGCTCGCACACTTCACCTTCGGCGCACCCGAATCCGTCTTGGCCAGTGGACAATTGGCCAATCCCGAACTGAACGGACAGATCTCGGCGATCCTCACCCACGCCGGCGGCAGCCAGGCCAGCCTGCACACCACGATCCTGAGTGACACCCCGTGCGCGGCCGTCATCGCCGGCGACGAAGCGACTCTGGTGATCCCCGGCGTGTTCTACGCGCCCGGTCCGTTCACCGTGTCCTTCCACGACGGAACCGCACTTCGCTACGACGAGGAGCCCAGTGCCGATGGATACGGGCTGCACTTCTCCGCGGTGGAAGCCGCACGGATCATCGCCGACGGCGGTACCGAGTTCGGACTGCATCCGTCGTCGGCCGCCACCGCAACGCTCGCGACGATGGACGAGATCCGCCGACAACTGGGCATCGTCTTTCCCGGCGAGTGACCGGCGTGCGGGACGTCAATGCGCACCGTTCTCGACATGCAGGAGCCGAAACTCTTCGCGTCGCAATAACTTCAAGACGAGCTTCTGCGGATACCCGTAGGCGTCCAAGCCGTCTTCCCTGGAGTACGCAGTGACGGCGCCGACGTCGTACTCGACGTTCTTGACGATCAGCACACATCCTCCGGCGGCCAGAGTATTGCGGTACCAGGAGACGTTGGGGCCGTAGGTCAGTTCGGCGACGAAGCCCTGCAGGGACGCGTGCCACGATCAGAGGCGTTTCGTAGACCGTGCCTGACTTGCGCCCGACGTGGCGCACCAGCGAGAACGGCCCGTGTCCCGATCTGGCGGCAGTCGTCGCGAGCGGGTTGATGGTGTGCTGGAGCACCCAGAAGAATGCCGACCGCAACCGCTGACTGGTCATCGGACCTCCCCTCGTACACCCTCAATCATGCCCTCTTCGACAGTCTCCGGAATAACCATGACACGCTGGGCACCGTGCCAACCGAACCCACCACGGTCGCCCGATCCACTACGCCCGCGGGCGCCGAGGTCGCCACCCTGACCTTCGACCACGGACCGCTGAACCTCTTCGATCAGGCGATGTTCGACTCGCTGACCGCACGGGTCGAGGAATTGGCGGCCAACCCGCCCCGCGCACTGCTGCTCCGTGCAGAGGGCAAGGTGAACTCGGCAGGCGTCGACGTCCACGTGTTCAAGGGACTGACCGCGCAACGGGGTGCCGAGTTGTGGCGCGGGTTGTTCGCCAACATCATTGATCCGCTCGAAGCGCTGCCGTGCCCGGTGGTGTTCGCGGCGCACGGCCTCACGCTGACCGCGGCATTCGAGATCGCCCTGGCGTGCGACATCATCCTGGCCGCACCACGAGCGAAGTTCGGGCTCGTCGAGACCGTGGTCGGACTGACGCCGTCGATGGGCGGGCCCCAGCGCCTTGCTGAGCGCGCCGGCTCGGGTCGGGCCCGCGAACTCGTCATGACCGGCGACGTCTACGACGCTGCGACGATGGCCGCTTGGGGTGTGGTGAACACCGTCCACGACGACGTCGATGCTGCCGCTCGTGCGCTCACCGACCGCCTCGCCGACGGGCCGACCAAGGCCCACGCGGCGACCAAGGAGATCATCGCGGCATGGCGTTCAGGTGGAGTCCGCCACGCCGACAGCGTTACCCCCGCAGTGTCGGGAGCACTCTTCGCGACCGATGACCTACAGCGCGCGGTGGTCAGCTTTCTCGAAGTCGGACCTGGCAACGCCACCTACGGCGGGCGCTGAGGCAACCACCCTGCGCGGTCGGGGCGGCCCCTTCCTGTACCGATTGGGATACCGGCGCATACCCGCTGGCACTACCACGATTGGCGGGCTAGCCACAATGTCTCACAACCACTTCACAGCTACCTTCGTAAGCCATGGACCACCTACCGTCCTGGATCAGGGACGACCCGCACGCCCTCATGCAGCTCCTGCGTGAGGGGGAGTTCACCCTCCACGGCGAGGACACCCCGCGATGACCATCACCCTGCTAGCCCTGTTCGGGCTCCCGGTCGCCATCCTCATCGGCCTTGGCCTCGCCCGCCTTGGCCTCGCCCTCAGCATCCGGGCTGGTGAAGACTGATGGACAACTTCGCTTGGTGGCACCAACTCCGACGCCACAAGGTCGAGCGGAGCAGCTACAGCCACCACGGCTGGGCCACCGGCCTGCGAGCCCTCGCCCTCCACTGCCGGACATGCAACCGCGAGTGGGACTGGACGATCCACTAACGTACTGCGAGCGGGATTCGAAGCGGCGACACATCGTGATCGGCTGTCGACTGGTCGGTGCGTCCACAGTCCACACACCAGGGCATCATCGACACGCACTTGGCGCGAGTTGCCATCGGGGTGTGTCACGGGCGGATCCTGAGGTGGACCTGTCAGTCGCGGGGCCAGTCCGGCACCTACGCGACGATGCGGCCCAGTGCGACCGAGGCACTTACTGCGGACCGGGTGCGGACCAGACGCAGTAAGTGCCTCGTGACCAGGTACTCAGAGGATGTAGAGCATCTCCTGGTAGGTGGGCAGCGGCCAAAGATCATCTGCCACAACACCTTCGAGGGTGTCGGCGGCCTCCCGCACCGCGTCCATGAAGCCCAGCAGGCTCTGCGCGTGGGCGGCTTCCTCGGCGGCGGAATCGCCACCGTGCTCGCCCATCGCCGTCTTGAGCGCGCGTCAGTGCGGTGGTCAGCTCCGAGATCGGCGTCGACACCGCCTCGAGCAGCGTCAGGTCCGGCTCCAGACCCGCCGCCTTGAGCGTCGCGACGTTCTGCGCCAGCTCCGTCTGGTAGCGGATCGCCGCAGGCAGGATCACGGTCGATCCCAGCTCCAGCGTCAGCTTGGCCTCGACGTTGACGGTCAGCACGTACATCTCGTAGCGGACCTCTTCACGGCTGTGCAGCTCACGCGAATTGAAGACGCCGTACTTCTCGAAGACCTCGATCGCCTCCGGCTTCACCAGCTCCGGAATCGCATCGAGCGTGGTCTTGAGGTTCGGCAGACCGCGCTCCGCCGCCTCGACCTGCCAGTTCTCCGAGTAGCCGTCGCCGTTGAACACCACGGCGCCGTGCTCGGTGATGATCTCGGTGAGCAGCTTCTGCACGGCCATGTCGAAGTCCTCGCCGTCGCCGACGGCCTTCTCCAGCCACGTGGCCATGTAGTCGAGCGAATCGGCCATGATCGTGTTGAGGATGATCATCGGCACGTTGATCGTCTGCCCCGAGCCAGGCGCGCGGAACTCGAAGCGGTTGCCGGTGAAGGCGAACGGGCTGGTGCGGTTGCGGTCGCCCGGGTCGGTCGGCAGCACCGGAAGGGTGTCGACGCCGATGATCATGCTGCCCTTGCCCTTGGACGACGTGGCCGCGCCCTTGGCGATCTGCTCGAACACGTCGGCCAGCTGATCGCCGAGGAAGATCGAGATGATCGCGGGCGGAGCCTCGTTGGCGCCGAGGCGGTGGTCGTTGGTGGCCGAGGCCACCGACACCCGCAACAGACCGGAGAACTTGTGCACGGCACGGATCACCGCGGCGCAGAACACCAGGAACTGCGCGTTCTCGTGCGGGGTGTCGCCGGGCACCAGCAGGCTGCCGAACTGCGCGTTGCCCATCGAGAAGTTGACGTGCTTGCCCGACCCGTTGACCCCGGCGAACGGCTTCTCGTGGAACAGGCACTCCATGCCGTGCTTCTTGGCGATGGTCTTGAACGTCGTCATCAGCAGCTGCTGATGGTCGGCGGCGATGTTGGCCCGCTCGAACATCGGGGCGATCTCGAACTGGCCGGGCGCGACCTCGTTGTGGCGGGTCTTGGCCGGGATGCCGAGCTTGAACAGCTCACGCTCGGTGTCCATCATGAAGCCGAGCACGCGCTCGGGGATGGCGCCGAAGTAGTGGTCGTCGAACTCCTGGCCCTTGGGCGGCTTGGAGCCGAACAGGGTGCGGCCCGCGTTGATCAGGTCGGGCCGGGCCAGGAAGAAGTGCCGGTCGATCAGGAAGTACTCCTGCTCGGGCCCGCAGAACGACACGATGTGGTCGAAGTCCGCGTGCCCGAACAGCTTCAGGATGCGCTCGGCCTGTGCGCCCATGGCCTGCTGGCTACGCAGCAGCGGCGTCTTGTAGTCCAGCGCCTCACCGGTCATCGAGACGAACACCGTCGGGATGCACAGCGTGTTGCCGTTCGGGTTCTCCAGGATGTAGGCCGGGCTGGTGACGTCCCAGCCGGTGTAGCCGCGTGCCTCGAAGGTGCTGCGCAGGCCACCCGAGGGGAAGCTGGACGCGTCCGGCTCGCCCTGGATCAGGGTCTTGCCCGCGAACTCGGCCAGGGTCTGGCCGTCACCGACCGGCTCGAGGAAGCTGTCGTGCTTCTCGGCGGTCAGCCCGGTCATCGGGTAGAAGACGTGCGCGTAGTGGGTGGCGCCCTTCGACAGCGCCCAGTCCTTCATGACCGAGGCGACGGAGTCGGCGATGGCCGGGTCGAGTTTGGCGCCCTTCTCGATGGTCGCCACGACCGACTTGTAGACCGACTTCGGCAGCCGCAGCCGCATCTCGGCCAGAGTGAAGACGTTGGCGCCGAAGATCTCGCCGGGCGCTTCGGCGGGGTCGAAGCTGATCGCCGGGGGCACGTAGGCCTCGACATTGTTGATCGCCTGCAGACGGACTGCGTTTCCGCTCAATGGAGTTCCTATCAATCCGTGCATCCGCAACCATTTCGCGGACGTGACCGGCCCACAGTAGGAACGTCACGTTCCGGGACTGTTACGTGCGCGTCACCGACAGAATGCGGGTACTCCGCCCTGATGGTTCGCCTTCTTGCCGTCCTTGCCGCGGCCGTCGTCATCGCGGCATGCGGACACCCGCAAACCGCCGAAGCCCCGACATCCGCCAATCCAGCGACCACCCCGACCACGACGGGCCTGCTCCCGCCGGGCGTCCCGACCGTGGGTACCCGGCCGCCCGCCGACCATCTGCCCCCACCCGCCGAGCCGCAGCGGGCCCCCGCGCCGACCGCACCGACACCCGGCAGGACCGTGCCCGTCGGCGACGCACCCGAGGGAGTGGTCGTCGACGCGGTGACGCGCACCGTCGCCGTCGCCAAGCGCAATCCGAACGAACTGGTGCTGCTCGACGCCGACACCGGCGCCGTCACCGGACGCGTCGCACTGCCGGGCGCCGTCCGGCATCTGCAGCTCGCCAAACCCGGCGGACCCGTGCTGGTTCCGGTCGAGAGCGCCAATGCGCTGGTGCGGGTGGATCTGCCCGGTGGCGGTGCCGAACCGCAGATCATCACCGGCACGGTCCCGCACGATGCGTCCGAGGCGCCCGACGGCACCGTGTTCGTCGCCAACGAGCACGGCGGCACCGTGACCGCGATCCGCGGCGATCGGATCGTCAAGGTCTTCACCGACAGCGTGCAGCCCGCGGGTCTGGCGCCGGTGGGCAACCTGATGGGCCTGCTCGACGTCCGCAAGAACGACCTCACCGTGTACGACGCCGACGCCCTGTCCATCGTCGGGTCGACGCCTGCGGGCGACGGCCCAACGCACCTGGTCGCCGACAAACACGGGCGGTACATCGCGGCGGACACCCGCGGCGACGCAATCCGGGTGTTCGACACGGAGCCAAGGCAGATCGCCGAGATCGCCCAGCCCGGCGGCCCATACGGCATCGCCTACGACCCCGTCCGCGATCGGCTGTGGGTCGCGTCGTCCGGCACCAATGAGGTAGTCGGATACGACATGACCGACCCCGTCCCGCGCGAGATCGAGCGCATCCCAACGGTGCAGAACCCCTACACGCTCGGCGTCGACACCACGAGCGGCCGACTGTTCGTCGCGGGCGTCACCGGTGGTGTGGTGCAGATCATCGATCCGCGATGACATATCGGACCGCAGAGATTCGCGACACACCGGCCGCCCGAACTAGATTAGAAACATGCCCACGCGCCACAAACCCGATCACGACAACGCCGCAAGCTTCGACGAACACGCCGCGGTGGTGTCGGGTGCGGAGCACGAGGCGGCCGGGGTGAAGGCCGTGATGGTGTCCCTGGATCGCGGCTTGAAGCAGATGGGTCCGGTACGCACGGTGGCGGCGTTGTCGCGGCTGAATCAGCGGCACGGATTCGACTGCCCCGGGTGCGCGTGGCCCGAGGAGCCGGGCGGCCGCAAGCTTGCCGAGTTCTGCGAGAACGGCGCGAAGGCCGTCGCGGAGGAGGCCACCAAGCGCCGCGTGACCCCGGATTTCTTCGCACGGCATTCGGTGGCCGAGCTCGCCGATCAGCCCGAGTACTGGCTGTCGCAGCAGGGCAGGATCACCCATCCGATGGTGCTGGCCGACGGCGACACGCACTACCGGCCGATCGAATGGGACGACGCCTACCGCTTGATCGCCGAACATCTCAACGACCTCGCCAGCCCGGACGAGGCGTGCTTCTACACGTCGGGACGCACCAGCAACGAGGCCGCGTTCTTGTATCAGCTGCTGGTCCGCAGCTTCGGCACCAACAACCTGCCGGACTGCTCCAACATGTGCCACGAGTCGTCGGGCACCGCCCTGACGGACGCCATCGGCATCGGCAAGGGCTCGGTGACCGTCGAGGACGTCGTGGACGCCGACTGCATCCTGATCGCCGGTCAGAACCCCGGCACGAATCATCCCCGGATGCTGTCGATCCTGGAGAAGGCCAAGGCGCGCGGCGCGAAGATCATCGCCGTCAACCCGCTGCCGGAGGCGGGCCTGATGCGGTTCAAGGATCCGCAGAAGGTGCACGGCGTCGTGGGCCACGGCGTCCCGATCGCCGACGAGTTCGTCCAGATCCGGCTCGGCGGCGACATGGCGCTGTTCGCGGGGCTGGGAAGACTGCTGCTGGAAGCCGAGGACCGCAACCCGGGCTCGGTGCTCGACCGCGACTTCATCGCCGGGCACTGCGCCGGCTTCGATGAGTACGAGAAGCGCACGCGCGCAGTCGATCTGGACACCGTGACGGAAGCGACCGGCATCGACCGAGAGCAACTCGAGCGGGTGGCCCGGATGCTGATCGCCTCGGACCGGACGGTGTTCTGCTGGGCCATGGGGCTGACCCAGCACCGGCACGCGGTGGCCACCATCGGCGAGGCCACCAACCTGCTGCTGATGCGCGGCATGATCGGCAAGCCCGGCGCGGGCGTGTGCCCCGTGCGCGGGCACTCGAACGTGCAGGGCGACCGCACGATGGGCATCTGGGAGCAGATGCCCGAGGAGTTCCTGGCGGCACTGGACACCCGCTTCGGCATCACCAGCCCCCGCAAGCACGGACACGACACCGTCGATGCGATCCGGGCGATGCGCGACGGCGACGCCAGCGTCTTCGTCGGCATGGGTGGCAACTTCGCGTCGGCCACGCCCGACACCGAGGTCACCGAGGCCGCGCTGCGCAGTTGCGCACTGACGGTGCAGATCTCGACCAAGCTCAATCGCAGCCACGTCGTGCATGGGCGGACTGCCCTCATCCTTCCGACACTGGGCCGCACCGACCGCGACATGCAGGCCGGCGGCAAGCAGCTGGTCTCGGTCGAGGACTCGATGTCGATGGTGCACCTGTCGCGGGGCAGCCTGACGCCGCCGAGCGCGCACCTGCGCAGTGAGGTCGCGATCGTGTGCGAGCTGGCCACCGCCATTCTGGGTCAGCATCACCCCGTGCCGTGGGCGCAGTTCCCCGGCAATTACGACCTCATTCGCGACGCCATTGCCGACGTCGTGCCGGGCTGCACCGACTACAACAGCCGGGTGCGGCAGCCCGACGGGTTTCAGCTGCCCCACCCACCGCGGGACTCCCGCGAATTCCCCACCACCACGGGCAAGGCCAACTTCGCGGTGTATCCGCTGGAGTGGGTGCCGGTGCCGCCGGGCCGGTTGGTGCTGCAGACGCTGCGCAGCCACGACCAGTACAACACCACCATCTACGGGCTCGACGACCGCTACCGCGGCGTGAAGGGTGGCCGTCGGGTGGTGTTCGTCAATCCCGCCGACATCGCTTCACTCGGTCTCGCGGACGGGATGCGGGTGGACCTGATCTCCGAGTTCACCGATGCGGCAGGCAATCTCGAGGAGCGACGAGCCAAGGACTTCCTCGTCGTGCCGTACTCCACGCCGGTCGGCAACGTGGCGTCGTACTACCCGGAGACCAACGCGCTGGTCCCGCTGGACCACACGGCCGTCAAGTCGAACACGCCGGTCTCCAAGGCGGTCGTCGTCCGACTCGAGCACGCAGATGGGTAGGGTCACCGCACGGCGGCCCGCCAGCCACCTGACTGCCGACGCGGTCACCACCCGGCCGGAGACCCTCGCCGTGGAGGAACCGCTGGAGCTGCGCGTCAACGGCTCCGCCATCACGGTCACGATGCGCACACCCGGCGCCGATGTCGAACTGGCACAAGGTTTTCTGCTCACCGAGGGCGTGATCGGGCAACGCGACGACATCGCCACCGTCCAGTACTGCCGCGGCGTTGGCGACGATGGAGCCAACACCTACAACGTGCTCGACGTGACGATGGCGCCCGGCATCGAGATGCCCGACCTCGACGTGACGCGCAACTTCTACACCACGTCGTCATGTGGGGTGTGCGGCAAGGGTTCCATCGACGCCGTCCGCACGATCAGCAGGCACTCCCCCGGCGATGACCCGACGGTGGTCGCCGCCGAGACATTGTGGGCGATGCCCGACCAACTCCGCACCGCGCAGCGCGTGTTCGCCAGCACGGGGGGTCTGCACGGCGCCGCGCTGTTCGATGCGGACGGCACGATGCTCGTCGTCCGGGAGGACATCGGCAGGCACAACGCCGTCGACAAGGTCATCGGCTGGGCGGTCGAGCACGAGCGGATACCTCTGACTGGCGCCGTGCTCCTGGTGAGCGGGCGGGCCTCCTTCGAACTCACGCAGAAGGCCATCATGGCGGGCATCCCGATGCTCGCCGCGGTCTCGGCGCCGTCCTCGCTCGCGGTCGACCTGGCCAGTCAGGCGGGCCTCACCCTGGTGGCGTTCCTGAGGGGCGAATCCATGAACGTCTACACCCGAGCGGACCGCGTCGAGCACGCCGGATAACCTCCTCTACCTGCGATCTCCACCCAATCTCCACACAACCTCCAAGCTGGACCACCCCGTGGTCGCGAAATATCGAACCCGTCGATACAACGCATTAGACCAACGAGGGAGCCATCATCGTGGCGAAGCTTTTGATCGCAGCATGCCCACCCATCGGCCACGTCGCCCCGCTGTTGAACGTGGCCCGCGGTCTGGTGAATCGTGGCAACGACGTCAGCTTCCTGACCTCGGCGCGGCATGCAGGCAAGATCCGTGCGGCGGGCGCCACCCCGTACCCGCTGCCGTACGGCGCGGACTTCGACGACGCGACGCTCGATGCCGACCTGCCAGGACGCGCCGAGACATCGGGTGTCGCGCGGATCAACTTCGACGTCAAGCACGTCTTCGTCCGGTCACTGCCACATCAGGCCGCGGCACTCGAGGAGTTGATCGCCGAACACCACTTCGACGCCATCATCACCGACGCCCTGTTCTTCGGCATCCTGCCGATGTTGCTCGATGGGCGCACCTCTCGGCCGCCGATTCTGACCTACTCCACGACTCCGCTGTTCCTGTCCAGCCGGGACACCGCACCCGGCGGCACCGGCATCCTGCCGGGTACGGGCACGATCGGCCGGCTGCGCAACCGCGTACTGAACGCGACGGCGCACGAGTTCCTGCTGCGCCCGTCGCAAAGCGCCACCAACACCATGCTGCAGGCGCTCGGCCTGCCCAAGTTGCCGGTGTTCGTCCTGGACTGGGCCGTGCTCGCCGACCGGCTGATCGTCCCAACGATCCCCGAGTTCGAGTACCACCGCAGTGACCTGCCCGACCACGTGCGATTCGTCGGCGCGGTCAGCCCCGAGCCGGCCGACGGTTTCGTCGCCCCGCCGTGGTGGAAGGAGCTGTCCGCCAAGCGCCCCGTCGTGCACGTCACCCAGGGCACCGTCGACAACGCCGACCTCAGCCGCCTGATCGAGCCGACCATCGAGGCACTCGCGGACGAGGACGTCACGGTCGTGGTGACCACGGGTGGGCGCCCCGTCAGCCAGGTCCGTGGCCCCCTGCCATCGAATACGTTCGTCGCAGAATTCATCCCCCACGACGTGCTGCTGCCATCGGTCGACGTCATGGTCACCAACGGCGGGTACGGCGCCGTTCAGCGCGCACTCATGACGGGCGTGCCTCTGGTGGTCGCAGGCAACACCGAGGACAAGCCCGATGTGGCCGCGCGGGTCGAGCACTTCAGCGCGGGGGTGAATCTCCGCACCGGCCTGCCCAGCGCAGGCGAGGTGCGCCGGGCCGTGCGCGCCGTGTTGAACGACGACACCTACCGGCAGGCCGCGCGACGGCTGCGGACGGCATATGACCGCCGCGACGCCGTCTCCGAGATCGCCCACCTCGTCGACGAGGTCATCGCCGAGCGGCGGACCGAGGCGCAGCATGCCTGAGGAACTGACCCTGCCCGTCATCGCGGCAGCCCTGCTGCTGTGGTACCTGGTGGTCTCGGTGCGGCAGTGGCACACCGATCGTTCGGCGCGCCCCACGCTGGTCTGGCGCGAGGCCAGGTACAGCGGTTGGTCGGACTGGCAGGAGCTGACCACGGTCGCCCCGTCGGCCGACTACTCCACCGTGCTGTCCGCCGTCCGGGCGAATGCGGCTCCGGACGCGACCGCCGTGCAGTTTGCGACGGTGGTTCATCCCGCTGACGCACCTGCCTACACCCTTCGGGTTTTGTTCATGTCGGCCGTGCGCGAGCCCGGCCGCGGGATGACGGGATAACCGCACGACCATGGCCGAGATCCTCATCGCAGCACTGTCCCCGATCGGACACATCACCCCGCTGCTCGCCGTCGCCCAGGACCTGGTTGCCCGCGGTGACCACGTCACCGTCATGACCGGCGCAGCCCACACCGACGCCGTCCACGCCACGGGCGCGCAATCGCATCCCCTGCCTGCGTTGGCCGACTTCGACGACTCGCCGTTCGACTCGTCCAGCCGCGCCAGGACAACGGGCATCAAGGCACTCAACCTGGCGATCATCCGGCTGTTCCTGGCCCCGATGCCACATCAGGCCGAAGAGCTGGCCGCGGCGATGGCCCGCACCCGATTCGACGCGATCATCGTCGACTACGGCTTCTTCGGAATCATCCCGCTGCTGCTGGGCCCCCCGGCCGACCGACCGCCGGTGCTCTACTACAGCCCGACGCCGATGATGTTGTCGAGCCGCGACACCGCCCCGACCGGCATGGGCCTGCCGCCGGGTGTCGGCCGCATCGGACGGCTGCGCAACCGCCTGCTGAACCTGCTCTCGCACAACGTCATCCTTCGGGAGGCACACCGGACCGGCAACGCAGATGCTGGCGTCGCTCGGGGTGCGCAGGCTTCCCGTGTTCCTGCTCGACGTCGGCGTGCTGGCCGACCGCTTCATCGTGCCGACGGTGGCCAGCTTCGAGTACCCGCGCAGCGACCTCGCGCCCAACGTCAGGTTCGTCGGTGCCGTGCACCCGCGGCCGGCCCGCACGTATCTGCGACCGCGCTGGTGGTCCGAGTTGGACGACGACCGGCCGGTCGTCCACGTCACCCAGGGCACCGTCGACAACGACGACCTGTCCCGCCTGATCGAGCCGACCATCGAGGCCCTTGCCGCCGAGGACGTCACGGTGGTGGTCACGACGGGCGGCCGCGACGTCCGCGACATCAAGGTGGCGCTGCCCTCGAATACCCGGGTCGCCGAGTACATTCCGCACGACGTGCTGCTGCCCAAGGTCGACGTGATGATCACCAACGGCGGGTACGGGGCGGTGCAGCGGGCGGTGTCGACGGGCGTGCCCCTGGTCGTGGCGGGCTGTACCGAGGACAAGCCCGAGGTCGCGGCACGGGTCGCGTGGTCAGGGGCGGGGATCAACCTCAAGACCGGCACACCGACGCCGACGATGATCCGCGGGGCGGTGCGCGAGATCCTCGCAGGCGGCCGCCATCTTCATCGTGCCCGTGAATTGGAGGCGGCGTTCGCCCGGCGGGACGGGATCGCCGAGATCGCCGCGCTGGTCGACGAAGTCATCAAGGAGCGGCGTCCGGCGGTCGCACCATGAGCTTCGCCGATCCCGCCGACGCACCCTCCCTAGCCGATGCGCGGCCAGACGTTGGCCGAGTCGTGCGACGGTTGCGGCGTCGCGTAGGGGGTCGTGGCGCCGCAGCCGATCGCCACCAATCACGGTGGCGCAGTCGGCTATTCGAGGCCCGATGGGGCGTGCGTGAGTTAGGCGCTCTTGTCGCGGCGCTCGGAGCGCGACGGCTTGCGCGGCACGATCGTCGGCAGCACGTTGTCCTCGACGGTCTCCTTGGTCACCACGACCTTGGCCACGTCGTCACGGCTGGGGATGTCGTACATCACCGGCAGCAGGACTTCTTCCATGATGGCGCGCAGCCCACGGGCGCCGGTGCCGCGGTGGATGGCCTGATCGGCGATCGCCTCGAGGGCGTCACCGGTGAACTCCAACTCGACGCCGTCCATCTCGAACAGGCGGTTGTACTGCTTGACCAAGGCGTTCTTGGGCTCCGACAGGATCTTGACCAACGACTCCTTGTCGAGGTTGGTCACCGACGCCACGACGGGCAGACGACCGATGAACTCCGGGATCAAGCCGAACTTGATCAGGTCCTCCGGCATGACCTCGGCGAAGTGGTCCTGCGTGTCGATCTCGGCCTTGGAGCGCACCTCGGCGCCGAAGCCGAGGCCGCGCTTGCCGACGCGGTCGGACACGATCTTCTCGAGCCCCGCGAACGCGCCCGCCACGATGAACAGCACGTTGGTGGTGTCGATCTGGATGAATTCCTGGTGCGGATGCTTGCGGCCGCCCTGCGGGGGCACCGACGCCTGGGTGCCCTCCAGGATCTTGAGCAGCGCCTGCTGCACGCCCTCGCCGGAGACGTCGCGGGTGATCGACGGGTTCTCGCTCTTGCGGGCGATCTTGTCGACCTCGTCGATGTAGATGATGCCGGTCTCGGCGCGCTTGACGTCGTAGTCGGCGGCCTGGATCAGCTTCAGCAGAATGTTCTCGACGTCCTCACCGACGTAGCCGGCCTCGGTGAGTGCGGTGGCGTCGGCGATGGCGAACGGCACGTTGAGCATCTTGGCCAGCGTCTGCGCCAGGTAGGTCTTGCCGCAGCCGGTGGGTCCCAGCATCAGGATGTTGGACTTGGCCAGCTCGACCGGCTCCGCACGGGAGTCGCGTGTCTTCTCCTGCGCCTGGATGCGCTTGTAGTGGTTGTAGACCGCGACGGCCAGCGTCCGCTTGGCCGTGTCCTGGCCGATGACGTAGCCCTCGAGGAAGTCCCGGATCTCGGCGGGCTTGGGCAGCTCGTCGAGTTTGACGTCGTCGGCGTCGGCGAGCTCTTCTTCGATGATCTCGTTGCAGAGGTCGATGCACTCGTCGCAGATGTACACGCCAGGCCCGGCTATGAGCTTCTTGACCTGCTTTTGACTCTTGCCACAGAACGAGCACTTCAGCAGGTCGCCGCCGTCTCCAATGCGTGCCATGTCCCTGCGGGCCTACTTCCTGTTTCGCCGTCGATGAGGGTGGATCCGGCTGGTCACCTCGGGTGTTATCCCGACGCTACCCGCTTGCTCCGGCGCGATGCGACCGATAAAGCCGAATCGCGTCGGTGATATTTACCTACGTTGGAGGAGAACATATCCCTTGTCGTCCCCCGTGGCCCGCCGGAACGCGCCACCGTGTCGCTGGCGTGTCGCCGCCGTTATCGCTTCGAGAGCGCTCGACACCAACGTACCTGCGCGCGCCGGGGGCGATCAGGCGTTCTGCGCGGACAGCTTGCGGTATTCGAGCACCGTGTCGATGATCCCGTACTCCTTGGCATCGGCTGCCGTGAGGATCTTGTCGCGGTCGGTGTCCTTGCGGATCTGCTCTTGGGTCTTGCCGGTGTGCCGGGCCAGCGTGGTCTCCATCAGGGTCCGCATGCGCTCGATCTCCGCGGCCTGGATCTCGAGGTCCGAGAACTGGCCCTGGATGACCCCGCCGAGCGACGGCTGGTGGATGAGCACGCGGGCGTTCGGCAGCGCCAGGCGCTTGCCCGGGCTGCCTGCGGCCAACAGCACCGCGGCGGCCGACGCGGCCTGGCCGAGGCAGACGGTCTGGATGTCGGCACGGACGTACTGCATGGTGTCGTAGATCGCCATCAGCGAGGTGAACGAGCCACCCGGCGAGTTGATGTACATGGTGATGTCGCGGTCGGGATCCAGCGACTCCAGCACCAGCAGCTGGGCCATGATGTCGTTTGCCGAGGCGTCGTCGACCTGCACGCCGAGGAAGATGATGCGCTCCTCGAACAGCTTGTTGTACGGGTTGGACTCCTTGACGCCGAAGCTGCTGTGCTCGATGAACGAGGGCAGGATGTAGCGGGCCTGGGGCATGAGCCGGGGGTCTCTCGAATTAGCACCGTGATCGGTCATGGCTTCACTCCGTTGAGGTTCGCGCGGGTGATGATGTGGTCGACGAAGCCGTAATCCAGCGCCTCGGGGGCGGTGAACCAGCGGTCGCGGTCGGAGTCGAGTTCGATGCGCTCGAGCGTCTGCCCGGTGAATTCGGCGTTGAGCCGGAACATTTCCTTCTTGATGACCGCGAACTGCTCGGCCTGAATCGCGATGTCGGACGCGCTGCCCGTGACGCCGCCGAGGGGCTGGTGCATCAGGATCCGCGCGTGCGGCAGCGCGTAACGCTTGCCCTTGGTGCCCGCCGCGAGCAGGAACTCACCCATCGACGCCGCCATGCCCATCGCGTAGGTCGCGACGTCACAGGGTGCCAGCACCATGGTGTCGTAGATCGCCATGCCTGCGCTGATCGAGCCGCCGGGCGAGTTGATGTAGAGGTGGATGTCCTTCGTCGGATCCTCGGCCGACAGCAGCAGGATCTGCGCGCACAGCCGATTGGCGATGTCGTCGTCGACCTGCGAGCCCAGGAAGATGATGCGCTCGGAGAGCAACCGCTCATAGACCGAGTCGATGAGGTTGAGCCCTGAGGAGCTCGATCGCATGTCAGTCACGACTGGATACCTGCTTTCTCGAGTATTCGTACTCGCCATTCATGTCCACCGACAGTAACCAACCCAAGCCACCGCGCACTTCCTCAAACCACGCGCGTTCGCTCACAGCGTCACTGTTCGTCGTCGACGACAACCTCGGCTTCAACTTCTTCAACGTCTTCTTGGACGCCTTCTTCGACGCCTTCTTGGGCGCCCGCCTCGACACCCTCCGCGGAGGGGGGCGGTCCGAAGAACTCGTCGGTGTCGATGTCGTTGCCGTCGGTGTCCTTGACGGTCGCGCCGTGCACGACGGCGGCGATGGTCAGGCCACGCCGCACGTCGGCGAACATCGCGGGCAGCTGGTTGTTCTGCTGGAGCACCTGCAGCAGCTGCTGCGGCTCGAGCCCGTACTGCCGCGACATCAGCACCAGGCGCTCGGTGAGGTCGTTCTGGCCGACCTGGATGTCGAGCTTGTCGGCGACGGCGTCCATGAGCAGCTGGGTCTTGACGGCCTTTTCGGAGTTGGACCGGTTGTCGGCGTCGAACTCCTCGCGCGTGCTGCCTTCCTTCTCCAACGCCTCGGCGAACGCGGCCTCGTCGTGGTCAAGGGCGTGGATCGCGTTGTGCAGGGTGTCGTCGACCTGCGCCTGCACGATGGCTTCCGGCAGCGGCACCTCGACCTCTTCGAGCAGCGTCTCGAGCGTCTTGTCGCGGATCTGCTCGGCCTGATTGATCCGCTTCACCCGCTTGACCTGCTCGACGAGGCTCTCCTTGAGCTCCTCGATGGTGTCGAATTCGCTTGCCAGCTGGGCGAATTCGTCGTCGGGCTCGGGCAGCTCGCGCTCCTTGACCGACTTCACCGTGACCGTGACGTCAGCGTCCTGGTCGGCGTGATCGCCCGCGACCAGCTTGGTGGTGAACACCTTGCTCTCGTCGGCCTTGAGGCCCGTGATGGCGTCGTCGAGACCCTCGATGAGCTGACCCGAGCCGACCTCGTGGGACAGGCCCTCGGTCTTGGCTTCGGGCACGTCCTCACCGTCGACGGTGGCCGACAGGTCGATCGAGACGAAGTCGCCCTCCTGCGCGGCGCGGTCGACGCCGGTGAGCGTGCCGAACCGGGCCCGGAGGTTCTGCAGCTCGGTATCGACCTCGTCGTCCTTGACCTCGATCGGGTCAACGGTGATGGTCAGGGCCGACAGGTCGGGCAGCTCGATCTCCGGCCGGATGTCGACCTCGGCGGTGAACGTCAGGTCCTGGCCGTACTCCTTGTTGGTGACCTCGATCTCCGGTTGCCCGAGCGGCTGAACGTCGGAGCTCGCCACCGCCTCGCTGTAGCGACCGGGGACGGCTTCGCCGACGACCTGGTCGAGCATGGCCTGCTTGTCGATGCGCGACTCGAGCAGCTTCACCGGCACCTTGCCCGGCCGGAAGCCGGGCATGCGGATCTGCTTGGCCATCTCCTTGAACGCCTGGTCGAAGTCGGGCTGGAGTTCCGTGAACGGCACCTCCACGTTGATGCGCACCCGCGTGGGGCTCAACTTCTCGACGGTGCTCTTCACGGCGTTGCTCTCCTTGCATGTCTGTCTGATGTGGGTCCGTGTCGGGGTGACAGGATTTGAACCTGCGGCCTTCCGCTCCCAAAGCGGATGCGCTACCAAGCTGCGCTACACCCCGTGCCTCGCTGCGGTCGGAATACTACGGGCAGAGCGTTCCACGCATTCAATTGGATTTGGTTACCTCGCCGCCGGTACAGTCTGCGTTGCACTGCACGCGGGCGTAGCTCAATGGTAGAGCCCTAGTCTTCCAAACTAGCTACGCGGGTTCGATTCCCGTCGCCCGCTCCACAGAACCGCCTGGTAGGGCGGTTTTCGCAGGTCGAACGGCTATTCGACCAGCTGAGCTCGTACCGCGCGTGACTAGTGAGCACCGTTGTCATCAGCCTCACCGCGGCTCCTCCCCCGGCAACCCGAAGTCCTCATGAATCGGCTTCCAGACCTCGGGGTCCAGATCCGACAAGTCAGCGGGCAATTCGGCGCCAAACCTCCGCGCTGTAGATCTTCATCGTCCCGGGGAACTCCACGCGGCTGTCAGCCGTAACAGGTGCGGTGAAGGCGCACCGACGGCACCATCACGAGTTGGGTCGGACCTCGCACGCTGGGCAAACACGTCGTACCGCTGCTGACGAAGGCCGCCGCCGACGCCGGCAGGCCGACTCCGAGGGTGGTCGCCAGCCTGCCCGTCGCCGTCACCTCGGACGCCGATGGTGCCGCTCGGCAATCGCCGAGCAGTTCGCCGCCACCAGCCAGATGCCTGCCTGCCGGACGGTGCTCGACCGCGAAGGCGTCGCTGGACCGGCTGCGTCGGCATCATCGGCGACGAAGCTCACGTCACCGACCAGCTGCGGCGCATCGCCGACGCGGGTGCCACCGAGTTCGTCGGCACGCTCCTCGGTGACACCGCGACTCAGCATCGGACCGTTGAGTTGCTGCTCGCGCACAACGCGCAAAACGTCGAAATCGCCGGTTAAGCGGGGAGCGCGCACAAGCGAGTCACCGCCTCGATCGATCCGTAGCGTCGGTCGCATGTTGATGCAGAGCGAAGCTACGGCAGACGACTCCGCGCGGTTGCGTGAACTCGGGTACGAGCCCGAACTCGCACGCACGCTGTCGTTGCGCGACTTGGTGATTCACGGACTCGTCTACATGGTGCCACTGGCTCCGATCAGCGTCTTCGGCATCCTGTACGACCTGTCGGCCGGGGCGGTGGCGGCGGTCTACGTGATCGCCGCCGTCGCAATGTTGTTCAGCGCCATCAGTTACAAGGAGATGGCACGGGTCTTCCCCGTCTCGGGCTCGACCTACAGCTACGTCAGCCTCGGCACGAATCGCTTCCTTGGCTTCGTCTCCGGCTGGGCAATCCTGCTCGACTATCTGCTCTTGCCCGCGCTGCTATGCGTGTTCTCGGCGAGCGCGATGACCGCCATCGTGCCCGCCATCCCGGCGTGGGCGTGGGTCGTGTTCTTCATCGCCGCAACGGCGGTCACGAATCTGCTCGGCATGAGCGTGACGGCGAAGATGAACAAGTACTCGCTCTACATCCAGCTCGCCATCCTGACCGTGTTCCTCTGCTGGGCAGCGGTTCTGGTGGTACAGGGTCACGCGCATCTGACGCTCGACCCGTTTCATCCGCACGGCGGCGCGTCATGGGCCGTCGTGGCCGGCGCTGTTCCGGTCGCCGCGTTCAGCTTCCTGGGCTTCGACGCGGTGTCGACCCTCAACGAAGAGGCCAAGGGCGGAGGGAACGCCGTGTCGAAGGCGACGATGCTCGTCATGTACCTCTCGACGGCGCTGTTCGTCGTTCAGGTGTACTTCGCGTGCATCCTGGTGCCGAACGGCACTCACTACGGCACCGGCACCGCGGCCAACAACGCCTTCTACGATCTCGTCGGCGAGGTCATGGATAGCCGCTTCAAGATGTTCATCGTCTTGAACTCGGCCCTGTTCGCCGCGCTGGGCAACATCGCAGCCGCCAACACCACTGCGTCCCGGCTCGTGTACAGCATGGCCCGCGACGGCCACCTGCCGAAGCTGTTCGCCCGGGTGAGCGGCAAGAACAAGGTGCCGGTGACCGCGATGGTGATGATCACGGCACTCGCACTGGGAATCGGCATCTTCGGAGTCGCTCAGGCGAGCCTGCTCACCACGCTCGTCACCTTCGGAGCGTTGCTGTCGTACATCCTGATGCACGTCAGCGTCATCACTCACTTCGTCAGACGCGGTGGAAGCCGCCGCTGGTTCACGCATCTGATCTCGCCGCTGCTTGGCGCGTCGATCCTGATGGTCGCGCTATGGGATTCGAACACCAACGCCAAGGTCGTCGGTTTCGTCTGGCTCGCCATCGGTGTCGGCGTCGCCACGTATCTGAGGAAGACGGGGCGTGACCTGAAGGTATCCGAGGCGGCCTGACCCGTCCCACTCGTCATGTTCCACGACGGAACTCGCCCATCGCCATGGCACCCAACGCCTTCCGTGGGATCATCGAACGATTCGACTTCGGGCCCCACCGACAAGCTGGCCAGGGCGGAGGCCTGCTTCGCGGCCGACGTTCCGTCAGGGTTCGTCACGCCGGTGTTCGTGATCGCCGTCAGCCGCATGGCCGGGAACAGAGGCACTGGAACCTAGGTGCGCTCGACAGCCGTCGCGGTCCGTGCCTGATCATCCCGCGTCGACCAAACCGTCACGGTTCGTCGCGCCCAATCCGGCGGTGCAACGTGGCTGGGACTTCGACACCCCTTCGGCGGGCGGCCTGACGGGAACGATCGGTGTGCAGGGCGTCGTGCGCCAGTCACCGAATCCGTTGCCGAGCAATGCCATCGGTGCCTCCGTCGCTACGCAGAACACTTCGGGGAAGGCCGATGTCTCCGTCGTGATCGACGACTTCAGGCACGGCGGTCTCGCCCAGGTGCTGCTGCATCAGCTGACCGAACCCGACGGCACCGATGTCTCCGAGGTCATCAACACCGGCAACAAGGTCGAGCCGGCCGTCACCCTGGGCACCAATCGCCCGAAGGCGGAGGGCACGCAGCCGCTACTGCGCCGGCCGCAGCCGGTGGCGGCTCACAAGGCGGACGGAGCGAGGCCGGCGAGGGCTGAGGACCCTCCCGCACTGTGTCGGGTAGCCTGGGCGACGTTCGAAACTCGTTGTGTTGCTAATCTTTCTAGCCAATGCCGACGAAGTCCACTCGGCCAACCACACAGGGAGAGGTTCGACGAGTTCGCTGTGACAACGGCTTCCCAGGACGCGGTCAAGCCTTGACCGCGGTTGCGGTGGCCACTTGTGTCGCTAATCGTGCGTGCGTAGAAGCCGCAATGCCGACGAGCGTTCGGCGACGCGGGGCGCAGCTCACCTCGGTCAGAGGCCCGCCGCGTTGTCAACGCGCAAGCCCTTGGTCGTCGCGTCGTAGAGGCGGCGGTTGCGGACGTAGCGGGCCAACACGGCGCGTTTCTTGCCCGACGCGACGGTCAATGGTGCGGTTCCGGCGTAGTTCTTGCGACACTTGGCCGCGGTGTAGCGGTTCGGTCGTCCCCGAATTCACCGAGCACCCGGCGCCGAGGATGACACCGAGTCCTGGCAGGGAGAGGTAGATGTCGGCGTCCGGGTGTGCCTCAGAATGTGTCGCCAGCTCTGCTTCGAGGTCAGCAATCCGGTGATTCAACTCGGTGATGGTCCCTACCGGCGCGCGTGGTGGCACCGAACGCGGCGGTGACAGCGGCCGGTGCGGCGAGCTGCTCGGTACGCAACGCCGCCTGGATCTCCAGTGCCTTGGCATCGAGATCGCGTCGTCGCCCAGCGGCTTTGAGTGCCGACCGGATTTTGAGACGCTCAGTCGGGCGGCGTCGGGCGGGGTGGGAGCGCGACCCAGGATGGCTGGGGCGTCGCGGTCGGCCAGGGATTCGAAGGCCACCAACGCGGCGGGGTAGTACTCCGCAACGCGCTGCGCAGCGCATTGGTGTTCCGGTCGCGGCTCCAGATCGAGTTCTGATGCGCCGGCGCCAGCACCTTGATCGCCTCCACGTCCGGAGTGTCCCCGGCGATCGGGCGTGATGTGCGATCGGTGCGCACCAGATCGGCCAGCAGTTTGGCGTCGGCGGCGTCAGACTTCGCGCCCGACACCTGGTGGCGGTCGCGGTAGCGGGCCACCGCGAGCGGATTGACTGCGAACGCCTCGTAGCCGGCCGCGGCGAGCGCTCCACCCACAGGCCGCGGTCGGTTTCGATGCCGATGATGACCTGGGCGGGTTCCTCGGCGTAGCCGGCCACCAGCGCGAGAACCGCGAATGCCGGCCAGTCCTTCGGGTAAACGACGCGACGCCAGCTTGGTCCCGTCGGCGTCCATCGATGATGTCGTGATCGTCTTCAGCCCAGTCGTCTCCAACGAATATCGTCAACTCGCCTCCCTGTCAGGACCACTCAAGAATTCGGCGCGAGATTGGGCCGACGACATCATCACTGCGTCAACCCCGGGAATCATGACCCCAAGAATCCGACGCCGTGACTCAGTCGGGCGCTCGGGCCAGAGCATTCTCCGGGGCGCCACCATTCAACTGGGATAGCACACGCACCGACTCGGCGTGCGAACAGCTAATATTCTGCGAGAAACTGAATACCCTGCCTGGCAAACTGTTCGGCGTGCGGCGACGAAGCGCCGCCGCACGTCGAATCGGTCAGGACTCGCAGGCGATCCCGTCGCCGTCGCGGTCACCACCGGACCAGTAGTCCGGGATCGCCCTGCGGGATGTCGTAACGGCCATCTTGGTGTGCCTGCGTGCAGTTTCGATACTGGCCGCTCGCCATCGCGGCCGGGGCAACGCCCAGGCCGATGCCGACGATGGCGACCGCGACGACGAGACCACGAAGAAGCATGAGACATCCAATCCTTGAGAGTGTCCGCAAACTGCGGCTGACGCAATGTAGCGAACTGCTGTCAAGTTGTGGATAGGTTTGTCGAAACCCGTTTCAGGTGGTATCGGGGCCGCACCGGTTACCGAGCCGGCCTCGGCGACTCGGCGGTCGCCGGCGCCACCGCGTGCGGGGCACCCTCTGGGCGGATTCCTTGTCGGCTTCGGCGTGCAGGAAGCGGCCATGGGTCTCGGGCAGCAGGGCCAGGCCGACGAACGAGATCACCATCAGTGCGGAGATGACCGTGGTGGCCATGCCGATGCTGCCGTCGAACCACCCCGTGGCGATCGCCCCCGCGACGAGTGGGCCTGCGGCCGTGCACAACCGGCCGATGCTGTTGGTGACCGCCATGGCCGACGCCCGCACCGACGGACCGAAGAGTTCCGGGAAGTACACGGCATTACCGGCCAGCACGCCGAATACGCCGAACCCGACGACCGGCAGCAGCCACATGTACATGGCGTAGGTGTCGGCGAACGGGTAGAGCACGCACACGGCCGCGAGGCCGACCACCAGGCTCATCACGTAGGTGTTCTTCCTGCCGATCTTGTCGGCGATGAAGCCCCAGCTCATGTATCCGAGCGCACCACCGATGTTCAGCATCGCGGTGCCCCACGCAACGGCGGTGACCACCGCGGCGTCGGTCACGCCGTCGCCGGCGACGACTGCGCGGATGTTCTGCGGGGTCCACGTGCTGACGCCCCAGAAGGCGAACAGGGCGCCGACGCAGATCAGGGTGCACGCCACCGTCGTCTTCAGCATCGGCGGCGTGAACAACTGGGTGAGGACGAACCTGTCGCTGCCCTGCTTGGCGGCGCCTGCGGCGCGCTCGGTCTTGCGCCGGGCCCTGGTGGCCTTGACCTCGGCCATGGTCTCCGGCTCGTGCACGTTGCGCCGGATGAAGAGCACCAGCAGCGCCGGAATCAGGCCGAACGCCATGGTCCACCGCCAGCCCAGGTGGCCGACGAAGTTGTACACCACGGCGGCCAGAAGCGCGCCGAGCGCCAGCCCGGACATCATCACGCCACTGGCCTTGGCGCGGTGCCTGCTGCTCGACCAGGCCTCGGCCACCAGTGCCGCGCCGATCGGAAGCTCGACGCCGGAGCCGATTCCGGCGATGAACCGGAACGTCACGAACTCCGCGTAGTTGACCACCACCACCGACAGCGCCGTGAACACCGAGAACAGCAGCACGCCGGTGATCAGGACCCGGACCCGGCCGACGTAGTCGGCGACCACGCCGAAGAAGATCGCCCCGACGGCCCAGCCGGTCAGGAAGATCGTGACGGCCAGGCCGCTGTAGAAGGTGGACGGTTTGCCCAGCAGTTCGGTCGTCGCGGGCCCGGCAACCTGGGTGAAGAGGCTGTAGTCGAATCCGTCGAGCGCCCAGCCGAGCGTCGTCGCGACGAGGACGCTCCACTGGTAGCGGCTGATGCCCGAGTGCCAGGCCTGGTCGGTGTCGGTAGGGGCAGTGGTCATGGTTGGCTCCTTCGCCAATTGCCAGCGTGCTCGGGACTATTCGGTTGGTCGGTCATCGTGGAGACGGCTTCACTCGTTCGGAGAGACGGCTTCACTCGTTCGGAGAGACGGCTTCGCCGCGGCGCAGCGCACCGACGACGAGCCGGTCGATGCTGAGTTCGAGGGCCTGGTCCTCGTCCAATGGCCGGAACGCGCGCAGCATGTCCTTGATCTCGCCGTGGATCCGCGGGTTCCGGGTTCGCAGCGCGTCGACGCGCGCCTGCACGTCCTTCGCGAGCGCCTCCTGGGAGCTGACGACCTCGTTGAGCAGGCCCAGCTCGAGTCCACGGGCGGCACTGATCGGCTCGCCGGTGGCGGTCAGCCAGAAGGCCTGCCGTTCACCGACGATGCGCGGCAGCCAGGCCAGCACGAGAGCGGGCGCCAAGTCGATGCCCACTTCCGGGAACCACAGCGAGGCGCCCGAAAACGCCACTGCCACATCGCAAGCGGCCAGCACGCCGACGCCGAATCCCGCGGCGTCGCCGTGCACCTCGGCAATGGTCACCAAGGGTGTGTCGCGCAGAGCGCGGTGCAGGCCCACCAGTGTCCGGCTTTCCGCGCGCAGCTCCCCCGGGGTGCTGCCCGCCCGTTCCCGGCCCAGACAGAACACCTCGCCGGCCGCCCGCAGGCGCAACACGTGCGCGCCGGGTGGCGGGGACAGCAGCAGTTCGGTGAGTTCGGCGCACAGGCCGACGGTCAGCAGGTTGTCCGGCGGCCGGTCGATGACGACCTCGAGCACGCCTGGGGCAGGTGATGAGAACGCGAGCTCGCCCATGTCAGTTCAGCCGATCCGTCGCGACGCCGCCATACCAGTCGACGTCGTCGGGCGCGGTCCGGATGGTCACCGCGCGGACATTCGTGAAGTCGTTGAACGACTCCCAGCCACCCTCGCGTCCCACGCCGCTTTCGCGGACGCCGCCCCACGGCGACGACGGGTCGAGGCGGTGGTGGTCGTTGACCCACACCATGCCGGTCTCCAGCTGGGCCGCGACGCGGTGCGCCCGCGCCACGTCCCGCGTCCAGATCGACGACCCGAGCCCGTAGTCCGAGTCGTTGGCCAGAGCCACGGCCTGCGCCTCGTCCTCGAACGGAATCGCCACGACCACGGGGCCGAAGATCTCCTCGCGGGCGATGCGCATGTCGTTGGTGACGTCGGCCAGCACGGTCGGTTCGATGAAGAAGCCGCCGGGCAGGCCGGATACCTCGGCCGCGTGGCCGCCCGCCGCGAGCCGCGCCCCGTCGCGCAGCGCGCCGTCGACGTAGCCGAGGATCCTGTCCTGGGCGCGCTTGGAGATGACCGGTCCGAGTTGGGTGGTCGGTTCCGCGGGATCACCGATCCGGATGGTCGCGGCGACCTTCGAGAGTTCGGCGACGACGTCGTCGTAGATGGTCCGCTGGATCAGAAGCCTGCTGCCTGCGATGCAGGTCTGGCCCGCTCCGACGAAACCGCCGAACGCGGCACCACGCGCGGCGACGTCGATCGGGGTGTCGTCGAAGATCAGCACCGGTGACTTGCCGCCGAGTTCCAGGGTCGCCTTGGCGAACCGCTGGGCTGTCGCGATCGCGATGGCGCGGCCGGGTTCGGTGCCGCCGGTGAAGACGGCCTTCTTGACGAGTGGATGTCCGGTCAGCGCGGCGCCCGCCGTCGGCCCGAGGCCGGGGACGACGTTGAGCACGCCGGGCGGGATGCCCGCCTCGAGCGCGATCTGGCCGAGCAACAGCGCGGTCAGCGGTGTCTGCTCAGAAGGCTTGAGTACCACGGTGTTTCCGGTCGCCAAGGCGGGCGCGAGGCTCTTCGAGGCGATCATCATGGGGTGGTTGAACGACGAGAGGATGCCGACCACGCCGAGCGGGAACCGACTGGTGTAGGCGTGGTAGTCGCCGCGCAGCGGCACCACCGAGGTCCGATCGGCGAGCAGCAGCGCGGCGTTGTAGCGGTACCACTCCGACAGCCGCGTGATCTGCGCCTTGGTCTCGGTGATGGGCCTGCCGTTGTTCATGGTCTCGAGCTCGTAGAGCTCGGCCATCCGATCCTCGATGCCGTCGGCGAACCGGTTGATCAACCGCGCGCGGTCGTGAATGGCCATGGTGCGCCACGTCCCGTTGCGGAACGTGTCGTGTGCGTTGCGAACGGCGTCGTCGATGTCCTCTTCGCTCGCACCCGATACCTCGGTGAAGACCTCCCCGGTTGCGGGATTGGTCACCGGGATGGGCGCGGCCCGTCCCTCGACGACGCGACCGCCGATGAGCAGTCCGGTGGGCAGTGGCAGTCGACGGTCTTCGCCGGTGACGAAGGAGGCAGTCAAGGTCATCGTGAGGGGTTCTCCAATTCGGTATACCGAATATCTGTTTGGTACACCGATGACGCTAGTCAGCTGTGAGTTGGAACGCAAGGGATACCAACGAGCCTCCGATACACTCGGTTTGCCGGAATTGCAGACCGCTATCCGCGCAGCACCACCGTCAGCAAATGGGAGTACATGGCTAACGAATCGGCCGCGGGCCGGATCGCCCGGGATCTACGGCAACGGATGCTGAGCGGGGAACTGCCGCCAGGTGCCCGGCTGTCGCAGCACCGGCTCGCCGAGGAGTACGGCGTCAGCCGCATGCCCGCACGCGACGCCCTGCAGGCGCTCGGCAGTGAAGGGTTGGTCGACGTCAGTGCCACCACGGCCGTGGTGCGCCGGCTGTCGGTCGCGGAGCTTCAGGAACTCTACGAGCTTCGCGAGGCGGTCGAACCGCTGCTGACCCGGCTTGCCGTGCCCAACGTCGGCCGTGCCGAACTCACCAGGATGAAGGTGCTCCTCGAACGTATGGAGGCCGGTCCCGCGCCTGCGCAATGGCTGGAGTGCAACACCGAATTCCACGCACTGGTCTACACCCGTGGCAATCGCCCGCGGATGATCCAGATCACCGAGCAGCTGCGCAGACTCACCGATCGCTACCTCTATCTGCACGTCGGGGTGTTCGGCGACATGGGCCACCTGCACGACGAACACCGCGGCATCTACGACGCAGTGAGCCGTGGCGACGCCAACGCGGCCGCCGACTTGACCCGCGCACACCTCGCGACCTCCCACGAATTCATCCTCCGGTTCATGCTCGACAGCGAACACAGCTCACTCGAGCCCGAAAAGGACCACGCCGACCGGTCTTTCGGCATCGTCGGCGCCGGCGGCCTGATCCTCTAGTCGGCCATGCACGGCGCAAGCACTGCGGTGGCTGAGTGTCTCATCGGCATCGACCTCGGAACCACATCGCTCAAGGCGGTCCTGCTGGACGGCTCAGGCAAACGCCTGACATCGTTCGTTACGCCGATGACGACCTCGCGACCCGCCCCAGGGCATGCCGAGCAGAACCCCGGCGAATGGATGGACGGCGTGCTGGCGGCGCTGGCCCATTTCGCAGCGGAAAGCGACCTGCGGGGGCTGGTCGGAATCGGCATCTGCTCTCAGGTCAACACCCATGTGTTCACCGCATCCGACGGTACGGCGTTGATGCCCGCCATCACCTGGCAAGACATCCGCTGCGCGACCGATGCGGCGGTGCTCGAATCGCGAGTGAGTGCCGCACAGAAGGCCGCCTGGTTCGGCGGCCCGGTTCCGATCGACGCCAGCCACGCGTTGGCCAGGATGGCGCATGTCGCCCGCGTCGACCCTGCGATCTACGGACGGACCCGGCACGTTCTGCTGCCGAAGGACTATTGCGTGATGCAGTTGACCGGCGAGATCCATGGTGACGCCATCGCGGCGGTCGGACTGGTCGGCAGGGACGGCCGTTACGTCCAGGAACTACTCGAGTTGGTGCCGCGATCAGATGAATTGCTGCCTCCACTAGAGGATTTCGTGCACATCGCCGGCCGCGTGCGTCCCGGCCTGCCATGCGCTGGGACTCCAGTGGTGGTTGGCGCGATGGATGCGTGGAGCGGAATGCTGGGAGGCGGCGCCGTGACGGACGGCGACGCCATGTATCAAAGCGGCACCAGTGAGATCCTCGGCATCGTTTCCTCGGCCATCACTCCGACGCCCGGGGTGATCGTCTTTCCTGCTCACGACGGCATCGTGATCCACGCCGCCCCAACCCAGACCGGGGGCGGCGCGCTGCAGTGGTTCTCCGGCGTGCTGGGAGCCACGGCCGAACAGGCTTCCGGACTCGCCGGCCAGGCCTCGCCGTCCTCCGCCGTGCCGCTCTTCCTGCCGCACTTGCAGGGCGAGCGTGCACCCATCTGGGACGCCAGTTCGCGCGGCGTATTTGCGCGGCTGGATTCACGCGCGGGCACGCCGGAGATGGTGCGCAGCGTGATGGAGGGCGTCGCCTTCTCGGCGCGGTGGGCATTTCAGGCGCTGCAGGAATCGTCGGGAGTGACCCTGTCGTCGGCCAACATCGGTGGCGGCGGGTCTCGGTCGGACCTGTGGTGCCAAATACGCGCCGACACGCTGGGCTTCGCGTTGCAGCGAGTCGCAGTGACTGACACCGCCGCACTTGGCGCCGCCATCCTCGCCGGTGTCGGATCCGGTCTCATGCCCTCGGTGGGCGAGGCCGTGCATCAACTCGTCCGCTTCGACCGGAGTTTTGAACCGCAAGGCCATACTCGCGGCTATTACGACGACAAGTACGAGCACTATCAGGCGCTATACGAAGCACTCCGCACCTTCAACGCGCGTTTCGAGACCTGACCCGCACAGGCCGCTCGACGCCCGGCAGCGACCGGCGCACGGGCTGAGTACAGTCCAACTGGGCTGTATGACCCAATATTTGAAAGCGGAAGGTTTTCGAATCAAGGCACCGCGAGACGTTCGAGCTCATCTCGCGACCGACGTTCGACGAGCAACGGCACGTAGAGTTGGACCGGACGGCCGTCGAACCGTGCGAAGTGCCGTTGCACGATTGCCGTCACTCGATCGGGTATTACTGTGGGATAACGCTTTTGAAGTCGGTGTGCTAACGTTTCCATGGCCGCGAGGTCTCCTGCAGTAGTCATCACTCGATGGTGGCAGCGTGCCGTTTTCATCGTCAACCGATGGCGCCGTACGTTTACGAATGACCACCATTCGCGAGACGAAATCCTCGGCTCCGGTTCTCGATGGGGCCACCACACGACGACGCTTCGTCCTCCGCCCACTGGCCGTCCAGATCCTTCTCCAGCAGTGCTACGAGGTGACCCAGATCGCGACGACACGAAGTCGCCGACCATGCCGCCCATGTGCGCCGTCGAATCGGATCCCCGGCCAGTCGTCGCCACTTGATGGGCGGCGGAAGGGCGTTCTGGCAGCTTGCGGGAGCCAGCGCGAAGGATCGGCCCAAACTCACACTGGCGTACGTCACCTCTGCGGACACCTCCCCCGCCTGAGACGTCATCGCTCCGATGTGCAGCCCGTGACTCCGCAGTGTCGCGGTCAATTCGTCGTACCACACTGGACTGCCCTGCCTCGGAAAGCCGTGCCAATCCAGGCCCACCAGCGCCTCCAAGCCGACCTCGTCGAGCGGACCCAGTCGGTCGGCCTGCATCGCACTGACCAGAACCCCCAACGGCTCGTCGGCGACCAGGGTGGCGTCCAGGTCGAGACTCGCCGGGCGATGCCGAAGGAGTCCAAGATCGAGTTCGCCTGAACTCAGTTCGTCGATTTGGCGTGCGGTGCAGACTTGCCGGACCGCGATTGCCGTGGAGGGGTAGTTCACCGCCAGCGACGACAGGGCACTGCTCAACAATCCGGGCGGCAGCTCGAGGGGAACCCCGACCCGCAGCGCGCTGTTCTCATCGCGACGTCGAAACATCGCGGCCACGGCCTGCTCGTGGCGGGCAAGCACGGCCCGAGCTTCAGCGAACAGCAACTCGCCCGCTGACGTCGCGACCGCGCCAGAGCTGGTGCGCTCGAGAAGTGTTATTCCACAGGTCTTCTCGAGCCCACGAATGGTCTGCGAGATTGCCGATTGGCTCAGATGCAGCCGATGCGCAGCCCGCGAGAACCGACCCTCTTCGACGACGGCGACGAACGTCCTCAGCTCACGCAGGTCCACGGCCGGTCCCCCCAGCACAACCGGACGGGGTAGCGGTCCCTGGCCGGCCATGTGTCATTATATGGGTCATGCAACCCATTATGCATGAATTTTGTTGATGCCGGTTGAAGCACCTTGGCAGGTTCGCCGCCAGCTACCGCGCGCCGACACGAGCAAATGTGGCAGGATATTGCCCTCTTTGGGCATTACTGCCACTGTTGGGTACGCACGACCCAGCGGATATTCAGAGCCATGGCAGACACATTGACTCTCCTGCTACTGATTTCGATGATCCTCGCGCCCGTCGGGCTGTCTGGCCGTACTCGGAACCCGGCATGCATGCCCGGCGCCCATTGAGCGGGCACCTCAGCCGATACCTCTGCAGAACCGGTACCGCGGGCAGCCCATTCGCTGAATCGCCGCAACGGGTTCCACGCCGCCGTAGCCCGAACCGCGGTCTACATCGCCGCGCGTCGATACGAGCACGGCAGCGTCTTCCCAGATGCATCGCAGACAGCGCGCTTAACGTCGCGAACATGCAGCCTCGTCGGCAACCGAGAAGCACCGCCTCGGCAAGGAATCGTGATTCGAGAACCCAGCAGTTCGCATGCTTCGCGGCCGCGGGCTGTCTCGGCCTGACTCTCCTCGGGTCGAGCGCCGGCGTCGCCAGGGCTGACCCCCAGCCGCTGGCTCCCTTCGATTCGGGATTCTCGACGTCATTCGATACCGCCGGCGGCGGGGGCGGCGGCGGTGGGGGCGGCAGCAGCTCCGGCGGCGGTGGTGGGCGGCAGCAGCTCCAGCGGCGGCGGTGGCGGTGGCGGCATCTCCAGCGGCGGCGGCTCGTCGTCGAGCGGCGGTTCCAGTGGGGGCAGCAGCGGCGGCTTCGGCGGCGGGGGGGCGGCGGCTTCGGCGGATTGCTTGACGGTTCGAGCGGCCCCGGCGGCGGTTCGTCGAACGCGGCACCCAGCAGTCCCGGCGGACCCTCGGACTCGTCGCCGGCCCAAGGTCCTGGCGCCCAAGGCGGTTCAGCGCCGAGTCTGGGCGGTCCGGCACCGAGTCCGGGCGGTGGCGGCGGAGGGCAGCCTCCACCCGCGAACACCGGTCCGCCCGACGGTGCCAACGGTCCCGCGCCCGGTTCGGGTGCTGGTGGCCCCGACCATGCCGGGCCGGGCCCGGGCAGCAATGCTCCGCCTCCAGGTTCAGCGCCCAACGGCCCGCCGCCCGGATCAGCGCCCAACGGCCCTCCGCCGAATCAGCACCCCGGCGGTACCGGCCGCCCACCTGCGGGGCAGGGTCCGCACGGGCCGGGTTACGGTCGCCCTCCGAATGTGCCGCCGAAGTATCCGGTTCCCACGATCGACGTGCCTCCGCCACCACTCGACGACGATGACGACCTACCCGCCTGCCCGCCCGTCGACCACAACAGGAAGCAGCCGCCCCGCCGCCGGGATCACCCCCGGCGACCAACGACCGACACGCACCGCCGGGCTGTTGAATCCGGACGGGTCAGGTTCGTCGAGCCCGGTTTCGACGAGTTTCCTGTAGGTACGCTGGACGCCATGAACGGCTTCTTGCTGGTGCTCATCATTCTCGTCGTCGTGTTGATCGGTTTCGCGGTCTACGGCTCATCCAAGGCATCGGGCAAGCGCAACGCCGCGTCGCTGGCCGACGCCAAGGCCGACGCCCGCCGCCTCATCGAGCGACTGGGCGGGCAGGTGCTCAACCTGACCGGCACCGACGACGCCTCCAAGCAGGCGATGGCCGACGCGTCGGAGCGCTACACCGCCGCGTCGTCGCAGATCGACCAGGCGACCACGGTCAAGCAGGCGCTGCTGGCCAAGGAAAGCGCGATCGAGGGCCTGTACTACGCACGCGCCGCCCGCGTCGCGATGGGCATGGATCCCGGACCCGAGCTCGAATCGCTGACCGGCCAGAAGTCCGCAGGCACCGTGACCGAGGATCGTCGAATTCAGTTCGAGGGCCGCGACATCGAGGCGTCACCCGGTCCGTCCGAACGCACGCCGAACTACTACCCCGGCGGCCGGGTCGCCGGCCGGCCGGTCCCCGCGGGCTGGTACTCCGAGCCGTGGTGGAAGCCGGCCCTGGTGGCCGGTGCATGGGGCGTGGGCTCGGCGCTGCTGTTCAGCTCGCTGTTCTCCGGCATGGGCGGCGTCGGTTATGACGCCCAGGGCTTCGAGAACGGTTACGGCGACGGGTTCCAGGACGGGTTCGATCAGGGCCAGCTCGACGGCGGTCAGGATGGCGGCG
Organism: uncultured Actinomycetota bacterium; assembly: GCA_963735245.1. GTDB lineage: Bacteria > Actinomycetota > Actinomycetes > Mycobacteriales > Mycobacteriaceae > Mycobacterium. The sequence goes on from CAVTKI010000016.1 coordinate 131,202, forward strand.
GCGGCGATGGCGGCAACTGGGGTGACGGCGGCGGCGGCGACGGCGGCGGCTGGGGCGGCGACAGCTGGGGCGGCGGCGGCGGCGGCGACGGCGGCTGGGGCGGTGGCGGCGACTTCGGTGGCGGCGACTTCGGCGGTGGCGACTTCGGCGGCTTCTGACCGTCGGCCGTGACCGAGGCCGTCGAGACCTTAGAGCCGGCTCTCCAGTCGGGCGGACACCCCGGCTTCCTGGAGGTCGAGCCGCTCGAGCATGGCCCGCGCGGCCTCGTCCTCGATGCGGCCGTCGTCGCGTTCGGTGATGAGCGCGGCCCGCTGGGCGGCCAGCACGTCGCGGTAGAGCGCCGAGAACACCTCGGAACGAAGCGTGTGCGCGCCGGGATCGGGCATCTCGTCGGCGTCCTGCGAATGCCGGGCGATGATGTTGCGGATCTCGGTCAACACCCGCGGGTCGAGCCCGTCGGGTGGATTCGCCCGGAACTCGGTCAACACCTCGTCGGCGGCCTCGTGCACCACGCGCTCGGCCTTGAGCGTCTCCTCGCGTTCGTAGGCACTGTCGTCGGTCGACAGGCGTAGCCGCCGGATCAGCAGAGGCAGCGTCGCACCCTGAATCAGCAGCGTGCCGACGCTGACGACGAACGCGATGGCCTGAATCGTCGCGCGTTCGGGGAACGGATCGCCATCCACCGTGGTCACGGGGATGGCGGCAGCGGCGGCCAGGGTCACCACGCCGCGCATACCGGTCCACGACACCACGACGTTCTCCTGCCAGGTCAGCGCCCGCCGGTCGATGAGCGCGCGCCACTTCCCCGGTGCCCTGCCGCGGCGGCGGACGCCCAGCGCGCCGCGGCCACCACCGGCGGGCACCGGCACGCTGAGCCTGCTCTCGACCTGTCGCGAGAGCTGACTTCGGCCGAACATCGCGAGCACCGACAACGGCCGGATCAGCATCACGATCGCCAGCACGATCATCGACGCCACCGCGACCTCGGTCAGTGATTCGTGCGCCTCCCGCAGGTCCTCCAGCACGAATCTCAGGTGAAGGCCGATGTAGGCGAACACGAATGCCTCGAGCAGCACGTCGACGGAGTTCCACACGTACCGCTCCTGCAGCCGGGTCTGGTAACCCGCGCCGAGGGTGCCGTTGCCGACCACGAAGCCGGCGACGACGACCGCCAGCACCCCCGAAGCGTGCAGTTCCTCGGCGGCGATGAACGCCGCGAACGGCACCAACAGGCCCTGAACGGTCTCCAGGCCGGGGTTGGCCAGGCGTTTGCGGATCCACAGCGTGACGAATCCCAGTGCGGCGCCGACGATCGGACCCAGCACCGCGCTGTAGCTGAAGAGCAGGAACGGATTCTCGATGAACGTGTGACTGCCCGCGACCTGGGCCACGGCGATGGAGAACAGCGTCAGCGCGGCGGCGTCGTTGATCAGGCTCTCGCCGGTGAGGATCGCCATCACCTTCTTGGGCAGCCCGAGCTTGCGCCCAACCGCCACCGCGGTGACCGCGTCGGGCGGTGCCACGATCGCCCCGAGGACCAGCGCCGTGCCGAACGTCAACGGCACCACCACCAGCCACGCGGACGTCGCCGCGACCGCGAACGCGGTCACCACGACGAGCCCGACGCCAAGACCCAGGATCGGTCTGATGTTGCGCAGGAACGTCGGGAACGAGAAGTCCAGCGCCGCGGAGTAGAGCAACGGCGGCAGGACCACGGTCAGCAGGATGTGCGAATCCAGTTCGGGCGCCTCGAAGCCCGGCAGGAACGACGCGGCGATGCCGATGACGACGATGATCAGGGCGGGTTCCAGGCCGCGTCGATGCGCGATGGCAGTGACGAGGATGGCGCCAACGACGACCAGGATGAGTTCCACCCGCCGATTGTCGCCTCAAACGCGGCGGCTCGCTCCCGTTGCCGCGTCCGTCACGTCTGGCAGGTCGGACACCAGAACAGGTTGCGCGCCTCCATCACCTCGGTGCGGATCGGCGTGCCGCACACCCGGCACGCCTCGCCTGCGCGGCGATACACGTAGGTGCGCGGCCGGTTTGGTGCGTATGACGGGGCGCCATGGTCGTGTTCGGGCCGCACCGTGATGATGCGGCCGCGGCGCACCCCGACCTTCATCAACTCGACCAGATCGGTCCACGCTTCGTCGAACTCGGCCGCGTCGACGTGCGTGCCGGGGCGGTGCGGGTCGATGCCGTGCCGGAAGAGCAGTTCGTTGCGGTAGACGTTGCCGATCCCCGCGATCACCACTTGATCCATCAGCAGCGCGCCAATGGGCCTGCGGGACTTGCTGATTCGCGCCCAAGCCGGGGCGGGATCGGCGTCGCGGCGCAACGGGTCGGGACCCAGTCGGGCCAGCACGTCGTCGACGCCGCCCTGGTCGATCACCTGGCACGTCGTCGGCCCGCGCAGGTCGGCGCCGTACTCGGCGCCGATCATCCGCATCCGGACCTGTCCGACGGGCAGCGGCATGGGCAGCGGCAGCTCGGTGAACTTGCCGTACAGGCCGAGGTGGACGTGCACCACCGCGCCGCCGTCGTAGTGGTGGAACAGGTGCTTGCCATACGCGTCGGCCTTGCGCAGCACCCGGCCGCTCACCGTCGCGGCCGCCTGCTCGAAACGGCCCTGCGGACTGCTCACGATCACCGGAGCGCGGCCGAACCTCTTCTGATGCAGCCGCGCCAGACGGTGCAGCGTGTGCCCTTCGGGCACGGGTTAAGCCGGTGCGCCGGGCACGGGTGGCGCGACGTGCGTGTTCTCGTACTCGGCGAGGATGTCGATGCGGCGCTGGTGTCGCGGCGCCTCCGACCACGCGGTGGTCAGGAAGGCATCGACGAAGGACAGCGCCTCCTCGACGGTGTGCATCCTGCCGCCGATCCCGATCACTTGCGCGTTGTTGTGCTGACGGGCCAACGACGCCGTCTCGACGCTCCACGCCAGCGCGCAGCGGATGCCGGGCACCTTGTTCGCCGCGATCTGTTCACCGTTGCCCGAGCCGCCGATCACGATGCCGAGGCTTTCGGGGTCGGCGAGGGTCCGCTCGGCGGCGGCGATGCAGAACGCCGGGTAGTCGTCCTCGGCGTCGTAGGCGTACGCACCGCAGTCGATGGGCTCGTGGCCGCCGGACTTCAGGTGCTCGATGACCGCCTGCTTGAGTTCGTATCCGGCATGGTCGGAGCCGAGGTAGACGCGCATGGCGGTCACATTACTGTCTCGCCACTGTCGCGCACTCAATCCCTTCCGATGCCCTCACCGCGTCGTCACCAAACCGTCGAGCAACAGGTCGAGCATCCGGTGCGCCTGCTCGGTCGAACCGCTGGCCAGAAAGATCCCGATCAGGCTCGTCACGACGTCCTCGGCGCGGACGTCGGACCGCACGGTGCCTTCGGAACTGCCTGCGCTCAAGAGGGTTTCGACGGCACCGATGACACTGTCCCTGGTGTCACTGGGTTTGACGGTGCCCGCGGCGAACATCGCACGCAGCGACTCGGCCATGCCGCGCTTGGCCGCGACGAACGCCGCGTAGCGGTCCATCCAGCGACGCAGGGCGACGAGGGGCGGGTGGCGCTCCAACAATTGGCCCGCGGACGCGGCCACCTCGGCGAGCTCGGTCTGGTAGACGGCTTCCACCAGCGCTTCACGGGTGGCGAAGTGCCGGTACAGCGTGCCGATGCCGACACCGGCGTCGCGCGCGATGGCCTCGAGCGACACGGCGGTGCCGTCGGCGGCGGTGAAGGCGGCGGTCGCCGCCGCGAGTAGTCGCTCGCGGTTGCGGTGGGCATCGGCCCGCACCTTCGCCATAGCGGAGGCACCTCCGTTTCTGCTACCGTCGAACTAAGCGGAGGTTCCTCCGTCTTTGTCGAGTATGTCACCGAGGAGCACCATGACGGACGCACCACACCCAGGCGGACGGGCACGGATCGGAGAGTTCGAGGTCGCCCGCATCGGCTACGGGGCCATGCAGCTCGAACCCGGGTCGACGACGACCGAGGAGGCCGTCGCCCTGCTGCGCCGCGCCGTCGAGCTCGGCGTGAACCACATCGACACCGCGTCGTTCTACTCGGACGGAGAGGTGAACCGTCGCATCCAGGCGGCTCTGGCCCCGTACCGGGACGACCTCGTCATCGTCAGCAAGGTGGGCGGGAGGAGCGTCACCGGCCCCATTCCGATTGCCGCAGCGCAGAAGCCCGCCGAACTGCGCGCCGCCGTAGAGGCAGATCTCGCGCAGCTCGCCATCGACCGCATCCACGTGGTGAACCTGCGACGGCTCGACCTCGGGCCGGGACTGAAGGCCGAGGGCGATCAGATCGTCGACCTCGACGACCAGCTGGCCGAGATGATCGCCCTGCGCGACGAGGGCAAGATCGGCGCGATCGGCATCAGCACCGTGCCGCTCGAGATCCTCGAACGCGCACTCCCCGCGGGCATCGTCTGCGTGCAGAACGCCTACAGCCTGCTCAACCGCGCCCAGGAAGACCTGCTGGATCTCTGTGTGGCCGAGGACATTGCGTGGGTGCCGTACTTCCCGCTCGGGTCGTCGTTCCCCGGTTTCCCGAAGGTCGCCGCCGACCCGGTGGTGCGCAGCATCGCCGACGAACTCGGGGCCACGCCGTCGCAGATCGGGCTCGCCTGGCTGCTGGCACACTCCCCCAACACGCTGCTGATCGCGGGCACCCGCTCGATCGGTCACCTCGAGGAGAACCTCGGCGCGGGCGACGTCGTGTTGGACGCGGACGCGCTGGCCCGGCTCGACGCCGTCTACGACCCCGCGACGGACCCGCTAGCCGACGGTGATGGCGTCGAGGCGTTCCTTGATGAAGGCCGATGACGTCACCGGCTCGAGGCCGGACGCCCTCCCGATCGGGGGTTCCAGCGGCGTGACGAGCGCGTCGTGGTTGGCCTCGTAGAAGTAGATCAGCGAGACCAGGTCCTCCTCCGGCGCATGCGGCTGGGGCGGCAGCACGCGGTGCCTGCCCGACGGCCAGCGCCGCCCGCTCCAGTACTCCAGCAGATCGCCGATGTTGACCGTCAGCGCCGCCGGATCGTACGGCGCGTCCGCCCAACCCTCGGCCTCCGAATACACCTGCAGCCCACCGGCTCCGGGCTCACGATCGAGGACGGTCACGGTACCGAAGTCGGTGTGCGGGCCGATGCGGAACTGTCCCGGCTCGGGTTCGCCCACCACGCTCACCGGCGGGTAGTGGTTGATGTTCATCGTCCACGTCGGCCGGACCGCCAGCGCGGCCCACGGGTTGACCGGCAGCCCGAGCGCGTGCGCGAAGAGCGCGAGCAGGTCGTCGGACACCCGGCGCATCGCAGCGGTGTACTCGGCGACCAGCCCCTGCAGCGACGGCACCTCGGCGGGCCAGACGTTGGGCGCGAACCAGATCCGGTCGACGTCCGGGTCGCCGGTCGCGGTCTCGGCGCCGAGGCTGTAGCTCTCCTTGAGGTCGGGCGGCGTCTCGGTGCCTTCCGCGTAGGCGTTGGCCTCGGCGCCCGGCCCGATCCAGCCGTGCCCACCGACCGGCACGCTGTAGCGCTGCTTGACGTCGTCGGGCTGCGCGAAGAACTCCCGACTGGCGGCACGCACCGCCGCCGCGAGGCCTGGGTCGACGCCGTGCCCGGTGACCAGGATGAAACCCGCGCGCTGCAGGCCCTCGTCCACCTCGGCCGCCACCGCGTCCGCGGCGCTGCCGCCCGCCTGCCAGCGTGAAAGATCCACTGTGGCAATAGTGCTCATTCGCCAGTCCTATTCACCTATGTCCTCCGCCCAGAGTTCGGGGTTGGCCGCGATGAACTCCTTCATCATCGTCACACAACGTTCGTCGTCCAGAACCGTAACGGCAACCCCGTGTTCGGCGAGCCAGTCATGCCCGCCGTGGAACGTGCTGGCCTCTCCGATCACCACCGCGCCGATGTTGAACTGGCGTACCAGACCGCTGCAGTACCAGCACGGCGAGAGCGTCGTGACCATCACCGTGGACCGGTAGTCGCGCTGACGACCCGCGGCCCGGAACGCGTCGGTCTCGGCGTGCACCGACGGGTCGTCCTGCTGCACGCGACGGTTGTGCCCGCTGCCCAGCAGGGTGCCGTCGGCGGCGAACAACGCGGCCCCGATCGGGATGCCGCCCTCGGCGAGGCCCTTCCGCGCCTCGTCGACGGCGACCTGGAGCAGCTGTGCCGGATCGATCACGCCACGACGCGTTCGGTGGCGATCTGCGAACGGCACAGCAGCAGGTAACTACCCGCCGCAAGCAGGAAGCCGACGAAGAACGTGACGTCGCCGAGCTGCGGCACGTCCCGGGCGATGTAGCCGACGAACCGCGCCTGGTTGGAGAACAGCAGCACCGACACCACCAGCCCGATGGCGAAGGACAGCAGCCCGTTCCAGTTGGAATACGAACGGTCGTAAAGGAATCCGGCGATCCTCTGACCACGCCGCAGATACTGGTCGGCGAAGACCACGCCGAGCCACGGCCCGATCCAGTAGGCGATGATCAACAGGAACGCCTCGTAGCTGGCCGCGGCGTCCGGCAGCGCCCACCACGCCACGGCGAAGCCGGCCACCCCGAAGAACACCGTGACGAGGGCGCGGGCGATGTGCGCAGGAAGCTTGACCCCGATGGTCACGAAAGCCATTGCGCCGGAATAGATGTTGATGGAGTTGGCGGCGATGGCGCCGATCGCGATGGCCAGCAGGGTGGCCTTCGCCAGCGGCGAGGCCAGCTCGCCGGTGAACGCCTCGGTCGGGTTCTCGGAGAGGGCCGGTCCGATCGTCACCGACGCCGCGCCGACGACCTCCAACACCACGCACGACAGGAACAGGCCTGCCGAGGCGAACAGGCCGGTGCGCGCCGTCGACACGGTCGACGGCAGATAGCGGGTGTAGTCCGCGGCGTACGGCGTCCAGCCCGCCGCGTAGCCGAACGCGGTGCCGACCGTCAGCAGGAAGCCACCCATCGAGCCGTCGCCGACGATGGGATCGAGCGCGGGTGCGCCGAAGTGCGACTTGGTCAGGATCGCCACCGACGCGACCGCGAAGATGACCGCGAGCACCGGGAACGACCAGCGCTCGAAGGCCTGCACGAGGTTGTGCCCGAAGAACGCGAACGCGGTCTGCACCAGCACGATGATCACCAGACCGACCAGCGGCCCGATGCCGAACAGTGCGGCCAGCGCATACGCGCCGCTGACGCTGTTGGTGGCGAACCAGCCGACGCCTGCGGTCACCGACATCAGCACCGCGGGAACGGCGTTGCCCTTGAACCCGAACGGCAGCCGCCCCAGCACCATCTGCGGCACGCCGTGCAGGGGACCACGCGCGGACAGGAAGAAGTGCGCCAGGGCGCCGAGACCGGTGCCGATCACGATGCCAACGACGGCCTGCCAGAAGCTCATGCCGTAGACCGCGACGGCGAGCACGCCGACGAAGATCGTGGCGAACTCCAGGTTCGGCGACGTCCACGTCCAGAACAACTGACTCGGCTTGCCGTGCCGGTCGGCCTCGGCGATGAACTCGTTACCACCCGGCTCGACGGCCACGAGGCGGTCGCGATAGGAGCCGTCGGTGGTGGGTTCGATCGCTGTCATGGGTACACCGTGGTCTGCGGTGCCCGCCGCCGCAACCGGAAACGCCGATTAGCCGTCGCGCGACGGCCACGTGAACGCGTGGAAGACACTGAATCCGGCCAACGTGCCCAGCGCAATCGAGAAGATCGCGGCCACCGTGGTGCCGAGCGTGTTGACCGTCGCGGGACCACCGGTGGCGGCTTCGCTCAGCGAGACGAAGCTCAACGCGCCTGGCACCAGGGCCCAGAACGCCGCCAGCATCATCACGATCGCCGGCGGCGAACTCTTGATGCGCGAGGCCAACATGGCGAACGGCACGACGAGGAAGCCGCCGACCGCCCCGCTGTACGAGGCGGGCAGGGCCAGCCCACCGACCTGCTGGCCGATGAGCGCGACACCGATGGCGCCCATCAACCAGAACAGCGACCCCTTCGGCGCGGACAGGTACACGTAGAGCCCCGCGGCGACCACGACGATCGCCACGTACAGCGCCCAGTCGCCCATTCGTACCGACGGCGTCCTGCGCCGGCACCCGGCCCGCGAAGTGCATGCCCAGCGCCACGCCGAACACCAGGAGCATCAACTGCGTCACGCCGTAGATGAGCCTGCTCGCGCCCGCGACGATCTCGGAGCTCGCCAGCTCCATCGAGCCGATCGTCAACGACATCCCGGGGAGCATCGCGACCAGCGGTGGGCTGATCACCCGCATCAGTCCGTCGTTGGCCGCGTCGGCGACGAACCAGGTGGCAAGCATGGTGATCAACGTCGCCGAGAGCGTGGGCAGGATGGGGTTGAGCGCGGGGAACGGCCGCCCCAACAGGACCACCGCGCCGACCACCAGCCCCAGGAACGCATAACCCGGGAGCGCGGCCCAGGTCGGGTTGATGACCATCCCGAAGCCGACGGTGGTGACGGCGTAGGCGATGACGGTGACGACGTGACCGAAGCGTGGCTGCATCGCGCGGGCGGCCTCGATCTCCGCGACCGCATCGGTGGGAGTGATGGCGCCGACGGATGCGAGATCGGCGATGTCGTCGATGCGCCCCGCCAGGTCGAGCTGGAGGGTCGACCGGTTCGACACCTCGACCTCGTAGCCGACGGAACCGACCTGGACCACCAGTGCCGTCGGCAACGCCACGACACGAACCTTGTGGCGGGTGTAGTGGGCGCCGATGTTGATCAGCCGCCCCGCGACCAGCTGGGTCGGTTGTTCGACCTCGAGCAGCGCGATGCCCAACTCTCGGAGCATCGCGGCCACTTCTGCGTCATCGTGCGTATCGGGTCCGCCGATCGCCTCAGGCATCTCCTTGCGCAGCGATTGCCACGCACGCCGTGCTCTGCCGCTCTGCGCTTCGCTCACAACCGCTGATTGTCGTCTACGGCCGTGCCGAGGCGGCCGGTGACGTCAGTCGAATTCGGGCGACTCGTGGCGCGTGCGCTTGAGCTCGAAGAAGTGGGGGTAGCCCGCGAAGATCACCGACGCGTCCCAGAGCTTGCCCGCTTCCTCACCGCGCGGGATCCGCGACAGCACCGGGCCGAAGAACGCGACGCCGTTGACGTGGATCGTCGGGGTGCCGACGTCGTCGCCGACCGCATCCATGCCTTCGTGGTGGCTCTTGCGCAGCGCGTCGTCGTACTTGTCGCTGGTGGCCGCCTCGGCCAGTTCGGCGGGCAGCCCGACCTCCTCGAGCGATTCGGCGATGACCTTGGTGAAGTCGGGGTCGGTCTCCCGGTAGCCCTGGTTGTGAATCTTGGTGCCCATCGCCGTGTAGAGCGGCGCGAGGATCTCCGGTCCCTTGGCCTGCTCGGCGGCGATCGCGACGCGCACCGGGCCCCATGCCTTCTTCATCATCTCGGCGTAGTTCTCGTTGCAGGTCGCGGCCCTCGTTGAGCACCGCGAGGCTCATGACGTGGAAGTTCACCTCGATGTCGCGGACCTTCTCGACTTCCAGGATCCAGCGGGACGTGATCCAGCACCACGGGCACAGCGGGTCGAACCAGAAACCGGCTTCATCCTTCTTGGCCATTCTCAAGATCCTCTCGACAGGCAATGGGACACAACTCCGTGCAGCACAACTATCGACGCCCGGCGCGTGTTCCCGACCGGGCGTTAGGGTTGGCGGCGTGGCACTTCCCAACTTGACCCGTGACCAGGCCGCCGAGCGCGCGGCGCTCGTAACCGTCGACGCCTACCGCATCGTTCTCGACCTTACCGACGGCAACGGCTCCCCCGGCGAACGCACCTTCCGGTCGGTCACGACCGTCGAGTTCGATGCACTCGCGGGCGCCGACACCGTCATCGACATCGCCGCCGACACCGTGCACCGCGCCACGCTCAACGGCGTCGAGATCGACGTGTCCGGGTACGACGAGTCCACCGGGGTGCCGCTGCGTCGGACTCGCCGAGCACAACGTCGTCGTCGTCGAGGCGGACTGCCACTACTCCAACACCGGTGAGGGACTGCACCGCTTCATCGACCCCGTCGACGGCGAGGTGTACCTCTACTCCCAGTTCGAAACCGCCGACGCCAAGCGGATGTTCGCGTGTTTCGACCAGCCCGACCTGAAGGCCACGTTCGACGTCACCGTCACCGCGCCCGCGAACTGGCAGGTGATCTCCAACGGCGCCACCGCCTCCGAGGAGTCCGCCGAGAAGGGAAAGGTGCACACGTTCGCGGTCACGCCGCGGATGAGCACCTATCTGGTGGCGCTCATCGCCGGGCCCTACACCCGGTGGCTCGACACGTACGGCGACGAGCACGGTGAGATCCCGCTGGGCATCTACTGCCGGTCGTCGCTGGCCGACTACATGGACGCCGAGCGACTGTTCACCGAGACCAAGCAGGGATTCGCGTTCTACCACGCCAACTTCGGGGTGCCCTACGCGTTCGGCAAGTACGACCAGCTGTTCGTGCCCGAATTCAATGCCGGCGCAATGGAGAACGCGGGAGCGGTCACGTTCCTGGAGGACTACGTCTTCCGCAGCAAGGTGACGCGGTACTCGTACGAGCGGCGCGCCGAGACGGTGCTGCACGAAATGGCGCACATGTGGTTCGGCGACCTGGTCACCATGCAGTGGTGGGACGACCTGTGGCTCAACGAGTCGTTCGCGACGTTCGCGTCGGTGCTGTGCCAGGCCGAGGCCACCGAGTACAAGCAGGCCTGGACCACGTTCGCCAACGTGGAGAAGTCCTGGGCGTACCGCCAGGACCAGCTGCCGTCGACCCACCCCGTCGCGGCGGACATCCCCGATCTGCACGCCGTCGAGGTGAACTTCGACGGCATCACCTACGCCAAGGGCGCCAGCGTGCTCAAGCAGCTGGTCGCCTACGTCGGCCTCGAGGCGTTCCTGGCGGGTCTGCGCGACTACTTCCGCGACCACGCGTACGCGAACGCCACGTTCGGCGATCTGCTTGGCGCGCTGGAGAAGTCGTCGGGCCGCGATCTGTCGCAGTGGGGCCGTCAGTGGCTCAAGACCACCGGGCTGAACACGTTGCGCGCGGAGTTCGACGTCGACGGTGACGGCAAGTTCACCCGCTTCGCGATCAGCCAGAGCGGCGCGGCTCCCGGCGCCGGCGAGACGCGCGTGCACCGGCTGGCCGTCGGCGTGTACGACGACGACGAGTCGGGCAAGTTGGTGCGCGTGCACCGCGAGGAACTCGACATCGACGGACCGCTGACCGAGGTTCCTGCCCTGCAAGGCATCTCGCGGGGCAAGCTGATCCTGGTCAACGACGACGACCTGACGTACTGCTCGCTGCGACTGGACCCCGAGTCGCTGCAGACGGTCCTGACCCGCGTCGCCGACATCGCCGATTCACTCCCCCGCACCCTGGCGTGGTCGGCCGCATGGGAGATGACGCGCGAAGCCGAGATGAAGGCCCGCGACTTCGTCGCACTGGTCGAGGCCGGCGTTCACGCCGAGACCGAAGTCGGTGTGGCACAACGCCTCCTGCTGCAAGCGCAGTCCGCTCTGAACGCGTACGCCGACCAGGACTGGGCGTGCTCGCAGGGCTGGCCCGCGTTCGCGGACCGGCTGCTGGAACTGGCGCGCGACGCCGAGCCTGGCTCCGATCACCAGTTGGCGTTCGTCAACGCGCTGTGCACGTCGGCGTTGTCGCTGCGGCACACGGCCGTGCTGGCGGCCCTGCTGGACACCGACCCGGCCGAGCTGGGTCTGCCCGGGCTCACCGTGGACACCGATCTGCGGTGGCGCCTCGTCACGGCACTGGCCGCGGGCGGCGACGTCGACGAGAACGGGACGGCGACGCCGTTCATCGACGCCGAGGCGCAGCGGGACCCGACCGCGGCGGGCAAGCGCAATGCCGCCGCGGCGTCGGCGGCGCGGCCACAGCTGGCCGTCAAGGAGGCGGCCTGGCAGCAGGTCGTCGAGGACGACACGATCGCCAACATCACCACCCGCGCCATCGTCACCGGTTTCGTTCAACCCGGCCAGGCGGCGCTGCTGGCGCCGTTCACCGCCAAGTACTTCGATGCGATCGCCGGAGTCTGGGAGCGACGGTCCAGCGAGGTCGCGCAGACCGTCGTCATCGGCCTGTACCCGTCGTGGGACGTCAGCCAGGCCGGCCTCGATGCGGCGGACCGGTTCCTGGCAGGCGACGTGCCGTCCGCCCTGCACAGGCTGGTGCTCGAGGGCCGGGCAGGTGTCGAGCGGGCGCTGCGGGCGCGCGCATTCGACATCAGCTGACCCCGCCTGGAACCGTCGCGGCGAGCGCGCGTGTCCGCTGGGGACACGCCGTCTCCTGCACGGTCTGAGCCTCGGCCTTCGGACCGCTGACAGCAAACAGATCTGATGCCGACGGCAGGTGCTGTCGGTGACAACGCTGGGCCGCGCCACGCCGACCGCCGTGTTTGCGGTGAGCGCAACATCACACGTCACAGCTTGATTTACGTGGAATTAACACGAACAATCTAACCGTTCTCCAATGTGAGTGATCCCCACATCGGATGACCTTCAGCAACCAAACTCTGTGATCCAGAGCACAACATAGGAGAAAGAAAGATGTCCATCACACGGTTCCGCGCCGACCTCACGCGCACCATCAACCGGCGCCGCCTCTATGCGCGGATCAACGCCCTTCCCAATTCGACGATTCGTGAAGAGCTGCTGGCGATCGCCCAGCGGCACGACGCGGATCAGTGACGCAGCGGCTCACGAGAGCCCAACCCAGCGTCGAAAAGGAATTCCCTGTCCTCAACGTGAAACGTTGACGACAGGGAATTCTCTTTTGCGCGGAAAGGGGTAGGGGCCTCAGGCCGGCGAGACGCCGGCGCTGAGCACGCGCACTGCGCTGATCAGGCCGTCGATCAGGTTGCCCTCCTTGAACGACGCGGCAGCCGCCGAGACGCCCAGCGGAGCGGCCTCCTCGATGCCGCGACCCTTGACCTCGGAGCCGTAGACGACCTCGATGGCCTTCTGGTCCGGCGACACCGCGAGCAGCACGGCGTTGTCGGGCGTCGGCACCTTCGCGAGGATGTCACGGGCAGTGGCGGCGGTGTCGGCGCCGAGATCGCCCAGGTACACCGCGAAGCGGGCCTTGGCACCCCGCGACCCGTACTTCAGGGCGTCGTCGAGAACGACGAGATCCTTCACCGGGAACGGGTAGTGCACCGACAGTTCACCGGGCTCGGTGACACCCGAGATCCGACCGCTGTTCGTGATCGCGTAGCCCACCGGCAGGTCGGCCGGATCGACGATCTTCGCAACTTCACCACTTGCCACTTGCGCCACCTCCCACCGTCAGGTGCGAACCGTGACCGCCGTGATCCGCGGGTTCGTCGGCCGCCCACAGGATCGGGGCGTGCGTCCACGGTTCGGACATCTCATAGGTCGCGGGATGCGGTCCCTTGCGACGCCAGATCAGGGCGATCAACACCAGCAACACCAGCAGCGGGACGCCGCCCAATAGCGAATGCGCCAAAGCTAAGCTCACGACGCAAACCGTATCGCAATCATCGCTCAGGCCGCGCCCTCACCCAGGTATCGCACCCAGGCGGGGTCGAGTTCCTTGACCGACGACAGAAGCCGCCAGTGCTGCCCCTTGGGCGGCAGCGGCACCGACCGCAGGGCCCAGCCCAGTTCGGCGAGCATGTGGTCGGCCTTGCGGTGGTTGCACGTCGCGCACGCGGCCACGCAGTTCTCCCACGAATGCTCGCCGCCGCGGCTGCGCGGCACGACGTGATCGACGGTGTCGGCCTTGGCGCCGCAGTACGCGCAGCGGAACCGGTCGCGGTGCATGAGCGCCGCCCGCGTCATCGGGACACGCGCGCGGTAGGGCACCCGAACGAAGGACCGCAGCCGGATCACCGACGGCACCACGATCGTGCGGGTGGCCGAGTGGATCACCGGACCGGACGGGTCGTCGTGCACGACGTCGGCCTTGCCGCACATCAGCATGATCACCGCGCGCCGCATCGGCAGCGCCGTCAACGGCTCGTAGGTGGAGTTCAACAGCAGCACGCGACGACGGCCCCAGATGGACGCCTGGTTGCTGGGAGGACGCGTCTCGACGGCCAACAGTGGCAGAGTCTGCGCAGGACCAGTCGCGGGGCCGGTTGGGCCCACCGCGGTCCCGCCATGTCGGTGGCCGCGACTCCTTCGCTGCGACATACGTCCTCCGAGGAGACAGTCCACCACGGATCTCTGTCAACTGCACGACAATTCTTGTCGTGTTCGCTGGTCCCTCCGGTGAATTTCCGGTGACACGGTCGCCGGTTTGCCATCACCGCCGCACCTGCGTCCCCCGGTCGCTGCGCTCCTGCCCTCCGGCCCGCGTCCCCGGTCGCTGCGCTCCCCCTGGGAGGGACAATGGAACCTGTGACTGACGTTCAGCTGTCGTTCTACGACGAGGTCGGTGGCGCCGAGACGTTCCGGGCCATCGTGTCGCGGTTCTACCAGCTGGTCCGCGAGGACGAGATTCTCCGACCGCTCTACCCCGAGGACGACCTCGACGGCGCCGAGGAGCGGCTGCGGATGTTCCTCGAGCAGTACTGGGGCGGCCCGCGCACGTACAGCGACAAGCGTGGGCACCCGCGGCTGCGAATGCGGCACGCGCCGTTCCGGATCGGCTTCCTGGAGCGCGACGCCTGGCTGCGGTGCATGCGCACCGCGATCGCCGAGATCGACGCGCAGACCCTCGACGACGCGCACCGCGAGGCCCTGTTGAAGTACCTGGACATGGCCGCGCAGTCGATGGTCAACTCGCAGTTCTGAGTTGCGGCAAGATGGGTGGACGTGACCAACTCCCCCAAGGCGTGGTGGTCCCGCGCCGTCTTCTACCAGGTGTATCCGCGGTCCTTCCGCGACAGCAACGGTGACGGCGTCGGCGATCTCGACGGTGTGACGGCCGGCCTCGACTATCTGAGCAGCCTCGGCGTCGACGCACTCTGGTTGAACCCGGTGATGGTGTCCCCGATGGCCGATCACGGTTACGACGTGGCCGACCCCCGCGACGTCGACCCGCTGTTCGGCGGCATCGGCGCGCTGGACCGGCTGATCGAGGCGGCGCACGCCAGGGACATCAGGATCACGATGGATCTGGTGCCCAACCACACCAGTTCACGGCATCCCTGGTTCCAGGCCGCGCTCGCGGCGGGCCCCGGCAGCGTGCAGCGCGAGCGCTACATCTTCCGCGACGGACGCGGCCCCCACGGCCTGCACCCGCCGAACAACTGGGTGTCGGTGTTCGGCGGCCCGGCCTGGACGCGGGTCGAGGAGCCGGACGGCAACCCGGGCCAGTGGTACCTGCACCTGTTCGATGCCGAGCAGCCCGATCTCAACTGGGAGAACCCGGAGATCTTCGACGATCTGGAGAAGACGCTGCGGTTCTGGCTGGAACGCGGCGTCGACGGGTTCCGCATCGACGTGGCCCACGGCATGTCCAAGCCGGCCGGCCTGCCCGACATGACGCAATCCCGACCTGCCGATGCTCACGCCTCGACGATGACGATCCGCGCTTCAACCACGACGGCGTGCACGACATCCACCGCGGCATCCGGCGGGTGCTCAACGACTCATCCCGATGCGGTGGCGATCGGCGAGATCTGGGTGTTCGACAACGAGGACTTCGCCAAGTACCTGCGGCCCGACGAACTCCACCTCGGGTTCAACTTCCGTCTGGTGCGGGCCGAGTTCGATGCCGTCGAGATCCGCGAGGCGATCGAGAACTCCTTGGCCGCAGCGGATCTCGCGGGCTCGCCGCCCACCTGGACGCTGTCCAATCACGACGTGGAACGCGAGGTCAGCCGGTACGGCGACGGCGCGACCGGGCTGGCCCGCGCCAGGGCGATGGCCCTGGTGATGCTCGCTCTGCCCGGCGCGGTGTTCGTCTACAACGGCGAGGAGCTCGGCCTGCCCAACGTCGACCTGCCGGACGACGTGCTGCAGGATCCGGTGTGGGAGCGCTCCGGCCGCGAGGAACGCGGGCGTGACGGCTGCCGGGTACCGATGCCGTGGTCGGGCGACAGCTCCCCCGTTCGGCTTCTCCGACACCGCCGACACCTGGCTGCCGATGCCCGCCGGACTGGTCGGGGTTGACGGTCGAGGCGCAGGACGGGGTGGACGACTCGACGCTGTCGCTGTTCCGTCGCGCCATCGAATTGCGCCATGGCCGTGGCGATCTCGGCGAAGGCATCGAGTGGCAGGAGGCGCCCGACGGCGTGCTGGCCTTCCGCGGCGCCGACGGCGTGGTGTGCGTGCTCAACGCCGGAACCAGCCCGGTGCCGCTGCCGGAGGGCGACGGTGTTGATCGCGAGCGCGGAGCCGGTCGACGGCGCGCTGCCGCCCGACGCCGCGGCCTGGATCGGCTAGCGCAGCGGCGGCCGCGGAAATACTCCTGTGTGGTCGCGTGCTTGATTCATCCGCAGGCCGTTGGGGTTGTCCACAGCCGTAATCTCTTGTGCCACTGTGGTTTCAGCCGTCACATTCCGGGGGTTTCTGGTCGGTGGGTCGAACTACTGTTCGATGTATGAGTTCCGGCCCGGTCGACACCCTGACCCACGAGGAACTGTTGACCGTGCTCGACGGACTGGAATCGGCGCTGTGGCGGGTGCCCGCAGCGGGGCACCGGATCCTGGCCCGCCTGGACGCCTAGGCCCTGCCGGTCGAGTTGGGTGCGCGACGTGATCCGGCTGGCCAGCCACGCTCATCAATGTCTAGCGGTGTACGACAAGCACACCCGCGAAGCGCTCTACCTGGCCCGCACCAATCGGTTGGCCTTGCCCGGACAACGCATCGTGCTGTACTCCAACGCATGTTTTGTTCGGGGGCTCTAGGCGAACGCCTGGTCGGCAGATCGAATCCTGCCCGGGCACCCTTCTACCGGCGATTATCGGGCGGTTTGACACGTCGAGCGCTATCCCGTCGCCCCGTTGATCACAGAATGATCGATCATCCCCTTGTCAACGCCCCACATGGTGGCGATGGTGCGGTATTCACCCGTCTGGATCAGATGCTCGAGCGCCTGACGCAGCGACTCCGCCAGCGGCGAGCCCCTTTCCACCGGCCAGCCGTACGGCGCCGCTTCAAGCACGTCGCCCACAGGCTCCAGCGCGCCACCGGAAGTCTTGACCGCGAATCCCGTCACCGGTGAATCCGCCGACATCGCATCGATGTCCCCGGCCATCAACGCATTGGTGAGATCTTCCTGGCGCCCATAACTGACCATGTCGATGGCCGACTTCCCGGACTCGACGCACGCCCGGCTCACAGCGGGTAACTCCTCGGTTTCCTGCTGCGAGCCAGATGCCACCCCGATCCGCAGACCGCATGGCTTATCCCGATCGACCGACGACCCCACCTTCCGTGCCCACAACGTCCCGGCTTGGAAGTACGTAACGAAATCGACCAACTCCTGCCGGTCCTTGGTGTCGGTGAACGACGACATCCCCACGTTGACGTCCTTGGCCCGCACCGAAGGGATGATCGCGTCGAAAGCCGCCTCGCGGTAGTCCGGTACCAGCCCCAGTGTGCGTGCAACCGCATTCATCAAGTCGACGTCGAAGCCCACAATGTGCCCCGAGGCGTCCTTGAATTCGGCTGGCGGATAAGGAACATTGACGCCGACCACCAACCGGCCCGTCGACCTGATGTCGGCGGGCACCGTCGCAGCGATCGAAGGCACCGCGACGGGCGCAGCCACCGGCGCCTCACTCGCCGGCCGGGCATCCTCGGGTTCTGAGCCGCCCCACAATTGCCAGGCACCGAACGCGCCCGCCGCACCCAGCAGCAGCAACCCGACCACTGCCGGCACCCGGCGCGACGACCTCCCGGAGGTCCGCGTGGTAGAAGCTGCAGCCTGGATCGGCAGGTTCGCGGGGAGAGCTTCCACAGTCCGCAGCGGGGGGAAATGCTCCTCGTCGCCTTGCGACGTGATCTGGAAGACGTGCATCGGATTTTCCAGATCACGCAACCGATGTTCGCCCAGATCGATCAGCCTCAAACCATCGGGAAGCTGATAGTGGACGAGCGCTTCGGTCGTGCCCGAGACGATGACCTGGCCACCGTGAGCTGCAGCCATCAGCCGAGCGCATCGGTTGATGGGCAGGCTGGCATAGCCGTTGTCGTCGACAACAGCCTCTGCCGTGTGCAGCCCGATCCGCGCTTTCAGCGGCGTGGTGCCCCAATCCTCCTCGGCAAGAGACTGTTTGATTGCTACCGCCGACGACACCGCATCACCGGCGGTCGTAAATGCTGCGGCCATTCCGTCGCCCATTCGCGCGAACACGTGGCCGCGATGGGCCGCAATCGCCCTTTCTAGGAGCTCGTCGTGGCGGACCATTGCCGCCCTCATCGCATCAGGGAACTGCTCCCACATGCGGGTGGAGCCTTCGAGGTCCGTGAGAAGAAAGGTAACTGTGCCTGACGGTGGGTGCCCAGCCATGCGCGCCACCCCCCTGAACTCGGGCCATGTGAACATCAGCGTAGCTGCGCAACGCTGATGCCGCGTCGGAACATCGCCGCTAAACGGGGATTCTCTGATGCTCAACGATGAATCAACGAGCACGCGCTGGTACGTGTTACGCCAACTGAGCAAACCAGCGAATGAGTAAATCACTTAGACCGCAATGTATTTGCATGTCAGAAACGATGTTTGCTGGAGGCTGAACGGCACTTTCGAATCCTGTCGTCACCCGGTCCCACTCGCGACCTTCACCACTGCTCGCTGTAGTGCTCGGCCAGGGCACGCGGCTAACGCAACACCACGGCCGGGTCACCACGCCTGCGGTACACGGTGCCGAACCGCGCGTCGATCCGCAGCCACGCCGGGAGCACCCGCACGCGCACCACTTCGTCGGCGGCCACCGACTCCGGGGCGAACTCGTCGCCCAGCCTCTCCGATTGCGGCAGGAATCCCATTGCGGTCAAGGCGAATACGCACCGCATGGGAATGCCGACCTCGGTGTCGCCGGAGCTGACGGCGACGACCTCCTGATCGAGCAGGGACGCCGGCGGGCCGTGGGCGCTGCTGTGCTCCTTGGCCAGCGCCACCCCCCGCTGCGCAAGGTCGAGGACCACCCTTGCGGGCACGTCGTCGAGGTGGACGAACCCGCTGTCGGGCGGCAGCGCGCCGCGCCACGACGAGTCCATCGTGAAACCGGGATCCACATAACCCGAACGGTCCATGTGCGGCAACGCCCGTGCCAGCGCATCGGCTCCCGCGGAAAGGTCTGCGGGGCGGACCCTTCCGCCAACGACACGGCTGGCGAGGACGTCGAACCCGGTCGCGACCCAGGCCACCACCCGTGCATCCGGGCGTTCCCGCAACCGGATCACGCTGGCGTCGTCGAGCCGCAACGCAGCGTCGACGAAGGTGCTGAGATCTTCACGATGCGCGACGTCGTCGAGCCACAGACCGCGCTCCTGCCCTCCGCGGTCCATTCCCCGGTCGCTCCGCTCCTGCCCTCCGCGGTCCATTCCCCGGTCGCTCCGCTCCTGCCCTCCGCGGTCCATTCCCCGGTCGCTCCGCTCCTGCCCTCCGGAAGTCATCGCTGGTAACGCTGCAGAAACTCCCGATGGTGTGGCGCAAGGCGCACCAGCTTCTGCTCCTCGATGTCGAACGCCGCCAGTTGGCTCTCGCCGATGACGGCAGGCTTCGAGTCGGGATCGGCGAGCACGGAGCGCACCTCGTAGCCCAGCGTGAAGTCGACGGCACGGAGCCGGTTCACCCAGATGGTCACCTGCAGAGGCGAATCCGCGAGCCGCAGCTGGCCCTTGTAGATCACCCGGACCTCGGCGATCAGCAGCCCGATGGTTGCGAAGTCGTCAGCGAACGGCTTGGCGAGGAACGGGACGCGGGCCTCCTCGAGGATGGTCACCATCGTCGCGTGGTTGACGTGCTGGTACATGTCGATGTCCGACCAGCGCACCGGTACCGGCGTGGTGAAACGGTCCGTCACGTAGTGGTTCCCGTCCCACTCGTCCTCGTCATGCTGCGAATCTGCCGGGCCGCCACCGACAACGTCGCGAGGTCGTGCTGGCCCTGGGCATAGATCTCGCCGAGTGTGCGCCGTGCCCGCGCCACTCGCGAGCTGTTGGTGCGCTCCCATTCCTCGATCTTCTGCTCACCGGTCTCGTCGGGCTCGCCCACCGCGAGCACGTCGAAGCACAGTGCACGGAATGACCCGTAGATGTCGTCGCGAATCGCCAACCGCGCCAACGAATGCCACCGGTCGTCGCGGGCCAGCGCGGACACCGCGGTCAGCAGTCCGTCCGAGCCGAGGTGATCCATCAGCGCGAAGTACGTATCGGCCACCTCGGCCGGGTCGCGCTCCAGGATGTCGGCGATGTCGATCACGTCGAGCAGGCTGTACTGGTAGAGCCCGGTGGAGATCATGTAGGCCAGGTCCTCGGGCACGCCCTGGGCGACGAACTCACCCGAGTCCTTCTGGACGATGGCACGATCGTCGCCGCGCAACCACTCCGACATCCGCGGCGTCAACGCCTTCACCGTCGCGGCGAAGCGGTTGATCTCCGCGCCGACCGCCAGCGGTTGCGGCCGGTAGTTGAGCAGCCAGCGGCCGGCCCGGTCGATCAGGCGGCGCAGGTCCAACGTCATCCGATCGGTCACCGACGCGGGCACCCCTGCGACGCCCACGGCCCTGATTTCCCGCCATATCTCGCCGACCCGGAAGATCGCGTCGGTCGCGACGTAACTGCGCACCGCGTCCGACGGGCCGACGCCGACGTCCTCGCTGATCCGGTATGCGTAGGTGATCCCGCTGGTGTCGACGAGATCGTTGACCAGCATGGTGGTGACGATCTCCCGGCGCAGCTGATGGGTGCGGATGTCGGGGCCGAACCGCTCGCGCAGCTGGACCGGGAAATAGTCGGGCAGCCGCGCGGCGAACACCTCCTGGTCGGGCAGTTCACCGGACAGCAGTTCATCCTTGAGCGCCAGCTTCACGTGGGCCATCAGGGTCGCGAGTTCGGGTGAGGTCAGCCCGATGCCCAACTCGGTCCGGCGCCGGATCTCCTTCTCCGCGGGCAGCGCCTCCAGTTCGCGGTTGAGGTCCCGCGCATCGGCCAGGTCCTTGATCTGGCGGGCATGCACGGTCAGCAGGCTGGCCGCGTTGGCCCGGCTGGTACCGATCAGATCGTTCTGCGCGTCGTTGTCGTCGAGCACCAGACGCCCGACCTCGTCCGTCATCGACATCAACAGGTCGGTGCGCTCGTCGGCGCTCACCTTGCCCGCCGTGACCAGGGAGTCGACCAGGATCTTGATGTTGACCTCGTGGTCGGAGCAGTCGACCCCTGCCGAGTTGTCCAGTGCGTCGGTGTTGACGTGCCCACCGGCCAGCTCGAACTCGATGCGTCCGCGCTGCGTCACGCCGAGGTTGCCGCCCTCGCCGATCACCTTGGCACGCAACTGGTTTCCGTTCACCCGCACGGCGTCGTTGGCGCGGTCCCCGACGTCGGCGTCCGACTCGGTCTCCGCCTTGACGTAGGTGCCGATGCCGCCGTTCCAGAACAGGTCCACCGGTGCCTTCAGGATCGCCTTCATCAACGCGGGAGGAGTCATCTCCTCGACGTCGTCGGCGAGCCCGAGGGCGACGCGGATCTGCGGGCTGATCGGGATCGACTTCTGCTCCCTGCTGAAGACGCCGCCGCCCTCACTGATGAGCGCGCGGTCGTAGTCGTCCCAACTGGACCGGGGCAGCTCGAACATGCGCTGGCGCTCGACCCACGAAGCTGGCGGAATCCGGGTCGGGGTCGATGAAGACGTGACGGTGGTCGAACGCCGCGACGAGCCGGATGTGCTTGGACAGCAACATGCCGTTGCCGAACACGTCACCGCTCATGTCACCGACGCCGGCGACGGTGAAGTCCTCGGACTGGGTGTCCACGCCCATCTCGCGGAAGTGCCGCTTCACCGATTCCCATGCGCCCTTGGCCGTGATGCCCATCGCCTTGTGGTCGTAGCCCACCGAGCCGCCGGAGGCGAAGGCGTCACCCAGCCAGAACCCGTAGGACTTGGCGACGTCGTTGGCGATGTCGGAGAAGGTGGCGGTGCCCTTGTCCGCGGCGACGACGAGGTAGGCGTCATCCCCGTCCCGGCGGACCACGCCGTCGGGTGCGACCACGGCACCGGTGGCGGTGTCGACGTTGTCGGTGATGTCGAGCAGGCCGCCGATGAACAGTCGGTAGCACGCCACGCCCTCGTCGCGCTGAGCGTCGCGATCGGCGGCCGCGTCACCGGCGGGCACCGGTGGTTTCTTCACCACGAAGCCGCCCTTGGCGCCGACGGGCACGATGACGGCGTTCTTCACCGCCTGCGCCTTGACCAGCCCGAGGACCTCGGTGCGGAAGTCCTCGCGTCGGTCCGACCAGCGCAGCCCGCCGCGCGCCACGTTGCCGAACCGCAGGTGCACACCCTCGACCCGCGGTGAGTAGACGAAGATCTCGTACTTCGGTCGGGGCAGCGGCAATTCGTCGATCAGCCCAGGATTGACCTTGATCGACAGCACGTTCTGCTCGCGCGCCGAACCCGGTCGGGTGACGAAGTAGTTGGTGCGCAGCGTCGCCTGGATCATCGAGGCGAACGCACGCATCACGCGGTCGGTGTCCAGGCTGACCAGTTCGTCGATGCCTGCCGCCACGGCGGCCACCGCGGCGGATGCGTCGTGCTCGACGTCCTCCGACGGGTCGAACAACGCCTCGAACAACTCGACCAACGCGCGTGCGGTCTTCGGATTGTCGTTGACGACTCTTTCGATGAACGACTGACTGTAGGGAAAACCGGCCTGGCGCAAGTACTTTGCGTAGCTGCGTAGCACCGTCACCTGTTGCCAGGTCAGCCCGGCCCGCAGCACCAGCTCGTTGAATCGGTCGATCTGGACGCGGCCCTGCCAGATGGCGGTGACGAGGTCGGCGAAGCGGACGGCGGTGGCATCGCGCTCGGCGACGTCGCGCTCTTCGCGAATCACCTTCTGCGCGGAGATCTTGAACTGGTAGATCCACACCGGCATGCCGTCGGGCCGCGTCACGGTGAACGGCCGCTCCTCGAGCACCACCACCCCGGTCGACTGCAGCATCGGCAGCAATTCGCTCAGAGACGCCGATCGCCCGCCCAGGTACCAGGTGAGTTGGGAGGTCTGGCCCTCCCCGCCCTCGGAGAACACCAGGTTGACCGAATTGTCCTGCAGCTCTTCGATGATCGCGATGTCACCGATGGCGTGCAGCGGGTCGAACGCCTGCTTGTACACATCGGGGAAGGCGGTGGAGTAGTGCTCGGCTGCGACCTGGCTGATCGATCCCGACTTCACCGCGCCGATCAACCGGTCGCCCCAGGTTCGGGCGGCCTCGGTCAGAAGGTTCTGAATCCTGGTCTCGTTGTCCAGCGACCCGTCGACGTCGCCCGGACGAGAACCCTCCGGCAGCCGAACGGTGAAGTGCACTACCGCCCACGGGGATTCGCTGACCCTCGCGGTGTACTCGATGCTGACGCCACCCAGCTCGCGGACCAGGATGTCCTGCATCTCGAGCCGCACGGCGGTGGTGTAGCGGTCGCGGGGCAGATACACCAGGCACGACACGAAGTGGGCGAGTTGGTCGGCCCGCAGGAACAGCAATGTGCGCCGCCGCGAGCCGAGGTCGACCACGGCCATGGCCATGTCCAGCAGATTGCGCGCGCTGAGAGCGAACAGCTCCGAGCGCGGAATGGTCTGGATGATGTCCAGCATCAGCTGCCCGGGATGGCCGGGGTCGCCCTGCGCCAGCGCCAGGGCTTCGTTGACCCGCCGTGAGATCAGCGGGATCTCGAGCACGTTGGCGTTGGTCGCGGCCACGGTGAACAGCCCGACGAAGCGGTGCTCCACCGCCAGGTCGCTGCGCTCCAGCCCGCCTGAGCCCTTCCCCAGGTCGCTGCGCTCCAGCCCGCCTGAGCCCTTCCCCAGGTCGCTGCGCTCCAGCCCGCCGGCGTTCTCGCGGACCACCACCACGTACGGGTATGCGCCGTATCGCAGGAAGCTGGGCATAGTGGCCTGCGCGAGCACCAGCAGGTCGTCGTCACCGGTCAGCTGTGGAAGCACGTCGGTGCGCAACCGGAGCACGCCGAGGCGGCTGGCCGGGTCCACCGACGCCTCGCCGTCGTGCACGGCGCAGCGCTGGTAGCCGAGCAGGACGAAGTGCCCGTCGGCGAGCCAGCGCAGCAGGGCGGCGACGTCGCGACGGTCATAGCCGGGGAAGTGGCCGGCGTGGTCGGCGTCCAGCGCGTTCGCCAGGCCGACCAGGGTGGCGTTCAGTGCCGCCGAGTCGACGGCCACCTGGCGCGCGTCGGCGAGCACGTTGGGCAGCAGGTCGGCAGCCTCGGCCACCGTCTTGGCATCCACCGACGGCGACAGCGCGACGTGGATCCACGTCTCGTCGATGCCGTCGCGGGGTGCGTGAGGGTCGGCCGCGGGCCGCATCTCGACCAGCTCGCACGTCGGGTCCCGGCGCACCCGGAACACGGGGTTCATGATCGCGACGTAGGCGACGCCCAGCCGATGCAGCAATACCGTGACGGAGTCCATCAGCATCGCGCTCTGGTCGGTGACCAATTGGAGCGCGGGGCCGAAGCCGGCGGCGTCGTCGGCGCCGTACACCGCGACCTTGGTCTCGCCGATCCTCCGCTGCTTGCCGAGCCGGCCGTGCGCGGCCAGCATCGCCGGTGACACCAGCCTGCCGACCACCGACTTGTCCACGGGTGCCGTGACCGCCGAATCGGCTTCCGGGGCATCGCCGTGCGGGCCCTGATAGGTCTCGAGGTAGGCCCTGGCGAGGCCGGCGTTCCCATCCTGATTCAGCACCGTGGTGTTGGAGGATCCGTCGACGTTCTGGCCACTGCCCGGATTCACCGTCATGCCGCTCCTGACTCACAACCCTGCGTGCCGACGCTGGCACGCAGGAGCGACATTAGTAGCCCTCCCTGTCCCTGCGCTCCCGCCCTGCCGGATCAATCCCGCGTCAAGCGGCGGTGTGTGACTCTGTGCGGACGTGCCGCATCGGCGCCGAGCCGCTGCAGCTTGTTCTCCTCGTAGCCGCCGAAGTTGCCCTCGAACCAGAACCACTTCGCCTCGTTGTCGTCGTCGCCCTCCCACGCCAGGATGTGCGTGCAGGTGCGGTCGAGGAACCACCGGTCGTGGGAGATGACCACGGCGCAACCGGGGAATTGCTGGAGGGCGTTCTCCAGCGAGCTCAGGGTTTCGACGTCGAGGTCGTTGGTGGGCTCGTCGAGCAGGATCAGGTTCCCGCCCTCCTTGAGCGTGAGCGCGAGGTTCAGCCGGTTGCGCTCGCCGCCGGACAGCACGCCGGCCGGTTTCTGCTGGTCGGGCCCCTTGAAGCCGAACGCGGACACATAGGCCCGCGACGGCACCTCGTTCTGCCCGACCTCGATGTAGTCCAGCCCGTCGGACACCACTTCCCAGACGTTCTTCTTCGGGTCGATGCCGCCGCGGTTCTGGTCGACGTAGCTCAGCTTGACGGTTTCGCCGACCTTGACGATGCCGCTGTCGGGCTCCTCGAGCCCGACGATCGTCTTGAAGAGCGTGGTCTTGCCGACGCCGTTGGGGCCGATGACGCCGACGATCCCGTTGCGGGGCAGCGTGAAGGACAGGTCCTTGATCAGGATCCGGCCGTCGAAGCCCTTGTCGAGGTTGGCCACGTCCACGACCTGGTTACCCAGTCGTGGGCCCGTCGGGATCTGGATCTCCTCGAAGTCGAGTTTGCGGGTCTTCTCCGCCTCGGCCACCATCTCCTCGTACCGACCGAGCCGGGCCTTGTTCTTGGCCTGCCTGGCCTTGGCGCCGGAGCGCACCCACGCCAGCTCCTCGACCAGACGCTTCTGCAGTTTCTGGTCCTTGCGGCCCTGCAAGGTGAGCCGCTCGGCCTTCTTCTCCAGGTAGGTCGAGTAGTTGCCCTCGTACGGGTAGGCGCGACCGCGGTCGAGCTCGAGGATCCACTCGGCAACGTTGTCGAGGAAGTACCGGTCGTGGGTGACGGCGAGGATCGCGCCCTTGTAGTCGGCCAGGTGCTTCTCCAGCCACAGCACGCTCTCGGCGTCCAGGTGGTTGGTGGGCTCGTCGAGCAGCAGCAGGTCGGGCTCGGAGAGCAGCAGCTTGCACAGTGCGACGCGACGTTTCTCGCCACCGGACAGGTGGGTGACGGGCTCGTCGGGCGGCGGGCAGCGCAGCGCATCCATCGCCTGCTCGAGCTTCGAGTCGAGGTCCCAGGCGTCGGCCGCGTCCAACTCCTCCTGCAGCTGACCCATCTCCTCCATCAGCTCGTCGGAGTAGTCGGTGGCCATCAACTCGGCGACCTCGTTGTACCGATTCAGCTTCGCCTTGATCGGCACACCCTCCTCGACGTTCTCGCGGACGGTCTTGTCCTCGTCCAGCTGCGGCTCCTGCATCAGGATGCCGACGCTGGCGCCGGGCGCGATGAAGGCGTCGCCGTTGTTGGGATTGTCGAGACCGGCCATGATCCGCAAGACGCTCGACTTGCCAGCCCCGTTGGGGCCGACGACGCCGATCTTCGCGCCCGGAAGGAAGTTCAGGGTGACGTCGTCAAGGATCACCTTGTCGCCGTGCGCCTTGCGGACCTTCCGCATCGTGTAGATGAATTCGGCCATGCCGTGTGGTTGCCTTTCGTTTCGCTGAAACTGCTCGGGCCCATCCTAGGCGCGACCGATCGGGGTCGAAGACGACAGTGGCCTCAGCAGATATCCGCGACGGACAACGAATCTGCCCGTCACCGGTGTTCCAGCGACGGTGGGCCGTGGATGTTCAGACTCCAAGCGACTGACCTGCGCGTTCACCGCCGAGCGGCGCACCAGCGGCAACAGCTCGGTGAGTGGCTACGCGCGCTTGGCGCCGATCACCCATCGCGCGCTGGCGATCGCATCGACGACGTCCGCTTCGGGACCGCGGCCGTACTCGGCGGTGAACTCGAAGACCGACTTGTCCTCCAGCTCCCAGCCCGCACTACTCAGCCGACCAACGGAGTCGGGCCGGACATCGGCGTCGAACAGACCGCTGAGGTGCACGCCCATCCTCTCCTTGGTGTCGCGGTAGATCGCGTCGTCACGTATCCGCTCGGTGCGCTGGTCGCGCATGAACTCGAACGCGACCCGGCTGCCCGGCGCCGAATGAGCGTCGATCACGTCGAACAGTGCGGTCTCGGTGGCCGCAGGCGGATACGGGAGCAGTCCCTCGGCGAGCCGGGCGGTCGGCTGCTTGGGAAGCCCGCCTCCCTGAGCACGCCGAACCAATCGTCGCCAGGATCGGCGCTCACCCGGCAGTCGCGCTCACCCAGGCTTCCCGCGCAGGCTGGTCTTGAGAGATCGTCATGTCAGAGAGACGTGCTCCGCCACACTTTTCATTCATGGCCAAGGTGAGAAAGGCCACACGGGTGACAGCGCGCACAGGGAAATTCGTCGCAGCAATGATGAATACGTTCGGCGCGGGAAGACGACCTCAGGGAACTGTCAGGCGCAGTACCTAGGTTCAGCGTGACACCAAGCACACCCCAAATCGCCGACATCGCAGGGAGTAACGGACACGTGAAGCCTTCCGACCCCAGTGGTGCACACTTCGCTTCGTCGACGAACGACGTGACCCGGCTGTTGGCCGCCCATCGGGCGTCGGGCCGAACGTTCACCGCCGCAGGCGTCACCTCCTTCGTCCTCGACCAAGGCGACCCGGACACCGAACCCGTGGTGTGCATCCACGGCGTCCCCGCATCGGCCTACCTCTACCGCAAGGTCCTACCCGCCCTGGCAGCCAGAAGCCTGCGCGGCATCGCCATCGACCTACCCGGCCTCGGCCTAGCCGAACGCCCCGAGGACTTCGACTACACCTGGACCGGACTGGGCCGCTGGATGGGCGCCGCCGTCGACGCCCTCAACCTGGACCGCTTCCACCTCGTCGTGCACGATATCGGCGGACCCATCGGATTCGAACTCGCCGCCGCAGACCCGAAACGGGTCCTGTCGCTGACCATGCTCAACACCGTCGTCGCCGCCGAAACCTTCCACCGCCCCTGGGTGATGGAACCCTTCGCCCACCCCCGCATCGGCGAAGCATGGCTGCAAGCGCTGCGCATCCCCGGCGTCTTCGTCGCACTCATGCGCTACATCGGAGTCAGCCGACACGTCCCCGCCGCTGAGATCGCCTGCTACGTGCCGCTGCTGTTCGGCAACGACGGCGGCAAGGCCTTCCTCAAGATCATGCGAGGCTTCGAACTGACCGCAGACAAACAGCGCCGCTACGTCGCCGCCGTCCGCAATCCCGACTACCCCGTGCAAATCGTCTGGGGACAACGCGACACCGCACTGCGCTGGCGACACCACGGCGTCCAAGCCCAGCTCGCCGCCGGCCTGGACGACGCAATCCTGCTGCCCGGCAAGCACTTCCTCCAAGAAGACTTCGCCGAGGACATCGCGTGTGCGGTCAACCGACTGATCGGGCAACGGAACCAGCCGCGGTCGACGAGCGACCGTAGGGGTGGTTGACCGGCTCGTCGCGCGGGCATGCGTCGGCGCGAGCGATCGGGGCTACGCCGAAAGTGGCAGCCCCCCTTCGTCGTCCCCCTCGTCGTCCTCGTCGTCGTCCTCGTCGGTGGCGTCCGCCTCGATCGCGTCCGGCGACCCGCCGAGGCCCGCTTCGGTGGGCTCGTCGGTGGCCCGCTTGGGATGTTCGATGCGGACGATGCTGCGGGCCAGATCCGGGCCGACGGAGATGGCGCGCACCTCCATCGAGGAGCGCCGGTTTCCTTCGCGGTCGTCGTATTCGCTGGTGTAGACGTGACCGACCACGACCACCGGATCCCCCTTGGTCAGGGCTGCCCCAACGCCAGTGACCAGGCGGCCCCAGCAGTTCACCGTGACGAACAGTGAGTTGCCGGCCTCCCACGTCCCTTCGGCGGTGCGCCGGCGCGAGTTGCTCGCCACGCGGAACTTGATGACCTCCTGATCGCCGACGCGACGGCGGACCGGGTCGTTGACGATGTTGCCGACCATGGCGAAGGGTGTCTCGAACATTGATGGTGCCTCTCGTAATGCGGAGGCGCGGGACGCGCCGCCTGTACGACCAATTCACCGCGCAGCGCCGACGCCCGGTCGACGACGGCGCCGCCCGCGACGGGGCCTGTGGATGAAATCGGCTCTGTGGATCACATGGGAATCCACTGGGGCAACACTTCGGCCCGCACGTTCGCAGGCGAATCCGGAATCGTCCCGATTAGCGGTGCGTTCCCAGGGCGTGAGGGGGCAATTCACAAGGGAGACAACGTGACACACGACACATCGGATGTGGAGTTCGATGCCGAGGGCGTGACGCTGCGAGGCACGTTCTTTTCGGCCGCGGAAGCCAGCGAGCCGAGGCCGTGTGTGGTGATGGCGCACGGCTGGGCAGGTGAGGTCACCCATTTCATCGACGACTTCGCGAAGGTGTTCGCGGCAGCAGGCATCTCCGCGTTGGCATACGACCATCGCGGTTGGGGGCATTCCGACGTGGCGGCGGGTAAGCCACGCCACGAAAGCGAACCCTGGGAGCAGATCCGCGACTACCAACACGCGATCAGCTACGTCCAGAACCGGCCGGACGTCGATCCCGACCGGATCGGCGTGTGGGGCTCCAGTTTCTCGGCAGGCCACGCTTTCGTGGTGGCCGCCATCGACCGGCGCGTGAAGGCCGTGGTCGGTCAGGCGCCGTTCATCAGCGGGCTCAGAGAGTTTCAGGGCTTGATCCGCCTCGACATGGAGGACGGCAACCACGCAGCGTTCGCGGCCGACCGACGGGCCCGCGCGAGAGGCGAAGCCCCCGTGTTCATTCCCCTCGTCACACCGGATCCGCTGGCCGTCGCGGGGTTGCCGATGGCCGATGCGCACGAGTACTTCTACGGGCCGGGAGGCGTGGTCGAGCGCGATCCGGGCTTTCCCAACGAGATCACGCTGCGCAGCGTCGAACATCTCTACGGGTATGAGCCGGGCTGGTATCTGCCGCGCATCACGCCGACACCGCTGCTGATGGTGGTGGCCCTCAAGGATCGGGTCACGCCGAGCGATTCGTCATTGCAGGCGTTCGAGTCTGCGGCGCAACCGAAGAAGCTCGTCATCATCCCGGGTGGGCACTTCGACACGTATACCGGCCGGGACGGCGCCATTGCGCAGCAGGCGGCCCGCGACTGGTTCGTCGAGCACCTGACCTGACGGGGGCGCCGCCGAGTCGCGGCGTTACCTGTCGGCCGCTAGGTTTGGCGCCATGACGGTGTGGATCAACCGCCGCGACGAGACCGACGTCGCGGCCGACCTGGCGGAAAGCGCGCGCAGCGGCGGGGCATTGGCCGGGGTGAGGCTGGCGGTCAAGGACAACGTCGACGTCGCAGGGCTGCCCACCACCGCCGCCTGCCCCGAGTTCGCCTACCGCCCCGACCGCGACGCGCCCTCGGTGGCGGCACTGCGCGCGGCGGGCGCCGTCGTCCTCGGAAAGACCAATCTCGACCAGTTCGCCACCGGGCTCGTCGGCACGCGGTCGCCACACGGTGCCGTGCGCGACAGCCGCCGTCCCGACCACATCAGCGGCGGCTCGAGTTCGGGCTCGGCCGTGGCCGTCGCCACCGGCGAGGCCGACATCGCGATCGGCACCGACACCGCCGGATCGGGGCGCATCCCCGCAGGCCTGCAGGGCATCGTCGGCATCAAGCCGACCGTGGGCGTGGTCAGCACCGACGGCGTGGTGCCCGCATGCGAGTCCTACGACTGCGTCACGATCTTCGCCCGGGATCTGGAGCTCGCCAACCGCGCGATGGGCGTGATGGCCGCGGGTGCGCGGCAGCGCCCATGGCCGGCCGACGCGAAGCTTGCCGCGCCGCCCAGTCCCGTCGTCGCGGTGCCCGCCGAGCTGCCCGAGCTCGACGGCGTGTGGCGGGCCGCGTTCGACGCCGCGGTCGGGGCGCTGACCGACGCCGGGGCCCGCATCGTCACCGTCGACCTGGCCCCGTTCCTTGCCGCGGCCAAGCTGTTGTACGACGGCGCCCTGGTCAGCGAAAGGTACGCGGCCGTAGGCGAATTCATCGATGGCCACCCCGATGCCGCGATCGATCCGACGGTGGGCCGCATCATCGCCGGGGCGCGCGACATCCCCGCGCACCGGCTGGTCCGCGACCGGCGCGAGGTGCAGCGGCTTCGCGAGGCGGCCATGGCAACGCTCGACGGCGCCGACGCGTTGATGGTGCCGACGGCCCCGATGCACCCGACCCTCGACGACGTCGCCGCCGATCCCGTCGGGGTGAACTCCCGGATGGGCATCTACACGAACTTCTGCAACTTGTTCGACATGTGCGCGGTCTCGGTGCCCGCGGGGATGGCGGGTGACGCGCAGTTCGGCGTCACCGTGCTGGCGCGCGCGTTCGACGACGCGGTGGCACTCGACGTCGCGGCGATGGCGTCCGGAGTCGATGCGCCGCAAGAGGTCTGGCCGCTCGCCGCCGCGGACGTCACCGAGCTCGTGGTGTTCGGCGCGCATCTGCGGGGCGGCCCGCTGGTGCATCAGCTCACCGATCTGGGCGCCCGCTGGGCGGGTGAGTTGGTCACGTCGGCGCGTTACCGCATGGCGTTGCTGCCGTCGACGCCACCGAAGCCGGGGATCACGCGCAGGCCCGACGGCGGCGGCACGGCATTGAAGGCACACCGCTGGCTGCTCTCCCCCGCCGCGCTCGGCCGCTTCCTGGCGGCGCTGCCGGCCCCGATGCAGCTCGGCAAGGTCGAGTTCGACGACGGCACCTGGCGGACGTCGTTCGGGTGTGACGGCGGCGCCGCCGATGCTGGCGCCGACATCAGCCACTACGGCGGCTGGGCGGCCGCGGTGGCCGCGGGCGCGGTCGGCTGACGCGACTCACACCATCCGCCGAACACACGCTTGTTGCCGCCCCTTCTCGGGCGATGCGTTCGACAACCGTGTGCTCGGCTAGCGCGACTCGGAGTCGCGGTCCGCCATCTTGGCCAGCATCGCGTTGTAGGCGGCCAGGTCGGCGTCGTCATCGCGGTCGGCGGCACGGTCGAGCCGTTTGGCGTCGCGTTGGTCGCTGCGCCGCCACTGGCCCAGCAGCGCGATCAACACCAGAACCAGCGGGATTTCGCCTGCCGCCCAAGCGATTCCGCCGCCGAGCCGTTGGTCGCCGATGAGATCGGTGTGCCAGTAGAGCTTCAGCGACTCGTAGAAACTGCCCGCCAGCACGACGTCCGTGCCCATCAGCAGCACACCGAAGAACGCGTGCAACGGCAGCGAGGCGAACACCACTCCCAGCTTCGCCAGCGGCGGGATCGGCCGAGGCGTCGGGTCGACCCCGATGACCACCCAGTAGAAGAGGTAGCCGGTGAGCAGGAAGTGCAGGTTCATCGCGAGGTGGGCGGCGTGGCTGCTCGCCGCCACGTCGAAGATGCCGCCGAAGTAGAGGCCGTAGAAGCCCGCGACGAACAGCACCGTGGCGATGATCGGGTTGGTGAGGAACCTCGACACCCGGCTGTGCAGTGCTGCCAGGAGCCATTCCCGCGGGCCAGGCGGATCGCTGCGGCCCGCGGCGGGCAACGCGCGAAGCGCCAGGGTGACGGGCGCGCCGAGCACCAGCAGCACGGGCGCCAGCATCGACAGCATCATGTGGGCGGCCATGTGCATGCTGAACATCGCGGGCATGTAGCGGCCGACGCCGGACGACGTCGCGAACAGCAGCACCGCGCATCCGCACAGCCAGGCGACGATCCGGCCGGTCGGCCAGGTGTCGCCGCGGCGGCGCAGCCTGCGCACCCCGAACAGGTAGAGCACGGCGAAGATGATGGCGGCGGTGCCGAAGATGAGGTCGAAGCGCCAGTCGAACAGGATGCGCGCCACCGTCGGCGGGCCTGCGAAGTCGTAGCCGATCTCGACCGCCGGAATCGACGGGTTGAAGATCGGCGGCGGTGGCGGCGGGGTGCGCCCGAGCGCGACGGCGATGCCGAACGTCAGCCCGAAGACCACCGCCTCGATCAGCGCCAGCCGGATCAGCGGGCGCCTGGCTTCGGGGTCGGCCGCCAGCGCGGCCACACCGCGGCGCCGCTGCTGCCAGCCGATGACGCCGAGCGTGCACAGCGCGACCGCCTTGGCGATGATCAGCCAGCCGTACCCGCTGTGCACCAGGTCGCCGAGCTTGATCCGCACGAACGCGTTGACGATGCCGGACAGCGCCATCGCCACGAAGCACCACAGCGCGACCTTGGAGAACCGGCGGGCGGCCAGGTCGGCGTGCTCTCGCCGGACCCGCCACGCACGGCATGGGCCAACAGCGCCAGCAGGCCGCCGGCCCACACCGCACCGGCGACCAGGTGGATGATCAGGCTGTTGGTGGCCAGATCGTGGGAGCCGCCCGCCGACGAATGGCCGGTCAGTGCCAGCGGGAGCAGGGTGAGCAGCGCGCCGCCGAACAGCGCAGGCGTCCACGACCAGCGCAGCACCGGGATGCTGAGCACCATGACGATGGCCGCGAGCAGCGCCGTCCACCGCCAGGTACCCGCGGTGTCGATCAGGCTGGCGACCGACCAGACGGCGGACGGGCTGAGCCTGCTGGTCAGCGGCTGGCCGGTGATGTCGGAGACCGTCAGCGGCACCAGCAGCGCCGCGCACACCGCCCAGATGCCCGAGGCGACGGTGCCCATCCGCAGCGCGCGGTAGCCCGACGCGTCGAGGACGCCGTTGTCCTGCGGCGGCACCAGGAACGCCGACGAGCAGGAACGAGCCGATCGCCACGACGGCCGCGATCTCGCCCGCGGCCCGGAAGAACGGCAGGCCGTAGGTGGTCACGGGTCCGGGGTCGGGCAGGCCGGTGGCGGTCAGCGCGTCGGCCACCGACAGCGCGGCGATGCCCGCAGCCGTCACACCCGCCAGCAGGCCGACGCCGACGAGCACCGGCCACACCGTGGCAGTGCGGGTGTTGGGCACCCGCGCGGCGAGCGTGGTCATGCCTACAGCGTATGGCGCGTAGCTGAGCGCACCGTCACCCGCTCTCGGTGCGCTTGACGAGTTCACGCACGAAGAACTGCTCGCGGGAGAACGCCTCGACCTTGTCCATGTCGCCGAGGATGCCGCGCAGTTCGGCCAGGAACGCGGAGCGCCGTTCGGCGAGGTCGGCGGCGGGGGCGAGCAGATTCTGGTCGGCCACCACCTGCCGCGCGGTGGCGAACAGCAGCGCCGACACCGACTCGTTGCTGCGCACCCGGTTCTGCGCGATGTACTGCCCGCCGACGCCCAGCGCGAGCTTGGTCAGATCCTTCTCGCTGATGTCGGGAACGGCGTCGCGCAGTACGTCGGCGACGATCTCGTACGCCTCGATGAACGGACGCAGCATGGCGCCCGCGATGAGGGGACGCTTGGCCCGCAGCATCGCGTCGACTTCGTCACCGCCCTCGGTGACGTGGCGCTCCCACTCCTCGTGCCACGACATCTCCTCGGCGATGTGCTCACGGAAGGCCGCGGAGTCGGCGAAGTAGAACTCGAACTTCAGCAGGTCGCGCAGCCGCATCGCCTGCGCCCAGAACGCCTCGAGCCGGTCGCCTTCGGCGCGTGCGGCGTAGGCCAGCGACAGCTCCACGATCGAGGTCTCGAGGAAGGCGTGGATCAGGGTGTTGCGGTAGAACGCGGCCTCGTGTTCGTCCTCGGGGCAGATGCGCCACACCGGCTCCCGGCCGCCGTCGACCCGGGTCACCGGGTGCCCGCCGGACAGGGCGTCGACCGCGGCCCGCACACCGTCGGTGGTGCGCAGCCGGATCGCACTGTTGGTCATCGGGGTGTTCGTGCGCTCGAGGTAGTCCAGCGAGTCCTGCAGCGTGTGGTGCAGCTGGTCGAGCGTCAGCGCGACGCCGCTGGTGGTGAGCAGCAGCGCCGACACCAGCCCCGTCGCGTTGACGGGCGTCACCCGCAGAATGCGCCAGGCCACCTCGAAGGCCATCTTCTGCATCGCGAGGCGCTTGGCGGCGTCGTCGGTGGTCATCTCCCCGTGCGGCTCACCGAGGTACTTGCGCATCGAGACGGCTTCGGGGAAGCGGACGTAGATCTTGCCGTAGTTGCGTTCGCCCTGGGCCTTGATGAAGTTGTACAGCCAGGACACGCCTTCTGGCGTCTTCTCGCCGCCGCGTGCGTACGCCGCGTACTCGGCGGTCTCGTGCAGCTGATCGAAGCTGATCGACACCGGCTGCAGCAGGATGTCGTCGCTGCGGCCCGCGAGGTAGGCGTCGGCGACGTAGGCCAGCAGTCCGAGCTTGGGCGGCAACATCTTTCCGGTCCGCGAGCGGGTGCCCTCGATGGCCCAGCTCAGGTTGAACCGCTTCTCGACGATGTAGCCGACGAACTCCCTCAGCACGTACTTGTAGAGCGGATCGTCGAGCTTGCGGCGGATGAAGATGGCTCCCGAACGCCGCATCAGCGGCCCCATGAACCCGAACGACAGGTTGATGCCCGCGAACGTGTGCACCGGCGGCAGCCGGTTCTCCTGCATCGCCACCGGGACGATCGCGCCGTCGAGGTAGGACCGGTGCGAGAACAGCAGCACCGCCGGGTGGTTCTCCAGCGCGACGCGCATCGCCTCGATCTCGGCGCGGTCGTAGTCGATGTTGGGGTCGAAACCCCTGCTGAAGATCGCGCGGCCAAGGGTCGGAATCAGGTCGACGGAGAACCGGCTCCACCCGGTCGCGAGCTCGTCGAGCATCTCGCCCGCCGATTCCAGTGTGGCGCCGGGGATCTCCTCGAGACCCTCGCGAAAGCGGGCCGACGCCAACATCTCCGGCTTGACCAGCCGAGGCGACTTGTACTCCGGACCGAGCAGTCGCAGCTCGACGCGTTCGATCGCGAGCTCTGCACGCCGCATGACGAACCGCGCGAAGTCGCGCGGATTCTCGGCGACCGTGGTGTCGCTCCAACTCTGGCGCAGTTCGGACACCTTCGCGGGCTCGCCCGCGACCACCCGGGCCCGGGACGGGTCCTTGCGCAGGATGCCGCGCTGCAACACGTGCGGGGGCCGGTAGGTGTCGCGGCCGCCCAGGAACGCCACCACCTTGGACCGGGTGGGCAGCCCGCCGGGAATCCAGAACACGCGGACGGGGACGACGGACCGGTCGTCGTCGAATTCGAGCAGTTCGACCAGACGCGCCAGGACGGCGGGCGGCGGGTCGTCGTCGCTGGGAAGTTGGAGCACTTCGATGCGTGCGTCCGGGTGTGCGTGACGCTGCTGTTCGAGCCAGTCGTCGAGCATCTGGCGTTCGGCGGGCGAGTCCACCGATGCGAGCACCAGGGCGTCGTCGGTGGGAGTGAAGCTGTGCAGCGATTCGGCGGATACCTTCACGGTCGCCCCTTGGCGGTACCGCGTGGGGCCGGATCCGCCTTGGCGGCAGGCTTCTTCGCGGCAGCTTCTTGGCCGCCGTCTTCGTGGCCGCGGTCTTCTTGGCCGGCGCGTCTTCTTGGCCGGTGCCGCCTTCTTCGCGGCAGCGGTCTTGGCGGGAGCCTTCGTGGCCGGCTTCGCACTGCGGGCGTACAGCGGCGCGTCCGGCAGTGCGCCCTGCGGCCAGTGCCGCGAGCGTGTCGAGGTAGAGCTGGCGGACCTCGGCGATCCGTTCGTTCAGGTTCTCGGTGGTCCAGTCGTCGACGGGGATCGGCGGGAACACCGCGACGTCGACGGTGCCGGGGTTGAACGTGCTCGAGTTGCGTTCGGCGATGATCTCCGCGTTGCGGATGACGATCGGCACGATCGGGATGCCCGTCGCCATCGCGATGCGGAACGGACCCTTCTTGAACTCCCCCACCTCGGTGGTGTCCAGCCGGGTGCCCTCGGGGGCGATCAGGATCGAAAGTCCCTTGCGGGCAAGTTCTTCCATCTTGTGCAGGCTCTCGACGGCAGCCTTGGGGTCCTCGCGGTCGATGAACGCCGCGTCCATCATCTTGCCGATGGTGCCCATCAGCGGGTCCTTCTCGAGCTCCTTCTTGCCCACCGAGGTGAAGTTGTCGCTGACCAGCCTGCCCGCAATGAACGGGTCGGCCTGGTTGCGGTGGTTGAAGAGGAACACCGCGGGCCGCGTGGCGGTCAGGTTCTCCTCCCCGATGACGTTCAGGTCGATGCCGATCGCCGTCATCAGCAGCCGGCTCCACGTCGAGGTGAAGAAGTTGACGCCGGTGCGGCGGTTGCGGGTCAGCAGCCCGAGCCCGATCGCGCCCGCCGCGGCGGGCACCAGCGACGCGATGCCCGCCGCCGTGCGCAGCTGCGCGACCGGACTGCTGCCGCTGCGGCTGTTGAACCGCAGAATCGGCCAACCACGCTTGAGCGCAACGGCTTCCAGCTTGCCGGCCGGGTTGGTGGGACGGGGGTTGCCGACGAGATACATCAGCGCGACGTCCTCGTCGCCGTCGGCGTAGAAGTAGCTCTTGGCCAGGTCGACGCCGTTCTCGGCCGAGAAGGCCTGCACGGCGCGCGCCTTGCCAGGCCCCCAGATGATCGGGGTGAGCACCTCGCCGGTGATCAGCCCGTCGTCGTCGGTCTCGAACTTGTTGCTCAGGATGTTGTCGATGCCGAGGAACCTGGCCACCGGTTCCACCTGAACCGTCAGCGCCGACGAGCTCAGCACGACGGTGTGCCCGCGGGCCATGTGCGCCCGCACCAGTTCGCGCATCTCGGGGATAGATGCGCTTCTGGATCTGCTGGACGAACAGCCGTTCGCCGAGTTCGTCGAGGTCGCTGAGCGAGCTGCCGTGCAGCATGCGCGCGCCCTTGCCGATCAGATCCTCGAACTCCGACCGTCCCAGTTGGTGGTTGAGCCCGGCCTGCACCATGCCGATGAACTCACCGACGCCCATCTGCCCGCGCCGCAACCGGTCCTGCGTCATGATGACGCCGGTGAAGCCGGCCACCAGGGTGCCGTCGAGGTCGAAGAACGCACCGACCTTCGGGCCCTCGGGGCTGGCCTCGATCTCGGCGACCGATCCCGGCAACCGTGCCGCGCGATTGCCGCCCTTGCGAGCGGGTTGACCGTTCTGCGAACTCATTGCGCGGCACTCCCATTGGCCGAGGTGGACGATGTTGCCGTGGGCGCCGGGATGGCATCCGGTGCGAATGATGCAGGCACCGCGCGGCCGTCGCCACCGAGCGCGAGTACCTCGTCGAAACCGGCCTGCAGGCACCGGGCCCACAGCTTCGGGTCGACGATCGCGGCGCGGTCGTAGCGGGTGGTGATGGTGCAGTAGCCGGCCCGCGACACCAGCACCACCATCATGGCGACGCCCGGCAGCGGCCCAATCCCGTAGTGCCGCAGTATCTTCGCTCCCGCGATGAACGTGTCGCCGGGATAGACCGGCACGTTGCTGGCCTGCACGTCGGAGTTGACCACCGAGCCGGCCACCGACTCGAGAAGCGAGTCGGGCAGCAGGCTGATCAACGGCGCCATCGCGCCGACCATGTCGATCGCACGCTCCTCGCGCTTGCTCATCATCTGCTCGCGCACCTTCAGGATGCGCTTGGCCGGGTCGACGACGCCGACCGGCGCCGCGAGATTGATTCCGGCGAACCGGTTTCCGCCTGCGGGATCGTCGTCCGACCGCAGGTTGACCGGGACCGCCATCGGCAGCGCAGCGACGGGGATGCCCTTGGCTTCGTGGTAGAGCCGAAGCGCTCCGCACAGGCCGGCGAGGTAGGCGTCGTTGATCGAGCCGCCCGCCGCCTTCGACGCCTTGTGCAGGTCGCTGAACTTGATGTCGATCGCCTCGGTGCGCGAGGACAGGCTGCGCCTGCGCAGCAGCGGCGACGGCTCGGCCACCGGCCCCATCACCCGCGCGCCCGACCTGGCGTAGTTGACCACGCCGCCGACGGCGCCGACCGGATCGCGCACGGCCCGCGCGAACGCGAACGCCGCTCCCCCGATGGCGCCGCGGATGCCGCCCGCGATCGAGCCGGGCAGCTTGTTGAAGCCCTCCCGCATCAGGTCGTTGGGCGAGAGGTCCTCCGGGATGGGCAGCGGCGCCACCTTGGCCGGTGGCGGGTCGCGCTCCAGGTCGTAGATGTTGGCGAACATCTCGGTGGCGCCGACACCGTCGGTGACCGCGTGGCTCAGGTGCAGCATCGTCGCGGCCTTGCCGTCGGCGAGCCCCTCGACGAGCGTCGCGGTCCACAGCGGCCGCGAGATGTCCATCGGCGATTGCAGGGCCACCTCGGCCATGTCCATCACCTCGCGCAGGGTGCCGGGCGCAGGCACGCGGACCCGGCGGACGTGGAAGTCGAGGTTGAAGTCCGGGTCGACGACCCACCGGGGCGCCGCCGTCGGCAGCGTCGGCATGACGACCTTCTGCCGGAGCCGCAGCACCTTGCGTGAGGCGTTCTCGAACCGGGTGCGGAAGCGTTCCCAGTCGGGGGTCGCGTCGAGCAATTCGACGCCCATGATCCCCGAGCGGGTGCGCGGATTCGCTTCGCCGCGGTGCAGTAACTGATCGACGGCACTCAGTTCCTCGGGAAGTCCGGCCGTGTCGATCTCCGGCAGGTCACTCATCGTTTGTCGCTCTCCTCCTGGTCGCCAAATGCTGGCTCCACGCTAGTCCGCGGCCGGTTGCGGCGGGTCGCAATACCGGTGTTGTCAGACCCTCGTCAGTAGGGCGGGATATACACTCTCCGGGCGTTGCCCTCGTAGCTCAGTGGATAGAGCAACCGCCTTCTAAGCGGTCGGTCGCAGGTTCGATCCCTGCCGGGGGCGCTGGCAGAGGGTTGTTTTTCGGGCCCCTGATCTTGATCGGCCATCGTTAACTCATTGTTGATCACCGCCGGATCGGCGGTGAACAGTGCGTTGTCGAGCAGCGTCTCGTCGCCGTGGCGTGCACCCGGCCGCGGCTCATGTAGCGGTCATCAGTCATCGACACCTTCGCTTGGCCGAGGTGGTCGGTCCGCGACGCGGTCCACCGACGCCACGGCCGACTATCCAGCGCGTCGCTCAGCGTTGCCAGGGACGTGCAGAAGCTGCGCGAGCACGCCCAACTCCGAACACCCGACGCGGTCGCCAACGCCCGCGCGTGACCTACCGCCGCCAGCAGTCGACCGAAACCTCACCGCACTGGCAGCGTGAGCGATCCGGAATCAGTGCTTGGCTCAGTGCGCCCGAACGCGTTCGGACACAGCTAGTCCTTACTGGAGACATGGTCGGGTCGCCCCGGAGCGTGGAGGCGACTCTGGCCTCGCGGCGAGGCAGACATGCCGCCGAACTACGTACCGTCTTCTCCCGTCACAGCAAGACGGTTTCGATCGCCGTTCCCGCGACCAAGGTGTCCCGAATCGGCGAGCGCTGGGTCACGACGCGAATCAGCTCTTCCTCCTCTTCGCGAGTCGCATCTGAATCCAACGTGACATCCACCCGGATCGCCTGGATGCCAGGACGGACGGCGTCATCGATGCCAAGGAAGCCGGCCAGATCGATGTCCGCCTGCAGAGCAAGCTGAACGGAGTTGAGGGAGATCCCGCGCGCTGCTGCGTTCGCTGCCAGCGTGACGGTGTAGCAGCCCGCGAGGGCCTTCAGCACATACTCGGCTGGTGAGGCGGCGGTATCAGAACCGAGGAGTTCGGTCGGTTCATCGGAGGTCATGGTGAACCGGCCGGATCGCTGCCCTTGTTCTGCACCGGCTTGCCGCAGCGGTCCGGTCGTGGACTCGAGTCGGAGCCCGCCATCCCACTGCCCCCGAACGGTGAACTCGACTTTGCCCAGCGTGCGATCGTCGGTTACCGCCGCGATCGTGTTGCGCAGCGCGTCAAGATTCACTTGCTCCCGCTCAGTCGTAGTCACCAAATCTCCCTCTCGTCGATGGCCCCAGGACCTAGTCCCTCGCTCGGGACAGGCACTTACTTGCAGGTAAGTAGGTTATCAAGATCCGCAGCCAGGCGCCACCGTGCCAGGCATAATCGTCAGGGTGCAGGCGACGGAGACAGCAGTGACCGCCAGTGAGGCGACGACGTGGGATCGGATCGTCGACCTCGCACAGCAGCGACTGCAAGTAGCCGGCTACGGCGGCCTCCACTACGGAGCCATCGCAACCGAGCTGAAGATCTCACGCGCCGCGGTACACCACTACTTTCCCAACAAGGTCGATCTCGCACGTGCGGTCATCAACCGGTACTGCGAGTGGACGAGAGCACAGCTCGATCTCATCGCCGCCTCGCCGGACGGGCCCGAGGATCGGCTCCGTGATTACGTTGGCCTGTACCGCGAAATCATCACCCACGGCGACAGGCGACTATGTCCCGGAGGGATGCTCGCGGCAGAGGCAATGACACTGCCGACTGAACTGACCGACGATGTCCGAGCGTTCTTTCAGATGCATATCGACTGGATCGCCGAGCAGTTCTACGGCGACCTCTCTCCCGAGCGCGCCTACCAGACCGCCGGCCACGCAGTGGCGTCACTGCAAGGCGCGCTGCTTGTCGGTCGAGTGCTGAGCCAACCGGCGTTCGTGGACGCTGCAGCCGACGAAATCGCACGAACGCTCGGCCGCCCTACCGCGTCCTAGACAACGCATGCATCCAGAGTGTCGCGTACTGAGCAGATTTCGGATGCCACAGGCGATTCAAGGACACTGGCGATTGTGTACCGCGGCCGTCGCGACCTCCGGCTCAAGGTGGAACTGATGGTCAATCGGCCCCGATGACCGCTCCTTCATTCGTGGTCGTCTGCTAATCAGTCGTTCCGAGATCGCGGTGAGCACGGCGTCATCCGATGAGTTTTTCAGGCCACCTCAGTCTACTTCGATGCAACCGACGAAATCACAGCCGAATGGAGGCTATGTGTCCAGAACCAATCTTTCGATGTCGATCTCTGCCGACGGCTATGTTGCCGGGCCCGGCCAGTGCGAGGAGCAGCCGCTCGGCGTCGGAGGCGAGGCGCTTCATGACTGGCACCTGGGCCCCGCCAAGGACCATCCCGTCAACCGGCAGGTGGTCTCCGACATGATGGACGGCATGGGAGCGACGATCATGGGCCGCAACATGTTCGGCCCAATTCGTGGCGAATGGGACGACTCGGACTGGAAGGGCTGGTGGGGCGACACCCCGCCCTACCACTGCCCAGTGTTCGTCCTTACTCACTACCCACACCACCCGATCGAGATGGAGGGCGGGACCACCTTTCACTTCGTCACCGACGGGATCGAGTCGGCCTACGCCCAGGCTAAGGCGGCTGCTGGTGGGCGCGCCATCTCGATCGCAGGAGGAGCCTCGTGCGCACGGCAGGCGATCGCAGCAGGACTAGTAGATGAGATCGATCTCCAGATCAACCCGGTGATCCTCGGTTCGGGTGAGCGCCTGTTCGACGGGTTCGACGCGGGTAAGCCCGCACTCGAGCTAGTCCGGGTGCTCGAAGCCCCGGGCGTCGCCCACCTGCGCTACCGCGTCGTCCGATGATCCGGTCGTCGCGTCAGTAGTGAAACCGAGCGCCTTGAACTCCGCCGCTCCCCGGAATCCACACCCTGCGGACAGCAAATCAGGGCGACGGGGCATTTCCGACGCGTCAGCTCGTTCTTCGGATCGACATGGAGGAGTCTCGTCGAGCGGGTGCTGCTTCGTCAGGACCGCGAATCGTATGGGCGTCGAACATCGTGCCACAGGCCGACTCAATAGTCGGTGGCGCCCATGAACGGAACGAATCCGAACAGTCAGAATGTTCGGATGGCGATCTCCGCGGGCTCAGCCAGCAGCGACGTGATCTCGTCGTCGAGCCGCACGAGCGTCACCGAGCATCCCGCCATGTCCAGCGACGTGCAGTATTCGCCGACGTAACTCCGCCGCACGTTGATGCCGCGCCCGGCCAGCTGGTCGTGGGCCCGGCCGTAGAGAAGGTAGAGCTCGCTGATCGGGGTGCCGCCAAGCCCGTTGATCATCAGCGCGACGTCGTCGCCACTGCCATAGGGCAGGTCGCTCGCCACCGCCTCCACCAGTTCGTCGACGATCTCGTCGGCGCTCGCGAGCTTCTCCCGGCGGCGGCCAGGCTCGCCGTGGATGCCCACGCCCATCTCCATCTCGTCGCCGCCGAGCTCGAAGAGCGGCGATCCCTTGGCCGGCGGCGTGCATGACGTCAACGCCATGCCCATCGTCCTGGTCACCGAGTTCACCTTCTCGCCGATCCGGATGAGTTCGTCGATGTCTGCGCCCTTTTCCGATGCCGCGCCGACCGCCTTGATCACGAAGAAGTTGCCTGCCACGCCGCGGCGGCCCACGGTGTACGTGGAGTCCTTGACTGCGACGTCGTCGTCGACCAGCAGCGTCTTGATCGTGACGCCATCCGCCTCGGCCATCTCGCGGCCCATGTCGAACGCCATCCGGTCGCCCGTGTAGTTGTTGATGATGTGCAGCACGCCCATGGGCGACGCCAGCAGCTTGGACGCCTCGAGTACGTAATCCATTGGCGGAGCAGCGAATACGTCTCCGGGACAGGCC
The DNA here is from genome assembly GCA_963735245.1 of uncultured Actinomycetota bacterium. Lineage (GTDB taxonomy): Bacteria > Actinomycetota > Actinomycetes > Mycobacteriales > Mycobacteriaceae > Mycobacterium. The sequence continues at coordinate 174,743 of CAVTKI010000016.1, forward strand.
GCATCGAGCATGCCCTTGCCGACGATCATCACGTGCGCGGGTTCGTGGCCGGAACCAGAGCCTTGCAGAATCGACACCTTGTTCTCATACGGCGCGTCGGCCCGCATGATCAGGTTGTACTCGGGCACGTACTTGAGCGTGTCCGGGTTCGCCAGCGCGAGGCCGTGCAACATCTCGGGGACGAACTTCTTCGGGTCGTTGACGAACTTCTTCATTTCCAAAGCCTCCAGATCGGTGTTCGGTTGGGTTCGCACGTCATGCGTCGGCTGGATACTGCTCGGACAGTGCCTCGAGCAGCACCGCAACGGCGACCGCTCCGGCGTCGAGGGTGCCGACGCTCCGCTCGCCGGTGTACGCGGCGCGCCCCTTCTTCGCGAGCATCGGCCGCGTCGCCTCCGCCGCGGACCGGGCGCTGTCGGCGGCCGCACGCAAGGTCTCCGCCGCAGGCGAACCCGCCTTGGCCCGTTCCTCGATGGCGTCGGTGGCCGGTATGAGGGCATCGAGCAGGGTCTTGTCGCCGAGCTCGGCGCCCCCGCGTGCCTTGATCCCTTCGATCGCGGCGCGGAGCATGGCGACGATCCGGTCGGCGTCGAGTGAGTCCTCCCCCGCTGCAGTGGTCGCTGCCCGCAGGAACCCGGTACCCCAGATGGGACCGGACGTCCCACCGATGCGACTGGTGATCGTGACGGCGATCTTCTTGAGGAACGTCGAGATGTCGGTGCGGTCGAATTCGTCCCAGCCCGAGAGGACGATCTCGAACCCGCGCGCCATCGAGTAGCCGAAATCGCCGTCACCCACGACGGCGTCGAGATCGCCGAAGTACGCCTCGTTCGCGACGACGGTCTCGGCCATCACCCGCACGGCCCATTCGACATCGGAAAGCACTGCGGCCACGGGATTCTCCCTTCACGGATCGACGACGGAGCGGTTTGATCGCGGCTACCTCAGGACACCAGGGCCTCCAGCGTCGCGAGGTTGACCCAGTCGCCCACGGGGGCTCCGCTGTTGTCGGCAAGGACGCGCGTGTGTTCGCCGTCGGGATCACCCAGACTCGACACCACCAAGGCGGCGGCGCCGAAGTCGTCGTCGCGGGTGTAGTCGTTGACGGTGACCAGGCACGAAATGTCGGCCGCACGAGCGGCATCGAGCCCGTTTCCGGAGTCTTCGATGACGACCGCCTCGGACGCCTTCAACCCGAGGCGCTCCAAGGCCAACAAGTAGATGTCGGGAGCCGGCTTCTTGTGGTCGACCACGTCGCCGGCGAGAACCAGGAATCGTGCGGCCGACTCCGGCCCGACGGCGTGCTCGAGCACCGCCCGCACGGACGGTTCCGCGGAGGTCGATGCGACGGCAAGCCGCCAGCCCGCTGCCTCCGCCTCGGCGGCCAGCCGCCGCACGCCCGGCCGAGCGGGAAGCGTTCCAGCGGTGACCATCTCGGTGTAGATCGCGGTCTTGCGCTGATGCCAGCGGGCGACGAGGGCTCGCTGCTCGTCGGCGCTCGTCGGTAACCCTGCGCTCGCCACGAAGTCCGGAGTCAGCAGGCTCGTCATGCGTTCCTTGCCGCCGCCGATCTTGAGCTTGGCGCCGTACTCCTCTTCGCTCCACCGCACGGGTAGGTCGAATTCGGCGAACATCTGGTTGAACGCAGGCAGGTGACCGAAGCGTTCCGTGTCCGCGAGCACGCCGTCGCAGTCGAAGATGAGCGCGTTCACGTGAGCGTCACCAGGCCTTGCCGGCACTGCCGAACGTGTCGAAGTATCCCGTGGCCAGTTGCACGACAGTCGTTCGCACGTCTCGGAACAACGATGGCGGGTCCCACTTGTTGGCCGCTTCGGCGCCGCGCAGGAACTCGAGGTTGGCCTTCATGAAGGCGACCTTGAGAGCCGTCGAGATGTTCACCTTCGCGCAACCGCGTGCGATCAGATCGGTGAACTGCTCGTCGGTCATGCCGGTCCCGCCGTGCAGCGCAACGGGTATGCCGGTGGCGTCGACGAGGTCACTCACCCGTTGTGCGTCCAGGGTGGGTTCGGCCAGGTATACGCCGTGGGCGTTTCCGATCGATGGCGCGAACACGTCGATGCCGGAGCGTTCGATGAAGTCCACGGCCACCTCGAGCGACTGGCGCTGCGCCACGTCGTCGGAGCCGATGCCATCCTCCACGCCGGTGATCGCCTCGATCTCGCCTTCGACGTGAGCGCCGACGGCCCGGGCCTCCGCCACGACTTCGATGACCTGGCGCAGGTTCTCCTCGACGGGTTGGCGTGAGGCGTCGAACAGCACGGAGTTCCAGCCCGTGCGGAGACAGTCGGTGATGACCTCACGTTCGGGGCAATGGTCGAGGTGCAGGCAGACGGGCACTTCGATGCCTGCGGTCATCGACGTCCACATGTCGTAGAGAACGTCGAGGCCGATCGACCGAACCGTCTTGACCGAGGTCTGGACGATGAGCGGCGAGTTCTGCTCTACCGCCGCGGCCAGCACCGCCTCGAGGGTGAGGTCGTTGAAGATGTTGATGGCGGCGACACCGTACCGTTCGGCGAGCGCGCGATCCAGGATGTCCTTCAATGGCACGACGGGCACGATTGGAATCTAGGTGCCGCCACCCTCGTTGGCCATCGGTGGAACCACCCCCTCGCGGTGTGGGGGATTTCCCCCGTCCGACGGATTGGCTTCCGGCCCGTCAGCGTCGGTGGACCGACGCCACCAACTGGGTGCGGTTGCGCACGTGGGCCTTGCGCAGCAGCGAGCTGACGTGTTTCTCGACGGTCTTGACCGAGATCATCAGCTCCTGGGCGATCACCTTGTCGGGCAGACCCTTCTCGAGGAGCGCGCGCACCTCGAGTTCGCGGTCGGTCAGTGCCGCGGAGCCGTCCTGGCGGAGGCCCCGTTGAAGACTCTGCAGCGCCGTCACGGACAGGAACGCCTCACCGCGCGCGCTGGCGACGACGGCTTGGGCGAGCGCGGGACCGTCGACGCCCTTGTCCAGGCAGCCATGCGCCCCGGCGCGCAACGCGGCCGCCACCAAGTGGTCGTCGCCCGGTTCCGACAGGCAGAGCACTGCTCCGTGGCCGGCCTCGACGAGGCGGCGGGTCAGCTCGACGCCGCCGGACTCCCCGTCGTCGCCGAGGCGAAGGCTCGCGACCACCACGTCGGCGCCGACGACCTCTTGGAGCTCGGCCGCCTGTTCGGCCGACGTGGCCTCGCCGACGATCTCGATCTCGACGACCGACTGGGCCAACAACCGGCTCACGCCCGCTCGTACCAGGGGCTGTTGGTCCACCACCAGGACCCGAAGCGGTCGCCCCTCCGTCACCGAATCCGTTCGCGCGTAGGGGAACCGCGCCCGCAGGCTGGTTCCCCAGCCTGGTACCGAGTCGAGCTCGACCCGGCCGCCGACGGCCCGGGCCCGGTCCGACATCCGTTGCAGCCCCCAGCCGCCGTCCGTCGGGTGGCTGTGGGCATCGAACCCGCGGCCGTCGTCTTGGACCAGGAGGGAAACCCCTGCGGACTCGTAGGCGATGCCCAGCCGAACCAAGGTCGCATCCGCGTGCTGGACGATGTTGGTCAAGGCCTCCTGAGCGATCCGCAGAATCTCGTGGGCTTGCGCCGGCTCAAGCGGCGTCGCCTCTCCGGCGACCACGAGGCGGACGTCGAGGCGGCCTGCACGTCGCGCCCAGTCGACCTCGTCGGCCAACGTCTTCTCGAGATCAGGGTGCTCGACCTGGGGCCCCAGCAAGCCGAGCATCGTCCTTCGGGTCTGCGAGAGTGCGGTGCGCGCCTCGTCGTGTGCCGCGGTCACCAGCGGCCGGATGTCTTCGCCGCCGTCGCCGGCGAGCGCGTCCTCTGCCCGGCCGAGTTGGCTGATCACGCCGACCAGGCCCTGGTTCAGTGATTCGTACACCTCGCGCAGCAGCCGCTCCCGCTCGGCCGCGACCGCGGTGGCGCGCACTCTTTCCTCGGCGATGTCGTGTAACCGCGCGTTCGTCAGCGCGACGGCAGCGTGCTTGGCGAACAGCGCAAGCACCTTCGCATCAGCCGGCCCGAAGGTCCGTTTGTCGTCCCGGCTGAACACGACGCAGGCGCCGATGATCGACCCGCGCCACTCCAGAGGTACGCCGATGACGCCTCGAAGCGTCGCGCGATCCGCCGCGTCCACGTGGCCGCCCCGAACGTCGTCGTACCGGTCGAACCACACCGGTCCACGTCGGGCCACGACTGCGCCGGTCGTCCCCTCGGTGATCGGGAAGACCTGCCCCGATTGGCATCGAATGCCGATGTCGGCCTCTTTGCGGTAGGTTCCGGCCGCCTCGTCGACGCTGCAGATCGAGCCGGCGTCACAGCCCAGCAACTCGGTGCAACGCAACAGGATTCGCTCGAGCAGCGGCCGCAGCGAGAACTCGCCCGCCAGGTCCTGCGCAACGGCGGTAACCGCTTGGACGGTTGCCCAGGACGGTTCGGGCTCCGCCAGCACGACGCGTTCTGCCGACGGCACCGCTGCCATGGCCGACTCCTTGTCCTCAGCCCGCGCCAAGTGCCTCACGAGCGCGGGACGCCTGCACTGTCAACGTACCTCCGCGACGGGTCCGCCACGGCCGCTCACCGGACCTTCGAACGACTCAGAGCTACAGAATGGGGTGCAATCCGATCGTGTCTTCGGCATTTGCCGCACATTTCATCGAGGGCGGCCGTTCTGGACCTGCAGAGGAATCGCCTGCGCGGCAACGCGATCCCCTGCAGTCAAATGCGCCGACTGGCCGTGGTTAGCGCCGCCGCGAGGTCTCGAGGGCGCAGAATCCGTATTCCGCCCAGCGATCGATCACCGTGCGCTGCACCTGGTCGGGAAACGAGGTGGTGAACTGCGCGGCGATCCCGTGCGTGCGTCCGGTGGCGAGTTGTTCGGGCTGAAGCAAGCTCATGACGGATTTCCCCCCGCGACCGTTGGCGACGTCGTCATCGGTCAGATAAGGCACCAGCGGGAATCCGGGCGCATCGCGAAATGCGTACTCCCCCATACCAGGCCGGTAGCGCGTGGCCATGGCCCAGACGAGTTGGTCGATGTCGGTGACGTCGACGTCATCGGCGACCAGCAGAACTTTCGGCACCAGCCATCCCACGTGCGAGTTGAACAGCACGTCCGCGACCTGGCGAACCAGGTCCTGCTCTGCGATCGGCTGCCGACCGAGTGCGGCCAGCTCGATGGAGACGGCGATCCAGCAGGTCGCGGCCTCATACGAGCACCAGGCGAAGTTCACCGGCAGGCCTGCGCGCCGAAGGAGGTCCAACGCCGAGGCGGAGATCATGGTGCCCCAGATGGTGTGGTTCTCCTCCGGCGGCATACCTGCCACGCAGAACGGCAGGATTGGCCGGTCGCGGTGGGTGATCGCTTCGACGTGGAAGATCGGTTGCGGCTTGGCTCCGTCGAACTGGTAGCCGTGGTACTCGCCCATCGGGCCTTCGAGGTCGGTGGCGGTGTGGTCGATGTACCCCTCCACGACTATCTCCGCATTCGCGGGGACCATGAGGTCGTGCAGTTCGGACTTGGTCACCTCCACACCTTCGCCGACGAGGGCGCCGACGTAGCCGTCCTCGTTCACCCGCTCGGGGAGGGGCATCCCTGCGGCGGCGATGGCGGCCGGTGGGGCACCGAGCACGAAGACCCATGGTGTCGGCTTACCCAGCGTCGCCCACTGCCGGTGGATCATGCCGAGGTGCTGCGTGGGTATCGTCGGCCCAACCAAGGACCGGCTGTCGCGGAGCATCAACCGGCTGATCGACCAGCTCGTCCAGGATCCGTCCGGGGTAGCCACGATGTGCATCCCATAGGTGCCGAAGTACCGGCCACCGTCCTGCTGGTGCAGCGTCGGGACGCCGAACCTCTCGAGGTCTACCTCGCCGCCGGTCAGAACGTGCTCCTTGACCGGGCCCGACTCGACGACACGGGGACTGATGGGCACGGCCGACATGGCAGCAACCAAGTGCTCGACGATCTCCCGTGGACCGCTCGCCCGCGGGAGGCCGAAGTGGGTGGCGATTCGCCCGTAGCCGGCGTCGACGCCGCTCATCCCCGCGGGGGCACCCATCAGCCGGTAGCCGTCAGCCGCGCCTTTGACCCGGTTGAAGACGGGCGCCGGTCCGCGGCTCTCATATACGCGGCGGGCGATGGCCGCGGCTTCGAGATGTGCGTCGACCTCCGCGTCGATGATGAGCGCGTCGCCGTCGCGGACGAGTTCGTCGACGAAGTCGCGGAAGTTCAGGGCGCTGCTGTGCTGCATGAATCGAATCCCTTCGGCTACTGAGTTCGCACGGTGAGAGCCGGGCGGACACGGGCGGGAAGATCACCGTCCCCGTGCCGACTCAGTGCGAGCGTGTTCTCCCTCCACTTTGCTCCGTGTACGTCCTATCTAATAGTATGTACACGTCCTATATTGGCGTCAAGCGTCTGAAAGGAGGAGCATGTCGCGAACCCGTTCGGTGCTCGAGGGACCCGGCCCGTTGGCCCGCCGCCTGTACCAGAGCCACACCCGGCTGTGGCACGAGAAGGTGGACGCGAAGTTGACCGGACCGCAGTTCACCGTGCTGGTCGAGCTCACCGAGCGGGGTGAGCTCGACCATTCGGCGCTTGTTACCTTCGCGCATCTCGACAAGTCGACCCTGAGCCCGCTGTTGAACAGGCTGGAAGAACGAGGCCTGATCACCATCGCGCGTGATGACCGCGACCACCGTCGCAAGCTGATCACGGTCACCGACGACGGAGCAACGATCGTGAATCGGCTCGCACCATCGGCGGCGGCGGTCGGCGACGAATTGCTCTCGGGCCTGACAGCGGACGAGCGTTCGACACTCCTCGACCTACTTCGTCGCGCGGTAGGCGACACGTAGCGGATCTACAGCGGCACGATCGCCGCGCAGCGTGTGAGCTCCTTGTTGTCAAAGATCAAGCGGCGGTGGGCCATTGGCGCGCTTGATGACGACGGCGACGGTGATGTTTCTGGCTTGCCGAGTAGGTCGAAGGTCGTTGCGATCTCTCGCACCTCGAGCGCCAATGAGACCAGCTGCCGTTGCACGCCGTAGTGTAGGTCTGGCGCCGTGCTCCACCGGGGTCATGACTGTACGGCGGCAGTGGGGCGGTCCAACCGCCCGATGAGTCGAAATTCCATGCGGCTCTTCTGAACTTCGTGTTCACGGGCACCGCTTAGTACACGAGACGGCAGCGGCCGCCTTTCTGAGTACGCTCACGTGATCGACCAGAGAGGCACAGTTTGACCAGCCCTTCGATTACCGGCATGCTGCGCGAACGCGCCAGCCTGCAGCCCGACGACATCGCCTTCACCTTCGTCGACTACGAGCAGGACTGGGACGGTGTTGCCCACACCCTGACCTGGGCTCAGCTGAACCGGCGAGTGACGGGCCTGGCAGACGAGCTCCGACTGCACGGGTCCAAGAGCGGTGACCGTGCCGTCGTGCTGGCGCCTCAGGGACTCGACTACGTCGTGGCATTTCTCGGATCGATGCGCGCGGGTGTGATCGCGGTACCGCTCTCGGTGCCGGTGGCCGGCATCCACGACCAACGCGTCACCGCGGTGATGTGCGATGCGTCGCCGTCGTTCATTCTCACCACGACGGCGCTGGAGGGCCAGGTACTGCCATACGCGGTGTCGCAGGGCGGGGAACGCGCGCCGACGGTTCTCGCCGTTGACTCGCTCGACCTCGATAGCCGGCGACGCTCCCCCGCGAACCGCGACGCCCAGCCGGAAACGGCCTACTTGCAATACACCTCGGGATCGACGCGCACACCCGCCGGCGTGATGGTGTCGAACCAGAACATGGCAACCAATTACGAGCAGATCACGGCTGGGGTGTTCCCCGACTACGGCAAGGTCTCCCCACCCGGCACCTCTGCCGTGTCATGGCTACCGCTCTATCACGACATGGGTCTCATCCTGAGCGTGTGCGCCCCCATTCTTGGTGGATGGCATTCGGTGTTCACCAGCCCGATGTCATTCCTCGCCCGGCCGGCTCGGTGGATGCAACTTCTGGCCACCAACCCTCGCGCACTGACGGCCGCACCGAACTTCGCGTTCGACTTGGCAGCGGCGCGCACGTCCGACGCCGATATGGCCGGCCTCGACCTCGGCGACGTGCTCAACGTGCTCAGCGGGAGCGAACGGGTCCACGTGGCCACCCTGAAGCGCTTTGCTCAGCGGTTCGGCCGGTTCAACCTCCGCGAGCAGGCGTTACGGCCGGTGTACGGACTCGCCGAGGCGACCCTGTTCGTCGCAGGCCGCGAGCCCGGCGAGGGGCCGCACCTCGTCAGCTTCGACCCCGAGAAATTGTCCGGCGGCCACGCGACCCTCCGCGAGGACGGAACCGGCACGGCGCTCGTCAGCTACGGCAGCCTGGAATCACCGATCCTGCGGATCGTCGATCCCGAGACAGCATTGCAAAGTCCAGCGGGATCGATCGGTGAGATCTGGCTCCACGGCGACAACATCTGCCTGGGGTACTGGCAGAAGCCCGAGCAGACCCAGTACACGTTCAAGGCGAACATCGCGGCTCCGTCGGCGGGGACCCCCGAAGGGCCCTGGTTGCGGACGGGCGACCTCGGGTTCATGTTCGACGGCGAGCTCTTCATCGTCGGGCGCATCAAGGATCTACTGATCATCCGGGGGCGCAACCACTATCCCGACGACATCGAGGCCACCATCGCGGAGATCACCGGTGGCCGATCCGCCGCGATCGCGGTTGAGCGAGATCGCACCGAACAGCTCGTCGCCATCGTCGAGGTCAGGAACCGCGAGGAACCCGAAGACGTGAAGATGGACAAGCTTCGCACCGTCAAGCGCCAAATCACCTCAGCCCTCTCGGAAGAGCACGGCCTCAACGCCGCTGACCTCGTCCTGGTCGAGCGCGGCTCGATCCCGATCACCACCAGCGGGAAGATTCGACGGGCGTCCTGCGTCGAGCTGTACCAGGACCATCAGTTCACCCGATTGGATGACGAGGCCGTTACCGCAACCTCCGCGATGAGCTGTGCGACGTCGTCGGGACGGGACAGGAATGGCGAGTGACCGGTGTTGAGGCGGCGCACTGACGTCGCCCGCTGAGCCATCTGCTCCTGGAGCATCGGCGGCATAGCGCGATCCTGTTCGCACACCACATAGGTGGATGAGATCGTGCGCCATGCCGCCGCTGAGACAGTCTCCGTGGCGGCAATGGTGCTCTGGGGCTTCAGCCGGGCGATCGCCCACTCAGCCTCTTCGAAGGGCAGGTCGAAGTAGAACGTCTCGCGCGGCGTGGCCGGAACTACGGTGTCGCCCTCGATGTTCCACCACGGTGCCTGTGTCCCGTCGGACAGCTCAAACGGGCTCTCGCCGACATCGGGTTGGAATGCTGCCAAGTAAACGATGTGGAGGACGTTCGGGAGATGCGCTGCGCCCTCCGTAACCGGCATTCCACCGTAGGAATGCGCGACGACCACCACCGGACGGTCGATCCGCTCGATCTGCCGGCGGACGTGCGCGGCGTCGTCATGCATGCCGTACCGCGACGCGCCCTTTTCCGCGACACTGGGTAGGTCGATGGTCTCGACCACCCACCCCGTCGCCGTCAGCAAGCGCTCGACTTTCTCCCAGTTCCAAGCCCCGTGCCAGGCACCGTGAACCAACAGTAGAACCGGCCTTTGTGCCGCATCGGCAACTTGCGCACTGCCACTGCCTGGAATGTCCCGCCGCACACCCCGATGATCCGTTGCCATGATGCAAACCTACGGGCTGGGACAGAAGTCTACCCATGAAAGATATGGTGGGCTGCAGTAAGTTTCGTGAATAGGTGTCTCGAATGGCCGAGCCGCTGCTCGGCTTCTGGAGCCAGGCGGGCGTCAGCGTGGACACCATGGGCCGTCCGTCGAAACGTTGCGCCGACGTGGGGGCTACGTGTCGGTCGGCGGCATGTGTGTGGGCAATAGCGCTGCGAGCTCCTCGCGGCTTTCCGTGCCGGTCTTGGACATCGCCTTGTAGACGTGGCCTTCGACCGTGCGAACCGACACGCTCAGCCGCGCGGCAATGTCGCGGTTGGACATGCCCCCAGCGACGAACATCACGATCTCACGTTCCCGATCGGTCAGCGGCAACGGCTCACGCGCCTCGCGAAGCGCAGGGGTTTCGGCGCCGCCGCATTGCGCGCTCAGCGCTTCTGCTCGGCCGACACATGCCAGCGACGATCCGCGCAGATCCCGACGGCGATAGGCCAGGGCCGCATGAGCGCCCGCATCCACCGCCGCGACGAGATCGCCCATCTCCTCGAAACCATGTGATACCGCGGCTAGTTCAGCTGGATCGTCATCGTGCAAGGCGCTGGCGAAGCGCGCTGCCAGGCCGACGCGGGGCCCGTCGACGATCTTCTCGAGTTCGTGTAGCCGGATTGCCGCGGTGCGTGCTCCGAACTGTGCGGCGGTCTGCAGGCAGATCACTTCGGCCGCGAATCGCCCTGTCGTTCCGGCCGTTTCGGCGGTCGATTGCAAGATGGTGATCGCCTCGTTGATGGCGCCCTGGCTGGCGGACACCCATGCCCGGGCGAGTCCACGCTCATAGTCGAGGGACCGGAACGGCCTCCGCAGTCTGTCGAGCGCGCCAAGCGCGGCGGCAGCTTCGGTAGTGCAACCGCGCATGGCGAGCGCGGTCGCGTAGGGGACGTGATAGCGGAATCCCCAGCCGATGGCGTGACCCGACGCCGACAACGCCGCTGATGCCTCTTCCAGCAGCACGCACGATGCTTCCAGGTTGCCGGCACCGAGTGCGGCCCGACCCTCGATGGCCGCCCCGAGTGATTCGGCTGCTCCGGGCAGGTCGGCAGCCTGTTGGCGCACACGCTCGGCGACATCGAGGGCGTCCCCGATGCGGCCTGACAGCAAGAGCGCGCTGAGATGTGCATCGGCGACGTTGAACCTCATGTGCGGAGCGTCGAGACAGCGCGTGGCAACCGTGTATCCGGTCTCTGCGATGGCGGCGGCTTCGGCGGCGCGCCCCGCGTCTGCGGAGATCGCCGTGAGCGCCCAGGCTGTCTCCGTGCCGACGACGGGCGGCAGGCCCTCCAGCACGAGGTTCCTCGATGCCGACGTCGCCGCATCCGGCCGGTCCATCGCAAACCAGTACACCGTGAGGAGGGCGTCGATCCAGCTGCGTGTCTGGGGCGCCGTCGTGCGTGACGCGTCGTCGATGATCTCCTTCGCCCGAGTCGGGCGAGCGAGCGCCCACAGCATGTTGCTGGCTCGCAGATAGGTCAGTCGGGCATGGTCACCGTCGGCCAATTCAGTGATCGGCACGTCGGCGAGCACTGCTTCTGCTTCTTGGCCCCGGCCGAGCCACGACAATGCGTGTGCCCGCAGAAACTGGGCTTCCGGCCCGGCGTCGGCGCGCACGGCCGCATCGGCGAGCCGGTCGGCGAGCGACAGATCCGCAAGCCAGATCGCGCCGTTGGCGGCCTTGCAGAGGAGGTCGACGTCGGGAGGGAGGTCGGAGTCGACGGTCAAGGTGGCACGGCGGATCACGACTTGGATGTCGTCGCGGTCATCGGCAGCGGCCAATTCGGCGGCCACCAGCCCGCGTAGTCGACGCAGCCTCGTCGGTGCGGCGCGTTTCCTGCGCAGCTCGCCGTAAAGCGGGTGCGCGACACGGACTTCGATGCTGCCGTCGTGGTCGTCGACGGTGATCAGGCCACGGGAATCGGCTTCCTCGACGGCGTCGGGTCCGGCGATGCGTTTGAGCGCCGTCAACGTGATCGGCTCGCCGACGGCGAGGGCGTCGATGACGTCGCAGGCGGCGTCGGACAAGGCGCCGATGCGGGATTCGATCAGCTCCACGAGGCCGCACGGCATCGCCGGATCGCCGGTCCAGTGCCAGAACCCATGCTGTTCCTTGAGCCGGCCGTCGGCGACCTCTTGCTCGACGATGTGCCGCAGATAGAGAACGTTGCCGCGCGCGAGCTCCCACAGCCGGCCGCCGTCGTGCGAGTCCATCGATCCGCCAAGGGTGGCTGACAACAGCGTGGTGGTGTCGTCGGGCGGCAACGGTTGCAGATCGAGCCGTTCGAATTGGCCGACTTTCCAAAGTTCCTGTGTGCCAGCAGAAATCGGTTCACCGTCGCGTACCGTGAGCACCACCTTCGCCGCGCACCGCTGGACGATCTGATGGACGACGAATGTCGACAAGTCATCGAGCAGGTGCACGTCGTCGACGCCTATCACCACCGTCCTGCCCGGGGCGGCCGCAGTCAGTGACTCGATCACCCCGCGGACCAACTGAACGGTGTCGGCGCGTTCTGACCGAACCCACGCCGTGAAGGCCCCCAGAGGCAGTGTCCGCGCGCAGGACGTACCGACCGCCCAGTGCGTCACGCATCCCCTCGATGCCGCCGAGTCGAGCGTCGCCCGGACGATGCGGCTCTTGCCAACCCCTGCCGCACCGCAAATCACCATCCCCGACGAACCCTCGTCCGAGAGTGCGGCGTCAATGAGCCGCATCTCTTCCAGTCGTCCGGTCAACGGCCATGCAAACCGCATGCATAGAGGGTAGGAGCGCTGGTCGCGGGGCGCAGCACAACGAGGAACCGACGCGCCGGGCTCGAAGTCGTCGGCACTGACGCGATCCGGGTAGTGGGTGCGATCAAGAAATGCCGTGCCCCACGGAAGGCGTGGACCAAATCGGTCGTCGCAGGTAGTCGGGTCGTCGGGATCAGTCGAAATCGCGTGCTGCGCTACTTGTTTCCTCGACGACGTGCGGCGCGACGATCAAAGCAGACCACACCTACGTGGCTTGTATAGGGAGGCTTCTCATGAGCGTTCAGATCGGCTCCAAACCGTCGATTCGCACCACGGTACCCACTGCCACTGCACATGACAGCAACACCCCACCCGGTGCATCAGCGGTCCGCGATCTGTCGCGTTACCGGCAAGCGGAGCTTGGCGGCAAACAAAACGCCAAGCAGGCGACCACCATCACGGCGGAGAATCGTCCCAGCATGGCGATGAGGCTTGTCGCCGCCGGCGGCGTGGCGCTCGTCATCGGCGGCTCCTGTCTGTTTGCCGGTGTTGCCGGTATCGCCGGCGCCGACGAGGGCTACCGCCATACGTCGTCATACCCGGCGGCCCCGACCTGGCCGTCGCCCCCGTCGTGGGGGTCCTTCCCGGCGACCGCGACGTGGCCGTCGCCCCCGGCGTGGGGGTCACTCCCCGTGGCGTCGACTTGGCCGGGCGATTCATCGCACCCGTGCTGCTCGCGCTGAATCTTGAGCCTTCATCCACCGATTCGAATCAATCTGGGGAAGCAGTCGGGGCGCGCGCTCCTACGGGGACGACAGTTGTGCCCCAATTCGGTCAGCCCCGCGGCGGATCAGCGTGGCGAACTGGTCGGACGGGTCGGCTCACAGTCGTCGAGATCTGCAGCACGGCCTCAATCCGTCCCGCCACCCGAATCGCCGAGGCGTAACACGTCAGATCGGAAAGCACCCTCGCGTCATCGCTGGCCCAGCCTGCCGCCGCGTTGACCCGGTCCGGTGCCGGGGTTGGATCGAATACCAGTGCAGCGGCTGCGCTCTCCGGCATGGCGATGCCCGCGTGGATCGGCGTCGACAGAGTCTCTTGCCCTGGAATCACGTCCAGCGCCGAACACCCTTGCTCTGTCGGGATGACCAGAGAGACGGTCGCACCCGTCTGGGCGCGAAGCGCCTGCATCACACCGACAGCGTGATTGCGGAGCCCGGGCACCGGTTCGGTTCGCCGCGCAATGTCGCTCAACGACTGCGCCAGGACATAGTGATCACGTGGACGCTCCACGGCACCGACAACGCGTAGTTGAGCCAAGAGCCTGTACACCGACGGCCTCGGGATCCCGGTGATCCGCGCCAGTTCGCGGACCTGGTGGTCCCGGCCTGCATCCGGCAGCGCCCGAAGGATCCGGAACGCACCGTCGAGCACGCCACGTCCGTCGCCCTCCGCCACATCGCCGGGCGTGCCCGCCTCGGTGTCTCTCGGGATGGGGTTGCGCCTCGCCACCTCACCAACATATGCGCAGAGATTGGGCAGTGCCGGGTAGCGCTCTGCGTGTTGGTTGTGGCGACATAAGCCGTGGCGAAGGGTTTTAGGGAGCGCTGATACTGCCACCGCCGTCGACCCTGACGATCTGTCCGGTCATGTATCCGGCGTCGTCGTCGAGCAACGTGGCGATCAGATGGGCCACCTCGGCAGGAGTGCCGACCCGCTGCAGCGGGATGGCGCTGAGGGCACGCGCTTCGCGATCGGATCCCGCGGGGCTGAGTGCGCGGTAAGCCTCTGTTTCGATGGGCCCCGGCGCGACAGCGTTCACAGTGATGCCGTGTGAAGCAAGCTCGCGTGCCCAAATGCGAGTGCACGTCTCCAGCGCCGCCTTCGCGGCCGCATATGGCGTGCGTTCGGCCACTCCGAGAGTCACCAAGCTCGAGACGTTCACGATGCGGCCCCATCCCCCTTCGATCATGCCGGGCAACACTGCTTGCACCACTTGCACAGCGACACGCACGTTCATGTCGTAGGTGACGAACAGGTCGTCGAGGTCTATCGATCCGATGTAACCGAACCTTTGGAGACTCACGTTGTTGACCACGGCATCGACGGGTCCGCCGGCGACGATCTCAATGAGCATGTCAGTGGTCGCGCCGCGATCGCTGAGGTCGACCGCGTAGAACTGTCCGGGAAAGTCGGACGGCGCGGTCCGCGCGACACCGATCACCTCGAAATCGCCGGCGGCGAGGCGGTCCGCCACTTCACGGCCGATCCCCTTCGATGCCCCTGTGATCAAGGCTCTGCGTTTCGACATCGTCTTCTCCTTCAGAGCTACATGTGAACCCACCGGCGAGCGCCCGGTCCCTGCGGAAACGCCGGCGCAGCGCCCTCTGACTCTAGTGTCATCAAGTGAGTTGCGTAGAGGCGGTTGCGTCGTTAGGAAAATTCTGTGTTCGGATGGCATCACTGCAGCAATAGCCTTGTAGGTGCGGTCCTTTCAACTATCGCGCATCGACTACCCCGTCGTTCACGGGTCCGCTGAGCCACCTTCTGGCTCTACTATGATGGATACAGAATATCAGTAGTCATCGATCCGATTGGAACCTGCCATGCGTCACGGTGTCTTCACGTTCTTCAATGCCGAGGGCATCAGCCCGGTCGACCTGGGCGTGGCCCTCGAAGAACGCGGATTCGATTCGCTTTTCGTCACCGAGCACTCACATATCCCGGTCGACGCTGCGACCCCGTATCCGATGGGCGGCCCGATTCCCCCGCGGTACTACGGCACTCTGGACCCATTCGTCTCGCTGACGGCGGCCGCGGTAGCCACCGACTCGCTGCTCTTGGGTACGGGAATCGCGTTGGTCGCTCAGCGGGATCCGATCCTCACAGCCAAAGAGGTGGCCTCACTGGACCTGGTCTCCGACGGACGTTTCTGCTTCGGTGTGGGCGTCGGATGGCTGCGCGAAGAAATTGCCAACCACGGTGTGGACCCTTCGGTACGTGGGCGCGTGGTCGATGAGCGGCTGCGCGCAATGATCGCGATTTGGACGGAGGAGAAAGCGGAATTCCACGGCGATTTCGTCGACTTCAACCCCATCTACAGCTGGCCGAAGCCCGTGACGAAGCCGTATCCACCGCTATATCTCGGTGGAGGCGTTGCGGGATTTCGGCGCATCGCCGAACTGGGTGCTGGATGGATGTCCCTCAGCGCATCAGCGGAGGCGATCTCGGGTGAGCTCGAGAAGTTGCGTGATCTGGTCGGCCGTGAAGTGCCAGTGATCCACTGCCATGTTGGAGAGGTGACGGCCGAAGCCATGGCGGGCTACCGCGACCTTGGAATAGAGCACCTGACGGTGGAACTGCCAACCGCTCCCCGCGATCAAACGCGTCGGCGCCTTGACGAGCTATGGACCGTGTTCAGCAAGCTGGACTGAGCCATTTACCACTGTCTCTGACTGATTCGCAGTGAAGGTACGAATCAGCTAGAGACAACGGGTACCACTTGCGGGGTATCACTTTGCGTCGAGCACGATGCGGAACCGGGCCTCGCCCGACATCATCCGTTCGTATGCAGCGGGGGCCTCGTTCAGCGGCACCACTTCCACCATCGGTTGCACACCGGCGGACGCGCTGAACCGCAAGTTGTCTTCATTCTCGATGGACGATCCAGTCAGCGTTCCCGTGACCGAACGCGTCCCGAAGACGAGATCGAGCGGTCGAATACTGATGGCGTCCAAGTCGATCCCGACGACGACCAGACGACCCCGAGGCCCCAAACCAGAGGTCAATGACGACATCGACGCCGCGCTGGCAGCGGTGGCCACGATGGCGGCTGCGCCACCCTGGGCGGCGAGAGCCTCTGCGGCGTCGGTGCTCTCGCTGTCGATGTAGTCGTCGGCACCCAGTTTCTCCGCCAGCTCGGCCTTCGCGCCGCCTCGTGCAATCACCACGGTGCGGTAACCCATGCCCTTTGCGTACTGGACCGCCAGGTGTCCGAGCCCGCCGAGCCCTTGGATCGCCATCAGGGCGCCTGGCGGCGCCTCGGCCGCCCGCAGCGCGTTGTACACGGTGATCCCAGCGCACAACAGCGGAGCCGTGTCCACCGGGTCCAGGACGTCAGGGACGCGCACGACGCCGCTGGTGCGGACGTAGACGTACTCCGCGTAGCCCCCGTCCTGCGTTCTCCCGACCTCCGGCTGGGCTTCGCAATTCACGAAATCGCCGCGCCGACACTGGTCGCACTCATGACACTGGCCACCGAGATAGCCGACGCCGACGCGGTCGCCAACCTGGTGTCTGCTCACGCCGTCGCCAACGGCGTCGATCACGCCGACGATCTCGTGGCCGGGCACGACCGGCGTGCTCGGGTCGCGCAGCAGGCCCTCGACCGTGACCATGTCACTGTGGCAGACGCCGCATGCCAAAACCCGAATGCGTACCTCGCCGTAACTCGGTTCGACGAGTTCGCGATCCACCCAATCGAACTCGTGCTGCCCTACCACTTGCCAGGCTTTATAGGTCTGCATCGGTATCACCTCCGTGGTCGTAGTATCGTGGGGTTCTCGAAACGAGGTCGGTGTCGATCAACGGACGAAGGAGTCTCGGTTGGCGGTGGCGAATTCCTCAATGGTCGTGGGGCTCTTGCCGCCGACCCGCGCCACGATGTCGTTGGTTCCCGAGAAGACGCCGTTGCGGTAGTCGACCGCCACGCTGCTGAGGTGTTGGGCCAGGTATTGGGAGTACCCGTGGGACTGAAGGTCCTTCGCCCACGCGTCGATGTCGGCGGGCTCGTAGCGCACCTGCCTGCCGGTAGCGCGTGAAATCGCCTCCGCGATCTCGTAATGGTTCATCTCCTGCGCGCCGTAGAGCGGGTAGGTCTTGCCAGCGTGACCGTCGGGGCTCTCCAAGATGGCCGCGATGACGCGGCCTTGGTCTTCTGCGGTGATGGGCGTGTCGCCCGTCGGCGAACGGCAGGTGCAGCACTCCAGCCGCGTCCAGCGCCCACCCGAAGCCGGTGAACCACTCGGCGAAGAACGTCGGCTGCAGGTGAGTGACGGCCAGCGGTGACCAGTCCAGGACGCGCTCGGCAAGCCAGTGACTCTGAGCGGCGACACTCGCGGCGTTCCGTCGCGCCGAGATCTGCGACATGTTGACCACGGATCTGACGCCTGCCTCGTGCGCGGCCTGGGCGAACTTGGCGGTGGCCTCAACCAACCCAGGGCTGATCGGGTGCACGAAGTACGCCGCTCGCACACCTTCCGCCGCAGCACGAACATCCGCGAAGACTGTGGAGATCGCCGACGACGACCTCTGCGCCGCGATCGCTCAGCTGGGCGGAACGGTCATCCAGACGATGCACCAGCGCCCGCACGCGATGGCCACGCTCGAGCAGCAGGCGGGCGGCATAGCCGCCTGTTTTGCCGGTGGCTCCAGTGATGAGCAGAGCTGAGGCGTCGGAGTGATCGTGTGACGCGGGGCCGATGGTCATTGTTGCTCCTACAGAGTCGTCGTTCGCCAGCTGGCCGGCTCAGTTCGTCGAACCGCCCGAGCAGCTGACTTCTGCTACTTCAATCACCCTCCGCTGCTGACTATGGTTTTGTCAAGTTAGTTGAGGAGCTGACGTGATTCGGACCGGGTGGATCCGGGAAGGAATGCTGTACGTCCGTCGCCTTCACGGCGCCTGAGATTCCGTTCAACCACGCTAGCCAAACAGGCCGACACAGACGACGCCATGTCGCACTCACCACGGAGGCCGCGTTGTTCGTGCTGAGCGAGCCCGATGGCGCGTCAAATATCCCTACTTGATATTCATTGAGTCAGATATCACAATCGCAGTACTCCTGACCGTGCTGCGTGACGTGTGGGTCCTGACGATTGCAGGAGGAGCTGGCTGCCCCCACCATCGAAGGAGAAGCAGGATGACCGCGACCGCAGCCCCAATTCTGGTGACCGGCGCCACCGGGCGCCATGGATCGACCGGTTGGCACGTCGCGCACCGACTGCACCAAGAGGGCCGGGCGGTGAGAATCCTGACCCGCTCCATCAACGAACGCACCGATCGTTGGCCGCCCTCGGTGCCGAGGTGGTCATTGGCGACCTACATGACCGGCGCACTCTGCTTCCCGCTCTGGCAGACGTCGACCTCGCCTATTTCACGTATCCCATCGACGAGGGAGTCGTACCCGCGGCAGCGAACTATGCGGCGGCCGTGCGTGAGGTCGGAGGTGAGATTCGGACCGTGGTCATGTCCATGGCACCTGCCCACCCGGCCCATCCCAGTGATCTTGGTCGCGACCAATGGTTGGCCGAAGAAGTGATGGCCTGGGCCGGACTCGACGTTCTGGTCCTGCGCATCGCGGCGACCTTTCACGAGAACATCGTCGACCCTGCATGGCGACTCAATCAGGCGAGACGACATGCTGCGAAACAGCTTCGGCGATCGCCCCGTCGGGATGGATCAACGGTACCGACGCCGCAGAAGTCGCGGTCGCCGCCTTTCTCCACCCCGAGCGCTTCGACGGCCCGATCTGCTATCCCAACGGCTCTGAGGAGCTCAATCACCATGACATTGCCGAAATCCTGACCCAGGTGCTCGGCCGGCCAATCACCTTTCAGTCGGTCTCGCGCGACGAGTGGCGTCGCGAGCTCACCGACCTGTCCGCGACGCATCCCGGTGGTGTGGTCAATCCCGCGATGGCGGCTCACATCTCCAATGTGGGCGAAGCCGTCGCCACACGTGGCGCGCCATCTGCCGACTACGCAGCGCTGAGCTCGCTCATCGGCCGGGCACCGGTCTCATTGCGGGACTTCGTCCGAGACCAACGCCTGATGTTCGATGCCAATCGGTCGATCGCCGGGATCGACATCGCGGTCGTGCGCCAAGTTCTGCTCCGACGATCTGACTATGACAGAGTATTGCCAGCTTGTATGCTGGTGAGATGAGCGCAGAAACCGACGTGATGACCGTCTCCGGTCGTCTGGCTGACGGCGACAGAAAGGGATACAGCGACGTCTGCCCGATGGAACGGACGCTGAAGGCCATCGGAACTCGGTCGGCTCTCGTCATCCTGCGGGAGGCCTTTTGGGGCGCAAGGCGATTCGAGGACTTTGCGCAGCGGGCCGGCATCACCGAACAGATCGCATCGGTGCGGCTCAAGCAGTTGGTGGAGGCGGGAATCCTGGCCAAGCAGCCCTACAAGACGCCGGGCCAGCGCGTGCGATACGAATACGTTCTGACGGGACGCGGGCGCCAACTCTTCCCCGTACTCGTCAGCCTGATCGAGTTCGGTCAGCAGTTGCAGGGTGACGCCCAACGGCTGGACCTGGTGCATGGCGAGGGCTGTGGCGCACCGCTGACAGCCCATGTCCAGTGCACTGAGGGCCACACCGTCGAATCTCGCCCAGGCAGAGGCACGAGTCCGCCCGACCAGAAAGCGCTGATACGTCGGGCGCACCGACAGCATACTTGACTCTTATTTCAGTCAGCGGGGCATCCTTGAAATGGCTCAGCACATCGTGTGGGTAATCTTCCCGATGTGTCCGATCGTCGCCCTCGGTCCGATGGTGCAAACCCTGACGAACATTCCCGATGCGCAGACGTCGAGCACGAAATGAAGGAGGCCCGATGCTCTCGAATCCCGACGAGCCGACGACCGTCGACCACATGTCGCCTACCGCCGCCGTGCTCGACAACGTGGTGTTCACATCTCTCACCGGGCCGCATGGCCGGCTCGCTCAACGCCACGGACGCGCCGTGCGTTACCCCGCCGAGGTTTCCGGGTTCGCCGCACTGCCTGACCAGCCACGGCAACAAGACTGGAGCGACCTCGCCCAGCTCGCCGATACTGCGCGCGGTGTGGCCGTGGCGGGACTCGGCGGTGAAGTGCCAGAGGGTTGGAATACGCTGTCGCGTCTCATCGTGATTCAGATGGTCGATGATGGTGTGGATTCGCGACCCGATGCTGAGGTGGTTCGGCTGACGTCCAGCGACGTGCCCGAGATGTTGGATCTGGTCGCCCAGACTCAAGCCGGGCCCCTTCGCGCCGCGCACCATCGAGATGGGCACCTACCTGGGATTCCGATCGGCAGGCCATTTGATCGCCATGGCGGGGGAACGATTCCACCCCCACGGGTGGACCGAGATCAGCGCCGTGTGCACGGCGCCAGAGGCCCGTGGCCGCGGGTTGGCGACGCGACTCGTCCATGCGGTTGCATACGAGATCCGGCAGCGGGGCGAGACGCCGTTCTTGCATGTCGCCGAATCGAATGCCAAGGCCATTGCGCTGTACGAGGCGTTGGGCTTCAAGCGGCGCCGGAGGGCCGAAGTGGTGGTCATCCGGCCCTCGGGCTACGCACCAGCCGAACTTCGCCAGCCGGTCTACGGCCTTGAAATGACGGCGAGACGTAGGAGATGCCGTCGTCGTGGGGTATCACGTCGTAGGACCGGAATTCGTCCGTTCGCGGCGCCATGGCGGCGATGGCTCGGCGACGAAGTCGGCGGGCAGTCCGTCGGGCGCTGAGCGGCGGTCGTCCAGCGATCAAGTCCACGACTCGCTTCGGCCACGAAGTCGCCAGCGCTGATCGCTGGCACCTCGCCACCGCTCCAGACCGCGGCGATCGCCTTTACGTCCGACCACAGGTCGCCATAGGTAATGGTCTCGAGATCGGGTCCCAAATGCCGCTCGAATCGACCGGTGGCCGGGTCGACGGCCACCTCACTCGCGCGCATAGCCATCGCCGGACGGTCGGCGTAGCCGTCCATCAGGGTCTGCAAGACCTGCACCAGCCGCAAACCGGGGCGACGGGCGGCGGTCCGGATCGTCGTCAAGGGTTCGGCTGCGCGGAACTCGACGTCATCGTGGTAGAGCGCCGCGACACGCGGCGACGAGACATCGGGTACGTCTGTGGTCATCTCCAACCCTTCCAGCAAAGCAGCCATCGGACATGCTGCGGTACAGCATGTTCCAAGGTTCGCTACGGCATCGATAGCGCTGACTATACTAAACTATACTCAGATGCTTTAGATGGGGCCACCCGATGTGTAGACCTGTCGACGTACCAGAGCGGCGTTGGACGAGTTCTGACCGTCACGCCACTCAAAGCTGATGACGCGACTGAGGCATCTCGTGTTGTGCATCGGCAGTGCCGATCGACCTGGAACGGGACCGCGGCCTGTGTCCGAAGCCGGAGTGCTTCCATTGAGTTGCTCAGCGTCGCTGGCTCATTGGCGATGCGTGACGCCCGCGGTCGCCAGGGGGGCCAGCGTCTGACCGCGCACCGGGACATCACCGAGTGCGGTGTCGACGGCGTCCAGGATGTCGGCGGTGAGCTGGATGTCGGACGCGGCGGCGTTCGCACGGACCTGTTCGGGACGCGAAGCGCCGGTGATGGCCGAGGCGACCTCGGGACGACGCAACACCCAGGCCAGCGCGAGACCGGCAACGCTGATGTCCGGCTCCGTCGGCGATGGGAATGAGGCGCTGAACGGCCTCCAACGCCGGGTCGCTGTAGACGATGTCCATCGCGGAGTTCATCGTGTCGTTGGCGAACCGGGAGTCGGCGGGCAGAGGTTGACCCGGCTTGTACTTGCCGGTCAGGACCCCCTGCGCCAACGGAGACCACACGATGTGGGAGATGCCGTTGGCAGCGCACAGCGGGAACACCTCGGCCTCTGGGGCTTGCCAGAGCATCGAGTACTGGGGTTGAGACGACACGAACAGGTCCGGGCCACCGATTTCGATGCCGGCGCGGATCTGTTCGGGTGTCCATTCGCTGAATCCCAGATAGCGGGCCTTACCCGTCTCGACGACCTTTTGCAGCGCTTCGATCGTGTCCTCGATCGGCACGTCTGTGTCGAACCTGTGCGCCTGATAGAGGTCGACGTAGTCGGTGCGCAGGCGGCGCAGCGACGCGTCGATCTGTTTGGCGATCTGCTCGCCGGACAGCCCCCGATCGGTGTCGGACATCTTTCCCCACACCTTGGTGGCCAGCACGTAGGAGTCGCGGGGGCGACCGGCGAGAATCTCACCCCACGCCGACTCGGCAGCGCCTTGCCCGTAGACGTTCGCGGTGTCGAAGAAGTTGATTCCCGCATCGAACGCGGCGTCGGTGCAGGCACGCGACTGCTCGGCCTCCACGCCACCGGCGTAAGTGAGCCACGAACCCAGAGAGATCTCCGAGACCTCCAGATCCGAACTGCCGAGCTTCCGCAAGCGCATGACGTCATCCTCTCCATTCAGGCTCAGTGGCACGGCCGCACGGAGGCGGCCACGCCTTCGACAATAGGCATGGCCGACCCGCAGTGCGCCTTCAGTTGTGCCACAGGGGAAAAACAGCGAAGCACGGCATCCTCTGGAAGTCGGGCCAGGTGCAATCAGTTGATCCCGCGAATGGAGGAAAGTCGCAGCAATCCCCGACGGAGCAATAACCGGAGGTTATTCGACCCCGGAGTCGGCGGTGCCGACCTGAAGTGCGGCGTCCTACAGAACGCTCAGCAGCTGCCAGTGGCGTAGAAACCGCAGGGAACCTCTGCCTTCGCCGCGGGCTTGAACGACGGGGTCTCCAGCGTGGTCGTCTCTGGCCCCATGGTGATGGTGCTTCCGGCGCCGCTGCTGCTGGTGAACGTGCTGGTGGAATAGTCCGACGAATGCGCCGCGACGCTTAGTCCGGCTGCCAGCACTGCGGCAAAGCCTGCTCCGGCGGCAATCTTCTTGATGGACTTGTACATTCGACCCTCCAAATTATCCGTCACGATTGGCGAGCAACGGCGATTGCTGTCTACTTCCGCGTGAACACAATCGCCGCCTCCCAACACGACCGGCCGATAGCGGCCACGTCATGGGCTGCAGAGCTCGGGCCTCATTCAGGCCCGTTGACGGCTTGGTGCCGCGCAACACTCAGAACTTGCAGCCTACGAGCGAACCCGAACCCATCGGCCTGTACAGGTCAATGGACTGACCCTTCGAACTCGCTGAAAACGACAGTAGCGCAGTGTGATGCGACGAACCAGATGATTATTTCGCGATGAAAATCACAGCGCTGACGGGAATAAACGAGGCGCCGTCGATTGTTCAGCGCCGCGACCTGCTA
Source organism: uncultured Actinomycetota bacterium (assembly GCA_963735245.1). Taxonomy (GTDB): domain Bacteria; phylum Actinomycetota; class Actinomycetes; order Mycobacteriales; family Mycobacteriaceae; genus Mycobacterium. The sequence continues at coordinate 198,366 of CAVTKI010000016.1, forward strand.
AGTTGCGTAACGTTTTCCGGCAGAAGAGCCGGTATCGGCCCGCTTCACAGGCTGACCACAGCACGTTGCCACCATCTTGTCATCAAAATCCCATTTGTCGCGCCAATCGGCAACTTCCGCGTCAAACTCGGCGAATACCATTGGTACCGTTCGATGCATGCTCGACGACCAGCCAAACCCGGATGATGATCTTGAAGAGTTGATCTCGGACCACGAACCTGCCGAGGACGAAACGGACATGTCCGAACAGGACGTCAACGCCCACACGCTGTCGATTCGCCGCGCGGACGGCAGTGAGGTCGTGACGGTCGTATCCGCGCTGGAGTCGGGCGAGCAATGGTCGGTGTACATGCAACCGGGAGGCGTCGTGCAGAACGCGTACCTGGGCAGGCAGGACGACCCCCGCGTATGGGTCAATACCGACGGGGCGTCACTGTCGCGCGACGACGACGGCACGTACGCCATCTACATCGACTGATGTTTCCCGCTGGGCGTTGGTGACACGCAGCAAACGGGTCCACCGCTCCCCCGGCGTGCCATCCCCTACCCATCCCGGGTCAGCGCACTGACCGCCCGGGTGGCGCGTCCACGCAGGCGGGTACGGCGGTCAGATAGGTGCGCTCCAGCGCTTTCTTCGTGCGTCCCGTTACCGTGGGCAAAGCGCTGTGACATTCATCTGAGGGAGCTGGATCGTGACGAACAAGCCCAACATCGTTCTCGTGCACGGTGCTTTTGGTGACGGTTCGCACTGGCGGCACATCATCCCCCGGCTGCACCAGATGGGGCATCGGGTGATGGCGGCGCAGAATCCGCTCACATCGCTAACCGACGACATCACGAACACCCGGAAGCTAGCCGAATGGATGGGCGGCCCGACCCTCCTGGTGGGTCACTCCTACGGCGGAGCGGTGATCACCGGCGCCGGCCGAGCCCCCAACGTGGTCGGACTGGTCTATCTCGCCGGGTTCGCGCCAGCGCAGGGCGAAACCCTCAATGACATCCTCTCCAGTACCGACCCCGCCCCGGGCCTGGCGAGTATCAGCCCTGCCTTCGACGACGACTTCGTGTGGCACCGTCAAGAGACGTTCCACGACGCCTTCTGCCACGACCTCGATGACACCGAGTCGCTGATCATGGCAACCACGCAGAGGCCACTTGCACGTCGGTGCTTCGACGACGCGACCGAGGTGCCGGCGTGGAACACCAAGCCAAGCTGGTATCAGGTCTCGGCCCAAGACCGAATGATCCCACCGCAGACCCAGAGGAGGATGGCTGAGCGCATCCGTGCCCGTGAAACCATCGAGCTCGACACCAGTCACGCCTCGTTCGCCACCCGGCCCACCCAGGTGATCGATTTGATCATCACCGCCGCCACCGCTGTCTGATACGGCCCCGCGGAATCAGTTGAGTCCCGGGCCGCGCGCGAGCACAGCATCATCGTCCGCTGTGCTCCTACAAGCCACCACGATACGTTTCACCGGCGGCGCGTAGCGGGGACGTAGGGCTGCCAGATCGCCGTCGACGGCGGCCAACTCGAGAGTCTTGCGAGCGGCCGCGGGCACCGTGCCCTGCGCCTACCCGCTGACCGCCTTCTCGACGAGCCTGGCCGCGGCGACCAGCTGCGACGTCACCGCGGCGGTCGCTATCAACTTTGTCTCGGCGTCCCACATCTTGGCCTCGGTGAACGCGATGGACTTTCCCGCCCGGACCACCGAGCCCTTGGCGGTGAACTTCCCCGGCCGCGCTGCCGCGATGAAGTTCGTCTTGAACTCGACGGATGGAGCCGCCTGACCAGTCACGAGAGTCGCGGCGCAGGTCGCAGTCTGATCGAGGATGTGAGCCAGGTAACCACCGCACATGAACCCGGCGACATTGACGAACCGGTCGTCGAGCTCAAAGCTGATGACAACCTCCCCACGGTCACCGGATGCCCACTCGCAGACGGCGTTCAGCAACTGAAGCCCTGGCGCCATGGTTGCGTTGACGGCAGCAACGAACTGCTCATCCGACATCGGCGTGGTCCCGAACTCCGAGAATGACACTGTGCCGACCTGAGTTTCAGGCATCTATTCAATCCCTCCCGGCGCGGGCGCGGCCGAGCACTCGGTTTTGTTCATGTGGACCCGCTGTTACCGTAAACGCGCCGCCAGGGGATGATTCATCCGTCCTGGACCACTTGAGTCACCCGGTTGGCTCGCAAGGCCTGTTCTCCCTTGCCCAGCGCTGCTCTTCTTCCGATCCCGACGGCGGCGGAAACATACCCTGAACCGTCCACAGGTCCCGCGGTGTTTCGTCGATATGGAGTTCCCATTCGAATCCGCGGTCCTTGACGAACGGGTCGATGTGGCTGTTGAGGAAATTGAGCATCTTCTGCCGATCTTCAGGCAGAGTGCTTCGCGCGATGTGGTCGATCGAGATGCGCACGAAGTCGTTCCGCGCAACGCCTCCGATGAACAGGGAATTCCGCGGTATCTCGTGGAACACGACTGAGACATAGAACCGAGGCATCCCCACCGAGGCGTAGATGCCGGTGATCGCCTCGGCGAAGGATTGCTTGTCTTCGGTTGAATATGCGTTCTCATTGCAGTGCAGATTCCACAGCGGCATGTCACTTCTCCTTTTGTTCTACTTGACTACGTGACCCATGGCGCCACGCCTGCGCGAAACCCGTTGCCCGGCAGAGGTTCATCGCACCCAGACCTTTGACCATCACGCCATGCGGCGTGCACCCCGGGGAGATCGCCTCGACCAGGAGGGCTGGGTTTGGTGTCGCCATGGCAGTGATCATGCCGTCGACCGATGCTCGATTTCCAGATCAAATAGTGCTCAATGTCAGCCCATTCCTGATCGCAATGTCGAAATCCGTTGTGCTGGAATGTGTATCACCACGTCACGGCTTGCGCCGTTCAATCATCAGTCGTAGCGTCGGATGGTGCAGAGGCACGTCTGCCTCATGACGCCCGCGAGGAGATGAAGTGACGATTCCAGCTGCGGTACTTCGGGCCGAGGTGTACACCAGCCCCTTTCTCGATTTCGAGTCCATGAAGGGCACCTTTTCGCCGACGACATCCACCCTTGTTCTGGGGTCGAAGGACGCCGTGCTGATCGACGCCCAGCACATTCGCCGTGACGTCGCCGCACTGGGAGACATGATCGCGCGGGCCGAGAGGCGGCTCACCACGATCTACGTGACGCACGGACACGCCGATCACTGGTACGGCGCCGGTGAATTGGTGAATCGCTTCCCAGGGGCACGTCCCGTAGCCACCGCCGGGGTCGTCGACTACATCAACGAGTCGGCGGAACAGGCCGCCGGGCAATGGTCCGCGATGTTCGGCGACCGCGTCATCGAACCGACCGCGACTCCCGAGGTGCTGCACGGCTCTGCGCTCGACCTCGAGGGAGCCGAGCTTCGCATTGTCGAAGTGGGCCAAGGCGATATCGCTCCCAGCACGGTGATCCACGTCCCGGCGATCGACACCGTCGTCGCCGGAGACGTGGTGTACAACCGGATTCATGTGATGCTGGCCTTCGGTGGGCCCCAGGAGTGGGAGCGCTGGATCCAGAGTCTCGACACCATCGAGAACCTTTCCCCCAAGACGATCGTGGCTGGTCACAAGCGCCCGGGTTCCTCCGATCGGGAGGCGAGTCGCATGCTGGACGAGACTCGCAGCTATATCCGCGATTTCGCAGATGGTGCCCGGACCGTAGGCGGCGCTGACGAACTGGTGATGCTGATGACCGCGAAATACCCCGAGTTCGGCAACCCGTGGACTCTGCATTTCTCGGCGCAAACGTGGTTTTCCCGTCGCGTCGCGTGAACGCGACCCCGTCGATTCGGCGACCGAAAATGTGAGCGCCGCAATACTCCTGGGTGACGGGCGTCACCCCACATCGAGCCCCGCGGCAGATCGCTATCGTGGGATCGCATGGCTCTTGCTGAAGATCGATCCACTCTTGCCCAACGGCTTCGGGCGGCACGGATGCGGTCGTTCGTCGGCCGCGACGCTGAGCGCGCCTTGTTTCGTTCCGCTCTCCAGCACGACGAGCCTGGCTTCTCCGTGCTGTACATCCACGGTCCCGGAGGTGCGGGCAAGACGACCTTGCTGCGGGTACTCGCCGACGATGCGCGCGCGGCGGGCAGGTCGGTCGTCGAGGTGGACTTCCGCGTGACGGGTGCCACCTCCCGCGCCTTCGAAGATGAGTGCGGCTGTGCGCTGACCACCGACGGTGTGGTTCTGGTGATCGACACCTTCGAACAGAGTCAAGCGCTGGCGGCGTGGCTGCGTACACGGTTCCTGCCACGGCTGCCCATCGACGCGCTCGTCGTCATCGCGGGCCGGCTGCCGCTGGACCCGGACTGGCGCGCCGACCCCGACTGGAACGACGCCCTGAGAGTCATCGCACTGCCCGACCTCAACACCGTCGGAGGCGGTGCGCGCTACTCGCGGCTCGGGGAGTGCCCGAGGAGCAGTACCCGTCGTTGCTCGCGTTCGCCGGCGGTCAGCCGCTGGCACTGACCCTGGCAGCAGACTTGGCGACCCAACGCGAATTCGCCCCCGAGGACTGGAGACCCAACCAGGAGATAGTAAAGACGTTGCTGCACAGTCTCGTCGGTCGCGTCCCGACGTTGGCGCACCGCCAGGCTCTCGAAGTCTGCGCCCACGTCGAGGTCACCACCGAGGAGCTACTCCGCAGCGCACTCGGCGACAGCGCCGCAGACCTCTTCGAATGGCTACGTGGGCTGCCGTTCATCGAGTGCGGCCGCTACGGTGTGTACCCCCACGACGTCGTCCGGGACGTACTGACCCAGGATCTACGCTGGCGTGACCCGGAGGGCTACGGGTTGCTGCACCGCAACATTCACGACCATCTGCTCGGCGAGGTCCGGGCCGCTGCCGGTTCGGACGTGATCGAGAAGACCCGCTCGCTTCTCTACCTGTATCGCCACGCCAGCTCGGTCGCCAACTACCTCACGTGGACCGGCCGTGGCGAGGTCTACGAGGCCGACTACCTGCCGGAGGACCGGGCGGCCGTGCTGCGGCTGACGTCTGAATGCGAAGGCGCCGAGTCGGCCAGGATTGCCGCATTCTGGCTCGACCGCCAACCTGATGCATTCCACCTGCAGCGCCGGTCCGAGACGGGCGAGATCGTCGCCTTCTCCGCGTGGCTACGGTTGCACGGTCCGCAACCGGACGAGATTGCCGCCGACCCGGTCATCGCGGCCGCCTGGCGCCATTGCGACACCTTCGGTCCGACCCGCCCCGGCGAGCACATCGCCGTCTCGCGCTTCACCATCGACGCCAACGCATACGGAAGCACCTCACCGGCGGTAGACCTCATGATCGCCCGGGTGATGGCCGAATGGCTGCGCGCCCACCGGATCGCCTGGTCGTTCCTGGTGTATCTGGACATCGAAGCCTGGGACACCCAAGCGAAATCGGTTGAGCACCAACCGATAAGCGAACGGGTCACCGTCAACGGCAAGGAGCTGCTGCTCTACGGTCACGACTGGCGCACAGCACCGCTGCGGCTGTGGCTGAGCCAGCAGGAAACCGAAATCCTGTCCGGCCGCCGACCCAACGCGCCCGCCCAGCGATCGTGCGTTGTCTTGCCCCGCCCCCAATTCGATACCGCGGTACGCGCGGCGCTGCGACACATCGGCCACGACGCCGCACTCGAAGCAAACCCCCTGTGCGGCACCGGGTTGGCAGACACCGGCCCTGGACTGCGCAAACTGCTGACCGAAGCCGTCCACATGCTGGCCGACGATCCCCGCGCCACCAAGGAGTACGGCGCGGTGCACACCACGTTCTTCCTGCCGGTACCCACACAGGAAGCCGCCGCCGCACGGCTCGACCTTCCGTTCAGCACCTACCGCCGACACCTCGCCAGAGGGACCGAACGGGTCTGCGAATACCTGTGGGATCGCGAGCTGAACGCGAACAGGCTCCCAACCGCCTAGGCCGAAGCGGAACCGGACGTCCCTCTCTGCGGCATCCGCTTGGCACTCATTGAGCACCAAATGGTCTGGCGACTGAGCACCACCCGGCACCATGATCGCAGGCGTGACCTGTGACGCCGTTCCGATGCTAGAGGTAATCGACAAGGCTCCATGTGGTGCGTTGAAACCAGCACCCTTGCTCTTCGTCCACGGCGCCTGGCATGGAGCCTGGTGTTGGGATGAGCACTTCCTTGAGTTCTTCGCGGACAGAGGTTATCGCGCTGTGGCCCTGAGCCTTCGCGGCCACGGACACTCCCAGACGAACAAACCGCTGCGCACCTGTTCCGTCGCCGACTACGTCTGCGATGTCGACTCAGTCGTCGACGACCTGCCCTCACGTCCGGTGTTGATCGGCCACTCGATGGGCGGCTTGGTGGTGCAGAAGTACCTGGAGACACGCGACGCTCCCGCAGGCGTGTTGGTCGCGTCGACACCACCGCGGGGGATATTCGGCAGTTGGCTGCGCGGGATGAAACGCCACCCGTGGAACATGACGAGGACTGCCATCACCGGCAAGTCGCTACGAAACGTCAACACCCCCGAGCTGGCACGCAAAGGCCTCTTCTCCGCAGAGACCCCCGAGTCACAGGTCGCGCACTATGCCGCGCGCCTCGAGGAAGAGAGCGCCCGCGTCATGCGCGATCAGATGATGCTCAATCTGCCCAGACCCAAGCGCGTCACCACGCCCCTGCTGGTGTTGGGAGCCGAGCATGACGGCACCTTCACCGCGAAAGAGGTACGTGCAACGGCACGTGCATATCGCACCGAAGCAGAGATCTTTCCCGACATCGGCCACGACATGATGCTCGAGCCGGGCTGGGCTGCGGTCGCCGAACGCATCCACGTCTGGCTCGGCGCACGCGGCCTCTGACCCACGGCGTGCGTTGGGAGTCCTCGAGCTTGGGACCGTGGCGCCTACAAGGATGCGACGCTGTTGCGCATCTTCGTCAAGGTGAACGAATCAGGTCCGGTCTCCGGGCAGGCGGTCGGGTCCGTGGACACACCCTTACCTGGCCGGTGAGCGCGGCCGCATCCCACGACCACGTCTGCAGCTCCGCGTGGCGCGTGCCGTCGGGACAGCTTTGGCCGTCGGATCTCTGGACCGTCATGGTCCACTGACTACCCGCAAGCTGCGCATCGCCGCTCCATCCGCTTGAACTGGTGATGTGCGCGACGCACCCGCCCGAAGGTGGACACGTTGAATAGGTGGTCCAAGAGGTGCGGCCTCCCGTGGCACCACTGAGGCTCAGCGAATAAGCTCCGCTGAAATCATCAGCCGACGCTTGGCTAGCAAATCCCAGAGACAGCCCAGCGGCGACTACCGCTGCGGTCAGTCCACGACCAAAGTTCATAACGCCCTTCCTTGCAATCGCCAGCATCTTTGGCTGGCACTATGGATTTTCGCAGCACAACGACAGCCGTGTCCCAATTTTGGACAACTCGCTCTGCATCTTTCCGTCGAGCCTCACAGTCGTTCTTCAGCAAATGTTCAGAATCGCAGGTGGCCGGCGCAAGGGGCGTTGAGCGCGGCCGCGATTTCGCAGGCACTGCCACGGTGGTTGTCAGCGCGGCGACAGCAGATTCAAAGGCTGCGCTAGGCGTTCCCGAGCAACCCTGCCTGTGGCCAGTCGGCGTGCGTCATCGCAGTGGTCAGTATTCGACGAAGCGCGTGACATAGGGGGTCATCCCGCTGGTGCGCACTGGCGAGATGTGCACGTCGGAACCGGTGTAGGGCGATTCGAGCATCATCCCCTGGCCGAGATAGAGCGCTTCGTGCTGACTCGCATTGGGCCCGTAGAAGATGACGTCACCGCGACGCATTTGCGATGTCGGGATCTTGCGGCCGGAGTTGTACTGATCACCCGAGTAGTGCGGCAGCTTGATGCCTACCCCCGCGAAGGCGTACAGGACGATCCCCGAGCAATCGAAGCCCACCGTGCCTGCGCCGGAGTCGATCCCTCGGGACGGTCCTGCGGCGTTGCCTCCACCCCACGAATAGGGCACCCCGATCTGCGACATCCCCCGCTGAATGGCATATTCGGCAGCCTGTCGCCCGTACACCCGCGGGATCGCGCCGTTGGTGAAGCCGCCTTGGCCGCTGTCGCCGCCCAGGTTGATGCCGAGTTTCGACAAGAAGGAACGCCCCAGATCGGCGGTGAGCTGCGCCGACGTCGCAGACACTCGGAGCACCGTGTTGACGACTGCGACCGGATCTCCAGATATGTTGGCGCTGGGCACCATTGGCAAAGTGGTGTCCCATTGACCCGCGTCGGTCGTGGTCGGCACTTGGGGCGCCTTGTCCCAGTCCGCGTTCTGGCTGATGACCTCTTGCCAAGGTCGCCGAGATTTCGCCGCCCGACGCCTTTTGAGCGTGGTCCAGGCGAGCTCGTGCAGCATCTCGCTGCGCAACGATCTGATTGACCCGGCCTTGCTCGCTGTCGAAGTCCTTCCGCGCGTCGATCAGCTCAGCGACGGCGCTGTCCTGCGCATGCTGCGCGGCCATGACCGCGTCATCGGCTCGTTTCTCGACGGCCCTGGCGGCGGAATCCCGGTTGGCCTGCTCGGTGCGGGCACGCCGCAGCGCGGCCAGGGACTGCGCGAAGCTCAAATTCAGCGTCTGCCCCGCCGATGCCGTCGCCATGACGTCCTCCGGGTCGCGCGCCGTGAGGTAGGACGCCGACGGTCCGTTGACGTAGGTCGCCACGGCGAATCGATCGAAATTGCCCTGGGCTGTGGCGATGGCCGCATTTGCATCGGCAACGCCCCGCTGACCGGTGGCGACGTCGCGCTCGGCCGCCGCCTCCTGGTCTCGAGCCGACTGGACCGCGGCAATGGCCTTGTTCACGCCTTCTTGCCGTTCCTGAATTTCGGCGCCAACATCGTGGAGCTGCTGCTCGGCGTCAGCGACTGCGGCGACGAGGGCCGCAATGTCGTCGGGGTCGGGATTGGCCGTGGCGAGGCCGGTCGCACCGTTGAGGCCGAATCCGCCTAGTGCGCAGCCGATCAGGCCCACGACTGTCCAGTGTCGGCATGAGCTGATCGCACGCTCCGATGGCCACATGGGACGTCCCTTCATGATCGGTGTGGAGTTACGCGCCACGGGCAGTTGCGGTCTCGGCGCCACACACATCTACGTAGTTACTACGTACGTAGATGGAACGTACGCCACTCTCGCCTCGCCCAACACAGCCGTATCGGCCACAATCCGGTCACGCCCCGATATCAGACGACTTGCAGGCGTGCCACACACCCACGCAGAAGTCTCTTCAGCCGAATTCGCAAGCTACGTTGGAACCACGGGCAAACGCGGTCCCCAGTCGGCGAACGCGATGAAGTAACAGAGCTCAGGAGCAGCTGGTGCAGGAACGGCCATTTGGTGACCTCGAAGCCATCGTCATGGATCGGATCTGGCTGCACGACGACAAAGTGACCGTGCGCCAGATCTTCGATGAACTCTCCGGTGCGCGGCAGATCGCCTACACGACCGTCATGTCGACGATGGACAATTTGCACCGCAAGGACTGGTTGGCGCGTGAGCGTTCGGGCAAGGCCTACCTGTACTGGCCGTCCGTGACCAGGGAGGAACGCTCCGCCAGGCTCATGCGCTCCGCACTGAATTCCGGTGGCGACAGCGATTTGGTGTTGACCTACTTCCTCGAACAGATCAGCGAAGAGGATTCGGCGCGGCTGAAAGATGCACTGCGACGAGCGTTCCGAGGGAGACGGGCCCGATGACTGCCGCTGCAGGACTGCTGCTCTATGTGCTCACGCTTACGTGGCTGAGTCCCTTCGCCCTCCATCGGCTGACCTACGGCGGCATCTCGCCACGCTTGGGCATTGCCGCATGGCTCACAGCCGTCTCGGCCACCGTTGTGGCGTGGATCGCCGCGATCAGCTTGCTCGTCATCGCACTCGTCCGAAGCGGCAGCGACTCGTCCGCCGTCACCTTCTGCCTACGCGCGCTTGGGATGCCCGGGCACGCCGGCACGCCGGGAAGGTGGGGAACGGTTGCCCTCATCGCCGTAGCGCTGTCGCTGACGGCGCTCGTCGGCTGGCGGGTCGCACGGGGAGTACATCAGTTGCGCTCCCGAAGTCATGAACACGCGGAAAGCGCGCGCATCCTCGGCGCACCTTCGAGCCGACCCGGCGTCGTCGTCGTCGATGCTGCCCAACCCACCGCGTACTGCGTGGCCGGACGCCCGCACGCAATCGTCGTCACAACCGCGGCACTCGGCGTCCTCTCCCCCCACGAGCTGGATGCCGTACTCGCCCACGAACAGGCACACATCGACGGACACCACCACCGAATCCTCACGACGCTGCGGGCCTTGGCCGCGAGCATGCCGAACCTGCCTCTTTTTGCGAACGCTTCCTCGGCCGTGGCCCGGCTGCTGGAGATGTGTGCCGACGACGCGGCGGTGCGCCGCTGCGGAATTGATGCACTGTTGAGCGGGTTGGCCAACCTAGCCGGACATCCGACCATGGCCAACCAGCGACTCGGCGCCGCCGACACCGCGGTCGTGGTGCGGGCCACGCGCTTGGCAGCCCCTCCACAGCTGCTGGTTCAGTGGCGCGCCAGCCTGCTGGCAACCGCAGTCATCGCACTCATTCTCGTCGTACCTGCTGTGCTGCAAATACTCTGCGACAGTTAGTTCAGCCGGTCGCGCCAGGGAGGTCGCACCGTCAGCGGTGCTCCGTCCCGCAACACTCTGCCTAGTTCGTCGCTCTTGGGTCACCGAAGGCGTGCGGATCGTCCGGGCTATCGGCCACTGCTGCGTGAAATTATTCCCAACAGGCCCACTTTGAGGCGAAAAGAACTGTTCAGCAACAGTTTTGCCGCCACACAGCCCACTTTCAGCGGGCACAGGGAGCAATCATAGGCAAGCTATCTAACGTCAGGTCGTCGGGGTAAATCGGACTTAGGAGTAACACGGTGGACCTGAAGAAAGCCATGGCGGGAGTCTCTCTCGCTGGCGGTGTAGGGCTGGCCCTGATGGGAGTTGGCTCAGGGGTGGCATACGCGGCACCGGGCGGCGGTGGCGGCTGTATGCCGCCTGCTTGCCAAGGCGGCGGCGGACCTGGAGGTGGGCGGGGGCCAGGCGGACCGGGCGGACCCGGCGACCGGGGCCCGGCGGACCAGGCGACCGCGGCGACCGGGCGGACCCGGCGGACCCGGCGACCGGGACCGGGCGGACCCGGCGGACCCGGCGGACCAGGCGACCGCGGACCCGGCGGACCCGGCGACCGGGACCCGGTGACCGCGGACCCGGCGGACCCGGCGACCGAGGACCAGGCGGACCCGGCGGCCCAGGCGACTTCCATGGACCTGGTGATCGTGGTGGTCCTGGCGACTTCCGCGGGCCCGGCGGTCCCCGTGACTTCGGGCCGCGGCCTGGGAACGCCTTCGGAGGCTTCCGTGGCGCCCCGTGGGGTGATGGACCAGCGCCGTGGGGCTGGGGAGCACCTCCCCGGGCCGGCTGGGGCGGGCCCTTCCCTCCGCCGGGGGGAATCTGGAACCAAGGGCCGATCAATTACTGGGGTTACAACGAGCAACCGATATGGGATCAGGGTCAAAACGGTTGGGGGTTCTACTTCTTCGGAATCTGGATCCCGCTGTAACGAAAGCCTGCCCGTAGGGAGGCCGCCCGCAGATTTGCGGGCGGCCGCCCTGGGCGGCGTTGCCGCATCATGGCCTGGTTGGAACGGTGAGGTCGTAGACGACGTCGGATCCGACCTTGGTCGGTGTGAAGTGGGCCTGCACCCAGTCGGTGATGTCGGCGTGCTGATTGCCGCGGGGGCCTAGGCCCGAGGTTTGCGCGACGATGAGGTACGTGATCTGGTGCTGGGCGACGTAGTCCTGGAACTGGCGCAACGTCGGCACTGGGTCGCCGCCGGTGAATCCCCCGATGGCCATGACCGCAGTGTTGGTGGACAGCTCCAGTCCGGCGGCGGGAGACGAGCGCAGGGTCGCTGCTGACCACTCGGTGTGGGTGGTGCGCAACATGGCGTCCAGTTCGGGGTTTTCGACGGACAGCCAGGACGCCATCATCTTGTTGGCCGATTGAGAGTCGGAATCCGGACCGGCGATTATCAGTGGTCCGTTGTGCGGCTGGCCAATCGTGACGATCGCATAGGCGGCGGAGCCTGCGAGTCCGGCCACCAGCCCCAACGTCAGCGACGCGGGCGCCCACCTCCGCCACGCCTGCGCGGACTGGCAGATCGGCAGCGCGATCGACGCTGCGACGGTCACGACAAGGATGGTCCAGCGCAGCGGCGGCCACCAACCCGCATTGCGGCCGAGTATCCACCAGCTCCAGACTCCGGTCACCAATAGCATTGCCGCAAGCCCATATCGACCGAGTCGCGACGAGCGGTGGTGCCAGGTCTCGTGGATCCCGATGGCGAACATGCCCGCCATGGCGGCTACCAGCGACATGCAGTAGTACGGCGGGATCTGCGTGTGCATGAAGCTGAGCACCAGCGCATCGACCAGGAGCCAACCGCCGAACAGCACTGCCCCAGCCCGCACCAGATCGGTCCGCGGTGCGCGGCCGCGCAAGACGATCACCAGCACCACGGCGAGCAATGCTGCCGGCAGCAGCCAACCGATCTCGAAGCCGAACTCACCCGAGAACAGCCTCGGCGCACCCTGCACCTGATTGCGCATGCCGAACGGTGAACCAAGCCGAATTCGGGCTCCCGCCGATGCGCCGACCGCAGGAGCAGTTCCGAAAGCCCGGTGGTTGTGTCCCAGCACTCGTCCGAATCCGTTGTAGCCCAGCACCAGATTCATGAAGTTGTTGTCGGTCGAGCCGGCAATATAGGGCCGTGAAGAGGCCGGCCAGAGCAGGGTGAGCAGGACGAACCACCCCGCGGAAACAGCGAAGGCCACCGCGGCGCCGACCAGGTGAAGTAGCCTTCGGCGCCACGGAATCGGTGCGGCAATCAGGTAGGCCAGACCGATGGCGGGCACCACCATCAGACCCTCGAGCATCTTGGCAAGGAAGGCGAAGCCCAGAGCGACGCCCGCGAGCGCGATCCACTTGGCGCTGCCGCGCTCCAGCGCCCGCACGGTGCAGTAGGCACTCGCCGTCATCAGCAGCAACATCACCGCATCGGGGTTGTTGTAGCGAAACATCAACGCCGCCACGGGGGTCAGCGCCATGACCGCACCCGCCAACAGCGCGGCGTTCGGCCCGCTGATTCGCCGTACCGCTGCGTACAGCAGTGCGACGGACGCCACACCCATGAGTGCCTCGGGTATCAGCATGCTGGCGCTGCTGAAGCCGAAGATCTGCCCCGACATCGCCATCACCCACTGCGAAACGGGCGGTTTGTCGACGGTGATGAAGTTGTGCGAGTCAAGAGAGCCGAACAGCAGGGCCTCCCAGTTCTTCGAACCGGCTTGTGCCGCACCGGCGTAGAACGGATTGCCCATCCCATTGATCGTGATGCCCCACAGGTAGGTAACAGCCGTGGCCACCAACAGAAACGCCAAGCCAACGCGGTCCCAAGCCGTGTTGCTGAGGCGATACGAATGACGGGTCCCAGGGGTGCCACTGGCGTTGGGAGTCAAGTACAACGTCGACGTCACAGCACTATTTAGTCATGCGAACCTGTGTGATCCCCTGAGAGCGCTGGGGCCGACACGACCTGACCAACTGTAGCGGTGCGCACACTCGGCGACGGCGGCAGCCGGTGTCGTTCGACCGAGCTCTGCAGATCGTAGACGGCGACCGCGATCGAACCCCGGAGAGGGGCGCGCCGATCGGACATGTCCCGGTCGACGAGAGCAGTCGGGCATGTCGAATATCGGCCGATATCAACGCCGTGTCGGCACCGCATCGAACTCGGGTCGGAGTTCGGATGCCGAGTTCGATACGGTGCCGTCCAGACCGTGCTAGCGCCCTAGCGCCGGGCCGATGGTGGTGTTCCAGGACTCCTGCATCTCCGACTCGAACAGACCCCACGAGTGAGAGCCTTCGGGTCGAACGACGTACGTGATCGGCACTCCGGCTGCCGCCGCGGCGTCGGCGAACTGCCTGGTGCTGTCGTTGACGATGCCCTCGATGAAGTCGCCGGTGAAGTTGTTGGCGCCGGGGGGCTTGTCGACGTCGCCCTGCCCGCCGCCCGACGCGGCAGCGTAGACGGCGACACCCTTGAGCCTCGCGACGCACCGTCGGGCGTACGCCACCCACAGCGGGCCGCCTTGCGGCCCCCACATATCGTCGGCGTTGCGCCGCACCGGTGAGCGGTGCGAGTTCTGGGCACCTGAGGCGGAGTGAGGAAACCGCTGCGGAGCCGACGGCCTGACAGTCCCGGCGCCTGGATGGCGTAATCACGGCGATGCCGCCGGTGCTCGACAAACCGACGACCGCGTTCCTGCGTAGTCTTGACTGCGCTGCGCGGCGGCAGCTCTGCGTCATGTAGGTCGGAGCTCACGCGGTCGTTGATCCAGTCGGGACCAGCGATCTGACCGCGTGCGGAGACGACGTTGACGTTCTTTCGGCGAAGAACCCCTGCAGGTCGGTGAACCCGAACCAGCTCTTCGTGCCTGGCGCATCAAGCGTGTCTAGGCAATTGCTGCACGGCGGCCCGTCGCCTATTCGTTCACGCGAAGCAAACCCCAATGCGAACGCTGGCAAGCGACATTCGTCAGCTAATCAACACGGATTCCCCAGGTAACCGGATGCCGGTGACCAGAGCGCCCGATTCTGCGTAAACGGCCGAACGCTCGACGTGACGATGGTCGGATCGCCGCCCAGGCCAGCCGCGAACGTCGACCGGAGTTCCTTTGGAGGACAACCGAACCGACGCAGATCGACCACCACGGTATCGTGGTACGAATCGCTGCCGGGAGCGCTGCCCTCGGGCCGACTGGGCGCCGTCACCGCCAAGGCGGCACCCGGTCCACTCCACCCACGTCGCTGGCATCACAGACAGCAACTCCCCATGCGAACTACTGGCAACCACAGGACCGACGATCCGCTAGCGTTTGCCTCCCGCGGGCTCTGCCCCGACCGGTTGTCGCCGAGAATGTGGTGAGGCGCCCCACCGGCTGCCTCGGAGCGCACGCTCTGTTCGCCGAACGACCGGGCCTCGACGGGCAAAGCCACCCGCGCCGTCCGGTCGACTCACCACGCGCCGAGACCCGGATCCGTAGCATGGGGCCAGAAGCCCCAGCTGTTTTGGAGGTCCCATGTCTCTCAAGCCGAGACACCTCGCACCCATGCTGATCGTGGCCGCCATGGCTCTCGCGCCGGTGGCCGCCGCCGAGCCCGTGCCTCATGGATCGGCCAGCGCGGTCATCGAGGATCTGAAGAGTCAGGGATACATCGTTGCAGATCAACTGGGTGAACGGCTTCAACACCGAGCCACTCGACGTGTGCCAGGTGGACAGGGTCAACATCCCCGGCGACTCCCCCGCCAGCCAGACGACGGCATACGTGGACGTCTCTTGCCCGAATCACCCGGACGAGGACAGTGGTTCGTTCGGCGTCGGTATCGGCATCGGCTGACCTCCGACGCGCAAGGAGCAGCTCGGTGGCCGAGACTTCAACGGGCACAATGGCGCAACTACGGCACGCGATGTTCGCGCGACATTCGAATCCGTGGAGTGCGTGGACACGCTGGGCGAGCACGCCGTTGGTGCTGATCCCGGTCTGGACGCGGCGACGAAGCCACGCCGCTCTGGTTGCCTGCTGGCTCGCGGTCAACCCGGTGCTGTTCCCCAGACCCGCCGATGATCGGGCGTGGGCGACCCGCGCGATGCTCGGCGAGGAGCGCTGGATCCTGGACCGGCCGCGCGACGTGTCGATGGTGATCAGCACCGTCACGAGCGCGACCGCCGTAGCCGGGCTCGTCGCCGCCCGGCGCCACCACCTACGGACTGCCGTCATCGCGACGGGGATTCAGATGGCGCTGACACTGATCTATTGGGAGTTGATGGCGCGTTCGTTCGACCGCCGCCAGCCATGACACGGGAACCCCGAGTCCGCCAATGCCGATGGCGACGGTTCAGAGGTGGTCGGCGTGACGCAGATGTCCCGGCTGGGTGAACCACCCCGCCGGAACGTCGACGGTCAGCGCCAGGTGGACGAAGCGGGCGACGGCTGCGGTCTGGGCCCGATCGGGACTCCACTGCAGTTTGTGGGGCATCAACGTCATCGGCGACACGGGCCGCACGACGGTGCCCGCCGTCGATCCGGCGAGTGCAGCCGTCGTAATGATCCAGTCCACCTCCGGCTGAGCCGTCCACGAGGAGGCGGCGAGGTCGGTGGCGGTGAGTTCGAACGTGCGGGGCGCTACGGACGCGTCGTCGAGGGCCTGACGTTGCGCCAACGCCCAGGCGGGAAACAAGTCGACGCTCGGGATGCCCAACCGGTCCCGGGCCAGGTCGGCGAGGCGAACGCTGTCTTGACCGGCAAGCCGATGACCCTCGCGCAGGACCACCAGGAGGGGCTCTCCGCAGAAGACCTCCCCCACCACGCCAGGCGGATCGGGCACCAGACCGCAGGTGATGGCGACGTCGACGGTGCCTTCGGCGACGGCGCGTGCAAGGTCGGGCGCCCACATCCTCCGCACGACGAGTTCGACCTCGGGCGCCCGCTGCAGTAGCGCCTCCACCAGGTGCGGAGCCAACACGGGCGCGACGGGTGGCACGATGCCCACTCGCACCGTGCCTGCGTCGCCGGCGCGCGATGCGGCGCACCGCGGCGGTGGCCGCCGCGACGTCGTCGAGGATGACCTTGGCCCGGCCGAGAAGCTCGAATCCAGCGCTGGTCAACGTGACCCTGCGCGTGGTGCGGGTGAGCAGCGGTGTCCCCACCTCACGCTCCAGGCGCCGGACCAGTTCGCTGAGGGTCGGCTGTGCGATGTGGAGTTGCTCGGCGGCGCGCCCGAAGTGCAGCGCCGTGGCCACGGCCACGAACGCCTCGAGCTGACGCAACTCCATGGGATGGACCCTAGGCGATTTTGACCAGCGGGCATCTCGACGCGAATTGATCGGCGCAACCGATGAGTGTGAGCGAGGATTGCCCCTTTGTCACGTCCAACCGGTGGCGCACTGTTTAGCCAAGCCACTCAAAGGCTTTCCACGCGGACGAGAAATCCGCATCACCGGAGGAGCAGATCGTGGACGCCTTGGAGATACTCACCGACCGGAACTCTGAATTTGCGGCCCAGCGATTCGATCCCAGCCTGCGGATCATTCCCTCACTCAAGACGTTCATCATCGGCTGCGTGGACCCGCGGGTGGACCCCGCGCAGATCCTCGGCATCGAACTGGGGCAAGCCGCCATCATCCGCAACATCGGCGGCCGCGTCACACCGTCGGTCCTCAAGGAACTAGCACTGTTGCGCAAGCTCACCCAGGGCGCCGGTGGCGACTTCGACATGGGATGGAACTTCGTCGTCCTTCAGCACACGGACTGCGGGATCCTCCGCATGCAGAACGAGCGGGACGAAGCTGGCCGACTTCCTCGGTGTCGACGTGGAGTCCTTGGACGCCAAGATGGTCGGCGATCCCCGCGCCGCGGTCGAGGTCGACGTCGCCGCACTGCGCGCCGACCCCGATCTGCCCAGCGGGATGCGCTCCTCCGGCTACGTCTACGACGTTTCGACGGGACTGATCGAAAACGTCGTGCCTGCGGCGCCGTAGCGCGAGACTGCACTGAACATTCACCCCTTCGCATTCCACCATCGCCAACAACAAGGAGCACTGCGTGACAACACCTGCGACGAAACCGAATCCGGTCGTCTTCATCCACGGCCTGTGGATCCATGCCACCGCCTGGCAACCGTGGATCGAGCTCTTCGAGGCCAGCGGCTACCGCGTGTCGGCGCCCGGCTGGCCCGGCGACGGGCCCACGGTGGCCGCGACGCGCGAGAACCCCGACGCGCTCAACAAGATGGGGATCCCGCAGATGGTCGAGCACTACACCGAGCTCATCGGAACGCCCGACGTGAAGCCCGTCGCGGTCGGGCATTCGTTCGGCGGCCTGATCGCCCAGGAGCTGCTGGCCAACGGCGTGGTCGCGGCGGCCGTCGCGATCGACCCCGCCCCCATCAAGGGCGTCAAGGCGTTGCCCTTCGAGCAGCTGAAGTCGGCCTTCCCGGTGCTCGGCAACCCGGCGAATCTGCACCGCACCGTCTCGCTGACGGCCAAGCAGTTCCACTACGCCTTCGGCAACACCCTCACCGAAGAGGAATCCAACGCTCTGCACGCCGAATGGACGATCCCCGGCGCGGGCCTTCCCCTCTTCCAGGACGCCGCCGCGAACTTCTTCCCACACTCCTCGGCGAAGGTCGACACCCACCTGGCCGAGCGCGGACCGCTCTTACTGACGTCGGGCAGCGAGGACCACACCGTGCCCCTCAAGGTCACCAAGGAAGTGTTCGAGATGTACTCCAAGGGCACCGCCGACACCGAGTTTCACGTCTTCGAAGGCAAGGGCCACTCGCTGACCATCGACAGCGGCTGGAAGGACGTCGCCGATGTGACGCTCAATTGGCTTGCCGCCAAAGGCTTTTAACCATAACCGCCCTCCCCCGGGTAATTCCTACCCGGGGGACAGCGGTGTGGGTGGCACCACCATCTCGAGCAGACCGGTGTCCACGTCGTAGACCAGACCCGAGACCAGGAACGCCGTCCCGTGCAGCGCCTGCAGGATGACCTTGACGTCGACACGGACGGACCCGACGGGATCACTGACCGACTTGGCGGCCAGTTCGGCCTCCGAGGCTTCGAAGTACTCAGCCAACAGTTCGGGGAACGGCGCCAGATCCGTCATCCCGCAGTCGGTGTGGTGCAGGATCACCAGGTTCCAATCCCCGGGACGATGCGTGCTCGCGTTGGCCGCACCCACCTTGCCCAGCATCCCCATCGTCCTCAGCGTCGCCGGTGTGATCCGGCCGCCGACGTTGCGAATGATGGCGGCCTCGCCGTTGTCCAGCCCCAACACGTGGGCCGGGTCGACGCGCGGATCCACGCAGCCGACCACCATCATGTTGCCGCTGGGATTGATCGTCAGCCCTGCCGTGAATCCGTTCGCCGCAAACTGCGCATTGCGTTCGATCAAGTCATGCGGGTCGGTCATCGACGTCTCCTCGGCTAACACGGTGCGGGCTCACCGCCATGCTATGGGTGCGGAGTGGTGAGAATGACCTGAAGCGAGACGGCCGGGCGAGGCAATCGCGGCCTACGCTGGTGTTGGTGACCAAACGTACTGCTCTGGCAGACTTTCTGCGCGCGCGACGCGACATGGTGTCGCCCGCCGAGGTCGGGCTGCACGGTGGAGACCGGCGCAGAGTTGCCGGACTGCGCCGGGAAGAGGTCGCGGTACTGGCAGGCATCAGCACCGAGTACTACGTCCGTCTCGAGCAGGGCCGCGAACACAACCCGTCGCACGAGGTGCTCGCCGGAATTGGCCGAGCACTCAAGCTCAACGACGACGCCGTGACCTACCTGCACGCTCTGGCTCGGGAACGGTCCAGCAAGCAAACACACCCGACCGCACTGGATCCGGCCATCGAAGGGTTGATAGCCGGCTGGCCGTTCGCCGCCGCGCACGTCACCGACCGGAGCCTGACGGTGGTCGCGGCCAACGCGATGGCGCGCGCACTGTTACCGCAATACGACGTCGGGACCAACGCGCTGCGCAGTCTGTTCCTCGACTCGGAGACCCGCGACTTCTACCGGAACTGGCACAAGGTGACGGCGTGGGCGGTCCGCTTGGTCCGGTCCTTCGTCGGCCAAGACCCCAACCCGGAGCTGCTGGATCTGATCGACGAATTGAGTAACGAGAGCAAGCGGTTTCGCCACTTGTGGGCGCACTACGAAGTCAAACACGGCACCAGTGGGCTGATCCTGATCGACCATCCCCGTGCCGGGCCGCTCGATCTGCACTTCCAGCACCTGGTGGTGCCGGGCTCCGGCCACACGGTGGTCGTGTACTGGGCCGATGCCGGGTCCCCATCAGAAGACGGCCTGCGCAAGCTCGCCGCTGGGTGACTCCGCAGGTCCGCTCAGCACCGCAGATCGACGCGGACCTCGGTCCTCACGCGGCGAAGATGCACCGGCAGCGACACCAGGCCGCGCATCAAGACGCTGTTGCGATAGCGCAGGCCGGCTTCGTCGTCCAACGTGATCGGATCGAACTTCGCCAGCAGACGCGCGATCGCGATCTGTCCCTCCAACCGTGCCAGCGGTGCGCCGAGGCAGTAGTGGATCCCGTGGCCGAAGGCCAGATGTCTGTTGGGCGCCCTGGTGATGTCCAACCGGTCGGGACCGTCGAACTCCTCATCGTCGTGATTGGCTGCGAGCAACGCGATCATCACCAGTTGATTCGCCGGGATGTCCACCGCGCCGACGCGCACGGCCTCCGTGGTGGCCCGCACGGTGGAGATGTTGACGGGACTGTCGAAACGCAGAAACTCCTCGATCGCGCCGGGAAGCAACGATGAATCGGCGCGCAGGGAAGCGAGTTGGTCGGGCCTGCGCAGCAACGCCAGAATGCCGTTGCCGATGAGGTTCACGGTGGTTTCGTAGCCGGCCAGGATCAACAGGAACGCCGTCGATTGCAGCTCGTACTCGCTGAATCGCTCGCCGTGATCGGAAGCCTCGATCAGGCCCGTGAGAACATCGTCGGCCGGTTCCACGCGTTTTCGCTCGATCAACGCCGACAGCAGTTCCGCGAGCTCGATTTCAGCGGTGCGCAGGACATCGGGATTGGTACTGGTGAGGATCGGTTCCACGCAGGACCGGAACTGGTCGCGGTAGACGGCCGGTACGCCCAGCATCTCGCTGATCACACGCAACGGCAGCGGCATGGCGAAGGACTCGATCAGGTCAACCCCGCCATCGGGGAGGTGGGCCAGCAGTTCATCGGCGATCTGAATGATCCTGGGGCGCAGCCGTTCCACTGTCCGCGCGGTGAATGCCCTGGTGGCCAGTTTGCGGAGTCTGGTGTGATCCGGTGGATCCTTGAGCAGCATGTGTCCGCGCAGTGAATGGCCGGGTAGCGACTCGTCGCCGGACGGAAACACCTCGGACATGAAGTCCCCGTCCTTGCTCAGACGCGGATCGGCCAGCAGCGTGCGCGCATCGGCATAACGGGTGACCAGCCACGCGCGAAGCCCGCCCCACATCACCACGGGGTGTGCAGGACCCTGGGCGCGGAGTTCGTCATACAAGGCATGCGGATCCTGAATGAACGCGCGGCCAAGGGTCGTGGCGTCATCCGTCTCCATGTGGTCTCCTTCACACCGACTTCGTCCAGTAGACGATTCGATCGTGACGCGAAGGAGCCAGGACAACCAGACCGGTCGATTACTAGTAGTGCGAGGGCCAGTCAACGCCGCGATCCAGTGGGCCGGAAAGTCATCCCGCGACCGGTGGCCCGAGGATGTCACAGCCGAAGCGCGCAGCGAGGTCTGCGATCTCATCGGGTGGCGTGCCCTTGATCGCGTAGACGATCTG
>CAVTKI010000017.1:0-58127 GCA_963735245.1 uncultured Actinomycetota bacterium
AGGAAGATCGCGGGCGTGCCCTTGCCGCGCCGGGCCAGGTCGGGCCGCCCGCGCACCAGATACACGTCGAGGGCGCCGACGGCGGGCCTGCCGATCGGGACCAGTCGCTGCTTGCCGCCCTTGCCGCGCAGCAGAACGGATCGGGAGTGCGTGTCGACGTCGTCGACGTCGAGTCCGACGGCCTCCGAGATCCGTGCCCCGGTCGAATACAGCACTTCCAGCAGGGCGCGGTTGCGCAGGGTCAGCGGTCCGTCGGCCTCGCTGTCGCCGCCCGCCCCGTCCAGCAGCGCGAGCACCTGGTCGACGGTGAGGCTCTTGGGCAGCCGCCTGCTCGGTGTTGGCGGTTTGACGGCGCGGGCGACGTCCAGATCGGTGAGCCCCTCGGCGGCCGCGAAGCGGTGCAGGCCCCGCACGGCGATCAGCGCGCGGGCAGCGGAGACGGCGGACAGCGCGACGGCGCCCGTGTCGGGGTCCCCCTTGCGCAGCGCGACCAGGAACTCGCTGACATCGGGTTCGGTGACCTTGCGCAGGTCGTCGACCCCGCGCGTGACCAGGTGCTCGGCGTAGCGCCGCAGGTCGCGCCGGTAGGAGCTCAGCGTGTTGGCGGCGACACCACGTTCGATGGTGAGGTGGTCGAGGTAACCCTGGATCTGATCGTCCAGAGGTTCGGATCGCAGCAGTGGTCATCAGGCTTCCTTGCGTGCCCGTGAACCGGTTCGGTCGATCCACCCACGGCGCGTCGACCGGACGCAGCGACTCCGGGTCTCCCATTGAGTGGGCGGCCAGAATTCCTGCCACGGCAAGCGAATTCACGATCTCTCCGGACATCACCATGCGGACGGCATCGTCCAACGGCAGCCATTTCACGGTCAAGTCGGCTTCCTCGTCGTGGGCCTCCGGCCGTCCGACGTCGGTCAGCCCCTTGGCCAGGAACACCCGCACACTCTCGTCGCTGAAGCCGGCCGCCGAGATCACGTCGACGAGCAGGTACCAGTGCTCGGCGGCTAGACCCGCCTCCTCCTGCAGTTCGCGCGCCGCGCTGGCCTGCGGCGCCTCGTCGCCCATGTCCAGCAGCCCGGCAGGCAGTTCCCACAGCCTGCGACCCACCGGGTGTCGGTACTGGTACACCATCGCGACGTTGCGGTCGTCGTCGAGCGCAACGATGGCGACGGCGCCGTAGTGCTCCACGACCTCGCGACGCGCGGTGGCGCCACCCGGCATCCGCACGTCGTCGGCGCGAAGCGCGAAGATGTTCCCGACGTACAGGGTTTGGCTGTCGACCGTTTCGAAGTCGTGGTCAGCCACGATGCACGGGCTCTTGCACCCGCTGCCCTGCGAAATGGTCCGACTCCTCCGCGTGCTCGGCACCGGTCGTCTGCTCCTCGCGCGAGCGCTCGTCGGCGGCCGTCTGCTCCTCGCGCGAGCGCTCGTCGGTGGTCGTCGCTCCTCGCGCGAGCGCTCGTCGGTGGCCGTCTGCTCCTCGCGCGAGCGCTCGTCGGTGATCTCCATGGGCAACCGCTCTGCGGCCTTGTAGGCGAGCGCGGCGCCGATGAACGCGACGAACAGCGGGTGCGGGCGGGTCGGCCTGCTCTTGAGCTCGGGATGGGCCTGCGTTCCGACGATGAACGGGTGTACCTCGGGTGCGTACTCGACGAACTCCACCAGGTGTCCATCCGGCGAGGTGCCGGAGAAGCGCAGCCCGCTCGCGGCGATGCGGTCCCGGTAGGCGTTGTTGACCTCGAATCGGTGCCGGTGCCGCTCGGAGACCTCGGTGGCCTGGTAGGCCCCGGCGACGATCGAGCCGGGTTCGAGGACGGCGGGATATGCGCCAAGGCGCATCGTGCCACCGAGATCGGCGTCGCCTGCGACGGCGTCCTGCTGGTCGGCCATCGTCGAGATCACCGGGTCGGGCGTCTTCGGGTCGAACTCCGCGGAGTTGGCTCCGGCGATGCCGACCGATCGTGCCGCCTCGATGACGATGCACTGCAGGCCGAGGCACAGCCCGAGGACCGCAAGCCCGTGCTTGCGGGCGAATTTGATGGCGCCGATCTTGCCCTCGATGCCACGGATGCCGAACCCGCCTGGGATCAACACGCCGTGAACGTCGTTGAGCACGGCCGCCGCGCCCGCCTCGGTCTCGCAGTCGTCGGACGCCACCCAGCGGATCTCGACCTTGGCGTGATGCTTGAACCCACCGGCCCGCAGCGCCTCGGCGACGGACAGATAGGCATCGGACAGGTCGATGTACTTGCCGACCAGCGCGATCCGCACGGTCTCCTGCGGCTCGTGCACGCGGCGGAGCAGGTCGTCCCACTCGGTCCAATCGACGTCGCGGAACGGCAGATTGAGGCGCCGCACCACGTAGGCGTCCAGTTCCTCTCGGTGCAGGACCTTGGGAATGTCGTAGATCGACGGTGCGTCGGGTGTCGAGATCACGCCATCGATGTCGACGTCGCACATCAGGGCGATCTTGTTCTTCAGCGGTTCGGGCACGTCGCGGTCGCAACGCAGGATCAGCGCGTCCGGCGAGATGCCGATGCTGCGCAGTGCGGCGACGGAGTGCTGCGTCGGCTTGGTCTTGAGCTCGCCCGACGGTGCGAGGTACGGCACCAGGGAGACGTGCAGGAAGAAGACGTTGTCGCGGCCCACTTCGTGGCGTACCTGGCGGGCGGCCTCGAGGAAGGGCAGGGATTCGATGTCGCCGACGGTGCCACCGATCTCGGTGATCACCACGTCGGGGCGGTTTCCGTCGGCGTCCGGCTGTGCCATCGCCAGGATGCGGCTCTTGATCTCGTCGGTGATGTGCGGGATCACCTGAACGGTGTCACCCAGGTACTCGCCGCGGCGCTCCTTGGCGATCACCGACGAATACACCTGGCCCGTGGTCACATTCGCCCACCCGGACAGGTTGCGGTCGAGGAACCGCTCGTAGTGCCCGACGTCGAGGTCGGTCTCGGCGCCATCCTCGGTGACGAACACCTCCCCGTGCTGGAACGGGTTCATCGTCCCGGGGTCGACGTTGAGGTAGGGATCGAGCTTCTGCATCGTGACCTGCAGCCCGCGCGCCGTCAGCAGCTGTCCAAGGCTGCTGGCAGTCAGGCCCTTGCCGAGTGACGACGCAACGCCGCCACTGACGAAGAGGTGCTTGGTCGCGGTCTGCGGGTGCTTGCGTAACGATGGCAAGAGCAACCTCCGTGGCCGATGGGGCAGGGCTTACTTTTCCGGGCTGTGGCCTGGCTGGGGGCCTGCCGACCCACGGAATCTCACCCTAACACCGACACCGACAAGCCGTCGTTGGCGCGCCGGTGGCGAAGCCCGGCCAGCGCCGCCCTGAGCGCTATTGCGGGACCGTCACGGCCGACGCGCCCTGCCCGATGCCGTACTGCCCGGGTTTACCGCCGCCCACCAGTTCCTGCAGCGCGAGCACGGTGGTGATCCGGCCGGACTGGCTGTCGATGTCGTCGACCGTGCTCACGGCGCCGGTGAGAGCCGGGTCGGATCTGGTCACGGCGACGGCGGCCGTGCCCGTGGCCGACCCGTCCCGGCCCACGACCACCGTGCCGGTTCCGTGCGGTGCCAAACCCGCGGCAAGTCGGGCGACGGTGGCGCCCTGGTTGCCTGCGTCCTCCCCCAGTTTGCCGCCGGTGACGATCAGCGCGGTATCGGCGGCGCCGATGTGCTGACTGCCATAGGTGACGAAGCCGGTGTCGCGCAGCGCGGCCAGGACGGCGTCGCGTTGGGTGTCGTCCACGGCGGGCGCGGCCGGGTCCTTGCCCCTGAGCAGAGCGATGCCCAGCAGGTCACCGGCCTGTGAGCCCTGGTCCACCAACTTCGTGCTCAGCTGACGCCCGGCGGGCACGATCGGCGAGTTCACCACCGACAGCAGCTTCTCCGCCGAGTTGGCGTCGACGAATTCCTGGGTCAACGCGATGGTGCCCGACACGGTGCCACCCGCTTCACCGACGAATCGGGTCAGGGCTTCGACGTCGTCATCCCCGGCGTCGGGAGTGCGGAACAGCATCACCGACTTCCCGGTCAAGGCGTCCCGGAGGATCCGAGGCGACATCTGCCCGTCGAATTCACCGGCTGCGCTGAGCTTTTCGTTGAGTGCGTTCTTGTCATCGGTGAGTCCGTTGATCTGATTCTGCATGTGTTGCTTGTCGTCGCGGAGTCCGGACAGCACCGTGTTCGACAGCAGGCCGGAGCCCAGTGCCACGCCGATGGCCAACGCGAGGAAGACAGCAGCCAGCGAAATGGCATGCGAGCGTAGCGATATCACGGGCACGAACCTCTCTTCTCCACGCGCGAGCGCTCAGTGTCCTGGGTGACGTCCTAGGTGACGAAGCCCTGCACCCACAGCAGGAAGCGGCCCCAGTAGTCCGATATCCACTGCAGCACTGTGGCGTCGGCACGCGAAACCCACAGTGCGACGATGACGGCAATGAGCATGGCCAGCACCAGGAGCGCGATGGCGCCGCCGGAGACCCGGCTGCGGTAGAGCGTGGCGACGGCCTTGGCGTCGACGAGCTTCTCGCCCACCTTGAGCCGCGTGAGGAACGTCGACGGGTTGCTCTGCTGCCGCGTCCGGTCGAAGAACTCCTCGATGCTCGCGGTGTGGCCCGCGGTCACGATCAGCGATGCGCCGTGGTGATCGCTCAGCAGCAGCGCCAGGTCGGCGGCCGATCCTGCTGCGGGGAACGTCATGGCGCCGACGCCGAGGTCCTGGATGCGCTCCAGCCCCTTGGCGTGACCGTCGGCGTCGGCGGGCAGCACCACCTGGGCACCCGAGCGCAGCACCTCGACGCTCATCACCTCGGGGTCGCCGACGATCAACGCGGGCCGGTAGCCGCCCCTGCGGAGCACGTCGGCGCCGGTCCCGACCCCGATCAGCACCGGCTGATACTCCTTGATGAAGGGCTTGAGCGCCTTCAGATCGTCGGCGGCGCTCGGCTCCTCGGCGACGATCACCACGTGTCTGCGGTGGAGGTCGACGTCGATGTCCGGGATGCCCATGCCGTCGATGAGCAACGGGCTCTCGCTGCGGATGAACTCGATGGTGTTGCCTGCGAATGCCTCGAGGTGCGCGACGAGGCCGCTCTTCGCCTCGTGCATCAGCTCGTGGATCTCCTCGGCGGTGCGCTCGGTGCCGAGCGCGAGCCGGCGGTCGCCCGCGTACACGCCGCCGTTGTGAATGCGGATCCGTGCGCCGTCCTTGATCTTCTTGAAGATCTCGGGGCCCGCCTCGTCGATCAGCGTCACGCCGTTGGCCACCAGCACCTCGGGGCCCAGGTTCGGGTAGCGGCCCGAGATCGACGGCGACGCGTTGACCACCGCGACGACGTCGGCCTCGACCAGTGCGTCCGCGGTGATGCGGTCCAGGTCGAGCGCGTCCATCACGACGATGTCGCCGGGGCCGACACGCCGCAACAACCGATCGATGTCGCGGTCGACGCGGGCGGTACCTGCGACGCCAGGACGAGAGCCGGCATTACGCGATAGCAGCGCTGACATCTTCATTCCGCTTATTCTGTCGGCTCACCCTCAAGTGGAGGTGGAGGCGCGCCGTAACACCAGCCTCATGAGTTATCTCCTGTCACACCCGCAACAGCTCAGGAGGCGGTGTCGAGCCTGGCCGCTTCGAGCAGTTCACGTGCGTGCGCGCGCCCGCTGTCCGATTCACCGAGCCCGGCCAGCATCCTCGCCAACTCGGCCACCCGGTCGTCGTCGTCGAGTCGACGCACCTCGCTGGACTTGTTGCGCCCGGCACCGCTGTCGACCACGAGGTGGATGTCGGCGTAGGCGGCGACCTGCGGCAGGTGCGTGACGACGATGACCTGATGCGTCCGCGCGAGTCGGGCCAGCCTGCGCCCGATCTGAACCGCGGCGCGTCCACCGACGCCCGCGTCGACTTCGTCGAACACCATCGTGGTGCCCTCGGCGGAGGCGGCAAGCACCACCTCGAGCGCCAGCATGACGCGCGACAGCTCGCCGCCCGACGCGCTCTTGGCCAGCGGGAGCACGTCGGATCCGGAATGCGGGGTGAAGCCGAACTCGACGGCGTCGACACCGTCGTGCCCGGCGTGCACCGTCTGACCGGACGGCAGCGTCAGCGGCGCCGAGTCGTCCGCCCTGGCAACCAGCGACGCCACCGAGATGGTGAACCCGGCGCCGGCCATGGCCAGGCCCGCCAGCTCGGAGGTGACCGCCTTGGCCAGTGCCTTGGCGGCCTTGGTGCGCACCTTGGTCAGCTCCGCGGCCGCCGCGACGAGCTGCGCGTCTGCAGCTCGTCGACCCGTTTTGCCAACGCCGCCAGTGTTTCTTCGGAGACGTCGAGCTGCGCCAGCCGGTCGCGCGCATCCCGCGCCCAGGCCAGCACGCCGTCGATGTCGGCGGCGTACTTGCGGGTGAGATTCCGCAGCTCACCCTGTCGGGCCAGCTTGGTGTCCAATGTGCTTGCGTCGCCCGGCAACTCGGATAGATAGCCACCGAGCTCGGTCGAGACGTCGCCGATCACGGCCAGCGCGTCGCCCAGTCGCTCGCCGAGCGACCGCAGCGCGGCGTCGTCGGTCGACTCCAATGCGGCCTTCGCGTGCCCGACCCCGTCGACGGCTGACGTCGCATCGTTGTCCGCCGACCTCGTCGAGAGCGCCGGACAACGCGGCCCGTGCGGACTGCGCGGCGCCGCGCAACGCATCCAGCTCGGACAGCCGCCGGATGTCGGTCACCAGCGCATCGTCTTCACCGGGTTCGGGTGCGACGGCATCGATCTCGTTGAGTCCGAACTGCAGGCGGTCGGCTTCCAGCGCGAGCTCCCGCGCACGCTGCCTGCGGTCGGCCAGGTCGCGCCGCGCGGCCAGCCACTCGTCGCGGGTGCTGCGGTAGCGCGCCAACCGGGCCTCCACGTCGACGAACCGGTCCAGCGCGGCACGCTGTTCATCGGGTCGCATCAACCGAAGCTGGTCGTTCTGACCGTGCAACGCGAGCAGCTCGGTGGTGAAGGTGCTCAACGATTTCGCGGGCACGCTGCGGCCGCCCAGGTAGGCCCGCGACGGACCCTCCCGGCTCACCGAACGCGCCGCGATGACGCTGCCGTCGTCGTCCCGCTCGGCACCCGAGGAATCCAGGATGTCGTCGATCCGGACGGTGACGCTCTTGCCCAGTTCGGTTGTGGTGAAACGGCCTTCGACGACGGCGCGCTCGGAGCCCGATCGCACCCGGCTGGCGTCGGCGCGCGCACCGCCGAGCAGGTGCAGGCCGGTGACCACCATGGTCTTACCGGTCCCGGTCTCCCCCGTCAGCACGGTGAGCCCGCGATCGAACTCGGCTGTGGCGGAGTTGATGGCGCCGAGCGCCTCGATCCGGATCTCGGCAAGCACTATTGGCCGCGCCAACCGGTGACGGGCAAGCGGAACTTGCGCACCAGACGGTCGGTGAACGGGGCGCTGTCCAGGCGCACCCACTTCAGCGGGGTGCCGCAGCGCGTCACCTCCAGCCGTCCACCCGCAGGCACCACCATCTCGCGACGACCGTCGCAGAACACCATCGCGTCGTGCCCGTCTGCCTCGATCTCGATCGCAATGGACGCTTCGGGGCTGGTCACCATGGGGCGGGCGAACAGCGCGTGAGCGTTGTTGGGCACCACCAGGATCGCTTCGAGGTCCGGCCACAGGATCGGCCCTCCCGCGGAGAACGCGTATGCCGTGGAACCGGTCGGCGTCGATACCAGGACGCCGTCGCAGCCGAACGCGGACACCGGGCGACCGTCGACCTCGAGCACGACGCCGAGCACGCCGAGCCTCGGGCCCTTCTCCAGGCTGGCCTCGTTGAGCGCCCAGCCGCGGTGCGCGATGCGACCGTCGACGCGGACGACGATGTCCAGCGTCATGCGCTCCTCGACGCGGTAGACGCGGTCGACGACGTGTTCGAGCACGGAGTCGATGGCGTCCGTCTCGGCCTCGGCGAGGAATCCGATCCGGCCGAGGTTGACGCCGAGAACCGGTATCTCGACGTTGCGGGCCAGCTCCGCGGCACGCAGGAACGTGCCGTCACCTCCGAGCGCGAGCACCAGCTCGCAGCCCTCCGCGGCGCGTTCGTCGGCGTCGACGATCTCGATGCCGGACCCGAGGGAGCGCAGCACGTCGGGCACGCCCTGCTGCATGGTGTGGTCGACCGCCTCGGCCGCCAGCACGCGCAGGCCGATGCCGCGGTCGCTGAGCGCCTTCTCCACGCGTCGCGCCGTCTCGGTGGCCTCTTCACGGCCGGTGTGGACGACCAGCAGGACAGTGCGCTCGGTGGTCACTGGGGACCCTCGGCAACGGCACGCGTCACGGCGTCGGCCAGCACGTCACCGACGAGCGGCCGGTCCGTGGTGGCCCGCAGCCGCAGGAAGTACTCGACGTTGCCGGACGGGCCAGGCAGCGGACTCGCGGTGACATCCACGGCGTGCCAACCGAGTTCGGCGGCGCGGTGTGCGACGCCGAGAACCGAGTCGGCCCGCAGCTCCGGGTCACTGACCACTCCACCCGGACCGACGCGACTCTTACCCACCTCGAACTGTGGCTTCACCATGGGAACGATATCGGCGTCCGGGGACGCACACGACACCAAGGCGGGCAACACGGTGGCCAGCGAGATGAACGACAGGTCCGCGACCACCAGATCGACCGGTCCGCCGATGGTGTCGGCGGTGAGTCCGCGCACGTTGGTGCGCTCCATCACCTGCACACGCGCGTCCGACCGCAGCGACCAGGCCAGCTGGCCGTAACCGACGTCGGCTGCGACCACCTCGCGTGCGCCCCTGTCCAGCAGGACTTCGGTGAAGCCGCCGGTCGAGGCTCCTGCGTCGAGGCAGCGACGGCCCTGAACCGTGACGTCGAAGGCGTCCAGTGCACCGATGAGCTTGTGGGCACCACGCGACACCCAGGAGCGTTCGTCCGCCCCGGCAACGGTCAGGCTGGCGTCCATGGCGACGGCCGTCGCAGGCTTGGCCGCGGGCATGCCGTCGATCCTGACCCGGCCTGCGCCGATGAGCTCCGCGGCCTGCTGGCGCGACCGCGCCAGGCCCCGCCGGACCAACTCCGCGTCAACGCGGGCACGCCGAGCCACGTCTGCTCACCAGCCGGTTCCGGGAGTAGCCACACCCCCGGTCGCTGCGCTCGGTACATCTCCCGGGTCGCTGCGCTCCTGCCCGTCTCGACCGACTCCAGCGCCTGCACCAGCCGGTCGTGCGCCTCCTCGAGGCGCTCCGCGATGACCTCCACGTCGGCGTCGACCGAGTCCGGGTCGGGTAGCACCGCGAGCAACGACGTGATGTCCGCGCGGATCTGATCGGGATCAGTAGTCATGTCGGTAGTTCACGCTAGTCGATTCACGAGCTCAGCAGCGAGCACTGCTCCAGGGCCTGGCGTGCCGTGTCGTCGCCGCCGGTGATCGCGAACGGTCGCCCGTCCAGCCCGGAACTCCATACCGCGCTCGCAGTCGCGCGCACCACCGTCAGCGCATCGTCCGCGTCCTGCCCCGTCGAGTGCACGGTGACGTCGCGCGGACCCACGTCGACCCGCCACGCCGGATGCGGCGCGATACGCAGGGTGTCCGCCGAGTCGTACAGCGACCGCAGATCGGCGCCGACGTACGTGGGGCGCGACTCCGCGTCGGCGCGCACCATGTCCGCGGCAGTGCTGACACCGGTGAGCACCAGCATGCTGGGCAGCCCGGCGGCGTTGGCCCCGGCGATGTCGGTGTCCAGGCGGTCCCCGATCACCAACGGGCTGCGGAACTCGCCCGCGGGCCAGGGCGTCGTTCATCAGCGTCGGTGCCGGCTTGCCCGCCACCTGCGGCTCCTTGTCCGTCGCCGCGCGCAACGCGGCGACCATCGCGCCGTTACCGGGCAGCAGGCCACGCTCGGACGGCAGCGTGCGATCCACGTTGGCCGCCACCCAGAGGGCACCGGCGCGGATGGCGAGGGCGGCCTCTGCCAGATCGGCCCAACCCGTCTCCGGCGAGTGCCCCTGCACGACGGCCACCGGATCGTCGGACCACTTCCGGACGGGCCGCAGGCCGACGTCGCGGACCTCGGTGGCGAGCGCCTCCGTGCCTATGACGAGAACCGTTGAGCCAGCGGGCAATTGATCGGCCAGCAGCCGTGCCGCACTCTGTGCGCTGGTGACGACGTC
The DNA here is from genome assembly GCA_963735245.1 of uncultured Actinomycetota bacterium. Lineage (GTDB taxonomy): Bacteria > Actinomycetota > Actinomycetes > Mycobacteriales > Mycobacteriaceae > Mycobacterium. The sequence goes on from CAVTKI010000017.1 coordinate 10,173, forward strand.
GTCAGCTTCGGCCGCGAAGCCGATCGCGATCAGATGCTCGGCGACTTCGCCGGGCAGGCGCGAGGCGTTGTTGGTCACGAACAACGTGCGGGCCCCGACGGTGGCGAGGGTCTCCACCGAACCCTCCGTCGGCTCCTGACCGCGGAAGACGGTGCCGTCGAGATCGAGCAGCAGGCAGTCGTGCTCCTGCGCGAGCGTCGTCACGTCAGGAAAGCTCCGTGATGCGCTCTTCGGCGTCCGTCACACCCTCGAGGTCGGAGGCGGCGGCGTTGATGAACCACTGCAGCGCCTCGGGCTTGCGCCCCAACGCGAGCAGCGTCTCGGCATAGACGTAGAAGAGCCGGACGGCGGTCTGGCCCGTCCGCTTGGGATCGAGCTGCGGCGTCGACAGAATCGCCAGCGCCTGCTCGTTCTGTCCGAGGTCGGATCTGGCTCCGGCGACCACGATTCGCAGCTCGTCGGCGTCGTCACCGGTCAGCTGCGCGGCCTCCGGGCTCTTGCCCAGCTCGATCGCACGCTCGGGACGGCCGACGCCACGCTCGCAGTCGGCGATCATCGGCAGCAGCACCGACTTGCTGCCCATCCGGCGGGCCGCGCGCAATTCGGCGAGGGCTTGCGCCCAGTCGCCGCAGCGATACGCCGCGATGCCGACCGCCTCACGGACGGCGGCGATCCTGGCCGGCCCGGTTGCGGGCGGCCTTGGCATGTTCGAGCGCGGCTTCCGGGTCGTCCTCGAGGAGTTCGCCTGCCGCAACCAGATGGCGCGCAACGTAATCGGCGGTCGCTTTGTCCAACGTGATCAGTTCACCGCGCACGTCGGGCGCCAGTTGTCTGGCCTCGATCGAGGCGGGCAGCGGCGGACCGGAGCGCTCTGAGGCATCGCCGCCGTCCTGCGGTCTTGGCTGAGTCCGTCGCGCCCGATCGGGACTCGACGACTGTGGTGGCTTACCGCGCTGATCGCGCGGCCCGCGATGCGGTCCGCCGGCGGTGGAAGACCGCCGCGGACGCCGCTCTTCGCTGCCGTCCTGCCTGTCGCTCGCCACGTGTGCCTTCCCTGTTCTTCGGACCGTCCCGCAAAGGATACGGGGCAATTCGGCGCTTCGCGAAGAACGCCAATTCAATTCGACATGCAATTGACGGAATTCAATTCGACTCATCGCAAATACAGAATCACCCCCCACGCAATTGTGGGGGGTGATTCTTTAAAGGGTGTTCGGCGGTGTCCTACTTTTCCACCCGTAGGGGTAGTATCATCGGCGCTGGTAGGCTTAGCTTCCGGGTTCGGGATGGGTCCGGGCGTTTCCCTGCCGCTGTTGCCGCCGTAACTCTATTTTCTTTTCAGCCCCCATGCGTGAAACACCGTGGTGGGTGTTTTTGGTGGTGGGGTGTGATGTGATCACGTGGATATTCGTGGTTGCGAACGAATGTTGTGGTGTGCTTACGCGCAATAATCCTGAACCAAGTGTTTTCTGGTTTGTTGGGTGTGTGTAAGTTTTCGGCCGGTTAGTGCCAGTTCCCTGCGCCCATTGCTGGGTTTCTAGGTCTGGTCTATCAATCCCGTGGTCTGCGGGGGGCCTTATCCCACTTAATGGGTGAGAAGCCTGGTCTTGGAGGGGGTTTCCCGCTTAGATGCTTTCAGCGGTTATCCTGTCCGAACGTAGCTATCCAGCAGTGCCCCTGGTGGGACAACTGGTAGACCAGAGGTTCGTCCGTCCCGGTCCTCTCGTACTAGGGACAGGTTTCCTCAAGCTTCTGACGCGCGCGGCGGATAGAGACCGAACTGTCTCACGACGTTCTAAACCCAGCTCGCGTGCCGCTTTAATGGGCGAACAGCCCAACCCTTGGGACCTGCTCCAGCCCCAGGATGCGACGAGCCGACATCGAGGTGCCAAACCATCCCGTCGATATGGACTCTTGGGGAAGATCAGCCTGTTATCCCCGGGGTACCTTTTATCCGTTGAGCGACACCCCTTCCACTCGGGGGTGCCGGATCACTAGTCCCGACTTTCGTCCCTGCTCGACATGTACGTCTCGCAGTCAAGCTCCCTTGTGCACTTACACTCAACACCTGATTGCCGTCCAGGTTGAGGGAACCTTTGGGCGCCTCCGTTACATTTTAGGAGGCAACCGCCCCAGTTAAACTACCCACCAGGCACTGTCCCTGAACCGGATATACGGTTCGAAGTTAGAAGCCCAATACGATCAGAGTGGTATTTCAACAATGACTCCACCCACACTGGCGTGTGAGTTTCACAGTCTCCCACCTATCCTACACAAACCGTAACGAACTCCAATACCAAGTTGTAGTGAAGGTCCCGGGGTCTTTTCGTCCTGCCGCGCGTAACGAGCATCTTTACTCGTAGTGCAATTTCGCCGAGTCTATGGTTGAGACAGTTGAGAAGTCGTTACGCCATTCGTGCAGGTCGGAACTTACCCGACAAGGAATTTCGCTACCTTAGGATGGTTATAGTTACCACCGCCGTTTACTGGGGCTTAAATTCTCAGCTTCACCACCGAAGTGGTTGACCGGTCCTCTTAACCTTCCAGCACCGGGCAGGCGTCAGTCCGTATACATCGTCTTGCGACTTCGCACGGACCTGTGTTTTTAGTAAACAGTCGCTTCTCACTGGTTTCTGCGACCCCCCACCGCTGCCCGCCGCAAGTGCGATGACAGTAAGGGGTCCCCCTTCTCCCGAAGTTACGGGGGTATTTTGCCGAGTTCCTTAACCATAGTTCACTCGTACGCCTTGGTATTCTCTACCTGACCACCTGTGTCGGTTTGGGGTACGGGCCGTGTGAGCACTCGCTAGAGGCTTTTCTCGGCAGCATAGGATCACCGAATTCGCCTCACTCGGCTATGCATCACCTCTCAGGATATGCGAACGACGGATTTGCCTATCGTTCTCCCTACGGGCTTGCCCCAGTATTACCACTGACTGGTACGGCTACCTTCCTGCGTCACCCCGTCGCTTGACTACTACCAGCGAAGGTCCCGCGCAGCCCTTCAACCCCGCCCACCCGAAGGTGATTGGTGATCGAAGTTTTGGGCGGTTAGTACCGCTGATTCATCACGGGCGCGCACACACGGGTACGGGAATATCAACCCGTTGTCCATCGACTACGCCTGTCGGCCTCGCCTTAGGTCCCGACTCACCCTGGGCGGACTGGCCTGGCCCAGGAACCCTTGGTCTTTCGGCGGGCAAGGTTCTCACTTGCCTTATCGCTACTCATGCCTGCATTCTCACTCCCACACCCTCCACCACTGGATCACTCCGCGGCTTCACCGGATGCAGGACGCTCCCCTACCCAACCAGACCGAAGTCTGATTGCCGCGGCTTCGGCGGTGTGCTTGAGCCCCGCTACATTATCGGCGCACAATCACTTGACCAGTGAGCTATTACGCACTCTTTCAAGGGTGGCTGCTTCTAAGCCAACCTCCTGGTTGTCTTCGCGACTGCACATCCTTTTCCACTTAGCACACGCTTAGGGGCCTTAGCCGGCGATCTGGGCTGTTTCCCTCTCGACGCACGGAGCTTATCCCCCGCCGTCTCACTGCCACGCTTTCACTTACCGGCATTCGGAGTTTGGCTGACGTCAGTAACCTTTTAGGGCCCATTGGCCATCCAGTAGCTCTACCTCCAGCAAGAAACACGCAACGCTGCACCTAAATGCATTTCGGGGAGAACCAGCTATCACGGAGTTTGATTGGCCTTTCACCCCTACCCACAGCTCATCCCCTCAGTCTTCAACCTAAGTGGGTTCGGGCCTCCACAACATCTTACTGCTGCTTCACCCTGGCCATGGGTAGATCACTCCGCTTCGGGTCCAGAACACACCACTACACCAACCCCTCTGGATTGGATACGCCCTATTCAGACTCGCTTTCGCTGCGGCTACCCCTCTCGGGTTAACCTCGCGACATGTCCCTGACTCGCAGGCTCATTCTTCAAAAGGCACGCCATCACCCCACGCTTTGACACGAAGGCTCTGACGGATTGTAGGCACACGGTTTCAGGTACTCTTTCACTCCCCTCCCGGGGTACTTTTCACCATTCCCTCACGGTACTAATCCGCTATCGGTCATCAGAAGGTATTCAGGCTTACCGGGTGGTCCCGGCAGATTCACAGCAGATTCCACGGGCCCGCTGCTACTCGGGAAAACGACACAAGGCAGGCAACGGGTTTTCACGTACCGGGCTCTCACCGTCTACGGCAGACCATCCCAGGCCACTTCCGCTAACCACGTCACTTTCTCACTGCCCTCCAGCCAGGTAGAACTGGAAACATCGCTCCCACAACCCCGCACACACAACCCCTACCCGGTATCACATGCATGCGGTTTAGCCATCCTCCGCTTTCGCTCGCCACTACTCACGGAATCACAATTGTTTTCTCTTCCTACGGGTACTGAGATGTTTCACTTCCCCGCGTTACCCCCCGCACCCTATGTATTCAGATACGGGTAACACGACATCACTCGTGCTGGGTTTCCCCATTCGGACATCCTCGGATCCACGCTCGGTTGGCAGCTCCCCGAGGCATATCGCAGCCTCCCACGTCCTTCATCGGCCTCTGATGCCAAGGCATCCACCATGCGCCCTTAAACACTTACAACAAAAACACAAAAACCAAAAAACAATTCAGAGAAAATTACACCACAACAAACCACCACCACACCCAACGCGACAACCCAACCCCCACAAACGGAATCGAGCTCACACGCCGGACACGAATGCCGGCTTGATGCTCGCAACCACTATCCACGAATCAAACACCACACCCCACCACCAAGCGGGGCAACAACACGCCTCCCACCCCACACAGGGGCCAGGGAACCACGGGCCTGTTGTCTCAGGACCCAACAGTGTGCTTGGCAATCATTCTCGACCAGACCCCCACCCAAGGCGGGGACCCATATCCGGTCAGTTGTTCGTCTTGATATGCACCAGAACCGCACCCACTACAGGCGACGGTCCATCTCACGAATCGTCCAGAACACCGAACTCCCACGGACGTGGGCGGGCCCGAAACACGTGGTGCTCCTTAGAAAGGAGGTGATCCAGCCGCACCTTCCGGTACGGCTACCTTGTTACGACTTCGTCCCAATCGCCGATCCCACCTTCGACGGCTCCCTCCCACGAGGGGTTAGGCCACCGGCTTCGGGTGTTACCGACTTTCATGACGTGACGGGCGGTGTGTACAAGGCCCGGGAACGTATTCACCGCAGCGTTGCTGATCTGCGATTACTAGCGACTCCGACTTCACGGGGTCGAGTTGCAGACCCCGATCCGAACTGAGACCGGCTTTCAAGGGATTCGCTCCACCTCACGGATTCGCAGCCCTTTGTACCGGCCATTGTAGCATGTGTGAAGCCCTGGACATAAGGGGCATGATGACTTGACGTCATCCCCACCTTCCTCCGAGTTGACCCCGGCAGTCTCTTACGAGTCCCCGCCATAACGCGCTGGCAACATAAGATAGGGGTTGCGCTCGTTGCGGGACTTAACCCAACATCTCACGACACGAGCTGACGACAGCCATGCACCACCTGCACACAGGCCACAAGGGAACCGATATCTCTACCAGCGTCCTGTGCATGTCAAACCCAGGTAAGGTTCTTCGCGTTGCATCGAATTAATCCACATGCTCCGCCGCTTGTGCGGGCCCCCGTCAATTTCTTTGAGTTTTAGCCTTGCGGCCGTACTCCCCAGGCGGGGTACTTAATGCGTTAGCTACGGCACGGATCCCAAGGAAGGAAACCCACACCTAGTACCCACCGTTTACGGCGTGGACTACCAGGGTATCTAATCCTGTTCGCTCCCCACGCTTTCGCTCCTCAGCGTCAGTTACTGCCCAGAGACCCGCCTTCGCCACCGGTGTTCCTCCTGATATCTGCGCATTCCACCGCTACACCAGGAATTCCAGTCTCCCCTGCAGTACTCCAGTCTGCCCGTATCGCCCGCACGCCCACAGTTAAGCTGTGAGTTTTCACGGACAACGCGACAAACCACCTACGAGCTCTTTACGCCCAGTAATTCCGGACAACGCTCGCACCCTACGTATTACCGCGGCTGCTGGCACGTAGTTGGCCGGTGCTTCTTCTGCACATACCGTCACTTGCGCTTCGTCTGTGCTGAAAGGGGTTTACAACCCGAAGGCCGTCATCCCCCACGCGGCGTCGCTGCATCAGGCTTGCGCCCATTGTGCAATATTCCCCACTGCTGCCTCCCGTAGGAGTCTGGGCCGTATCTCAGTCCCAGTGTGGCCGGACACCCTCTCAGGCCGGCTACCCGTCGTCGCCTTGGTAGGCCATCACCCCACCAACAAGCTGATAGGCCGCGGGCCCATCCCACACCGCAAAAGCTTTCCACCACAGCACATGCATGCCATGGTCATATTCGGTATTAGACCCAGTTTCCCAGGCTTATCCCAAAGTGCAGGGCAGATCACCCACGTGTTACTCACCCGTTCGCCACTCGTGTACCCCGAAGGGCCTTACCGTTCGACTTGCATGTGTTAAGCACGCCGCCAGCGTTCGTCCTGAGCCAGAATCAAACTCTCCAAACAAAAACCCCCAACCAAAAAGCCGAGGCAGCAATTCGAATCAGAAAAATCTGAATCCCAACAAAAAGACACCAAACAAACTGGCATCAAAAAACAACAACCACACCCCAACACGGGACGCCAGAGCATGGCCAAACAAACAAACAAAAACCACCAAACACACTATTGAGTTCTCAAACAACACACCCGCCTGACCGCGCAACGACCTCGCGGCGAAAAGCCGCGGAGCGTAGTGCGGGCAGATGAGGTAGACCCACCGAAGTGGACTTCCCTCTGGGATGCCGTCGCGCTCAGCGGGCTGACCGCGTCGCGACGACTTGGATTAAGTTACAAGAGGGAAAACTGAGAGTCAAATCGCCTGTTCATGACGTGTTTCGACTTTCCACGCGGGCGTCAAACCCGTTCCACCCCTGCGATATTCCGCTTGCCCCGGCGCAGCACCAACCACTTGCCGTGCAGGAAGTCCGACGGTTGAGGTACCCACTCGTCGCTCTCGATCCGCACGTTGTTGACCGAGACGCCTCCCTCGGCGATCGTCCGCCGTGCCGCACCCTTGCTCGCCGACAGGCCGCTGGCCACCAATAGGTCGGTGATCGAGTCCTGGCCGCCCGGCTCGAGCTCGGCGACAGAGGAGGCCTCGCGCAGCGCCGCCGCGAGTGTCGATTCGTCCAACTCGCCGAGCTCCCCACGCCCGAACAGCGCTCCACTGGCGTGTTCCACGGCGTCGGTCGCCGCCTGCCCGTGCACCAGCGTGGTCAGCTCCCTGGCGAGTCGACGCTGCGCCGCCCGCTCGTGCGGCCGCGCCTCGGTCACCTCCGCGAGCTCGGCCAACTCCTCGCGGGCGAGGAAGGTGAACCACTGCAGGTAGCGCCCCACGTCGGCGTCGGCGGTGTTGAAGAAGTACTGGTACCAGGCATACGGCGACGTCAGCTCGGGGTCGAGCCACAGATTTCCGCCACCGGTCGACTTCCCGAACTTGGCGCCGTCTGCGGATGTGACCAACGGCACCGTCAGCGCGTGGGCGGTCGCACCCAGCTTCTGCCGGACCAGCCGGACGCCCGCGATGATGTTGCCCCACTGGTCGGAGCCGCCGATCTGCAGCGTGCAGCCGTGCCGTTGGTGCAACTGCACGAAGTCGTTGGACTGCAGCAGCATGTAGCTGAACTCGGTGTAGGAGATGCCGTCACCCTCCAGGCGCCGACGAATGGTGTCGCGGTCAAGCATCACGTTGACCGAGAAGTACTTCCCGATGTCGCGCAGGAACTCGATCGCCGACAGTTCGCTGGTCCAGGAGAGGTTGTTCTCGACGATCGCGCCGTTGGCCGACGCGTCGAACTCCACGAATCGCTCGAGCTGGCCGCGGATGCGCTCGGCCCATTCCGCCACGGTGTCGGTGGTGTTCAGCGTCCGTTCGGCGCTGTCGCGTGGATCACCGATCAGACCGGTCGCGCCGCCGGCCAGCACGATCGGCCGGTGGCCGGCCTGCTGGAAGCGGCGCAGGGTCAGCAGCGGCACCAGGTGCCCGGCGTGCAGGCTCGGCGCGGTCGGATCGAAACCCGCGTACAGCGTGATCGGACCCGCAGCCAGCGCATCGTGCAAGGCGTCGCGGTCGGTGGACTGCGCGATCAGACCGCGCCAGTCCAGCTCATCGAGGATTCCTGTGTCCTGAGATGTCACGGCCTCGATCTTCCCGTATCAGTCGCTGTCGCCGGGCGCCGGTGCCCGGGGACTGCGCCGGTAGGCCGACACCTCGCCGTGGCCGCTCAGCCAGAACCGCCACGGCCGATCGGCGGCCTGGCTCACCCCGACGCGCGGGCCGCTCGTCGCCACCTCGTCGGCGCCGAGCACGAGCCGGACCGGACTGTCGTCGGCGAACAGATCGATTCCGTTGTCGTCCATCGTGATTCCCAATGCCGAGCACAGATTCCCCGGGCCGCGGGCCAATGCCACGGGTGACACCGAGGCGCCGCGGCGGGCACCTGCCACGTCGAGGCCGTGGTCGACGACCGCCGCCCGCAACAGCACCGCCGCGGGCACGCCGACGTATCCGCTCGTGACGTTCGCGCACACGTGGATTCCGTGACTCCGGTAGGTGTACATCCGTCCGGCCGGTCCGAACATCACCGTGTTGCGCGTCTTGCGGACCGCGATAGGAATGCGACGCCGCATCCGGCCATGGTCCGTCGGGCGGGCCCCCGTACGCCTCGACCTCGACGATCACGGCGGAAGCTCCTCGCCCGAGAAGTCGCGCACCGAGCAGGCGGCGGGCCGCCGTGACGGGATCGGTGGTCAGCAGTTCCGCACTCACCAGAGCGATCTTGCCTGGCACCGTTGACATCGGTGTCGGAGGGGCGGATATTCATCATATGATGACTTCATCGCGCGATGAATTAATCCCAGGCGACGGGTCCGCCGTCTCGATCGACCATCTGACGGTCGTCCGCGGCAAGCGCACCGCGCTGGACGACGTCTCGCTGCGGATCGCCCGCGGCACCATCACCGGCGTGCTCGGCCCGTCCGGATGCGGCAAGACGACGTTGATGCGCTGCATCGTCGGCACGCAGATCGTGGCCACCGGGTCGATCACCGTGCTCGGCAGACCGGCCGGATCCGCCGATCTGCGCAGCCGGGTCGGCTACGTCACCCAGGCCGCAACCATCTACGACGACCTGCGCGTCGTCGACAACGTGCGCTACTTCGCCTCGCTGTACGGCTCCGACGCCAACGCGGCCGAGGACGCGATCGCCGCCGTCGGACTGACCGATCACCGAACGGCGTTGTGCGGAAACCTGTCGGGCGGCCAGCGAACGCGGGCGTCGCTGGCCTGCGCGCTGGTGTCGCACCCCGACCTGCTGGTGCTCGACGAACCAACGGTCGGCCTCGACCCGGTGCTGCGAGTCGAGCTGTGGGACCAGTTCGACGACCTCGCGCGCCGCGGCACCACCCTGATCGTCTCGAGCCACGTCATGGACGAGGCCGATCACTGCGGCGACCTGCTACTCATGCGAGAAGGTCGCCTTCTCGCCCACACCACACCGTCGAAACTTCGGGAGGAAACCGGATGTCCGTCACTGGAGCAGGCGTTTCTGTCCATCATTCGGCACAGCACCGCGGCCTGAAGAATCGCAGCCGGCTGAGCCCGCAGGCCTACCTGGCCACCACCGGACGGATCCTCCGGCAACTCGCCGGCGACCACCGCAGCGTCGCGATGATCCTCGTGGTGCCCAGCCTGATCATCACGTTGATGTACTTCATGTTCAAGGACGCCCCGCATCCACCGGGCACGCCGTCGCCGTTCAACAACGCGTGCCTGATCATGCTGGGGGTGTTCCCGCTGATCGTGATGTTCCTCATCACGTCGATCACGATGCAGCGCGAGCGGGTCTCGGGCACGCTCGAACGAATCCTCACCACTCCCCTGCGCCGGCTGGATCTGCTGGCCGCCTACGGCACCGCATTCTCGATCGCCGCCGCAGCGCAGGCCACGCTCGCGTGCGTCGTCTCGTTCTGGCTCCTCGGTCTCGATACGGCGGGCAGCCCGGTATGGGTGTTCGCCATCGCCATCATCAACGCGGTCCTCGGCGTCGGCCTCGGCCTGTTGTGCAGCGCATTCGCGCGCACCGAGTTTCAGGCGGTTCAGTTCATGCCGGTGGTGATCGCGCCGCAGCTGCTGCTGTGCGGCATCATCGTGCCGCGCGAGGTGCTGCCCGATTGGCTGCAGTGGATCAGCAACGCGCTGCCCGCCAGCTACGCGTTGGAGGCCCTCCAGCAGGTCGGCGCGCACGCCGATCTGACCTCAACGGCGGTCCGGGACATCGCGATCGTCATCGCCTTCGCCGTCGTCGCGCTGTGCCTGGCCGCGGCGACGCTGCGCCGCAGGACTCCATGAGCCCGAAGCGTCCCGGACGACCACCCGGATCGTCCGACACTCGCGATCGGATCCTGGTGAGTGCGCGAGAGTTGTTCGCCCGCAACGGTATCGACAAGACTTCGATCCGCGCGATCGCGTCCGGTGCTGGTGTCGATTCCGCGTTGGTCCATCACTACTTCGGAACCAAACAGCAGCTGTTCGCCGCCGCGATCCACATTCCGATCGACCCGATGCAGGTCATCGGGCCGATGCGGGAGACGCCCGTCGAGGACCTCGGGCTGACGCTGCCGTCCCTGCTGCTGCCGCTGTGGGACTCCGAATTGGGCTCCGGCTTCATCGCAACGCTGCGCTCGCTCCTGGCGGGCAACGAGGTCAGCCTGGTGCGCTCGTTCCTCCAGGAGGTCATCTCCGTCGAGGTCGGGAATCGCGTCGACCACCCGCCAGGTTCGGGCAAGATCCGGGTTCAGTTCGTCGCTTCGCAACTCGTGGGCGTCGTGATGGCGCGCTACATCCTCGAGCTGGAACCGTTCAAGTCGCTGCCGGTGCAGCAGATCGCCGAGACCATCGCACCGAACCTGCAGCGCTACCTCACCGGCGACCTGCCTGGGCTGGGTTAGGCGTCGGCTCGCTCGATCAACCGCTGATGCTCGGCGTCGTCGTCGATGGTCACTGCCTCGTCGACCAGCAGCACGGGCACACCACCCTCGATCCGGTAGGCGCGCCGCAGCCTCGGGTTGTAGAGCACGTCGCCGACCAGAAGGAGCGGGCCACGGTCCTCCGGGCAGACCAGGATGTCGAGCAATCGTTGATCGAGCACGTTCGACTAGGGGCCGAGCGGGATGTTGATTCCGCCGCCGGGAGCGCCAACCGCCGGGGTTGGTCGGGTCGTACTGGTTGATCCCGATCGTCGCCGGAGCCGGCTGCTGCGCCTGACCGCGCATCTTGTTCCTGGTCTGGAAGGCCAGGGTGCTTCTGGAGGGCCGCGATCAGTGGCGCCTGGTTCGGCCGCTTGTCCAACGCGGCCACGATGTCGTGCCTGGTTGCCCTTCGACGGGTAGAAGCCCTGCGAACGAAGCTTCATGACCTGGTGGACCAGGTTGGAGAGCTGTCCGCCACCCGCACCCGTGTCGTACTCCGTGGCGATGATCGCGAGCACCTGGTCGGCCGTCATCGGAGGCGGGGCGTCAGCCCCGGTGGTCGGATCCGCGGGGGCCACGGGTTCGGCGTTGGCCAAGCCGATCCCGGCCATCAGGCCCGCGGCCAGCGCACCGCTGGCCACCGCGCCAACGGCGGCGCGCCGCCAGCCCGTGTTCCTGCTGGTCTGCGATGTCATCGAACCTCCATGCGGAGTCTTGCCCGACCCAATGCGGCTGTCTGCCGCAAGCGGGAGCCTAACAGTGCGCCGCCCGCGCGGCACGGCCTCACTCATCATCGGTCGCGTTGACCAGCTCGGCCCGCACGGCCGCGGTGAGCCGTTTGTAGCGGTTGGTGTCCTCGTCGAGGTACCAGGCGAAGCGCGACGGCTTCGGGATGCCCGCCGCCCGGAGCGGACCGAGCAGCGGCCGGTACGTCGCGCTGAGCTTCATGTCCGGCACCACGTGGACGATGTCCGGCGGCGCTCCGGCCGCGAGCGCGTCCAGCGCTTCGTTCAGGTCGGCCGTCGGCACGCTGCCTCCCGGGCGCGAGCGTCAATGCCGTGACCGCCAGCTCCCGGCCGTCTGCCACGACCCGGTAGGTGACCGACAGGTCCACGGCACCCACCCGGCCCGCGGCGTCGTTGACGGCCGCGGCGTAGACGGCTCCGCGGGGGGTGCGGATCACCGAGCCACGGTTGTCGACGAGCCAGTAGTCGCCGTCCTCGTCGCGCCGGAACAGGTACTCCGTCGACACCCAGGTGTCCGCTGGCGCGAAAACCCCCCGCTTCACGGACGCGGTCGGATCGATCGGACCGCGCGGGTGGGCGAGCAGGACGCCGACCTCGTTTGCCTGCGCCAGCTTCACGAATCCACGGTCGTCCTCGAGGATCAGGTCGTCGTCGACGTCGTACGCGGCGAGTTCGACGTGGCCGCCGCCGGGAAGCGGCCGTCCCTCGCTGCCGATCTTGGCGCCGGACACGTTGGCCAGCACGGCCTGCCCGTCGGTGGTGGCGAAGAACTCGACGACGTGCGCGGGCTTGAACTCCTCCTCGAGGCGCTTCCACAGGCCGGTGGGCATGCCCGAGCCGATGAACAGCCGGACCGGGTGGTTGCCGTTGACCGAGAACGACGGGTCGTCGATGACGTCGCGCAGCATCGCCCAGGTGTAGGAGACGACGGTGACGCCGTACTGCCGAAGTTCGTGGACGAACCGATCGGGCCGCAGGCCCCGCGACAGCGCGATGCGGGTGCCGCCGACCACGGCGCCACCCAGGCTGACCAGCAGGCCGGACTGGTGATGCAACGGGGTGAGGCAGTAGACCGTGTCGTTGCGGCCGAGGTTGGCCGCCGACGCCGTGCCGAACGCGGACAGCGCCCACCGGAAGTTGGTGATCTGGCGGGCGACGAGTTCGCCGTTGACGGTGGCGAAGGCGACGTAGGCGAGGTCCTTGGCGTAGCCGGGATTGGGTCGGTACCAGCCGGGCAACTCGACCACGTCCGGATCGATCTGCTCCATGTCGGTGACGTCCGCATCCTCGGGGACATTGAGGTCGCGGGCCTCGCCGCCGCCGAGCACGAGCACCCGCAGCGGCAGCTTCCTGGCCGCCTCGAGGTTGCCCGGATCGGCGATGACGTCGGACACCGCGCCGATGCGGGCCGCTTCGGCCAGGTCTCCGTCGGGCGGCATGAGGACGGCAACCGCGCCGAGGCGGGAGAGCGCCGCGATGGCGACCAGGGCGCTGGGCCGGGTCTCCATCAGGACGCCGACGTGGGCCCCCTGCCGCACCCCGACCCCGATCAGGCCACGGACGACGTTGTTGATGCGGCGGTCCACCGCCTCATAGGTGTGCACCCGGCCGTCGAACAGCAGGAACTCCCCGTTCGGCGCCTCGCGCGCCTGCTCGGACATGATCCTGCCGAGCGAGATCCGGGTGTGGTCGTTGATCTGGCCGAGGCGCGCGAGACGGGGCAACGTGCGGACGGTCTCGACGGCCAGCGCACGCGCCGACTTGTTGGCGGCCACCAGCGCGTCGGCGGCCGACCGGGCCAGGCTGAACGTCATCTCGGTCGCGGCGGCCGCACCGTGTGCCACCCGCGAGGCGAGCGGGACGCCGCTCTCGCTGTGTTCGGCGGGCTGCAGCGCCATCGGCACCACGTGTTCGGGCATCTCGCCCTCGCCGGCCAGCCACTTCACCCAGGCTGCGACCGTCGGCCAGGTCTGGGTGGCCGCCTTGGAACCCACCACCAGACCGAAATGTCCTGTGCGAATGAGGTATTCGTAGACCTCGGCCTGAGGAGCGGCGCGCTTGATGCCGCGCACCGACGCGGGCTGGCCGATGTCGTCGACCTCGCCGACGACGGCCAGTACCGGGCAGTCGATGTCGCTGAGAGTGACCAGGTCGCCGTGAATGCTGAAGCCGCCGGTCATCATTCGGTTGTGCGCGATGAACTGCTTGAGAAGTTCGGCGATCGCGGGCCCGGACCACGCGATCCACCCGTCGTTGGACAGGAACCGGCGCTGCTGCTCGCGCGGCAGCAGAGCCTCACGGTCATGCAGCTGGCGGACGAAGTCGATCCGCGACTGCGCGGTCTTGATCGGATCCATCATCTGGAAGCCGGCACGCGCCAGCCAGCCGGGGATGTCGATGCGGCTGAACACGTGGTCGGCCATGAAGTCCGCCGCACCGACGGCCAGGCCCGCGGGCAGGTTCATCGGTAGCGCCGCAAGGGTGTCGACGGGCGAGCCGAACCCGATGATGCTCGCCAGATCCTTCGACCGCCGGTATGCCGCGGTCTGGTAGGCGAACATGCCGCCCTGCGAGTACCCGGCCAGGTGGACGTCGCGGTCCGTGACCGACTTCACGGTGTCGATCGCCTCACTCAGTGCGACCACGTGGTCGGCCAGGTTGCGCTGCATGCCGCCCTCGACCCGGTCGGGCGAACCGAAGTCGATGACCCACGGATCGATGCCCGCCGCGTGCAGGATGCCGACCGCACCGTCGGCCCGGGTGACGTCCCACATGTCGGCCGACATCATCATCGGGTGCACCATCAGGACGGGCGGCCCGGCGGGCTTGGCCCCGGGCCTGGTGTCGGGCGGGAAGTACCGCCGGAGCCGGTACATCGGCACGCTTTCGACGATCTGGAACGGCGACGGCACCGCGCCGGTCTCGAGACCGCCGTAACGCAGCACTTCCAGACCGTTCTGAGCCGTCGCCACCAACCGGCCGACCGGACCGGTGATCGCGGACAGGTCCACCACTGCGCTCCCCTTTGACGTGCCGAATCCCCCGATTCCCGACGCCATCATGGCACAGCGACCCAACCGCCCCGCTGGGATTGCACCGAGCATCGTTCTCACCGCCGGGCCCTATGATCGGCGGCTGATGGCGAACCTGATCAACCTCGAACGCGCGACCGTCGGCTACGGCACGCGCATCCTGCTCGACGGCGTCAGCCTTGGCGTCGAGGAAGGCGAGGCGATCGGCGTCGTCGGCCGAAACGGCGACGGCAAGACGACGCTGCTGCAGATCCTGACCGGCACCCGGCCGCCCGACTCGGGCCGGGTCACCCACACGTCCGGCCTGTCCGTCGGCTATCTGCACCAGTCCGACGACTTCGCCGCGGATGCGACGGTCCGGGACGTGATCGTCGGCGGTCGGGCCGACCACATCTGGGCGGCCGAGGCGGAGACCAGGTCGGTGGTCGAGAACCTGCTGACCGAGGTGTCACTGGACCGCGAGGTGAACAACCTCAGTGGCGGTGAGCGACGCCGCGTCGCGCTGGCTGCCGTGCTGCTCGCGGGGCACGACGTCCTCGTCCTCGACGAGCCGACCAACCACCTCGACGTCGAGGTGATCGGATGGCTGGCGGGCTACCTCGCGCAGCAGCGGTCCAAGTCCCTGGTGGTGGTCAGCCACGACCGCTGGTTCCTCGACGCGGTCTGCACGCGCACCTGGGAGGTGCACGGCGGCATGGTCGACGCCTACGAGGGCGGCTACGCCGCCTACGTGCTGGCCCGCGCCGAACGGATGCGGGTGGCCGCGGGCACCGAGGCGCGCCGCCGCAACCTGATGCGCAAGGAACTGGCGTGGCTGCGGCGGGGACCGCCCGCGCGGACGTCGAAGCCGAAGTTCCGGATCCAGGCGGCCAACGATCTCATCGCCAACGAGCCGGAGCCGCGCGATTCCCTTGCGTTGCAGAGGTTCGCAACGGCCCGGCTCGGCAAGGACGTGTTCGACCTGCACCGGGTGGTGTTGGAGGCCGGCGACAAGCTGATCCTCGACAAGCTGGACTGGTCGATCGGGCCCGGCGAGCGCATCGGGCTGGTCGGGGTGAACGGCACCGGCAAGTCGTCGGTGTTGAAGTTGTTGACCGGCGAGATGACACCGTCATCGGGCACCATCAAGCGCGGCAAGACGCTCAAGATCGGTTATCTCAGCCAGGCGCTGGTGGAAATCGACGGCAACGAACGCGTGCTCGACGCCGTCGAAAGTGCCCGCCGGATCACCGAACTCGCGGGCGGCAAGGAGGTCAGCACCGCCACGCTGCTCGAGGACTTCGGGTTCACGGGCGACAAGCTGACGACGCGGCTGTCCGAACTCTCCGGCGGCGAGCGGCGGCGATTCCAGTTCCTGCGACTGCTCCTCGATGAGCCCAACGTGCTGCTGCTCGACGAGCCGACCAACGACCTGGACATCGACACGCTGAACGTCATCGAGGACTACCTCGATGGCTGGCCCGGCACGCTGATCGTCGTCACCCACGACCGCTACTTCCTCGAGCGCGTCGCCGACGTGACCTACGCGCTGCCCGGCGCGGGCCGCTGCGTGCTGCTGCCCGGCGGCATCGAGCAGTACCTGGCCGACCGCACCGCCGCCGAAGCGACGTCGGCGGCCCGCACCGGACGCGCGTTCCGAGACCGCGTCGGCGCGCGAGCGCAGGGCGGGAAAGGAGCTGGCCCGCATCGAGAGTCAGCTCGGCAAGCTCGACCAGCGGATCGCGAAGCTGCACCAGACCATGGCCGAGTCTGCGGCCGATCACGTCCGGGTGACCGAATTGAACGGCGAACTCAACGACCTGCTGACACGCAAGGAGTCCTTGGAGGACGAGTGGCTGGCGCTCGCGGAGGACTGAGCTAGCGCCAGCCGATGGTCGACGGAATCGACCCGTCTTCGACCGCGGCGGCCAGCTGGCGGTGGTCGCGCTCGTTCTGATCGGCGTAGGCGGAGGCGAAATCGACCAGTGCCGCCCCGACGCGGTCGCCGGTGCCCAGATAGTCGGCGATCTCGGCGGCGTCACCGCTGCGGGCGTGCGCGCGTGCCAGCACCTGACCGCACAGCCCGGCGAAGTCCGCCAGCCGGTCGGCGATGGTCTCGCCCTTCGGAATCACCTTGCCGTCGCGGAACTGCCGGACGTAGAAGTCACTGCCCTCGATGCTCGTCCACCCGACGAACATGTCGGTGGAGCTCTGAATCAACCGCTGGCCGTTGATCACACGCTGACCGTGGTGCGCGTACTCGCTCGGCGCGGTGAACTGCTCGTAGACCGACGGACCCGCCTGTTTGATCTGCAGGAAGAACGGGTCGAGCGTGCGCCGTTCCTCGAGCAGTGCGAGATAGACCCGCATGCCGACGCTGCCGACGCCGACGACCTGACGCACCGCGTCGGCGAGGTCGAAACGCGTCAACAGGCTCCAGACGTGATCGGGCAGCGAGTCACGGTAGGCCAGGAAGATCACATCCGGGTCGGCATCCGCTTCGCTGAACGCGTGGGTGCGAAACGGCGGATCCTCGACGATCCTGCGGCGCCCGTCGACGATCGTGGTCAACTTCTTCGACGCTCCACGGCTGGTGCGCTTTCTCAGCTGGGACTCGAGTTGGCTGCCGACCTCGTCGGCATCGTAGGGCGCCAGGTACTTCAGCAGGTCGTCGACGACGATCTTGTCGTACCAGATGTCGATCTCCGGCATCGGCGCGTACCCGTGCATCCGCTTCGAGTAGCCGCGATAGGCCGCGGAGACCGCCTGTCGGCCAAGGGATTCGGATAGCCCGTGCTCTCGCGCCAAGACCACCAGGGACGCGGCGAGACGTTTGACGTCCCATTCGAAGGGGCCGGGCAGCGTCTCGTCGAAGTCACGGAGATCGAACGACACGTTGCGCTCCGGGGTGTTCCACAGGCCGAAGTTGAGCACGTGCGCGTCGCCGCACAGTTGCACGGTGATGCCGGTGTTCGGCGTCGACGCGAGATCTCCCGCCATCACCGCCGCGGCTCCGCGGAAGTACGTCCACGGCGAGGCGGCCATCCGGCCATGCCGGATGGGCAGCAGGTCCTGAGCACGGATCGCGTTCTGCGCGAGGATCGTCGCCAGCGCGTCGTGACCGCGGGCATCGGGATCCCAGACCGCAAGGCTGCGCCGCGGCACTACCTTTCTCGCCGCGCGTCCATCTCTGCCGTGGTCACTGAGACTCGAGATGGGCGACATCGATCAAGACTAGCCGCGCAGGCGGATCCTGAGCCCGTCCGCGGTGTCCCGCACGATTCCGAGCTGCTTGGCCACCTGGATGGGTGACGTGCCGCCGCGGGCGTCGCGCGAATTCACCGAGCCCGCAACGGTCAGCACGTCGCGCACCTCGGCCGTGAGGCCAGGGTGGATGCCTGCCAGTTCGTCGTCGGCGAGCTCCTCGAGGCCGACGCCACGCGCCTCGGCGGCCCGCACCGCGGCCCCCGCCGCCTCGTGCGCGACGCGGAACGAAACACCCTGTCGCACCAGCCATTCCGCGACATCGGTGGCCAGGGTGTAGCCCAACGGCGCAAGCTCGGCCATCCGGTCGGTGTCGAACAGCAACGTGCCGACCAGCCCGGCCATGGCAGGCAGCAGCAACTCGAGCTGGGTGACGGAGTCGAACACCGGCTCCTTGTCCTCCTGCAGATCGCGGTTGTACGCCAGCGGTTGGGCCTTCAGGGTGGCCAGCAGGCCGGTCAGGTTGCCGATCAGACGGCCCGACTTGCCGCGCGCCAGCTCCGCGATGTCGGGATTCTTCTTCTGCGGCATGATCGAACTGCCGGTCGACCAGGAGTCGTGAAGCTTGACGTAGCCGAATTCGGTGGTGCTCCAGAGGATGACGTCCTCGGCGAGCCGCGACAGGTCGACGGCGATCATCGCCAGGACGAAGGCAGCCTCCGCGGCGAAGTCACGGGATGCCGTGGCGTCGATGGAGTTGTCGGCCGCCGCGGTGAAGCCGAGCTCCTCGGCGATCGCGTCGGGATCCAGGCCGAGCGAGGAACCCGCCAGCGCGCCCGAGCCGTATGGCGACACCGCTGCCCGCGCGTCGAAGTCGACGATCCGCGCCACGTCGCGCAGCAGCGGGTGGGCGTGCGCGAGCAGATGGTGGGCCAGCAGGACCGGTTGCGCCGACTGCAGGTGCGTCTTGCCCGGCATGATCGCGGTCGGATGGGAGGCCGCCTGGGTGGCCAGCGCCGCGACGACGTCGAGCACGCCGTTGCCCACGCGCCGCATCGCGTCGCGCAGCCACATCCGGAACAGCGTGGCCACCTGGTCGTTGCGCGACCGGCCCGCCCGCAGACGCCCGCCGAGATCGTCGCCGACCCGGTCGATCAGCCCGCGCTCCAGCGCCCCGTGCACGTCCTCGTCGGAGGGCAACGGGCCGAAGCTACCGTCGGCGACGTCGGTCCCGAGGCTGTCGAGCCCGGCGAGCAGCCCGTCGCGTTGCTCCTCGGTCAGCAGACCGGCCCGGTACAGCACGCGGGCGTGCGCCTTGGACGCGGTGACGTCGTAGGGCGCCAACACCCAGTCGAAGTGGGTCGACTTGCTCAGCGCGGCAAGGGCTTCCGAGGGTCCGTCGGCGAACCGCCCACCCCACAGCGAACCCTCGTTGGTGCTCACTGTCTCCTTCTCCCGCGAGCAGTCGCAAAAGCCCCTGAATGGGGGCAATTGAGGGGCTTTTGCGTCTGCTCGCGCATCAGCTGGCTTCAGGTCCCGCCGCGCGGCGATCTTCGACGACAGCCCGTGCACGTGCACGAAACCCTTCGCGCTGGACTGGTCGAACGTGTCGCCCTCGTCGTAGGTGGCGAGGTTGAAGTCGTAGAGCGACTCGGAGCTGCGCCTGCCGTTGACCGCGATGTGACCGCCGTGCAGGACCATCCGGATCTCTCCGGTGACGTGCTCCTGCGTGTGGTCGACGAACGTCTCCAGCGCGCGTCTTCAGCGGCGAGTACCAGAGCCCGTCGTACACCAGCTCGCCCCACCGCTGGTCGGTGGTCCGCTTGAACCGGCCCAGTTCGCGCTCCAACGTGACGTGCTCGAGCTCGGTGTGCGCGGTGATGATCACCATGGCCCCCGGCGCCTCGTAGATCTCGCGGCTCTTGATGCCGACCAGCCGGTCTTCGACCACGTCGAGCCTGCCCACGCCCTGCGCGCCCGCGCGCCGGTTGAGTTCGACGATCGCTTCGAGCACCGTGACGGGCCTGCCGTCGATCGATACCGGCACACCCTTGGAGAAGCCGATGACGACCTCGTCGGGTGAGCTCCAGTTGACGGTGGGATCCTCGGTGTAGTCGTAGACGTCCTTGGTCGGCGCATTCCAGAGGTGTTCCAGGAATCCGGTTTCCACCGCGCGGCCCCACACGTTCTGATCGATCGAGAACGGCGAGCGCTTCGTGACGTTGATCGGGATGGCGTTCTCCTCGGCGAACGCGATCGCCTTCTCGCGCGTCCACGCGTAGTCGCGGACGGGAGCGAGCACCTCGAGATCCGGTGCCAGCGAGGCGAACCCGACCTCGAAGCGAACCTGGTCGTTGCCCTTGCCCGTGCAGCCGTGCGCGACGATGCCGCCGCCGAACTCGCGCGCCGCCTCGACCAGGTGCTTGACGATCAGCGGCCTGCTGATCGCCGACACCAACGGGTAGCGGTCCATGTAGAGCGCGTTCGACTTGATCGTCGGCAGGCAGTACTCCTCGGCGAACTCGTCGCGGGCGTCGACCACGACGGCCTCCACCGCGCCGCAGTCCAGCGCACGCTGCCGGACCACGTCCATGTCCTCGCCGCCCTGCCCGAGGTCGATGGCCACCGCCACGACCTCGCGACCGGTCTCCTTGCCGATCCAGCTGATCGCGACCGAGGTGTCCAGACCGCCGGAATACGCCAGGATGACGCGTTCGGACATGAATCAATCTCCTTGTCTTGGGGGGCTATTGCAGGTTCTCGAGGGTGGCGGCCAGTTCGGCGCCCGTCATGGGTTCGCGGGCCACCACGAGGATGGTGTCATCGCCGGCGATCGTGCCGACCACGTAGGGCAGCGCCGAGCGGTCGATCGCGCTGGCGAGGTAGTGCGCCGCTCCCGGCGGGGTGCGCAACACCGCCAGGTTGGCGCTGGCGTCGGTCGACACCAGAAGGTCCGACAAGCAGACGCGACATGCGTTCGGTGCCACCGGAGACGCCGCGCACCGGGCTGCCGTCCTCGGGCACGACGTAGACGCCGACGCCACCGTCGGCTCCGCGCAGCTTGACCGCGCCGAGTTCCTCGAGATCCCGCGACAGCGTCGCCTGGGTCACCTCGATGCCCTCCTCGGCGAGCATCGTCGCGAGCTCGCTCTGGCTGCGCACCGGGTTCGACGACAGGAGCGTCACGATGCGCGCCTGTCGTCCGGCCCGGGTCGGTGCGGTCACGCGCGTTCCAGCAGCCATACCAGGAGTGCCTTCTGGGCATGCAGGCGGTTCTCCGCCTCGTCCCACACCGCGCTCTGCGGACCGTCGATGACGTCGTCGGTGATCTCGTGTCCGCGATGCGCCGGCAGGCAGTGCAGGACGACGGCGTCGGAATCGGCCAGGTCCAACAGGTCACCGTTGAGCTGGAAGGGGCGGAAGGGACGCACCCGGTCGAGGCCGTCGTTCTCCTGACCCATCGACGTCCAGGCGTCGGTCACCAGCACGTCGGCGCCGTCGGCCGCCGCTCGCGGATCGGCCGTCACCGTCACGGAAGCACCCGTGTCGCTCGCCCGCCGCCGCGCCGCGTCGACGAACTGCGGGTCGGGCTCGAAGCCCGCAGGGGCAGCGATGGTGACGTGGATGCCCGCGGTCACTCCGCCCAGCATCAGTGAGTGCGCCATGTTGTTGGCGCCGTCGCCGAAGTAGGTCAACCTCAGCCCATACAACGTGCCGCGGCGTTCGTCGAGCGTCTGAAGGTCGGCCAGCACCTGGCAGGGATGGAACTCGTCGGACAACGCGTTGACGATCGGCACCGACGACCCGGAGGCCATGGCGCTCAACCGTTCCTGCGCGAACGTCCGCCACACGATGGCGTCGACGTAGCGGGACAGCACCCGGCCGGTGTCCTCCAGCGTTTCCTCACGGCCGAGCTGGGTGCTGCGGCCGTCGACCACGACGGCGTGGCCGCCCAGCTGTGCGATGCCCATCTCGAACGAGAACCGGGTGCGGGTGGAGTTCTTCTCGAAGATGACGGCGACGCCGCGGGGCCCCTCCAGCGGGCGCCTGCTCATCGGCGACCTCT
Source organism: uncultured Actinomycetota bacterium (assembly GCA_963735245.1). Classification (GTDB taxonomy): domain Bacteria; phylum Actinomycetota; class Actinomycetes; order Mycobacteriales; family Mycobacteriaceae; genus Mycobacterium. The sequence continues at coordinate 32,273 of CAVTKI010000017.1, forward strand.
TGAGTTCGGCCGCGAGCGTCAGCACCTCGGCCTGTTCGTCGGGCGACAGGTCGTCGTCGCGCAGGAAGTGGCGAAGTGTCACGATGCCTCCGATGACGCCGTAGCGGCGGTGTCCAGGACGGCGGGCAACGCGGTGAGGAACGCGTCGATCTGCGCGTCGGTGACGACGAGTGGCGGGGCCAACCGGACCACGTCCGGCGTGGCGGCGTTGACCAGGAAGCCTGCGTCGCGGGCGGCGGCCTCGATCGCCTTGCCGTGCGGCGCCGTCAGCACGACACCGCGCAGCAGACCGCGGCCGCGAACGTGGTCGACCAACGGGTGGCCGATGGCCTCGATGCCGTGACTCAACGTCTTGCCGAGCACGTCGGCGCGGGTGATCAGATCGTCGTCGGCCAGGGTCTTGAGCACCGCGAGCGCCGCCGCCGTGCACACCGGATTGCCGCCGAACGTGCTGCCGTGCAGGCCGGGGGTCAGCAGGCCCGCGGCGTCACCGATGGCCAGGCATGCCCCGATGGGCAGCCCGCCGCCCAAACCCTTTGCGAGCGTGATCAGGTCGGGGGTGATGCCGTCGTGCTGGTGGGCGTAGAAGGTTCCGGTCCGCCCGACGCCGGTCTGGACCTCGTCGAGGACCAGCAGGGCGCCGTGCTCGGCGGTGATCTCACGCGCGGCGACGAGGTAACCCGGTGGCGGTGTGACGACGCCGCCCTCCCCCATGATCGGCTCGAGGAACACCGCGGCGGTGTCGTCGGTGACGGCGGCGGCCAACGCGGCGGTATCGCCGTACGGGACGTGGGTGACGTCGCCGGGCAGCGGTTCGAACGGCGCCTGCTTGGTCGGCTGGCCGGTCAGTGCGAGCGAACCCATGGTCCGTCCGTGGAAAGCACCTTCTGCGGCAACGAGTTTGGTGCGCCCGGTGAGGCGGGTGATCTTGAAGGCGACCTCGTTGGCCTCCGTGCCCGAGTTGGCGAAGAACACCCGCGCGTGCGCATCCGCGCCGAGGTGGGCGACCAGCGCCTCGGCGAGCGCGATACCCGGTTCGGTCGCGTACAGATTGGAGGTGTGGCCCAGTGTGTTGAGTTGGCGCGTCACGGCTTCGATCACCGCCGGATGCCGGTGCCCGAGAACGTTGACGGCAATGCCACCGAGCAGGTCGACGTAGGACTTGCCGTCGGCGTCGGTGACCACTGCGCCGTCGCCGCTGACCAGCGCGATGGACGGCGTGCCGTAGTTGTCCATCATCACGGCCTGCCAACGCTCCTGCAGCCCTCTGAGTATTGGAGGTCATCTCTTCACCACCTTCGTGCCGGAGCCCTCATCGGTGAACAACTCGACGAGAACGCAGTGTTCGACGCGGCCGTCGACGACGTGTGCGCTGGGCACCCCACCGGCCACCGCCCGCAGGCATGCCTCGATCTTGGGCACCATGCCCGACTCGAGCGTCGGCAGCAGTCCGGTCAACGTCGCGGTGTCGATCTCGCTGACCAGGGAATCGCGGTCCGGCCAGCGCGTGTAGAGGCCTTCGACGTCGGTCAGCATCAACAGCTTGTCGGCCGCGAGCGCCTCGGCAAGCGCCGCGGCGGCGGTGTCGGCGTTGATGTTGTGCACCACCCCGTCGGCATCGGGTGCGATCGTCGAGACCACCGGAATACGTCCCGCGGCAATGAGATCGAGCACCGCGGCGGTGTTGACCCGTTCGACGTCGCCCACCAGGCCGATGTCGGTCGCGACGCCGTCGACGATGACGCTGCGCCGGACCGCGGTGAACAGCTGCGCGTCCTCACCCGTGATGCCGACGGCGTACGGACCGTGTGCGTTGATCAGCCCGACGAGTTCCCTGCCGACCTGACCGAACAGCACCATCCGCGCGACGTCGAGGACCTCCGGCGTGGTGACGCGGAAGCCACCCTTGAAATCGCCTGCAATGCCGAGCTTCTTGAGCATGGCGCTGATCTGCGGTCCGCCGCCGTGCACCACGACGGGGTGGATCCCGCAGTTCCGCAGGAACACCATGTCGGCTGCGAACGCGGCCTTGAGCACGTCGTCGGTCATCGCGTTGCCGCCGTACTTGACCACGACGATCTTGCCGTGCAGCGCCTTGAGCCACGGCAGCGCCTCGGCGAGTACTGCCGCCTTGGTGCGGGTTTCGGCCTTCGCGTGCATGGTCACGAGGAGTACGCCGAGTTCTCTTCGACGTAGGCGTGCGACAGGTCCGTGGTGCGGATGGTCGCCGAGCCCGAACCCACCGCCGAGATCGACGACGACGACGATGTCGGCGCCCGACAGGTCCACCTGGCGCGCTCCGGGTGCTCCTACTCCGTCGATGCAGACGGGAGAGCCGTTGAACGACACGCTGATCCGGTCGGGATCCATGTCGACGGGTGCCATCCCGACGGCGGCGAGCACGCGGCCCCAGTTCGCGTCCGAGCCGAAGAGCGCCGTCTTGACCAGGCTGTCGCGCGCGATGACGCGGGCCGCGACGACGGCGTCGTCCTCACTGGCGGCACCGGTGACGGTGACCGCGATGCGCTTGGTGACGCCCTCGGCGTCGGCCTGTAGCTGTGCGCAGAGGTCGTTGCACACGGCGAGCAGGGCGGCGTCCAGCTCGTCCTGGCTCGGCGTGACCTCGCTGGCGCCCGACGCCAGCAGGAGCACGGTGTCGTTGGTCGAGCAGCTGCCGTCGATGTCGATGCGGTCGAAGGTGCGCGCGGAGGCGTTGCGCAACGCGTGATCGAGTGCGTCGGCGTCCACGACCGCGTCGGTGGTGATGACGCACAGCATCGTGGCCAGTGACGGCGCGAGCATGCCCGCGCCCTTGACCATGCCGCCGACGGTCCAGTTGTCGCCGTGGTGCAGGGCGACCTGCTTGGGCACCGTGTCGGTGGTCATGATGGCCTGCGCGGCCTCCGCGCCCCCGGTCAGCCCGCCCGCCATCTCGTGGACGATCGCCGTGACGCCGGCCAGCACCTTGTCCATCGGCAGCCGGTCCCCGATCAGGCCGGTCGAGCAGACGCCGACCTCGATGGCACCGGTCTCGGTGCCCCAGTCCGACAGCGCCGCGGCGACCGCCTCCGCGGTCCGGTGCGTGTCCTGGAATCCTTCGGGCCCGGTGCAGGCGTTCGCGCCGCCGGAGTTGAGGATGACCGCACGAAGGCGCCGGGTCGTCATCACCTGCTGGGTCCACAGCACGGGGGCGGCCTTGACCTTGTTGCGCGTGAACACGGCGGCCGCGGCGTGATCGGGGCCCTCGTTGAACACCAGCGCGAGGTCGGGGTTGCCCGAGGCCTTGATGCCGGCCGCGATTCCGGTGGCGCGGAAGCCTGCGGGTGCCGTGACCCCCTGCGTGCGGACCAGCTTGGCCGTCTCGGTCATGTTGGTCACGGCGCTATCCCCACGATCGAAAGTCCTTCCGTTTCAGGCCAGCCCAGCGCGAGGTTCATCGACTGCACTGCCGCACCTCCCGTTCCCTTGACCAGGTTGTCGATCGCGCACACCGACACCAGCACGCCGGCGTCGGCGTCGACCGCGACCGCGATCTGCGCGGCGTTGCTGCCGATCACCGAACCGGTCCTCGGCAGTTGCCCTTCAGGCAGCAGGTGGACGAACGGCTCACCGCCATAGGACTTCTCGTAGGCGGCGCGGATCTCCGACAGCGACGCCGTGGTCCGAGCCGTACAGGTGGCCAGGATGCCGCGCGACGTGGGGATCAGCACGGGCGTGAACGAGACGGTGACGTCCTTGTCGGTGACCGCGCGAAGGCCCTGCGCGATCTCGGGCGTGTGCCGATGCGCTCCGCCGATGTTGTAGGCCCTGGCCGACCCGATGACCTCGGAGCCGAGCAGGTCGACCTTGGCGGCGCGTCCCGCTCCCGACGTCCCGCTCACGGCGACGACGGTGACGGCGGGCTCGATCAGATCCTCGGCCACCGCGGGCAGCAGGGCGAGCAGCGCGGCCGTCGGGTAGCAGCCGGGCACGGCGATCCGCTTGGTCCCACGCAGCGCCTCGCGGCCGCCGGGGAGTTCGGGCAGGCCGTAGGGCCAGCTGCCTGCGTGCGCCGAGCCGTAGAAGCGCTCCCATGCGGCGGCGTCGGTGAGCCGGAAGTCGGCGCCGCAGTCGACGACGAGCGTGTCGGGCCCGAGTTGATCGGCGATGGCGCCGGAGTGGCCGTGCGGCAGGGCGAGGAACACGACGTCATGACCGGCAAGGACGTCGACGTCCGTGGCGTCCAGCACGCGATTGGCCAGGGGCAGCAGGTGCGGGTGGTGCTCGGTGAGCGCGGTTCCCGCACTGGTGGCGGCGGTCAGCGCGCCGATGGTCAGTCGTCCGTCGGCATACGCCGGGTGACCGAGCAGGAGCCGCAGGATCTCGCCGCCCGCATACCCGCTGGCACCGGCCACCGCCACAGAGGTCATACATGGATTCTGCATTGTTATGCAGGCAGGTGCAAATTCATTATTTGCGGTGCGTTGCGCCGACGCGATCGGCCGCAAGCGCCACGGCGGCGTCGCGCGCCGCACTGGCCTCGTCCTCGGTGAGCGTGCGGTCGGGCGCCCTGAACCGCAGGGCCAGCGTCAGTGACTTGCGGTCCTCGCCGATCTGCGGGCCGACGTACACGTCGAACACGCGGACGTCCTCGAGCAGTTCGCCTGCACCCTCGCGCACGGCGTCGACGACGGCCTGCGCGGCGACCTCGTCGGCCACGATCAGGCTGACGTCCTGGAACACCGCCGGGAACGGCGACACCGCGGGCGCGGCCAGCCGTTCGACGAGCGGCACCGCATCGAGGTCGAGTTCCACCGCGCACGTGCCCTTCGGCAGCCCGGTCCGCTCGATCACCGCCGGGTGCAACTCGCCGGCGTAACCGACCACCACGTCGCCGAGCAGCACCTCGGCGCCGCGCCCCGGATGCCACGGCAACCGTTGTGCCGCGCGCAGGGTGAATTCGACGTTGCAGGCGTGGCCGATGATCCTGACCGCCTCGAAGGCGTCGGAGGCCTCGACCGGACGTCCCGGTCCCCACGGTCCCGCCGGTTCTCGCAGACCGGTCAGCACCGCGGCGACGTGCAGCGGCTGCCGCGGCAGGGAGTCGTCGATGGTGGCGATCTCGTCGTCGGTGGGGCGCCGGTCCACGGGGATCAGCTCGAGCGGTCGCGTCCGCGGCGTCGCCTCGGCGATCTGCTCGATCGCGAACAGCGCAACGTCGGACGGTTCCCCGTGAGACGTTGCGCACCAACGCCTCCAACATGCCCGGCAGCAACGTCGAGGCGAGATACGGCCGGTCGGACTCCAACGGATTCAGCACCGCCATGGTGGCGCGCCGCGGATCGTCGGCGGGCAGCCCCCATGCGTCGAACACCCCCGCAGGCAGGAACGGGGTGGGCAGGATCTCGACGAACCCGTTGAGCGCCAAGGCCTTTCCGATGGCACGGCGGCGGATCTGGTCGGCGGTGAGGCCGCGGCCGGGGGGTGCCAGCGGCAGCACCGACGGAATCTTGTCGAGGCCCTCGAGGCGCAGCACCTCCTCGACGAGATCGGCAGGCTGCTTGAGATCGGTCCGCCAGCTCGGTGGGATCGCGGTGACCTCGTCGCCGGACGTCGTCACCCGGGCACCGATCTGGGTCAGCCGGCGTTCGGTGGTGCCCTCGGGGTAGTCCACCCCGGCGGTCCGGTCCGGCAGGTCGACGGGCATGCTCACCGGCGCGGGCGACCAGTCGTCACGCGGCGGGTCGCCACGCCAGTCGGTCAGCGTTCGCTCGACGGTTCCGCCCGCGATCTCGGCAAGCAGGCCGGCGGAACGGTCAAGCGCCGCAGCCGAGATCGCCGGATCGACGGTGCGTTCGTAGCGCCGACTCGCCTCGCTGACCAGGTGCAGCCGCCGCTGCGTGCGCGATACCGCCGCGGGGTCCCAGACCGCCGCCTCGAGCAGGACGTCGGTGGTGGTGTCGCGCACCTCGGTGGTCCCCGCACCCATCACTCCACCGATGGCGGCCGTCGCAACGTCGTCGACGATGAGCACGTCACCCGGATCGAGGCGACGGTCGACGTCGTCGAGGGTGACCACCGTCTCCCCCTGGTGCGCGAACCGGACGTCGAAGCCACCGGTGATGAGGCTGCGGTCGTGAGCGTGCAGCGGATGGCCGATCTCGAGCATCACGTAGTTGGTGACGTCGACCGCGGGCGAGATGGACCGGATTCCGCTGAGCAGCAGCCTGCGCTGCATCCACCACGGCGACACCGCGGTCGGGTCGATGCCCGTCACGGGACGCAGGCCGAAGCGCAGCACGCCGGTCCCCGGCTGCACGGTCAGCGGCCAGGCCTCCCCGTCGGCGGGCAGCGGCGGGACATCGGCGGGATCGACGAAGTCGAGGTCGTAGGCGCACGCGATCTCGCGCGCCATGCCGCGGATCGACAGGCAGTAGCCGCGATCCGGCGTGATCGCCAGGTGGAACACCACGTCGTCGAGGCCGACCACGTCGACGGCGTCGTCGCCGGGTTCGGCGGCCCCGGGGGGCAGCACCAGGATGCCGGAGTGCTCGGTACCGAGGTTGAGCTCGGACGCCGAGCAGATCATCCCGTCCGACGTGCGGCCGTAGGTCTTTCGCTTGGCGATCGTGAAGTCACCGGGCAGGGTGGTGCCGGGAAGGGCGACCACGACGAGGTCACCGACGTGGAAGTTCGTTGCCCCGCAGACGATGTCGCGCGGAGCGCCGTCCACGTTCCGGGAGCCGACGTCGACCTTGCACGCCCGGATGGGCTTCTTGAACTCGGTGAGCTCCTCGATCTCGACGACCCTGCCGACGGTCAGCGGACCGGTCACCGGCCCGACCGGGATGATCTCCTCGACCTCGTGTCCGATGCCGATCAGCGTCCGCTCGAGTTCGTCGACGGACGCGTCCCAACCCGGAGCACCGGCTCGGACGACATCGCGGAGCCAGCTGTACGGAACGCGCATCAGGCCCCGACCCCGAACGGCAGGGAGAACCGCACGTCACCCTCGACCATGTCGCGCATGTCGGGAATGCCGTTGCGGAACTGCAGGGTTCGTTCCAGGCCCATGCCGAACGCAAAGCCCGAATACACCTGCGGATCGATGCCGCACGCGATCAGCACGTTCGGGTTGACCATGCCGCAGCCGCCCCACTCCACCCAGCCGGGCCCGCCCTTCTTGTTCTCGAACCAGACGTCCACCTCGGCCGACGGTTCGGTGAACGGGAAGAAGTGCGGCCGGAAGCGGGTGCGGCCCTGCGGTCCGAACTGGGCCCGCGCCAACGCGTCGAGGGTGCCCTTCAGGTGGGCCATCGTCAGGCCGCGGTCCACCGCGAGGCCCTCGACCTGATGGAACACCGGGGTGTGCGTGGAATCGAGTTCGTCGGTGCGGAAGGTCCGGCCGATCGACACGATGTACACCGGCAGTTCGCGTTCCAGCAGCGCGCGGACCTGCACGGGCGAGGTGTGGGTGCGCAGCACCTGCCGGGATCCCTCCGGCGCGACCTGGAAGGTGTCCTGCTCGCTGCGCGCGGGGTGATCCGGGGGGAAGTTCAGCGCGTCGAAGTTGAACTGTTCGGTCTCGATCTCGGGGCCCTCGGCAAGCTCCCAGCCCATTGCGACGAACGTGTCGGCGATGTGTTCGGCGAGGATCGTGATCGGGTGCCTGGCACCGATCGGCCTGCGCGTCGAGGGCAGCGTGACGTCGATGCGCTCGGCCACCAGGGCCGCGGCGTCGCGCTCGATGCGCAGCACGGCCAGCCGCTCGTCGTACGCGGCCTGCGCGTCGGTGCGAGCCACGTTGACGAGGCGCCCGGCATCGGCGCGGTCGGCCTTGGGCAGCGAGCCGAGTGACTGCCGCGCCAACGCGATCGGCGACCTGTCGCCGAGGTGTTCGGTCTTGGCGCGGGCCAGCGCGTCGAGGTCAGCCGACGCCTCGAACGCACGACGGGCCGCGCCGACCGCCTCGGTCAGCGCTTCGAAGGACAATCCCGGGTTTTCCACGGGCTGATCAGCCACCCGGCGATCATAGCCACGGGTCGACGTCCACTCGCGATACCCTCACGCGGTGATCGTGCGGCCCGTGATCGTCGCAGGTGTGTGGCTTGCCGCAGTGCTCGCGGCAATCGCCGCTCTGGCCCAGAGCGGATGGTGGGCCGTGCCCGCAGCCGTCTTGATCGGTCTCGCGGCGCTGGGCACCTGGGATCTGCTGCAGACCCGGCACACCATCCTGCGGCTGTATCCGATCCTCGGACACGTCAGGTTCCTGATGGAGTTGATCCGGCCAGAGATCAGGCAGTACTTCATCGAATCCAATACCGAGGCCGCACCGTTCGACCGGGAGACCCGCGACCTGGTGTACGAGCGCGCGAAGGCGACGAAGGGCGACGAGCCGTTCGGCACCGAACGCGACGTCAACGCGATCGGCTACGAGTTCCTGCGCCATTCCCTGCGGGCCCGCTTCGCCGACGACCTCGACCCGAGGGTGCGGCTCGGCGGGCCGGACTGCTTGCAGCCGTATGACATTGCCCTACTCAATGTTTCGGCGATGAGCTTCGGCGCGCTTTCGGCGAATGCGATCGAGGCGCTGAACGCGGGCGCGGCGCGGGGCGGGTTTGCCCACGACACGGGTGAGGGCGGCATCAGCCCGTATCACCTTCGCGGGGGCGGCGACCTGATCTGGGAGATCGGGTCGGGTTACTTCGGCTGCCGCGACGCCGACGGCCGGTTCGACGCCGCCACCTTCGCCGAGAAGTCGCGGTTGCCCTCGGTGAAGGCGATCTCGATCAAGCTGTCGCAGGGCGCCAAACCGGGCCTCGGCGGCGTGCTGCCCGGCGCCAAGGTCAGCGCGGAGATCGCGGCGACGCGCGGCGTCCCCATCGGGAAGACGGTGGTATCGCCACCTGCACACAGCGCGTTCACCACGCCTGGCGAGTTCGTCGGGTTCATCGCCACCCTGCGCAGGCTGTCGGGCGGCAAGCCGGTCGGATTCAAGCTGTGCATCGGCGCGCGCACTGAATTCCTGTCGATCTGCAAGGCCATCGTGGCATCGGGTATCGGCCCCGACTTCATCATCGTCGACGGCGGTGAGGGCGGCACGGGCGCGGCGCCACAGGAGTTCGAGGACCACGTCGGCATGCCGCTGACCGAGGCCCTGATGTTGGTGCACAACAGCCTCGTCGGCTCCGGCTTGCGGGACCGCATCCGGATCGGCGCGTCCGGCAAGGTCGCCAGCGGCGTCGACATCGTCAGCCGGGTATGTCAGGGCGCCGACTTCACGATGTCCGCGCGGGCGATGATGTTCGCCGTCGGCTGCATCCAGGCGCTGAAGTGCAACACCAACCACTGCCCCACCGGTGTCGCGACGCAGGACCCGGCCCGGACGCGGGCACTTCACGTACCCGACAAGTCCGTTCGGGTGTTCAACTATCAACGCGCCACGGTCGCCAGCGCCGCGCAGATCGTCGCGTCGATGGGGCTGGACGGCTTCCACCAACTGTCGCCTGCGATGTTGAACCGGCGCATCGAGGGCCAACGGACGCGGACGTACGCCGAGATCTACGACTGGCTGATGCCCGGTGAGTTGCTCGAGGACCCACCCGAGTCGTGGCTCTCGGACTGGATCGAGGCGTCGGCAGACGAGTTTCGCTGACCGTCGCGACGCCGGAGCAAGTTCACGAGCTCGTCAAGATCGAATTGACCCGCCGCTCACCGGGCCGGGACGGCCCACGGGAATTCTGACCGCCGACGGCCCCGTCGCCAACGCGGGCGCCTCGCGGGCGCGGCGCATCGATCGCCACGACCAGCCCACCAGGGCACCGAGCAGCGCGCCGGAAACGCCGCAGACCGTCGCAGCCACCAACAGCGGCGGGGTGTTGGCCAGGATCAGGAAGCCGAACGGCGCACCGACCGCCAGCAGCACGACCCGCATGACCGTCCACGGCCCGGGCGTGCCGAACCGCGTGGCCACCGCCATCCCCAGCAGCAGCGCCACGACGTGCCCCACGTCGGTGAAGTCGCTGGTCACCCACAGCGACGGACGCGCCGACCGCCAGCCATCCTCCGATCCAGCTGGCGACGCCACCGGGCGGGAACCGCCCCGGTCAGCGTTCCGAGGATGGCGGTGGCTCCGTAACTCATCCCGACGTCCTCGGCCCTGGTGATGGACACGGGCAGCGCGCCCAGCTTCACCGCCGCGGTGAGCCCGACCGCGACGAGCAGCGTCGCGCCGATGTGGCCGACGGCGAACGCCACCACCAGGCGTCGGCTGCGCCAGAGGAGTTCGGCCACGCCCATCAGACAGACGAGCCCCGGCAACCACAGATAGGGGGCGCCGGCGTCGACGACGAACGCGCTACCGAGCAGCGTCCCGACGTGTCCGTGATTGAGGTTGTGCAGATTCGTGCTCGCCTGCTGGAACACCCGTCCCGCAGCGACGGGACCCAACGCGGACAGCGTGGTGGTCACGCAGAACAGGATCACCGCGTACGTCACGGTGACCCACACCCGGGTCAGCCCGGACCACACTGCCGACACCATCACACCAAACTATCCGCTCGGCGCGTCGCCGTCTTCGCCACCGGATGCTGGCAAGTCCCTGCGAGTCCTCAAGCGGTACATGGCCAAATCCTCTGGGACGCCGGCGATCTTCGGCGAGAACAGTTGCTTGCGTATCCGTTTCGCCGTCACGCCGAGAGCCTCGAGTTCGGCGTCCGGGATGCGCTCCAACGTGGTCTGCGACACCACCAGCCCGCCCCTGGTGGCCCGCTCCATCACCCTGGCTGCGATGTTGACGTCGACGCCCAGCCAGTCCGAGCCCATCCGTTGCGGCCTCCCGGTGTGGATGCCTGCCCGCATCCGTGGCGTGTACCCGTCGATGTCAACGGTTTTCACGGCATCGAGCGCCGCGACCACGGCCGACACTGCGGTGGAGGGATCGGAGAACACGGCCATGACGCCATCCCCCATCCGCTTGACGATGCGCCCACCGGTGGCGAGCAGCGGCGGCTCCATCACCTGGGCGACGCGCCGCAACAGACGCAGCGTCGTGTCGTCGCCCGCCGCGAGCGACCACTCCGAAAAACCCACTAGATCGGTGAACACGAGCGTGACCTCGGGGTTCGCCGGCCGACCCGACACCCGCTCGGTCAACGCCTGCCACACCTGCAACCCCGCAAGGCTGACTTCCCGTGACGCGGCATCGTGGTCCAGCAACCGGCCCGCGGCACGGGCTGCGGCCCGCGGGCCACCAACGCCGTCGGCGGACAGCGGATCCCCGAAGTCCGGATCACCGGGCAGCGCCCTGCGGGCCCGCCTGATGAAGGCGATGACATCGGGGCTGTGGTTGGTGTTCTTGAGCCAGGCCAGCCGACCGCCGGATTCGCTGCGCTCCTGCCCGCCGGGTTCGATCCCCGGGTCGCTGCGCTCCTGCCCGCCGAGTTCGCTCCCCGGGTCGCTGCGCTCCTGCCCGCCGAGTCGTCCCCCGAACGATTCGACATCCACAGCGCCACCCTAGGTGGCCCCTCGGACGAGCGGCAACGACACCGCTGGCGGCCGATCGCCGGACCGGGCGAAGCCGCTGGTCATTGCCGATCTTGACGGGTCGACATTGACGTTGGTCACATACGTCCCAGGTCGGTGTACTGCCAATCTCCGGACGGCGCTGAGTGGGCCACCTTCCTCGGTATCCGGGTCGGCCACCAGAACCACCGGCCGAGCAATGCAATGATCGACGGCAGGACGAAGGTGCGCACGACAAGGGTGTCGAGGAGCAGGCCGACCCCCATGGTCACTCCGATCTGAGCCACGCTGAGCACGCTGCTGCCGACGAGTGCGAACATGGTGATGCCGAAGACGATTCCGGCGGTGGTGACCACGCCGCCGGTTGCGGCGAACGCGCGGATGATGCCGGTGCCGAGGCCGGCGCGGGCTTCTTCGCGAATTCGCATGGCCAGCAACAGGTTGTAGTCGGCCCCGACTGCCACCAGCGCGATGAATGAGATCGGTGCGACCGCCCAGTGCAGTTCGTGATGCAGCAGGTGCTGCCAGATGAGGATGCTGGCGCCCAGCGCAGAGGCGTAGGACACCGCGACAGTGCCAACGACGACCACGCCGGCGACGGGGCTGCGCAGCATCAGCGCGACGATCAGGAAGATCAACACCAGTGTGATCGCCATCAGCATCTTCGTGTCGCGGTCGACCAGGTTCTGCAGGTCGAGGGTGGTGGGTCCGACGCCGCCGACGTACACGGCGGTGGGGGTGAGCGTGCCCTCCTTCGTCGCTTCGTGCACTGCGGTCTCGATCTGACGGGCTCGTTGTGCGCCGTCTCGACCCCATTCCTGTCCGTCGCCGTAGACAAGCAGGTACGTGGAGCGGCCGTCGGGCGACATCAACTTGTCCAGCGCGGCCCGCAACCGCGGATCTGCCAGCGCCCGTTGCGGAATGTAGAAACCGCCGGCGGCGCTGCCCTGAAACTGCGTGTCGATTTCCTGCAGGTAGTCGGTCAACTCGTGCACCTGGGGGCCCAACGACTGTGCGAGACCCGTCAGGTCAGCGGTCGCAGCGCGGGCCCGCCGGATCGCCTCGGCCATCGAGTTGACTGCTGCTGGCAGGCCGGCGAGCGCATCGGTTGCGTTCCCGGCACCGGCGGTGAGTTTGTCTGCGCCGCTGGCGAGTTGGTCGGAACTGTGCTGCAAGTCGTCGACGGGCTGCACTACCCGGGCAACCGCCGAGCAGATCGGATTGTTCGGGCAGTCCGGCGTTCCCGAAATGAAGGCGCGGAGCGGGTCGAGATAACCCGACACCGTCGTCAGGTTGGTCTGCAACCCAGCCATCCCGCCACGCATGTCTTCGGCGGCCGAGCCGACCCCGCGCAATCCGTCGGCGCTGCCTTGTAGACCGGCGGAAAGCCGCCTGACATCCGTAGTCATCGCCGCGAGCGCGGTGTCAAGATCGGCGACGCGTCCCAGTCGCTCGGTGACCGTGTCGAACGTGCCGTCGAGCTGCCGGCCAATGACGCCGACCAAACCGCTCAAGGTGGCTTCGTCGGGGACGGTACCCGCCGGTCGGCTGGCCGACTGCACCATCCGCACACCTTGAATGGCCATGATCTGCCGGGTGATCCGCTCGACGGCGATCAGCCCGGCGGGGTTGCGGATGTCGTGGTCCGCCGAGACGGTGACCACCGCCGGCAACAGATGGTTCGTCGGGAAGTGCCGGTCGGCAGCCTGATAGCCGCTCTTGGACTCGGTGGCGGCCGGGGTGGCGGCCGGCTCGTTCCAGCCGATGCGCAACCCGATCAGCGGCAGCGCCGCGACGACGATGAGCGCCCCACTGACGGCCAGGATCGGTCCGGGCCAACGCGCCACACTCACTCCGATACGCCGCCAGCGCCGGGCGATACCGGAAGGGCGCGGCTCGAGCCAGCCTCGACGTCCGGCGAGAGTGATCAATGCCGGTGTCAAGGTCAGCGAGACCAGCATCACCACCAGAATGCCTATCGCGCAGGGAATTCCGGTGCTGCGGAACACGCCTACCCGTGCGAAGCTCAGGCACGCCAACGCCGCCGCGATCGTGAGGGCCGATCCCACGATCACCGGGGCGACGCCGCGGTAGGCGCCCACCAGTGATTCGTCCGGGGCGAGGCCGCGAACCCGACCCTCGCGGTAACGGCCGATCAGAAAGATCGCGTAGTCGGTGCCGGCGCCAAGCATCATCGCGGCCAGCAGCGCGACGGAGAACAGCGACACCTCGACGAGCCCGGCGTCGCCGAGTGCTGCGATTATCGGACGGGCCACCGCGAGTGCCGATGCCCACGGACATCAGCGGGATCGCCGCGCCGACGGGCGAGCGGTAGACGACGAGCAGCAGCAACAGGATGAGCCCGACGGTCGCAGCGGTGATGGGCACCAATTGCCGGTCGATCGCCGCGAACTCGTCGGAGATGGTGGCACCCGGCCCGGTGACGTAGGTGTGCAAGCCTCGTGGTGGCCCCAATCGCGCGATCGTGTCGCGTATCGCGAAAACCGAATCGTTCGCCTGCGAGGTCCCGATCATCCCGGATAGCCGCATCCTGACCGTGACCGCCCGGCCGTCGGTGCTCTGTGCCGCTGCCGCGGTCGTCGGGTCCGACCAGAGATCGACTACTGCACCAACGTGCTCGGTGTCGGCGCGTAACGCCGCGATGAGCCTGCCGTAGTATTCGCGGTCGGCGTCATTGAGGGGCTGATCGCGTTCCAGCAGAAGATAATTGAGATTGTTGTAGGGGGGTTCGCCGAGCACTTCGGCTGCTCGTTGCTCCGTGACGGAACTGGCTGAGTCGGCGGGTATGAAGGCCCGGGAATGCGTTTCCACGACCCGTTCGAGCTGCGGCATCGTGAGAGTCGCAGCGGCTGCGCCGACTAACCAGACGACGACGATCCAGGCGGCGTAGCGGCCCGTGAATCGAGCCAGCTTCCCCGCCACATCATGCAACGGTCCGCCGTTCGCTGTGCTCAAGGGCCCGCACCCGTACCGACCGGAACCATAGGCCACTCTCGCGATGCACGGCAAGGCTTCCGATGTGCGACGGCGCTTCGGCGGCCGCGCGGTCGATCAGATCAGTCATGACTGTGACACTAGGCCGCGTTTGCCCTCCTGCGGGTCGTGTGCCGAAGCTCGATATTGATTTGCGACCGTAGGACTGCATGGCTTGGGTGGCAGATCTCAGGTACTGCCATCGGAGGAGCTGTCCGCGATCCGCAGGGCCTCCTCGATCAGCGTTTCGACGATCTTCGCCTCCGGCACCGTCTTGATCACCTGCCCCTTGACGAAGATCTGGCCCTTGCCGTTACCGGAAGCCACCCCGAGATCGGCCTCACGCGCCTCACCCGGTCCATTGACGACGCAACCCATGACCGCGACTCGAAGCGGAGTGTCGATTCCTTCCAGACCCGCGGTGACCTCGTTTGCCAAGCGGTACACATCCACCTGGGCGCGTCCGCACGACGGGCAGGAGACGATCTCGAATTTGCGTGGCCGTAGGTTCAGCGATTGCAGGATGTGCGTGCCGACCTTGACTTCCTCGATGGGTGGCGCCGAGAGCGAAACCCGGATTGTGTCGCCGATGCCCTCACTGAGGAGCGCTGCGAACGCGACCGCTGACTTGATCGTGCCCTGGAACGCCGGTCCAGCCTCGGTGACACCCAGGTGCAACGGATAGTCGCATTGCGCGGCAAGACTGCGATAGGCGTTCACCATGACCACGGGATCACTGTGCTTCACCGAGATCTTGATGTCGCCGAACCCGTGGTCTTCGAACAGGCTCGCCTCCCAAAGCGCGGATTCGACAAGGGCTTCGGCCGTGGGCTTGCCGTACTTGCGCAGCAATCGTTGGTCCAAGGATCCGGCGTTTACCCCGATGCGGATCGGGATGCCCGCCGCTGCAGCAGCTTTCGCGACTTCCTTGACCCGCCCGTCGAACTCCTTGATGTTTCCGGGGTTGACGCGCACCCCAGAACATCCGGCGTCGATGGCGGCGAAGATGTACTTCGGCTGGAAATGGATGTCCGCGACAATGGGGATCGGCGACTTCTTGGCGATGGTGGCCAGCGCATCGGCGTCCTCTTGCCGCGGACATGCGACCCGCACGATGTCGCACCCTGACGCCGTCAGCTCGGCGATCTGTTGCAATGTCGAGTTGACGTCGTGAGTTCTCGTTGTGGTCATCGACTGCACCGAAACGGGGTGGTCGCTGCCCACACCGACGTTGCCGATTCGGAGCTGACGTGTCTTTCGCCGTCGCGCCAGCTGGGCGGACTGGTCCGAAAGGCCGGGCATACCCAGCAATGTGGCAGCTGTCATCGTTCTTCCAATCACTTGCGTAGTTCACGCGGGAGCGCGAAGACTACAGACTCCTGGGTGGTGCGGACGGTCTGCACGTCGTTGAATCCGTTGTCCGCCAGCAATGTGAGCACGTCGCGCACCAGAATTTCCGGGACCGACGCACCCGACGTAACCCCTACCGTCGACGCTTCGTCGAGCCAGCTCAGCTCGATGTCGCCGGCGTCATCGACGCGATACGCTTGCGGTGCGCCGGCCTGAAGCGCGACTTCGACCAGTCGGATCGAGTTCGATGAGGTGTGTGACCCGACCACGATGACCAGATCGCACTGCGGTGCCAATGCTTTCACGGCCACCTGGCGGTTCTGGGTGGCATAGCAGATGTCGTCGCCGGGGGGATCCTGCAGCAACGGGAACCGCTGCCGGAGCTTGTCGACGGTGGCCATGGTCTGATCGACACTCAACGTGGTCTGCGACAACCAGATCACCTTTGATTCGTCACGCACCACGACGTCGTCGACTGCGGCGTCTCCATCGACCACCTGCACGTTCTCGGGAGCCTCTCCGCGAGTTCCTTCAACCTCTTCGTGCCCGTCGTGGCCGATGAGCAGGATGTCGTAGTCGCGGCGCGCGAACCGATTCACCTCGTTGTGCACCTTCGTGACGAGCGGGCAGGTGGCATCGATCACCTGCAGGCCGCGCTGTCGGGCCGCTGTCCGCACAGTGGGCGAAACACCGTGGGCGGAAAGAATCATCACCGAGCCGGGCGGCACCTCATCGGTGTCCTTGACGAAGATCGCACCGCGCTCGCGGAGCGCTGACACGACGTGTCGGTTGTGCACGATCTCGTGGCGCACGTATACCGGCGGGCCGTGTCTTTCCAATGCTTGCTCGACGGTCTCGACGGCACGATCCACGCCGGCGCAGTAGCCGCGCGGCTCCGCGAGCAGTACTCGCTTCCCGGCACGCCCCGCGTGTGTCGGCGTCGCGCCCTCGGTCGCTGCAGATGCCCTGTCGTGCATCGTCATTCGCCTCGCCCCATATCGGCGTCAACCGGCCGCTCAACCCAGGAACTGATGCTGGTTACCAGGTCGGCGGCCGTCAGTCCGAGGTCGGCGTGGATCTCGTTGCGCGAGCCGTGAGCGAGGAATCGTTGTGGTACACCGACACTGCGTACCGGTGTGTCGACACGCGCCTCGCGCATTCGGGCCGCCACTGCCGATCCGACTCCGCCGTGCAGCCCCGACTCCTCCAGCGTCACGACCAGCCGCACATCGCTGGCCAGCTTCACCACCTGCTCGGGTACCGGCAGCACCCACCGGGGATCCACCACCGCGACGGACACCCCACGCTCTCTCAGTGTCGCCGCCGCCGTCAGCGCGATCGCGGCCAGCGGCCCGACCGCGACCAGCAGAACATCCGGATCCCGCGGGCCGCAAAGCACGTCCACGCCCTCGACTCGTTCCTCGGCTTCGATGTCGGCGCCCACCGATCCCTTCGGAAACCGGATCGCGGTCGGGCCGTCATCGACCGCAAGTGCCTCGCCGAGTTGTTCACGGAGCGAGGCAGGTATCGCGTGGGGCGGCGACACGCATGCCGGGCACGATGCCCAGCAGCGACAAGTCCCATACGCCGTTGTGGCTGGCGCCATCGGGCCCGGTGATGCCTGCCCGGTCCAGGACGAACGTCACCGGCAGTTTCAGCAGTGCGACATCCATGAGCACCTGGTCGAAGGCCCGGTTCAGGAAGGTGGAGTAGACAGCGACCACCGGATGCATGCCGCCGAGCGCCAGCCCCGCCGCGGATGTGACAGCGTGTTGCTCGGCGATCCCCACATCGAACGTCCGGTTCGGGAACTGCGCGCCGAACGCCGCGACACCGGTCGGTCCCGGCATCGCCGCCGTGATCGCGACGACGTCGTCTCGGCGCTTACCCCATTGGATCAGCTCATCGGCGAAGACGTCCGTCCATTGCCCCGCGCCGCTGGGTGACTTCGGCTTGCCGGTCCGAGGATTGATCGGACCGCAGGCATGCATGCGGTCAGCCTGATCTTCCTCCGCCGGGCGGTATCCCATTCCCTTGCGGGTGACGGTGTGGACGATGACCGGGCCACCGATGTCCTTTGCCATCCGCAGGGCCTTCTCCAGCGCGACGACGTCGTGTCCGTCGATCGGGCCGAGATACTTGATGCCCAAGTCCGAGAACAACATCTGCGGACTCAGGGCATCCTTCAAGCCTTCCTTGACGGCGTGCAGTATCGAGTAGGTGGGGCGACCGAGCAGCGGCAACTTGGTCAGCTCCCGTTTTGCGGACGCCAGCAGCCGCTCGTAACCGGGACGCATCCGCAGGCTCGTCAGACGATCGGCGAGTCCGCCGATCGTCGGTGCATAAGACCGGCCGTTGTCGTTGACGACGACCACGACATGACGGCTCTTGCCGGCAGCGATGTTGTTCAAAGCCTCCCAGCACATTCCACCGGTGAGGGCACCGTCACCGACGATGGCGACGACGCGGCGATCTTGACCGCTGAGTTCGAATGCCTTGGCCAACCCGTCAGCATAGGAAAGGGCCGCGGACGCATGCGAAGACTCGACCCAGTCGTGCTCGCTCTCTGCACGCGACGGATACCCCGAGAGTCCGCCGTAGGCGCGCAAATGGTCGAAGTCCTCCTGGCGGCCCGTCAAGAGCTTGTGCGGGTAGGCCTGATGGCCGGTGTCGAAGATCAACGCATCACGCGGTGATTCGAACACCCGATGAAGCGCGATGGTCAACTCGACCACACCGAGGTTCGGGCCGAGGTGCCCGCCTGACACCGATATCTTCTCGACGAGGAATGCTCTGATCGCATCCGCGAGCTCGGTCAACTCGTCGCGCGACAACCCGCGCAAGTCACCCGGTCCCCGGATCCGGCCAAGCACATCGACTGAACCCGATGCTTCATCCGTATCGTCACATTCCAGATAGCCAATGGACATTGGATCCCCGCCTCGACCTCGGATATGGCGTCATCGCCACCCTGCCGCTTCTGGCAGCAATGACAAGTCTGGTCGGGATGAAGGTTCTCGTCTCGCGTAGTCCACTACTCGATGTGCCGCGTAGCCCGCTAGCTCTCGCTGAAGCGCCTTACGCTGGAGCCGGCACACTGACACGAGGGGTTCCGCCATGACCAGCCGGTATCTCGAGGGCGAATTCGCCCCGCTGCACGAGGAGTACACGCTCACCGACCTCGAGGTCATCGGGAGAATTCCGGACCATCTCGACGGTCGGTACCTGCGAAATGGAGCCAATCCGATCGGCGAGGTCGATCCAGAGCTCTACCACTGGTTCATGGGTGACGGAATGGTGCACGGCATCCGCATCCGCGACGGCAAGGCAGAGTGGTACCGCAATCGCTGGGTGCGCGGACCCCAAGCGCGCGAGGCGCTGGGCGAACGCTCACCGGCCCGCCGTTCCGGTCCCTCCCTCGTCGGTGCGAACACCAACGTGATCGGACACGCAGGCATGACCCTTGCGCTGATGGAAGGCGGTCTGTCGATCTACGAACTCACCGACGAGTTGGACACCGTTGGCGTATGCGACTTCGACGGAACGCTGACCGGTGGATACACCGCGCACCCCCACCATGACCCGGAAACCGGTGAGCTGCATGCGGTTTCGTACAGCGTGCACCGGGGCAACACGGTGCAGTACTCGATCATCGATGCCGAGGGTCGGGCGCGCCGCACCGTTGACATCGAGGTGACGCGGCAGCCCGATGATGCACGACTTCTCGTTGACCGACCGGCACGTCGTCTTCTACGACCTGCCGGTCACGTTCGACGTCCGACAAGCCGCATCGATGGCCGCGCCACGCGCGCTTCGGCTGCCCGCCCGGCTGCTGCTGTCGGCCTTGGTCGGCCGGGTTCGCATCCCGGATCCCATCGCCGCGCACCAGCCACGTGCCAAGGGATCAGACCGGCGGCTTCCCGTACTCGTGGAACCCGAAATATCCCGCCCGCGTCGGGGTGATGCCACGCGAGGGCGGCAATGCCGACGTGCGCTGGTTCGACGTGGAACCGTGTTACGTGTTCCACCCGATGAATGCCTACGACCAAGACGACACCATCGTCCTCGACGTGGTGCGGCA
The DNA here is from genome assembly GCA_963735245.1 of uncultured Actinomycetota bacterium. Lineage (GTDB taxonomy): Bacteria > Actinomycetota > Actinomycetes > Mycobacteriales > Mycobacteriaceae > Mycobacterium. Next base: position 52,200 of record CAVTKI010000017.1, read on the forward strand.
TCCCAGGATGTTCGACACCGAGCGCCTCGGCCCCGAACGAAGGCGCGTCCACACTCGACCGCTGGACCGTCGATCTCGCCGACGGCAAGGTGCGCGAATCACGCTTCGACGATCGGCGCCAGGAGTTTCCCCGCGTGAACGAGCGCCTGTTCGGCAAGCGCCATCGGTACGGCTATGCGCCGGCGTTCGGGGACGGCATGACGGGCACCGGCGACCTGCTGAAGCACGACTTCGTGGGTGGGAACACCAAACGCGCTCGTTCGGTGCCGAAAAGGCGTTGGGAGAGTTCGTCTTCCATCCATCGTCAGACGGATCCGCAGAGGACGATGGCGTGCTCATGGGCTTCGTCCATGACCGGGCCACCGATCGCAGCGAGTTGGCGATCCTCGACGCGCAAACCATGCAGGACGTCGCCAGCATCAAACTGCCGCATCGGGTGCCCAGCGGATTTCACGGCAATTGGGTGCCGAGCGTCGGCTGACGATCATCGTCGCATCGACCGCATCCGGTGTCGGTCTCTCACCGACGCGTCGAAACCTCGATGTCGAGTTCGAAGACGAACATGTAGACGCACGCCGGTTCGCTCGAAATAGGTGTCCATCGCGGGCCACATCTCGGTAAGCCTTGGCATGTAGCGGGCTACCTCTTGGTCTGTGGCGAGTCGCGATTCATAGTCGGCGGCCACACCCCGGATCTCGATGCGTGCCCGCGGGTCGGCGAGCAGGTTCTTTGGCCAGCTGGAGGCTGTCTTGAGACCAAAGTTCTCGCAGACGGCGACCAACTTCTTGCCATCCGGCACGTAGTAGACCGGAATCGTGCGCTGCTTACCGCTTTTCCTACCGGTCGTCGTCAGCAGCATGGTCGTGAACTCTGGACCGGTCATCGACAGTCGGCCTCGGCTCGCCTTGATCACGGCCCGATCCATCGGTGAGACGACGTGCTTCCCGAGCACGCCGAACCAACGGTAGTGACTCACTCGCCGCAACACGCGGGCATGCAGCTTCCACAGCCGATTCCACAACCGTGCAGCTGGGCGGTGATCATGCGTCCGAAACCCACAGGTGCCGGCGCGGTTGCCTCATCCCACTCGGAGCTGACGGTCCCGTTGCTTGACAACGTCTTTCGACGCCGTCGTTGTCGGCTGCCGATGACGGCGACGGTGGTTTCAGGGCTCTGGTCGCCCCGCTCATCGACACGCCCTGCGGCGCGGCGAAACAGTTTGGGAAAGAAGGCGGGCACCTGGGCGGCGTAGGCCCGGTAGGCCGCGCCGAAGCGTGCGATGAGGTCGCGCTCCTCCAGGAACGTACCCAGCAGGATGTAGCCGGTCAGTCCACCCGCCCACAGCAGATGTCCCGCGGTCAATGTGCTTGCGCACCAGAAGCACAGCAGCAGGCCGGTCATCAGCGGATGGCGCACCAGGCGGTAGGGCCCGTGCACCTGAAGCTGATCGACGGTCACGCCAGGCACCCGGGTCACGTAGGCGCGGTAGGCCTGGCTCAGGCCGAGGAGGTAGAAGTGGTTCAGCAGCAGGGTGGCCGCATAGACCAGCGCGACGCCGAGCCAGAAACCGCCGTCGAGCACCGCACCGACGACGCCGTCCGTGGACCAGATCCGGTACGGCAGTGGCTGCCAACCCAAGCAGAGCACCCACACGGCCAGGCTGGCCATCACGATGTAGAGGCTGCGCTCCAAGGCATCTGGCACCCAGCGGGTGATGAACGCCTTGAAGGCGGGCCGAGCCATGCCCGAGTGCTGCAGGCCGAACAGGGCCAACAGCAGGACGTCGATCACGACCGACGGGGCGGTGGACAGGTGCGGCCCGGTGTCGACCGTCTTCGGCAGCCACCAGCCGCCGGCAAACAGCAGTAGCAGGGGCACAGTCACCCCGGCGAAGGCGTATCCGGCGAACGCCAGCAGGACCGGGACGAGCCGACGGCGGTCGGTCAGCACGCCCCGCACCTGGGGCGTGGTCAGATCCATGCGAACCAGGGCAGGTACCGCGAGCGGACGCTACCCTCCTCAATGCGCTTCTCCAGCTTGGCCTTCCACCGCTCGCCGTAGGTCGCATCGAGGAAGCCTCCTGGCACGACCACGCGCCAGGCCGAGGTGAGCACCATCCAGTAAGGCACCACCACGTCGGGCTCGACCTTCCGCATGAAGTCGAGCTTGTCGGGGATCTGGCTCCAGTGGATGCCGGGGTAGCGATGGTGCACGCTGTGGTAGCCCTGGTTGAAGATCCAGAAGTTGAGCAAGTTGCCCACCGTGTTCACCGACTTGCTCGGATCGTCGTCGAAGCCCCGCGCCGGGGCGTGGGTCAGCCAGGCGAAGTAACCGGAGTTCACCTGGGTGACGAGGAGCGGGATCAGGTAGAAGAGGGTGAAACGGGTGGTGTCGGCGAACCACGCGGTGACCACGATCAGCGACACGACCAGCGTCAAATCGAATATGAATTGGTGGCGCCGCTTGCGCCGGCCGGCCGACGCATTGGCTGCGAAAATCGTTCGTACGGTGTGGTTCTTGACGACGCCGGCGTACCTGAACCAGTACCAGACGGCGCGTAGCCCACGGTCGCGGCCCTCGGTGGACGTGACGTCGCCGGGTCCGTCGTTGAAGCGATGGTGGTTGAGGATGTGCACCTCACGCATGTCGGCCGCCGTCAGCGTGCCCGGCACGCAGCACAGCACGTCGACCACCCGGTTGAGCCGCCGAGACACGAACAGGGGTCGATGGGTGTGCATGTGGAGCACCCCGATCGTGATCGACAGGTTCACCATCGTCAGCGCGGCGATCAGCGGCACCGCCAGATACCAGTTCGCGGCGGCGGGCACCAGTAGACCGAAGGCCAGTACCCCGGCCCAGCCCACGATGTGCATGAGCGGGAGGACATTCGCCGGGTGCTCGAGCTTCAACACCCGCCGACTGAATGGCGTTTTTGCGGGCACCGCTCGTGCCGATGAAGCGGCGGGCGTTCCGGTGTTGGTACCGGTCAGTTCGGTGGTCATGGGCGGCCTCCTCAGGTAGCGGTGTCGAGTGCGGTGAGCTGGAATTGCGTGGCGAGGTCCTGCATCGCATCGGCGTCGCAGGGTTGCAACCGCTCCAGGGCGCCGAAGGCCAGATGATCGGCGATCATCATGCGGCGTATCTGGGGGTCGGGTAGTTCGCCGGTCAAGGGTTCTTCCGGCAGGGCCCGCACGATGGCGAAGGTCGTGCCGACGATCAGTGGCCCCATCGAGGGCGACATCGACTGCGGATCACCCAGACCGAGCACCTCCGCAGCCGGGCTCGACCCGGCAGCGCGGCCGGCCTCGGCAGAGGGGTCGAGTGACGCATCGAGCAGCCGGTGGATCGCCCCGTCGGCGGAACGCCGCACCCGGTCCAGCATCCTGGTCCAGTGAACGGGTGAGCGGGCGGCCAGCACGGCCGCGCCGAGCCGCAGTCGCCGCCGGTAGGGCGCGGGCGCCCCGACGGCGGCGCACAGGAACGCGGTTGTCGTGATGGTCATGTAGGCCATGGCCGCCCGGGCCCCGCGACTGGGGGTGCGCGGGCCGAGCCGGGCCAACAGGGCGAAACCGCCAAGCGCCGGGGCCAGCAGCCGCAGCATCACCAGTCGGGTCAGTTCCTCGCGGTCGCCGGCGCCGTAGAGCGTCAGTTCACCGTCGCGCAGGTCGTTGGCCAGTTGGGCGGTAATGCCCACGCATCCGGCCAACTCGCCCAGATCGGTCTCGGCGCAGGCGTCTTCGGCGACCAGTGAGCACGCGTAGAGCACTACCCGCCCGAGCACGCCCTCGCCGTAGGCGGCCCTCGGCATGGGTGAATCGAGGTTCCGGGCCATCACGCGGCCGACGTCGAGCAGCATCTGGCCGACCCGGTCGCGTCCCTCGAAGGGCAGCGCCGACAGTAGCGACCGGACGTCGCGGATCCGCTCGGCCAGCAGCAGGTCGACGGCTTCGCTGTCCCGGGCGGCGACCGAGTGCAGCGGCGGGGGCGGTGTGTCGGTGGCGCCGTTCAGGTAGCCCACGGCGGTCAGAACGGCGGCGCCGGCAAGTGGGCGGTCGCTGAGGTCCTCGTAGGCGTCGAGCACCCGGCAGGCCAACAGGGCGGCGGTGGCCTCGGCCCGCAGATCCGCGGGCAGAAAGCCGACCGCGATGCTCAGGTTCCGGGCCGCCGGGACCAGCGCCAGCCGGGCCAGCTCATCCGGTGACCGGGCCGCCCGCAGCGCGCCAGGTCCGGTGCGCGGCGCAGGTCCCGCAGCCCGTGGGCCAGGGCGCCCAGCTGCCCCCCGGTCATCGGGACACCACCCGTACCAGGAGTTCGCGCAGGTGTTCACGCGCGGGAGAGGGCGGGAACACTTCCGTTGCCCGGCAGGCCGTCTCAGCGGCTTCGAGTGCGACGGCGCGGGCGGCCTGAGTAGCCCCGCTGTGCACCAGGTCGGCCTGCAGCTCGGCACTCGACGTCAGCTCGGAGAGCCACATCTCACGAGAGCCGGGCCGCATGGCCAGCCACTCGATCACCGGCCAGGTCGGCACCCGGCGGTCGAGGTCGCCACCGGCCTCCTTGCCCAGCGAGGGGCCGCCCTCGACGTCCCGGACGTCGTCCATGATCTGGAAGGCGAGGGCGAGCTGGTCCGCATACTGCATCAGGGCGCGCAGCCCATCGTCGTCGACGCCGCCCGCCGTGCCGCCGTACGAGCAGGCCAGCCGGAACAGGGTGCCGGTTTTCGCGCCGGCTACGAGTTCGTAGTGCCGGCGCAGGGCGGCGGCATCGACGGCGGGTGGCAGGGTCTCGACGAGCTGACCGAAGGAAAGGTCCGACAACTGGTCGAGGTAGGTGACGCCGGGTGTCTCACCGAGCCGCGCGAACACCAGCGGATTGTCGGCGATCACCCGCGCGAGCACCTGTAAAGCGTTGCCCGCCAAGTGGAATCCGGCCCGGGCGGCGGTGCGGACGCCGAATGCAGCCGCTACCGACGGGGCATCGCGCCGCAAGAGCGAACCGTCGCAGATGTCGTCGTGCACGAGCGACGCCTCGTGGAACATCTCGATCGCGCAGGCCAGGTCGACGAGGTCGAGCTGCGGCACGGCGGCCGAGGGAAGCAAGCGGGCGCAGGCCAGCCCCAGGCCGGCCCGGACCCGTTTGCCGGGGGCGGCGAGGATGTGGCGGTAGATGGCGTCGAAAGTGCCACCAGTGATCAGGAGTTCGTGCAGCCGATCGGAGACCAGGGTCGAGTGATCGGGCGCGGCCATCGAAGAAGGTCGGTCAGCGATTACGGTCATGGCGGCAATTGTGATGATCGTCCACGGCGGTGTCGTGAGTAATCGACTACGCAGTTTCGCGCCGTCGAATACGCTGGACTTCGCGTCGTCGAATGCCTAGAATGCGCTCCTGGACAAGCCGGCGCTCGGCGGGCGACAGACATGGCACAGTCGTTGACCTCGGAAACAAGCGACGCGCTCAACAAGACTGGTCGTTGTCGGGCTTGGTCCGTGCTGATCACTGCGCCGTTCGATGGCGACCGACACCGAGTCCCAGGTCGGTAACGGTGCCGGGCGACGCGCCGCGAAATCGTGGACAACGTTTGTTGTCAACATTATCGTGGGCCGCACATCCGTCGGGGTTTGACGCTCAGCGAGGACACGATGACCGCGAGATCGAGGACGACCGCCGACCCGCTCGGGCCCGACTCCCTCACCTGGAAGTACTTCGGCGATCTGCGCACCGGGATGCTCGGCGTGTGGATCGGCGCGATCCAGAACATGTACCCCGAACTCGGCGCAGGCGTCGAAGACCACTCGATCCTGCTCCGCGAGCCGATCCAGCGGGTGGCCCGGTCGGTGTTTCCGATCATGGGAGTGGTCTACGACGGGGATCGCGCCGCCGACACCGGAGCGCAGATCCGGGGCTACCACGAGACGATCAAGGGCGTCGACG
>CAVTKI010000018.1:0-34766 GCA_963735245.1 uncultured Actinomycetota bacterium
TGCGCGGCCGCCTCCGGTGTCCTCGGCGTGAAGTCCTTCGGGACGATCTCCTTCATCGCGTCGCGCTGGCGAAACAACGAGGCCGGAGTGCAGTCCGACGACAACACGTTCCAGTAGTGCGCGGCGGCCCGCCTGCTCGTCTGCGGCCCACGCGGCGCCTCCGCCCTGCGAGTCCCCGACGGGCACCCACCGGTCCGACACGTCGGGGAACGCGCGCCGCAGCGCGCGAACCGCATCGATCATGTTGAGCCCGGCCGTACGCGAGTCGAGGTAAGGGTGGATGCCCGTCACCCCGAGGCCCTGGTGGTCGGCCAACGCCACCGCGTAGCCGAGCTTCGTGAGCACCTTGACGTATCGCAGATGAGTGAACAGATCCGGCGCGAGCGAGGGGCCGCATTTCTTCTCGATGCCGATGGTGCCGTGCTCGAATGACACGACCGGCCAACCTCCCTCTTCACCGCGGAGGTAACGGAGCATTCCCCATCCCTCTCGTCGATCGGTCGCGGTTCTGCGGTGTGTTCAGCAGGTGAGATTACGGCCCCGCTTCCCCGCATCCGGCGACACACCCGTCGCGGCGTTCTTAAGGCCTGACTAAGAGGATGGGGCGCGCTGTGACTACGATCCTTGACCATGACGAGCGTTACCGAACCGGCGGCGGAACACCAGGTCGACATCCACACCACTGCCGGCAAGCTGGCCGACCTCCGCAAGCGTGCCGAGGAGGCCCTGCACCCGGTTGGTGAGGCGGCGGTCGAGAGGGTCCACGCGAAGGGCAAGCTGACCGCCCGCGAACGCATCCATGCGCTGCTGGACGAGGGCTCGTTCGTCGAACTCGACGCGTTGGCCAAGCACCGCAGCACCAATTTCGGTCTCGGTGAGAACCGCCCAACCGGTGACGGGGTGGTGACCGGCTACGGCACCATCGACGGTCGCGACGTCTGCATCTTCAGCCAGGACGCCACGGTGTTCGGCGGCAGCCTCGGCGAGGTCTACGGCGAGAAGATCGTCAAGGTCCAGGAATTGGCCATCAAGACGGGCCGGCCGCTGATCGGGATCAACGACGGCGCAGGCGCCAGGATCCAGGAGGGCGTCGTCTCCCTCGGCCTGTACAGCAAGATCTTCCGCAACAACATCCTGGCCTCCGGCGTCGTCCCGCAGATCTCGCTGATCATGGGCGCTGCCGCGGGCGGCCACGTGTACTCCCCCGCACTCACCGACTTCGTCGTGATGGTCGACCAGACCAGCCAGATGTTCATCACCGGGCCCGACGTCATCAAGACGGTCACCGGCGAGGACGTCACCATGGAGGAACTGGGTGGCGCGCACACCCACATGGCCAAGTCGGGCACGGCGCACTACGTCGCATCGGGTGAGCAGGACGCCTTCGACTACGTCCGCGACCTGCTGTCCTACCTGCCGAGCAACAACTACGCCGATCCGCCCCGCTACCCGGCGCCGCCGCATCCGGGCGCCGTCGAGGACAACCTCACCGAGGAGGACCTCGAGCTCGACACGCTGATCCCGGACTCGCCCAATCAGCCGTATGACATGCACGAGGTGATCACCCGCATCCTCGACGACGACGAGTTCCTCGAGGTCCAGTCCGGCTACGCGACCAACATCATCGTCGGGTTCGGTCGCGTCGACGGCCGCCCCGTCGGCATCGTGGCCAACCAGCCCACCCAGTTCGCGGGCTGCCTGGACATCAACGCCTCGGAGAAGGCGGCCCGGTTCGTCCGCACGTGCGACTGCTTCAACATCCCGATCGTGATGCTCGTCGACGTGCCCGGCTTCCTGCCTGGGACCGATCAGGAGTACAACGGCATCATCCGCCGCGGAGCCAAGCTGCTGTACGCCTACGGTGAGGCCACCGTCGCCAAGATCACCGTCATCACCCGCAAGGCCTATGGCGGCGCCTACTGCGTGATGGGCTCCAAGGACATGGGCTGCGACGTCAACGTGGCATGGCCGACCGCGCAGATCGCCGTGATGGGGGCGTCGGGCGCAGTCGGCTTCGTCTACCGCAGCCAGCTCAAGGAAGCGGCGAAGGAAGGCGCGGACGTCGACAGCCTGCGCCTGGAGTTGCAGCAGGACTACGAGGACACGTTGGTCAACCCGTACATCGCCGCCGAACGCGGTTACGTCGACGCGGTGATTCCGCCGTCGCACACGCGGGGCTACGTCGCGGCCGCCCTGCGGCTACTCGAACGCAAGATCAGCCAGATTCCGCCCAAGAAGCACGGCAACATCCCCCTGTGAGTCGAACGAGCGCAGCGAGTGAGCGAAAGACTAGCCCTGTGAGTCGAACGAGCGCAGCGAGTGAGCAGCCGATGAGCGAAGGCGCCATGAGCGAAGACGTCTGAGTGCAGCTGCCGAGATCCACGAACCCGTGATCAAGGTGGTCAAGGGTCGACCGACCGACGAGGAGGTGGCCGCGCTGGTCACCGTGCTCGCGGGCGCAGCCGGTGGCGGGCAGGTGGACGCCGGTCCTGCGACGCGCGACCTGTGGGGGCATCCGGTCGACAGGCTGCGCTACTCGATCTTCAGTTGGCAGCGCGTGACCCAGGTGGAGCGCGTACACGTGCGTCGATGACGCGTGTCGTGCTGGCCTCGGCCTCGCCGGGCCGGCTCCGGGTGTTGCGCCAGGCGGGGATCGACCCGCTCGTCATCGTGTCCGGCGTCGACGAGGACCAGGTCGTCGCGGCGCTGCCCGAGAGCGCCGATCCCGCCGAGATCACGGTGGCGCTGGCCCGGGCCAAGGCAGGCGCGGTGGCACGGGCGCTGGAGCCCCCGTTGGCCGACGATTGTGTGGTCATCGGGTGCGATTCGATGCTGTACCGCGACGGACGCCTCTGGGGCAAGCCCGAATCGGAGGCCTCGGCGCTGCGGGGCTGGCAGGACATGGCCGGCCGATCCGGCGAGCTCTACACGGGCCACTGCGTCATCCGCCTTCACCACGACCGGATCGAGCAGGAAGTCGCCGACGTCGCGGTCACCGGGGTCGACTTCGGCAAGCCGTCACCCGAGGATCTGGCCGCATACGTGCGCACCGGTGAGCCCACCGCGGTAGCCGGCGGATTCACCCTCGACGGTTTGGGTGGTTGGTTCGTCGATGCCGTGCACGGCGACCCGTCCACGGTGATCGGCATCGGCCTCCCGGTGATGGGCAGGCTGTTCGACCGCCTCGGGTTGTCGATCGCGCGACTGTGGGCCGACAATCCCGTGCGCTGACCTCGTCGAACCGCGCGAATCGCGACACGCAGCGGGGCCAGGTCGTCGCGACGCCGAATCAATGCCCGGGCGACACCCGATGCCAAGTAGGCTCGTCAACGTGCCGCTGCCCGCAGATCCGCATCCCTCATTAGCCGCCTACGCCCACCCCGATCGGCTGGTCACCGCCGACTGGTTGGCAGGCAACATCGGCCGCAAGGGCCTTGCCATCGTCGAGTCCGACGAGGACGTCCTGCTCTACGACACCGGCCACATCCCCGGCGCGGTGAAGATCGATTGGCACATCGACCTCAATGACCCGCAGGTCCGTGACTACATCGACGGCAAGCAGTTCGCGGCGTTGATGGACCGCAAGGGAATCAGCCGTGACGACACCGTCGTCATCTACGGCGACAAGAGCAACTGGTGGGCGGCCTACGCGCTGTGGGTGTTCACGCTGTTCGGCCACCCCGACGTCCGACTGCTCGACGGCGGCCGGGATCTGTGGGTCTCCAACAGCCGGGACACCACGTTGGAGGTGCCCAGCAAGCAGACCACGGGCTACCCGGTCGTCGAGCGCGACGACGCCCCGATCCGGGCCTTCAAGGACGACGTTCTCGGCATCCTCGGCACGCAGCCGCTGATCGACGTCCGCTCACCGCTGGAGTACACCGGCGAGCGGACGCACATGCCCGATTACCCCGAAGAGGGCGCGCTGCGTGGTGGCCACATTCCCACCGCGAAGTCGATCCCGTGGGCCAAGGCCGCCGAAGACAGTGGGCGCTTCCGCAGCCGCGCCGAACTCGACGAGCTGTACGGCTTCCTCACCCCGGAGGACAAGACGGTCGTCTACTGCCGGATCGGCGAGCGCTCCAGCCACACCTGGTTCGTGTTGACCCATCTGCTGGGGCTGCCGGGGGTGCGCAACTACGACGGCTCTTGGACCGAGTGGGGCAATGCCGTTCGGGTGCCCGTCGCGGTCGGGGAAGAGCCCGGCAACGCGCCATGACGTCGACCGTGCCGCCACACCCCCTGCCGGCGGCGCTGGCCGAGGTGGTGTCGGAGTTCGCCGAGATGCAGGGCCAGGACAAGTTGCAGCTGCTCCTCGAGTTCGCGAACGAGTTGCCGCCGCTGCCCGGCGACCTCGAAGAGGCGGCGATGGAGCCGGTGCCCGAGTGCCAGTCGCCGCTCTTCCTCCACGTCGACGCCTCGGACCGTGAGCACGTCCGGTTGTTCTTCAGCGCGCCTGCCGAGGCGCCCACCACGCGCGGGTTCGCCGCGATCCTTGCTGCCGGACTCGACGACCGCACGGCGGACGAGATCCTGGCCGTACCGGATGACTTCTACTCCGAACTCGGGCTGGCCGCGCTGATCAGCCCACTTCGGCTGCGCGGCATGTCCGCCATGCTCGCCCGCATCAAGCGCCGCTTACGGGAAGGGCGACGGTAACTCGTCGCACTTTGGAGGGCACCGGGTCCCCGGACCCCGCCCTTGGCGCATAAACTGCCCCCGATACATTCTTAAAGACGTTTCTTAGAGACACCATGCCACCAGGAGGCGCAGTGCCCAGTCACGCCAGCTCGAAGATCACCAAGGTGCTCGTTGCCAACCGCGGTGAGATCGCGGTCCGAGTGATCCGGGCGGCCAGGGACGCCGGGCTCGCCAGCGTGGCGGTGTACGCCGAGCCGGACGCCGACGCGCCGCACGTGCGTCTGGCCGACGAGGCGTTCGCCCTGGGCGGCCAGACGTCGGCCGAGTCGTACCTGGTGTTCGAGAAACTCCTGGACGCGGCCGAGCGATCGGGCGCCAATGCCATCCACCCCGGTTACGGGTTCCTTTCGGAGAACGCCGATTTCGCGCAGGCCGTGCTCGACGCGGGCCTGATCTGGATCGGCCCCAGCCCGCAGTCCATCCGCGATCTCGGCGACAAGGTCACCGCCAGGCACATCGCCGCGCGGGCCGACGCCCCTCTGGTGCCCGGCACGCCGGATCCGGTCAAGGACGCCGACGAGGTGGTGGCGTTCGCCAAGGAGTACGGCGTCCCGGTCGCGATCAAGGCCGCGTTCGGTGGCGGTGGGCGCGGCATGAAGGTGGCGCGCACTCTCGAGGAGATCCCCGAGCTCTTCGATTCGGCGACCAGAGAGGCCGTCTCGGCGTTCGGCCGCGGTGAGTGCTTCGTCGAGCGCTACCTCGACAAGCCGCGCCACGTCGAGGCCCAGGTGATCGCGGACATGCACGGCAACGTCGTGGTCGCGGGCACGCGCGACTGCTCGCTGCAACGTCGCTTCCAGAAGCTGGTCGAGGAGGCGCCCGCACCGTTCCTCACCGACGCGCAGCGCAAGGAGATCCACGAGTCGGCCAAGCGCATCTGCAAGGAGGCCGGCTACTACGGCGCGGGCACCGTCGAATACCTGGTCGGCCAGGACGGGCTGATCTCCTTCCTCGAGGTGAACACCCGCCTGCAGGTCGAGCACCCGGTCACCGAGGAGACCGCGGGCCTCGACCTGGTGCTTCAACAGTTCAAGATCGCCAACGGTGAGGCACTGGACATCACCGAGGACCCGACGCCGCGCGGCCACTCCATCGAGTTCCGCATCAACGGCGAGGACGCCGGCCGCGGCTTCCTGCCCGCCCCCGGCCCCGTGACCAGGTTCGAGCCGCCGACGGGTCCCGGCGTGCGCCTGGACTCCGGTGTCGAGAGCGGCTCGGTCATCGGTGGCCAGTTCGACTCCATGCTGGCCAAGCTGATCGTCAGCGGCGCAAACCGCGACGAGGCGCTGGCCCGCGCCCGTCGCGCACTGGACGAGTTCACGGTCGAGGGCCTGGCCACCGTCATCCCGTTCCACCGCGCCGTGGTGTCCGACCCCGCGTTCATCGGCAACGGTGAAGGCTTCGACATCCACACCCGCTGGATCGAGACCGAGTGGGACAACAAGGTCGAGCCGTTCACCGGCGGTGAGCCGCTCGATGAGGAGGAGACCCTCCCGCGGCAGAAGGTCGTCGTCGAGATCGGTGGCCGCCGCGTCGAGGTGTCGCTGCCCGGCGACCTGGCGATCGGCAACGGCGGCGGCGCCCCTTCGTCAGCCGGCGTGATCCGCAAGAAGCCCAAGCCCCGCAAGCGCGGCGCGCAGGCAGGTGCGGCCGCCTCCGGTGACGCGGTCACCGCGCCGATGCAGGGCACCGTCGTCAAGGTGGCCGTCGAGGAGGGGCAGCAGGTGGCTGCCGGCGACCTCGTCGTGGTGCTGGAGGCCATGAAGATGGAGAACCCCGTGACGGCGCACAAGGACGGCACGATCACCGGGCTCGCCGTGGCGGCGGGTGCCGCCGTGACACAGGGCACCGTCCTCGCCGAGATCAAGGACTAACGGGCCGCCAGCCAGTCGGTGAACCGGGTCGGGGCGAGCACGGCGTCGGCGCCGGTGACCAGGCTGTGCTCGTCGTCGACCGGGGTGCCGAAGTAGGTCGCCTGCGGATCGACCACCACGGTCAGGTCGTCGCCGCGTTTGGCCACGACCGCACTCGCCATCTCCGCGAACGAGATCTTGTCGGGTCCGCCGATGTTCACGATGCCGCCCAGCGGCGGCCCGACGGCGACGCGCGCCACCTCGGCGGCCACGTCGTCGGCGGCGATCAGCTGAATCAACCCATCCGGCACCCGGACCTCGTCGCCGACCACCAGCGACCCCGTGATCGCCTCGGCGAACTCGTCGAACTGCGTGGCGCGCACCGCCGAGTAGGGGATGCCGGAGTCGACGATCGTCTTCTCCTGCACGACCTTTGCCCGCATGTAGCCGCTGTCGGGCAGCCCGTCCGCGCCGACGATGGAGAGCACGACGTAGTGGCCGACGCCCGCGGTCTTCGCGGCGGCCGCCAGGTTGGTGGTCGAGGTCGAGAAGAACTGCAGCACCGGCTCGTCCTCGAATGACGGCGAGTTGACGACGTCGATCAGGACGTCGGCGCCCGCCAGCGCGTCGGCAAGGCCTTCTCCCGTCAAGACGTCGGCACCCGTCGACCGCGACGACGCCACCGCTTCGTGGCCTGCGGCGGTCAGGAGATCGACGACCTTGGTTCCGATGAGCCCGCTGGCTCCGAACACCGTGAGCTTCATGTCGCGAACGCCTTCCTCGCAATGGATCCTGTGTGTCAGCTCACGGTAGTGCTCGAAACCCCGGCCGAGGCAGCCATGAGATTCTGAGTACGTGGAACCAGTGGAGATCAACAACGGCCAGTGGTATTTGCGCGCGATGCGATGCGATGACCGGGTCGACGACCGGCCCGCGCTCGCGGACCTCGGCGAGACCGACCTCGACTACGTCCACGACGCCGAGGACGACTGGGCCTCCGACACCCGGTACACGTGGGCGGTGTGCGAGCCGTCCACCGGTGAGCTGCTCGCCGAGATCACGCTTGACCCCAAGTCGTCGTACATGCACAGCAGGGCGCGCCCCGGCTACGAGGACGCCGCGGCGATGGCCGAGGACACCGTCCGGCTGTATGCCTCGGAGGTTCTCGGACTGCGGGTGCACACGTGAATCCGGATCCCTCCCGCCCAGCTCCGCCCGCCCGAATCCCTCCCACCCAGCTCCGCCCGCCCGAAGGTCGTCACCGTCACCGGCGCGGCCGGCCAGATCGGCTACGCCGCACTGTTCCGGATCGGCGCGGGCGCACTGCTCGGCCGCGGCGTGCCGGTGAAGCTGCGGTTGCTCGAACTGCCGTCGGCCGTGCGCGCCGCCGAGGGCGTGGTGATGGAACTCGTCGACAGCGCGTTCGACCTTCTCACCGACGTCGAGATCCACGACGACCCGGTGCGCGCCTTCGACGGCGTCGACGTCGCCCTCCTGGTCGGCGCCAGGCCACGGTCGGCGGGCATGGAACGTGCCGACCTGCTTGCGGCCAACGCCGCCATCTTCGCCGAGGCGGGGCGCGCGCTGAACGCGGGCGCGGCCGATGACGTCCGGGTCGTGGTGGTCGGCAACCCGGCCAACACCAACGCGCTCGTCGCGGCGGCGCATGCGCCCGACATCCCCGCCGCACGCTTCACCGCGCTCACCCGTCTCGACCACAACCGGGCGGTCGCCGCACTCGCGGCGCACGCGGGCGTGCACGTCACCGACGTGTCGCGGGTGACGGTGTGGGGCAACCACTCCCCGACCATGTACCCCGACATCTTCCATGCCGTCGTCGCGGGCAGGCCGGGCTCCGAGTACGCCGCCGACCGCGACTGGCTGACAACGGATTTCATCCCCACCGTCGCCAAGCGCGGCACCGCGATCATCGAGGCGCGCGGCACCTCGTCGGCGGCATCGGCGGCGAACGCGGCGATCGATCACGTTCGGGACTGGGTGGACGGCACCGACCTCGACGACTGGACCTCGGTGGCGATGTGCTCCCCCGGCGTCTACGGCATCCCCGAGGGCGTGGTGACCTCGCTTCCGGTGCGTGCCATCGACGGTGCGTGGCAGGTGGTCGAGGGTCTCGACGTCAACGACTTCTCCCGGGCCCGCATCGACGCGTCGGTGGCCGAACTCGCCGAGGAGCGCGCCGCGGTGGCGGCGCTGGGGTTGCTCTAGGTGCGGTCGACGTCCTCACCGGTGGCCAGATCGCCGCATTCGACGGCCAGTACGTCGTCGCGACCCGCCAGGAACCTGCGCGCCCCCTCGTCACCGTGCAGCGTGTCCTTCAACGCCGCCCAGTGTCGCCGCGCGACCACCACCGGATGACCCGGCCGTCCGGCGTACGTGGCCCGCGCCAGTCCGGACGGCGCGGTGCGCGCCGCCCCGAGCACCCGACGGACCACGTCGGCGCCGACGTCCGGCGTGTCGACCAGAGCCAGGGCCGCGAAGTCGGCGTCGGCCACCGCATCGAGCCCGGCCCGCACCGACGCGCTGGTGCCCGACGCCCAGTCGGTCGCCACGACCGCGCGGGCAGGCGGTGGCACGTCGACGACTGCCGCACCCAGGACCACGACCACGGTGTCACATCCGCCCTTGGTCAGCGCCTCGACCGCGTGACGCAACCATTCCCCTTGTTCAGCAAGCACTTTCGGCATGCCGAAGCGCGTACCCGCGCCGGCGGCCAACACGATTCCGGCAACGGATGCGGCGCTCGACATGCGGATATCGTCCTCCTGCCCGATTCTTGGTTGACGACGGCCCTGTGATGCCTACTCACGGAGCTCTGGGCTTTGACGGTTTCAACGGGCTGACCGAGCGGCAGCGGATGAATCTGCTGTTCGGGGTGTGCTCGTCGCCGATCTGGGCGCGTCGCGTGCTGGCCGGGGGCCCCTTCCCCGACGTCGACGCGCTGCTGGACCGCGCCGACCGGGTGCTCGCCGAACTGCCGGACGCCGAGCTCGACGCCGCGCTGGACGGCCATCCCAGGATCGGCGCCAAGGTCGACAACGAATCCTCTGCGCGCGAGCAGGCCCGGGTGGCCGACGCCGACGAGGCCGTCCGAGCCGAGCTGGCGGAAAGGAACCGCGAGTACGACGACAGGTTCGGCTACGTGTACCTGGTGTGCGCCAGCGGCCGCTCCGCCGAGGAACTGCTGGCGATCCTCACCGACCGACTGCACAACGACCCCGAGACCGAACGCAGGGTCATGCGCAACGAACTGGCCAAGATCAACCGGCTTCGCCTGCAGCGGCTGTTGAGCGAGCCGCCCGACGGGGCAGGATCGAAGACATGAGCATCTCGACCCATGTCCTCGACGCCGTATCCGGCGCTCCCGCCGCGGCCGAGCATCACGTTCCGCTACTTCTGTCACCGTATGCCGATTCAACCTACCGAGGGAGCTGACCACGTGTCGGGAATCATCCTGGGCAACAACCAGTACGGCAAGGCCGAGAGCCGCGTGGTGCGGATCTACCGTGACGCACCGCGCCACGAGATCCACGACGTGAACGTATCCACTTGTCTGCGTGGTGATTTCAGCGCCGCCTATCTCACGGGCGACCAATCCGCCGTGCTTCCCACCGACACCCAGAAGCAGACCGCGTACGCCTACGCCAAGGAGAAGGGCCTGGTGTCCATCGAGGACTACGGGCTGGCGCTGGCGCGGCACTTCGTCCACGACGTCGAACCGGTTCATGGTGCGCGCATCGAGATCGAGGAATACGCATGGGAGCGCGCGATCGTCGACGGCGCCGAGCACGACTACACCTGGATGCGCAAGGGCCAGGAGGTGCGGACCGCCGCGATCACGGTCGAGGGCGACCAGGAATGGGTGGTCGGCGGACTCAAGGATCTGGTGATCCTGAAGTCGACCGGGTCGGAGTTCGCCGGCTTCCTCACCGATCCGTACACCGTGCTGGAGCCGACCCACGACCGCGTGATGGCGACGTCGTTGGTGGCGCAGTGGCGGTTCGCGAAGCCGGACGGCGAGTGGTCCGTCGAGTGGGAGTCGACCTATGCCGGCGTCAAGGCGCAACTGGTGAAGCAGTTCGCGGTCGTTCATTCGCTCGCACTGCAGCAGACGCTCTACGAGATGGGCAGGGCCGTGCTGGAGACCTACCCCGACATCGTCGAGGTCAGATTGTCGGCGCCGAACAAGCACCACTTCGTCTACGACCTGTCCCCGTTCGGGCTGGAGAACCACAACGAGGTGTTCAACGCCGACGACCGGCCGTACGGCCTGATCCAGGCCACCATCACCCGGGACGATGCGCCCGCGGCCGGTTCGGCCTGGGATCAGCAGCAGGGCTGGCTCACCTGATTCATTAGATTAGTCTTACTTCATTTGTTGAAATATCGGCGTATCGTTCCAGGTAGGTCGGCGATCCGGCCGACTGAACGCGTCATCTCACGGCTTTGAGACGCAGGGCCCATCGTTCTTCGCGTACACGACGTCCCTCTGATGGAGTTCCAATGTCGGCAATCGAGCCCTCCCCTCTCTCGGTACCCACCTCCGCAGCCGTCCCACCCGAGCCCGTAACCACCTGTCACACAGCCCATTTCAGCGCCCGATGGCCGCACCCGGCCATTGCGGTGGTGTCCGCGCACGGTGAGCTGGATGCGGCCAACGCGCAGGACTTCGCGGCGTACGCACTGCAGCACGTCGGCAAGGGAAAGCAGATCGTGCTCGATCTCGCAGGCGTCGAATTCTTCGGCACGGCAGGCTTTTCGGCGCTGCACACGCTCAACGTGCGCTGCGCCGGGGACGGGGTCGACTGGGCGATGGTGCCCAGCAGCGCCGTGGCCCGGCTACTGCAGATCTGTGATCCGGACGCGACACTTCCGGTGGCGCCCGGTGTCGAGACCGCGCTCGCCGACCTTGCGGGTGAACCGCGTCCGCTACTGCAGCTGGTCCCTGAGACGAGTTAGCGACTTCGCGAGCAGCCGGGACACGTGCATCTGCGAGATGCCCACCCTCTCGGCGATCTGCGTCTGCGTCATCGACTCGAAGAACCGCAGGATCAACACCGTGCGTTCCCGCTCGGGCAGCGCTTCGAGCAGGGGGCGCAGCGCCTCCCGGTTCTCGATCCGGTCGAGGTTGGTGTCGACGTCTCCGAGTGTGTCGGCGATCGCGGGAGCCTCTTCGGTTCCACTGCCACCGTCGATCGACATGGTGTTGTAGGAGCTTCCGGCGATCAGCCCCTCGACGATCTCGTCGCGGTCCATTTCGAGTTCCGCCGCCAGCTCCGACGGCGTCGGTGCGCGGCCCAGCCGTTGGGAGAGATCCGCCGTCGCCGCACCCAACCGCAGGTGCAGTTCCTTGAGCCGGCGCGGCACCTTCACCGACCAGCTGTTGTCCCGGAAGTGCCTGCGGACCTCGCCCATGATGGTCGGCACGGCGAAGGACACGAAGTCCGATCCCGCATCAACGTCGAATCGGATGACGGCGTTCACCAGACCCACGCGCGCGACCTGCACCAGGTCGTCGCGAGGCTCGCCTCGACCGTCGAACCGTCGGGCGATGTGGTCGGCCAGCGGCAGGCACCGCTCGACGATGGCATCGCGTTGGCGGCCGAATTCCGGTGCGTCGTCATCGAGCTCGCGAAGCTCGCGGAACATGTCGAGGACGTCGGCGTATTCAGAGTTCGATCGCGACGACGAACCCCGAGAGGACGGGGTCGTCACCGCAACGAGCTCGCTCGTCTCGTCGTCATGGAGATGCCGAACACACCGTCGTCGACCGCCTCGCCGTTCTGGAAGGTCTTCACCTCGTCGGTCAACGAGCTCAACACGTGCCAGCTGAAGCTGCCCGGCGCCATGATGTCGGGCGACGAGCACGTCGTCGACGCGTCGATCACGACGTCGCTGTCCCGTGGGCGCACCACGACGACGAGCGTCGATCCGGGAACCGCCGAGCGGATCAGGCGGGTGCAGGCTTCGTCGACCGCCAGCCGCAGATCCGCGACGGTGTCCATGTCGAGGTCTTCAAACGTCCCCACCGCGGCGATCAACGTACGCAGCACGGCTAGGTTCTCGAGCTTGGCCGCAACCCGAAACTCGACCTCGTTGTCCACACGCCCTCCTGGTGATGTCTGAGTGAGACTACCCTTGGAACTACAGCTAACCACTAACACTCCGATCACCAGCGCTCCCTGCGCTGGGGCAATGACCTCGAATCACGAGTTCCGTAATTTGGAGATCAGTTTCGACTTGGTCAGCCCCGAATAGCCCGACAATCCGATCTCCTTGGCGCGCTTGCGCAATTGCGGCACCGTCCAGTCGTCGTACGATCCGGCCTCGCCACCCTTGCGCGCCACGGCCGACGTCCCGCGGGCCGCTGCGGCGTTGGAGATCCTCGCCGCCTTCTGCTTGGAATCGCCCTGCTTGCGCAGGTCCTCGTACAACTCTTCGTTCTTGATCGACGCTCCAGGCATGTCGCGACCTCCTCGTGGAAACTCGAGCGATGAGTGCCCACCCGCGTGCCCGCCGAAACCACGTGGTCCCGGTCGTCGGCCCGCGCGTCGATCCGGGTTTAATCGCGTTGGTGTCCAGCGTGATTCACCCGACGGTCCCGGGCACGTTTGGCAGCAGGCACCGCCGGGAAACCCCAGGCCGTACGCGAGCCGGCCCGCCGAGGGCTGCCGCAACGACCGAAAGGACGCCATGACCGAGAAGACCACTGGTCCCGAAGCAGCCATCAAGGGCGTCGTCGAAGACGTCAAGGGCAAGGCCAAGGAGGCGATCGGGACCGTCACCGGTCGCAACGACCTCATCCGCGAGGGTCACGCCCAGCAGGACAAGGCCGAGGCGGAGCGCGACGTGGCCCGCAAGGAAGCCGAGGCCGAGGCCGCGCGTACGGCCGCCGCTGCCGCCGAGAAGCGACAGGAAGCCGAGCAGAACTGAGTGCGACGAACGAAGGCCCGGCCGGGTGACCGGCCGGGCCTTCGTTCGTTTCGGCTCAACCCCTCAACTGGCCATCGCCGAGCCTGCCAGCGGCGGCAGGCTGGTGACCAGGACGAAGAGCATCGACGTCAACAGGAACCATCCGGCGCCCTGCCATGCCCACCACGTCTCTTCGTTGCGCCAGGCGCGATAGGTGCGCACGAACGCCCATACGCCGCCTACGAGCAGAATGACGGGCGCGCCGAGCGCGAGCAGCGTGCGCTCCGGTGCGCCGCAGGCGACGGTGTCGAAGGTGCCACTGCAGGTGCTGACCCAGCCTGCGGCCACGACGAGGAAGCCCACACCGAGCACCCCGAACACGGCAGTGAACCGCACGGCCTGCCCGACCGAATCGTCGTGTCGAAGATCGTTGGGATTGCGATACACGTCCTCACCTGCCGCTCTGACCTAGCGCAGGATTCCCCGCGACGCCGCGCGGAAAACCTCAGGATTCGACGCGTAGGTGTGCGGTGAGCAACAGCCGGTCGTATTCGGGCCGGGTGGGCAGGACCTCGTCGTAGGAGAGGTCGAGGAAGTCCTTGGCGATCTGCTCGGCCAGTACCCGCAGTTTCACGTTGCACTCCTGGGACCGCCACTTGAGCAGCTCGAATGCCGAGTCGGCGGTGATCCGGTAGATCAACATCAGCATGCCCTTGGCCTGTTCGATGCCGCCGCGGGCTTCGGCGATCTCGGCGACCGCCTCGGTGACGGTCTCCTCCCTCGCCTCGGCGACGGACGGCGTGACGTCGACGTAGAAGCCGTCGGAGCCGATCACCGCGTCGGTGTCGTCGCGCATCTGCTTGCCGACCACCACCACGTGGTGGATGTCGCCGTGGGTGTCGATGATCCTGTGACGCGTGCTGAAGGCCCCCGACGTCCGCCGGATCTCCTCGAGCGTGGCGGCGACCTGCCCGTAGTCGTCGGGGTGCTTGTGCGACAGCACCAGCGCGGTGGTGGGCTGCACCGAGCCCGGCTCGTAACCATGCATCCGCTCGACCTGCGGCGACCACTCCCACCGTTCGTCGGCGAAGAAGAAGCGGAACCAGCCGACCCGCTGCGGCGCACCGCCGGCAAGCGCGTACTCGACGGGCGGCAGCACGGCGTCCCCGTCGGGGTCGCGCCCCGCGAACTCGGCGAGTTCGTCCGTCATGGTCCGAGATTAACCCTCAATCCTGCCGTTCGGCGATGCGCTTGATGGCCTCCAGGCGCCGGTCCCAGCGCCTGCCGATCACTTCGAGCTCACCGGCCAGCGCGCTCAGCCGTGCACCAAGGGCGCGGTACCGGATCTCGCGTCCGGCGCGGACCGACTCCACCAGCCCGGCCTCGGCGAGCACGACGAGGTGCTTGGCGATGGCCTGCCTGCTGACGGGCAGCAGGCCGGCCAACGCGCTGGCGGACAGGTCCGCGGCGCCGATCTCGGACAGGATGCGCCAACGGGTCTCGTCGGCGAGCACCGACAGCACCGCGGGCATCGTCGCCGTCTGATCGGTCACCGGGATTCCAGGAACTCCACGAGTTCGCCCAGCTCGGCCTTCCACCCGCCGGTGTTGTCGTCGTGCGCCCCCTGCGGGTCGGCGAGTTCGTCGAATCCGGTCTCCAGGAGGGTGAGCCGGGTGCCGCCTTCGACTTCGGTGAGGTCGAACCGGACGACGGTCGAGCTGCCCGGCACGGGATCGACGTCGGCTTCCCTGGCCCACCGGTAGACCAGCGTCTTGGGCTTGTCGACGTGCTCGACGACCACGCGGTGCCTGCCGTGGTGCGGCCAGCCGAAGTATCCGGTGCCGCCGGGTGTCGCGTCGAACTCGCAGGATTCGCCGAACCACTGGGCGATCAGATCGGGTTCGGTGATTGCGGCCCACACCTTCTCGGTCGGTGCCTTGATGTCGATGGTGCGGGTGATGTCGAATGCGGTCACGGTGGCCTCTCGGTTGACGTTGATGTGCAACCTGAGGATTGCACATAGTGAGCACTGAATGCAACCCCCGAGTTGCACTCGCCCTGGCTCGCCGAACGTACGGTTGGTGTACACGAAACGCGAGTGACCCCGCAAACAACCGTGCGCTCGGCGAGCTCATCGACCGGGCGCGGTGTCGGTGGGGCAACTTAGAGTTCGGCTCGTGTGGAAGCTCTACGGAATCCTCGGCGTCGCCGCGGGGTTGACCGCATACCTGGGCGGCTTGGGCCTACCGTGGAGCATCGTCATCGGCGTCCTGGTGGCCGCGATGCCCCGGTTCCTGGTTGGCGCGATGCGCGGCGCTGCCACGCCGAGCCCCGCCGAGCGGCCCACCGAGCAGATGTCGGGAACCGACTTCGAGGACCACGTGGCGCGGATCGCCCGCAAGGCCGGCGTTCCGGTCATCATGACCCCGCTGACGGGCGACTGGGGCGTGGACCTCATCGTCGGGCGTCGGCCGCATCGCCTTGCCATTCAATGCAAGCGGCAGTCACGTCCGGTCGGCGCCGGCGCGGTGCAGGAGGTGGTGGCCGGCGCGCCGATGCAGGACTGCACGCAGACGATGGTCGTGACCAATCACGACTTCACCCCTGCGGCACGCAAACTGGCCGAGTTGCACGGCTGCGTACTCGTCGGCGGTGCGGAACTCACCCGACTGGGGCCGATGATCCGCCGACTGGTCACGCCGGACGGCGTCGGCCAATGAGGCCTGAGCCCGAACTACATCTCGGCGAGCACCGCGCGGACCGCGTCGATCGCCAGGTCGAGTTCCTTGCGCGACACGGTGAGCGCGGGCCGGAACCGGACACTGTCGGGTCCGCTCGCCAGCATGATGACCTTGCGGTCCCACAGCCGGGAGACCAGTTCGTCGCGCTGCGCCGCATCGGGCATGCTGAACGCGCACATCAGGCCGCGGCCGCGCGGGTCGAGCACCAGCGCCGGGAACTCCGCGGCGAGATCGACCAGCCGGGCCAGCAGATAGCAGCCGTTGTCGGCGGCGCGGTCGAGCAGCCCGTCGGCCTCGATGGTCTCGAGGATGCGCCGGGAGCGCACCATGTCGACCAGGTTGCCGCCCCACGTGGAGTTGATCCTGGAGCTGACCTGGAAGACGTTGTCGGCGACCTCGTCGACGCGCCCGCCGGCCATCACGCCGCACACCTGGGTCTTCTTGCCGAAGGCGATGACGTCGGGCGTGACGCCCAATTGCTGGTAGGCCCAAGGCGTTCCGGTCATGCCGCAGCCGGTCTGAACCTCGTCGAAGATCAGGAGCGCGTCGAACTCGTCGCACAGCTCCCGCATCGCGGCGAAGAACTCTCCCCGGATGTGGCGGTCACCGCCCTCACCCTGGATCGGCTCGGCGATGAAGCACGCGATGTCGTGCGGGTGCGCCTCGAAGACGGCCCGGGCCTGGCGCAGCGACTCCGCCTCCAGCTCGGCGATGGCCTCGACATCGAGGTCGGCGGGTAGCGGCGCGTCGATGCGCGGCCAGTCGAACTTGGGGAACCGTGCCACCTTGTTCGGGTCGGTGTTGGTCAACGACAGCGTGTATCCGCTGCGGCCGTGGAAGGCGCCGCGCAGGTGCAGCACCTTGGTCCCGAGGGCGGGGTCGATCCCGCGGGACTCGTTGAGCCTGCTCTTCCAGTCGAAGGCGACCTTGAGCGCGTTCTCGACGGCAAGCGCGCCGCCGTCGACGAAGAACAGATGCGGCAGCGCCGGATCGCCGAGGACCCTCGCGAAGGTTTCGACGAAGCGGGCCATCGCCACGCTGTAGACGTCGGAGTTGCTCGGCTTGTTCACCGCCGTCGCCGCGAGTTCGGCGAGGAACTCCTCGTCCTTGGCGAGCGCGGGATGGTTCATGCCCAGCGCGGACGACGCGAAGAAGGTGAACATGTCGAGGTAGCGCGCGCCGGTGCGGGCGTCGACGAGGTAGGAGCCCGCCGACTGCTCGACGTCGAGGACGAAGTCGAGGCCGTCGGCCAGGATGCTGCGGCTCAGCACCTCGCGGACGTCGTCGGGGGCCAAAGAAGCGTTGGCGCTCAGTTTGCGCGGCGACAGGACAGCGGTCATGCCGACATCCTAACGCAATATTTACGGGCAATACACCCTCAAACAGGATTTTCTACGGTACGGAGTCGCGTCCCTCGTAAAAAGTCTGTAGAATTATCGTGCTTCGGGTGCGAACGTTCGCCGCCGTGCGGATCTGTTGCAGCAGGTCTTCGAGCGCGCGCGCCGACCGGACGCGCACCAGGAGCACATAGCTCTCCTCACCAGCCACTGAGTGACACGACTCGATGGCCTCGATGTGTTCGAGTCGGTGGGGCGCGTCATCGGGTTGAGAGGGATCGAGAGGGGTGATGGCGACGAACGCCGACAGCATGTTTCCGACCGCTTCCGGGTTGATCCGCGCCCGGTATCCCGTCACCACTCCCCTGGACTCGAGCCTGCGCACCCGCGACTGCACCGCCGACACCGACAGGCCTGCGCTCGTCGCGAGGTGGGCCAGCGTCGCCCGCCCGTCGGCGACCAGCTCGCGCGCCAGGATCCGATCGATGTCATCGAGCTCTTCGATCGCTTCCGTCATGGCCGGAGACTATCGCAGCGACTTCCCAGCCGGCGGCGCCCGATGAGCGCCCGCGCGAGCTTCACGGAGACCTGGCGCCTGCGGGCCGGATTCGCCGCCGCACTGTCACGCATGTACGGCGCCGAGGTGCCTGCGTACACCACGTTGGTCGACGTCGCGACCGCCGTGAACCGGGATCACCCCGGCGATCGAACGCCTCGGCACACTGGGCCGGGTCACCGCCGAACGCCACGGCGCCATTCGGGTGGGCAGCGCACGCGAGCTGTCCGAGGTGGCCGATCTGTTCGCGGCCTTCGGCATGTACCCGGTGGGCTACTACGACCTGCGTGAAGCGGCCTCACCGGTGCCGGTGGTGTCGACGGCGTTCCGCCCGATCGACGCAGAACAGTTGGCCCGCAACCCGTTCCGGATCTTCACCTCGATGCTGGCGACCGCTGATCCGCGGTTCTTCCCCGACGATCTACGCGCCAGGGTGGAACGGTTCGTCGGCGAACGACGGCTCTTCGATCCCGAGCTCATCGCCGACGCGAGACGGATCGCGGCATCGGGCGGTGTCGAAGCCGACGCCGCCGACGGCTTCGTCCAGCGCGCGACGGCCGCGTTCGCGCTGTCGCGGGAACCCATCGACAAGGGCTGGTACGACGAGCTCACCGCCGTGTCGCCGGTGGCCGCCGACATCGCAGGGGTCAGCAGCACCCACATCAACCACCTCACCCCGCGGGTGCTCGACATCGACGAGCTGAACCGGCGGATGACCGCGCACGGCGTCACGATGATCGAGGAGATCCAGGGCCCGCCGCGCAGCGACGCGCCGGACGTCCTGCTGCGCCAGACGTCGTTCCGTGCACTCGCCGAGCCACGGCGCTTCCGCCATCCCGACGGCACCGTCACCGACGGCAGCCTTCGGGTGCGGTTCGGCGAGGTGGAGTCCAGGGGCGTCGCGCTGACCCGCAAGGGCCGCAAGCGCTACGACGCCGCCATGGCAGAGCCGGATCCCGCCGCGGCGTGGGCCACGCACTTCCCGGCCACCCACGCCGGCATGGCTGCGGCAGGCCTGGCCTACTACCGCGGCGGCGATCCGACGAAACCCGTTGTCTACGAGGACTTCCTACCGGACTCGGCGGCCGGGATCTTCCGGTCCAACCTGGCGGGGGACGCGGCGGCCGCGGACGGCGACGGACGTCTCCGACTACAGCTTCGACTGGTTGGCCGCCGCCATCGGCCACCACGTCCACGACCCTTACGACCTCTACGAGAAAGCGGCATCATGACCACCATGCAGACTTCGAAACCTACGGCCCCTCTGCCCACCGCCGAGGAGCTGCGCGACCGGGTCCGCGCCGCCCTGCACGCGGTGGGTGTCCCCACCGGCAGTGACGGAGCGCTCGGTGCGACCGGCGCACCCGGCGTGCCCGCCAGCACCCCGATCACCGGTGACGTGCTGTTCAGCGTCGTCGAGAACACCGCTGCGCAGACCGAGCAGGCCATCGCCGACGCGGCGCAGGCATTCACGACGTGGCGGGTCACACCCGCGCCCGGTGCGCGGTGCGCTGGTGGCCCGACTGGGTGAACTGCTGATCGAGCACAAGGCCGATCTCGCGACGCTGGTCACGGTCGAGGCGGGCAAGATCACCTCGGAGGCGCTCGGCGAGGTGCAGGAGATGATCGACATCTGCCAGTTCGCCGTCGGCCTGTCGCGGCAGCTGTACGGCCGCACCATCGCCTCCGAGCGGCCGGGCCACCGGCTGATGGAGACGTGGCATCCGCTCGGCGTCGTCGGCGTGATCACCGCGTTCAACTTCCCCGTCGCGGTGTGGGCGTGGAACACCGCCGTCGCGCTGGTGTGCGGTGACACGGTGGTCTGGAAGCCCTCCGAGCTGACGCCGCTCACGGCGCTGGCCTGCCAGGCGCTGATCGAGCGGGCCGCCACTGATGTGGGGGCGCCGAAGACCGTGAGCCGGTTGGTCCAGGGCGGCCGCGAGGTCGGCGAACAGCTCGTCGACGATCCGCGGGTGGCTCTGCTCTCCGCGACCGGTTCGGTGCGGATGGGCCAGCAGGTCGGACCGCGCGTGGCCCAGCGGTTCGGCAAGTCGCTGCTGGAGCTCGGTGGCAACAACGCGGCGATCGTCACCCCCTCGGCCGACCTCGACCTCGCCGTACGCGGCATCGTGTTCTCCGCCGCGGGCACCGCCGGTCAGCGTTGCACCACGCTGCGCCGCGTCATCGCGCATCGCAGCGTGGTCGACACGCTCGTCGAGCGCATCACCACGGCGTACCGCAGCCTGCCCGTGGGTGACCCGTCGGCCGACGGCACGTTGGTGGGACCGCTGATCCACGAGCGCTCCTACCGCGACATGGTCGGTGCGCTGGAACAGGCGAAGGCCGACGGTGGCGAGGTGACGGGTGGGGAGCGCAAGATCCTCGGCGACGACGCCGATGGTTCGTTCTACGTCGCGCCCGCCGTGGTGCGGATGCCGTGCACAGACCGCGATCGTGCACAACGAGACCTTCGCGCCGATCCTGTACGTGCTGACCTACGACTCGATCGACGAGGCCATCGCACTGAACAATGCGGTGCCACAAGGACTTTCGTCGGCCATCTTCACCACTGACATGCGGGAGGCCGAGCAGTTCATGGCCGCCGACGGATCGGACTGCGGCATCGCCAACGTCAACATCGGGACGTCGGGCGCCGAGATCGGCGGCGCGTTCGGCGGCGAGAAGCAGACCGGTGGCGGCCGCGAATCAGGGTCCGACTCCTGGAAGGCCTACATGCGGCGGGCCACCAACACCGTCAACTACAGCTCCGAGCTCCCGCTCGCTCAGGGCGTGCAGTTCGGCTAGCACCTCGGCCGTGTCGGCGCCCAGCTCGGGTGCCGGCCCGGCCACCCGGCCCGGCGTGCGGGAAAACCAGGTCGGCACACCGGGGAAGCGCACCGGGCCGTGGGGGGTGTCGACGGTCTCGAACAGTCCGACCGCGTTGAGGTGCGGGTCGTCGAACAACGCGTCGGGCGTCTGGATGGGCGCCGCGGGAATCTGCAGCTCGCGGAACAGCTCGAGCCACTCGGCGGTGGTTCGCTCGAGCATCGTCTGCGCGATCAGTCCGTAGATGACGTCGATCTGCTTGGCACGTTGCTCGAGCCTGTCGTAAGCCTCGCTGTTCCATGCTGGTTGGACGGCGCCGATGAAGGCGTTCCAGTGCTTGTCGTTGTAGATCAGCGCGGCCACGTGGCCGTCCTTGGTCGGATACGGCTTGCGGTTCGGCGCCACGGTGCGTGGGTAGATGGCGGGCCCGAGCGGCGGGGTGAACATCGCGCCGTTGGCGTGCTCGACGAGCATGAACGTGGCCATCGTCTCGAACATCGCGACCTCGACCTCCTGCCCCTCGCCGGTGCGTTCGCGGTGGAACAGCGCCATCATCGTGGCGTACAGCGCCGTGAGCCCGGCGACCTTGTCCGCCACGATGGTGCCGACGTAGGTCGTTTCGCCGGTGAGGAGCTTCTGCACGGCGGCGAGGCCACTCTCCGCCTGGATGGTGTCGTCGTAGGCGGGGCGGTCGGCGTCGGGTCCGCGGCGGCCGAAGCCGTAGCAGTTGGTGTAGACGATGGCCGGGTTGATGGCGGCGACGTCGTCGTAGGCGAAGCCCAGCTTGGCGATCGCCCGCGCTCGCATCGAGTGGATGAAGACGTCGGCCTTGGCGATGAGCGCGCGCAGCGCGGCTTTGCCCTCGTCGGTGGTGAGATCGAGGACGACGCTGCGCTTTCCGCGGTTGACGTTGACGAATACCCCACTCATGCCTGGCGCAGGGCCGACCGAGATGTAGCGGGCGTTGTCACCGGCCGGCGGTTCGATCTTGACGACGTCGGCGCCCATGTCGGCCATGATCTGGGTGCAGTACGGCCCCATCACGATCGCGGTGAGGTCGACGACGCGGACGCCCGCGAGCGGACCGCTAGACATGATCCACCGGCTGAGTAGCCATTCCGAAGCTGTAGCCGATGTGGTCGCCGTGCCCCGTCGGCACGACGGGGAAGATCACCGGGTCGGACGTGTCGCGGATGGCATTGCTGTTTTCGGCCACGTCCTCCATAGTCCACGATGGCCGGTGCACCCCGGGTGTCTCGGCAATGACGGCGCGGGCGATCCGGCCCGCGATCGCGACGAAGATCTCACCGGTGACCTGGCACGATTCGTGCGACAGCCAGCCGACGGCCGGCGCGACCAGGCCGGGATCCATCGGTGGGTACGCCGAGGTGTCGAGCCCTTCGGCCATCCTGGTCACCGCGCCGGGCACGACGGCGTTGCACGTCACGCCGTGCTCGGCGCCCTCCAGTGCCGCCACGTTGACCAGACCGATCACGCCCGCCTTGGCCGCCGCATAGTTGGCCACCCCGTGGTTGCCGTACAGGCCGCCGATGGACGACGTCAGCACGATGCGCCCGTAGCCGGCGTCACACATCAGCGGGAAGGCGGGCCGGACGACGTGGAACGCGCCGCGCAGATGTACGTCCAGCACGGCGTCGAAGTCCTCGTACGACATCTCCGCCAGCGGAGCACGGCGCACGTTGCCCGCGTTGTGCACCAGAACGTCGATCCGGCCGAAGTGGTCCACCGCCGCATCGACGATGGCCTGTCCGCCTGCGGCGGTGGTGACCGTCTCCGTGCACGGAATCGCCTCTCCCCCTGCCGCGTTGATCTCGGCCGCGACGTCGTGGGCGGGGCCTTCGTCGACCCCCTCGCCGCTGAGGCTGCCCCCGATGTCGTTGACGACGACCTTCGCGCCCCGGGACGCCAGTAGCAGGGCGTACTCGCGACCGAGCCCGCGCCCGCCACCGGTGACGACGGCGACGCGACCGTCGAACCTCAGCTCAGACATGCGCCGAGCGCACGCTTGTTGTACGTAAATCGCGAGTGAGGCCGCCAACAAGTGTGCGCTCGCCGTCGGTGAGATGTCGTCACCTGCCCAGCTCCAGATCCGTCGAGGCTGCCCTCGTCGCGCCACTGCGCCAGCAGGTCGCCGAAGGCGTAGAAGCCCGGCGCGTACGGCTCACCGAGGTGGCTGCGGATGCCTTCCCCGCCCCCGCCGCCTTCGTTGTTGTAGTAGCCCGGTGTGCATTCGGCGTCGAACGCCGAGTTGTCGATCGCGGTCTCCTTCACGGTCGCACACCAGTCGTCCTGTGCCTCCTGAGTCGGCTCCAGGGTGGTGGCGCCGCGTTTGAGTGCCTCGGCGATGACATAGGCGATGTGCTCGCCCTGCAGTTCGTAGTTGGCCGCGATGTTGGCCGATATGCCGACCTGGGTGAAGCCGGTGAAGAACTGGTTGGGGAAGCCGCGGCTCGTCATCCCGTGCAACGTCTTGAAGCCGTCGGCCCAGTGGTCGTACAGCGACACGCCGTCGCGTCCTTCGATGGCGTCGATGCTGTAGCGCCTGCTGATCTCGGTGGTGATCTCGAAGCCACTGGCGTAGATGATGCAGTCGACCGGGTACTCGACCCCGTTCGCGACGAGGCCGTTCTCGGTCAGCCGCTCCACGCCCTTGCTCTCCGACACGTCGATCAGCGTGACGTTGGGACGGTTGAACGTCGGCAGGTAGTCGTCGTTGGAACATGGCCGCTTGCACAGGAATCGGTAGTAGGGCTTGAGGGCCTCGGCCGTCGCGCCGTCCTCGACGAGGCTCTCCACGCGGCGTCGCAGCCGCTCCATGAGCTTGTAGTCCTCTTCCTCGCGCAGGCCCATGAACTGCTCGGGGGTCATCGAGGCCGGGTCCTCCAGGGCCAGCACCCGGGCGGCGGTGTTGCGGCCGAGCTCGGTCCAGAAGTCGCACACGAAGTCCGGTTGCCCCAGGGCCATCCCCTCGAAGGTCCAGGAGTGGAAGTTGCGCTGCCGTTCCTTCTGCCAGCCCGGCTCAAGCGATTTCGCCCACTCCGGATCGGTGAGCGCGTTGTTGCGCTCGTCGACGGTCGACGGTGTGCGCTGCACGACGTAGACCTGCTTGGCGTACCTGCCGAGGAACGGCACGATCTGCACGCCCGTCGCACCGGTGCCGATGATCGCCACGGTCTTGTCGGCGAGCTTGTCCAGCACCGGATCGGCTGAGTTGCCGCCGGTGTAGTCGTAGTCCCACCGCGACGAGTGGAAGCTGTGCCCCTTGAAGTCCTTGATACCGGGGATGCCGGGGAGCTTCGGGCGGTTGAACGGGCCCGAGGCCATCACGACGAAGCGGGCCCGGATGTCGTCGCCGCGGTTGGTGGTGATCCGCCAGCGGTCGATCTCGTCGTCCCAGATCAGATCGCGCACCTGGGTGGAGAAGATGGCGCCGTCGTACAGGCCGAAGTGCTTTCCGATGTTGCGGCAGTGCTGATAGATCTCGGCGCCGTCGGCGAACTTCTTGCTCGGGATGAAGTCGAGCTCCTCGAGCAGTGGTACGTAGCAATAGGATTCGTTGTCGCACTGAATGCCCGGGTAGCGGTTCCAGTACCAGACGCCGCCGAAGTCGCCGCCCATCTCGATGACCCTGACGTCGTCGACGCCTGCCTTCTTCAGGTACGCGGCGCTCAGCAGTCCACCGAAGCCGCCACCGAGCACGGCGACGTCGATGTCCTCGTTGATCGGATCGCGTTCGGCGTACGGCGTGTGCGGGTCGATCTCGGCGAATTCGGCGAACCCGTCGCCGGTCTCGACGTACTGCTTGGAACCTTCGGTGCGCAGCCGCTTCTCGCGCTCCCGCCTGTACTTCGCGCGCAGCGCCGGGATGTCGACGTCGTCCGGTGTCTGGGTGGGGCCGCACTCTCGGACCAGCCGTCATGCCAGCGCCTCCGCCGGCAGCGCGGCCTCGTGCAGCGGCGCGGCCATCTCGTGGACGGCGGGCAGCACCTCGCGGGCGAACAGCTTGACGCTCTCGATGCCGTCGGCGTACGGCATGGTGCCGAACTGCGGGACGATGGTGACCTCGGAGAACGAGCAGGCCTCCTGGGCGGCCTTGAGCTTCTCGAAGATCGTACCTCGGGCGTGCCGATCAGCAGGTTGGACGCGTGGTAGCCGGGCATCTTCTTGGTGCCGGGCTCCGGCTTGTCCTGCACGGCCTCGGCGAGCACCGCCGTCGCGCTGGCTTCGCGGGCGGCGTAGGCCTCATATCCCTTGACGCCCTTGAAGTTCGACGCGTCGGCGAAGCCGTAGTGCACGGTGACGTCGCGGTTGGCGGTCCAGATCCACTCGTCGGTCTGCGCCGCGTCCGGTTCGTCGGGCGTGCAGTACATGAACATCACGTTCTTCGGCTGGCAGGGCGCGAAGCCCTCCTCCTTGCGGAAGGTGTTCACCTTCTGCACCTCGGCGCCGGCATCCCAGATCGGCTTGTTGCCGACGAACAACGGCACCATGCCGCGACGCGACAGGATCTCCAGCGATTCGGCCGTCGACGACGAGCTGTAGATCCGCGAGAACAGGTCCTTGCTGTACGGCTCGGGGCGCAGCGACATCTCCGGGAACGAGAAGATCTCCCCGTCGTAGGAGAACCGCTCACCGCTGAACGCCAACTCCAGGATGTCCAGGCATTCGTTGAACCGCTCGCGGCTCTCCTCGCGCGGGACGCCGACGGCGTCGAACTCGGACTTCGACACCCCGCGGCCGATCCCGATCGTGTTGTACCGGCCCTTGGAAACGATGTCGAGGTAGGCGATCTGGTGCGCCAACCGCACCGGATTCCACCACGGCGCGACGGCGACGAACGTGCCGAGGCTGACCCGCTCGGTCCGGCCCGCGAAGTAGCGTCAGGGCCTGAATCGGGTTGGGCGTCATGCCATATGGCGTGCCGCAGTGCTCGGGGAACCAGATCCCGTCGAAGCCGAGCGGCTCGGCCAGGTCGCCGAGGGCGAGCGCGCCCTCGACGCACTGCCAGTCGGGAGTCTCCGGTGCGCTGCTGAAGTCGCCTGCCAGGACGCGGTCCCAGTCGTGCGAGTTCTGTGCTCCGGTACCGAGATTGACCTTCATCGCTGCTCCTTTTCTGCGATTTGTGCACGTTTACCGGCGCTGAGCGCGGTAAACGTGCACAAATCACGTGAGATCTTGGGGGGCGCCGGTGCCCATGTACTTCGACAGTTGGTAGTGCAGGTTGACGGTGCTGCGTTCGCGGTACGGGTTGGGCTTGGTGCCGGGGAAGCCCAGCGACTTCATGCCCTGCTGTACCGCGGCCATGTTGGAGAAGTCCTGCGGGAGCACGGACAGCCAGTTCGGATCGCCGACCGGCGTGTAGACCCACTCGGTCTGCGGCTCTTGGCCTTTCGGGTACAGCTCGAACACCGCCACCTCGAAGATGCACTTGTCCGGGTTGTAGCTCGGGTCGGGGCGGGCGCTGTAGCAGAGCGCGCTGGTCAGGCCCTGACCGATCTGGAAGTTCGGGAAGATCTGCCACGCGGTGCCGCTCTGGCCAAGGATGTCGGCGGGGATGGTCGGCCAGACGACGCCGCGCGCGGCGTCGTCGTTGCGCGCCGAGGTCAACCAGTGCTCGAGGACCTTTTCGGCGGGCGTGCCCTCCGGTAGTTCGTCGACCAGACGCTTGGCCGCGTTCACCAGCGTCTGCGTGGTGGTCGCGTTGGTCTCCTCCATGGTGTAGACCTGCATCTCCGCCGTCGAGATGCGCGGGTCACCGGAGCCGAGGCGGATCTTGGACTTGGTCTCGTCCAAGCCCTTTGGCGCGTCGTAGCCGATGTTGCTGTGCTTGCCCTGCGCCTTGGCCCAGCCCTTGAACTCGCCGAACTTGTTGAACTCCGGGTGCGTGGTGAACACGTGGTAGGTCTCGTTGAAGGCCTCCAGCGCGACCTTCCAGTTGCAGTCGAAGTTCAGCCACTTGCGCCACTTGAAGCGCATGTTCTCCAGCCCGAACGGGTCGAGGATCTTCGCGGCCGGGAACAGGTAGTCGCGCCAGCGGTTCGCAGTCCGGGTCCATGTTGACGAACAGCCAGCCGCCCCAGGTGTCGACGTTGACGTGCGCGAGGTGGGTGTTCTCCGGCGTCAGCGCGCCCTGCCAGTCGTCCTGCTCCCGGATGTGGGTGCAGGCGCCGTCCAAACCGTATGTCCAGCCGTGGAATCCACAGACGAAGGACTTCCTGGTCTTGTCGCACGCGTTCTTGGCGCCCTGCGGGACGTCGACGAGACGGCGGCCGCGGTGCATGCAGACGTTGTGGTGGGCGGCAAACTCGTTCGGTCCGGTGCGCACCACGATGATGGAGTCGTCGAGAATGTCGTAGGTCAGGTAACTGCCGACGTCCGGGATCTCCTCGACCCTGCCGACCTGCTGCCAAACCTTGCGCCACAGCTTGTCTCGCTCGGCGCGCGCGTACGCCTCGGAGGTGTAGGCCTCCACCCCGATCGTCGTCGGCGTGGAGAGTTCCTCGAGCTCCACCCCGGTCGTGTCGTCTGCCTGGTGGTCCACGTCAGTCACTGGTTCGCTCCTTCAGGGCCGACTGATCTCTGCGCGGAAGTCTTCGTCCTTCAGGAACAGGGACGTGTGGTCGGGAGCCAGGTGGCTCCACTTCAGGTCGAGGCCGCCGTCGACGAGCAGCGTCTGGCCGGTTACGTAGCTGGACAGGTCCGACAGCAGGAACAGGATCGCGCCCGCTTGTTCCTCTGGGCGCCCGCGCCGTCCCATCGCGATGGCGGCCCTGTCCCGTTCGGGGTCGGGGTCGACGTAGGTCTGCGAGGCCGCCGTCTCCGTGACGCCCGGCGCCACCGCGTTGACGCGGATGCCGTGGATGGCCAGTTCGAGCGCCATCGTGCGGGTCATGGCGACCACCGCCGCCTTGGCCGTGCCGTAGGCGATGTGGAACGGCGCGGTGTTCACGCCGCTGATCGAGGAGATGGACACGATCGAGCCGGGGCTGCCCTGCGCACGCAGCTCGGCGGCGACCGCCTGGCTGGTGAAGAACGCAGTCTCCAGGTTGGCCGTGAACAGGTCGCGCCAGTCCGACCGCGTCACCCGGGTCGACGGCATCCACGTCGAGGGCGCTGCGCCGCCCGCCACGTTGACGAGTCCGTACAGCTCGCCCGTCGGTGCGCCGGACCTGATCCATGACGGCGGCGATGCCGTCGTCGGTCGACGAATCGGCCGCCACCGGCACGACCGACAGGCCGCGTCGGGCCAGCGGCACCACGTGCTCGTCGAGGTTCTCCTTGGACCGGCTCACCGCGATCACGGTGGCGCCCGCCTCGGCGGCCATCGCGGTCACCGTCGTGCCGATGCCGCCGCCACCTGCGCCGGATACCACCACGATGCGGCCATCGAGGCGGAGGAGACCTTGAGACGACGCCATGACTCGCTTTCCTTGGTCTATTTGTCCGGACAACATATGGTGCTCTGCCAATTGGAGAACACTATTCCGCAGCACTAATGGGCGATCGTCAAGCATCGATCGTCACTTCGTCCGTCCTATTGTCTGGACCAAATGGACTTGCTAGGGTCCGATCCGTGACAGGCGCACAGACGACGCGTTACCCCGCGCGGGCTACGCCGGCGGTCGCGGACGGCTGGCGTCTCGAACGCCTCACCGCCGGCGAGCAGGCTGTTCGGCGCCAATGGTCTTCGCACCGGACCCGACGGTCGGATCTACATCGCGCAGGTGACGGGCAGCCAGATCAGCGCATTGGACCTCGCCACCGGAGAAGTCGAGGTCGTCAGCGCCAAGGGTGGCGACATCATCGCGCCCGACGACGTCGCCTTCGACGCGCGCGGCAACCTCTTCGCGACCGAGGTCATGGACGGCCGGGTCAGTGTGCGCGAGACGTCGGGCCGTACCCGGGTGCTCCGCGACGACATCCCGTCGGCGAACGGCATCACCTTCCACGACGGTCGGCTGTTCATCGGCGAGTGCCGCGAGGGTGGCCGGCTGATGGAGTTCGACCTCAACGGCGGTCCGCCCGGGTTCTCCTGGAGGACGTGCCCTTCGCCGAACGCGATGGAGGTCGGCCCGGACGGCCTGCTCTACTTCCCGGTGATGGGCGCCAACGAGATCTGGCGCATCGATCCCGACGGCGAGCGGGCACGCGACCCAGAAGTCATAGCCACCGGGCTCGGCGTTCCCGACTCGGTCAAGTTCGACGCCGACGGTCGCATCGTGTCGACCCAGGTGGCCACCGGCCAGGTGCTCCGCATCGATCCCCGCACCGGCGAGCAGACCGTGCTGGCCCAGCTGACCCCCGGACTCGACAACTGCACGATCGTCGGATCTGGTTCGAAGGCGAGGCTGTTCGTCTCGAACTTCACCGGCGAGATCACCGAGATCCTCTGCGGCGGCGAGACCAGGACCACGCTTCCCGGTGCGCTGAACTGGCCGATGGATCTTGCCGTCGGTGTCGACGGCAAGGTCTACGTCGCCGACGGCACCTACTTCTACGTGCTGCAACCGGACGGCTCGCTGCAGACCGTCGGGATGCTGTTCTCGCCCGGCTATCCGGGCTTCCTGCGCGGGCTGGTGCCGTCCGGGCCAGGCGAGTTCGTCGTGACCACGTCCGGTGGCCAGGTGGCCCGCTACCGGCCCGCGACCGACGAATGCGACTATCTGGCAGACGGTTTCGACCAGCTCTACGGTGTGGCACTGACGCCAGGCGGGCAGGTCGTCGCCGTCGAACAGGGCACCGGTCGGGTGCTCTCGGTCGGCTCCGCCGGCGTCGAGGTGATCGCCAGTGGACTGGACGAGCCGGTGGGCGTGACCGTCGACGGCAGACGGCACCGTGCTGGTCGCGCGACACCGGCCGCGTGGTGAAGGTGACGAACTCGGGAACCGAGACGCTCGTCGACGGTCTGCAGCGACCGCAGGGCCTCCTCGCCATCGACGGCACGCTGTTCATCGTCGATGCCGGCGAGAAGGCCGTGATCGCGGTCGATCTGGCGTCCGGGGCGCGTACCACGATCGCCTCGGGGCTGCCGGTCGGCCCGCCTCCGGGGGTGGATCCCAAGCCGCTCAAGGGCATGCCGCCGTTCTCCGGTCCGCAGGGCCCGTTCGCAGGGATCGCCGCGGGCGCGGACGGAACGCTGTACGTCTCCGCCGACGGTGAGGGCAGCGTGCTCGCGCTGCGACGGGACCGACCGACATGACCGTCGCCCCCGCCGATCACCGGTACCTGCAGGTGGCCCGCACGCTTCGGAAGGAGATCGTGGACGGGGTGTATCCGGTCGGCTCGCAGCTGCCCACCGAGCACGAGTTGTGTGAGCGGTTCGCCGTCAGCCGCTACACCGTCCGCGAGGCGCTGCGCCGACTGCGCGACGACAACCTGGTGGCGTCGCGGCCGCGTGCGGGGACCACGGTCGTTCCCCGCGTCTCGGCGAATTCCTACGCCCAGGACAACATGACCATCAACGATCTGCTGGCCTTCGCCAGCGGGGCCGAACTCGACATCGAGTCCACCCGGATGGTCACCATCGATGCCGAACTCGCTTCGCGCACCGGGCTTCCCGAGGGCGAGGAATGGCTGGCCGTGCTCGGCTTCCGCCAGGCCGTCGACGCCGAGTACACACACTGCTGGACCGAGTACTACATCAACCGTGCGTTCGCGGCGGTCGGCAGGCTGCTGCAACGGCACACCGGCCCGATCTTCCCCCTCATCGAGGATCTCTTCGGCGTGAGCGTCGTCGAGGTCTACCAGGAGATCGGCGCGGTCCTGGTCACCCCGGAACTCGCCGGACGCCTCAAGGTCGGCGCGGGCGCGCCCGCTGTCGAGGTGCACCGCACGTACAAGACGTCCGACGGCGAGGTCGCCCAGGTCACCATCAATACCCACCCGGCCTCCCGCTTCCGGCACTCGATGACGCTGCGCCGGGTGAAGGGTTAGGCAGGACGACGTGGTGAGCGGCCGCAAAACGATTGGCGGACGGTCGATCCGGTGGGACGATGCCCGCGCCGCGGAGGCATACGACGGCGGACTCTGGGTGCGTGGCACGCTGGCCGACGCACTTCGGGACGCCGCGACGCAGACGCCGGACCGCATCGTCGTGATCGACGGCGACGTTCGGATGGACTGTGGCGAGCTGTACCGCCGAGCAGGCGCGCTGGCCGCGACGCTGGCCGACCGGATGCCCGAAGGCAGTGTGGTGTCGTTCATGCTGCCCAACTGGCACGAGGCCGCAGTCGTGTATCTCGGGGCGACGTTGGCGGGGATGGTGGTGAACCCGATCCTGCCGTCGCTGCGCGACCACGAACTGCGCTTCATCCTCGACGACGCCGAGAGCCGGATGATCTTCGTGCCCGGCACCTTCCGCGGCCATGACTACGCCGCCATGTTGGGCCGCGTGACGGCCGCGATGGACGCCCCTCCGGAGGTCGTGGTGGTGCGCGACGACCCCGGCGCCCACAGCGCCTACCCGGACCTGCTCGACGTCGACTGCGCAGCACCCGCGAGCGAACTCGACCCGGATGCGGTCCGGATGATCATGTACACCTCGGGCACCACCGGACGGCCCAAGGGCGTTCTCCACACGCACAATTCGATCCATGCGCTCATCTCCCAGATCGCGGATCACTGGCGCGTCGACCCCGGCGACAAGTTCCTGGTTCCCTCGCCGATCGCGCACATCGGCGGCTCCATCTACGCCTTCGAGTGTCCGCTGCTGGTCGGTTCCACCGCCGTGCTGATGCAGCGCTGGGACGCCGACGATGCGGTGGCGCTCGCAGTGACGGAACACTGCACGCACATGGCGGGGGCCACCCCGTTCCTCGAGCAGCTGCTCGCGGCCGCAGAGCGGGCAGGCACCCATCTGCCCGACCTGAAGGTGTTCATCTGCGGCGGAGCCTCCGTGCCGCCGTCGCTGATCCGCAGGGCCACTGAGTATTTCGACAATGCCGCGGTCACCCGGGTGTACGGGTCGACGGAGGTGCCGGTCACCACCGTCGGGTCGCCGGACGACCCGGATCACGCCGCCGACACCGACGGCCGCCCCGGCATCGCCCACGTCACCCTCGCCGACGCACGGGGGCGAGATCCGGGCACGCGGCGCTCAGATGCTGGTCGGTTACCTGCATGCCGAGGACGAGGACGACTCGTTCGACGCCGACGGCTACTTCCGCACCGGCGATCTCGGCCGCTGGGACGGCGACTGCCTGGTCGTCACGGGCCGGGCCAAGGACGTCGTCATCCGCAACGGCGAGAACATCTCACCCAAGGAGATCGAGGATCTGCTGGTCGGCCATCCCGGCATCGCCGAGGTGGCGATCGTCGGCCTGCCCGATCCGCGGACGGGCGAGCGGGCGTGTGCGGTGATCGTCGCGCGCGGCGGCGAGCGTCCCGGCGTCGCCGATCTGCGCGAATTCCTCGAGGGCCACGGCGTGGCGAGGTTCAAGGTGCCCGAGCAGGTGGCGGTCTGGGACGTGTTGCCCAAGAACGACGCGGGCAAGGTCTTGAAGCATCGGATCAGGGCGACTCTGACGGAAGTGGATGAGTGACATGCAGGTAGCGATCGTGACGGGCGCCAGCAGCGGCATCGGGTTCGG
This sequence comes from uncultured Actinomycetota bacterium, assembly GCA_963735245.1. Classification (GTDB taxonomy): domain Bacteria; phylum Actinomycetota; class Actinomycetes; order Mycobacteriales; family Mycobacteriaceae; genus Mycobacterium. The sequence continues at coordinate 32,554 of CAVTKI010000018.1, forward strand.
CACCGCGGTCAAGCTGGCCGAGCAGGGCATGGCGGTGCTGGGCACCGGACGTGACGAGGCCAGGCTCGCGGAACTGGCTGCGGCGGTCGGCGATCCGGATCGACTCGCGACGCTGGCCGTCGACCTCACCGCCGATGACGCCCCCGCCCGCATCGTCGACGCGGCCGTGCAGCGGTGGGGACACGTCGACTTCCTGGTCAACAACGCGGGCGTCGGCAAACCGAAGCCGTTGCACGAGACCGACGACGAATCCCTCGACTACTTCCTGGGTTTGATGCTGCGTGCGCCGTTCCGGCTGGCGCGCGACGTCATTCCGCACATGCAGCCCGGCTCTGCGATCATCAACGTGACGTCCACCTTCGCCGTCGTCGGCGGGCTGCGCGGCGGCGCGTACTCCGCGGCGAAGGGCGGGTTGACGGCGCTGACCACCCACATCGCCTGTCAGTACGGGGCGCAGGGAATCCGCTGCAATGCCGTGGCTCCCGGTGTGACGCTGACTCCGATGGTGGCCGAGCGCCTCGAGGACGAGCGGTTCCGCAAGATCAACACCGAGATGACGCCACACACCAGGCTGGGCACCATCGCGGACATCGCGGGCACGGTGGCGTTCCTGTGCTCCCCCGCCGCCGAGTTCATCAACGGTCAGACGATCGTCGTCGACGGCGGCTGGAGTTCGACCAAGTACCTGTCCGACTTCGCGTTGTCCTCGGAATGGGTGGGCCGGTGAACCTGTTCGCCGTTCTCGACCAGGCCGCGGCCAGGCACGGCGACCGCGGTGCGGTGTACGTCGGGCAGCGGCAGGTCTGCAGCTGGCGCGAGTTGCGCGACCGTGCGCTGCGCCTGGCCACGTCGATCCGGCGAGCCAACCCGGCGGGTGCGCGCATCGCGATCGCCAGTGAGAACCGGCCGGAGATCGTGGAGTTGATGTTCGCCATCTGGGCGGCAGAGTGCGTCGTCGTGCCCATCAACTACAAGCTCCACGTGCGCGAGATGGTCCAGATCATCGACGACGCAGGCGCCACACAGGTATTCGCGTCAGCCGAAGATCGCGGGAGAACTCACCTCCGCCACCGACGTTCCGGTCGAGTCGGTCACCGGGCCGAGGTACGCCGCACGGCTGACCGCCGGCCCGCGCGCCGTGCCCGACGACCGATCCGGCGGCACTGGCGTGGTTGTTCTACACCAGCGGAACCACCGGACGGTCGAAGGGTGCGATGCTGTCGCACCGCAACCTGATGGCGATGACGGTGTCGCACCTCGCGGACTTCGACGACCCGGATGAGAACTGCAGCCTGATCCACGGCGCGCCGATGTCGCACGGCTCCGGCCTCTACATCGCGCCGTACGTACTGCGTGGGGCGCGCCAGGTGATTCCGGAGTCGGCGGCATTCGAGCCCGACGAGTTCCTCGATCTCTGCGAGCACCATCCGGGATGCAGCAGCGTTCCTCGCCCCGACGATGGTGCGCGCCTGGTGGAGACCGGACGGCCGCGGCCGCGGAACCTGCACACGGTGGTCTACGGCGGCGGCCCGATGTACGTGGACAGCCTGAAGAAGGCGATGTCGGCGTTCGGCCCGATCTTCGTCCAGCTCTACGGCCAGGGCGAGGCACCGATGACGATCACGGGGCTTCGGCGCGCCGACCACGTGCAACGCCGACGACGCGACGCTCGGCTCGGTCGGGTACGCGCGCGTCCGGGGTGGACGTCGCGGTGCTCGCCGAGGACGGGGCGCGGCCGGCGTCGGCGAGATCGGCGAGATCGTCTGCCGCGGTGACGTCGTCATGTCGGGCTACTGGAACAATCCCGACGCCACCGCGGCCACGCTGCAGCAACGGCTGGCTGCGCACCGGCGACATGGGCTCGTTCGACGAGCGCGGGTTGCTGACGCTGCGCGACCGCTCGCAAGGACGTCGTCATCAGCGGCGGAAGCAACATCTACCCCCGCGAGGTCGAGGAGGTGTTGATCGCACACCCCGACGTCAGCGAGGCGTGCCGTGGTGGGCGCGCCCGACGAGGAGTGGGGCGAGGTCGTCGTCGCGTTCATCGTCGGCGAGGCCGCCGAAGGCGATCTCGACGCGCATCTGCTCGAGCGGATCGCGCGGTTCAAGCGACCGAAACGCTACGTCTACGTCGACGAGTTGCCGAAGAACAGCTACGGCAAGGTGCTCAAGCGCGAGCTGCGCGAACGACTGTCACGGTAGTTCCGCCCATT
>CAVTKI010000019.1:0-272072 GCA_963735245.1 uncultured Actinomycetota bacterium
GAAGGGCGTATCGGTTACCGACTACCTACAACTCGTGTTGGTACTGAACTGATCTGCCTCGGACGTACAGTGCGGGTGACTCGTTGCCTTAGACGCCGTTAGGACACATCGAACGTACTGAGGACTTCTGCTTGTCGGGAGCCGTCGGTGGCGCGCGGCGTCCAGTCCAACACCGCCGCGCGTCGCGGAGAAGGCGGCTCTCGTCAGGCAGTGAGCAGTCGGGGTCGGGTCAGACTGACCGCGGCGCCGCGCAGTGCGGTCAATATGGTGTCGCGTTCGTCAACGGATCCGGTGGGGTGAACGATGGAGACGCCGATCGCGAAGGACGGTTCTCCGGAGCCACCAGGAATCGGGATGGCCAGCCCGAGGACGGTCGGGTGGACTTCCCCTTCGTCGGCGGCGTACCCGCGTTGGCGAGTGCGTTCCAGCTTTTCCTGCAGTTCAGTCAGGGTGGAGGTGGACTTTTTGGTGAATCCAACGAGATTGCTGTTGTCCCAATAGAGTTCGGCGACCTGGCTCGGGGTCAGTTCGGACAGCAACGCGGTACCGACTGCGGTAACCGACGCGGGATATCGGTCCCCCACGCTGGCCGACATGGGGAATCGCTGACGTCCTTCGAAGACGGCGAGGTACAAGCACCTGCGCGCCGTCGAGCAGAGCGATCTGGACGAGCTGGTTGCGTAGCACCTCGGACTCTTCGCAGACGCGGTAGAACTCGCGGATCTGATTGAAGCCGGCGAGGAACGCGCTACCGAGCTCGACGGTGCGTCGACCGAGTAGGTAGCCGGCGCTGCTGCGGCGAACGAGCCCGCCCTCTTCGAGAGCGAGCGCAGAGTTCGACACCGAGGATTTGGCCAAGCCCAGTTCGCGAGCGATCTCGGTGAGGGTCCGCGGAACTCCGCGGGCTTCGGCGAGCAGATCGAGGATGCGGATCGAGCGCGTTACCGCCGGCGAATTGCCCGCGCCGCGTTCGGCATCGTCGGCCATGGCTTCTCCTTGGGGATCGGGGACCTATGTCGATCGTCGTTGTGGTGGCGCCTGCAGCGCTCAGTAGAATTCGACGGTATCGACCAGATTGCGCAATCGGCGTCCGTCGAGATAGCGCGTGGCGTTGTTCGCGAACAGCTCGGCGATCAGCCGGTCCTCAGCGGAGTTGAGGGCCGCGGTGTGCGGGCTGATCAGAACGCCTGGGATCGGTCCAGAGGGGGCTGTCGGGCGCCAACGGTTCGGACGCGAAGACGTCGAGCGCGGCGAATCCGACGTGCTCGTCGCGCAGTGCGTCGATTAGTCGCAGGTTCGTCGATGACCGTGCCTCGACCCACACTGACCAGGGTGAAGCCGGGCTTGGCTGGCGCGCAGGACCTTCGGCGTCTGACCAGACCTTCGGTAGCTGCGGTGCCAGGCAGGCTGACCACGATGCCGTCGACATCGCGGGCGGCGTCCGCGAGGTCATCGGGATGCACGATTCGTCGCACCCCGGGCACCGGAGTGCCGGAGCGGCTGGTGCCTACCACGGTGACGCCCAGAGCGGCGAGCTTGGCCGCGACCGCCTGACCGATTCCGCCGAGCCCAACGAGCAGGACGCGCTGTTGGCTCAGCAGCCCCATCTCCCAGCGGTCGGACCAGTGGACTGTCCGTTGTTGATGTAGTAGCCGCGGCAGCGACTTGGCGCCGGCGAGTAGCCCGAAGAGCGCGTATTCCGCCAACGGTTCGCCATGCACTCCCGCCGAGGTCGTGAAACTGATCCGGGAGAGCTCAGCTTCGCCCAGCTGAGCGGCTTCGACCTGGCTGCCGCCGCCGGCGGGCATGGTGTGCACCCAGAGCAGACCTGGATTGTTGCGGACGGTGCGTCCCAGCGCCGCGGGCTGCTCGTCCGGGACGCCGTAGAGCGCCTGGGCAGAATCGACGAGTTCCTCGAAGGCTTGCTGCTGTTCGGGGGAACGCCGGAAGGACGGGTCACCGACGTGGTCACCGGCGAAACGTTGCGGCGGCAGTAGCGACTGGTCGCGGACGAAATCGATGCGCGGCTCTGCACGCACGACCAGGTCGATCAACTCCTCGCTGATCGGTGTCGAAGCCACGACTCGGAGTCGCTCAGGTCGCTGGCTGCTGGTGTCTAAAGCCACGGTTACAGTCCCTTCTCCTACGGTTGAAGGAAGCGTACGCCATGTTCAGCATGCTGAACAGCATCTCGATTAAATGGTCAAAATGCGTCACAGTCAACGTCTTTCTGCGAATTATGTTCAAATTATTGAACTGTGTTCAGCTAAGCCGTATGGTGTGTATCACATCGGGGTACGCCCCTTCATACGGATCACACCCGCCGCGGGACAGTCGTGAACGACCTCGCCTGCGGATGAGCATCGGAGAGCGGACATGAATGACGACCACCCCCCGTCGACGGACGCAGCGCGTCTCAACGACGACCCCGAGTACGCACGCAATCTGAAGCGGGCCACCCTGGCGGCATCCGTCGGCAGCGCCCTGGAGTACTACGACTTCGCGTTGTATTCGCTGGCCTCGGCGCTGATCTTCGGCAAGATCTTCTTCCCCGCGCTCGGCGCGTCCGCAGGCACCGTCGCCAGCCTCGCGACGCTGGCGATCGGCTTCCTGGCCCGGCCGCTCGGCGGCCTCTTCTTCGGAGCCCTCGGCGACCGGTTGGGCCGCAAGTGGGTGCTGATGATCACGATCGCTCTGATGGGCGGATCCAGCACGCTGATCGGCGTTCTACCCACTGCCGCACATGTCGGGGTCCTGGCACCCATCTTGCTGGTGGTCCTGCGCATCGCCCAAGGCTTCGGCGCCGGTGCCGAGCAGGCAGGCGCCACGACCCTGATGGCGGAGTATTCGCCGGTGCGACGGCGCGGTTTCTACTCGGCGCTGCCCTTCGTCGGCATCATGCTCGGCACGCTGTTGGCGTCCGCGGTGTTCGTCGGCCTCGGCCAGGTGCCCGAGGACGCGTTGTTGGGCTGGGTCTGGCGCATTCCGTTCCTCGCGTCGATCTTCCTGATCGCCGTCGCTGTCCTGATTCGCCTGCGGCTCAAGGAAAGTCCCACCTTCGTCAAACTCGAGAAGCAGGAACAGGTCAGCCAGAAGCCGTTCCGCGAACTGCTGCAGACGTCGCGCTCGACCGTGCTCCGCGGCATCGGCCTGCGGATGGCCGAGAACGGCGGCTCATACATCTATCAAACGCTGACGATCACCTACGTGAGCACACTGGGCGTGCAGAAGTCCATCGGCCCGCTGGCCGTCGCGATCGGTGCCACCCTCGGGTTCTTCACGATCCCGTTCGCCGGCTCCCTGTCCGACAAGTTCGGCCGGATGAAGGTCTACCGCGTGGGCGCCATCATCCAGCTGGCACTGGCGGTGGTCGCCTGGCCGCTGCTGTCCCTCGGCAACCCGGTCCTCACCGTCGTCGTCATCGCGATCTCGTACGGAGTCGGCGTCAACGTAATGCTGGGCGCACAGTGCGCCGCCCTGCCGGAACTCTTCGGGTCCCGGCATCGCTACATCGGCGTCGCCGTGTGCCGCGAGTTCAGCGCCATCATCGCCGGCGGCATTGCCCCGTTCGTCGGAGCGCTGCTCCTGGGCTGGTTCAACAACTCGTGGATCCCGCTCGCGGTGTACGTCATCGTCCTGACGCTCATCACCCTGTACGCAACCTTCCACACGCCCGAGACACGCGCCCGCGACCTCACCTTGCTCACCGACGCGGTCGACGACAGCGAGGCGGACATCGCCGCCCGGCCCGCACCGCTGGACAATTCCTACCGGACCACCGACGTCATCCAACCGGTTACGGTCTAGACGGCCATGCGGATCGCACGAATTGCCACTCGAACCGGCCCCCATCACGTCGTCCAGGACACCGACCGATGGCTGGAGATCGCCGACCCGTTCGCCGCACAGCCGCGGTTCACCGGGAACGAGTATCCGGTCGGGACGGTCCGACTGCTCGCCCCGGTCCAACCTTTGGTCGTGCTCGGCATGGCCCACAACGGGCCCGGCGACCGCGAACTGCCGCGGCAGGCATTCCTGAAGTCGCCGAGAACAATCGTTGGGCCGGACGACGACATCCTCGTCGACGAACGACTCGGCCAGGTGAACATCGAGGGCGAGCTGGCCGTCGTCATCCGGCACCCCTGCCGGAACCTGACGCCCGAGCAAGTACCCGGCGCCATCCTCGGTTTCACCATCGGCAACGACGTCACGGCGGTCGACCAGGTCGCACTCGACGAGAAGATGACACAGGCCAAGCACGGCGACGGATTCACCCCGATCGGTCCCTGGATCGAGACGGACCTCGACCCATCAGCCGTGTCGATCACCGTGCGTGTGAACGGTGAAGACCAGGCCAGTGCCAGCACGGCACAACTCGCCTGGAACATCACCGAGCAGCTCGTGTACCTGACCTCCTACCTCAGCCTCGGTCCTGGGGACATCGTGCTCACTGGCGCGCCCGGCACCTACACCCCGGTAAAACCGGGTGATCACAGCGAGATCGAGATCGGCGGGATCGGCAGATTGTCCAACCCGGTGGGTGCACGGTGACACCAGGTGAAACCTGCTCTCGAAGCCGGTCTGTTCGACCTGACGGGACGCCTGGCGGTCATCACCGGGTCCAGCAGGGGGATCGGGATGGCCATCGCCGCGGGGCTGGCCGCGGCGGGCGCCCGGGTGGTGCTCAATGGTGTGGACGGTGCTCGGCTGGACCGAACTCGCGACGCATTGCGAGAGCGGTTCGGCTCCGACACGGCGCATGCCGCGCGATTCGACGTCACCGATCCCGGCCAGATTCAGTCCGCTGTCGCAGATATCGAGGGCCGACTCGGCCCCATCGAGGTGTTGGTGAACAACGCCGGGTTGCAGCACCGGGAGGCACTCCTCGACGTCAGCCTGGACAACTGGAATCGCGTGCTGCAGGTGGACCTGACCAGCGCCTTCCTGGTCGGCCGCGAGGTAGCGCGATACCAGCTGGCCCGCGGGTCGGGCAAGATCATCAACATCTGCTCGGTGCAGACTGATCTCGCACGGCCCTCGATCGCCGCCTACACCGCCGCGAAGGGCGGTTTGCGGAACCTCACCAGGGCGATGACCGCCGAGTGGGCCGCGGGCGGGTTGCAGATCAACGGCCTGGCGCCGGGATACATCCACACCGAAATGACCCAAGCACTCGTCGACGACTCGACTTTCAACGACTGGATACTCGGGCGCACCCCCGCCGGCCGGTGGGGCATCGTCGATGACCTGGTGGGGCCAGCGATCTTCCTCGCCTCCCCCGCTTCGTCGTATGTGAACGGCCAAGTGCTGTTCGTCGACGGCGGCATGACCGCCGTTGTCTAGCAACGCAACCCGACAGGAATGAACATGCCCGACATCTCAGATCAACAGCCCGTCCTGGTCCTCATGGGTGTCTCCGGCTGCGGGAAGTCCACCGTCGCCGCCCTGCTGGCCGGCCAACTGGGCTGGGATTTCCAGGAAGGCGACGACCTGCATTCAGAGGCGAACGTCGAGAAGATGGCGTCGGGCCAACCGCTGACCGACGATGACCGCATGCCGTGGCTGGATGCGGTCGCCTCGTGGATTCGGAAACACGATCTCGCCGGCATCCCTGGAATCGTCACGTGTTCCGCACTCAAGCGCAGCTATCGAGATCGCCTCCGCGGCCCCCACGTGGTGTTCATCTACCTCGCTGGGTCCAACGATGAGATCCGGAACAGGTTGTCGGCGAGGATGAATCACTACATGCCGTCGGGACTGCTGGACTCCCAGCTCGCCTGCCTCGAACCTCCCGCAGCGGATGAACGCGTCATCACGATCGGGGTCGGAGCGCGACCCGCCGAGATCGCCGCCGAAATCATCCAGCGGCTGGCACTGCGCCCCGAACCGTTCTCGTCCGCATTGGGTGCATCTGCTCCCGGCTACTCGTCGGCACCTTAAAGGGGATCACCAAAGCAGCCACGGCCGCGAAAACCACTGCGCCGAAACAGGAATGAGAATCCGTGGGTATATCCGCCCGCCGTCGGAAGCCCACTGACCGCAGCGGCTGTCACGACGCAGCCGGTGATCGCCGTACCGATGCCCCCCGAGGGTGCCGAAGGTTCCTTCACCGCGCGAGCCGTGGCGCACTTGCCCTCCAACAGCGTGGACATTCGTTGAACCGCAACTACGTTTGCGGCCAAGAGGGCAACCACAGTGCTGGCCGGGTCATTCTGATCAATCGGGGGCCTAATGCTGTCCGCGCAGTGGCGCATCAGGCCTGAGTCAACGCGACCCCAGCCGATTCAGGCGCACTTCGAAGGACCCGCCGCTCGATCAACCTTCACCAGAGCATCCCACAGCGCACTTTCGGCGTCCGCGGCGGCGACGGCGACGTTCGCGCTCCCTTGCGGCGCCTCGACGATTTGCGCCGCGCTCGGCACGTCGACCTGATGACGGTCGAAGTCGATGATTCCGCGCACATCATCGCGGAAGGCATTCACTTGACCCTCGAATCCCGCAGGCCAATCGATGACGCCGAGTTCATCGATGAGCCGTTGCGCTGCATCGTCCTCACTCGCATTGACGGACTTCGCCGCCTCGAGGTCATTGGCCGCGATTGCCGCCTGCCACTTCGCCCCTAACGGCTGGACGTCCAGCAAGAATTCTTGCCACGCCGCATTCATCTGATCGGCCGCGACTCCGGCTTGGTGCTCGGGGTAACCGAGGGCCGCGCGGAGTCGATCACCTTCTACATATACCGACGAGTTCGCGGCTTCTATCGCGTCAACCAAGGCATAAACGTGGTCGGCGTCGTTAACGTCGACCTCGGCCAAGGCATTCAGCCCGGTCAATTCGGTGGCGTTGAGTTTACGGATCCCGTCGATGATCGGTTGTTGCGCTTCGGGGAAAACGATCTTCGCCAACTCGGTGTCCCACGTCGTTACCACGTCGCGGTAGGCGCGGGCCGTGTCCTTCAATGCGGCGTAGTTGCGGTGCTGGGCGGCGTCGATGAATTCGTCGAAGATGGTCGTGCAAACGAAGGGCCGCTCAGCTTGGTCGTACTGTCCGAAGGCGACCTCCGGATCTGGCGACCTCGACGGACTTGGCACCGCCGCACTCGACGGATTCGCGGCTGGAGCGTGGGCGTCGCCACAGCTTGCAACGCTCGTCACGACAGCGACACCCACAATGGGTATCCAGATCCCGGACAAAATAGGTCGCATCACTCGCCCCCACACGTGCCCTTACAGCAATCTCTCCGCGCCATGGCAGACAGTTCACAGTGAGCCCTCAGGCCACGACAGTAACCGGCATGCGACCCGCGCAGCAAGCATCAGCGTCAATGGACAGCTGAACTGCCCATGGGTGGACAAGAGAACTGCCCGTAGGAAGCCCAAACCAGTTGGAGCATCAAGAAATTCGTTCGGACCGCACGCCGCTACCGCACCGTCCAGATCAAGGCCGGAACCCAGATCCTCACTGCAGCCGACCCGTTACCCGAGGACCTTCGCGACGTGCTCGACAACTCCACGCCGGCGGTGCGCACACGCCCGATGGCTCGAAAGTACCGGCCGGTTGCGGCTGGGGTGTCGCGAAGAGACGTTAGTGGTGATTCGGGCGGACAAACGATAAGCACTCATACTCCCGGCCCGGGGGCGGGTGTCCGTTGGGCACATCGCGTGCATGGGCCACGCGTTTTGCCACTGCTCAATGAAACGTGCACTGTGCTGGGGGATGCCGCCGCAGCGCGCTGATCGGCTTCGAGGTCGAGTCGTCGCAGACGCGAGTTCCGCGGGGAAGAATAGAATTCAAGGCGGCACCCACCCGCGGATCACCCCGCCCCTTCAACGGACCCATATCAGTCTTCGGACAGTCGCAGCACGACTTTGCCCGAGATGGCAGGCTCGGCTGACACGTCCATCGCCGCTACGGCGTCGACGAGGTCGAAGCTGTGGGTGATGACCGGGTCCAGGGCGGTGGAACCGGCGAGCAGCGCGATCGCTTCGTCGAATTCGGTATCGAATCGGAAGGCGCCACGGTAGTCGATTTCCTTGGCCACTAGGGCGGACAGCTCGGCAGGTCGGGGTCCGGGCGGGAACATCCCCAGCTGCACCATGACTCCGCGGCGCCGGACCGCGGCGAGGGTGGCACCGACGGCCACGGAGGCGCCGGATGCCTCGATAGCCACGTCGAAGTATTGATCGGGCAGGGTGTCGGAGCCGATCCGCACGGTGCGGTCAACGCCGACGTTCAGGGCGATCTCCAAAGGGTGATCGAGGATGTCAGTCGTCCAGACTTCCGCGGCGCCAGCCGCTTTGGCTGCGCCGGCGGCGAGGATGCCGATCGGTCCGGATCCACCGACGAGTACCTTGGCGCCGGCGACCCCGCCGGCCCGGTTCAGCGCGTGCAGACCGACTGCCAGCGGCTCGGCCAACACAGCCCTGGACAGCGGCAGAGTGTCCGGCAGCAGCCGGATCTGGTCCTGCCGGACGATCATGTATTCGGAGAAGCCGCCCTGGGTGTGGGGGAAGCTGGCCGCGGACCCGAAGTAGCGGGCGTTGCGACACACGTTGCGGACCCCGGCGAGGCATTCCGGGCAGTTTCCGCAGGGGGTCGCCGGGTGAATGGCCACCGGGATTCCGGTGGCGAGGGCACCGGACGGGTCGTCCTCGATCCGCCCGACAACCTCGTGACCGAGCACCAATGGTTCCTTCAGGCTGAAGGCACCGACGGCGCCGTGCTTGTAGTAGTGCAGATCCGATCCGCAGATACCGCCATGGGTGTTGCGCACGAGGACCTGCCCGGATTCGGGTGCCAGGGCGGGCAGATCATCGAAGCGGAGATCGCCAGCCCCGTGAACCACGAGAGCCTTCATGGATGGGTCCCCTTCGAGAAAATGTGTTCAGCGAGGCCAAGACTGGTGTCAAACGACCTGATTGGTGAGAGAGCCGATGCCGTCGAGGGTGATCTCCACGGTGTCGCCTGGAGTGACCGCGACAAACGTGTTGGGTGCGCCGCTCATGATGACGTCGCCGGGACCGAGAGGGATCCACGACGCGACGTAGACGATGCTTTCCGCGACGGTCGAGGGCAGGTTGAAGCTGCCGGACCTCGCCGCCACTTCGCCGTTGATGCTGACGGTCGTGGCCACGTTCTCCGGGTCGTCGACCTGGGTCTCGATCCAGGGGCCGAGTGGGGTGTAGCCGTGTCCGGCGTGGCGGGCACCGTCGCTGGTCTCGAGGCGGGCGATGCGCATGCTCAGACCACCGCTGTCATGCCGCCGTCGACGAACAGGACCTGTCCGTTGACGAAGTCCGACGCCGGTGAGGCCAGGAACACCAGAGCCCCGACGAGGTCTTCGACCTTGCCCCAGCGGCCGGCGGGGGTGCGGGTGGTCACCCACTGGGTGAACTGCTCGTCCTCGACGAGGGCCCGCGTCAGTTCGGTCTCGAAGTAGCCGGGAGCCAAGGCGTTGGTCTGGATCCCGTGCGGACCGAGGTCGGCGCACAGCCCTTTGGTGAGCATGACGATCCCGCCTTTGGTGGCGCTGTAGGGCGCGATGCCCGGGCCGGGCCAGCTGGCTCTGCACCGACCCGATGTTGATGATCTTGCCGCTGCCCCGTTGGACCATGCCACGGGCCACCCGCTGGCTGACCAGGAACGCGCTGGTCAAGTTGGTGGCAACGAGGTCATTCCAGTCCTGCAGCGTGAACTCGGTGAACGGGGCACGGCGCTGAATGCCGGCGTTGTTGACCAGGATGTCAGGCGTTCCCCACTCCTGCTCGATGTCGGCGATTCCGCGGTCGACGGCGTCCTGATCGGTGACATCGAACGTGCTGACCCCGGTCTCACCTCCGGTCTCCTCGGCCAGATCAAGCGCCGTTGCCTTGACCTGGTCGATGTTGCGGCCGTGGATGGTGACCCGGCTGCCCGCTTGGAGCAGGCCCTTGGCGAGGGCCAACCCGATACCCCGGCTGGACCCACTGACCAGTGCGGTGGTGCCGGTCAGGTCGAAGGCGTTCATCGTGCGGCCACCCCTCCCTTCTGCCGTTCATCTCCTTTCTGCCGCTCATCGAGAGCATCCTCAATCGGGATCAGGTCACGGCCACGGGTCTCCGGCGTGATGAAGGTCGTCGCAAGGGTGATGGCCGCCAGGACGAAGGTGTAAATGCCGAGCGGCACCCACGAGCCGTCGAACTTCTTGATCAGTGCGGCACCCAACACACCGGCCAGACCACCGGCGATGACCGCGCTGAACTCACGCGAGACTGCGACGCCGAGGTAGCGGTGCTTGTTGCCGAACATCTCGGGCAGCAGGGCGCACTGCGGTCCGAGCATCGTGTTGACGCCGAAACCAATCGCCACGGCGATCACCACGATGACAAGCCAGGCCTGGCCCAACGAGATCAGATACCAGCCGGGAAAGGCGAGTACCAGCAGCACGACGGCGCCGAAGCGGTAGACCGGGACCCGGCCCACCCGATCCGAGATGTGCCCGGCCAACGGCACCGACACCATCCCGATCAGCGAGCCGGTCGCAACGGCGATCGGACCGATCGACCGGTCGACCATGACCGTGCCCGTCGCGTACGCGACGGCGAGGGAATTGAAGAGATACGAGCCACCGTTTTCTGCCATCCGCAGCCCGATGCCGCGGAGCACGCTGGGCCGCGAGTGCCCGAAGATCTCACGCATCGGGTGCTCGGCAATCTGCTCGTGCTTCTCCAAGACGATGAACGTCGGACTCTCCCGCAGCCTCATCCGGATGAACAAGGCGACCAGGATCAGCAGGATCGACGCCAGGAACGGGATCCGCCACACCCAGCCGAGCAACAGGTCCTCGGGGATCTTGCCGAGATACACGAACACCATGGCGGCCAGCAGGGTGCCGGCCTGGATGCCGATGAATGGCAGCGCGGCGAAGAACCCGCGCCGCTCGACCGGGGCATACTCGGCCATCAGCACCGTTGATCCGGCCTGCTCGGCCCCGGCTCCGAAGCCCTGGCACAGCCGTAGGAAGACCAGCAGGATGGGCGCCCAGATGCCGATGGCGTCGAAGGTCGGCAGCGCGCCGACCAGGGTTGAGGAGCCGCCCATCAGCAAGATCGTGACGATGAGGACCCATTTGCGACCGAGCCGGTCGCCGATCGTGCCGAAGAACAGGCCGCCCAGCGGGCGGGCCACGAAACCGACCCCGAACGTGGCGAAGCTGGCGATCAGAGCGGTGCCCGGGTCGAGGTTGCTGAAGAACAACTTCGAGAAGATCAGTGCCGAGGCAAGCCCGTAGAGCGCGAAGTCGTAGTACTCCAGGGCGCTGCCGACCGTACTTGCCAATGTTGCCCGACGAAGATTGGCCGCGTATTCGGGGTCGTCTGCCTCGCGGACCGGAGGCGTGTACGGAGCGTCAGGCACGTTGATCTCCTTTGGTCAGACGCCCGGCTCCGTCCATGCGCTCAGAACTACCGATTCAGGCGGCAACCGGATGTCTAGACGCTATTCGGCGTATCACTTGGAAACGCACAGGTTCTACTCAGTAGAAGTCGACGGTATCCACCACGTTCACGAGTTCGCCTCCATCAAGCAGGCGGGTCGCGTTGGCAGCGAATAGTTCGGCGATCAGACGGTCTTCGGCCGAGTTGAGGGCAGCGGTGTGGGGACTGACGAGAACGTTCGGCTCGGCCCACAGTGGACTGCTTTCGGGCAGGGGTTCGGTCGCGAACACATCAAGGGCCGCGAACCCGATGCGACCGTCGCGTAGCGCCGGCAGCAGAGCGTCCTCGTCGACCACCGTGCCTCTGCCGACGTTGACCAGGATCGTCCCCGGCTTGACCGCCGCGAAGACGTCGGCCCCGATCAACTTCTCCGTTGCCGCCGTCCCGGGCAGCGTCAGCACGATGGCGTCCACCTCGGGGACCGTCGACACGATGTCGTCGACCTGGATCAGCCGGTCAACGCGATCAACCGGTGCGCCGTGACGGCTAGTGCCGATGACGGTCGCACCGAGTCCGGCCAGTTTGTTGACCACCTCTTGACCAATGCCGCCGAGCCCGACGACCAGGACGGTCATCTCCGAAACCTGGCCCATCTCCCAGCGGCCCGTCCAGCGCCGGTCGTGCTGCTGGGCGATCAGGCGCCCTAGATCCTTTGCGCCGGCCAACAGACCGAAGACGGCGAATTCGGCCAGCGGTCCGCCATGAACGCCGGCCGAGGTCGTGAAGATGATCCGGCTCAGCTGGTCCTCGCTCAGTCCGGCCCCCTTCACCTGGCTGCCGCCGCCTGCCGCCATCGTGTGAACCCACCGGAGTGCCGGATTGGCGGCCGCCGTCCGTCTCAGTGCGTCGGGGTCGACATCGGGAATGCCGTAGAGCGCCTCGGCCGAGTCGACCATGTCCTCGAACTCTTGTTGCTGAGTGGGGGTTCGACGAAACGACGGATCCCCGGAGAAGTCAGCCGGATGGCGCATCGGTGGATACAGCGACTGATCGCGGATCAAGTCGATGCGCGGCTCCAGCCGCTCGATCAACTCGCAGTGCTGCTCGGCCAGCGGCGTCGCGACGACCACGCGCAGACGCTCGGAACGGTGTGTCATGAACATTGCCTTTCATCGGCGGCAACTCAGCTTAGGGTCGACCATATGACGGACAAGTCAGCCAACGAGACGGTTCCCGTAGGAGTGATCGGTCTCGGCATGATGGGTCACCCGATGGCGGTCAATATCCTCAACAGCGGCCCCGGACCCCTACACATCACCGGGCGCAGCCGGGACCGCTATTCCGATCTCGTCGCCGCAGGCGCCGAGTGGCATGCCACTCCGCGGTCGCTCGCCGGCGCGGCGAGGGTGATCCTGCTGATGCTGCCGGACCTTCCGCAAGTCGAGGAGGTCCTGGCCGGCCCCGACGGGATCCTGGCCAGCGAGCCCGACGCCCTGCTGCTGATCATCGCGTCATCGTCGTCTCCGGTCGGCGTCAGGGAACTCGGTGAGCGGTTGGCCCGGACCACATCCGACGCCGTACGGGTTGTCGACGCACCGGTCTCCGGCGGCGTCGAAGGTGCCGAAGCCGGCACGCTGTCGATCATGGTCGGTGGCGAGGACCGTGATGTCGCGGACGGGTGGGCGGTGCTCTCCGCGTGCGGCAACCCGGTTCACCTCGGTCCCCTGGGTTCGGGCCAGGTGGCCAAGGCGTGCAACCAGATGATCGTCGCGTCAACCATCCTGGCGCTCGGGGAGGCCGCCGTACTCGCCGAACGGAGCGGTCTCGATCTGACCGAACTCTTCCACCTGCTCGGCGGTGGATACGCCGGGAGCCGCATCCTGGAAAGCCGCGGCGACCGGATCATTGCCGAGGACTACAGTCCCTCGGGCGTAGCGAAGTACATGGTCAAGGACCTCGACTTCGCTTCGGCCGTGGCGACTGCCACCGGCACGCATCCGGTCTTGTTGCCCGCCGTGAAGGCCGCATTCGAGGAACTCACGGCGCTAGGACACGGCGACAGCGATATCGCCGTCACGAGACGCTACGTCGAACAGCGCTGAGCACGCACCGTTGATGCCAGCGTGTGTGCGTCACCGGCCAGAACCAGCCGACCCCACCGCATCGGTTCGGCGACGGCGAAAACGCACCAGCGTGCGACGACGAACCGATCAGCGGCCGAGTCCCGTCCACTCCCAGGGCTTGCGAAGACCCCTTCCTTCAGGCAACGACGGTTCTCACCCTTCGCGTGTCACATGTAACGGCCGCCCGTAACTTCGGAGACTGCCCTGTCATATATGACGACAGGTCCGATGCGTAAAACAGTGCGACTGAGGCGATTTCCTCGGGTTCACCGGCACGTTGCATCGGCACCTCGGCCAGTTTCTGCTCCCATACGTGCGGCGGCATCGCTTCGGTCATGGCGGTGCGGATCAGCCCCGGCTGGATCACGTTCACCCGAACACCGAGGTGGGCATCCTCCTTGGCGGCTGCCTTGGACAGTCCGACGATGCCGGCCTTTGCCGCCGAGTAGTTGGTCTGTCCGATGAAGCCGACTTTGCCGGAGATCGACGACATGTTGATGATCGAGCCCCCGCCGTTGTCCCGCATGATCCCCGCAGCCAGTCGGGTTCCGTTCCAGCATCCACGTAGGTGGACGGTGATGACGTCGAACTGTTGCTCGGTCATTTTGCGCATGGTGGCGTCGCGGGTGATGCCCGCGTTGTTCACCATGATGTCGACGGAGCCGAAAGCCGGCGTTGCCCGAACGCAATCAGGCCCCCTCGAAAGGGGGCCTGACAGCGTGGCAGGTACAGGATTCGAACCTGTGTAGGCGTAAGCCGACGGATTTACAGTCCGCTCCCATTGGCCACTCGGGCAACCTGCCTGGCTTGCGACCTCCCCCGCAGCGGTACCCGGGTTTGGTGCGATAAGCAGGGTACAACGAGGATGGTCCCAAGACGAAAACGCACCACAACAGAGGAGGAAGGGATCCCATGGCGGACTCAAGCTTCGACGTCGTCAGCAAGGTCGATCGCCAGGAGGTCGACAACGCCCTCAACCAGGCCGCGAAAGAACTGTCCACCCGCTTCGACTTCCGCGGCACCGACACCACCATCGCCTGGAAGGGCGACGAGGTCATCGAGATCGTCAGCTCCACCGAGGAGCGCGTGAAGGCCGCCATCGACGTCTTCAAGGAGAAACTGGTCCGCCGCGACATCAGCATGAAGGCCTTCGACGCCGGCGACCCCCAGCCCAGCGGCAAGACCTACAAGGTGAGCGGCACCCTCAAGCAGGGCATCGACAGCGAGCAGGCCAAGAAGATCACCAAGATCATCCGCGACGAGGGCCCCAAGGGCGTCAAGGCTCAGATCCAGGGCGACGAGATCCGGGTCAGCTCCAAGAAGCGCGACGACCTTCAGACCATCATCGCGCTGCTCAAGCAGGCCGACATCGACGTCGCGCTGCAGTTCGTCAACTACCGGTAGTCGCTATTTCGTCTTCGTCATGTGGATGTCGGGCCACGGCGGCCGGCGCAGCATCGCCAGCGTGGCGATCACCGCCGCCGCCAGCCCGGTGATGACGCCGATCAGCGCGACCCGGTTCTCGTCGACGGCGGCGCTCCACGTCACCTCCCCGCCGCGGATCACGAACACGCCCACCGGGGTGGCCTTGAAGCCACCTCGACCGAGCATGCCCTCCGCACGACCCGCTGTGGCGCCGCCGCGGATCCTGGCCACGGGTATGACGGTGGCTCCCTCGATCTGGATCGGTTCGCCGAAGATGCGCGTGGCGTCGACGTCGCCGGAGACCGTGTCGAGTAGGTCTGGAAGCTTCATGTGGGCCCCCCTTTCGGTGTCGAGTCTGTCGCATCCGTGCGATCGAGACGAGTCACACGAGCATCAAGATCGTTGACAACGTGTTGGATCCCGCGTGTACTGAAGGTCTCTTACCAGGTAAAAGGCGTCGAAATGCTTGTCATCATTGGATCGATCGCCTTGTTGATCGCCTTGCTCGTCGCCGTCGTGGGGGTGCTCAGCAACGCGGGTCCCGGTCACCCGTTGAGCCCGTTCTCGGTGCTCGGCTATCACGTCACCGGGTCGACGGGCGCCTTGTTCCTCTTCGGGATCGTCGTCGGCGCGGTCGCTCTGCTCGGCCTCGGCGCACTGGTGACCGGTGCGCTGCGCAGCGCCGCCCGCACCCAGGAGACCCGACGCGCCGACGCACGCTTCCGGCGCGAGACGGCGTTCATCAACCGCGGCCGCGACGAACGCCTCGAACATCGCGGGAACGTCGAGCGTCCGACTACCTGGTAATACCCACGGCGGGCCACCCCGTCAGAGTGCGGGCCTGACGCGACGGGCGGCGCGCTCCGCATTGCGGCGACGGCCGACCCCGCGTCGCAGCGCGGTCCGCAGTCCGCTGCGCTCCCCCACGATCGACGCCGCGGCCGTTTCGGCACCGGGCCAGAACTTCCGCTCCGAGCGGGTCTCCGGCGCATCGTCGGACGTCGCCCTCAGGAAGCCGTCGGGCAACGCGAGCTTGTGGATCGTCCGCAGCGTCAACAGGTACTGATGCGCGAGCGAGCTACTGGTGTACGGCAGGTCGTACTTGTCGCACAGCTCCCGGAGTCGCACGGCGATCTCCGGGTAGCGGTTGCTCGGAAGGTCGGGGAACAGGTGGTGCTCGATCTGGTAGCACAGGCTGCCCGTGGAGAACGCCAGCACCGGGCCCGCGGTGAAGTTGGCGGCCCCCAGCATCTGCCGGAGATACCACTCGCCCCTGGTCTCGTTCTCGAGCACCGCCTGCGTGAACTTCTCGGCGCCATCGGGAAAGTGGCCGCACAGGATCACGACGTTCGTCCAGATGTTGCGCACCAGGTTGGCCACCGCGTTCGCGCCAAGGGTCCGGCGCCACCGGCGCCCGCTCAGCGCGGGAAGCAACAGGTAGTCCTTGCCGGCCTGGCGGGCGATCTTGTTGAGCAGCAACCTGCCCTCGGCGGACTTCTTCTCGTCGGTGTCGACTCGGTCGCGCTCCGAGTAGTAGTCGTGCAGCGCGATACCCCACTCGAAAGTGGCTGCCAACAGAATGTTTCGTAGCGGCTGGAACAGGTGCTCGGGCTTCCACTCCTGATCGCGGGTCACCCGCATGACGCCGAACCCGAGGTCGTCGTCCATGCCGACGACATTGCTGAACACGTGGTGCCGGTAGTTGTGCGAGTACCGCCATTGCGACGAGGGCCCGACCATGTCCCACTCCCAGGTGGTGGAGTGGATCTCGGGGTCGTTCATCCAATCCCATTGGCCGTGCGAGATGTTGTGCCCGAGTTCCATGTTCTCGACACACTTCGCGTACGCCAGAGCGGCGGTCCCCGTCCACCAGCCGGCGCGCGATCGGCTGCCTGCGATGAGCACGCGTGCCGCGGCATCGAGCGTGCGTTGGAACAGGATGGTGCGACGGATGTACGCGGCGTCCTTGGCTCCGCGCGACTCCTCGATGTCGCGGCGGACCTGATCGAGTTCGGCTCCGAAGGCCTCGATATCGGTTGGGCTGAGGTGCGCGTACGCAGCGATATCTGTGATGGCCATTTCGTGTCCTCGGTCGTTGCGTCTTGCAGCGGCGGAGTCTGGGCCACCTTCGTGCTTCCTCAGCCTAGTACTGCTGGCAAGGGCAAAGCGAGTCGTCTCCAGCCGCCAGAACGGCCGTCCGCAGCACATCTCACGCGGGTTTCGACGAGCCGCCCGGTAGGGAAACGGTAGCGGTGAGGCCGATGAACAACTGGTCGAGCCCGCGTTCGAGTTCGGCGGCGCCGTCGTAGGAACCCAGGGCCGAGGCAAGCGCGCGAACCTGCGGGAACTCGGTGATCGTCAGTCGGTGCAGGCCCAATCGCAGTACGTCGTCGGTCTCCTCCGGACGCTCGACGACCTCCTGCAGCTCGGTGAGGACGTGGCCGTACAGGAAGCCCAACAGCGCACGGTAGATGTGCAGCGCGTCGAGCCCACTGAAACCGACCGAGGTCAGGAGCGTCAGGATGTCCTCCAGCGGGCGCAGCATTCCGGGCGGCCGCCGACCGAGGGGGGTCGCCAGCGGCCGGGTCACCAGCAGCGGCACCACGTGCGGATGCTCGAGCGCCAGCCGGCGAAAGTCACGGGCGACGCTGCGCAACTGCGCCTCCCAATCCGGGTCCGCGGTGTCCACCCGGAGCTGTCCCACCACGATCTCGGTCACCCCGTCGAGCAGCGCCGCCTTGTTTGCCACGTGCCGATAGAGCACCGTCGGATCGCGACCGACCTCCTCGCTGAGCCGCCGCATGGACAGTCCGTCCACACCGTCGCGGTCGATGATTCCCAGTGCGGCGAGCAATATCCCCGACCGGCTGACCGCGGCGTCGCGAGCGGGCACCGTCGGCGGCTTCCCTATCGTGGCCACCCTCCGGTCACCCCTCCCGTCGGAGCCCATTTCGACTCTGCTGCAACGATTTCCGCACCCGAAGTCCGGCGTCGCCGGACCGTCATCACGGTTTGTCGGTCTTGCCGCGCCTGAGTCGGCGGTTGTGCATGGGCTCCTGTTCGGATTTCTGCTGCTCGATCTGGCGGGTCAGCTCGCGCTTCGCCTCCGAAAGTGCGTGGGTGATGTCCGGACCCTCGGCGACGGCCACCAGCGGTTCGAGGCCCGGCAGGGTGGTGCGCAACGTGATGCGCTGCTCCTTGCCGCCACGGTCGTGCAGGGCGACGTCCACGGAGATGTCGGCAGGATCCCACCTGGCCAGGTGCGGCCCGAGCGCCGACAACGTCTCGAGTACGTGCGGGCGTTCCTTGGCGACGAAACCCGGACCCACGCGGATTACGTTCTCGGGAAGCACATTTCGATTCCCGGCATCAGACTTGCTCATCGCGCCTCGCTAGCTCCGTCCAGCCCATGACTTCAGTACACGCCTTGGCGCACGGCGATGTCAACGGCGTTGCCACACGGCGTTGACATGTCGGGTCCAGGCGGTGGCGGCTCAGTTCGCCAACTGCCGGTGCAACCGCAGTCGTCGGCAATACCCTGATGGGCATGGCAGCTTCACAACGCGAACCCAAAGTCGTCGTCCTCGGTGGAGGCTCCTGGGGCACCACGGTGGCGTCCATCTGCGCGCGGCGCGGGCCGACGCTGCAGTGGGTGCGCTCGGAGGAGACCGCCAACGACATCAACGAGAAACACCGCAACATGAAATACCTCGGTGACGAGGTCGCACTGTCCCCCACGCTGCAGGCCACCACCGACTTCTCCGAGGCCGCCGACTGCGCCGACGTCATCGTCATGGGCGTGCCGTCGCACGGGTTCCGCGGCGTGCTCGAGCAGCTGGCCAAGGAGCTACGGCCGTGGGTGCCGGTGGTGTCCTTGGTGAAGGGCCTCGAGCAGGGCACCAACATGCGGATGAGCCAGATCGTCGACGAGGTGCTGCCCGGCCACCCCGCGGGCATCCTCGCGGGCCCGAACATCGCCCGTGAGGTCGCCGAGGGTTATGCCGCCGCCGCCGTGCTGGCGATGCCCGACCAGCACCTGGCCGCCAATCTCGCAAACCTGTTCCGCACCCAGCGTTTTCGCACGTACACCACTGACGACGTCGTCGGCGTCGAGATGGCGGGCGCGCTCAAGAACGTCTACGCCATCGCGGTCGGGATGGGCTACGCGCTCGGCATCGGCGAGAACACCCGCGCCCTGGTGATGGCCCGTGCCGTCAACGAGATGTCCAAGCTCGGCGAGGCGATGGGCGGCAAGCGCGAGACGTTCTCCGGACTGGCAGGCATGGGCGACCTCATCGTGACCTGCACCAGCCAGCGCAGCCGCAACCGGCACGTCGGCGAACAGCTCGGCCAGGGCAAGACCATCGACGAGATCATCGACGCGATGAACCAGGTCGCCGAGGGCGTCAAGGCCGCCAGCGTGATCATGGAGTTCGCCGAGAAGTACGGGATCGCCATGCCGATCGCCCGCCAAGTCGACGGCGTCGTCAACCACGGCTCCACCGTGGAGGACGCCTATCGTGGGCTGGCCGCCGAGAAGCCCGGCCACGAAGTCCACGGCTCCGGGTTCTAACACCGCAACGTGCTGGAACGTTGCGGTACCGCCCGGTTGGCGGGCGCGACGGGTCACGGGCTGGGATCATCTGAGCATGTCGGGCAGCGGACTCGGCCGGCCGGCCGAACGAGGCGCAGTCGTCGACTTCCTGACCGCTGCCCAATCGGGCCCGGCAGGTCTGGTCATCGAGGGCGAGGCCGGCATCGGCAAGACCACGCTGTGGCTGGACGCGCTTGAGCAGGCCCGCACTCGTGGGTTCCGCGTGCTTTCCGCACAGGTCGGCGAGGCCGAGACCGTGTTGGCCTACGCAGCCGTCGGAGATCTGCTCGGCGACGTCGAGACGGCGGTCATCGACGGGTTGCCCGACCTGCAGCGGCTCGCGGTCGACCGGGTGTTGTTGCGCGCCGCCAGCGACGGCCACATCACCGACCAACGCGTAGCGGCAGCCGCCATGGCGTCGGTGATCGACAGCCTGGCTGAGGCGACACCCGTGCTGGTGGCCATCGACGACGTGCAGTGGCTGGATCCGTCGAGCCGCGCGGTCGTGTCGTTCGCGGCGCACCGACTCCGCGGCCGGGTCGGCGTGCTGCTCAGCGAGCGGTGTGATCCCGACAAGGGCACCACGGCGTCGTGGCTGCGGATCGGTCCGGCCGGCGACAGCGCCCGCGTCCAACTCGGCCCGTTGAGCCTCGGTGGCCTGCATTCGATCATCTCGCGCAAGGCTCGGCAGGCCACTGCCCCGTCCGATCATGGTGCGGATCGCCGAAATGTCCGGCGGCAACCCGTTTTACGCGTTGGAGCTGGCGCGGGCAATGGACGGCAGGCCGGATGCAGCCAGAGCCCGAGCTGCCGCGCACGCTGGCCGAGCTGGTGCGGTTGCGGATCGGTCGTCTCGACGGCGACGTGCGCAACGTGCTGCTCGCGGTCGCCTCCGTCGCCGCCCCCACGATGGATCTGCTGGCCCGCGCGAACGACACCACGGTGGAGCGCATCGCCGGACTGCTGGAGGACGTGGAGACCGACGGGATCGTCGGCGTCCACGGCGATCGGGTCCGGTTCTCCCATCCGCTGCTGGCGCGCGGCGTCTACACCGACGCGACCCCGGCGAGGCGGCGCGCCATGCACAAGGCGCTCGCCGCCATCGAGGCCGAGCCCGAACTCAAGGCCCGCCACCTCGCCCTCGCCACGGCCAGCTCGGATGACGCCACCCTCAAGGCGCTCGATGCCGCCGCCGATGCCGCGCGTGGCCGCGGAGCGCCAGCCGCGGCCGCGGAACTTCTCGACCTGGCGATCGGACTCGGCGGCGACAAGCCGTGGCGCCGAATACGCGCCGCGGGAGATCACTTTCTGGCCGGCAGCACCGACCACGCCGAGGGCCTGCTGGCACCCATCATCGATCAACTGCGCCCCGGCATGCTCCGCGGCATCGCGCTGAACCTGCTGGCCGCCATCCGCATCTACGACAACAACCTCGTCACGGCAAGGGATCTGCTCACCCGCGCCGTCGCCGACGCCGAGGACCTGCCGCCCATCCTGGTCCAGACCCTGATGAATCTGTCCTTCACCCAGGGCATGGGTTCATTCGCCGAAGGCACGCCGGCGCAGGGCATGTTCGACGAGTCGTTGCGCAACGCCGGGACGCGGCGACCGTCGCGGAGAATTCGGGCATGCCCGGTCCGGCGAGCCAGGCCCTTGCCCATTGGGCGCATGCGCAATTCATGTTCGGCGAGGGCGTCGACCGGGCCAGCCTCGACCGTGCGCTGGAACTCGAGCAGATCGACGACGACGTCCCGATTCCGTTCAGCGCCAGCGCAGTCGAGGCGCTGATCCTCGCCTACACGGGACGGATCGACGAGGCCCGCACCCGGATGCTGGCCGTCCGTGAACGCTGCCTCGAACGCGGCTCCGACCGGAACATGATGGCCGTCGCCGGATACGGCGCGCTGATCGAGCTGTGGAGCGGCAACCTGGCCGAGGCCGCCGCTCTGGCCGACGATGCCGTTGAATACGCGCAGCAACTCGGCAGCGGAACCGTCGACATCATCGGGCTCAGCATCCGCGCCGCGGTGCTGGCGCACGCCGGGCGGGAGACCGAAGCCCTCGCCGACGCCGAAGCGGCGTTGAAGGCAGCCGACGCATGCGGTTCGCCTCGAATGGCCGAGTGGCCGTTGATGACAAAGGGATTCATGGAGGTGTCGCAGGGTAGACACGAAGCGGCGCTGGCCACACTCCAGCCTCTCGTGGCGCGGCTCGGCGTGATCCCCGGCATCGAGATCATGAGCGGCTGGTACCTGCCGAACGCCGCCGAGGCGATGGTGGCGCTCGATCGGCTCGACGACGCCGAGCCGCTGATCGAGGCGTTGGAGCGCAACGGCGCCGCGCACGACCGCCCGTGGATGCTCGCGGCGGGTGCGCGCTGCCGCGCCATGTGGCTGGCGGCCAAGGGTGACGTCGAAGCCGCCCTGGAGATGGCGAACCGTGCGATGGCCGAGCACGATCGGACACCGATGCGGTTCGAGCGGGCGCGCACCCGACTTCTTCTCGGCAAGCTGCAGCGCCGCCGCAGGGCCAAGGAGGTCGCGGCCAAGACCCTCTCGGAAGCCCTCGCCGAGTTCGAAGACGTCGGCGCGCCGGTGTGGGCCGACCAGGTTCGCACCGAGTTGGCGCGCACCAACGTGCGGCCCAACCCGGCTCTTGCGCTCACGCCGTCCGAACAACGGGTCGCCGAGCTGGCCGCGTCCGGCATGACCAACCGCGACATCGCGGCGACGTTGTTCATCACGATCAAGACCGTCGAGCACAACCTGAGCCGGGTCTACGCCAAGCTGGGCATCCGCTCCCGGGCCGAACTCGGCAGGCGGATGGACCAATTGGCGGCCCCCGAGTGACGCGACGTCACCCCGGCGCCGTCAGTTGAAGTAGGGGTTCGTGCCCTCGGGCCGGTCGAGCAGCGGGTTCGACGGGTTGAGGATGGCGCTGCCCGCCGGGCTGAGCACGAAGCCGGACTGGTCGAAGTTGTTGACGCACGTCGTCACGGTGCCGTCGAACCCACACGACACGTTGCGGAAGCTGATCCGGGAGCCCGCGGGCAGCGGCTTGGCATCCGCTGCGACGCCCGCGTAGATGGGCGCTGCGGCGCTGGAGAATCCGGGCGCTCCCACCTGGCCGCCACTGACCGTGTTCGCGCCCTCCGGCGCGGCGGGGATGGCACCGCTGCAGCCGTAGCCACCGGTGGACCGGCTCATCACGCACGTGACGCCGTTGCCGACGGTGAACGCGTAGAACGAGCCGTCCAGCGCCGCGAAGTCCGAGGGCTTCACCGGGGTGAACGCGTTGACATTGGGAGGAGGAGGGGGAGGCGGCGCGGGTTCGGGATCGGCGCCTGCCACACCGGGCACGCCGATCACAGCTGCCCCCGCAGCCACCACGCCGATCAGAATTCTGCTCAGCATTGGCCCACCTTAGAGGGTGCGGTCGTCACTCGCAGCACTATGGCCACTCAAGACGGCCACTCAAGCCACGGACGATCCCCGTTCGCCCTGGTCACACCGGCCACAGCCGGCACCGGGGCGGGAGGGCGGGCCAGCCTCAGTACTGACCGGGGCCGCGGCCCGCCATCAGCTCCAGCCGGGCGATGCGCTCCTCCATCGGAGGGTGCGTCGAGAACAGCTTGCCGATCTTCTCGCCCGCCCGGAACGGGTTGGCGATCATCAGGTGCGCCTGGTCGGCCAACTGCGGCTCGGGCGGCAGCGGGGCCAATTGCACTCCGGCGCTGATCTTTCGCAGTGCGCTGGCCAGCGCCAGCGGATCACCGGTGAGCTCGGCGCCGGACTGGTCGGCCTGATACTCGCGCGACCGGGACACCGCCAGCCGGATCACCGTCGCCGCGATCGGGCCGAGCAGCGAAACCAGCAGAATGGCAAAGGGATTGGTGCCGCCCTCGCGGTTTCCGCCGAACATGCTCGCGAAGAACGCCAGGTTGGCGAGTGCGGTGATCACCGACGCCATGGCGCCTGCGACGCACGAGATGAGGATGTCGCGGTTGTAGACGTGCGACAGCTCGTGGCCCAGCACGGCGCGCAGCTCCCGCTCGTTGAGGAGCTGCAGGATGCCTGCGGTGCAACACACCGCGGCGTTGCGCGGGTTGCGTCCCGTCGCGAACGCGTTGGGCGCCGCGGTGTCGCTGATGTAGAGCCGCGGCATCGGCTGATGCGCGGTGTTGGCCAGCTCGCGCACGATCTTGTACATCTGCGGCGCCTGCAGCTCGGTGACCGGCTGGGCGTGCATCGCCTTCAGCGCCATCTTGTCGCTGTTGAAGTAGACGTACGCATTCATGCCGACGGCGAACACCACCGCCAGGAACATGATGTTCCGACCGAACAGCGCGCCGACGAAGACGATCAGCGCGGAGAAACCCACCAGCAACACGAACGTCTTGAGCCGGTTCGCGTGTGGATGCCAGGTCATCGTTCGCTTCCTTCCTATGAAACTGGGGAAGTATTCGCTCACTGAACGCCGGGAGACGCCGTGCGGTTCCGATTCGTCAGCCGTGGCGGTTGACCGTGTATTCGACGAGGTTGGCCAACGCCAGCCGCCCGGGGACGTCGGGCAGTTTGGCCAGTTCATCGCGGGCGTCCGCGGCGTACCGGATGACGGTCTCCTTGGCCTGCACGATGCCGCGTGACGAACGCAACAGCAGCAGCGCCTCGGCCAGGTCGGCGTCGTTCTCGACCGGCCCGGCCAGCAGTTCGCGAAGGCGGCCGGCTTCGGGGCCGTCGTCGCGCAGCGCGTACAGCACGGGCAGCGTGTGCACACCCTCCCGCAGATCGGTGCCGGGCACCTTGCCGGACTCGTCCGGATCGCTGTCGATGTCGATGATGTCGTCGGAGATCTGGAACGCGGTGCCGACGATGCCGCCGAGCCGGGACAGACGCTCGATCTGCTCGTCGTCGGCACCGGAGAACGTGGCGCCGAACCGGCCCGATGCGGCGATCAGGCAGGCCGTCTTCTCGTAGACCACCTTGAGGTAGTGCTCGACGGAGTCGACGTTCTCGGCCGCGCCGCGCGTCTCCCGCATCTGACCGGTGACCAGTTGCGCAAACGTGTCGGCGATGATGCGCACCGCCTCCGGCCCGAGCCGCGACACCAGACGCGACGCCGTCGCGAACAGATAGTCACCGGCAAGGATCGCGATGTTGTTTCCCCATCGGGCGTTGGCGCTTTGCGCACCGCGTCGCACCTGCGCCTCGTCCATGACGTCGTCGTGGTACAGCGTCGCCAGGTGCACCAGCTCGATGACCGCGCCCGCGACGGTGACCTGCCAGGCGTCGGGTTCCGGGCCGAGTTGCGCGGACAGCACCGTGAACAACGGGCGAAAGCGCTTGCCGCCGGCCTGGAACAGATGTTGAACGGCCTCGGCCATCAACTCGTCGGCCTTGCCCAGCTCGGTGGCCATCAGCTCCTCGATGCGCGCCACCCCGTCGCGGACGTCGGCGGCGAACACGGCGTCACCGAAGTCCACGCCCGCGACCACGGTCGCTGGTGTCTTCATTGCTCCAACATACTGGGGAGCGTGCAGCGCGCCGACGTGGTGGTGATCGGTGCGGGACCCGCGGGTTCCGCGGCTGCCGCCTGGGCGTCCCGCAACGGCCGCGACGTGCTGGTGATCGACGCCGCGCAATTTCCCCGCGACAAGGCCTGTGGCGACGGGCTGACCCCTCGGGCGGTCGCCGAACTCGAGCTGCTCGGCCTCGGCCCATGGCTGGACGGCCGGATCCGCCACCACGGCCTGCGGATGTCGGGATTCGGTGCCGACGTGGAGATCGCCTGGCCAGGGCCCTCGTTTCCGCCGACGAGCAGCGCCGTGCCACGCACCGAGCTGGACGACCGGATCCGCTCGGTGGCCGTCGATGACGGTGCGAAGATGCTGCTTGGCGTGAAAGCGGTTGGGGTGCAGCATGATTCGTCGGGAAGGGTGGCCTCGGTGACCCTCGATGACGGCGCGGAGATCGGCTGCTCGCATCTGATCGTCGCCGACGGCGCCAGGTCGACGCTGGGCCGTGTGTTGGGGCGGACGTGGCACCAGGAGACGGTGTACGGCGTCGCGATCCGCGGCTACGTCGCCTCGCCACGCAGCAACGAGCCATGGATCACGTCGCACCTCGAGCTGCGCTCCCCCGCAGGCAAGGTGCTGCCCGGCTACGGCTGGATCTTCCCGCTCGGCAACGGCGAGGTGAACATCGGCGTCGGCGCCCTCGCGACGGCCAAGCGCCCCGCCGACGCCGCGCTGCGACCGTTGATGTCGTACTACGCCGCGCTTCGTCGCGAAGAATGGGGACTTTGCGAAGCTCCCCGGGCAGGACTGTCGGCGCTGCTGCCCATGGGCGGGGCGGTGTCGAGCGTCGCCGGGCCGAACTGGGTGCTCATCGGCGATGCGGCGGCGTGCGTGAACCCACTCAACGGCGAAGGCATCGACTACGGACTCGAAACAGGGCGACTGGCCGCAGAGTTGCTGAACGCCGGGGATCTGACAGAGGCGTGGCCGACCGAACTGCGGCGCCACTACGGCCGCGGATTCTCCGTCGCCCGCCGGCTGGGGTTGTTACTGACCATCCCGCGGTTCCTGCCCGCAACCGGCCCCGTAGCAATGCGGTCAGGCTTTCTCATGGGCATCGCGGTCCGAGTGATGGGCAACCTCGTCACCGACGAGGACGTCGATTGGGTTGCGCGGCTCTGGCGCCGTGCCGGTGCCGGTTCACGCCGCATCGACCGCCGGCCGCCGTTCAGCTGATACCCACCCCTCATGCGGGCATCTGCTCGACAGCGACCGACGGTCGGGGCGATGCCATGACCTGGTCAGGCACGTTCCCCGGGGCCCGCAGATCCACTCGCTCGACGGGTTTGCGACGTCGCTTCCCCCAGGATTGGCACAATCCCCGTACAAGGTGGTCTTCTGACTGAGCCGGTCCCTCTCGATGCGTTTTCGTCTTTGCTACATCTCCTGAAAAAGAGATTATAAGTCGGAGTCTCGGAGGGAATCGGGGAAACCCTAAGATTTCTAAACCCGTTCCCACCCCTTCCATCGACATCGCGGGGCGGAATGGGCCATGATTACCCGGTAGATGATTGTCACGAGCGGCCAGACGTTTGCTAGCTGTTGAGATGGGGAATCTTGCCGGGTGTGGTGATCCGGTCCGACGAATCACGCGCCGTAGCCGACTTCCTCGGCGCAACTGAGGCACATCCGTCAGTGCTCGTCATCGAGGGCGAAGCGGGCATCGGCAAGACGACGCTGTGGTTGGGGGCTCTGGAAGAGGCGCACGAGCGCGGCTTTCGGGTGCTCTCGGCACGTGCCGGGCAGGCCGAGTCCGGACTCGCGTTCGCCGTGCTGGCCGACCTGCTGGTCGGCATCGAGCCCGCGGTCCTCGACGGTCTGCCCCATCTGCAGCGCGTCGCGCTCGACCGCGTGCTGCTCCGTGAGGACGGCACCGGCCCTCCCACCGATGAACGCGTGGTCGCGTCGGCCTTCCTGACCCTCGTCGACCGGCTCTCTGCCGACGCGCCCTTGGTCGTGGCCATCGACGACCTGCAGTGGCTGGACCCGTCCAGTCAGGCGGTCGTCGCGTTCGGCGCTCGCCGGCTCAAGGGGCGAATCGGACTCCTGGTCACCGAACGCACCGAACCCGATACGGGCTACGGCGCCGCGTGGCTCCAGCTGAACAGGCTCGACGGGGTCGATCGCGTTCGAGTGAGCCCGCTCAGCCTTGGTGGGCTGCGCAAGGTGATCGTCAGCCAGCTCGGTCGCACGTTCTCCCGACCCACGATCGTCCGGATCGGCGAGGTGTCCGGCGGCAACCCGTTCTATGCGCTGGAGCTGGCGCGGGCGATGGACGGCCAGAATCCGAGCGCAGATGCCGACCTGCCAGGCTCGTTGTCCGAACTGGTGCGCTCCCGACTCGACCGGCTCGGCGCGGACACCCAGACGATTCTGCTCGCGGCCGCGAGTGTCGGCGCCCCCACCGTCGACCTGCTCGCCGAGGTCACCAGCGAGAGCACCGACCGCGTCGTCGAGCTCCTCGAGGTACCCGAGAGCAACGGCATCGTGCAGATCGACGGCAACCGGGTCCGATTCACCCACCCCCTCCTGGCCCGCGGGGTGTACAGCGTGGCCGGACCCGCCCGCCGCAGACAGATGCACCGCACCCTGGCCGCCATCGTCGAGCAGCCCGAACTTCGCGCCCGCCATCTCGCGCTCGCGGCTTCGAGCGCCGACCCGTCGACCCTGCATGCGCTGGATGCAGCGGCCGAGGTGGCACGGGCCCGCGGCGCGCCCGCGGCGGCCGCCGAGCTCGTCGACCTGGCGATCAACCTCGGTGGCGACAAACCGGTACGCCGAATCCGGGCGGCCGACCATCACTTCCGCGCAGGCGACTCCGCGCGCGCCTACGGCCTGATCAAGCCGACGATCGACGAACTGCCCAGTGGACCGCTTCGCGCCAGTGCCCTGAATCTGCTTGCGGCCATGCGGATCAACGATGACGGCTTCAGCGAGTCGATCGAGCTGCTCAACCGCGCCCTCGTCGACGGCGAGGGCGACCACGCCGTGGTGGTGCAGAGCCTGCTGCTGTTGTCGTACGCCCAGTTCAATTCGGGCAGGTTCGGCGAGGCGGTGCGCAAGGTGCACGAGGCAGTGGAGCGGGCGAACGATCTCGCCATCCCCGAACTCACCAGCCAGGTGCTGACCATGTCGGTGATGGCGAACTTCTTGAATGGCAACGGAGTCGACGAACTGGTGCTGCAGCGCGCACTCGAGCTGGAGGACCGGGACGCCGACATTCCATTTCAGTTCCGCGCCAGCGCGATCAACACGATGACGCTGGCGTGGCGGGGTTGCCTCGACGAGGCCCGCCGCGAGGCGATCACGTTGCGCCAACTGTGTCTGGAACGCGGCGCCGAAACCGACATGATGGCCGTGGCGGGGCACAGCGCGTTGATCGACGTCTGGTGCGGCGACTTCAGCGCCGCCGGCCAGGTCGCCGAGGAGACGATGGAACGGGCCGAACAGGTCGGCGGCGATCACATTCGGGTGATAGCGCTGACGATCCGGGCCACGGTCGCCGCATACACCGGTCGGGCGGACGACGCCCGCGCCGACGCGCGCGAAGCCATCGAGACCGCGATCAGTTGCGGCTCAACCACACTCGCGATGTGGCCGACGATGCTGCTCGGCTTCGTCGAGGTCTCGTCCCTCAATTACGCTGACGCGCTGACGGTTCTGCAGCCGCTGGTCGACATGTTCCGCATGCTGTCCGGCACTGAGATCATGACCATGTGGTTCGTGCCCGATGCGGTCGAGGCGATGGTCGTGGTCGGCAGGCTCGATGAAGCCGTACCCCTGATCGAAAAACTCGAGCGCGACGGGCGCCGACTGGATCGCGCATGGCTGCTCGCGACCGGTGCGCGATGCCGGGCCCTGTGGTTCGCCGGCCGCGGTGAGGTCGACAATGCGATGCGCGCGATCACCGAGGCGATGGTCGAACACGACCGGTTGCCGATGCCGTTCGAACGGGCCCGAACACAACTCGTGCTGGGACAGCTCCAACGGCGACAGCGGCTGAAGCAAGCGGCCGCACAGACTTTCAGCGCGGCGTTGAGCGAATTCGAGCGCATGGGCGCTTCGCTCTGGATCGATCGAGCCCGCGCGGAACTGGAGCGGACGAACGTCGGGCCGTCGCGGGGTTCGATCCTGACCCCAACGGAGCAACGGATCGCCGAGCTGGCAACGTCCGGAATGACCAATCGCGACGTCGCGGCAACGCTGTTCATCAGCCTCAAGACCGTCGAGGCGAACCTCACGCAGATCTACCGAAAGCTGGAAATCAGGTCCCGCGCCCAGCTCGCCCAGAAGCTGAGGTCGGGCTCAGGCTTAGGGTAAACCCCGATTTCCTCCGGACCGATCTTGAGTACCGTAAATGGGATGAGCACGGCTGTCCCGGTCACGACCCGATACCTGGTGGAGTGGTATCGGCCAAACCTGACGCGGCAGTTGATTGATCAGATGGTGGCCGATCTCGACAAGGCCACGACGATCCTGCGCGGCGAGGGATCGCAGGTGTTGCTCATCATGACCGTCGCGGTACCCACCGACGAGGTTCTCTACGGCGTCTTCGAGGCCGACTCACGAGAACTGGTGTGGACGGCCTGCGAACGGGCCGGATCGATACCGGAGCGGATGAGCGTCGACATCGACGCCCGCACCTTCTAGCTCTCCCGCGTGCTCAGCTGGTCGGCTTGCTGGCGGCGTGCAGCGCCACGATGCCGCCGGTGAGGTTGCGCCAGCGCACCGCCGACCATCCCGACGTCGAAATCCGTTGCGCCAGTTGAGCTTGGTCGGGCCACGCGCGGATCGACTCGGCCAGGTACACGTAGGCGTCCGGATTCGACGACACCGCCGTGGCGATCCGTGGCAGCGCCTGCATCAGGTACTCCTTGTACACCGTGGCGAACGCTCCGTTGGTGGGCGTGGAGAACTCGCACACCACCAGCCGGCCACCCGGTCGCGTGACCCGCGCCATCTCGCGCAGCCCGGCCTCGTGATCGACGACGTTGCG
The DNA here is from genome assembly GCA_963735245.1 of uncultured Actinomycetota bacterium. GTDB lineage: Bacteria > Actinomycetota > Actinomycetes > Mycobacteriales > Mycobacteriaceae > Mycobacterium. The sequence goes on from CAVTKI010000019.1 coordinate 30,128, forward strand.
CAGTCCGAAGCTGATGGTCACGGCGTCGAACGTCTCGTCGGCGAACGGCAACCGCGTCGCGTCACCCGCCACCTTCGGCACGTCGCGGGCCGCACCGGCGGACAGCATCCCCACCGAGAAGTCGCACGCAACGCACCAGGCGCCGGACGCGGTCAGCTCCACCGTCGACACCGCGGTACCCGCCGCGACGTCGAGCACCTTGTCGCCGGGCCCGATCTGCAATGCCGCGCGCGTGGCCCGACGCCACAGCCGGTCCTGGCCGAGTGACAGCACGGTGTTGGTGAGGTCATAACGCCGCGCGACGCCGTCGAACATCGACGCCACTTCGTGGGGATTCTTTTCCAGCGTCGCCCTGCTCACTTGCCAGACGCTACCTGTGAACCTGCGCATTCCGGGAATGGGAATGGCACCGGCCGACTTGAACACCGGTGACCAGCGAGGAAGGGTGCATGCGTGAGCAACGACAAAGACAAGGTTTGGTTCATCACCGGAGCGTCGCGCGGCTTCGGCCGGGAGTGGACGATCGCGGCGCTCGACCGCGGCGACAAGGTGGCGGCGACCGCGCGTGACACCGCGACGCTCGACGATCTGGTGGCCAAGTACGGCGACGCCGTGCTGGCGCTCGAGCTCGACGTCGACGACCGCGATGCCGACATTGCCGCCGTCAAGCGGGCCCACGACCACTTCGGCAGGCTGGACATCGTCGTCAACAACGCGGGCTACGGCCAGTTCGGCTTCGTCGAGGAGGCGTCCGAAGCCGAGGTCCGCGCCCAGTTCGAGACGAACGTGTTCGGTGCACTGTGGGTCACGCAGGCCGCCCTGCCGTATCTGCGTGAGCAGCGCAGCGGGCACATCATCCAGGTCTCGTCGATCGGCGGCATCTCGGCATTCCAGAACGTCGGCATCTACCACGCCTCGAAGTGGGCGCTGGAGGGCTTCTCCCAGTCGCTCGCGCAGGAGATCGCATCGTTCGGCATCCACGTGACGCTGATCGAGCCGGGCGGGTTCGCCACCGACTGGGCAGGATCCTCGGCCAAGCACGCCACCCCGCTGCCCGCCTACGACGAGGCACACGCCGCGGCCGACCTCGCCCGCAGCCAGCGCGTCGCCACGCCGGGTGACCCGCACGCGTCCGCCGCGGCGATCCTCAAGGTGGTCGATGCCGAGGAGCCGCCATTGCGGGTCTTCTTCGGCAAACAGCCGATCCAGATCGCGAAGGCCGACTACGCCAGCCGGATCAAGACCTGGGAGGAGTGGCAGCCGGTCGCCGAACTCGCCCAGGGCTGACGCCCGAGGGCGAGGGTCAGGCGGCCTTGCAGCGACCCTCGCCCTGCACGGCCTCGTAGTGGCTCAGCAACTGCTCGCACACCGCGGGCCAGGTCCGGCTCAGGACGCTTCGGCGCGCGGCGATCGAGTAGCGCGGCCGCTCGGCGACCAGGTGGTCGACGGCCTGCGACAGGCGCGCTTCGAACTCGCTGGTGGGCAGCAGCAGCCCGGTGTGCATCGGGGTGATCAGATCGCGCGGTCCACCCGCATCGGGCGCGATGGACGGCAGGCCCGAGGCCATCGCCTCCTGCACGGCCTGACAGAACGTCTCGTGCTCGCCGGGGTGAACGAAGACGTCCATGCTCGCGTATGCGGCGGCCAGCTCCTCGCCGTACAGCGCGCCGGTGAAAATCGCTGACGGCATGAGGGATTCGAGCTTCGCGCGATCGACGCCGTCGCCGACCACCACCACCCGAACGTCGTCGCGTGCAGCCAGGCCGGCCAACCGCTCGACGTGCTTCTCCGGGGCGAGCCTGCCGACGAAGCCGACGATGGGCTTCCCGTCGGGTGACCACCGGGCGCGGAGCGCGTCATCACGCGCCGACGGCACGAACCCCGTGACGTCGACCCCCCGACCCCAGTGATGCACTCGCGGGATGCCGTGTGCCGCCAGGTTTTCCATCGCCGAGGTCGACGGTGCCAGGGTCCGGTCGGCACGTGAGTGCAGATGCCGCGTCCACGACCACGCCACCCGCGACATCACGCCGACGCCGTAACTCTCGGCGAAACCCGCGATGTCGGTCTGGAACACCGCCACCGTCGGCACGCCCAGGTAGCGGGCGGCGTGCAGCCCGCCGTAGCCGAGCAGCGCGGGCGACGCGAGGTGCACCACGTCCGGCTCGAATCCGCGCAGCACGCCCACCATCCGCGGGCGCGGCACACCGAGCGGCAGCGACGTCACCTTGGGGAACATCTTCGAGGGCACCCGGTGGATGCGGACGCCGTCATGCAGACGATCGGCAGGCGATTCGCCGCGCGGTGTGTCGGGGGCGATGACGAGAGCCTCGTGACCCGTGCGACGGAGATGCTCGAGCACCCGAAGCACCGAGTTGGTGACACCGTTGACATTCGGGAGGAAGCTCTCTGCGACGATCGCAACGCGCACAACAGGATCGTGACAGCACCGACTGTCCTGGAGGTTGCGTGCAGGGATACGACACGCAAAGAGTCGTGACCGCATACTGGACGGGTCACACGAGCGACGGAGGCGTCCATGCGGGGTTCGCGAACGGTGTTGGCGGTCGTCCTCAGTCTGGCACTCGTCGCGACGGGGTGCAGCCGCCAGATCACCGGTACGGCCCAGGTCGATCCCAACCAGCCGTCGACCAGCATCACCAAGGACAATTTCGGCATCCGGGCCGGATCCGAGGACGCGCCGGTGCAGCTGGAGCTCTACACCGAACCGCAGTGCAGCCACTGCGCCGATCTGCAGGCCGACTTCGGCGATCAACTCGCCTACTACATCGGCATCGGCCAGCTCGCGGTGACGTACCGGCCGCTGACGTTCCTCGATCAGCAGCCGGGCGGGCACTCGGCCCACGTCGCCAACGCGTTGTTCGCGGCCGCGACGCCCGGCGGCCCCGAGGGTGGAGGCATCTCTGCGCGGGCGTTCCAGAGGTTCGTCGAGGACCTCTGGGCGCACCAGGACATCGGCGGGCCTGGGCCGTCGGACGACGAGATGGCCGACATGGCGAAGAGCGTGGGAATCCCCGCCGCTCAGGTCGACGCCGTGAAGAGCGGGGCGTCCGCCGTCGACACGAAGGCCATGGACGACATCAACTTCGAGTTCCTCTTCGAGATCGACCAGGTGAGCACGGGAACGCCGACGGTGTACGACCTGAAGAAGGACCAGAAGATCGACATCTACGACAACGACTGGCTTTCCAAGTTGATGGCGTCCTGACGGTCGAATCTGCGCTGCACCGCCCCCAGGCCGACCAGCGCCGCCCCGGCGATCAGCCAGCCGACCACCGCGATCGACCCCGCGGGGATGATCGCCAGCGAGGCGTTGCGGTGCTGCACCCGCACCAGGTCGGGGTTGTTCTTGTCGTACTCCACGTAAATCCGCATGCCCGTGTCCAATTCGGACGGATACAGCACGCCGAGCTCGGGCCGGTACGTGACGCGGTCGGGGGTGACGAACTCGATGGTCGAGCGGCGCGGACCCGCGTCGAGCACTTCGGCGGCGGCGACTCCCATGTTGCGCTCGATCTGATGGTCGTTGCGCCATGCGCCGAAGATCAGGAGCAGCGACGACAGGGTGACCAGACACGCCGCGATCACGACGCCGATGCGCGTCCATCGGATGATGCGCTGCGGCCGGGTCTCGCCCGCCTCGCCGTACAGGTGCGGTATCACGATCGCGCGCCACGCCTTCAACCGCGCGGTCACCGCCGTGATCACAGCGCAGCCCTGATCGACGCGTGCAACGCCCGTAGCGACGAGCGGTCGGCCTTCACCTCCAAAACCCGCATGCCGTCGAATGATTCGTTCAATACACCGACGAGGTCGTCGGCCTCGACCTGACGACTCTCCACGTGGTAGGCGCGGCACAGCGCGCCGACGTCGACGTCGTGCGGGGTGCCGAAGATCCGTGACGACACGTCGGAGAACCGCGGATCACCCTGCTCGAGCAGTTCGAAGATGCCGCCGCCGTTGTCGTTGGACACCACGATGGTCAGGCTCTTCGGCGTCGGCTCGGTGGGGCCGATCAGCAGGCCCGAACTGTCGTGCACGAACGTCAGGTCGCCGATCAACGCGAAGGTGCGGGGTACCCGATCGCCGCGGCTCGCGTCGGCCGTCCGCTCGTGGGCCAGCGCCGCCCCGATGGCCGTCGACACCGTGCCGTCGATGCCCGCGACGCCACGGTTGGAGCGCACCTTCACGCCGTGCGGGTTCAGGCCGACCAGGGCCGCGTCGCGAACCGGGTTGGACGCGCCGAGCACCACCTGGTCGCCTTCCCGCAGCGCCGCGGCGACCGCGGCCGCGACGTGCAGGCCCGTCGTCAACGGGTGGGCGGCGAGTTGGTCGCGGACCGCCGCGACGGCCCTGGCGTTCGCCGCCGCGCACCGGTTCAGCCAGCGCGGATCGGGGGTGCCCGCGGTGACGACGCGCGTGCCGTTGGCCTGCGAGTTGCCCGACACGTCGGGCCAGCGCGGCCCGGTGGTCAGCGCGAACACCGGCACGGACGGGTCGGCCAGCAGCGTCGACACCTGGCGGTGCAACGTCGGACGCCCGAGCATGATCACCTGCTGCGGGTGCAGCGACGGCAGGGCCAACGGGTGCAGCGGGTTCGCCGCAGGCGGCGCCGTCGGCTCGGCGACGGTCGGCAGGTGCGCGAGGTTCTCCTGGACGCCGGCTCCGTGGCCGGCGATCACCAGGGTGTCCGGCGTCAGGTCGATGTCGAGCGGCTGGTCGAACGTCACCGGCGGCGTGTAGGTCCACGACTTGCCGTCCGGCCTGCCCGCGGGCGCGTAGTCACCGGTGGGCGCGGTGTCGGGCACCAACGGCTCGCGCAGCGGGATGTCGAACTGCACCGGCCCGGCGTTGGCGCTACGGGAACCCTTGGCGGCCACCAGGACTCGGCACGTCGCCGATCGCCACTGCGCGTTGAGCGCGTCCATCCGCTCCGTCGATCCCTCGGCGAGGCCGAGGCTGACGGTGGCCCGCACCTGCGTACCGAAGTAGCCGAGCTGCTCCATCGTCTGGTTCGCGCCGGTGCCGAGCAGCTCGTAGGGCCGGTTGGCGCTCAGCACGATCAGCGGCACGCGGGCGTAGTTCGCCTCGATGACCGCGGGCCCGAGGTTGGCCACCGCGGTCCCCGACGTCATCGCCACGCACACCGGCGCACCCGCCGCGACCGCCAACCCGATCGCCAGGTAGCCGGCGGTGCGCTCGTCGATGCGGACGTGCAGCCGGAGCCGGCCGTCGCGGTCGGCGTCGTGCAGGGCGAACGCCAGCGGGGCGTTACGCGATCCCGGGCACAACACCACGTCCCGGACGCCGCCGCGAACGAGTTCGTCGACCACGACACGGGCCTGTGTCGTCGAGGGGTTCATGTGGCCGCCACTACATCACTGTGTCACACGCCCGCGGCAAAGAATTCGAGCACAGCGGCGTTGACGGCGTCCGGCCGTTCGATGAACCCAAGGTGTCCGGTATCGGGTATCTCCAGGTAGCGGCCGTTCGGCAGGGCGTCGGCGACCTCGCGGCTGAGGTGCGGCGGCAGCACCACGTCGTCGGAGAATCCGATGACCAAGACGGGCGCCGTTATGTTCCGGTAAGCGGGCAACCGGTTGCCCTCCGGCGCGATTCTCATCTGGCTGCGCGTCCCCGCGGTCGGCTTCGTGGGCCACATGGTGAACATCTCGATCCAGTCGTGCACGGCCTGGTCGTCGTTGAGCGTCTTGGGCGAGAAGCTCTCGAGCAGTCGCACCTTCGCGTCGTACTTCGGCGGCAGCTCGATACCCGCTTCGAGGAACTCGAACTCCGCCTCCCGGAAGAAGTCGCGGGTGCGGTCCTCGCGACCGCGGGTGGCCATCAACACCGCCGCCGAGACCAGGTCCGGGCGGGCGAACATCAGCTCCTGGGCGATGAACGACCCCATCGACACCGCCACCACGCGGACCGGCCCGGCATCGAGCTTCTCGATCAGCGACGCCGTGTCACCCACCATCTGATCGGTGGTGAAGCCCTGCGCGTTCTCCGTGGCACCGACGCCGCGGTTGTCGAACGTGATGACCCGGTAGCCGGCCCGCTGGAAGGCGGGGACCTGGTGCAGGTGCCACGTGCGGCCGGCTCCCCCACGCCCGGCGATGAACAGGACGGGCTCCCCCGAGCCGCGGTCGTCGTAGGCCAGATTCACTCGGCCGACCCTACTTGGAGCGGTTTCGGCACGCTAAACCGCGCTCAGCGCGGGTGCGCGTGCGCAAGTCGCGGGGGTGTCAGCGCGCCGAAGTCGCCTTCTTGCGGGCCGCGCGGATGGCCTGCTCCCACAGCACCAGCGTGGTCGCCTTGAGCTGGGTGGGCTTCATCAGGTCCCGGGACAGGGACGCCGCGGCGGCAGCCTTGGTGGCCGCCGATGCCTTGGACATGTGGCCGGAGTCGAACGGTGGCTGCGGGTCGTACTCGATGGCCAACTGGATGGCCTTGGCCTTCCCCTCGCCCGCGATCTCGCCTGCCAGCCAGAGCCCGAGGTCGATGCCGGCCGACACCCCGGCGCACGTCACGATCCGGTGTTCGGGGGTGCCGTCGGCTTCGACGATCCGCTCGTCGCTCACCGGCGTCACGCCGAAGGCCTTCAGCGTCGGCACCGCCATCCAGTGCGACGTCGCGCGCTTGCCCTCGAGCAGGCCTGCGGCGGCCAGGATCACCGACCCGGAGCACACCGACGCCGTCCACGCCGCGCTCGAATGCGCCTGACGCACCCATTCCAGCAGCTTCTCGTCGCGGGCGTGCTCGAACGTCGTCATGCCGCCGGGAATGAGAAGCAGGTCGGGCGAAGGGGTTTCGTCGAACGAGTGCGTCGCGCCGACCATCAGCACGCCGGAGTCAGCGGCGATGGGACCCGGTTCGTGCCAGAGGAACCGGACCTCGGTGTCCGGTAGGTTGCGCAGCACCTCGTAGGGGCCGATGAAGTCGAGGGCGGTGAAACCCGGGTACAGCACGATGGCGATCTGCATGATTCTCTCCTCAGGCGAAGGTCTTGCGGTACTGGTCGGGCGAGATGCCCATGCGCCGAACGAAGTTGCGCCGCATGGTTTCCGCGGTGCCGAAGCCGCACCGTGCGGCGATCACGGTGACGGTGTCGTCGGTCTCCTCCAGCTGTCTGCGCGCGGCCTCGGTGCGGACGCGCTCCACGTAGGCGCCCGGTGCCTCGCCGACCTCGACGGTGAAGACCCGGGTGAAGTGCCTCGGGCTCATCGCGGCGCGACGGGCGAGATCGGTGACGCTGTGCGCGCCACCGGGTTCGGACTCGATGGCCTCCTGCACGTCGCGGATCGGTGCCCGCTTCGCGCGCGGCATCCACACGGGCGCGGCGAACTGCGTCTGGCCGCCGGGGCGACGCAGGTAGAGCACCAGCCAGCGGGCCACCGTCTGCGCGACGTCGGTGCCGTAGTCGTCCTCGACGAGAGACAGCGCCAGGTCGATGCCCGCCGTCACCCCGGCGGCCGTCCACACCGACTCCGAACTGCGCACGAAGATCGGCTCGGGATCCACGTCGACGGCGGGGAACTCGCGGGCCATCTGGCCGGCGAACGCCCAGTGCGTGGTGGCGCGAGCAGCCGTCGAGCAGCCCGGCCTGGGCGAACAGGAAGGCGCCGGTGCACACGCTGACCATGCGCCGCGACGACTCGGCCGCCCCGCGGATCCAGGCGATGACGTCCGGGTCCTGCCGCGCCGCGTCGATGCCCATGCCGCCGGGCAGCACGACGGTGTCCATCGGTTGCCATGGGTCCGGCAGCGGCTTGGCGACGATCTCCAGCCCGGTGCCGGTGTTGATCGGCGTCCCGTCGAGCGACGCGATGGTGACGTCGTAGCCGTCGTCCGGCTGGCCGAGGCCGGCCAGGCACACCGTGGCGCCGGTGAACACCTCGAACGGGCCGATGAGGTCGAGCGCCTGCACGCCCTCGAAGCCCACGATGACCACCGACCGCTTCACAGGTTCAGTGTGGCGACGAACCCCCATGGCGTCTACGCCGTGGGCCCCACAGATTGCGCCATCGGGCTCACGTCACGAGCAGCGGGTAGCAGGCCGCTGACCCGCTCGATCCACCACTGCCGCCGCTGCGGTGCGGCCGCCAGGTCGTGCAGCCGCGCGGGGTCGGGGGTCACCGCGCCGACGGGCAGGTAGCCGTCGACGGGCGGGGCGGCGTCCGTCACGTCCTCGACGAAGAGTCCCGCCGGTGCCCAGCCCGCACGCGTGCCGCAGGTCGGGCAGGCATGCGGCGGCCAGCAGTCCCCGCGCCATGCCGACGGCCGAGTCCAGCGCGCTCGACACCACGATCGGGATGTCGATCTGACTCGCGATGTCCAACAGCGGTCTCACCCCGCCCAGCGGCGCGACCTTGACCACGGCGATGTCGGCGGCCTTCGAGCGCACGACGTGCAGCGGATCGTCGGCCTTGCGGATGCTCTCGTCGGCGGCCACGGGAACGTCGATCCGGCGCGCGCACCTCGGCCAGTTCGGGCACCGTCGCGCACGGCTGCTCGACGTACTCCAGCGGACCGTCGGCCGTGAGCGCGGCGGCGGCGGCCACCGCTTCCCGCACCGTCCAGCCGCCGTTGGCGTCGACGCGGACCGTCGGCACCATGGCACGCACCGCGTTGACCCGTGCGACGTCGTCGGCCAGGGTCTGGCCCGGCTCGGCCACCTTCACCTTGGCGGTGCGCGCACCGGGATAGCGCGCCAGCACGTCGGGCACCTGCGCCGGGGCGACGGCGGGCACCGTGGCGTTGATGGGAATCCGGTCGCGCAGCGGCGACGGCGATTCCTGGTAGGCCGCCTCGACGGCCGACGCCAGCCAGTGCGCGGCCTCGGCGGGTTCGTACTCGACGAACGCGCCGAACTCACCCCAGCCGCGCGGGCCCTCGATGAGCGCAACCTCGCGAACGTCGATGCCGCGGAAGCGAACTCGCATGGGCAGCGCGACGACGTGCATCCCGTCGAGCAGGTCGTCCAGTGGGACCATGTGTCCATGGTGCCGCCCCCGTCCTCGCCAACCCGCAGCGCCCCTCCCAATGCATCACGTGATCGTTGCGCAGATAGTTCCGTAACGACATCAATTGATACGAGCACCGAATCACTGCAGTGGCGATCCGGGACCCCCAAGTCGATGCCATCCGGCGATGGAACTCGTGGAAGAAGCGTGAATTCCGCTCTGTTCGCGGACATTCGGTCCTGGTCGACGTCGATGGTCCTTGACCCGAGTGAACGGACTCGTTAACGTTCTCCGCAGTTCTCAGATGGAACTCGATAGTTTGACTCCAGAACTAATTGCGTAGTGAGACGCGAGATGACCGTGCGGATCGAGTCCCGCGACGAAGCCGTCGTCACACGGCTACGTCTGGCGACGATGCAGCTGTGGCGCCGCATGCGCCAGGAATCCGGAGACGGGGCCGAGCTGACACCGTCCAGGTTCTCGGCGCTGTGCGCAATCGAGGCCAACAATCCACTCCGGATGACCGAGCTGGCCCAGATGCTGCGGGTCAGCAAGTCATCCATCACGCGCATCGTCGGCAAGCTATCGGATGCAAGTCTGGTCGAACCGCTGCCTGATCCGACCGACGGGCGATCCACTCTTGTCGGCGTCACCCCGAAAGGGAAGGAAGTCATCGCGATCGCCTCGGCACGCACGGATGCGTATCTGGCCGAACAGCTCTCGACATTTTCCGACGCCGAGAGAGTCATCTTGGAGGCCGCGGTGCCACTGCTCGAGCGACTGACGGCGCGCGGGTGAATGCGCCTGCGGCTCGAAAGAGCTGCTGAAGAAAGCATTTTCAGGACGGATCAACTCAACGGAAAGGCTGGCATCTGATGCGGAATACCGACGAGTACGAAGGCATGATCGCGGAGACCGTCGTGATTCGTGGGCACAACGGCGACTACATCAACGCATACTTTGCGCGTCCAGTCGGACCAGGACCACATCCCGCGATGATCCTGTTCCACCATCGCCCTGGTTGGGATGAGTGGTACAAGGAGATAAGTCGCCGTTTCGCATTTCACGACTACGTCACGATCTGTCCCGATTTGTACGGTCGCGCCGCACCTGGACAGCCCGATGACGTCGCCGCATGGGTACGCGCCAATGGCGACGTCTCCGACGAGCAGGTGGTTGGCGACGGTAGGTCATCGCTGGAGTTCCTTCGCGCATTGCCCTACACGACCGGAAAGGTCGGCGCCTTCGGAACCTGTTCGGGCGGCCGACACGCATACCTCGCCGGCTGTCATTTGCAGCTCGACGCGGTGGTCGATTGCTGGGGTGGACGAGTCGTGATGGCGCCCGAGGATCTGGACGCCAACTTCCCCGTAGCACCGATCGATCTGACCGAGCACTTGTCGGCACCGTTGCTGGGAATCTTCGGCAACGACGACAGCGCACCGACACCCGATCAGGTCGGCAAGCACGAAGAAGAGCTGAAGCGTCGTGGCAAGGACTACGAGTTCCACCGGTACGACGGTGCGGGACACGGTTTCTTCTATTACGACAAGCCCGCCGCCTATCGCGCCGAACAGGCCGTCGACGGCTGGACCAAGGTCTGGGACTTCTTGGATCGCACTCTCCACTGAACGAGGAAGCGAGGATTGACGCAATGTGCACCACGATCGGGAACAAGGTCGCCGTGACGGGCAGCGGCAAGGGCGCCAACGGCTGGTTTCATGTCGACGAGGCATTCGTGGGATACGACCATCCGTTTCACGCGCAACTCGAGCATGCCGTACTCATCGACTTCGTCAACCGGGCGACCAGTACCAAGGCCCGGCTCGCCATCGAGCTGAACCGGGAGTCGGCGCGCGAGTTGGCCAACCGGATCCTGGCCGTGCTCGACGAGGCAGACGGCTCCTAGCGAAGGCGACGGCCCCTAGACCGCGCGGCCGCTGCCCTCCCAGTGCGGTTTGCGGAGGTCCTTCTTCAGGATCTTGCCCGTGGGGTTGCGCGGCAAGGCGTCCACCACGTCGACGGTCTTGGGGCACTTGTAGGCGGCCAGCTGCTCGCGGGCGAACGCGATGATCTCCGCCTCGGTGGCCTCACCCTCAAGCGCCACAACGGCTTTCACCGCCTCACCCCACTTCTCGTCGGGCACTCCGATGACGGCGACCTCGGCGACGGCGGGATGCTCGGCCAGCACCCGCTCCACCTCGATCGAGTACACGTTCTCGCCGCCGGTGATGATCATGTCCTTGAGCCGGTCCTCGACGAAGATGTAGCCGCCGTCGTCGACCCTGCCGATGTCCCCCGTCCGGAACCAGCCGTCCTCGGTGATCGCCTCGGCCGTGGCCTCGGGCTTGTTGTGGTAGCCCTTCATCAATTGTGCTGAGCGGAACCACAATTCGCCCTGATCGCCCTGGGGGACGTCTTCCAGCGTGTCGGGATCGACGACGCGCACCTCGGCGTTGGGCACCAGCGTCCCCGCGCTGGACAGTCGCTCCACGTTGTCGGAGCGATGGTCGTCCGGCATCAGGTGGCTGATCACGCCGCACAATTCGGTCAGCCCGTAGGCCTGGATGAAATCGGTCTTCGGCCAAGCCTTCAGGGCAGCGCGCAGCAGCGGCAGCGGCATCGGGGAGGCTCCGTAGGAATAGGTCTTGAGCGCGCCGAACAGCTTCACCGCGTCCTCGCCGGAGTCCAGCACCTTCGCCAGCACGGCGGGCACCAGGAAGGTGCGGTTGGCGCCCTGCAGGATCGCGCCGGCCAGTGCGGCACCGTCGACGTCCCTGGTCATCACGCTCGGGATGCCGTTGTGGATTCCGAGCTGGGCATACGACGTGCCGCCGACGTGGAACAGGGGCATCGCCACCATGTTCTTGTCACCGTCGTCGAACTCGAATCCCTCCTGGCCGTTGACGGTGTGCGCGATGAGATTTGCCTGCGTCAGCGCCACGCCCTTGGGCCTGCCCGTGGTGCCCGACGAGTACATGATGATGCAGACGTCGTCGGGCTCGACGTCGGCCGAGCGGCTCACGGGCGTCGCCGCCGCGAGCATCGCCTCGTACTCGTCACCGTCGAATCTGATTCCCCGGTCGCTTCGCTCCTGCCCGCCGAACCATCGGGCGTGACCTCGATGACGTGCTCGACGTTCGGCAGCTTGTCGCGGATCTTGTCGATCGACGGCTTGAGGTCCGCCCCGACGATCAGCACCTTGGCGCCGGAATCGTTGAGCACGTAGTCCATCTCGTCGGAGGCGAGCCGGAAGTTGATGATCGCGTTGGCCGCCCCGAGCGATGCGGCGGCGAACGTCGACTCCAGGCACGCGGGGTGGTTCTTGTCGAGGAATGCGATGACGTCGCCGCGCCCGATGCCCCGTTCGGTCAGCGCTCCTGCCAGCCGCCGAACCCGGTCGTCCCACTGCGCCCACGTCCAGGTCCGGTCCAGATAGGTCATGGCTTCGCCGTCGGGCTTGGTTTCGGCCCAGTGCGCCAGGCGTTCGTCGAGGAAGCGGGGTTCAGCCAGATCGGACATGGAACCAGGCTGCCATGAGCACCTGTGTCGTCAGTCCGATTTGGCGTAAACGCGACGACCCGCGAGGTACGTCGCCCGCACGTCGAGATCGGCGATGTCCTCGGGCGGTACGGCGCGCGGGTCGGCCGACAGCACGACGAGGTCGGCGTACTTGCCGACTTCCAGCGAGCCGGCGACGTCGTCGGCGAACAACTGCCACGCCGCGTCGAGGGTTTGTGCGCGGATCGCCTGCTCGACCGTCAGCCGCTGCTCCGGCCCAAGCACCCGGCCACTGGGCGCGATGCGGGTGGCGGCGACGCTGATGTTGCGCAACGGCTCCTCGGGCGTGACGGGCGGATCGTTGTGCAACGAGATCCGCATCCCGGTGGCGACGGCCGACCCGGCGGGCATCCACCGCGAACCGTGCTCCGGCCCGAACAGCCCGTCGACCAGAATGTCTCCCCAGTAATGGATTTGGTCGACGAAGATGCTGCACGTCACGCCGAGTGCGTGTGCCCGCTGCAGTTGCTCGTCGCTGATGGCACCGACGTGTTCGAGGCGCAACCGGTGATCGTCGCGCGGATGGTCCCGCAGCGCCTGCTCGTACACGTCGAGGATGGTGTCCACCCCGGCATCGCCCTGGACGTGGCACGCCATCTGCCAGCCCAGCGGGAAGTAGGCGGCGACGATGTCGGTCAACTGCTCGCGGGTGTAGTTGGCGTGTCCACACGATCCGGGTGTCACGCCGATGGTTCGGGTCGCGGCGGTGTCCAGATACGGGAACGTCAGGTCGATGTTGCCGATCCAGGGGGACCCGTCGACCCAGATCTTGATGCCGACCTGCTTCACCACGTCGTCGCCATTGGACGGCTGCTCGGTGGTGGACATCGCCGCGGTGGACATCTCGTAGGTGCGCAGCCGGACGTTCAGCTCGCCGCGCAGTGCGTCCAGCGCGGGGCGGAACATCGGATCGAACGCCATCTCCGAGCACGTCGTCAGCCCGGCCCGGTTCAGTCGTGCGCACTCGGCGAGCAGCATCGCCGGGTATCCCGCCGGATCGATGGCCCCGCCCAGCAGCGGGAACACCGCGGCGATCTCCTCCGCGGTGCCGTCGAGGTCACCGTTCGCGTCGTGGCCGTAGGCCGCCCCCTTGGGGTCGGGGGTGTCGCGGCTCATGCCTGCGTGTCGGGCGGCGGCCGAGTTGAAGTAGGCCTTGTGGCCGGAGTTGTGGATCACCACCAACGGGGTTTCGGGCGCGACGCCGTCGAGCCACGCGAGCGTCGGCTCGGGCAGGCCGACCTGCAGCAGCGGGTCCCAGCCGTTGAGGTATGCCCCGTCGGCGCCGCGGACGGCGACCTCACTGCGGATGGCCGCGACCACGTCATCGGCGGCCGGGATGGTCACGGGCCGGATGTCGACGAGGCGATCGGACAGCACGATCGCCTCCATCAACGGATGCCCGTGGGCCTCGACGAACCCGGGCATCACGCACCCGTCGCCGAGTTCGACGACGTCGGTTTCGGACCCGATCCACTCGGTCACCTCGGCCCGGTCGCCGACCGCGACGACTCGCCCGTCGGCCACCGCGAGCGCCTCGGCCGTGGGACTGGCGTCGTCCACGGTCAGCACCGTGCCGAAAATGACCAGGTCAGCAGGCATCAAGGGATCCTCTCGGGGTTGTGCCGAGAATCTTTGCGAATTCTTCCGCGATGCGTGTCGATTTCCGGGGGTTGCCGTTCGACGTAGTTGCGAGGGCACTCATGAACAAGACTGGACGTGCCCCTTCCCCCACCGACGAAGGAGACAGAACAATGTCGCGTTACATGCTCATCATGCGTTCCACCCCCGAGGCCGAGATCGCCATGCAGGAGGCGAACATCGACTTCAACGAGATCATCGAGGCGATGGGCCGCTTCAACGAGGAGCTCATCAAGGCCGGCGTGATGCTCGCGGGCGAGGGCCTGACCGGACCCGACGAGGGCTTCGTCGTCGACTTCAACGCGGATCCGCCGGTCGTCACCGACGGCCCGTACACCGAGGCCAAGGAGCTGTTCAACGGGTTCTGGATCCTCGACGTGTCGTCCAAGGAAGAGGCCAAGCAGTGGGCCAGGAAGGTGCCGCTGGGCAAGGGCGTCAAGCTCGAGGTGCGCCGGGTCTCGGAAACCGAGGAGTTCCCGCAGGACAATCCGTGGATCGAGAAGGAGATCCAGTGGCGGGCCGACCTCGCGGAGAAGGCGGCGCAGGCTCGAGGCGCGCGCAGAGGCTCGCCGGGCCGCTGACGTTCCGAGCGATTCTGCGTGCAGGCGACGCAACCCGCGGTCGAGCCGCGGCCTGAACGTGCACGAAGTCGCTCGCGGCGTTGCCACCAAATTCTGTAACACGTTCTAATCTGTTGCCATGAGTGACGACCTGCTGCGCCATCCGATCCACTCCGGACACCTCACGGTGGGCGCGCTGAAGCGCCACAAGGACAAGCCGGTGCTGTTCCTCGGCGACACGACGTTGACCGGCGGACAACTGGCCGACCGCATCAGCCAGTACATTCAGGCGTTCGAAGCGCTCGGCGCGGGCACCGGCACCGCGGCGGGCCTGCTGTCGCTCAACCGGCCCGAGGTGTTGATGATCATCGGCGCCGGGCAGACGCAGGGCTACCGGCGCACGGCACTACACCCCCTCGGCTCGCTGGACGATCACGCCTATGTGCTCTCCGATGCGGGCGTGACGGCGTTGATCATCGACCCGAACCCGATGTTCGTCGAACGGGCGCTGGGACTGCTCGAGAAGGTGCCATCGCTCAAGCAGGTCCTGACGATCGGCCCGGTGCCGGAAGCCTTGGCCAACGCAGGCGTGACGGCCGTCGACCTGACCGCCGAAGCCGCGAAGTACGACCCGAAGCCGTTGGTCGCCGCCGACCTGGCGCCGGACCACATCGGCGGCATGACGTACACCGGCGGCACCACGGGCAAGCCGAAGGGCGTGATCGGTGTCGTCGCGTCGATCACCACGATGACGACCGTCCAACTCGCCGAATGGGAATGGCCGGAGAACCCGCGGTTCCTGATGTGCACCCCGCTGTCGCACGCGGGCGCCGCGTTCTTCACCCCGGTCATCGTCAAGGGCGGCGAGCTCATCGTGCTGACGAAGTTCGACCCCGCCGAGGTGCTTCGCGTGATCGAGGAGCAGAAGATCTCGGCGACCATGCTGGTGCCGTCGATGATCTATGCGCTGATGGACCATCCGGACAGCCACACCCGCGACCTGTCGTCGCTCGAGACCGTCTACTACGGCGCGTCCGCGATGAACCCGGTGCGCCTGCGGGAGGCGATCGACCGGTTCGGCCCGATCTTCGCGCAGTACTACGGCCAGTCCGAGGCGCCGATGGTGATCACCTACCTGGCCAAGGGCGATCACGACGAGAAGCGACTCACGTCGTGTGGGCGGCCGACGCTGTTCGCCCGCACCGCGCTGCTCGGCGAGGACGGTCAGCCCGTTCCGCAGGGTGAGGTCGGCGAGATCTGCGTCAGCGGACCGCTGCTGTCGGGCGGCTACTGGAACCTGCCCGAAGCGACCGCGGAGACCTTCCGCGACGGCTGGATGCACACCGGCGACCTGGCCCGCGAGGACGAGGACGGCTTCTGGTACATCGTCGACCGGACCAAGGACATGATCGTCACCGGCGGCTTCAACGTGTTCCCGCGAGAGGTGGAAGACGTTGTCGCCGAACATCCTTCGGTGGCCCAGGTGTGCGTCATCGGCACCCCCGACGAGAAGTGGGGTGAGGCCGTGACGGCCGTCGTCGTGCTGCGCCCCGACGCCCCGTCCGACGAGGCGTCCGTCGCCGCCATGACCGCCGAGATCCAGTCCGCGGTCAAGGACCGCAAGGGCTCGGTGCAGTCGCCCAAGCAGGTGATCGTGGTCGACTCGGTGCCGGTGACGGCGCTGGGCAAGCCGGACAAGAAGGCCGTCCGCGCGCAGTTCTGGGAGGGCGCAGGCCGGGCCGTCGGCTGAGTTCCTCTCGCGAGCAGTACGCAAACTCTCCGCTCGATTTTCGCGGCCGGTTGCAGGGGAGTTTGCGTCTGCTCGGCAGAATGGGTGAGGTGCCCGCCGCCGAGATCCGAGAGACCGTCGACGCGGTGTGGCGGATGGAGGCCGCCAAGATCGTCGCCACGCTCACCCGCGTCGTCGGCGACGTCGGGCTCGCCGAGGACCTGGCGTCCGACGCGTTGGTGGACGCGCTCGAGCAGTGGCCGACGACGGGCGTGCCGCGCAATGCCGGCGCCTGGCTGACGACCGTCGCCAAGCGCAAGGCGATCGACCACTGGCGCCGTCAGGACCGACTCGACGCGAAGTACACGACGCTGGCCCACCAACTCGAGACCAACGTCGACGAACCGTGGGACCCCGACCGCATCGACGACGACGTGCTGCGTCTGGTCTTCATCGCGACGCACCCCGTGCTGGCCCGCGAGAATCAGATCGCCTTGACGCTGCGCGTGGTCGGCGGATTGACCACCGAGGAGATCGCGCGGGCGTTCCTGGCGCCGAAGGCCACGATCGCGCAGCGCATCGTTCGCGCCAAGAAGACGTTGGGCGACGCGGAGGTGCCGTTCGAGGTCCCCGACCCGGCGGAGTACCCGCAACGGCTGTCGGCGGTCCTCAGCGTGATCTATCTGATCTACAACGAGGGCTACTCGGCATCGTTCGGACAGCGCTGGATTCGCGACGAATTGTGCAGCGAGGCACTGCGTCTCGGACGTGTGCTGGCCGCGCTGATCCCGGACCAGGCCGAGGTGCACGGCCTGGTGTCGCTGATGGAGTTCCAGTCGTCGCGGTTCGCGGCAAGGACGGGCGCCGACGGGCAGCCGGTGCTGCTGGAGGACCAGGACCGGACCAGATGGGACCGGGCGCAGATCCGACGCGGTGTCGATGCCCTGCAGCGTGCGGCGGACACGTTGCAGCGCAAGGGAATCGGATGGGGCCCGTATGCACTGCAGGCCGCACTCGCCGAGTGTCACGCCGTCAGCCCCACTGCCGCCGACACCGACTGGAAGCGCATCGTTACGCTGTACGACGGGCTACTGAAGATCTCGCCGTCCCCGGTGATCGAACTGAACCGGGCCGTCGCGGTCGCCATGGCCTCGGGCCCGGACGACGCGCTTCGCATCGTGGACGGGATCGTCGGCCTCGACGGCTCCTATCTGCTGCCGAGCGTGCGGGGTGAACTGCTGGCGCGGTTGGGACGTCATGCCGAGGCAGCCGACGAATTCGACCGTGCGGCCGCGGCGAATCAGAACGATCTGGAGCGAAAAGTGTTGGAGAACAAGGCAGTCAACGCGAGAAGGGCGACCCCATGACGACGGTGCGCGCGGTGCTGTTCGACTACTCGGGCACGCTCTTCCGGCTCGAGGAGGACGACAGCTGGTTCGCCGGAATGCGCGTCGACGAGCAGGCCGTCGACGGTCACGTCCAGGCCGAGCTGATGCGCAGGCTGACCGCGCCGACGGGGCGGTCGGTCGACATGGACTCGCAGACCCATCAGGCGTGGCTCAATCGCGATCTGGCCCCGCACCTGCACCGCGAGGCCTACCTGCACGTGCTGCGCGAGTCGGGCCTGGCCGATGACCACGCCGAGTCGCTCTACGACCGTGTCATCGACCCGTCGTCCTGGACGCCGTATCCCGACACCGCCACCGTGCTGGCCGGCCTGCACCGGCGCGGCATCAAGACCGCCGTGGTGTCCAACATCGCCTTCGACGTGCGGGATGCGTTCCGCGCCATCGGCGTGGCCGACGACGTCGACGAGTTCGTGCTGTCGTTCGAGGTCGGCGCCGTCAAGCCGCAACCCGAGATCTTCCACACCGCGCTGTCCCGGTTGGGCGTGGACGCCTCGGAGGCGCTGATGGTCGGCGACAGCGAGGAAGCGGACGGCGGGGCCCGGGCCGTCGGATGTGCGTTCGCGCTCGTCGATCCGCTGCCCACCGACCAGCGACCCGACGGGCTCATCGAGGCACTGAGGGCGCACGGCGTCGCGGTCTAACCTCGAATCATGGCCGACGACACACACATCAGGCCGCCGTGGTGGCTCAAGCCGCTCAACAAGGTGTTCATGGCGGTGATGCGGCTGGGCCTCCCCATCTCGGGCAAGGAGGCGCCCATGGTGCTGACGGTGCCGGGCCGCAAGTCGGGCGAGCCGCGCTCGACGCCGATCACGCCGATGTACGTCGACGACGAACGCTACGTCGTGAGTGGCTTTCCCGGCGCGGACTGGGTGAAGAACGCCCGCGCGGCCGACACCGCCACGCTGACGTCGGGCAAGACCGCGGAAACCGTCCGGATGGTGGAACTCAGCCCCGAGGACGCCCGCCCCCTGCTGCGCCAGTTCCCGACGCTGGTGCCGACGGGGGTCAGCTTCATGAAGCGCTCCGGGCTGGTCACCGACGCCACGCCCGACGAGTTCGAGGCACTCGCCGGGCGCTGCGCGGTGTTCCGGTTCGACCCCGCCTAGCTCGATCTACAGGTGCGGCGCTTCCTTGATGGCGCTGTCCTGCGTGCCCGCGGTCTGGCACCAGGTCTGAACGGAGAGCCGGGTGCCGGTGATCTCCAGGCTGGGTGCGTCCGCGCCCTTTTCGTCCTTCAACATCTTCGAGACCGCTTGGGTCTGCGTGCTCTGATCGGCGCCGAGGAAGTCCTTGCACTTGGTGTCACCGCCGGTCACCGACGGCGCCGAGCACCCGACGAGCACCGAACCCCCAAGCACGCCCGCGATCACGCCCGAGAACAACACACCTGCAGACCGCTTCATCGTGGCCCTCTCTGTCAGTGGTGCGATACCCGCACCATCGCGGCCGTCTTGTACCCCTGAGCAGTGCCTGTGAAACGCCGCTCTACAGTCGAGCAGGTGAGCGCTGACAACCCGTTCGACCCGGCACTGTGGCAGCCCGTCGACGGCTTCGACCTGACCGACATCACCTATCACCGCCACGTCGTCGACGGCGTCAGGCAGCCGACCGTCCGGGTGGCGTTCGACCGCCCGGAGGTACGCAACGCGTTTCGGCCGCATACCGTCGACGAGCTGTACCGCGTGCTCGACCATGCGCGGATGTCGTCCGACGTCGGCGTCGTGCTGCTGACCGGCAACGGGCCGTCACCGAAGGACGGCGGGTGGGCGTTCTGCTCCGGCGGGGACCAACGCATCCGCGGCCGCACCGGTTACCAGTACGCGTCCGGCGAGACGGCCGACACGGTCGATCCCGCGCAGGCGGGCCGGTTGCACATCCTCGAGGTGCAGCGGTTGATCCGGTTCATGCCGAAACCCGTCATCTGCGTGGTCAACGGGTGGGCCGCAGGCGGCGGACACAGCCTGCACGTGGTGTGCGACCTGACGCTGGCCAGCCGTGAGCATGCCCGGTTCAAGCAGACCGACGCCGACGTCGGCAGCTTCGACGGCGGCTACGGCAGCGCGTATCTGGCGCGTCAGGCCGGGCAGAAGTTCGCCCGCGAGATCTTCTTCCTCGGCCGCCCGTACACGGCCGAGCAGATGCAGGCGATGGGCGCGGTCAACGAGGTCGTGGACCACGCCGAGCTGGAAACCGTTGCGCTGCAATGGGCTGCCGAGATCAACGGCAAGTCACCGCAGGCCATCCGGATGCTGAAATTCGCATTCAACCTGCTCGACGACGGCCTGGTGGGTCAGCAGGTGTTCGCAGGCGAGGCAACGCGATTGGCGTACATGACCGACGAGGCCGTCGAGGGGCGAGACGCGTTCCTGGAGAAGCGTGACCCCGACTGGTCGAAGTTCCCGCGCTACTTCTGAGCGCCGGATCAGCTGAAGCCACAGCCGGGATCGGGGGCGTCCTCGGCGAGCGGTTTGCCGACCGGGTCGACGTAGATGACCTGCAGGATCATCGGGACGGTGCCCAGGTTGCGGCCGATGTGCACGTGGTCGGATCCGGAATGCTCGATGACGGGATCACCCGCGTTGTACACGCCGTCGATCGAGCAGTCCGACATGCTGTGGGTCAACGTGCCCTGTTTGACGACGCCGATGAGTTCGCCGTCGTGCCAATGCCATCCGGTGCTGCCGCCGGGCGCGATGGTGATCTCGCGGGTGATGTAGTCGTGGCCGTCAAGGGTCGATTGACTCAGCAGCGTGGAGCTGACTCCACGGTTCGGGGTGGCCGACGCCGGCGCGGGCCACCCCGCGATCAATACCACCATCGCCGTCAGGACCAGCAGACGTATGCACCGCATCGACAGCGCCCTTCCTTCCTCGAATACGCCCTCGCCGCGCGAATATACGATCACCTCACACCAGTTCGGTGTTGGGTTCGAGCCCGACCAGCAGACGTCCATAGAGTTCGTTGGCGGAATTGGGTTGCAACGCCGCGTGCTGGTGCAGGACGTTGACGTCCCGGAAGTATCGCTGCAGATCGGTGCCGAGCAGCACCTGTGAGGCGCCGCTGGCCTCGAACAGTTGGTTCACGCATGCCCGGGAGTGGGCGGTGACCTGCCCCAGCCATGCGCGAGCACGCACCCGTTCGGCCATCGACGCCGTGCGTCCGTCGGTTTCCCTGAGCAGTTGACACAGCCTGCCCGTGTACATCTCGGCCACTTCGAGGCTGAACTGCGCCCTGGCCAGCTGGCGATGAACCACGGGCGCCTCGGCCGCCTTCGCCCAGCCGGTGAAGGTGATGGCGCCGCGGTCGGCCAGATACTCCATGAACACGTCCATCGCTCCGCGCGCCATGCCGATGAACACCGGCGCGCTCAACACCGACTGGTACATCACCCATGGGCGGTTGTAATACGGGTCGTCCGAATACCGCCGCCGCGGAAGGTCTCCATCCGCCAGTTGCTTGATCGCGATGACGCGATGGGTGGGCACGAAGACGTTCTCCATCGACATCGTGTTGGTCGCCGTCCCGGCCATTCCCGCGGCGCGCCAGTTGTCCTGGAACTGCACGTCGGAGGCGGGGACGATGGCCTGAATCCACACCGCCTCGTCGTCGGTCGTCGTGCACGCGGGCGCGATCGAAATCACAGGATCGCGCTGATCTCGTCCTCGACGCCGAGGAGCGCTCTCCCGAAGATCTCAAACCCCACAACGGTGTTGAGGCCCGCGTGACGTGCCGCGATGTTGGCGTCGCGCCAGTGCCGCTGCATGGGGCTGGTCTGCGCGAAGCTCTCCGCGCCGTGCACGTTCAGCAGAAGGTTGATCGCCTCGATCACCTGCCGGGCAACATGTCCGGACTGCGCCCGCATCCTGGCGCGGGTCCGGTAGTCCACGGTTTGACCGGTCGCGGCGCAGTAGTCGAGCTCGTCGGCGATCTGGAACGCGTGCAGGCGTGCGGTTTGCAGCATCAGGGCCGCCTCGGCGACCTGCACCTGGATGCCCACCGACTGGCTCTTGGGGTGGTAGATCGTATCGCTCAGCGGTCTGGTGAGCGCCTTGTCCGTGGCGAGGCGCAACGCCGCGTCGCCCAACCCGAGCATCGGGCCCAACAACGTCAGCGTCGCCACCGCCATCACCGGGAGCCGGTACATCGGCTCGTCGGTGCAGGCGGACACCATCCCGTCCGACATCGCCCGCGTGGAGATCAAGCGGTGCACCGGCACGAAGATGTCCTCGGCGATCCACGTATTGCTGCCGGTGCCGCGCAGGCCGACGGTGTGCCAGGTGTCCTCCAGGTGCAGCTCGGAGGTGGGCGCCAGGCAGATCAAGAGATCGGTGATCTGGCTGACTTCGTCGACGGCGGTCGCGCCGAGCAACAACCACTTCGCATGATGCGAACCCGACGCGTACGCGAAGCGGCCGCTGATTCGCACGCCGCCGTCGACGGGCACGGCCCTCGGACTCTCCCCGCCCCCGGCCGCCCGCACGATGCGGCCCGCGATCACCGCGTCGGGGTCGGCACCGAAGATGTCCTGCTGCGCGCGCTCGGAGAACAGGCCGACCATCCACGCATGCGCGGTCGACAAGGCGACGAGCCAGGCCGCCGATCCGTCGGCCACGCCCAGCGCCTCGGTGACCGCGACGACCGTGCGCAGACGTGTCTCACAACCACCCAGCCTGCACGGCGTGAGCATCCGGAACAGACCCGCTTCGCTCAGCCGAGTGACGACTGAGTCCGACAGCCTGCGGTCGGCCTCCCCCGCGGCGGCGTGTTCGCACAGCAGCGGCTGGAGCGCCTCGGCCCTGGCGAGCAATTCCTGACAGCTCGGTGGTGTGCGCACGGACGTCGAGCCCTGGTCTCCCATGGGGCCGAGGCTAGGAAGCCCGTCGGGGCGGCGACGACCGAGTGGCCGTTGAGCGGACGGCTGAAGGCGGGCCATCGGCGCACCACGCCAAACGGTCCGGTAATGTCGGTGGTATCACAATGTGTGACGAATCGCATTGTGGGACAGTCACATTCATATGCAATAAGGTGAACGTTTGAATTTGTCGAGTCAAGCAACTATCTTTGCCATGTGAAGGAGCCACGCCGCAAGCAGCCTGCGATCGCCCCGTTGACACCGCGCGAGGAAGCGGCCTGGCGCGCGCTGGCTCGAGTGGTGCTGGTGGTGCCGCGCGTGCTCGACTCCGAGATGCTGGCGTCCCAGGGTCTGAACATCACCGAATACAACGTGCTGATGAACCTGTCGGAGGCGCCTGATCAGTCACTGCGGATGCGTGAGTTGGCGAACTTCGTCTCGATCACCGTCAGCGGGCTGACGCGAGTGGTGGAGCGACTCTCTCGCCAAGGACTCGTCGAGCGGGTCCGCGCCGAAAGCGACGGCCGTGGCCAGGTGGCGGTGCTCACACCCGCGGGCATGAAGCGTTTGCAGCAAGCCTGGCCGAGCCATCTGGCCGCCGTCCGTCGGCACGTCATGGATCATCTCGGAGACGTCGACCTCGTCACGTTCGCCGAGGCACTTGCCGAGATGGGTTCGGCCGAAGTGGGTCCCCCGGTTCGTCGCATCACACCCAGCCGGGGTTAGCCGTTGCTCAGAGGGTGATGGCTCCCAGCTGGGTCATCACCTTCAGGAGGTTGCCGACGCCCCAGTGCTCGACGATCTTGCCCTCGACGACCCGCATCACGTCGACGGTCTCGAATTCCACCGGTAGGCCAGTCGGGGCGACGCCGAGAAAGGCTCCCTTCTGGGTGCCGCGGTAGATCTTGTAGGTCGTGACCAGGTCACCGGAAGCGGACTGCCACTGGATGTCGGCGTCGAAGTCCGGAAAGGCTTCGCGCAGGCGGTGATAGAGGACTCGGACGCCATCCTTGTCGGGGGTGGTTCCTGGCTGCGGGGTGTGGTCGACGAAGGCGTCGTCGAACAATTCCTCGAACAGCTCGAAATCGCCGTTGCTCTGCACTTCTTCGGTGTTCCGTCGGACGACGGCGATGGCCGCCTCGTCAGCTGCGTCACCCATGTTCCCGCCCCTGCTCGATGTTTGTTCCGTCAAGCAATTACAATCCGCTTTGCCGCTCCAGATATTCCTGATGGGTAGCCGCAAACCAGATCGCGCACGCCTACGGCACCTAGGGCGCCTGCTCGCGGCAAGAAGCGCTACGACCCTGACAACGTGTCCTCCGCCATCCCTCTACCACCTGCTCCTGACACGAGCAGCTGACGACGGAAGACCGAATGACGAAGCCCGGGTACCGTTTTGCGGCCAGCGTCATGGTGCCAGCACTGCTCGCCGCGTGCAGTTCGCCACCGCCACCACCCGTCGCGCGGGTCGACCTCGACAAAATCGTCGCCACGGGCACGGTGCGGGTCTGCAGCACCGGGGACCACGGGCCGTTCACGTACCACGATCCGCAAGCCTGGAGTGGACTGGACATCGAGATGGCGCAGGGGCGGGTCTCGACCACCCGCTCACCGTCGAGCAGAAAGCCGACCTGGTCCCCGAAGGCAGCCCGGCCCTGCAGCAGTAGGCAAACCAGTGGCTCGTCGTCGTGGGCCAGCGCGAGCCTTCCAACCCAAGGAGTCACAGTGACAACGCAATTCGCAAACCGTTGGGCGACCTACTGGAATGAGATCCCCGCATAGCCTGCTTCGGCGACGGCCTCGAGCTTGGCCCGGTACTTCGGTGTGCCGCCGAAGTAGACGAGGTAGCGGATGGTGCCCTTCTCGTGGCCCTCGACGTTGGAGTTGTAGCCGGTGAACCAACTCTGGGTCTTGCGCATCAGCATGAATCGGTAGAGCTCGCGGACGTAGGTGGACCAGTCCTGCTCCGCGTCGGGTGTGGCCTCCGCGCGTGTGTACCCGTGCCTCCGCATGAACTGCAGCAGGTGAGTCGTCCAATCGACACCGATCTCGATGGCCCGCGGGAGATTCGTCGATGGGCCACCACTTTGCGGACCTGTGGGCATGATCATGTTAGGGAAGCCCGACACTTGGAGCCCAAGGAACGTGACCGGCCCCCGGACCCACTTGTCGCGTAGGGCCTGGCCCTCGACACCGCGGATGTCGATTCGGTCGAAGCTGCCTGTGATCGCATCGAAGCCCGTGGCATAGATGATGATGTCGAATGCATGATCTGCATCGCTAGTGCTGATCCCATCGGGCGTGATCCGATCGATCGGCGTCTTCTGCAGGTTGACGAGGCGGACGTTGTCTCGGTTGTAGGCCTCGTAATAACCGGTCTCCAATGGGACGCGCTGAGTGCCGAAGCCGTGGTCGGTCGGGATCAACTGCTCGGCCACCTCCGGGTCGTGCACCCGCGAGCGAATCTTGTCCGCGATGAACTCGGAGATCTCGGCATTGGCCCTCTCGTCCATCAAGGTGTCACGAAAATTGCCCAGCCAGATTCCGAAACCGGGCTCACCATGCAACTTCTCCCACTTCGTCAGGCGCTCCTCTCGGGGCACGTCGAAGAATGGACGCCGATCCGGCTCGTGGACGAAGGCGTTCGGTGTGCGTGCGCACACCGCAAAGATGTCATCGTAGCGAGATTTGATGTCTGCCATCTGCCCAGGTGAGATCACGGAGTTGTGCATGGGCACACACCAATTGGGGACGTCTGGACATCGTGCTCGCCAACGCCGCGATCGCGCCGATCTTCAACGACTAGGCCGACCAGCCCGCGGCGTATCGCGATGCGGTGGACGTCCTGCTCAACGGCGTGTATTTCACCATCGAGGCGGCGCTGCCGGCGCTGCTGGCGCACGGCGACGGCGGCGCGATCGTGATCACCAGCTCGGTGGCCGGGTTGAAGTCGCTCAGCCCAACGTTCGACACCAAGAGTCCCGGCACCGAGGTCGGCACCAGCCTCGAGCATCGCG
Organism: uncultured Actinomycetota bacterium; assembly: GCA_963735245.1. Lineage (GTDB taxonomy): Bacteria > Actinomycetota > Actinomycetes > Mycobacteriales > Mycobacteriaceae > Mycobacterium. The sequence goes on from CAVTKI010000019.1 coordinate 55,884, forward strand.
ACGCTCAGCCCCAGCTCGATTAGCCGGTACAGCTGATAGATCCCGCACACCACGGCGCCGATGATGATCGCCTCATACTGCGACACCTGTCCGGATGCGCTGTCAGACGACTCATTTCCCCGCTCTCAAACCGTGGGGCCCTTGATTGGGTGGGTGTGGTGTTGCATTCCAGCGGCGTGTGCCCATCCACATCCCTCAAAACCGCCGCTGAGCCCTTTCATCGACGTTAGGAAACCTCGATACGGCCCGCCACGGTGTGGCCACTGAGCGGACGACCACATGTGCGGCGTCGCGCGGACCACGTCAAACGACGCCGTAACGTACTCGGTATCACCATGTTTCGATTCGCTGGCACCAATTCCCCGAGCGCAGGTCTAGACTCGATCAGCCCCTGTGGGAAGCTCGACGACGAGGGTGGTCCCCGTAGGCCGGGCTGGTCACCGTCATCGTCCCGCCGAGCGCATCGACGCGGTCCCGCAGGCCGAGAAGTCCTGAGCCCTCGGTCAAGTCGGCGCCGCCGACACCGTCGTCGGACACCGAGACGCGAATGACTCCGTCGGCCTCGACGACCTCGACGACCGCCTGCGAGGCCTGGGCATGTTTGGCCACGTTGGTCAGCGCCTCGGCCACCACGTAGTAGACCGCGATCTCGATCCGCGCCACCGGCCGGGCCGGAATGCGCACCGTGACCTCGACCGGCAACGGAGCACGACGCCCGAGCGCCTTGAGCGCCGAGCCCAGCCCGGCCCGCGACAGCGCAGCGGGGTGAATCCCCCGAGACAGTTCGCGGATGTCGTTGAGGATCTCCTCGAGCCCGGAGACCACCTCGCCGAACAGATCCGTGAGCTCCGGCGGGATCTCCGACTCGTGCGATCGCACCTTCAGCGCCAGGGTGACCAGCCGCTGCTGGGCGCCGTCGTGCAGGTCACGCTCGATGCGGCGCCTGCTCTCATCACCGGCGGCCACCACACGGGCCCGGGATTCGACCAGCGCGCTGCGGCTCTCCGCGTTCGCGATGGCCGCGGCCACCAACTCGGTGATCTGGGACAGCCGGTCCATCGTCTCCGGCGCGATGTCCCTTGGCCGGGTCCAACAGGCGAACATCGCGCCCCAGATTCTGCCGTCGACCACGATCGGGGTTCCCACCGCGCTGCGCAGCCCGATCCGGCGGCCGAACACCGCGATCGGCCCGGTCGCGTTGTCGTAGCTCATCGACTCCGGTCGACCGCTGTCCAGGATCCTCGACGCGAGGTTGTTGCCTCCCAGCTTCAGCCGATCGACCACCGACGACGTCGAGATGTGCCCGCCCGCAGCAAGGTAGCTGAACGTCGAGTCCAGCTCGTAGCGGCCGATCAGGGTCAGGTCGGCCTCCAACAGGTCGGCGATCTCGGCGGCCACGGTGGTGAACACATCCGCCGGGGCGGCGCCCTGCGCCACCACGGTGGCCACCTGACGCAGCGCCGCCTGCTCGACGCGCCGCACACTGTCGGTGATGTCCCGCGCGGCCGCGGCGATCAGACCGCTTCCATTGGGCTCGGGCCGACAGTTCCACTGCAGCCAGCGAACCGAACCATCCCTGCAGATGCACCGGTTCTCGAACTGGCGCACTTCTTCGCCACCGGCGAGGACTTCCAATGCCGCCAGTGAGCTCTCGACGTCCTCGGGGTGCACGAAATCGATCATCGGCCGCGACACGCACTCCTCGGCGGTGTACCCGAGGGTTCGCTCGAACGCCGGGTTCACCCACTTGCAGTAGCCGTCGACAGTGAAGAGACACATCAGGTCTGGCGACAGATCGAAGAGACTCTCCAACCAGGATGGGCAGTCCGCCGGTGGATCGACCTTCGGGCGCTCGGACTCACCCATGCCTGGATTCTATCGCTCGACAGAATTGGGTGTGAGACCCGCCATGGCGCCGACCGTTTCGACGAACCCGCCCGTTCGACAGCAACTGCGCTCCCCCTGACTTCTCCAAAGACGTTGTACCGGTGTCTACTTCCAGCTGAATCTCAGCACTTCACGAGGCAGTGTCGGCCGTGCGTTGCTGGCGGACACCAGCCTGATCGCGCCGGGCGGCGAGAAGCGACTCACCCAGCGTCCACACGGAAGCTCCGAGCAACACCACGTCCTTGATCAGGAACTGACCGACCGGAGACAACGCCGGGAAGCCGCCCGCAGCGGCGTCCCCCACTCCCGGCGTGGTGAACAGGAAGCTCAAGGTGTTGATGAACAGCAACGTGGCGATGGCGCTACCCACGGCGGACAATCGCGGCAACCACGGGCTCAGAGCGACGAGCAACGCCGCGATGATCTCGACCGTGCCCAGCATCGCGGAGAGCAGCTGCACGCTGAACACGGCGTCGAGCCAGCTCGTGAACGGGCTGTGTTGGATGTACTGCTGGATGCGGGTGGCCTCGGAGCCGGTGAACTTCAGCGCGCCGATCCAGGCGATGACCACGACCAGCCCGTACCGGATGAGATAGCCACCGACACGGTGAATGCGCTCCTCCATCGCACCGATTCCATCTGCGGAATTCATCCCCATCTGTTCCTTCTCTCGACGAATGTGATCAGTGCTCCCAGCTGGCAGCGCATGGCGCCAGGGGGTTCCGCCGGTGCCGTCATGTGTGCCTGCCACTCGAACTGTCGGCGAGACCGCAGCGCATGGCGCGATAGGTCTGCAGACGCGCCAATGCGTCTTGTGCCTGCACCAGGCTTCGGCGCACGATCTCGCCGACGGGAAGGACGTCGCCGCTGCGCCCCATGGGCCGGCCTGCGACGGGGATGTCCTCTTGCCCGTTTCCTGCCATGATGGCAGCGACCATCTCTTCGCCGAGTTCACTTGCGCAGCAACCAAGCTCGTCGGCCCGCCCGGCCCAGTGCTCCAGGAAGGGGGTGCGCAGCATTTCCATGCTGACCCCCTGCGCACCCATTGCCAGGGCGGCAACCAGACCGCGCCCATCTGCGATGCCGCCCGCCGCCACGACGGGGACCACTCCGGCGGCGTCCACGACCTGCGGAACGAGCATCGTCGTCGCGACGCCGCCTCCGTGACCACCAGCTTCGCCACCCTGGGCGATGATCACGTCGGCACCGAGATCGATTGCGCGCCGGGCTTGCTCAACGCTCATCACCTGCTGCATCCACAGCGCGCCCACGGCGTGCGCACGCTCGATCAGGCCTGCCGGGTCCGCCAGATGACACGACACGACGGCTGGACGGAAGTCGAGGACGGCGTCGAAGACCTCGGGGTCGAAGGACCGCCCGGTGTAGTTGATGGCGAAGGGTCGGTCGGTGAGCCTCCTCAGCATCTCCCACTGCTCGCGGAGCTCCTCGGCCGGACGCGGCACGCTACCGACGCTGCCCAGCCCTCCTGCCGCGCAGACGGCAGCGGCGAGCTCGACCTGATGCCAGGGTCCGAACGGAGCGCCGATTATCGGAACGTCGATACCCAACAGGTCGCAGAGCGGTGTTCTGAGCAATTGCGGTGACTCCTCGAGGTGAACGACGCGGTGTGCCGATCGGCTTGGGAACAACTGGTCATATCCGGCTTCGATCAACGTGTCCGCCAGACCGTTTGGGCATGCCTCACTTCCTCGCTTGGTGAAACTCATGGGCTGTGACCTCGGAATCAGCGGTCGAGGAACACCTTGATCAACGCCGCAGCGGCCGCGAATTGTTCGACTTGCAGCGCACGTCCGCAATCCGTAATGACCTCCACCTGGCAGTGCGCGAAGTCGAGGTTGGCGTCGAAGATCACCGGGACGTCGATCCCCAACAGGTCGCAGAGGGGTGTTCTGAGCATGTGCACGACTCGCTTCAGACCCACTCGAGCGCGGTGACGGCGGCGATGATGTCGCCGACTTCGGTGCGGGTGGTGTAGTCGGTGTGCACGTCGATCCATCTGATGACACCAGCGGGATCCACGACGACGACGGTCGGCATCGGTACCGCCTCGGTTCCGTCACCGTTGAGTTCGGTGAGATCGGTCCCGATGGCCCGCAGCTTGCTCGTCGTGTCGTCACCCGCTTCCGTCAGCACGCCGAGCGCCGTGGCCACCTGATTGCCGGGATCGGACAACACGGTGAACGTCAGCTCGTTCTTCTCCTGCATCGACAGCGAGCCGTCGGGTCGTTGCGGGCTGATGGCGATCAGAGCGACGCCGCGTCGGTCCAACGCGGGTGCCAGGTCCCGTTGATAGGTGCGCAGGGCGAGATTGCAGTGCGGGCACCAGGCGCCGCGGTACAGCACGAGGACGGCAGCCCGGCCGGCCCGCGCGGCGTCGAGCGTGAATCGAAACACCATGCACATCAATGAGTTTCGCGTCCGTCAGTACGTCGCCGGGCTGCGCGGCGCCAACGGCGGTAGGGATGTTCGAGCGCTTGTTGCTGGTCACGAGGAACCTCAGGGGTACGAGCCTGCTTGGGGCGCAACGTCTTCGAGGCCTTCGGGCAGGCTGATGATTCTTACCCCTGCGAGGCTGCCGACGAGAAAATGGAGTGTCAACTCCAAAAACCGCTGAGCGGACGGGTGACCTAGCGCACACCCATGCAGCGGAGGTGTTCGATCATCGTGTCCAGCGCCGCCTCCAACGGTTCGGTATCGCGCCGAAGCTGGCTGAGCAGCAAGCCGCCCTGCACCCCCGCGAGCACAGCCATCGCCAGGCGATCCACATCGGACCCGGACGGCAGTTCGCCCCGTTCGACGATCGCTGCCAGCCCCTCTCGGATCATGTCCTCCCACTGCGCGAACGCCCGGGCCAACCTGGCCCTGGCCAGCGGGTCGGTGTCCGACAGCTCGTTGGCCAACGACCCGATCGGGCAGCCCCCGATGCACCCACGACCGCGCATGACGTCGACGACGGCATTCCGCCAACGAACCAGCGCCGCGATGCTGTCGAGCGGGAAGAGCGCCAACTGTTGACGCCCGAGCACCTGGCTGCTCTGAAGGTCGATGACCGCAGCAACGAGGTCCTCCTTGTCGCCGAAGTAGTGATACATCTGGGACGTGCTCACATTGGCCGCGTCTTGGATGTCCTCGATTGTGGTGCGGGCGACACCGCGTTCGAGCATCAACTCAGAGGCAACCCTGACGATGCGCTCCTTGGTCGCGCGGCCCTTTGCGGTCAACTTCGCCACCGCTGCGTGACCCATCCGCACCTCCCTCGAACCATGACTGGAGCAGATACTCCAGAATAGGGTTATTCGCCCGCGGATGCACCGGCGAACTTCTATGGCCACCGGGAATGAATTGATACCTGCTAGCAGGAAGAGCCGTTGGGGGTCAGCCGTGGCGACTTGCAACGTCGCGACGAGAAGTGTGACAAATGCATCAGCCACACCCGGGGACGTGGAGACGATGAAAGCGGGTCCCCGCCCGAACGGAGAATCCAGATGCCGACTGACCCAAGAATGATCTACATGGACCGGATACCGCCCTACGGTTCCGACGCATTCATGTTCAACGAGCAACGGGCGCACGTCCCGAGGATGCGGCCCTACCGAGAGGCGACGCAGGCACGCGAGTACTACGTGCCGCAACCACTGCCGGTTTCTCCGGATTACCCGGGCAACGACGTCGACGATCGGATAAATCGCGAGGTCCTGGTCAAGGCAGGCATCTTCCAGGGCGTCGAACCGAGCGCCGTGGCGGCGCTGACGAGGCAGCTTCAGCCGGTCACCTTCCCGCGCGGGCACACCGTGTTCGCCGAGGGAGAGCCAGGTGATCGGCTGTACATCATCGTCTCGGGCAAGGTGAAGATCGGCCGCCGCTCACCCGACGGCCGGGAGAACCTGCTGACCATCATGGGTCCGTCGGACATGTTCGGCGAGCTGTCGATCTTCGATCCCGGGCCCCGGACGTCGAGCGGGACGACCATCACCGAGGTGCGCGCGGTGTCGATGGACCGGGACGCACTCAGGTCGTGGATCACGGACCGACCCGAGATCGCCGCGCAGCTGTTGCGGGTACTGGCCCGCCGCCTTCGTCGCACCAACAACAACCTGGCCGACCTGATCTTCACCGACGTGCCGGGTCGCGTCGCCAAGCAACTGCTCGAGCTGGCGCAGCGCTTCGGCCATCAGGAGGGCGACGCGATGCGGGTGACGCATGACCTGACCCAGGAGGAGATCGCCCAACTGGTCGGCGCCTCCCGCGAGACGGTCAACAAGGCGCTTGCCGACTTCGCCCGCCGCGGCTGGATCCGGCTGGAGGGCAAGACCGTGCTGATCCAGAATTCCGAACGGCTGGCACGGCTGGCGCGCTGACCGTTCCCCAATTCAGTGATTTCGGCGTGCTGACCGACGGTCAGCACGCCGAAATCACTGGGGACGCGGGGCTCACGGTCCTCCCCGCCAATGTTCGATGCGGTTGTGGTCGGGCGTGAAACCGTGCTTCACACCCCACAGGACGGCCTGCGTCCGGCTGCCGACCTCGATCTTTCGGTAGATCGTGCGGATGTAGGACTTCACGGTATTCGGGCTGAGGTAGGTCAACGTAGCGACTTCGGCGTTGCTCTTGCCCTGCGTGATGAGCGCCAGGATCTCGGACTCCCGATCACTGAGCCCTTCGCCACGGCCCGGCCAGTCGAGCCCGACGGCGCTGCGGGCCCGCGGCGGCACATCGCTGATCACCGATTCGCCTGCATGCACCGCCTCCAGTGCGGCCACCAACTCCCGAGCGGGCAGCGTCTTCGACAGGTAGCCGTGCGCACCCTGCTGTCGGGCGCTCTCGATCAGGTCCGGATGAAAGTTCCAGGTATAGACCACGACTCGGCGGGCGCGAGGATTGCCGACCAACACGGCGATCTCCTCGTGATCCGACTCCGGTTGGGCGAACGAGTCGTACAGGACGATGTCGACGGCGTCCTCGACGCCCATGTTGGAGTCGAGTTCGGCGACGACCACGCGGTCGCGGTATCGGTCGAACATCTTCGCCACGCCCATCAGCACCACGTCGTAGTCGTCGACGAGAGCGACGGTGATCGGGCGGTGCTCGGCTTCGGCCATGGGCTGGAGACTACCTCCCTAGGGGTGTAGCACCCCACCCCCTTAGGGGTGTTCGCTTGAGTCAGCGTCGAGCAGCCGCTCGGCCGAATCGAAAGCGCTCAGTGAGCGCGATTCAGAAGGGCTCACAGCCATGATCATTCTCGGAATCATCCTGCTCATCGCCGGGTTCTTGCTCAAGATCTCGATCCTCTGGACCATCGGCATCATCCTGGTCGTCGTCGGCGTGATTCTCACGCTCCTCGGGTCGGCGGGACGCGCGGTCGGCGGCAGGCGCACCTACTACTGACCGGTCGTTCGCAACCCGTGATGTACGAGGCCTGCGGCGGTGGCCACGTTCGCCAGCGCCGCAGGTCGGCAAACCCGGCGGTGGACGAAAAGCCTTGTCAATGAGCTTTGTTGGCCTTCTGGAGTCAGTCCAGAAAAAATTGACGTTTCCGTAGGCTCCGCCTGGGTATCCGCTTGGCAGGACAAGGAGGTACCAACGAAATGCCTGTTTGGGGATGGATTCTGATAGTTGTGGCTGTCGTGGCCATAGGTGTGGCGATCGGCGCCGCAACCGCCGCGAACCGCCGCAAGAGGACGGAGCGGTTGAAAGACCGGTTCGGTCCCGAGTACGAGCGCACCGTGAGCGTGGCGGGCGAACAGAAGGTAGCTGAGAAGGAGCTCGCCGCACGCGAGAAGAGCCGCAGCAAGCTCGACATTCACCCGTTGACCCCGGAAGCGCTGGACGCCTATGCGAACCGCTGGCGGACGGTGCAGACCGCGTTCGTCGACAACCCGTCGGGCGCGGTGGGCGAAGCCGATCTGCTCGTCACCGAGGTGATGCGCGAACGTGGCTACCCCGTCGACGACTTCAACCAGCGGGCGGACGACATCTCGGTCGACCACCCGACGGTCGTCGAGAACTACCGCGCCGCACACCACATCCACCTGTCGCAGGAGAAGGGCGACGTCGGCACCGAGCAGCAGCGCCAGGCGTTCGTCCACTACCGCGCGCTGTTCGCGAAATTGCTCGAAACCGAGAAGGACAAGTCAGAGGAGGCACGCGCATGACCGCACACGATCAGCACACCGAAGCTCGCCAGCCGACCGAGGAACGCGAAGTGTTGGACTACCCCGACGCGGACCCGAATTTCTCAGCGGCAGAGGCAGATCCGGTAGCCTCGCCCCGCGGTCGCGGCGCACTGGAGACCGAGCCGCCCCCGCTGGAGACCCAGGCACCGCAGGCAGCGGACAGGCAGTTCGAGACCCAGGCACCGCAGGCAGCGGACAGGCAGTTCGAGAAGGTACCCGTGGCAGCGGCCCCGCTGGCCACCGAGGACACCCGACAGGACACCGGGACACCGAGACGGCGGCCCACCGGTCCGCCGAGCGGGCCGAGCCTGCGACCGACGGAGACCTCTTCGCCGCCGACGAACTCGCCGGGCTCCGCGCGCGCTGGGACAACGTCCAGGCGGGTTTCGTCGACGATCCCAGAGAATGCGTCCACAAGGCCGACAGCCTCGTCTCCGACGTCGTCGAGCAGCTCACCAGCGGCTTCTCGGCAGCGCGAGCACGGCTCGAGGAGCAGTGGGCACGCGGTGAACAGGCCTCCACCGAGGATCTCCGCGTCGCGCTGACGCAATACCGCGAGTTCTTCCAGCGCCTCCTTGCGGTGTAGTTCGACGCTTCCCCGCGCAATGGCCGTCTTGCCCAACCGGCAAGGCGGCCATTGCTTACGTCCTATCGTGAGCACATGAGCGCCGACCGCCGTTCCGCAGGCGGCGAGCAGCGCGACGGAGTCGACCTCACCAACCTGGACCAGCCGCTCGGCCCCGACGCCGGAGCCACCAAACGCGATCTCGTCGACTACCTCGACGCGGTGGCCGATCGGATCCTGCCCGGACTCGCGGGCCGTCCCCTCACCGTGCTGCGGATGCTGCGCGGGCGCGCACCCTTCATGCAGAAGAACGTCCCCAAGTACACCCCGGACTGGGTGCGAACCGTGCCCATCTGGGCCGAGGCATCCAAGCGGGAGGTGCACTACGCGCTGTGCGACGACCGCCGGACCCTGCTCTGGCTGGCGAACCAGCGCGCCATCGAATACCACCCGACGCTCGGCCTGGCCGCCGAACATCTATCGACCGACCCACCTGATCCTCGATCTCGACCCGCCCGGTGAGGACGACTTCGCGGCGGTGGTCGCCGTCGCTCACCTGGTCCGGCGGGCGTTGGAGAATTGCGGACTGGCGGGTGCGGTCAAGACCAGCGGCGCCAAGGGCGTGCACGTGTTCGTCCCGATCGACGACGAGGCGCCGGTCGAAGACGTCGCGGGCGCCACCCGCGCGCTCGCCGCCCGCGCCGAGGCACTCGACCCCGACCTGGCCACCACGGCGTTCATCGTGGAGGACCGGGGCGGCAAGGTGTTCGTCGACTCCACCCGGGCCGGCGGCGCGACGGTCGCCGCCGCCTACAGCCCACGGCTGCGCCCCGGCATGCCGGTCTCGTTTCCGGTGAGCTGGTCCGATCTCGACCGGATCACCCCCGCCGACTTCACGGTGCACACGGCGATCGACGCACTCGCCGGAGCCGACCCGTGGGCCGAGTCGATGCCCGCGCCCCAGCGACTACCCGCCGACCTGGTCGAACAGGGCCGCACCATTCCGGTTGCGCGCGTGGCCGCGATGCACGAGGGCAAGCGCCGCGCCCGCGCCCGCCGGGCCGACGACGGCTGATCAAGACGGGAAGCTGATCAGGACGGGAAGTAGACCACCTGATTGCTGAAGGCCGAGTCGGGGTCGGCGATGTGGTTCGCCGCCGCGAGGACCGACACCCTGGTCGACATCCGTGTCGCCGTACTCGTTGCGACACAGCGACGCAAGAGTCGTCGCCGGAGACCTGGGCGCGACGGTTGAGTCCAGGCACGATGAGCACCTGACCGGGCTAGCCACGCACCCGCGACGGCAGTTCGTTGGCAAGTTCGATCACTGGCGAGGTGCTCGTCCCCGTACCAGCTGGCGGCGAGCCCGGTGGCGTCTCATCCGCCACCACGGTGTGGTGCCCGACGTTGGCGAGATCCGGGATGTGCAGCCACGCGCCCCGCTGGATCTCACGCTGGGCCACTCCGTTGACGATCTCCCAGATCAGCTGGATGCCGGGGTTCCGTAGTAGTGCTCGGTGAGTTGGGTGCGGACCGCGTTCGAGTCGGCCGTCGTGAACAGATGCCGGTACGTGACGTAGGGGATCAACAGCTGCTGCCCGACGTCGATGAGGTTGGGGTTGGCGAGGTGGTTCTGCGCGCGTCAGAAGCTGAATCTGGTCTGGCCGTGCGGGGCCTTGGCGAACGCCAGCACCTTCGTCGGCGCCACCCGGAACACGTACGCGGCGACGTTCCCCGGATCGAAGAACTCGTCGTCGACCGCGAAGTCCCAGTCGTCGCCGTACTTCGCGCGGTAGACGTCGGCCAGCGCCTTCAGCGCGGCCTTGCCCGTCACCCGTTCGACGGCGCCCTCGACGATCACGTCGAGACCCGCCTGCCAGCTGTTGACGCCCGTGGTCACCGCGACGTCGCTGCCGTGTTCGAGATTTCGGGCCTTCTGCTCGGCAGGACCGGTGCAGAACACGAACGATTCGTCGACCCAGATCCCGACCAGGGGTGTGACATGCGGGCGACCGTCCCGGCGAACCGTGGTGAGCCAGTACAACTCCGCGGATTCCAGTAGGCCGTCGACATCCGCCCACGGGGTCGGTTCGGTGGCTTCGCTGAATCGGGTGTCGAGTGTTCCTGCGATCGTCATACCGGTACCGACTCGGTGCGCCCCGACAACTCATCACGCACCCTGGACCGGTAGCGCAACGGCGAGACCCCGATCTCGCGCTTGAACGCGGTGCTGAATGCGCTCTCCGACGCATAACCGAGTTCGAACGCCAGCGGGCCGACGCGGGTGTCGCCGTCACGAAGCGCGCGCTGCGCCAGCAGCATCCGCCAGCGGTGGAGGTAGGTCAGCGGCGGCACCCCCGCCACCGACCGGAACCGCTCGGCGAACGATGTCCGCGACATCGCCGCGGCGCGCGCCAATTGCTCCAAGCGCCAAGGCTTTCCGGGCTCGGCGTGCATGAGGCTGAGCGCCGGGCGCAGACGCTCGTCGGTCAGCACCCGCAACCAGCCCGCCGGCAACTCCGCCTGGTCGACGTACGCGCGCAGCACGTCGAGCAGCAACAGCTGGCCGTACTGCCGGATGGCGAACGCCGAACCCATCCGCTCAGTCGTCACCTCGTCCACCAGTCGGTCGAGGCCGGCACGCAGGCTGGACGCCGCCGCCGACCGGACGTGACCCACCGCTGGAAGCGCCTGAGCCAACAGGGCATGGCCCGCCGGGTTCAGGTCGACGTGGCCGCCGATCACGACGTCGGCGGCACCGCAGTCGGCACCGTCGACGCGGAGGAACGCATCACCCGCCGCGACCACGATCTCGCGGGCCGCCCCGTCCCCGGCACCACCCTCGAGCGTCATCCACGAACGGCCGTTGAGGATGGCCACGTCGCCGGGTTCGAGCTCGATCGCGCCGTCGACGCCGTCGGTCGTCAGCCGGGCCCTGCCGCACACCATCGCGACGAGCTTCAACGGGTCGGCGATGGCGAAGCGCGACATCCAGTCGCCCCGCACGGCGAAACCGCCGGACACCAGCCCGCGGACCTCCACCAGGTCGAACACCTCGGACAGCTGATCGTCGGCCATATCCGTACTATCGCGCAAAAAATACGGACTGACAACCATTCAAAGTACGGATCGCCGCACGCACAGTGGTGGCATGACTCAGAAACAGCACCCCCTCGGATCAGGGTTCACCGCGGCATCGACGACCGACGACGTGATCGCAGGCATCGACCTCGCCGGCCGCAACGTCGTGGTCACCGGCGGCCACATCGGGCTCGGTCTGGAAACCACGCGCGCGCTCAGCAGGGCCGGCGCGTCGGTCACGGTCGGCGTCCGCAACCCGGACCGCGCCGCCCCCGCACTGGCGGGTCTCGAGCGCGTCGAGATCAGCCGGCTGGACCTCCTCGACCCGACGTCGATCGACGCGTTCGTCGCCCGGTATCGCGACTCGGGGCGGCCGTTGCACATCCTGATCAACAACGCGGGCATCATGGGCGGGCCGCTGCAGCGCGATGCCCGCGGCTACGAAGCGCAGTTCGCGACCAACCACCTCGGCCACTTCCAACTCACCCTCGGCCTGCTGCCCGCACTGCAGGCCGCGGCAGGTGCCCGCGTGGTCGAAGTCTCGTCCTGGGGGCATCATCTGTCCGACATCCGTTGGGATGACCCGCATTTCGAGACCGGTTACGACGGCATGATCGCGTACGGCCAGGCGAAGACCGCCAACGTGCTGTTCGCCGTCGAGCTGGACAGCCGGTGGGCAGGCGACGGTATCCGCGGCTATTCGCTTCACCCGGGCCAGATCGTCGGCACCAGCCTTGCCCCATGGCTGGGCGAGCCCGAACTGCGCGCGATGGGCCTCATCGACGACTCCGGTCAGCCGATCATCGACCCGGACCGCGACATGAAGACGGCCGCGCAGGGCGCCAGCACCAGCGTGTTCGCGGCGACCAGCCCGCTGCTCGCCGACATCGGCGGGGTGTACCTCAAGGACAACGACGTCGCAGTCCTCGACGACATCACCATCACCGCCGACCCCGACATCGCCGCGGCCCCGGTGTCCACCGATGCCGGAGTCGCACCGTACGCGGTCGACGCCGAATCTGCGCGGCGCCTGTGGGAGCTCAGCGAGCAACTGATCGAGCGGTAGTCGCGCCACGGAATCCGGTTGATCTGAATGATTTTCGGGCGCACGGCGTCTGAATCATCAGAAGCGGCACGCAGTCGTCCGCGCCGCGTCCGGCTGAGAAGGGTTGGCGAGCATGACCGAACAGGGCGCCACGCAGGGACCGCTGGCAGCGGGGACCTCCTTGCAATATGAGAGGGTTCCGAGCCCCGAGCAGTTCGTCCGCTATGTCGGGCAACTGCAGGCGCTGGCCGAGCACTACAGCGCTGACGCAGACCATGGAGCCCTCGTACTCCAGTTCCTGCGCCATACGGACTACGCGTCCTTCCAGTGGCGCGCGCTGGTCGGTCCGGTCGACGAAGAGTTCGTTCGACGGGTCGACGACGCGGGCATCGAACAGATCAGAGCCTTTCGCGACCCCGTGTTCCCGGTGGCGATCAAGACATCGCATCTCGCAGCCGCATGCACCGGGGTGTACCAACACGGCCAGCCCCAAGGAACCGACACCAACCGCGGGGACGTCACGGGATGGGCGGGCGACTGGATCACCTTCTACGGCGACTGGCGTCGCGACCATGGCGACTTTCGATCCGGATACGACTACGCGCAGGCCGTACTGATGCGGGCTGACGTGGAAAGCACCTTCCGCTTGACCGATCTCGTCGAGGATGCCGACGGATACACGATCGGAATGAAGATGCGCGCAGGCGAGAGGATCTCGACCATCGTCGATGGTCTCTACGGAGGGCACGCGCGCCAGCCACGGCTGCTGCGCTTCTTCCAGAACCGATTCGGCGACGAAGTCACGGCGCAAGGAGCCGCGATGACCGCCCTGCGATCCGATACCGATCGTCTGGTCCAGCTCGGGCGGCTGTACTTGGTCGAAAGCGTCGGTGGCCTGGCGACGCCGCTTCCGAACATGCTCCCAGGAGAGCAACTGGGGCAGCTCTGTCGAGGCTTCTCCGACGTGCTGTTGCGAACGGTTCGAAGCGAGGCGGAGTTGCTGGCAGGCCGTCGCCGCCCACGTCTGTAACACGAAGGTGAACGTCGCGGGGACAACTGACCCCGCGCCCGCCGAACGTGGGCCTAGGCTCCTTCGACGTGAGCAAGAGTCCCCTTCGCCGACTGGCCGACGGCCTGTTGATGACCAGCATGCGGCCCCCGCTGTCCGAGCGGTTGCTGTCCCTGCGGCCCAACCGCGACACGGTGGACCTGAAGGGCAAGCGAATTCTGTTGACGGGGGCGTCCTCCGGCATCGGCGAAGCGGCCGCGGAGAAGTTCGCCCGCGAGGGCGCGACCGTCGTGGTGGTGGCGCGGCGAGGCGACCTGCTCGACGGACCTCGTCGCCCGCATCACGTCGGCGGGCGGCACGGCCAGCGCCCATGCCTGCGACCTGTCCGACCTCGATGCCATCGACGATCTGGTCGCGACGGTCGAGAAGGACCTGGGCGGGATCGACATCCTGATCAACAACGCGGGCAGGTCGATCCGCCGGCCGCTGGCCGAGTCCCTCGACCGCTGGCACGACGTCGAACGGACGATGACGCTCAACTACTACTCGCCGCTGCGGTTGATCCGCGGCCTGGCGCCCGGCATGCGCGAACGGCGCGACGGCCACATCATCAACGTCTCGACGTGGGGCGTGCTGAGCGAATCGTCGCCCCTGTTCTCGGTTTACAACGCCTCGAAGGCGGCGCTGACCGCGGTGAGCCGCGTGATCGAGACCGAATGGAGCGCGGACGGCGTGCATTCGACCACGCTGTTCTACCCACTGGTCAAGACGCCGATGATCGCGCCGACCCGGGCCTACGACGGGCTGCCCGGGCTGACCGCCGACGAGGCCGCCGACTGGATGGTGACGGCGGCGCGCACCAGGCCGGTGCGGATCGCCCCGCGCATGGCCGTCACCGCGCACGCCGTGAACAGCTTCGCCCCCGCCGCGGTCGACGCCGTGATGAAGCGCCAGCGGGTGCAGCCCGGCGACTGACCGTGTCGCGGCCGAATCCGGCACCCGACGTGTTAGAACCGACCTCATGGAGATCCTGGCCAGCCGGGTGCTGTTCCGGCCGGCCGACTACGAGAGGTCACTGACCTTCTACCGCGATGACATCGGCCTGGCCATCGCCAGGGAGTACGGCGTCGGCACCGTCTTCTACGCCGGGCAGTCGCTCATCGAACTCGCCGGCCATGGCCGCGACGAGCAAAGCGGGCCGACGACCTTCCCCGGCGCGCTCTGGCTTCAGGTCCGCGACGTGTACGCCACACAAGCCGAACTGGAGTCCAGGAACGTCCCCATCGCACGGGAGGCCAAGCAGGAACCGTGGGGTCTGCACGAGTTGCGGGTGACAGACCCTGACGGCATCACGCTGATATTCGTCCAGGTTCCCGAGACACATCCGTTGAGGCGGGACGACAGAGGTTAACGGAAGGCGAACATCGCGCGGCCAGTAGGCGATGACCAGCGAATTCTTCGCCCAAAGGTTTTACAGCGGACCTACGCACCGACCAGAATCTTGGACGTGGACCTTCAGCTATTTCTCCTGATCATTGTCGTGATCACGGCACTCGCGTTCGACTTCACGAACGGCTTTCACGACACCGGAAACGCCATGGCAACCTCGATTGCCAGCGGCGCCCTCAAGCCGAAGGTCGCGGTGGCGCTGTCAGCCGTCGCTGAACCTGGTGGGCGCCTTCCTGTCCACCGCGGTCGCCGCGACGATCGCCAAGGGACTGATCGACGCGCACCTCGTCACCCTCGAGCTGGTGTTCGCCGGCCTGGTCGGTGGCATCGTGTGGAACCTGATGACCTGGCTGCTGGGCATCCCGTCCAGCTCGTCGCACGCCCTGATCGGCGGCATCGTCGGCGCCATGCTCGCCGCGGCGGGCGCGCACGGCGTGATCTGGAAGGGCCTGGTCTCGACGGTCGTCATCCCGGCCGTGCTGTCCCCGCTCATCGCCGGAATCGTTGCCACCGCGGGCACCTGGCTGGTGTACCGGGCCGTGCGCGGCGTTCCCGAGGAGCGCACCAACGCCGGATTCCGCTACGGCCAGATCGGTTCGGCCTCGCTGGTCTCGCTCGCACACGGAACCAACGACGCGCAGAAGACCATGGGCATCATCTTCCTGGCGCTGATCTCCTACGGCACCGCCAAGAGCACCGACCCCATGCCCCCGCTCTGGGTCATCTTCTCCTGCGCGCTGGCCATCGCCCTCGGCACCTACCTCGGCGGCTGGCGGGTCATCCGCACGCTGGGCAAGGGCCTGGTCGAGATCAAGTCCCCGCAGGGCATGGCGGCCGAATCCTCTTCAGCCGTCATCATTTTGATGTCCAGCTTCTTCGGATACTCGCTGTCGACCACCCACGTCGCCACCGGGTCGATCCTGGGTAGCGGCGTCGGCAAGCCCGGCGCCGAGGTGCGCTGGGGCGTCGCGGGCCGGATGGCCACCGCATGGCTGATCACGCTGCCCTCGGCCGCCATCGTCGGCGCGCTGACCTACTTCCTGGTGCACGCCATCGGCGGCTACGCAGGCACGGCGATCGGCTTCCTGCTCCTGGTCGCGGTCTCCACGGCCATCTGGCTGCAGTCGCGCAAGGCTCCCATCGACTCCAAGAACGTCAACGACGAATGGGAAGGCAACCTGACGGCCGGCACCAGCGAAAAGGTCGCCGAATCCAAGTCCGCCGCCCCCGTCGACGCCGTTTAACCCGGAAAGGCACCTAGACCATGAGCTGGTTCAACTACGCCGCGTCCTTCAAGATCCTGATCTTCGGTTTGGTCCTCGGGGCAGGGCTGCCCGCCCTGTTCGCGCTCGGCGTCCGGATGAACGCCGAGGGCTCGGCCGCGGTCGCCACCGGCGGCAGCGGTTCGGTCGCCAAGGGCAACCCGGCGCTGACGGCGATCGGCTGGGTCATCTTCGCCCTGGTGGCCGTCGCCGTCGTCCTCGGCGTGCTGTTCGTCGCGCGGGACTTCATCGGACATCACTTCAGCCTGTACATCCTCGGCGCCAAGCAAGCGAAGTAAGATCGCACGAATCCTCGACCGCGGCGACGCAGCCCGGCCAGTCCACGTGCAGAAGAAAAGGCAATGAACGGATTTCTCGCCAGGATCGTGGCGTGGCTCAATGCGGGTTACCCCGACGGGGTGCCCGGGCCCGATCGCGTGCCACTACTCGCGTTGCTGACGCGGCGCCTGTCCGACGATGAAGTCAAAGCGGTCGCCCAGGAACTGATCGACGAGGGTCACTTCGACCACGTCGACATCGGGGTTCTGATCACTCAGATCACCGATGAGTTGCCTGCGCCCCAGGACGTCGAGCGGGTGCGCGAGCGCCTGGCCGCCAAGGGCTGGCCGCTCGATGACCCCCGGGACGCGGAAGAGGGTTCCGCATAGCTTCACTCCGCGCGCTCGTCATTCCGGACACCCCCTCGACGCTGTCACTTCTGACCGCGTTGGAGGGGGTGCTCGACGGGCAGGAGCCGGCCGTGCTGCCGGTCCCCGCGGACGACGAACGCCAGGCCGAGCTGCTCTCGACGTCGCTGCGGGTCGGCGAGGAGATCGACGACGACATCGCGGTCGTGGTGTCCACGTCGGGCACGACGGGAATTCCCAAGGGCGCGATGCTGACCGCTGCCGCATTGATCGCCAGCGCATCGGCCACCCACGACCGGCTCGGCGGCCCAGGCAGCTGGCTGCTCGCACTGCCCTCGCATCACATCGCAGGCCTGCAGGTGCTGGTGCGCAGCGCGCTGGCGGGCACCACCCCGGTGGCCATCCCGCCGAGCTTCGACGTCGCTGAATTGCCTTCCGCCATAGCGGCTTTGGGCAGCGGCCGACGCTACGCCTCGCTGGTGGCGGTGCAGTTGGACAAGGCGCTGGGCGACACCGCCGCGACCGCGGCCCTTGCCGAGCTGGACGCCGTGCTGATCGGAGGCGGACCGATGCCTGCCGCGGTAGCGGAAAGGGCTGCAGCCGCTGACATCTCGGTGATACGCACATACGGCATGAGCGAGACCGCCGGAGGTTGCGTATACGACGGCGTGGCGCTCGACGGCGTCGAGGTGCGCATCGACGACGGCCGCGTGGTACTGGGCGGCGAGACCCTGGCCAAGGGCTACCGCAATCCCGTTGACCCCGATCCGTTCATCGAACCGGGCTGGTTCCGCACCGGTGACGTTGGCGTCCTCGAGGATTCGGGTGCGCTGCGCGTGCTGGGCCGGATCGACGATGCGATCAGCACCGGCGGCCTCACCGTGCTGCCGCAACTCGTCGAAGCCGTCCTCGCCACCCACCCCGCCATCGCGGACTGCGCCGTGTTCGGCGTTCCCGACGAACGGCTTGGGCAGCGGGTCTCCGCCGCGATCGTGGTGGCCGGACGGTCGGCGGCGCCGACCGTCGCGGAGCTGCGCGCGCACGTGGCGGGCAGTCTCGACGCCACCGCCGCGCCTCGCGAGGTCCACGTCGTCGACGGGCTGCCCCGCCGTGGCATCGGCAAGCTGGACCGAAGAGAGCTCGCCACCCGGTTCGCCGCCGGTGGATGATGGGGGTATGCGACGCGAAGTCAACACCGTCGAAGCCCTCCGCACGATCGTCGGAGAACCCAACGCCTATGTGGCGAACAAGGTGAAGAGCCGGCTCTCGGACGCCCAGCAGGACTGGCTCAGACACTCGCCGCTGGCGTTCGTCGCCACCAGCGATGCCGAA
Organism: uncultured Actinomycetota bacterium; assembly: GCA_963735245.1. Taxonomy (GTDB): domain Bacteria; phylum Actinomycetota; class Actinomycetes; order Mycobacteriales; family Mycobacteriaceae; genus Mycobacterium. The sequence continues at coordinate 74,355 of CAVTKI010000019.1, forward strand.
GGTCGGGTCGACGTCTCCCCCAAGGGCGACCCGCCCGGCTTCGTCCACATCATCGACGACGCCACGATCGCCATCCCCGAGCGGCCCGGCAACAAGCGGGTGGACGGCTACCTCAACGTCCTGCAGCAGCCCCACGTCGGCACCCTGTTCCTGATCCCGGGGCGCGGCGACACCCTGAGGATCAACGGCACCGCGCGGATCATGGCCGACGCCGACTACTTCGACGCGCTCGTCGTGGACGGCAAGCGACCGATCCTCGCCTTGGAGATCGCTGTGGACGAGGTGTTCTTCCACTGCGCCAAGGCGTTTCTGCGCTCCGACGCGTGGAAGCCGCAGACCTGGGATCCCACCGCGGTGCCCAGCGTCGCGCAACTCGCGAAGGCCATCAAACCGGACATGAGCGACGACCAACTCGACGCGTACTACGCCGAGGACAACCTGCGCAAGATGTTGTACTGACGGCCGCTAGATCTGGTTGAGGCCACCGTCGACGGGAATGTCGGCGCCCGGGCTGACGCCGTTGACCCGAATCCTGCGCTCCCGCAACTCACTTGCCCATCCCGTCGCTGCCGCGGTCGGCCACGTTCGACGACGCGGATGACCGACGATCCGTCGGCCTTGACGAGCGGCACCCTGGACGGCGATGCCGCCGCTGCCGCGGTCCGCCACGGCGCCGATCGAGTTCAGGCCGCCTGCGCCCCGTGATCAAAATGTTATCTACCAATCGTTCCATAACGCCAGCAAGAACGTGAGCAAGATAGGCGGCCAAAGTATTCCGGGTCTCAAAGGGGTTTGGAACTTACGGAAGCGGCAATTCCCTCAGTCGGAAGAACGGTCTTCCTCGAATGATCGGAGAAACGATGATCGTCCTCGGTGTAATCCTGCTTCTCATCGGCTACTTCACCGGCTTGTCGATCCTGTACACGATCGGCGGCATCCTGCTGATCATCGGTGTCGTGCTGTGGATCCTCGGAGCCGTCGGCCGGCCCGTCGGAGGCAGAAAAGTCTGGTTCTAGTGCATGACTCCGACTCCGCGTCGGTAAGTCCCCTCGTACGACGGGCCGCGGCATGGTCATGGCGATTGCTGTTGATCCTTGCCGCGGCCGTCGTCGTGTTCGAGGTGCTACGCCGCTTCGGGCTCGTCGTGGTGCCCGTCGCGCTGGCCCTGATGCTGGCGGCGATGTTGTTGCCCGCGGTCGACTTCCTCGACCGCTACGGCGCCGCGAGGGCCGGCGCGGTGGCGTTCGTGGTGATCCTCGGACTCACGATCTTCGTCGGCCTTCTCGCGTTCGTCATCAGCCAGTTCGTCGATGGCCTACCCGGCCTCGTCGAGCAGGTGACGAACAGCATCGACACCCTGCGCAACTGGCTCATCGACGGCCCCGCCCACCTCAGTCGCGACCAGATCAACCACGCAGGCGACTCGGTGATCAAGTCGCTGAACGAACATCAGACGCAGTTGACGAGCGGGGCGGTGTCGACGGCGAGCACCGTCGCCGAACTCGTCACCGGCGCGCTGCTGACCTTCTTCACGGTCATCTTCTTCCTACTGGGCGGCCGCAACATCTGGCAGTTCGTCACCCGCGCCGTGCCCACCGACGCGCGGGCGCGGGTTCGTGAGGCGGGCGCGGCCGGCTTCCACTCGCTCGCAGGCTATGCCCGCGCCACCTTCCTGGTCGCCCTCGTCGATGCGCTCGGCATCGGAATCGGCTTGGCCATCATGGGAATTCCGTTGGCGCTGCCGTTGGCATCCCTGGTCTTCCTCGGCGCCTTCGTCCCCGTGGTCGGCGCCGTCATCACCGGATTCCTGGCCGTCATCGTGGCACTGCTCGCGAAGGGCTTCATCTTCGCCGCCATCACGCTCGGTCTGATCATCGCGGTGATGCAGTTGGAGGCACACGTGCTCCAGCCGTTGGTGATGGGCCGGGCCGTGTCCATCCACCCCCTCGCCGTGGTGCTCGGAATCGCGGCGGGCAGCGTGCTGGCCGGGATCGTCGGCGCGCTTCTCGCGGTGCCCATCATCGCGTTCCTCAACAGCTTCGTCCGCGTTCTGGCGGCGCCGGACCCGACCGCCCGTGGTGAAGCACTGAAGGAAGAAGACGGCCCGCTGCTGGAGGCGGACGTCGACGAGAAGACCTGACGGTCAGCCTGCGACGAAGGTGAGCGCCTGCTCGGCGGCGGCAACGATCCGGGCCGGCTCGACGCCGCCCATGCGCAACGCCTCGAAACCTCGGATCATGCCGAGCAGCATGGTCGCAAGCGCCTCGGGATCGGTTGCGGCGCTGACCGTTCCGTCACGCTGAGCCTCCGCGATGCAGTCGGCCAGCGCACTCTGCCACTTGGCGAAGGACGCGTTGATCAGCTGGCCGACGTCGGCATCGTTGGCGCCGAGTTCGGCCGCACTCTTGGCCATCATGCAGCCACGACGCCCGGTGTCGGAGGCGATGTCGGCAGCCACCGCGCGGACGTGGTCGGCGAGGCGGTCGTAGGCGGAGACGCCGGGCCGACGCAACTGGGCGACCACCCGGCCCGTCGCGTCGACGCAGTAGTCGTCGAGAGCGCGCAGGAACAGAGCGTGCTTGTCGCCGAAGGCGCCGTAGAGGCTGCCCTTGCCGAGTCCGGTTGCGGCGGTGAGGTCGTCGACCGATGTCGCGGCATAACCGCCGTCCCAGAACTGGTCACGGGCGGCCCCCACGACCGCGTCTTCGTCGAACTTGCGGGGGCGGGCCATGGTGGTAGTGTACGCCGTTCTGGAATAAACGGTACATATGGGTACTTGTGCCAGATGATTCCCGTCACCAACGAAGGAGCAACTCATGACTCGACCCGTCCGCGTCGGCGTTCAGCTGTGGCCAGGCGGCGCGCCCGACTATCGCAGCTGGCGCGAGGCCGTCCTGCACGCCGAGGAGCTCGGCGCCGACGTGATCTTCGGTTACGACCACTTCCACGCGCCCGCCATGGAGGGCATCGTCGACGCCAAGCCCGTGCTCGCCGACGTGCAGCCCGACATCAACAACTTCGAGGGATGGACCGCGCTGGCGTCCTGGGGTGAGATCACCACCCGCGCCGAGATCGGCCTGCTGGTCAGCGGCATCGGCTACCGCAATCCCGATCTGCTCGCCGACATGGCCCGCACCGTGGACCACATCAGCGGCGGCCGGCTGATCCTCGGCGTGGGTGCCGGTTGGTATGAAAAGGACTACACCACATACGGTTACGACTACGGCACCTGGAAGTCGCGGTTCGACTTGTTCGACGAGGGTCTGGCGCGCGTCGAGTACCGCCTCGACAACCTGAATACCGCCACCGGTGCGCGAGATCCCGATCCTGATCGGCGGCTCCGGCGAGAAGCGCACCCTGCCCGCCGTGGCCAGGCACGCCGACATCTGGCACACCTTCCTGCCGCTCGACCAGTTCAACCGGGCCAGCAAGATCGTCGGTGAGCTCGCGACGGCCAACGGACGCAGCGACGCCGACATCGAACGCTCGTCGGTGTGGGAGAACGCCGGGGACGGCGACGCCTACCGGGACGCCGGCGTGACCCTGTTCACCACGGAGATCCATCCCACCGCCGAGGGCTACGACTTCGGTACGCTCGAGAAGATGATCGAGTGGCGTGATCGCGCATGAGTGCACGTACGCAAGAATCCGAGAGAGTCGTTGAGCTACACCGATTCTCGGTGACGACCGATCGGCCGTTCGACGACGTGGTCGCGGCCGTATACGCCGGACTGGGCCGGGTGCCAGACTTCCGCGAGGCAGTTCGCAGCTGGTACACAGCCAGCTCCCGCGACGAGTTCGACGCGATGGTCGAGCCTCTCGCGGGCAGCAGTGGGCTGCTCGAGTTCATGAGCCTCGACCTCGGCGCAGTGCTGACGATCCGCGACCCGGACCGCAGCCGTCGGGAATTGCGGATCATCGCGGGCAACCCGGTCACGATGAGCAAGATGACCGCAACGGTGCCCGATGCGGGTTCTTACGCTCCGGTGACGATCCTCGTCGCCGAACGCCCCGAGGGCGTGACACTGTCCTACGACCGGGTGGCCAGCGAGATCGCACCGTATGGAGGCGATGAGGCGTCGGCGGTCGCCGGGAAACTCGACGAGGCGGTGCTGACGCTGCTGCGCAACGCCGCGGGGTGACCATCTCGACGCAATAGTGTGGACAGGCGTGACGTCCTCCGGCCGCAGGTTCGCCCGCGAGATCGTGGCCGTCGCGCTGGCCGCCGCTCTGGTGGTCGCGGCGTTCGTGGTGCCGCACCTGCACCTCGGCATCGTGACGCCGCTGATCAACAGCACGCCCCAACAGATCCGCGACTTCGCTCAGGCCGCGCCCATCTTCGGCTGGTGGAACGCCCACGTCGGCTGGGGCACCGTGCCCGCGATCGTCATCGGGGTCGGCGCCGTGCTGTGCGGCCAGTCCGTCGCGCAGCGCCTGCCGTGGCGCGCGGTGCCGTGGGTGACCTGGGCGACGGCATGCGGGTGGGCGTTCTCGCTGGCGATGATCGACGGCTGGCAGCGCGGCTTCGCGGGCAGGCTCACCGCGCGGAACGAGTACCTGCGGCAAGTACCGACCATCAACGACATCCCCGAGGCCGTCCGGACCTTCGCGAGCAGGATCCTCGACTTCCAGCACAACTCGTGGATCACGCACGTGTCCGGTCATCCCCCTGGCGCGCTGCTGACGTTCGTGTGGCTCGACCGCATCGGCCTTGGCGGCGGAGCGTGGGCGGCGCTGCTGGTGCTGCTGGTGGGCTCCAGCGCCGCGGCGGCCATCGTCGTGGCGGTGCGGGCGTTGTCCGACGAGGCGACGGCGCGCTTGGCGGCCCCGTTCGTCGCGGTGGCGCCGACCGCCATCTGGATCGCGGTGTCGGCCGACGGCTACTTCGCAGGCGTCGCGGCATGGGGCATCGCCCTCCTGGCGATGGCGGTGCGCGGCACCACGCGCCTGCCGGTGCTCGCCGGCGCGGGCGCCGGTCTGCTGTTGGGCTGGGGAATCTTCCTCAACTACGGGCTCGGCCTGATCGCCCTCCCCGCCGTCGCGGTCCTGATCGCCGCCAAGGATCTACGGTCGGCCCTGCGGGCGCTGATCCCCGCCGTGGTCGTCGCGCTCGCGGTGGTCGCGGTGTTCGCGGTCGCCGGGTTCTGGTGGTTCGACGGCTACACGCTGGTGCAGGAACGCTACTGGCAGGGCATCGCACTCAACCGCCCGTTCCAATACTGGTCGTGGGCGAATCTGGCTTCCGTGGTGTGCGCGATCGGTCTCGGCAGCGTGGCCGGCGTCGCCAGGGCCTTCGACGTCGCGGCGATCAAACGGCGGTCCGGGTTTCACCTGGTGGTGCTCGCCGCGCTGCTGGCGATCCTGTGTGCGGACATGTCCATGTTGAGCAAGGCTGAGACGGAACGCATCTGGCTGCCGTTCATGATCTGGCTGACCGCCGCGCCCGCGCTGCTGCCACCGCGGTCACACCGCTGGTGGCTGGCCATGAACGTCGTCGGCGCCCTTGCACTCAACAGCTTCATCCTGACGAACTGGTAGTCGGCGCGCGATCAGGTAGTCGATCGGGGCGTCACGCCACGGCCAGGGTGGCCAGCGCCCGATTCCCGATCGTATGCATCGCGGTGATGGTCAGGCCGACCTCGCCGGCCACCCGGAGTGCGCTGTCTGCCCCGACCGAGGCCCACCGGAACCACGGCCCGATGGTCTGCGCCGACTCCAGTCGCACCCAGCGCTCCTGGACACCCTCTGTCGCGCAGTCGAATTCGGTGATGCACCGGCCTCCCGCGCGCAGCAGCTCACCGGCCCGGAACAGCACCCGCCACGGATCGCCACCGATCCCGACGTTCCCGTCGGCGAGCAGCACCGTCGACCACCGGCCCAAGCCGGGCAACGGCCCGAACACGTCGCGGCGCAGCGCGGGCGCCCCGCTGCGGCGGGCCAGGTCCACCGCGGTGGCCGATTGATCGATGCCGAGCGCGGGCACCCCACGCTGCACCAGGTTGGCGACCAGGCGTCCCGGACCACAGCCGAGGTCGATGGTGGGTCCGTCGCACAGCCCGACCATCGCCTGGTCGAAGATGTGGTCCGAGCGCCGTCGCCCCAGCCAGCTGTGCACCGGGAGGCCGTGCACGCTGCCGTCTGCGTGGCGGATCCAACATCGCTCACCGGTCAGCGCCCGGTCGTACAGATTGCCAAACAAGTCATGCTCCTTCTGCCGAGGTGAGCTGATGAAATCGACTACCGGGCAGGCATGCCCGGCGGACGACGTCGACGTCGTCGATGGTGTCCAGGTCGGCCAGCTCGGAAACCAGCCGCACGTCCACTCCGGTGTCGCCGAGGGCGCGAAGCGTTACGGCGCCGGTGTCCGGCTGGGACATCGGCACGTCGCGCAGGCATTCCGCCGTCGCGGGATCGGTCACGCCGAGCACCCACCAGCCACCGTCGCGGGCCATGCCGAGCACCGCGTCGGCGTCGCACAGCGCGGACGCGCATTCGGCGAGGAGATCGGCCGTCACCTGCGGGGTGTCCATCCCGATCTGCAGCACGGGCAGGCCATCCGCGGCGGCCGCGGCATCGGCGTGGGCGTTGGCCAACCGGTCGGCGAAGTCCACGCCGCGCTGCTCGAGCACCGTGAAGTCCGCCAGCCGGGTCTCGATCTCCGCACTTCGGCTGGCAGCGGCGAGATCACCGGTGAGCGCGACGACGCGGGCCGCCACCGGGGCGGCCGCGACGGCGTCCAAGGTGTCCAGCAGCGCGGCCGCGGCGTAGTCAGCGGCCGCCGACGTCCCCGATGCTCGCCGCGAGGCGCGTCTTCGCCAGCCCGGGCACCGGCGCCTTGGCCACCACCAGCACGGCCACCGCTATCACGAGATCGCCCGCCAAAAGTCAAGGGCCGCAATGAAACTGCCTCGGACCGAACCACTGACCTTCGACTTGCCGCCGGTGCGCGAACCGTAGGTCACGTCGTGCTCGACCACCTTCCAGTTCGCGGCGGCCGCTCGGACCAGCAATTCGAGCGGATACCCGGAGCGGCGGTCGGTCACACCCAGCGCCAGCACGGCATCGCGCCTGGCGACCCGCATCGGGGCGATGTCGTGCACCGGGAGGCCGTGGCGGCTGCGCAACCGCCAGCACACCGCCGCGTTGCCCAGTCGCGCATGCCACGGCCACCGCACCCCTGGCCCCGGCCTGCGTCGTCCGACGGCCATGTCGGCGCCGCGATCGAGTTCCTCGACGAGCCGCGGCAGATCCCGTGGATCCATGGACCCGTCGCCGTCGAGCACCGCCACGATGGGTGTCTCGGCGGCCATCATGCCCGCGTGCACGGCTGCGCCGTAACCGGGCCGGGCCTCGCGGACCACCTGGGCGCCGCATCGTCGTGCCACGTCGGCGGTGCCGTCGGTGCTGTTGTTGTCGACCACGAGTGGCAGATAGCCGGACGGCAGCTCGGCCAGCACCGCCGGGAGCGATTCGGCCTCGTTCAGGCAGGGCAGCACCACGGTCACCCGACATCCGCTCACGGATGCGAGACTAGCCAGATCCGGGCCCGGCCAATCCCGCCGAAGCCTGACCAATCGGTGACGTCCGCCCAGGTTACGGCGCCCCGCAGCTACTGTTGGGGATGATGACGCGTGTCCTGATCGCCGACGACGACACCGTCGTGCGCGACGTGGTGCGCCGATACCTCGAGCACGACGGCCTCGAGGTCCTCGTCGCCAACGACGGCAACGAGGCACTTCGGCTGCTGAATTCCGAGCGCATCGACGTTGCCGTGCTCGACGTGATGATGCCGGGTCGGAACGGGCTGACGCTCTGCCGCTCGTTGCGGGAGCGGGGCGGCTACACCGTGCCGGTGATCCTGCTGACCGCTCTCGGCGAGGAGGACGACCGGATCGCCGGCCTCGAAGCGGGCGCCGACGACTACCTGACCAAGCCGTTCAGCCCGCGCGAGCTGGCGCTGCGGGTCCGCTCGGTGCTGCGGCGCAGCCCGTCCCCCGGCGAGGCCAAGGTCGTCGTCTCACGCGACGGGCTGACCGTGTCGGCGGCGGCACGCTCGGTGACCGTCGACGGCCGAGCCGTCAGCCTCACCAACCGCGAATTCGATCTGCTGCTGTTCCTGCTGACCCACCGCGGCGTCGTGTTCAGCCGGGAGGAACTGCTGAAGCAGGTGTGGCAGTGGGACTTCGGCGATCTATCGACCGTCACCGTGCACGTGAAGCGACTACGGTCCAAGCTTGGCGACGCGCACCGGGTGGAAACGGTGTGGGGCCGGGGCTACATGTGGAGCGAGACACCGAATGCCGACGAATGACCTGTGGGAGATCATCGGTCTGGCGTTGGCCTGCTCGTTACCGGTGGTGCTCGCCGGCGCGATCCTGATCCGGCTGGCGCGATCCTGGTCGTTGGCCATCAGCATGGTGGCACTGGTGCTCATCCCGACGGTGGCCACGTTCACGGGGGTGCTCGGCGCCAGCGGATTCATGCTCACCCAGCGCTTCGACGCCATCTTCGTGGTGCTCATCATCGTGTCCGTGGTGACCATCCCGGCCGCCGTCATGCTGGCCCGCTACCAGGCCCGCCGCACCGTGTGGGAGCAGGACATCCGCGAGTCCGAGCAGGCCGCGGAGCAGTCGCGGCGCCAGCTCGTCGCGTTCGTCAGCCATGACCTGCGCACGCCGTTGGCGGGCATCCGCGCGGTCGCCGAGGCGATCGGTGACGGCCTGGTCGCCGACGACGAGGTGCGCAGCCACGCCAAGCACATCGAACAGGAGACGATCCGGCTGTCCGAGATGGTCGACGACCTGTTCGAGATGTCGAAGATCAACGCGGGCGCCATCCAGCCCGCCTTCGACAAGGTGGCGCTCGACGAGGTCGTCGACGACGTGCTCGCCGCGCACCGCATCGCCGCCGAGCGGTCGGGCGTCGCGCTGCGCGCCCATCTGCCGAGCACTCCGGTGCAGGTGATCGGCAGTGACCGCGCGCTGGTGCGCGTGCTGTCCAACCTCGTCGCCAACGCGATCGCCCACACCCCCGACGGCGGCTCGGTCGAGCTCGCGATCGGGGCCGACGAGAGCGGGGCGTGGGCGCGCGTCGACGACACCGGCGTCGGCATCGACGACGCCGATCTGGCCAAGGTGTTCGACATCGCCTACCGCGGGTCCAACGGTCGCGTGCCGCGCGCCGACTCGTCGCTGCCCAGCGGTTCCGGTCTCGGCCTCGCGATCGCCGCGGGCCTGGTGCACGCCCACCACGGCACGGTGTCGGCGTACAACCTCGCGTCCGGCGCCCGGTTCGAGGTGCGTCTGCCGCTGGCGGGCGAGGAGTAGGGATCTCTCCCGAGTGGCCGGTTCGAGGACTCAGTCGGGCAATGAACCGCTGAGGCGCTCGGCGGCGGCCAGGTAGTCCTCGATGAACTCGAGCACGACGTCGCGGGCGGGCTTGACCTTGTTCATCAACCCCACGCCCTGACCCACGAAGTACGTCGCCAGCGCCTGCGCCCCGGGATGCCCCTGCGTGGCGAGCGCGTCGACGCGGCGCAGCACCGGTTCGCACAGCATGGACTGCAACGGCAGTGGAAGGGGCTGGCGGCCGTCGGAATGCGGCAGCCACGCGTCGGTCCAGTCGGACACCAGTTGGCGCGACGGCTTGCCCGTCCGGCCCGCCGACCGCACGGTGTCCCGCGACGTCGCGGCGAGCATCTTCTGCACCGTGTGCGGTGCGGTCTCGGCTTCCTCCGTGGTCAGCCAGACCGACCCCGTCCATGCGCCGTCGGCACCCATCGCGACGGCGGCGGCCATCTGCCTGCCCGTGACGATGCCGCCCGCGGCCAGCACGGGCGTGGAACTGCCGATCGCCGCCAACGCGTCCAGCACCTCGGGGATCAGCACCAGCGTGGTCACCTCGCCGCAGTGGCCGCCCGCCTCGGTGCCCTGCGCGACGATCAGGTCGACTCCGGCCGCGACCTGCTTGACGGCGTGCTCCTTGGCGCCGACCAGTGCGGCGACCGGGATGCCGCGTTCGCGGCCCGCCTCGATCATGTAATCCGGCGGCACGCCAAGCGCATTGGCGATGAGCTTGATCGGATGGCTCATCGCGACGTCGAGCAGCTCGTGCCCGGTGTCCCCGGTCAGCGCCGAACCACCGAGCCGCGGCGACTGCTCGGGTTCGATGTCGTGACCGCTCAGCAGCGTGGCGACGAACTCCCGGTAGTCGGCGGGGATCCTGTCGACGAGCTGGGTGCGGGACAGGTTCTCGCCCTTGCCCTCGAACTTGGCGGGCACGATGATGTCGGCGCCGTACGGCTTGCCGTGCACGTGATCGTCGATCCAGGACAGCTCGCGGTCGAGCTGCTCCGGGGTGTACGCCGTTGCGCCGAGCACCCCGAAACCGCCTGCGTTGGTGACTGCGGCGACGACGTCGCGGCAATGGCTGAACGCGAACAGCGGGAAGTCGATGCCGAACCGTTCACAGATGGCGGGTTTCACCAAACCAGTATCGCTACCCGCGCAGCGGGGCGAACGCGAAGTCCGCCAAGCCGTCGCGCCAGTCGATGGCGGCCCGGAATCCCAGCACGTCAGCCGCATTGGCGGGGTCGGCGACGATGTGGCGGACGTCGCCGCTGCGGTACTGACCGGTGACGACCGGGGCGGCGCCGTCGCGCACCTCGCCACAGCCGGGTCGCGACCTCCATGATCGACACCGGCCGCCCCGAGCAGACGTTGAACGCCGCGAAGCCGCCGACGTCCGAGCCGACCGCCGCGACGTTGGCCGCAGCGACGTCGTCGACGTGCACGAAGTCGCGCATCTGCCCGCCGTCCTCGTAAACCCTTGGCGGCTCGCCTCTTTCGATGGCCGACCGGAAGATCGCGGCGACCCCGGAGTAGGGGGTGTCGCGTGGCATGAACGGGCCGTAGACGTTGTGGTAGCGCAGCGCGACGACCGAGCCGCCCGTCGCCTCCGCCCACGCCAGGGCGTAGTGCTCCTGCGCGGTCTTGCTCGCCGCATACAGGCTGCGCGGCCGAAGCGGGGCGTCCTCGCCGACCAGCCGCCACTCGAGCGGTTCGCCGCCGACCGGACAGCGGTGCTCGAAGACCCCCGCGTCGAGGTCGGTGCGGGTGCGCGGCAGCGGGTCGACGGCGGCGTGCACCGGACACTCGAAGCGGCCCTGGCCGTAGACGACCATCGACGACGCGAGCACCAGCCGCCGGCACCCTGCGGCGTACATCTCGGCGAGCAGCACGGTGGTGCCGTAGTCGTTGTGGCTGCCGTACGACGGCGCGTCGGTCGCGTCGACACCGGCACCCACCACCGCGGCCTGGTGGCACACCACGTCGACGCCCGGCAGCAGCGACGCCAGACCCGCGGCGTCGCGGACGTCGACCTCCAGCACGCCCTCCGGCGGTACGGACGTCGCGCCGTGCGCGGCGGTGAGCATCGCGTCGACGGCGACCACCTCGTGGCCCGCGGCGGTCAGCGCCGCGCACACCCGCGTGCCGATGAAGCCCGCGGCACCCGTGACCAGAACCTTCACGGCAGCTCGAACGGCAGCGTCACGCCGGTGTGCGCCAGGCAGTGCTCACAGGTGCGCTCGACCGCCACCTGATCGATCGCCTCGTGCACCAGCTGCTTGAACGGCCCCAGGTTCCTCTGGAACTCCGCGAACACGTCGACGGCCGTCACGCCCTTGCCCGATTCGATGCCCGCGTCCAGATCGGTGACCAATGCGATTGCCGCATAGCACATCTCGAGCTCCCGGGCCAGCACCGCCTCCGGGTGCCCGGTCATGTTGACCAACGTGAAGCCCTGGCTCGCGAACCACTGGCTCTCGGCGCGGGTGGAGAACCGCGGCCCCTGGATCACCACCATCGTGCCGCCGTCGACGACCCCGGGCAGGTCCGTCGCCGCCGCCCGGAGCGTCGGGCAGTACGGGTCGGCGAAACCCACGTGGATGCCGCCGGAGTCGAAGTAGGTGTCCGGCCTGGCGCTGGTGCGGTCGACGAGCTGATCGGGCACCACCATCGACCCGGGGCCCAGCTCCGGCGTGAGGCTGCCGACCGCACACGGCCCGAAGATCCTGCGGACCCCGAGCGCGCGCAGCGCCCACATGTTGGCGCGGTACGGCACCGTGTGCGGCGAGAACTCGTGGTCGACGCCGTGGCGCGGCAGGAACGCCACCTCGTGCTCGCCGACCGTGCCGACGGTGATCGGCTGCGCTGGGTGCGCCGTACGGAGTGTCCAGGCTGACGCTGCGGGCGTCGGGACCGAAGAACGAGTAGAAGCCGCTGCCGCCGATGACTCCGAGCATCAGACCATTGTCCGGTACGCGTGTGCGCCGCCCGCTCACAGCCCGCTGTGCTTGACTCGCGCGATGGGAGCTCCCGATGCGTCCATCGGTCTGCGGATCGGCGTTGCGGCGCCGCTCGGCGTGGCCGCCGCCATGGCGATGGGTTTCACGACGGGCTGGCCGTACGCACCGGCCACGGGGTGGATCGTCGGGGCCGTCGTCTATCTGACGTGGACCTGGCTGATCGTCGGGCGCCTGGACGCACACGACACCCAGGCGCATGCGACCAAGTACCGGGACGACGACTCGACGCCGTGGATCCTCGACGTCACCCTCCTGGTGGCCAGCATCGCGAGCCTGGCCGGGGTGGGATACCTGCTCGTCGCGGGATCGATCGGCGGCGACGTCGGGGCGGCCGTGGTCGGGGCGCTCAGCGTGGTGGCGGCGTGGCTCACCGTGCACACCGTCTACATGCTGCGATACGCCCGACTGTTCTACGGTGGCGACGAGCCAGGCGGCATCGACTTCCACGAGGGCGACGACTACCGGCCCGACTATGGCGATTTCGCGTACCTGGCCTTCACGCTCGGCATGACGTATCAGGTCTCGGACACCGATCTGGTCGACCGGCCGGTGCGGATGGCCGCCCTGCGTCACGCCCTGCTGTCGTTCCTGCTCGGCGCCATCATCCTGGCCATCACCATCAACCTGGTGGCCAGCCTGCTCGGCGTCAGCCACTGAACCATCGCGTGCGACGATGACCGCATGGCCAGTTTCGCGCAGTGGGTAGAGGGCGCCCGCCCACGCACGCTGCCGAACGCCGTCGCGCCCGTCATCGCGGGCACCGGAGCGGCGGCCTGGCTTGACGCCGTCGTGTGGTGGAAGGCCTTGCTGGCGCTGGTGGTATCGCTGGCGCTGATCGTCGGCGTGAACTACGCCAACGACTACTCCGACGGCATCAGGGGCACCGACGACGTGCGGGCGGGTCCGCTGCGGCTGGTCGGTTCGCGGCTTGCGACGCCGCGCGCCGTGCTGACCGCCGCCGTGGTGAGCCTGGCCGTCGGCGCGGCAGCGGGACTGGCGCTGGCCATCGTGAGCCAACCGTGGCTGATCGCGGTCGGCGCCGCGTGCATCGCGGGCGCATGGCTCTACACCGGAGGCTCCAAGCCGTATGGCTACTCGGGCCTCGGCGAGGTCGCGGTGTTCGTGTTCTTCGGGCTCGTCGCGGTGCTCGGCACGCAGTACACCCAGGCGTTGCGGGTCGACTGGGTCGGTGCCGCGCTCGCGGTCGGCACGGGCGCCCTGTCGTCGGCGGTGTTGGTGGCCAACAACCTTCGCGACATTCCTACCGACGCGGAGTCCGGCAAGATCACCCTCGCCGTGCGGCTGGGCGACGCCCGCACCCGCCTGCTGTATCAGGCGCTGCTCGCGCTGACCTTCGTGCTGACCCTGGTGTTGATCCTGGCGACGCCGTGGTGCGCCGTCGGTCTGGTCGCCGCGCCGTTGGCGGTGCGGGCCGCGCGGCCGGTGCGCACCGGTCGCGGCGGCAGGGAGCTGATCCCGGTGCTACGCGACACCGGGCTGACCATGCTGGTGTGGTCGATCGCCGTGGCGCTGGCGCTGGCCTTCGGTTAGGCGCGCAGCGCGTCGAGCAATCGGTCGAGGTCGTCGTCGGTGTTGTACAGGTGGAAGCCGACCCGCACCGCGCCTGCACGCACCGACGCCCGGATGCCGGCGCGGGCCAGCGCGTCGGCCCCGTCCTCGATCGACAGCGAGACGATCGCCGAATCACTCGGCGGCAGATCGAGTTCGGCGCGCAGACGATTGGCCAGCCCGAGGCAGTGCGATTCGACGGCGGCGCCGTCGAGCGACGCCAGCCACGGCAGCGTCAGCCCCGACCCGAGGACGCCGAACCACGCGGGCGACGTGTCGAACCGGCGGGCGTCGGCCGCCAACCTCAGCGGCAGGCCGTAGATCGTCGACCACGGCGCCTCGGCCGCGTACCAGTTCGCCGCGTGCGGTGTCATGAGCCGAGAGATCCTGTCGCTCAACGACATCCAGGCCGTGCCCCGCGGCGCGAGCAGCCACTTGTAGACCGCTGCGGCGGTGACGTCGACCCAGCCGAGATCCAGCCGCTTCCACCCCACCGCCTGCGTCACGTCGATGACCGTCACGGTGTCGGCGCCGGCCAACCCGGCGCGCAGGGCGTCGACGTCGAGCACCCGGCCGTTCGCCGACTGCACCAGGCTCGCCGTCACCACGTCGTAGTCCCCTGCCGTCGCGATCAGCGCTTCGGGCGTCAGCTCGGTGAGCGAGACACCGCGACCGGCCTGCGCGGCGAACGGAAACGTGGTGCTGGTGAACTCGCCGGCCAGCGTCGCCACCCTTGCGCCGTCGGGAATCGCGGCGGCCACCAGACCGAGCAGGGCCGAGACGCTGCCGCCCATCGCCACCGAGTCCGACGGCACCCCCACCAACGACGCGTACGCCGCGCGCGCACGACGCACGGGCTCGTCGAACGCGGGGACGTCCATGGTGCCCGCCTGCCACGCCGCGATGCTGCCGCTGAGTGCGTCGACGAGGAACCTCGGCGGGAGTCCGTAGGTCGGCGAATTCAGAAACCCCACGGCCCCCGTGAATTCGGCCCCGAACGACTGTCTAAGCTCCCCCGTCATGCTTTCGTCATTCCGGCGGCGACTCTTCGCCACGCAGCCGCGCGCGAAGTTGCTCGCGGTCCGTGCGGCGCCGCTCGTCGAACACGGCGATACTCGCCGTCGCCTTCCTGCGGAGCGGGGCGAACACCCAGATGCCGAGCGGCAGAGCCACCACGATGGCGAACAGCAGGGCCACGACCAGCGGGAACTCGGCTATCCCGACGAGATGCGCCGCGCCGAAGATCACCACGGTCACGACGGCCGCCAACAAAAGGCGGGCAAATGCGTAAGCCGCCACGTCCATCAGCATGCGTGCGCCGGGCCGCCCGGTAACATCCCGACCCGCTTCGCTCCTGCCCTCAGCGTCAGCCACGGCCCGAGCCTACCGATGACGCGTATATTCGGAACAAGGAGGTTTTTGCGTGCAGTATCTGCTCCTCATCGTCATCCTCGCCGGTCTGGCCTACACGACCTGGCGGCTGGTGCGTGCCATGGCCGATCGTCCGAAGTCCCGGACGATCGGGCCCGACGATGATCCGGAGTTCCTCCGTCGGCTCGGTCACGGGGATCCCGACGTTCGCTGACCCGCGTTAGCGGGTCGCCGGAAATCCGTTCGCCACCAACGCGGCGAGTTCGATCAGGGCGTCGCGGGTTTCGGGCTTGAGCCGGTCGAGGCTGATCTCGGCGCCCTCCTCCAGATGTGAGTCGAACGGCACCCTTTGCACCGCGCGGCACCGCCGGGAGAAGTGGTCCTCCACCTTGCTCATGTCGACCTTGCCCGACCGCGGGCGCACCGCGTTGATCACCGCGATCGAATTCTGCACCAGCTGCTGATAGCCGTGGGCGTCCAACCAGTCCAGCGTGGCCGACGCGCTGCGGGCGCCGTCCACCGAACCCGAGCTGATCACGATCAGCACGTCGGCCTTGCTCAGCACCGCCGACATCGCCGAGTGCAGCATGCCCGTGCCGCAGTCGGTGAGCACCAGGCTGTAGAACCGCTCGAGCACCTCGAGCGTGCGCGCATAGTCGTCGGAGCTGAACGCCTCCGAAACGGCGGGGTCGCTCTCCGAGGCCAGCACCTCGAGCCTGCTGGGACCCTGCGACGTGTAACTCCTTACGTCGCTGTAGCTTTCGATGCCCTCGGCATCACGCAACAGGTGCCGCACCGTCGACGGCGTCTCCAGCGGCACCTTCTGGCTCAACGTGCCGCGGTCCGGGTTGGCGTCGACGGCGATGACCCGGTCGCCGCGGATCGAGGCGAACGTGGCGCCGAGCGTTGCGGTGATGGTGGTCTTGCCGACCCCGCCCTTCAACGACAGCAGCGCGATCCGGTAGCAGCCCCGCAACGGTCGGTCGACCTGTGCGGTCAGGCTCTTGCGGTGGATCGCCTTCGGTCCCTCGCCGAGGTTGATCAGCGTGCCCGACGCCAGGTACACCCAGCGCCGCCAGCCGCCCGACGGCCCGCGCTTCGGTTGGCCGAGCAGCGCCACGGTGGACAGGTCGAGATACGGCTCGGGCTCGACCACGTCGGTATCCGATATCGGGGTCGCGGTCGCCTGCTCCGCGGCGAGCGCGGCCAGCGGGATGCCGTTCGGCGGGGTGGGCGCCGTCCACTCCGGCGGCGGCATCTCCGCCGGGTCACTGAAGCGTTGTTGTGATCTGAATCCGGGCGGCTGATCGGCCGCCGGCTGGTGGCCCGACGCAGGAGTCAAGATCAGCCCACCCCGGCGTAGGAGTGCAACCCGGTGGTCACCAGGTTGATGAAGAACAGGTTGAAGACCATCGCCACGAACCCGGCGACGTTGATCCAGGCGGCCTTGCGGTCCCGCCAGCCCGCGGTCGAACGGGCGTGCAGGTAGGCGGCGTAGATCACCCATGCGATGAACGCCACCGTCTCCTTGGGGTCCCAGCCCCAGTAGCGACCCCACGCCTCCTCGGCCCAGATCGCCCCGAAGATCACCCCGAAGCCGAACACCGGAAACGCGAAGATCGTGGAGCGGTACGCGATGCGGTCGAGCGTCTGCGCGTCGGGCAGCCGCGCCAGGACCCCGGCCAGGGTGCCTTCGCGGTCCGGGGCGCCCAGTGGCGACATCTTGGCGAGGAACAGGATGCTGGCCACGCCGGCCACCAGGAACACCCCGGAGCCCAGGCTGACCACGGAGACGTGGATCGGCAGCCAGTAGGACTGCAGGGCGGGCATGACCGGTGCGGCGTTGGCGTACAGCCAGTGGCCCGACACCGTCAGCAGGATCAGCACCGGCAGCAATACGAACGCCCACAGCGTCCGGTACTGCGGGCGGCGCAACATCAACGCCGCGGCGACCAGACCGCAGAAGCAGGTCAGGTTGATGAACTCGTACATGTTGCCCCAGGGCACCCGCATGGTGGCGAACCCGCGCAGCACGATGCAGACGCCCAGCATGGCGATCCCGACGTACACCAGCGCCAGACCGGACCGCCCGATGCGTTCGTCGACCGGTCGCTTCGGGGTGTCGACTATCCGGCCGGGTGAATTGGCATCGGACACGGCGCCTGCGGCGACCAGTTCCCGGTCCTCCACGCGACGGCCTCGGCTGTAGGCGAGTTCGACGGCGAGCAGGAGCAGCGCAACCACCAGAACGACGACCGAAGAGGTGAACGCCCAGTCGGAGTACCGAGACAACCCGATGTCGATGTGCTCGTTGTTCATGCGCGATCCCGCTTCGCTTCTCGCTCGACGTCATGGCACTTCTCTCCCGCGGGCGGATCCCGGCCTTCCAGCAACCGCCCGGTGATCCGCTCGAACTCGTCGCCCCAGCCGGAGTTGTCGGTGCGGGCGAGGCCGCCCAACTCGACGCTAACCGTACCCGGCCCCGCCGGCGCGATACGAACCCAGATCCGGCGCCGCCGCACCACCAACGACACCAGCAGGCCCGCCATCATCGTCATCGCCGACACCAGCACCCACACCTGTGCGGGGTCGTGCGATACCTGGAGGTTGATGAACGGCACCGCGCCGTCGAACCGGATCACGGTGCCGTCGTTGAGCCGGGTCGACTCGCCTGCCTTCAGGTTCACCCTGGCCTGCTTGTTGAGCCGCTTCTGTTCGATGAGGCTCGAGTCGAGCGTGAACAGCGACTGCGGTCGCCCGGTGTCGAGGCCCGTGTCGCCGCGGTAGATGTCGATCGCGACGGCGGGATCGTTGAGCGCAGGAAAGCTCGACGAGAGCAGCTTGCCGTCGAGCTGCTCGGTCGGGGCGAACAAGCCCTGCACGGCGATCTGATTCTTGCGGCGCTGGCCGGCGTCCGGGTAGGTGCCGCCTGGCGGATCGACCCGGATCACGCCGGAGGACAGCAGGGTCAACGGATCGTCGGGCCGCCACTGCACGGTCTGCGTGCGGGTCTGGCCGTCGGGGAAGATGACGGTGAACGTCGGGGCGTAGCCGTGGCCCTGCAGATAGATCCGGTCACCGCCGAGCCGCAAGCGGATGGTTGACCTCGAGCCGGTAGTGCCGCCAGGTGTCGCTGTTCAGGTCGGCGCCCGCCTGATAGTCGACGTTGGCGGCGAAGCTCAGCGCCTGACCGGACGGCAGGTAGTTGGTGTCGAAGTCGTTGACCCGCAGGCAGATCGGGTGCAGCGACGTCCCGTCCACCGTGTTGCCTGCCCGGAACGAGTCGAACGCGGCGGGCGACGCCGAGCAGAACCCCGGGCCGCCGTTGGCGATCACGATGACGTTGCCCTCGTAGCCGAACAGCTTGCCCGCGGCCACCGCGACCAGCAGGGCAAGCAGCGAGAAGTGGAAGACGATGTTGCCGAACTCGCGGAAATAGCCCTTCTCCGCGGATATCTCGACGACGTCGCCGTCGCGGCGGGTGACGCGGCGAAACCCGCGCAGCCGGCTGCGTGACCTCGGTGGCGATGGCGTCGACCTCACCGGGGACCTCGGCGTCGTGGTGCTTGGGCAGGCGGGCCAGGTTCCGCGGCGCCGCAACGGGCTTCGCGCGCAGGCTGCGGACGTGCTCGAGCAGCCTCGGCGTGAGGCAACCGACCAGCGAGATGAACAGCAGCACGTAGATCGACGTGAACCAGAAGCTGGAGAACACGTTGAAGGCCTGGAGCCGATCCAGCCACGGTCCGATCAGCGAGTGCTGGGCGATGTACTGCTCGACCTTGGCCTCGTTGAGACTGCGCTGCGGCAGGAGCGCACCGGGGATCGCGCCGAGCGCCAACAGAAACAGCAGCACCAGCGCCGTGCCCATCGAGGTGAGCGTGCGCCAGGTGTTGCGTACCAGCGCGAGCAGTCGCAAAAGTGCCCCGACACGCCGTGTTTCGGGCACTTTTACGTCTGCTCGCGCTGGGGGTGGTCATATGGGCAGCCGCATGTCGCTGACGAACGCGTCGCGCACCCAGGAGATGAAGTCGGCCCACAATCCGGTCACCAGCGCGATGCCGACCAGGATCAGCAGCACGCCGCCGAAGATCTGGATCGCCCTGGTGTGACGGCGCAGCCAGCCCAGGCCCTGCACGGCCCGCGCGGACCCGAAGGCCAACAGCACGAAGGGGATTCCGAGGCCGAGGCAGTAGGCCACGACGAGCGCGACGCCACGTGACACTCCCGTGCCGTCGGTCGCCGACGCCACCGCGATCACCCCGGTCAGCGTCGGGCCGAGGCACGGCGTCCAGCCCAGCGCGAAGACCGCACCGAGCAGTGGCGCACCGCCGATCGTGGACAGCTGCCGCGGCGTGAACCGGGCCTCGCGCTGCAGCGCAGGGATGAAGCCGACGAACACCAGACCCATGAGGATGGTGACGACTCCGCCGATGCGTTGCAGCAGAAGCTGATTGACGAGCAGCGTGGTGGTCAGCCCGAGCACCGCGACGGTGCCGAGCACGAACACCACGGTGAACCCCGCCACGAACAGCCCGGCGGCGCCCGCCACCCGGAGCCGGGCCGTGCGGACCGCGACGCCTGCGGCCTGATCCTCCTCGACGCCGACGACCGCCGCCAGGTAGCTCAGGTAGCCGGGCACCAGCGGCACCACGCACGGCGAGGCGAACGACACCAGGCCCGCGAGCGCGCTGACCGCCAGCGCCAGCGCCAACGGCCCGGCCGACATCAGCTGGTCGACCTCGTTGAGTGTCACTTCCGGGAAGGGCGTCATGTCTCGGCGTTCATTTCTCGGCGGCCAGCCGTTCCACCACCGGCTGCAGGTCCTCGGCGAGCAACTCACGCAGGAACACCGCGGCGACGCGGTGCTGGCGGTCCAGCACCACCGTCGACGGGATGACCGTGGTCGGGTACTTGCCGCCGAAGGCGAGCATGGTGCGCATCGCCGGGTCGTAGATGGACGGGAACTCGACCTTGCGGTCGACGACGAAATCGACTGCGGCGTCGCGGTTGTTGTCGCGCACGTCGATGCCGAGGAACGCCACCCCCTTGGCCTTGGTCGCGTCGTACACCTTCTGCAGCTCGGTGATCTCGGACCGGCACGGGCCGCACCACTGACCCCACACGTTGATGACGACGACCTTGCCGGCGAGGTCGTCGAGGGACACGGTCTTGGCCGGGTCGGTCAGCTCGGGTCCGGAGATCGGCCCCGGGCGGCCGCGACGGTCGGGCGGGTCGTAGAAGATGTCGGTCTTGCCGCCGGGGGCGACGAACTCGAACGTGCCACCCTGGGCGACGGCGTCGTCACCGGTGGCGCATCCCGTCAGCAGCACCGCCACCGACACGATCGACATCACCAGCCATCTCACGCCCCGCCGTCCCTCACTACAGGCCCCAGGGCTCCGAATAGCCCCAGCGCACGAGCTTGTCGTCCGTGAACGTGAAGGACGTGAGCGACGCGAGGTTGCACAACCTGCTGTGCGGCAAGGGAAGATGGTGCAGCTGCCTGCCCGTCATCGACCGGCGCAGCGTCTCGACGGGCAGTTGATGGCTGACGCAGACGGCCTGGTGGCCTGCCGCCCGGATGCGGGCCCGGTCCACCGCCGCCCGCATCCGCGCCGCGACCTCGACGTAGGGCTCACCCCACGACGGTTTGCGAGGATTCCGCAGCAGTGGCCAGTTCCTCGGGTCGCGCAACGCCCCGTCGCCCGGTGCCACCCTCTCGCCCTCGAAGTGGTTCCACGACTCGATCAGGTCGTCGTCGGTGTCGATGGTCAGGCCGTGCGCCGCGGCGATCGGCTCGGCCGTCTCCTGCGCCCGCTCCAGCGGTGAGGCCACCACGTAGACGATGTCGTCGTGCGCCAACCAGTCGGCCGACGCCTGCGCCTGCGCCCGACCGCGTTCCGACAGATGGAAGTTCGGCAGTCGCCCGTAGAGCACCTTGTCCGGGTTGTGCACCTCGCCGTGCCGCATGACGTGCACGGTCGTCGTGACGGTCACTCGGGTCCGGCCTCTCGGCCTCGGCGGCAGCGCGCGCCGCGGCGGGAAGGGCGGCGGCGATCCGGTCGAACGCGTCCTCGTCGAGGGCGGCCGAGACGAACCACGCCTCGAACGCGCTGCAGGGCGGGTAGACGCCCGCGGCGAGCAGCGAGTGGAAGAACGGCGGGAAGCGCCACGTGTCGGTGGCCTTCGCCGAGGCGAAGTCGGTCACCTGATCGTCGGAGAAGAACACGCTGAACATGTTCGCCGCCCGTGAAACATGATGCGCCACACCGGCATCGGTCAGCGCCTCGGACAGAAGGCCGGACAGTCGGTCGGCGTTGGCGTTCAGCTTGGCGTAGACCGCGTCGTCGGCGGCGCGCAGCGTGGCCAGCCCGGCCGCCATCGCCACCGGGTTACCCGACAGCGTGCCCGCCTGATACACCGGTCCCAACGGGGCCAGCCGGTCCATCACCTCGGCGCGGCCGCCGAACGCTGCCGCGGGCAGGCCCCCGCTCATCACCTTGCCGAACGTGAAGAGGTCGGCCTCGACGGGATCGACCCCGTACCAGCCGGCGCGGCTGACCCGGAAGCCCGTCATCACCTCGTCGAGGATCAGCAGCGCGCCGTGCTCGGCGGTGATGCGTCGCAGTGCGGCGTTGTAGCCGGGCAGCGGCGGTACGGCACCCATGTTGCCGGGGCTGGCTTCGGTTATGACGCAGGCGATCTCGTCACCGAAGGCGGCGAAGGCCTCCTCGACGGCGGCGACGTCGTTGTACGGCAGCACGATGGTGTCGGCGGCGGTGGCGCCCGTGACGCCGGGGGTGGATGGCAGCCCCAGCGTCGCCACCCCGGAGCCTGCGTCGGCGAGCAGGGCGTCGACGTGGCCGTGGTAACAGCCCGAGAACTTGATCATCTTCGCGCGGCCGGTGAACCCGCGGGCCAGGCGCACCGCGCTCATGGTCGCCTCGGTGCCGGAGTTGACCATCCGCACCTTCTCGACGGCTCCTACCCGACCGATGATCTCGCGGGCCAGGTCCGTCTCCGCCGGGGTCGGCGCACCGAACGACAGCCCGTCGGCCGCGACCCGCTGGACGGCCTCGA
This sequence comes from uncultured Actinomycetota bacterium, assembly GCA_963735245.1. Classification (GTDB taxonomy): domain Bacteria; phylum Actinomycetota; class Actinomycetes; order Mycobacteriales; family Mycobacteriaceae; genus Mycobacterium. The sequence continues at coordinate 96,742 of CAVTKI010000019.1, forward strand.
CGACCGCCGGGTGCGCGTGGCCGAGGATCATCGGCCCCCAGGAGCAGACCAGGTCGACGTAGCGGTTGCCGTCCGCGTCGGTGAGCCAGTAGCCGTTGGCCTTGGTGATGAACCGCGGCGTGCCGCCGACGGCCGCGAATGCCCGTACCGGTGAGTTCACCCCGCCTGGGATGACCGCGGCCGCTTCTGCGAACAGCCGCGCGGAGGCCTCGGTGCCCGTGGTGCCGGGCACCGTCTGGTCAGCACGCATGGCCCCAGTGTCCCAGTCGGTCCCGTGGCGTCAACTACAGGGTGTAGTGGGGTCGGGCTGACGAGGGGTCCGTGCCAGGACGCTGGCCGGGATCGGCCCCTTGGCGACCGTGGTGTACGGCACCTCGACGGGAAAGTCGGCCGCCAACGAACGGACCTCGGTCGACCGGATGATCGTGGCCAGCGCGAGGGTCGTCTCCAGCCGCGCGAAGTGTTCGCCGATGCACGACCGCGAGCCGGCCGCGAACGGGACGAACTGCCATCGGTTGCGGACCGCGGACGCCTCGGGGCCGAACCGGTCCGGGTCGAACACCAGCGGGTCGCTCCACAACGCCGGGTCCCGGTGCACGGCGTGGATTCCCACGGCGACCACGCTGCCCGCCGCCACGCGGTAGCCGTCCACCGCGATGTCGCACAGCGCAAGGCGCCCGACGCCGGCCGCGGGTGGGCACAGCCGCAGCGCCTCGTTGAGCACCTGCACGGTGTATCCCAGCCGGGGCACGTCGTCGGGAGTCAGCTCCCGATCACCGATCTCGGCCACCTCGGCGGCGACGCGGTCCTGCACGTCGGGATGACGGCCGAGCGCCCACAGGGCGTAGGTCAGCGCGGTTGCGGTCGTGTCGTGCCCGGCCAACATGAAGATCAGCATGTCGTTGCAGATGTCGTCGTCGGAGAGCGTGTCGCCGGTCTCCGGATCGGTTGCGGCGATCAGGGCGTGAACCAGCGGTGCATCGAGGGTGGGGTCCGCGCGGCACGCCTGCAGGATGTCGTCGGCCAGCTGTCGCATCGTCGCCACCGCGGCTCGGGCGCGGGCGCGCGCCGGGGTGGGCAACCACTGGGGTGCGCGCACCGGCCGGAGCGCCCGGTCGGCGGCGTAGGACGACGCGACGTGCATCGGTTCGGCGATCGCATCGGCGCGTTCGTTCAGGTCGAGCCCCAGCACCGAACGGCCGAGCGACCGCATGGTCACCCTGCGGCACTCGACGTCGAGGTCGATGTCGCCGCCGCCGCGCCAACTGTCGGCGACGGCCTGCGCCGCCCGGGACATGTGGCCCCCGAAGCTGCGAACGTTCTGGCTGGTGAACACCGGCTGGAGGGCGCGCTTGCGGGGCCGCCACGGCTCGTTGGGCAGGACGAAGAGGCTGTCGCCCGCCAGATTCCGCACTTCGTCGTGGACCATGCACCGTTCGGCCAAGGCGTCCTTGCGGCCGAGGACGTCGCGGATGCCGTTCGGCGAGGTCACCAACACCAGGGGCGGGACCAGCCAGCTGGGGCCGAGCTCGATGCGGGTCACGGGGCCGCCGACGTCGCGCAGCAGTTCTCCCCCGGTGTGGAAGACCCGCACCGCCTTCAGCAACTGTCGATAGGGCAGCGGATTCTTGGGCGCCAGGGGCAACGCCTCGACGTCGGGCGTGCTCGGTCGTCGCGACCGTGGCACCGAGCGGTTGGTGGCGTGTGGACGGATCGGGGATGTGCCTGCTCCCTTTTCAGTTGACGGTCGGGCGTGCTTTGCGTCAGGTAGCCGGTCTGAGCGCGAAGACGGGGTGATCCGCGTCATCGGGCAACTGCTGCCAGTAACCCTCGACGACCTTCCCCGCCAGCGGCCGGTACACGGCCAGGACGGGGGCGCGCTTCGCGACCGGAACCTCGGCGGCCACGTAGCGGACCTTGCCCACCTGCACGTTCGGGTTGGCGCGCACGTTGCGCACCCAGTCCGACTCTCCCCTCGTTGATACCAGGTACTTGATTCCGTCGACCTCGGGCACGACGACGGGGATGTGTTGAGGCTGCTTACTGCCGCGGGCGGTGACGGTGAGCGTCTGGCTGCCACCGATCCCGAACGCCATTGCGATCTTGTTGAACACCTTTGCGGTGAACCACGGGGGCTTGAGGTATGCCATGAAACAAGAGTTTGATGGGCAGCATGCAGTTGCCGCAATGGGTGGCCCGATTCAACCGGCATGTGACGAATCCCGTGCAGCGACTGTGGGCGGGCTGGGTGCCTGCGATGGGCATCCTGGAACACGTCGGCCGCAAATCTGGCAAGCCCTATCGAACGCCGCTCAACGTCTTCACCACCGATGAGGGCATCGCGGTTCTGCTGACCTACGGACCCGACCGCGACTGGTTGAAGAACGTCGTCGCGGCGGACGGTGCGCGGCTCAAGCGGTACGGCAAGACCATCGGCATCGAGCAGCCCCGCGTGGTGTCGAAGGCCGAGGCGGCCAGCCACGTGACGGGGTTCTGGAAGCCGATCTTCGCGCGCCTGCCGTTCGACGACGCCGTGCTGTTCCGGAGCGTCGGGTGATGCGGTTCGCCGATCAGCGCGCGCAGTTCAACCGGCGATTCGTCAACCGGCTGATGCGCCCCCTGTCCGGCCGGGTGGCGATGTGGTCGATCATCGAGCACCGAGGCAGGCGCAGCGGCGACGTCTACCGCACACCGGTGTCGATGTTCCCGACCCCCGACGGCGTCGCGATCCTGCTGGCCTACGGCGAGGACCGCGACTGGGTACGCAACCTGCAGGCCGCGGGCGGGGGCCGGGCCACGATGAGCGGCAAGACCTTCGACGTCACCGACCCGCGGATCGTCCCGACGCAGGAGGCCGCCGCACTGTTGAGTGCGCCATGGCGTCAGGTGATCGGCCGGCTGGGCACGCCCACCGCGCTGCTGCTGCGGCGCGGCTAGCTCGGCCACCCTTCGAGCTCGAGTCTGGTGGCCCATCCCTACTCTGCGTGCCAGCGCAGCGGCTCGCCCTCGCCCGTGGTCATCACGGTCCCCGGCATCACGCGGAGCCGGTAGGGCGTCAACCGCAACGCCGCGAACTGCTCGGAAGTGGGTCCGTCGCTCCATATCGGGATGATGCGCGGGTCGTAGCCGACCGGCGCAGGGCCCTCGGCGAATTTCTGCCAGACGGCGGTGCGGGTGTCGTCGTCGGTGTACAGCTGCGCCTGGCAGTCGGCGCTGCAGGTGTCATGGGAGGTGGTCCAGTAACTCACCGATACTTCGGGATGCACGTGCAGATGTTCCCGCTTGATCGGCGTCGGCGCGGTCGCGACCCAGCCGATGAGATCGGTGCCGTCCCATTCCCAGATCGGGTGCAGAATGCGGCTCCGCGGCCGTCCGTCACCGTCGACGGTGGCCACCGAGGCCCACACGATCGAGTGGGCCATGTCGCGGAACGCTGGGGCAATCTCCTGAAGCGGCGTCACGCCTGCTCACCCTAGGCGTCTGTCGGCGTCAGCTCTCGTCCTTCGAGATGTCGGAGAACTTCGGGTTGCCGTCGTCGTCGAGCCACTCGTTGACCGCCGTGCCTGCGACGGCGCCGTCGGTACCGGGCATCGTGACCGTCGGGCGGTCCTCTTCGTAGGCCTCCTTCATCTTCTTCGCCTCGGCCCGGTGCTCGTCGGTGACTTCGGGCTTCTCGGTGAGGTGCTGCTCTTCAGTTGCCATGCCCCATGGGCTGCCCGAATGTGTGACCTACGAAACAGTGCGTTCCCAGACCGGTGCGGCGCGGAGCACGGCAGGCAGGCTGGGCAGGAAGTGCCTGGTGGCAAAGGCCCGGATGTCGTCGGCGGTGTCCAGCGGTTGAGTGCTCGGCAGGAGCAGCACCATCGCCGCATAGCGCAGGATGGTGTCGGCGAGGTCGTTCACGGCCCGTTCCCCGATCCGTTCGGCGAACCCGCTCGGGAAGATCACCCGCAGGGCCTCGGCCATCCGCTCGGTCACGGTGCCGTAGTGCCGGTGACTCAACTCCAGCGCCAGGGCGGGTTCGTCCCTGATCATCTGGTTCAGCACCCGGTGCCGCCGGAACCGCAGGATGGACGCGGTGAACGCCTCGACGTAGTAATTCGATTGCGGGCCTGCGCTCTTCAATTCCTCGGCGATGTCGGCGAACAACGCCGCGTTCTCTCGCTCGATCACCGCCGCCATCAGATCGTCGCGGTTGGCGAAGCGCCGGTAGATCGTGGTGCGGCTGACGCCCGCGCGGCGAGCCACGTCGTCGAGGGCCACCCGCCGAACGCCATGCCTCTCGAACTCGGCCAGCGCCGCGTCGAGAATGACCTCCGTGGTACTCATTCGCCAGCGCCCGAATCACACACGCTCGAAGCCGGACTGGGCGAATGTGTTGTAGCGCAACCGCATCGGCAGCCGATCCCACGCCCAGTTCACCGCCCGCGTCCGCCACAGCGCGGCGAAGGCCTGGTACGCCCACTCCCGGCGAGGACCCCACGGCAGGCCAAGCAGATCACGCGCCCGCGGCGGCAGGCCACCCGTGGTGAGGAACGCGGCAGCCGGGTTGAACACCGGCGCCACGCAGCCGCCACACCAAGGGGGACACGCCCTTCGGACGCGGGAAGCCCTTGGTGACGTAACCGACGCCGTACTTGGCGGTCGGGTGCGCGACGACGATCTCGTCCATCATCCGGTCCCAATACCGTTGGAAATCCGCGTAATCCGCAGGCATCGGCCGCTCACTGACGCCGTAGCGCCGGTACCACGTCTTGGATTCGAGGTAGATCCGTTCCTTCTCGGCCTCGGTCAGGCGCTTGACGAACGTGTCGGCGAAGTACAGCACCTGCTCGACGAACGTCGCATGCGCCCAGTAGTACGTCTCCGGGTCGAGCGCGTGGTAGCGGCTGACCACCCCGTCCTCGGAGGGCATGTCGCCCTTGATGTCGCGGTGGAAGTCACGCACCCGCTCGCCCTCGTTGTCGACCTCGGAGCCGTAGACGGTCATGAAGATCGGCGGCAGCGAGCGCTTGATCCGTGGCCGACGTGTCCGCGAAGAACACCGAGTGGTCGAGCACGCCCTGGCCCAGTTCGGCGAGCATGTTCTGCAACACGGCCGGGCGCGGCCCGATCAGATACATCCGGTTGTCGCCGAAGTACCGCCAGACCAGCGATTCCGGCCCGAGGGGCAGCGCGTCCGCCCGCTGCTGATTTTCGGCGACTTCGGTCATGTGAAACAGTGTTACAAATTTCGGACTCTGTACCAACCAGACGTGACCGGGGTCACTCGGTGCGGCGCAACCGCGCGACGCCGAGCACCAGCAGCACTCCCGCGATCGTGACCAGCAGCAGGGACAGCGTGATCAGGGACGGGTCGTAGACCGTCGACGTCTTGGAGGGTTCGCCGGATATCACGGGGGCGACGTCGGCCGTCGAATCGGCCGCCAGCCAGCTCAGCACGCAGCCGATCAGGGCCACTGCGGCCAGCACCAGTTCGATGGTGGCGCGAAGTCGGTTCGTCATGCGGTTCGCCCGTCCACCACCGCGTTCAGTGCGGCCCGCAGTTCCCGGTGCCGTCGCGCCCACGCCTGTGCGGTGCGGTCGCTGGTGAGCCTGACGCCGATCCCCGTGCGCCCCCGCGGCACGCCCGTCAGCTCGCCCAGCGCCCGCGCCGACTGCCATTTGGGGGCCTCCTTGCCCTCGGCCTCTGGATAGATCTTGAGGATCTCCTCGACGAGGATGGTCTCGGCGCCCTGGCGCAGGTATTCGGGGGTGAGTTCGACCGACGTGTGGATGCGTCCTGCCTTGATCTGGACGGCCAGGAAGCCGCTGACGAGCACCAGGAAGATGCCGGGCACCAGGGGCCGGAAGCCGTAACCGCTCGAGATCTGGATGAGCGCCATGGCGATCCCCGCCGCAGGGCCGGCCAGCACCCACAGCCACGTCGCCCCCGGTTCCCGGAACAGAACCTCGACCTCCGGCGCCGCGGCCTCGCTCACTCGGCCGCCTCGAACCACTCCTGTGCCGAGCCGCGCTGGATCAGCACCGAACCCGTGATCATCAGGACCATGATCGCGGCGACGAAGATGATGCCGAGTATCGACGAGCCGAACAGCAGCAGCACCGCGAGGAACGCGACGGACGCCATGGCAAGTCCTACGCCGGCACTGGCGAAGCGCAACTGTCCCTTGCGCGCCCGTCCCGCCAGGTACCCGTGGGCCAGTCCGACGACGACCAGGACACCGCCGGCCAAGCGGAAGAACAGCGGGGTGCTCGCCGACGATTGGGTCGCCATGAGGAGGCCGAGCGCGGCGGTGAGAACGGCCGCGGCGAGCCAGCACCAGAAGGCGGCGTCAACGATGCGGGGCCGGTTCGACGGCGCTGGTGACGTAGCTGACATGGTCGGGCCAGCCTACTGGACCGGTCCCTGGCAGCTTGGTCCGTGCCAGGCGGTCATTTGGTGAAGAAGGCGTGCGCGTCCTTGCGGTGCAGCAGGAACACGCCGCCGCCGATCAGCACCGAGCCGATGATCGCGGTGGCCGCGTACACCAGCGCGGCCACATCGGTGCGGTGGGCGGTGAACAGGCTGGTGGCGACGTAGACCACCGTGGTGGCGCCGCCGCCGGTGAGCAGTGTGCGCGTCCAGCGGTAGCCGTGCCGCATCAGGATCAGAAAGGTCAGCACCACCGCGGCCACGATCGCGACGAACAACCCCGAAATCGCGTATACGAACCAGGATTGGGCCTTCGACGGGCCCGCCACCATGTCGACGATCTGACCGATCACCATCAGCGGCAGCGCACCGACCCAGAGCCAGAACCCCGTCGCGACGTCTTCGGGCAAGCCACCGGGCGAGCCGCCAGTCGGTTCGCTCACGCCAGCCATGCGGCAGCGTCGGCCGCCCAGTACGTCACCACGATGTCGGCACCCGCCCGCCGGATGCCGGTCAGCGTCTCCAATGCGACGGTGCGCAGGTCGATCCAGCCGTTCGCCGCGGCCGCGCTGATCATCGAATACTCGCCGGACACTTGATAAGCCGCCACCGGCACCGGGGAGACGTCGGCCGCGGCGCGAACCACGTCGAGGTAGGCCATGGCGGGTTTGACCATCACGATGTCGGCGCCCTCCTCGATGTCCAACTCGATCTCGTGCAGCGCCTCGCGGGCATTACCCGGCTCCTGCTGGTACGTGCGCCGGTCACCCTCCAGGCTCGAGGCGACCGCTTCCCGGAAGGGTCCGTAGAAGCCCGACGCGAACTTCGCGGCATAGGCCAGGATGAGCACGTCGGTGTGACCCGCGTCGTCGAGGCCGTCCCGGATGGCCGCGACCTGGCCGTCCATCATCCCACTCGGCGCCACCACGTGAACACCCGAATTCGCTTGTGCGACAGCAAGTTCGATGTATCGGGCGTTGGTCGCGTCGTTGTCGACGCGGCCCCTGGCATCCAGCACGCCGCAGTGCCCGTGATCGGTGAACTCGTCGAGGCAGGTATCGGCCATCAGCACCGTGGCGTCGCCGAGGTCGGCGGTGAGGTCGCGCAGAGCCGCGTTGAGGATGCCGTCCTCGGCGGTCCCGACGGAACCGATGGCGTCCTTGTCCTCGTCACGCGGCACCCCGAACAGCATCAGACCGCCGACGCCCGCGGCGACGGCCTCGGCCGCCGCCTTGCGCAGCGAGTCACGGGTGTGTTGCACGACGCCGGGCATGGATTCGATCGGCCGCGGTTCGTCGATGCCGTCGGCGACGAACATCGGCAGCACCAGATGTCTTGGCTCCAAAGACGTTTGCGCCACCAACCGACGCAGGGCCGGAGTAGAGCGCAGCCGACGGGGCCGGTGCCGGGGGTATGCCACGGGCGAGTCCTCCGCCGGATCTAGCGGCGCCGGCTCTTCTTGCGCGGCGGCGGCAGGGCGCCTTCGGCACGCAATCGGGCGGCATGCTCGGCGAGCGCCTCCACCAGCGGGCCCACCGCGGCGGTCTCCGGCTGCACGTCGACGCGCAGGCCGAACTCCGCAGCCGTCTCGGCCGTCTTGGGTCCGATGCACGCCACGATGGTCCGCGCGTGCGGCTTGCCCGCGATGCCGACGAGGTTGCGCACCGTCGAGCTCGAGGTGAAGCAGACCGCGTCGAACCCGCCGGTCTTGATCATCTCGCGGGTCTGCGCCGGCGGCGGAGCGGCACGCACCGTCCGGTACGCCGTCACGTCCTCGATCTCCCAACCACGTTCCCGCAGACCCTCGGCCAGCGTCTCGGTGGCGATGTCGGCGCGCGGCAGCAGCACGCGGTTCACCGGATCGAAGATGTCGTCGTAGGGCGGGAACTCGTCGAGCAGCCCGACCGAGCTCTGCTCACCGGCAGGCACCAGTTCGGGGTTGATCCCGAACGCACGGACCCGGTCCGCGGTGGCCTGACCGACGCAGGCGATCCGCACACCCGAGAACGCCCGCGCATCGAGACCGAACTCGTTGAACTTCTCCCACACCGCACGAACGGCGTTGGTCGAGGTGAACACCACCCACTGGAACCGGCCGTCGACCAGTCCCTTGACGGCGCGCTCCATCTGCGCCGGGCTACGCGGCGGCTCGACGGCGATGGTCGGCACCTCGATGGGCAGGGCGCCGTGGGAGACGAGCTTCTCGCTCATCTCGCCTGCCTGGTCCTTGGTGCGCGGCACCAGCACGGTCCAGCCGTACAGCGCCCGGCTCTCCCACCAGTTCAGCTTCGCGCGGTTGGCCACCGTCTTGCCGATCGTCGCGACCAGCGGCCCGGCCAGCGGGCCCGAGGGCTCACTGCCCGCCAGCGTGGCCTTGTCGAGCAGCCCGGCCAGCGTGGTCTCGATCGACCGCTGCTGGCACGTGGTGCCGTTGGCGGTGACGACACACGGCGTGGTGTCGGTCAGCCCGTACTCGATGAGCGTGCGGGCGGCATCCGGCAGATGCGTCGCGGTGGCGTGCAGGATCAGCGGTCCCGGCGCCGCGGCCAGAGCACCCCAGTCCACGTCGCCGCGGACGTCGGCCACCGTGTGCGACGAGCCGAGCGGCAGCCCGGCGTAGGTCGGCACCGCCGTCGTCGCGGGCAACCCCGGCACGATCTCGAAGTGGGTCTGGGTGCGCGACACCGCATTCACCTCGACGGCGACGGCGTCGATCGACAGCGGGTCACCCGCCACCAGCCGAACCACGTCCACGCCGTTGCGGGCCTCGTTCACCAGAACCTTGGCGACCTCGGCCGGATCGCCGAGCGCGGGCCGGACGTCGACCCCGCTGGGGAAGACCGCCATCACCGCGGAATCGTCGGCCGCGTCCGCGTCCGAAGCGTCGTCGGCGGGCTTGACCGCCTCGACGGGCCCCGACGGCGGAGGCAGTTCGGTGCCGACGATGGCGAGCACCGCCTCTGGCACGTCTGGGTCGGTGAATACCAATGCCGCATTGGCCAGCACCGTGCGTGCGCGGGTAGTCAACAGCCCAGGATCGCCGGGGCCGGAACCCACGAACGTGATGCGGCCGGGCTTGTGCTTACGCCCTCGGGTGGTCATTCTTCACTCCCGCTCTCAGTCCGCTGCACCAACACTTCCCGCGCCCCCAGTTCGAACAACTCCGCGGCCACCGAGAGACCCAGCTCTCGTGCCCGATCGGGTGTCCCGATACCGGACGCACGGATCACGTCGGATCCGTCTAGCGCCGCCACGCAGCCGCGCAGCGACAGCTCTTCGAAGACACGGCCGTCCTCGTCGATCGACTCGACCACTTCCGCGATCGCGCCGACCGGCGCGGAGCAACCCGCCTCCAGTTCGGCAAGCAGGGTGCGCTCCGCGGTGACCGCGGCGCGCGTGTCGGGATCGTCCAACTCCCCCAGCAGCGCGACGAGCCCGGTATCACTCGCGCGACACTCCACCGCGAGCGCACCCTGAGCCGGGGCGGGCAACATCTGCACCGGCTCGAGGCTCTCCGTGATAGCGCCGAGCCGTCCGATACGGGCCAACCCCGCTCGGGCGACGACGACACCGTCGAGATCACCACTACTTACCCTGTTCAACCTGGTGTCTAGGTTGCCTCGTAGGGGGCGAATTTCCAAACCGAGACCCAGTGCTCTAAGCTGCGCGGCCCGGCGCGGGCTCGACGTGCCGATCACCGACCCGGACGGCAACTCCCCCAGCACCATTCCGTCCCTGGCCACCAACGCGTCCCTGGCATCCTCGCGTGGCGGGATGGCCGCGATGACGAACCGGGCGTCGGGTTTGGTCGGCAGATCCTTGTACGAATGCACGGCGATGTCGACCTGGCCGTCGTCGATGGCCTCGCGCAGTGCGGCGGTGAACACCCCGACACCGATCTCGGCGATGGGCTTACTCGAGCGGTCGCCTGCGGTGGTGATGATGACCAGCTCGGCGCGGTGCCCCTTCGCGATCAGCGCGTCGCGGATCAAACCGGCCTGGGTGGTCGCCAGCAGGCTCCCCCGGGTGCCGATCCGGATGACCGTATCGCGCGAAGACCATGATGTAGTGGGCAAGCGCTACTCGGTCTTGTCCAGATCAGGCCGGGATACCACGATGGAATCGCCTGCAGCCAAGGGCAATTCGCCACCGGCCACCGCGTCGACGGCTTGCGGGTCGAGTTCGAACAGCTCGCGCAACGCCTCGGCGTAACTGTCGCCACCCGGAGCGCTGGCCAGTTGCTTGACGCGCACCGTCGGGGCGTGCAGAAGCTTGTCGACGACCCGGCGGACGGTGCGGGCGACCTCGTCGCGGTGCACCGAGTCCAGCCCTGGCAGCCGGTTGTCGAGCCGCAGCAGCTCGGCCTCCACGACGTCGGCGGCGCGCTGGCGCAGAGCCGTGACGGTCGGGGTGACCTCGGCCATCCGCTGTCCGGTCAGGTAGTTGGCGACCTCCGCGGCGACGATCGCGCGGGCGGCCTCGGCGTCGGATGCGGCTGCCCGCGCCGACGGCTCGCGCTGAATCCGGTCCATGTCGATGAGGTGGACACCCGGCAGGCCGGCAACGGCCGGGTCGACGTCGCGTGGCATGCCGAGGTCGCAGACGACGAGTTGTTTCGGTTCTCCGCCGTGCGCGAGACCGCGGTGCACGTCGGCCAGCGAGACGACCGGCCGTACCGCACCGGTGCACGAGACGACGACGTCGGCATCGGTGAGCACCGGCGGGAGGTGGTCGAACGGGAAGGCGTGGGCGTCGACGCCCTGGGCGCGCAGGTTCTGCACCAGGCGCTCGGCGCGTGGCAGCGAGCGGTTGACGACGTGCACCCTGCCGATGCCGGCCCGCACCAGATGCGCGGCCGCCAGGGCGCCCATCGCGCCCGCGCCGATCACGACGGCGGAGCGGCCTGCCAGCCCATCGAGCCGATTCGGCGGCCATGTCCAGCGCCACCGACACCACCGACGCACCAGCGGCGTCGATACCCGTCTCGGAGTGCACCCGCTTGCCGACCGACAGCGAGCGCTGGGCCAGTTCGTGCAGGGTGCGGCCGACGGTCTGATTGGACTCGGCGGCGGCATACGCGCGGCGGACCTGGCCGAGCACCTGCTGCTCGCCGATCACCGCGGAGTCCAGGCCGCTGGTCACCGCGAAGAGGTGCTCGACGGCGGCCTCGGCGTAGCGCACGTAGGCGTACTTGGTCAGGTCGCCCAGCGACATGCCCGAGTGCTCGGCGAGCACCTGACCGATCACCGACAGACCACCGTGGAACGCCTCGACGACCGCGTAGACCTCGACGCGGTTGCAGGTGGACAGCACCATGGCCTCGGTAACCAGCGACGATTTCAGCACCTGGTCGACGATCTTGGCCTGATCGGACTCGTCGGTGCTCAACTTCTCCAGCACGGACACCGGGGCACTGCGGTGCGAAACCCCGAATAGCAGAACGCTCATGGCCTCATCACCACGTGATCAAAGGTAGTCGCAAGGCGGCCCGGTGACCAAATTTGCTGTACTGATTTGCCTGGTCGCACCGCATTGCCAACCTACCCGGCGGCCAGATCGGTGCGCAGCCGCGGCTCGTCGATCTCCCAGTAGCTGTGCTCGCGTCCGTCGAGCAGCACCACCGGCAACCGGTCGCCGTACTCCGCCCGCAGAGCCGGCGCACCCGCCGCGGCTTCGGCGTCCACGTCGGTGGCCGCGAAGGCGAAGTCGAGCTCGATCGCCAGTTCGGCCAGCCGGTCCTTGGCGCGCGTACACAAACAGCACCCATCACGCGTCAACAGCACTACCTGATGCTGCCCCCCGGGTCGCTCCGCTCCTGCCCGCGCAGAACCCTCCCCGGGTCGCTCCGCTCCTGCCCGCCGATGCTCCATGGGGACCAGTATCCCGTGCCCTAGTGTTGAGCCGTGTCCGAGACTGGGGAGGTCGACCACGACGAGCTGCCGGCTGAGCCGGTCGCCGAGGACGAGCAGGCCACCCCACCCCCGCCACCACCACCGGACCTGACGGCGGCCGCGTTCTTCGACGTCGACAACACGTTGGTGCAGGGCTCGTCGCTGGTGCACTTCGCCCGCGGACTGGCCGCCCGCAAGTACTTCACCTACGGCGACCTGGCCCGATTCGGCTACGCGCAGGCCAAGTTCCAGCTGACCGGCAAGGAGAACAGCGACGACGTGGCCGAGGGCAGGCGCAAGGCGCTGGCCTTCATCGAGGGTCGCTCGACCGCCGAACTCGTCTCGCTCGGCGAGGACATCTACGACGAGATCATCGCCGACAAGATCTGGTCGGGCACCCGCGCACTCGCCCAGATGCACCTCGACGCGGGCCAGCAGGTCTGGCTCGTCACCGCGACGCCCTACGAGCTCGCCGCCACCATCGCCAACAAACTCGGCCTGACCGGCGCGCTCGGCACGATCGCCGAGTCGGTCGACGGCGTGTTCACCGGCCGCCTGGTCGGCGAGATCCTGCACGGCGCGGGCAAGGCCCACGCGGTGCGTTCGCTGGCCATCCGCGAAGGCCTCAACCTGCGCCGCTGCACCGCCTATTCGGACAGCTTCAACGACGTGCCGATGCTGTCGCTGGTCGGCACCGCCGTCGCCATCAATCCCGATGCGTCCCTGCGCGACCTCGCCAGGGAGCGCGGTTGGGAGATCCGCGACTTCCGCACCGCGCGCAAGGCGGCCCGGATCGGGGTGCCGTCGGCCCTCGCGCTGGGCGCCGTCGGCGGTGCGCTGGCCGCGGTGGTGTCCCGCCGCCAGGACTGACGCTTCTCAAACGCTGATAGTCTCAGCCGCCGGACCATTGCAACACTCGAGCGGAGAGCACATCCGACCATGAGCATCGCCGAAGAGATCATCGGTACCCATTACCGGTATCCGGATTACTTCGAGGTCAACCGCGAAAAGGTGCGCGAGTTCGCGCGTGCGGTGAAGGATGATCACCCCGCCCACTTCTCCGAGGACGCCGCCGCCGAGTGCGGTTACGACACGCTGATCGCCCCGTTGACGTTCATCGCGATCGCCGGTCGCCGTGTGCAGGCCGAGATCTTCAACCAGTTCGACGTGCCCGTGAACATGGAGCGCGTGTTGCACCGCGACCAGAAGCTGGTCTTCCACCGCCCGATCGTCGCCGGTGACAAGCTGTGGTTCGACTCCTACCTGGACTCGGTGATCGAGTCGCACGGCGCCATCCTCACCGAGATCCGCGGCGAGGTCACCGACGACGACGGCAACCCGGTGCTCACCAGCGTCGTCACCATCCTCGGTGAGGCCGCGCACCCCGACGAGACCGACGAAGTCACCGCTCAGATCGCGGCGGCGCGAGATGCCGCTCTGCAGAAGATGATTGCTGGGCAAACATCGGCGGGCGGCGCGTAGGCGCTCAGCCGAGGTAGGCGTTCCTGCGGTTGGCCAGCAGCTGATACAGCGTCTGCTGAATCGTCTCGCGGACCTGATCGGTCAACTCGAAGGTGACCATCGGGTCGTCGGAGGCCGACTCGTCGTACTCCTCGGTCGAGATGGGCTCACCGAACTGGATGTGCCACTTGGACGGCAGCGGGATCAGCCCCGCGGGACCCGCCAGCGGGAACAGCGGCGTCACCGGGAAGTAGGGCAGGCCGAACAACCGGGCCAGCAGCTTGACGTCGGCGATCATCGGATAGATCTCCTCGGAGCCGACGATCGAGCACGGCACGATGGGCGCCCTGGCCCGCAATGCCGCCGCGACGAACCCGCCACGGCCGAACCGCTGCAGCTTGTAGCGATCGCGGAACGGCTTGCCGAGACCCTTGTAGCCCTCGGGGAACACGGCGGTCAGCTCGCCGGCGGCGAGCAGCCGGTGGGCGTCGGCGGTGCAGGCCATGGTGTGCCCTGCCTTGCGCGCGGCCTGGCCGAGCAGTGGCATGTCGAAGACCATGTCCGCGGCGAGCAGACGCAAGTCGCGGTGTGCGGGGTGCTCGTCGTGCACCGCGACCGAGGCCATCAGTCCGTCGAACGGCAGCACACCCGCATGGTTGGCCACGACGAGCGCCGCACCGGTGTCCGGCAGGTTCTCGACACCGCTCACCTCGACCCGGAACCACGACTTGAAGAACACTCTCAGCAAAGGCAGAAAGATTGCGTTGTTGAGGTGCGAATCGAAGCCGAACTCGTCGACGACGTAGTCGCCCGTCATCCGCTTGCGGACGAACTCGGCGACGGCGGCGATGTTCTGCGCCAACTGATTCGGCGTGTCGTCGTCCGACTGTGAGCCGGACACCGAACTGCGGCGCTGATCGATCTCACGGACCACCGCAGCCATCTGCTCGGCAGAGGCACGGGTGCCAGGATCCTCCAGCAGCGAAGGATGTCGGCGCGCGCTGTCGCGGGCAGCCGCCCGCCGCTGAGCCGAAGCCCGGCTCGAATTCGAGTGCAGCGGAATCACTTTCGCCTTCGACTCGCCCGCCACGTCGTTACCTTCTCCCCACCCGGCCAAACTAGATTCTCATCGTCCCCAACGCTGGGCCACTGCAACCGCGCGATTCTCCAAAGAGCGTACCCACCGCGGGTCGATGATCGGCGTCAAACCACGACCACGTACGTAATCGTCGAAAGCCTCCGCCGTCGTCCACCTCGGGTTGTAGCCGAGGTCCTTGCGCATTCGCGTGGTGTCCATGACCCGGCCATAACTGAGGTAGTTCAACTGCTCGCGATCAAGCTCAGTGTAGCGAGTCGCGCGGCTCAGCGAATCCACAGCGGACAGAGCAGATCTCGGCACCGGCAACTGGAGCCGGCCCGACCTGCGAATCGCCTGAGACATCATGATGATTCCGGACGCGCCGACGTTGAAGGTACCCGCGCGACCCGCCATGGTCGCCCGCTCGAGTACCCCGAGCGCGTCCTGCTCGTGCAGCAGTTGCAGCCGCGCGTCCTGTCCGAGCACCGACGGCACCACCGGACCTGCCAGATAACGGGACAGTGCCGTGTCCATGGCAGGGCCGATCATGTTGGCCAGCCGCAGAATCGCGACCGCGATGTCCGGCCTGCGCCGAGCAAGGCCGCGGGCGTAGCCCTCGATGTCGATGCTGTCGCGGGCGAAGCCCTCCCCCGGTGGCCTGCGCGAGCTGCCCGCCTCGGTGAACAGCACCGGGTCGCGCGGGCTCGAGCCGTACACCTCTGAGGTGGACTTGAGCACGACGCGGCGCACCGACTCCGCCTTCTGGCACGCCGCGAACAGCTGCATCGCGCCCATCACGTTCTGTTCCTTGAGCGCCGCGCGGCCGCCGGAGCGCGGCGCGTACGACGCCGCCGCGGCGTGCACCACGGTGTCGACGTCGCCGTTGCGGATCACCTTGGCGATGAACGGGTTACGAATGTCGGCCCGGACGAACTCCGCCCGGCCCATTCGGCGCAACAGATCCTTGCTCGGCGCGATCGCGTCCACGGCGATCACGTGATTGATCAAGGGGTTCTGCGCCAACCTGGCCGTGAGGTAACCGCCGAGAAACCGGCAGGCGCCGGTCACCAGCACCACCTTGGGGTAGTGCACGGTGTCCTGGGAGTCAGAACCGCCGCCGGAACTCGAGCCCTGAGGGGGCCGACCCGTGGCATCCATCCGGTCAGCCTAACGGCTGGAGGCGAAGGCTACTTGCCGAGTTTTCTGCGCTGCACCCGCGTCCGACGAAGCAGCTTGCGGTGCTTCTTCTTCGACATGCGCTTGCGTCGCTTCTTGATGACTGAACCCATGAACTCCACTACCTAGCCACATCCGGGCCACGATGGCCTCGACCCGGTAACCTTACCCGGCCTGCCCCGTTGCGACGAAAACGCCCATGGATCGGGCGGGCGGTTAGCCCGCGTCGAAGTACGACGTCTCGAGCAGGTCGTGCACGGCCTTCGCGTGCACCCGGAACGACCGGCCCACGCGAACGGCAGGCAGTTCGCCGTTGTGGACCAGTCGATACACCGTCATCTTGCTGACTCTCATCAGACTCGCCACTTCGGCGACTGTGAGAAATTGAGCTCTTGGCGGTTGACCATCGCCGGCAGCGGCATCACGTGCCGCCTTTCCGCCAGACGAATCCCGCGCCGATGGCCCGTTCATAGACGTCATCGCAACCCAATCAATCAGGCCCGGCCAGTCCCAGCGGCTTCCCCACCGCTGGCACCAACGCGTGCATACCTGAAGGAGAATAGCGTGGCCAATGGGGTTATTGCGACGGGTGTGGGCTATTCGGTGAGAAATTTCCGAACTACTCTGATGTAATTCCTAGCTGCTCAGAGCGTGTTTTCGCGGCAGCCACCGCGTTGGCGACGGCCGCCCGCAGGCCACCGCGCTCGAGTTCGCGCAGCCCAGCGGCGGTCGTGCCGCCCGGCGAAGTCACGGTGGCGCGCAGCTGCGCGGCGCTGGTATCGATCCCGGCGCCCATTGCTGCATTTCCGCCCGGCTGCTGCCTATCGAGGCTCTCCAGCAACATCGCGGCCGAACCCGCCATCGTTTGGGACACCAATTCGGTGGCCACGGGCCGCGGCAGGCCTTCTGCGACGGCGGCGTCGACGAGCGCCTCGACCATCAGGAAGAAGTACGCGGGACCCGAACCGGACACCGCCGTGACGGCGTCGAGTTGGGATTCGGGCACCGTCAGCACCCCGCCGACGGCATCGAAGATCGACACCACGTCCTTGAGCTGATCGGCCGTGGCGAAGCTGCCCCGAGCCACGGCGCTGACACCGCCACCGACCACCATCGGGGCATTCGGCATCACCCGGATGACGGGCGCGCCTGCGGGCAACCTGGACTGGTAGTAGGCCGTGCTCACGCCGGCGGCGACCGTCACGAAGACCTGCTCGACGCTCTCGTTGTCGGCGTGCGCCACCGCCGCGGCGACCTCGTCGACCACCGCCTCGACGTCCGACGGCTTGACGGCGACGATGACGTAAGCGGCGTTCTCGGCGGCGCCGCCGACCGAGGAGACCTGCACCGAGTACTTCTCGGCCAGGTACTTGGAGCGTTCAGGATCCTTCTCGGCGACCACCAGGTCCTTGGTCTGCCGCCCGGCGCGTAGCAGCCCCGACAGCAGCGCTTCCCCGATGTTCCCGCCCCCGATGATCGCGATTCTGGCCACGGGTGAAGCATCGCACGTTCGCGGGAACGGGCGGCATCGGACCGTCAGGGCGCGGGCGGCACCATCGCGAGTTGACGCGACTGCACGATGATCCGGCCCTCGCAGTCCACGACGACGTGGTCCTCGTCGAACCAGTCCTGGCCGATCTGCATCGTCGTGCACATCACCCGCAGCCAGCCGTCGGCGGGGATGGCCCGCAGGTAGGCGGTGAGCTGCACGGTCGGCGCCCACCCGAAACGGTTGACGCCGAACGTGACCGGCGCCGAGACGTCGCCGCACAGCAGGGCGAACAGCGAGTCGGCGGGCCCCTCCTTCGGCCGCACCCAGTATTCGATGACAGGCGGTCCGCCGTCGGCGCGCGGCGCCATCGTGGTCAGCGACGGCCGGATGTCGCAGCCGTGAGCCAGGTGCACGATGTCGGCCATCGGATGTCCTGGCCCGATCGGCTCCAGGCCCGGCGGCGGCTCCGGAGTCATCAGGGGCACAACGGGATTCATCGACAACAGCGGGGCGACGTCGTGTTCGGGAGCGGCCATCGTCAGCACCGCGCGCACGGCGGTCCTCTCGACCCTGCTTCAGTTCGACGTCGATCAGGCTGACCCGCCGCCCGCGCTTGCGCACCGTGGTGACCACGCGCAGCGGCCCGGGGTCGGGCGCCCACAGAAAGCTGCCGGACACCGCGATCGGCTGCACGTCCTGCCCACCGGACCCATTCCCCGAGTCGCTGCGCTCCTGCCCGCCGGAAATGGCCATGCGGGCTGCGTTGGCGCACAACGCGAGCATCGCCCCGCCGTGCACCTTCTCACCGATCGTCCAGTGCCGGTTGAGCATCCCGTCGAAGACGCTCACCTCGCCATCGGACGACACCGGGGTCAGCCGCATCGCGTCGCTGAACCGCGTGGAATCGTCCATCAGCGCAGCAGATTGGCGCGGGCGAACTCGAGCGACTCGGTGAGCAGCTCCTCGCGTTCGGCGGCGTTGCGTGCCCGCGACGTGGTGACCTCGAGGATCACGTGACCGGAGAACGCGCCTGCGGCCAGCATCTGGCAGATCTCCACCGTCGGCTGGGTGCCACGGCCTGGCACCAGATGCTCGTCGGTGGCAGCGCCACTGCCGTCGCAGAGATGCAGGTGCACCAGCCCGTCGCCCATCCTCTCGGCCATCTCGATGGCGTCGGTGCCCGCCGTTGCCGAATGCGACAGATCGAGCGTGTAGTGCGCGTGCTCACCGTCAAGCGGGTCGTACGACGGCGCGAACGCCGAGATGGCCACGCCCGGGGTACCGCCGCGCTTGCGCATTCGCTCGATGGACGGCACGCCGGTCCCGAAGAAGCGGTCGGCGCGGAACGGGAACATGTTCTCCACCGCGACCATGACCTCGCCGCGGGACTCGAGCTCGGCGACCTGTTCGGAGAACCCCTCGGCGTAGCGCCGCTGCCACCGAAACGGCGGATGCACCACCACCGTCTGGGCGCCGAGCTGCTCGGCGGCCTGCACGCTTCGCTCCAGCTTGGAGATCGGGTTGGCACCCCAGACCCGCTGGGAGATCAACAGGCACGGCGCGTGCAGGCTCAGCACGGGCATGCCGTAGCGCTCGGACAGCCGCTCGATCGCGTCGATGTCCTGGCTGACCGACTCCGCCCACACCATGAGCTCGACGCCGTCGTAGCCCAGTCGTGCCGCGTACTCGAAGGCCGCTTCGGTTCTCAGCGGATAGACCGAGGCCGTGGAAAGGCCAACCTGGATGGCGGGGCGCACGGTTGTCGATTGTGCTGCGTCAGTGCGCCTGAAGCAGGGCCAGCGGCCCGAATGTGACCATCGCCCCGACGGCCACTGCGATGAGCGTGCTGCCGATGTCCTCGGTCTTGCGCACCACCCTGACCCCGACCACCAGGCCGAGGATGACCAGCACTCCGAGCACCAGCGCGACGATGCTGTTCCACTTCCACAGCTGGTCGAACGCGATGAACAGACCCGCACCGAACGCGACCGCGAGGATGCACTGGGCCACTACCCAGACGCCCCGCAGGAATGACGAACCGCGCTCCTCGGCGACTTCGCGAGGGGCGACGTCGGCAGGCTTGACGTCCTCGTCGCCGAGATCGATGTCCTCGGGCCCTGGCTGTCGTCCCCTGCGGGCGAGGTCGTCGGCAACGGACTGACCGCCGCCGAACAGGGTGTCGGCGCTCGACCGTCGATATGACGGCGCGTCCTCGGCCTCGGCCTCGTACGGCGCGGGCGGGACGTCGTCGACGTCATCGATGTCGAGGAGGGCAAGGTCGTCGTCATCGTCATCGTCATCGACGACGGGGTCCGGGCTCATCTGTTCGGCGCCACCGGTCGGTGCGGAGAACCCCGTGCGGGGGGCGATGTGCGCACGCCGTGGAGGAGGAGCGAAGTCGATCGGTTCGGGATCGGCGTCGCGCTGCTCGAGGTGTGCCGCATATTCGGCCTCTGCCTCGGACGGCGCCTGAACCGGCGCATGCGCGACGACACCGTTGCTGGCAGCGGACGCGACGGGCGCTTCTTCTTCGGGTTCGTCGGGCACCTCGTCGACCGGACTTCCGAGATTCCGCGACTTCCGCGACTTCCGCCACGTCATCGGCCACGTCATGGGCGGCCGCGGGCGGCTCGACAGTCGTCGGTCAGGATGGGGATCTCACCGGTCAGTTCGGCGACGGTCACCGAATCTGCGTTGCCGCGACGACGACGGCGGCGCCCGCCGACGGGCGGGGCCCCGATGGTTCCGTTCCTGGCAAGCAGTTCCGCGACCGAGATCGGTCGGGTGCTGCTGTGATCGTCCTGTGGTTCTGTCATCGTGTGTTGCCCCTGGCCCTGGCTAAGCCTGCGGATGTCTCCATCAAGGCGGTTCCGTCGGCCTCGCTATCGAGTTTCCGCAAAATCAGCCCCTCTCGCAATGCCCAGGGGCAGATGTCGACCGTATCGATCGCAAGTGCCCGCATACTCGCCTCAGCTACCAATGCGCCTGCCACGATCTGTGGCGCCCGCTCGGCACTCACCCCTTCCAACTCGGCTCGGTCTGCCGCGGTCATCCTAGAGATGAATGCTATGAGCTGCCTTAATCCCGCTGCCGTCAGTGTCCTCTTCACCCGGGGCCCGGCTCCGGAGGGTGCCGCACCGGTGAGTCGCGCCAACGATCGGAAGGTCTTCGAGGTCGCCACCGTCAGATCCGGGACACCCGCATCGAGCACCTTCGCGCCCGCATCCGCCATCTCGGTCGCCAGCCAGTCCCGCAGCATCGCGACGCGACGCCTGCCGGGCGGATCGTCCGGCAGCCACTCCCGGGACAGCCGGCCCGCGCCCAGCGGCAGCGACAACGCCACCTCGGGTTCCTCGTCGACCCCGCTCGACAGCTCCAGCGAACCGCCGCCGATGTCGATGTTGATGATCCGGCCCGCGCTCCAGCCGTACCACCTGCGCACCGCAAGGAAGGTCAGCCGGGATTCGTCGACCCCGCTGAGCACCTTCAGCGCCACACCGGTCTCGGCGAGCACGCGCGCGAGCACGTCCTCGGAGTTCTTGGCGTCCCGCACCGCCGACGTCGCGAAGGCCATCAGTTCCGCGCAACCCGAGCTGGTGGCGATCTTCGCGAACTCGTCGATGGTGCCGACCAGCTTGTCGGCGCCCTTGCGCGTCAGCTTGCCCGAGGAGTCGATGGCCTCGGCCAGCCGCAGCGAGGCCTTGGTCGAGCTCATCGGCGTCGGGTGCCCACCACGGCGTGCGTCCACCACGAGGAGATGAACTGTGTTGCTACCCACGTCGAGCACGCCCAATCGCACGCAACCCACGTTATCCGGTCTACCGTTGTATTCCGTGAGCGGACCGCACCGTGGCGAGGTGGAACTCGACTTCGCCCGCGAATGGGTTGAGTTCTACGACCCCAACAATCCAGAGCACCTGATCGCCGCCGACATGACGTGGCTGCTGTCGAGGTGGACCTGCGTATTCGGCACGCCTGCGTGTCAGGGCACGGTCAAGGGCAGACCCGACGACGGGTGCTGCTCGCACGGGGCCTTCCTGTCCGACGACGACGACCGCGCCCGCCTCGACGACGCGGTCAAGACGCTGACGGACGACGACTGGCAGTTCCGGTCGAAGGGTCTGGGCCGCAAGGGCTACCTCGAGATGGACGAGTACGACGGCAAGCCCAACCATCGCACCCGTAAGTACAAGGGCGCGTGCATCTTCCTGAACCGGCCGGGCTTCTCCGGCGGGATCGGCTGCGCGCTGCACACCAAGGCGCTCAATCTCGGCGTCGAGCCGCTGACGATGAAACCGGACGTGTGCTGGCAGCTACCGATCCGGCGCAGCCAGGAATGGGTGACGCGGCCCGACGGCACGGAGATCCTCAAGACCGTCATCACCGAGTACGACCGGCGCGGCTGGGGCGAGGGCGGGGCGGACCTGCACTGGTACTGCACCGGCGATCCCGCGGCGCACACCGGCTCACGGCCGGTCTGGCAGTCCTACGGCCCCGAGCTCACCGAACTGCTCGGCGAGAAGGCCTACACCGAGCTCGCGGCGATGTGCAAGCGACGCGGGGCGTTGGGCCTGATCGCCGTGCACCCCGCCACGCGCGCGGCGCAGTAGCCGCGGCCGGTTTGACATCATGATCGGCTGGGTCCGCCCGGTCACCATGCACGTCCGGCGCAGCCTGCTCATCGCCCGGTCTGCGTCGCGATCCAGTCGTCGGTCACCCAGCGTCCCATCAGCTCCGGCAGCCGGGCAGACACCTCGGGCAGAAGGTCGGCGAGCGTAAGCACCACCACGTCGGGCGCGGCAGCGACGAGTGCCTCGGGCGAGATGACCGGGATGTCGGTGCCCGGCATCCGGCGACCCTGCTTGGCCGGGGCCGCATCGGCGACCGCGGCGAGCAGGCGGTGGTCGAGGCCCGCCCTGGCGAACAGCGCAACGGCCCGCGACGCGGCCCCGAATGCGTAGACGCGACGGCCTGCCGCGCGCTGCGCCTCCAGGTACGACCGCAGCGCACCCGCATGCGCGTCGGCGGCGGACTGCAACGAGGCGACGGCGGCCGGTTCGGTCAGCGTCGCTTCAACGGTGAGCATGCGGCCGATCTCGCCGTCGGGCGCGCGGTCGCGCGCAGAGCCCCGATGCACGGCGGCGACCAGCACGGTGCCGCCATAGAGGTCGAAGTGCCACGCGGCGACGGCACGCATGCCCGCGTCGGCGAACAACCGCGTGAGTGCGGGCATCGAGTAGTAACCGAAATGACCGTGGCGCAAGGCGTCCCACTGCCCATGGGAGACGATGCCGGCCAGTGCGTGGTACTGCAGCAGTAGCACGCCGTCTGGCGCAGTGGCCGCGGCCCGCTCGGCGAAGGCCGCGCGTTGGTGGGGCTCGTGCATGATGCCGAAGCAGTCAATCACCACGTCAGCAGGCCCGGCGGCCGGAGTGAAACCGCGTTCGGCCAACAATGACAGCCAGCTGCCTCCGTGAGGGCTGCCGAATTCGTCGACGGTCGTGCCGGCGAGCCAGCCGGCCGCCGCCACGCGTTGCACGGCGTCCTCGGCCTGGTCCCTCAGCGCCTGCGGTTCGCCGCCGCGCGGTTCTGCGGTGACGGTGTCGTCGTCGGCGAGCTGGGCCAGTCCGCACCGCGTGCAAAGGTCCATCGCCAGCGGGTGTGCCGCCTCGCTCGGGCACAACGGCACGTCGGCGGCTGGGAAGTGGTCGGTGGCCGGAACAGCCCCGAGGTCCAGCACCCGGTTCAGATCCGATCGTCCACATGCACGGCACGCGTTCGCGACGGCATGACCGCGGGGGCCGGCTGGGCCCAACTCGTCACACGGCTGCGTTGACACGACGCATCGTCTCGTCGATGACTCCGCGGGCCCGCAGCGCCTCCAGGCGCGGCAGGCGGGTGAACTTCGTGTCGAAGTCCTCGCGGGTCAAGCCGTACGACGTGTAGGCGGCATGGAGCTCGGCTGCACCGTCGGCCACCGACCAGGACGCCTCGTAACCCAGTTCGGACCTGGCTCGGCTGAAGTCGACCCGGTACGACCGCGGATCGGCGCCGCTCTCCCCGGCCGATCAGCAGCTCCGACCCGGCGACGGTGTCGCACACCGCGGCCGCGATCTCCGCCACGGTCAGGTTGTTGGCCTCGGTGCCGATGTTGAAGGCCCGACAGGAGATCGAGCGGGCAGGCGCCTCGATGCACACCGCGAATGCGCGAGCGATGTCCTTGGCGTGCACCAACGGTCGCCACCGCGTGCCGCCGGAGAGCACCCGCACGACGCCGGACAGCACGGCGTGACCCACCAGGTTGTTCAGCACGATGTCCGTCCGTAACCGTGGCGAGAAGCCGAAAGCCGTTGCATTGCGCAGGAACACCGGCGCGAAGCCGGAGTCCGCCATGGCCGCGACGTCGTCCTCGACGCGAACCTTGCTCACCGCGTACGGCGTGATCGGGTGCAGCGCCGCGTTCTCGTCGACCAGACCGTCGCCCGCAGCGCCGTACACCGAACACGTCGACGCGTAGAGAAATCGCGATACCCCCGCCGCCTTGGCCAGCCGGGCCAGTCGCACCGACGCGTGATAGTTGATGCCGAAGGTGATCTCGGGCGCGAGCGCGCCGAGCGAATCGTCGGACAATGCGGCCAGGTGGACCACGGCGTCGAAACCGCGGAGCTGTTCGACGAACACGTCCCGGAGGTCGACGTTGAGCGACGGCGGATCGGCTGGCGCGGGTCCGAGGACGCAGTCGGCGAAGTAACCGTTGTCGAGCCCGACGACGTCGTGGCCCGCGGCGATGAGCATCGGCACCATCACGGTGCCGAGATAGCCCTGGTGGCCGGTGACGAGAACACGCTGGCTCATGGCCGGCGCCCGAACCGCGCAACGGCCTCCGCCGGGTCGACGACGTGCTTCAGAAAGTAACCATCATTGCTAGCGACTTCGACGACAAACGAATTTTGGTCCAGCTGGAGCCGCTCGGCGGCCCCGTCCACGGGTCGGCCCGCATGCTCGACCCAGCTGTCCGAGTAGGACGAGAAGTACGCGTACTCGGTGAACGTCTCCTCGGGTGCGATGAGCGCAGGAGTCTGCAGGACAGGGCAGCTCTCGCGCACACGGCACAGCACTCGCGACCCTCGCCTCTCGTCCGGTGTCCGACGCACGAACTCCAGCGGAGACCACGCGCCGCCACGCGAACGCACGGCTCGGCGAGCGGTCGTTCGACGTGACTGAGAAGGTCACAGTAACAAACGACTGGCTAAGTCTGTAGAAGTTGCTGAAATTGCACGGCCGCGCCTAAAACGAGGGTTATAAGCGGCGGGCTCAGCCCTCGAGTTTGTAGCCAAGACCGCGGACGGTGACGAGATGCACCGGGTTGGCCGGGTCGGCCTCGATCTTCGACCGCAGACGCTTGACGTGGACGTCCAGCGTCTTGGTGTCACCGACGTAGTCGGCGCCCCAGACCCGATCGATCAACTGCCCCCGGGTCAGCACCCGACCGCTGTTGCGCATCAGGTACTCGAGTAGGTCGAACTCCTTGAGCGGCAACGTGATCGGCTCGCCATTGACCGACACGATGTGCCGTTCGACGTCCATTCGCACCGGGCCGGCCTCGAGCACGCCGTCGGCGATCCCGGAGTCGTCGTTGTCGATCCCACGACGCAACACCGCCCGGATGCGGGCGATCAGCTCGCGCGCCGAGTACGGCTTGGTGACGTAGTCGTCGGCGCCCAGCTCCAGCCCCACCACCTTGTCGATCTCGCTGTCGCGGGCTGTGACCATGATCACAGGCACGCTGGACCGGGAACGCAGTTGCTTGCACACGTCGGTCCCGCTCATTCCGGGCAGCATCAGGTCGAGAAGCACGATGTCGGCACCCGCACGCTCGAATTCGGCAAGAGCCGACGGACCGTCGGCGACGACCGTCGCCTCGAATCCCTCCTTGCGCAACAGGAATGCCAGTGGATCGGCCAGGGACTCCTCATCCTCCACGATCAACACACTGGTCATGACGTCTTCGCGCCTTCCGTCGTCGGGCCTACCGTGGCGTCCTCCACCATCAACACATTGGTCATTGGTGTGGCTGGTCCTCTCGTTCGTCTCGATGATCCGGGTCGTCATCGTGGAAGGGATAGGCCGGAATCGACAGAGTGAAGGTCGACCCGGTGCCCGGCTGACTCCACAGCCGGATGGATCCGTTGTGATTGGCCGCGACGTGCTTGACGATGGCCAATCCCAGTCCCGTGCCGCCGGTGGCCCGGGACCGCGCCTTGTCGACGCGGAAGAATCGTTCGAAGACCCGCTCCTGGTCGGCCCTTGCGATGCCGATGCCACGGTCGGTGACCGCGATCTCGATGTCGTCGCCGCGCTTGCGCCTGCTGATCGACACCGAGGACCCGTCCGGCGAGTACGCGATGGCGTTGGAGACCAGGTTGGCGATGGCCGTCGCAAGCAGCGGCTGGTCACCAAGCACGCGGTATCCGGTCGGGGCGTCCGCGGTGATGGCGATGTCGGCGTTGTCGGCGGCCAGCTTGTAGCGCGACATCGCCTCGGCCACCACGGTGTCCACGTCGACGGCGTCGAGGTCGGGCAGCGGCTCCGCACCCTGCAGGCGGGACAGCTCGATCAGTTCGCCGACCATCTTGCCCAACCGATTGGATTCGCCGACCATCTTCTCGGCGAAGCGGCTCACGGTGGCCGGATCGTCGGTCGAGGCCAACAGGGCTTCGGCGAGCACACCCATGGCCCCGACCGGGGTCTTGAGCTCGTGGCTGACGTTGGCGACGAAGTCGCGCCGGGTGGCCTCCATGCGGGCGTGCTCGGACTGGTCGTCGACGTAGACCACGGCGAAGCGCCGGTCGTCCTCGGTCAGCAGGCGCACGTGCCCGCGCACCGAGATGCCGGACCGACCAGGGGATTGCCGCTTGGCCGGCGACAGATCGAGGTCGACGTCCTCGCCGGTGGCCAGGGTGCGCTGCGCCGCGGACCAGGCGCGGTCGTCGAGCAGCCGGTCTCGCACCAGGCCCAACTCGCGGGCCTGGTCGTTGATGTAGACGACGTCACGGTAGGTGTCGACCACGACGATGCCCACCGGGGCCAGGGAGACGATGCGGGCGAGCATCTGCGAGATCGTGATGCCGTCCTGTTCGACGGCCTTGCGTTGTCTGCGCTCGGCGATGCGAGGCAGCAACGCCACCCCGCCCGCTGCGCCAAGCGCCAGCGCGAGTAGCGCCACGACTGCCGTCATCAGCAGCGCGGACACCACACTCACAGACAGATCGTACGCATCGGGTGAACGCCATCCCAGCAGCGTGCGGCCAAAACGGGACAAGTCACAGACTCAAACACAGGAGTTCGGGATCCGTTCACCTGTGTTCACCGAGAGTTCGCCTCGGATGGGCTGCGGGTCGCTATTTGGCACCCTGCGCGGCGACGGCCGCGGCACCGGCCGCAGCTGCCTCCGGATCGAGGTACCTACCGCCGGCAACCGTGGGCTTGAGGTTCTCGTCCAGCTCGTAGAGCAACGGAATGCCCGTCGGGATGTTCAGTGCGACGACGTCCTCGTCGCTCATCCCGTCCAGGTACTTCACCAGCGCCCGCAGCGAGTTGCCGTGCGCGGCGATCAGCACGGTCTTGCCTGCCTTCAGGTCGGGCACGATGGTCTCGGTGTAGTAGGGCACGAACCGCTCGACCACGTCGGCGAGGCACTCGGTGAGCGGTCCACCGCCGATGTCGGCGTAGCGCGGATCGCGGTCCTGGCTGTACTCGCTGCCCGGTTCGATGGGCGGCGGCGGCGTGTCGTAGCTGCGCCGCCACGCCATGAACTGCTCGTCGCCGTACTTCTCCTTGGTCGCTGCCTTGTCCAGACCCTGCAGCGCCCCGTAGTGCCGCTCGTTGAGCCGCCAGTTGCGGTGCACCGGGATCCACAGCCGGTCCGCCGCGTCGAGCGCGAAGTGCGCCGTGCTGATCGCCCGGCGCAGCACCGAGGTGTAGAGCACGTCGGGCAGGATGCCCTGCTCGACCAGGAGCTCACCGCCGCGGGTGGCCTCGGCTCTGCCCTTGTCGGTCAGATCGACGTCCACCCACCCGGTGAAGAGGTTCAGCGCGTTCCATTCGCTCTCGCCGTGACGGAGCAGCACCAGCGTCGCCATGATGGAGATCCTCTCACGCCGCCATTCAGTCGTCGTGGTCGTCGCCGTCGTCGATGAGGTGCTCGAAGGCCTTCAGGTTCTTCAGCGACTCACCGCGCGACACCCGCCACTCCCATTCCTTCTGGATCGACGTGCGAAAACCCAACTCCAGCAAGGTATTGAAGTCCTGGTCGACCGCCTCGAGCACTTGGCCGAGCACCCGGTCGATCTCGTCGGCCGTCACCGAGTGCAGAGCCATCCGCCCGACGAGGTAGATGTCGCCGACGTTGTCCAGGGTGTAGGCGACGCCGTAGAGCCTGCGGTTGCGCTTGAGGAGGAACTTGTAGACGCCCTCGAAGTTCTCGTCGGGCTTGCGGCAGACGAACGCCTCGACGCGCACCGAATGCTCGCCGATGGACAGGATCGTGTTGGTCACCAGCCGCCGCTCCCCCGGCAGCTCGACGATCAGCCCCGGCAGACCGCCACGCACGCCCTCGTGGTGGCTGTACGTCAGGTCCTGTTCCTTGAGGGTGTCCTCGATGACGTCGCGGACGCTCGCGTCATCTCCGGCTCGCGCTCACGTGCGGACGCCTCGCCGGATCGAGAACCGCCGCCCGGTGCGCCGCGTCGCGACGTCGCGGCCCTGGTGCCGGGCCCGGTAATCGGTGATGGCGCGGCCGTAGCAGGCCAGCAGCGCATCGACGGTGTGCGACCAGGAGAACGTGGCGGCGTGTTCGACGGCGGCGGCGCTCATGGTCTCGGGCCCGCGGAGGAACACCCCGTCGATGGCGGCCGCCCAGTCGTCGATGTCGTGACCTGGCACCAGCACGCCGCTGACCCCGTCGCGCACCGCGACCGGCAGCCCGCCGACGGCGGCGGCCACCACGGGGGTGCCGCACGCCTGCGCCTCGACGGCGACGAGCCCGAACGACTCCGAGTGACTCGGCACCGCGACGACGTCGGCTGCGCGGTACACGTTGACCAGTTGCTCGCGGGATTGCGGCGGCAGGAACGTGACCCGGTCGGCGATGCCCAGTTCGTCGGCGAGGCGGACCAGACCGTCGGGACTGGCCAGACCGCTGCCCGAAGGGCCGCCCGCGATGACGACGCGCACGTCGGGCAGCTTGGCGGCCGCGCGCAACAGGACGTCGGGCGCCTTGAGCGGCTGGATGCGGCCGACGAACGCGACGATCCGCTCGTCGGCGGCAAGCCCGAGTGCGGCTCGCGCGACCTTCTTGTCGCCGGGGGTGAAGGTGGTCAGGTCGACGCCGGGGTGGGCCACGTCGATGCGGTCGGGGTCGGCGTGGTGCAGCGAAACCAGTTGCCGCGCTTCGTCTTCGGTGTTCACGATCAGGCGATCGGCCTCGTCGACCACCTGCTGCTCACCCACCGCCCGCAGCGGCGGCTCCGGCGAGTCGCCCGTGGCAAGTGCGGCGTTCTTCACGGCGGCGAGCGTGTGCGCGGTGTGCACCAGCGGCACCGCCCACCGGTCCCTGGCCAGCCAGCCGACCTGTCCGGACAGCCAGTAGTGGGAATGCACGATGTCGTAGTAACCCGGCTCGTTGGCGGCCTCGGCACGCAGCACGCCCGCGGTGAACGCGCACAGCTGGGTGGGCAGGTCGTACTTGTCGAGTCCCTCGAAGGGGCCTGCGACGACGTTGCGGACCAGCACTCCCGGCGCCACCCGCACGATCGGTGGGTCCGCGGACGACGTCGCGCGGGTGAAGATCTCCACCTCGACGCCGCGCCGCGCCAACTCCAGCGCGGTCTGCAGCACGTAGACGTTCATCCCGCCCGCGTCGCCGGTACCCGGCTGGGCCAGCGGCGAGGTATGGACCGACAAGACGGCTACGCGCACACCCAATACTTACACCGGCGCGCGTGCGCCCTCGTCACGCGGTCGATTCAGAGCGCCGACTCTGCGCCCGGCGCATGGCCGCGATCGGGTCGGCGTAGAGCCCGCCCAGCGAAACCACACCCGCTCCGGCCTCCTGGACGCGGTTGCCGAACGCCGTCACCCGGATGTCGCGGGGAGCGAGCACCGACCGCTTCGCGAACGCGGCCTCCACCAGCGCCATGCCCTCGGGGTACTCGGTGAACGCCTGCCCGCCGACCACCAGGTCATCGGGGTTGAGCATGTCGCGCAGCAGCGCCACGGACTCTCCGAGCACACGCGCACGCTCCGCCAGCAGTTCGGCGGCGCCCTGGTTGCCCTGACGCGCCGCGCGCAGCACCGCCGCGATGGTCGAGGCGGGCCCGTCGGCAGGCACGATCCGCTGCTTGCGCGCCGCCGTCAGGACCGCCTCGTCGCTGACCGTCGACTCGAGCAGCCCGCTGCCACCGAGCAGGTCCGACTGCGCGGGCAGCGCCGCGATGGTGCCGGGTCCGCTGGTCGGCGAATGCACCTGGCCGCCGATCGACAGGGCGTAGCCGACGGTCTCACGGGCGTAGACGTACAGGCTGGTGGCCGGAGCCGCCCGGCCGGCGACATTGGACCCCGTCTGGGCGCTGAACCGGCGCACGCCGAGGAGCAGCTCAGCACCTGCCATCGCGTCCACGTGCGAGGCCAAAGAGACTGGCAATCCCAGTGTTTCGGCCAGCACGGGTCCCACCGGGGCGTCGGACCAGCCGAGCCTGGCGTGATCGAGGTGCCCGGTGGCGCTGTCGACGACACCGCCGGCCGCGACGCCGACCCACAGCGCGCGGCGCCGGTGCCAGCGGCTCAGGTAGCGGCGGGCGCTGCCTGCCAGTGACGCCAGGGCGGCGTTCTGCGCACCCCGCGGGGTCGGCGTCTCGACCACGTCGAGCGTGCGGCCGAACAGATCGGTCGCGACGATGCTGGTGGTGCGGGCGCCGATGTGGATGCCAAGGGTCAGGAAGGGTTCGTGGTTCACCTCGACGGGAACCCTGGGGCGTCCGATCGCGCCAGAGACGGCCAGATCCGCCCGCTCCCGCAGCACGCCTGCGTCGAGAAGTGCGGTGACCTGGCGGTTGACGGTCGCGATGCTCAGGCCGGTGACCTGGGCGATGACGTCACGGGCGATGGGCCCGCGCAGCCGGGCGGCGCCGAAGACCGACGCGGCGGCCGCCTCGGCGACGCGAAGCGAGGGGGCCACGATGTGGTAGTTGCGGCGGGCCTGCGGGTGTCTTGCCGGGGACAGCGCACGCGTGGTGTGCGCGGCAGGCGTCTGACGAACGGCGGAGACCGAGGGGGAAATGGCCGGGGTGGCGGTGGTGGTGCGCACGGGATGTCCTTTGGCTGAAGTCGGCTGGTGGGGTCGGGCCACACCTGCGACTCAGCTGGACGATGACGTCCGCGGTTCAGTCAGGCGCGGCGATGAGCGCGACAACAACAACACGCGCGCCGAACGGCGCTGCGGGAAGCCTGACTAGCGGACACAGTGAGAACTTAGCACGCCAACTAAAGTTGGTGGGATGACGGCACTCCAATCCCCTCAGCGGGTGGCGGTGGTCACCGGCGCCAGCTCCGGCATCGGCGAATCGACCGCGAAAACCCTTGCCGGACTTGGCTTCCACGTGGTGTGCGTGGCCCGTCGGGCGGACCGCGTCAAGGCACTGGCCGACGAGATCGGCGGCACCGCGATTGTGGCGGACGTCACTGATCAGGCCGCCGTCGACGCCATGGCCGCCGGCCTGGACCGCGTCGACGTCCTGGTGAACAACGCGGGCGGGGCCAAGGGCGTCGAACCGGTGGCCGACGCCGACCTCGAGCACTGGCGGTGGATGTGGGAGACCAACGTGCTGGGCACCCTGCGGGTGACCCGGGCGCTGCTGCCCAAGTTGATCGACTCCGGCGACGGATTGATCGTCACGATCACCTCGATCGCGGCGTTCGAGATCTATGACGGCGGCGCCGGGTACACCTCGGCCAAGCATGCGCAGGCGGCGCTGCACCAGACGCTTCGCGGCGAGCTGTTGGGAAAGCCCGTGCGGCTCACCGAGATTGCGCCGGGGATGGTGGAGACGGAGTTCTCCGTGGTCCGGTTCGGGGGCGATCAGCGCAAGGCCGACGCGCTGTATCAGGGGATGACGCCGTTGGTGGCCGCCGACATCGCCGAGGTGATCGGGTTCGTGGCGTCGCGGCCCTCCCACGTCAACCTGGACCAGATCGTGATCCGGCCGAGGGATCAGGCCTCGGCGACCAGGAAGGTCACCCGCCCGGAACCGTCGTAGCCTGGCTCGGCGCGGTGGTCGTCGGCGTGCCCGACAGCGTGGGCGCGTCGGTGGGGGTGGCCGGGGCGCTGCTGGGGATGTTCAGGGGCGACGCCGCGGGGGTGAGGGCCGACATCGCCTTCCACTCGTCCCAGTCGACGGCCCAGTCCCAGATGTCGCCATCTGCGTAGGACAGCTCGATCGAGGTGCCCGTCACTTCGACGGGGTCGCCGTAGATGGCGGTGTTGAAGTACTGCTGGGCGTCGGACGTCGACAGGTTGATGCAGCCGTTCGTGACGTTGGTGTTGCCCTGCGCTCCGGCGCTGGACGGGTTGGCGTGGATGAACTCGCCGTTGTTGGAGATCCGCACCGCGTACCGCTCGTGCACATTGCTGTAGCCGGCCGCCGGATTGGACATGTAGAAGTCCTCGTACTTCTCGCTGACGACGTGGACGCCGCTGCGCGTGACGTTGCGAGGCAGGTCGGCTTCGCCGTAACTGCAGGGCAGGGTCATGATCGTGCCCTCGTCGGTGATCACCTCGATCTGGTGGCTCGACGCCTCGGCCTTGACCACCTGGCGCCTGCCGATCTCGAAGTCCAGGGTGATGTCCTGCGCACCGAACGCGCCGTCGCCGTACGGGACGCCGTACAGCTTGGCGGCGACGTTGACCTTGGTGCCCGCCGGGTAGTAGTCCCGGGTCCGCCAGTGCACGCGCGAGCCGCCGACCTCGTCGGGCAGCCAGGCCCAGCTGCCCTCGACCGGCGGGGTGGTCGTCACCTTGAGGGCCTTCTCGACCGCGGCCTTGTCGCTGATCGAGGCGTCGAACTGCATGATGATCGGTACCGCGACGCCGACGACCTGGCCGTCGGCGAGCTGGAACTGGCCGTTGACCTGGGTGTCGGGCGTGACGGTGGTGAAGGTGCCCGCGAGCGGTACGGCCTTGCCGTCCCGGCCGACCACGGCACCGGCCCAGGAGTACTCGACGCCGTAACCGAGCGGTTCGGTGGTGGTGAACGACGTCCGGTCGCGGTTGATCACACCGGCCACGGCCTTGCCGTCGGCGTTCGACAGCGTCACGCGCTGGAACCAGCCGTTGTCGACGTCGATGCCGATGTGCGAGGTCGGCACCACGTCGGTGGCCGCAGAGTCGGGCTTGTAGGTGATCTTCGGCGTGGCGGGAGGCGCGGCCGGTTCGGCCTGCTTCTTCATCGGATTACCGGCACACGCAGCAAGAATGCCCGACGCGCCGACCGCCATCGCGGTCAATGCCTGCCGCCGGTTGATGCTCACGTGGACCAAGGTTACCTAGAGTGCGCACCCAATCAGAATCGGCTCGGGTGTGAGATCGATCCCGAACGTGCCCCGCACACCGTCCCGCACGGCTCTGGCCAGCGCGATCACGTCGGCGGTCGTCGCACCGCCGCGGTTCGTCAACGCCAGCGCGTGCTTGGTGGACAGCCGCGCAGGACCCGCACCCGGGTAACCCTTGCCGAACCCGGCACGCTCGACCAAC
Source organism: uncultured Actinomycetota bacterium (assembly GCA_963735245.1). Classification (GTDB taxonomy): domain Bacteria; phylum Actinomycetota; class Actinomycetes; order Mycobacteriales; family Mycobacteriaceae; genus Mycobacterium. The sequence continues at coordinate 130,063 of CAVTKI010000019.1, forward strand.
CAGCCCGCCGCCAGCTTCACGCCGTCCGGTGCGGGGTAGTTGGGCACGGGCCCGTCGATCCCGGATCGGAGTCGCTCGAACGTGTCCGCCGTGACGACCGGGTTGGTGAAGAAGGAGCCGACGCTCCACGTGTCGTGGTCGGCGTCGTCGAGCACCATGCCCTTGCTCCCCCGCAGGCTCAGGACGGCCTCCCTGACCAGGGTCGGATCCGCACGTGAACCGGGTTCGACGCCGAGTGCCGACGCCAACTCGCCGTAGCGCAGCGGCGCGCCGTGCCCGTCGGCGGCCAGCGTGAACTCGACCTCGAGCACGACGGCGTCCTGCGAGTTCCTCAGCACGCTGTGGCGATACCCGAAGCCGAGCGCGTCCGGGCTCACCCAACGGTCCGTGCCGGTACGACGGTCCAGCAGTCGCACCCCGCTGATGGTGTCGGCCACCTCTGCGCCGTAGGCCCCGACGTTCTGCACCGGCGTCGCGCCCGCGGTTCCAGGGATGCCGGACAGGCACTCCAGGCCGCCGAGTCCGTAGGCGAGCGAGGTGACGACGACGTCGTCCCACAGCGCACCCGCCTCGGTGCGCAGGACGGCGCCCTCGACCGTGATCTCGGTGTTCGCCAGGTGGACGACGACGAGGTCGTCCATGTCGTCGGCGATCACCACGTTGGAGCCACCGGCAAGGACCACGACCCGCTCGTCGGGCTCGTCCGCGCGTAGGGCGCGCAGCACGTCGACCACCTTCTCGGTGGAGTCGCACGTGATCAGGCGGCGCGCCACGGGTCCGATGCGCAGCGTGGTCAACGGGGCGAGCGGCACGTCGTACGAGACCGACGCGCCCGCGTATTGCGAACTGACCACGGGCGGTAACGGTAGCGTCATCGGCTATGCCGCGTTCCTTCGACATGGCAGCCGAGTACGAGGGCACCGTCGACCAGGTCCACCAGGCGTTCCGCGACGAGGGGTACTGGCAGGAACGCCTGGCGCGCTCGGGCGCCGACGAGGCCACGCTCGACTCGATGACGGACGACGGCGAGGGTGGCGTCGACGTGATCACCACGCAGACGCTGCGGTCCGACCGCCTGCCCGGCGTGGTTGCCCAGTTCCACCACGGCGACCTCAGCTTCGTCCGCGAGGAGACGTGGACCGCGGTCACCGACGGGCAGGCCAGCGCCGTGGTGAAGGGATCGATCCCCGGCGCACCCGCGACGCTGACCGGCACCGCCGTGCTGACGGCCACCGACAGCGGCTCCCGGCTGGAGTTCAAGGCCACCGTCGAGGTCCGGATCCCGCTCGTCGGCGGCAAGGTGGAGAGCTTCATCGGAAGCCAGTTGGTCGACCTGTTGATCGCCGAACAGCGCTTCACCTCGGCGTGGATCAGGGAAAACGCCTGAGACGGCACTAAAATCCGCGCCTATGGGCCATCTGTTGGGCCAACCAATGGGCCAGCCGACGCGGGGCACGACCGGGTACAACCGGCTCCGGCGTAGCGATCGCTGGCTGGTCCACGACGCCCGCGTGCGGACCACCCTGCTCACCGCCGCCGATCCCCTGGTGATCGATCTCGGCTACGGCGCCCTCCCGGTGACCACCCTCGAACTGGCGGCACGGCTGCGTGAAGTGCGCCACGACGTGCGGGTGGTCGGGCTGGAGATTCATCCGGAGCGGGTCGACGCCGCACGCGCCGCACCGGCCATCCCGGGGGCGACGGTCGAATTCGCCCTTGGCGGTTTCGAATTGGCCGGAATGCAGCCGGTGCTGGTCCGGGCGTTCAACGTGTTGCGCCAGTACGACGTCGGCGCGGTGCCCGCCGCGTGGTCCGAGATGACGAGCCGACTCGCACCGGGCGGACTGATCGTCGACGGCACCTGTGACGAGCTCGGCAGGCGGTGCTGCTGGGTGCTGCTGGACGCCGGCGGACCGGTGAGTCTCACGCTCGCCTGCGACCCGTTCGCGATCGAGAAGCCGTCGGATCTGGCCGAGCGGCTGCCGAAGGTGCTGATCCACCACAACGTGCCGGGCCAGCCCGTGCACGCCCTGCTGACGGCCGCCGACCGGGCATGGGCCAGCGCGGCGGGCCACGGGGTGTTCGGGCCCCGGGTGCGGTGGCGCGCGATGCTCGAAAAGCTGGCGGTCGACGGATTTCCCGTCGAACCGCCGCGCCGACGGCTGAGGGACGGCGTGCTCTCCGTGCCGTGGGATGCGGTGGCGCCGCGCTGAGCGCTAAGTAGGCTGGTCGTCATGCGGATTGCCCTGGCACAGATCATGTCCAGCACGGACAAGTCGACCAATCTGGGCTTCGTCGAGGACTTCACCCGGCGGGCCGCCGACGCGGGCGCCCGCCTCGTGCTGTTCCCCGAGGCGACCATGTGCCGGTTCGGCGTTCCGCTGGCGCCCATCGCCGAGCCGCTCGACGGGCCGTGGGCGGACGGGGTGCGCGCCGTCGCCCAGCGCAACGACGTGACGGTGGTGGCCGGGATGTTCTGCCCGAGCGACGACGGGCGCGTCACGAACACGCTCATCGCGGCCGGGCCCGAGGGGAACGCGCACTATCACAAGATCCACCTGTACGACGCGTTCGGGTTCAGCGAATCACGCACGGTCGCACCGGGTTTCGAGCCGGTGCTGATCTCGATCGACGGCGTCGCGGTCGGCCTGACCACCTGCTATGACATCCGCTTTCCCGAGCTGTACCTCGAACTCGCCCGGCGCGGGGCACAGCTGATCACCGTGCACGCGTCATGGGGTTCGGGCAAGGGGAAGCTCGAGCAGTGGACGCTGCTGGCGCGCGCCCGCGCAATGGACACCACCGGCTACGTCGCCGCGGTCGATCAGGCCTACCCGGGCGATGACGTCGCGGCCGTCGGGCCCACCGGCGTCGGCGGCAGCGTGGTGACCTCTCCGCTCGGCGAAGTGGTGGCCGCAGCCGGGTCCGACCAGCAATTGTTGGTGTCCGACCTCGACCTGACGGCCGTCGAAAAGGCACGCGAGACCGTCGCGGTGCTCCGCAACCGGACGGAGTTCAGTTCGTCGGTAGGGCACAATCGCTGAGGTGACCGATCCCTGGGCCCGTCCGGCCAACCAGGTTCCGCCCGGCCAGCAGCCCCCGGCCGGTGAACCGCCAACCCAGCAGATGCCCCACGGCGGTCCCGGCCACGAGGCGCCGCCGTACCAGGGCCAGTTACCCCCGCAGAACTATGCGCCGCCGCAGAACTACCCCCAGGGCATGCCGCCGGAGGCGGGCGGCGCCCCGCCCAAGAAGGGCGGCTCGTTCATCACGCGGATCTTCCGCGATCCGCTGTCGATCGTGTTGGTGGTCGTGGTCGTGGTGGCCCTGGTCGCGGCAGGCGTGGTCGGCGCCGAGCTGTACGCCCGCCACCGCGCCGACGAGGTGGTGGCCAAGGCCACCGAGTGCGTGGTGCAGGACAGCGCGTCGGTGTCGTTCGGCGCCAGCCCATTTCTGTTGCAGCACATGACGGGTCACTACGGCAACATCTCGATCAGCACCGGGGGCAACCAGATCCGCGAGGCCAAGGGGATGAAGGCCGACATCAACATCGACGACGTCAGGCTCGCGGACAACGGCAACTCCAAGGGCACGATCGGGTCGTTGAACGCGACGATCACCTGGACGGCCGACGGCATCAAGCAGACCATTCAGAATTCGATCCCTCTGGTCGGCAGCTTCGTCACCGGAGTGACCACCAACCCGTCCAACGGGACGATCACACTCGAGGCCCCGCTCGGCAGCATCGTGGCCAAGCCGACGGTGGTCGACAACGGCATCTCGCTGCAGGTGCAGGAGCTGACCGGCCTGGGCTTCACCCTGCCGCGCGAAGCCGTCCAGCCCGCGCTTGACGCGTTCACCTCGCAGCTGACCAAGAACTATCCACTCGGCATCCACGCCGACAGCGTCCAGGTCACCGACAGCGGCGTGATCAGCAAGTTCTCCACCCAGAACGCCGCAATTCCGGTCGGCGGCAGCGACCCTTGCTTCGCGGGCGTCTAGAGCCCGTCGAGCACCGCACGCGTCCCCGACAGCCCCAACCGGGTCGCGCCCGCATCGAGCATCGCCACGGCGTCGGCCGCGGTTCGGATGCCGCCGCTGGCCTTGACTTCGACCGTCGGGCCGACGGTCGCGGCCATGATCTCCACGGCGCGCACCGAGGCGCCGCCCAACGGGTGAAACCCGGTGGACGTCTTGACGAAGTCCGCGTCGGCGGCCGCGGCGACCCGGCATACGTCGATGAGCGTCTGCTCGCCGGCGAGGCTGAGCAGCGCCGCAGACTCCACGATGACCTTCAAGACCGAGTCCGGCACGGCGGCGCGTACCGCCATGATGTCGGCACGTACGGCGTCCAAGTCACCTGAGATCGCCGCCCCGACGTCGATCACCATGTCGATCTCGTCGGCGCCCGCGGCGACGGCGAGTGCGGCCTCCTGCGCCTTGATCTCCGAAAGGTGCTTGCCGGAGGGGAATCCGACGACGGCGGCGGTCGCGACGGCGAGTGCCCCCGCCGACATCCTCACCGCACGCACCATCGACGGCGACACACACACCGCGTACACCCCGAGGTCGGCCGCCTCCTCGACGAGAGACGCCACGTCGGCCTCGGTGGCCTCGGGCTTGAGCAACGTGTGGTCGACCAACGGGGCGACGTGATCCCTGGTCCAGCGCGTCATCAGAACGGCTCCTCTGTCCCGCCGGGATTGCAGCCGGAGCCGACCATCGTGTCGTCGTCGACGACGGGCCGCCACGGCTCGAGGTTCCAGCTGGTCTTGCCGGGCTCGGCGAACTCGGCGTACGTCCAGTGGCACATGAACTGCTCGCGCATGCCGGGCATGTCGGCATCGGGCGCGGCCGCCAGCACCTCGGTCCACGCCTCGTCGCCCTGGGCGGCGTTGTGCACCTGGCCCGCGGCGTCCCGCCCGGCCGCGGTCGGGTAGACCCTCAGGCTGGACAGGTCGCCCCAGTGCGCCCACGCGGTGTGATCCACGTACGGCGGGGCTGGGATCGGGTCGGCGGAGGCGGTGCCCGCGCTCAGGCCCGCGGCCGCGCTCAGCGTCATGGTCCCGATCCAGGCCGCGAGCAGGCCTCTGATGATTCGGGGCACGGAGCTAGCGTGACTTTCCCTGGACCTCGAGGATCTTGGGCCGGACGTCGACGAGGTAGATGCCTGCGGCGCAGATCACGATCGCGGAACCGACGGGCGCCCCGAGGACGAGCGAAAGGACGACTGTGCCGCCGAGGATGGCCAGCCAGATCGGCTTGCTCATCTTCTCGGCGGCGGTGTAGGCGTCGGGCCGCTGGATTGCCGCGTGCACGAACGAGTACACGCCCAACACCAACGCGCCCACCTGAATGACGAGGAGGACGTAACCCACCATGCTCTGCGGCTGCACGCCTCAAGCCTATGCGGGTTACGTCCCCTCGGTCTAATGCGACTTACTTCTGGGTGACCTTCTTGGCCGGGGCCTTCTTGGCCGGGGCCTTCTTGGCGGGAGCCGTCTTGACCGGAGCCTTGGCAGCGGCCTTCTTCACCGGTGCGGCGGCCTTCTCGGCCTTCTTCGGCAGCTCGACGCCGACCAGCTTGGCGGCACGCTCGCCGACCGCGCGGGTCTGGGTGGCCACGGTGCCGAGCGCGTCCTGGGTCAGCTCGACGGCCTGGTCGGTCACGCTCTCGACGCGGCCGGCGGCATCCTCGAACGCGGGCTGGCTACGCAGGCGCTCCAGCGCGGCCTCGCCACGCTCGACGAGCTTGTTGTAGGTGGCCGTCGCGGCCTCCGCGTAACCCTCGGCGGCCTTGCGCAGCTCGTCGCTGTTGAGACGCTCGCGCACCTCGGCGACCTGCGTGGGCAGCTCTTCCTGCAGCTTGGTCAGGCGCGCGCGGCGCTCCTCGACACGGGTGCTGGCCTCGGTGCGGGCCTCCTCTGCGCGCTCGCGCAGGGTGCCGACGATCTCGTTCACGGTGGCCAGCGCCAGATCTGCAGCGCCAACGGCGGCGAGCAGCGGAGCCTTCAGGTCTTCGATGGTGGGCTGATTCTTGTCGGCCATTTCGGGTGATTCCTCTCTCGGATGTGTCTCGTTTGTCGGGTGCTTCTAATTTGCGGTCGATCGGCGGTCAGTCAGTGGCTGGCTCCTCTTCTGCAGCTTCGTTCTGCTGACAGAACGATGTGTAGATGTCGAGCAGCACCTGCTTCTGCCGCTCGGTGATCGTGACGTCGGAGATGATGGCGTCGCGAACCTCACTGGGCTCGCTCGGCTCCAAGATCCCGGCCCGCACGTAAAGCACTTCGGCGGACACTCGCAACGCCTTCGCGATCTGGTTGAGCACTTCGGCGGAGGGCTTGCGCAAACCCCGCTCGATCTGGCTGAGATAGGGATTGCTTACGCCTGCCTTCTCAGCCAGCTGACGAACCGACACCTGCGCAGCTTCGCGCTGGCTCCGGATGAAGCTTCCGATGTCCTGCGCCGCATTGGTCACGACAGCGGCAAGTTTTTCGTCCTGCGACATGCGTTCGCCCCCTCTGCGTCAGTAACCGATTGGCTTCGAAATCAACCGTACGACGGGGTGCTAACTTTTGCAAGCAGTTGCTAGCGCAGGTCAGAAGAGTAGCTGGGCTACCGAGTAGATCACCAGACCGGCCAGCGAGCCCACCACGGTGCCGTTGATCCGGATGAATTGCAGGTCACGGCCGACGTGCAGTTCGATGCGGCGGCTGGCCTCGTCGGCGTCCCAGCGTTCGATGGTCTCGGTGATGATCGCTGTGATCTCCGTCCCATACTGCGCGACGAGGTGCTGAGCGGCCCGCACGATCCAGTTGTCGACCTTGTCGCGGAGTTCGGTGTCGTCGCGCAACGACTCCCCGATGTGCATCACCGAGTCGGCGATCCGGGACCGCAACGCCGACGACGGGTCGTCGACCGACTCCAGAATGATGCGCTTGGCGGTGGTCCATGCCGTCTCGGCGGCCTTGGCAACCTCGTCGCGCGCCATGATCTGTTCCTTGACGTTCTCCGCCTTGGCGATGGTCGAGTCGTCGTGCTGTAGGTCGTTCGCGAATTCGAACAGGAACTTGGTGGCCGAGCGGCGAAGCTCGTGGTCGGGGTTGCGGCGCACCTTGTCGGTGAAGTCCATCAGCTCGCGGTGAATGCGCTCGCCGATCAGGTTGTCGACCCAACGTGGCGACCACGTCGGCGAATCACGCTCGATGACCCGTTCGATGACCTCGTCGGCGTTGAGGGTCCATTCGAACGCCCGGTCCGCCAGCAGTTGCAGCAGAGCCTCCTGACGCCCCTCCTCCAGCAGGCTGGCCAGCACCCGACCGATCGGCGGGCCCCACTGCGGTTGGGCGATGCGTTTGACGATCATCCGGTCGAGCAGCTGCTGGATGTCGTCGTCCCGGAGCATCTCGACCAGCACGCGCAGCACGGTCGACGCCTCCGCCCCGACGCGCTCGGCGTGCGACGAGTCGGACAGCCACTTGCCCATCCGCCCCGCCACCTGGGCGTCGCGCAGCTTGGTCTCCACCACCTCGGGCGACATGAAGTTCTCCCGGACGAAGGCGCCGAGGCCCTCGCCGAGTTGGTCCTTCTTGCGCTTGATGATCGCGGTGTGTGGGATCGGGATGCCGAGCGGGTGCTTGAACAAGGCGGTCACCGCAAACCAGTCGGCAAGCGCGCCCACCATGCCCGCCTCGGCCGCGGCGCGGACGTAACCCACCCACGACGCCGCTCCGTTCGACTGCGCCCAGGTGCACACCAGGAAGATCACCGTCGCGCCGATCAGGAAGCTCAGCGCGACGACCTTCATCCGGCGAAGGCCGGTGCGCCGCTCGGCGTCCGCGGCGGAATCGACACCGGCCAGCGATTCGGCAAAACTCTGGCGCGGTTCGGCGCTGGTTCGGTGTACCACGCTTCCATCATCCGCTATCACGCCGCCGGCGCCCGTCCCATCGGTCACGCTGGACGGATCCACCGTATTATCGAGAGCGAACTAGGGATGGATTGGCGCGATTGTGGCACAACAGACCCCAGCGGGGGTGGTCAAAACCGACGGGCGCAAACGGCGCTGGCACCAGCACAAGGTGGACCGTCGGAGCGAGCTGGTAGACGGCACCCTCGAAGCGATCCGTCGGCGCGGAAGCAACGTCAGCATGGACGAGATCGCCGCGGAGATCGGTGTCTCCAAGACGGTCCTCTACCGCTACTTCGTCGACAAGACCGACCTCACGACCGCAGTGATGATGCGCTTCGCGCAGACCACGCTGATCCCCAACATGGCCGCCGCGCTGTCCTCGAATCACGACGGCTACGACCTCACCCGCGAGATCATCCGGGTCTACGTCCACACCGTCGCATCCGAGCCGGAGCCCTACCGGTTCGTGATGGCAAACAGCTCGGCGAGCAAGAGCAAGGCGGTCGCGGACTCCGAGCAGATCATCGCCCGGATGCTCGCGGTGATGCTTCGTCGGCGGATGTCCGAGGTCGGCATGGACACCCACGGCGCCGAACCGTGGGCGTTCATGATCGTCGGTGGCGTGCAGTTGGCCACCCACTCCTGGATGTCGCACCCGCGGATGACGGCCGACGACCTGATCGACTACCTGACGATGCTGTCGTGGAGCGCGCTGCGCGGAATCGTCGAGGTGGGCGGGTCCCTGGAGAAGTTCAACTCGATACCCCATCCGTCGCCGATTCTGCCGCCGCACCTGCTTGACTGACCGGGTGAGCAAGTCATCCAAGGACGTCCCGTCGCTCTGGACCCACGAACCGCACACCCACCTCGAGTTCAAGGCGGGCGAGCTGGTCGCCGACATCAAGACGAACGCCACACCGGGCTTCAGCGGGTCCAAGTCGGATGCGCCCGACCTGCAGGCCGAACGCAACCAGCGCTTCTCCGAACTGCAGGAGATGCTGTACGCGAACAGCCGGTCCGGCGACACCCGCAAGATGCTGTTGGTACTGCAGGGCATGGACACCGCAGGCAAGGGCGGCATCGTCAAACACGTTGTCGGAGCGGGCAATCCGCAAGGCATTCGATACGCGAGCTTCGGCAAGCCGACTGAGGAAGAACTGGCCCACGACTACCTGTGGCGGATCCGGAACGCGCTACCCACCGCAGGTCACATCGGCGTGTTCGACCGGTCGCACTACGAGGACGTGCTCATCGTGCGGGTGCACAACCTGGTGCCGCCCGAGGTGTGGGGCGCGCGGTACGACGAGATCAACGCGTTCGAGAAGGAACTGGTCGACGACGGCACGACGATCATCAAGGTCGCGATGTTCGTCTCGCTCGACGAGCAGAAGAAGCGGCTCTCCGAACGGCTGGACCGGCCCGACAAGTACTGGAAGTACAACCCCGCCGACGTCGACGAGCGGGAGTTGTGGCCCAAGTATCAGGAGGCCTATCAGGCCCTGCTCGACCGCACCTCGACGGAGTACGCGCCGTGGCACGTCATCCCCTGTGACCGCAAGTGGTACTCCCGGCTGGCCATCACCGAGTTGCTGATCGAGTCGCTCGAGGCGCTTGACTTGTCTTGGCCACCAGCGAATTTCGACGTCGAGGCGGAGAAGAAGCGGCTCGCGTCGGTCTAGTTGGTGCGCTTCGCCGAGCGCACACTTGTTGTCGGGTCCACTCGACGTTTGCGTACGACAAGCGTGCGCTCGGCGGGGCGGTCAGTAGGAAAAGAAGCCCTGGCCGGACTTCTTGCCCAGCTGGCCCGCTTCGACCATGCGCAGCAGCAGCGGCGGCGGCGCGTACAGCGGCTCCTTGAACTCCTCGAACATCTTGTCCGCGATGAGCTTCAACGTGTCCAGGCCGATCAGGTCGGACAGCCGCAGCGGGCCCATCGGATGCGACAGCCCCGCGACCACGGCCTTGTCGACGTCCTCGACGGTGGCGAAGCCGGCCTCGACCATGCGGATCGCCGACAGAAGGTAGGGCACCAGAAGCGCATTGACCACGAATCCGGACCGGTCGGAGCAGCGCACCACCTGCTTGCCCAGCACCGAACTCGCGAACTGCTCGGTCCGTTCGATCGCGGCGTCGGTGGTCACCAGCGTGCTGACCAGCTCGACGAGCGGCAGCACCGGCGCCGGGTTGAAGAAGTGCAGACCCAGCACGCGGCCCGGATTCTTGGTCGCCGCAGCGATTCTCATGATCGGGATGCTCGACGTGTTGGATGCCAGCACGGCGTCGGGGTCGGTGACGACCTCGTCGAGTTCGGCGAAGACCTTGGCCTTGACTGCGTCGTCCTCGATGATCGCCTCGATGACGAGCTGGCGGTCCGACATGTCCGACAGGCTCGTCGTGACGCGCAACTTGGCCAGCGCCGCGTCGCACTCGTCCTGGGTCAGCTTGCCCTTGCTGACGCCACGTTCCAGCGACTTGGTGATCCTGGCGTTGCCCGCCTTGACGAGCTCGTCGGTCGGCTCGTAGACCAGCACGTCGACACCCGCGCGCAGCGCCACCTCCGCGATGCCCGCACCCATCTGGCCGGCGCCGACGACGCCCACTCGTTCAATATTCGTCACGTTGACACTCTCTACTCCATGCGCGAGCAGACGCAAACTCCCCTGAATCACGGGTATTCGAGGGGAGTTGCTGGAGCCGCTTGCGACTGCTCGCGCAGCTTGGTGACTTAGTGGAACTGGCCCTCTTCGGTCGAGCCCGCGAGCGCGGTGGTCGAGCTGGTCGGGTCGACGGTGGTGGCGATCCGGTCGAAGTAACCGGCGCCGACCTCGCGCTGGTGCTTCGTCGCGGTGTAGCCGCAGCTCCTCGGCGGCGAACTCGCGCTCCTGCAGCTCGACGTAGGCGCTCATCTGGTTGCGGGCGTAGCCGTAGGCCAGATCGAACATCGAGTAGTTGAGGGCGTGGAAGCCGGCCAGGGTGATGAACTGGAACTTGAAGCCCATCGCACCGAGCTCGTTCTGGAACTTCGCGATGGTCGCGTCGTCCAGGTGCTGCTTCCAGTTGAACGACGGCGAGCAGTTGTAGGCCAGCATCTGGTCGGGGAATTCGCTCTTGACGCCCTCGGCGAACTTGCGGGCCAGCTCGAGGTCCGGGGTGCCGGTCTCCATCCAGATCAGGTCGGAGTAGGGCGCGTAGGACTTGGCGCGGGCGATGCAGGGCTCGAGGCCGTTCTTGACCCGGTAGAAGCCTTCCTTGGTGCGCTCACCGGTGATGAACGGCTGGTCGCGCTCGTCGACGTCGGAGGTGATCAGCGTGGCTGCCTCGGCGTCGGTGCGGGCGATGACGACCGTCGGGACGTCGGCGACGTCGGACGCCAGGCGGGCCGAGGTCAGGGTGCGGATGTGCTGCTGGGTGGGGATCAGCACCTTGCCACCGAGGTGGCCGCACTTCTTCTCCGACGCGAGCTGGTCCTCCCAGTGCGAGCCGGCGACACCCGCGGCGATCATGGCCTTCTGCAGTTCGTAGACGTTGAGCGCGCCGCCGAAGCCCGCCTCGCCGTCGGCGACGATCGGGGCCAGCCAGTTCTCGACCGAGCGGTCGCCCTCGACCTTGGCGATCTGGTCGGCGCGCAGCAGTGCGTTGTTGATGCGGCGGATCACCTGCGGCACCGAGTTGGCCGGGTACAGGCTCTGGTCGGGGTAGGTGTGACCGGACAGGTTCGCGTCACCGGCGACCTGCCAACCCGACAGGTAGATGGCCTTCAGGCCGGCTCGCACCTGCTGGACGGCCTGGTTGCCGGTCAGCGCGCCGAGCGAGTTGACGTAGTCCATGTCGTGCAGCTGGTCCCAGAGCACCTCGGCGCCGCGGCGGGCGAGCGTGCTCTCCTCGACGACGTGTCCCTGCAGCGCGACGACGTCCTCGGCGCTGTACGTGCGCTCGATGCCCTTCCAGCGGGGGTTGGTGTTCCAGTCGTGCTGGATCTGCTCGGGGGACTTCGGCGTGCCAACGGTAGACATCGGGGCTCCTTTGCGATTGTGGGTCGCCGTGACGTCAGCTCGATTGTTGTTAACGCCGCAGCAACTTCACTGGTGTGCTAACTCGAGGATGCACCATCACATATGCGCAGGTCCACTGGTTTCCATTGCCAAGTTTCGCCAACACGCACCGTTAACTTGCGAAGCTTGCAAAGGTTGCCATCACCTGAACCGGTTCAGAAGTTACCGTCCAGTAACGAGTTTTCGCTGGTCAGTACGCTCGTACTGTTAGAACGGGTGGATCACAGCGCGAAGAGGGATGCGACGGCTTTCGTCTCGTCGCCGACCGCGTATGTGAGCGTCGTTACAGTGCGCCCGGCCAGGTCCGGACCGAACGCATCGGTGGAGCCTGCGGGATGCACGTGGCTGATGATCTCCAACTTGTCGCCGAGCGCCACCGGAAGGTCGTGCTCGATGGTGACGCGCAGCGGACCCCGCAGCAGCTCGGGATGGCTGTGCAGGTAGTCCTCGACCACGCTCCAGTACACCGAGTTGTTCATGTGGTCGAAGATGTCGATGTCGCTCACCCGGACCGGGTACTCGCGGATCTCCTGGGCATCCTCGCGGCTGCCGGCCTTCAGATACGCCTTCCACCGGAGCCGGTCGACCTCGGTGGTGCGCTGCAGGCCCGCGATGAAGTCGTCGGAGATGCGCGCAGGCCCCTGGGTCTCGCGGTTGATGTTGATCCAGAACGCCTCGGACTCCATCAGACCGCCCTTGCGGCCGTCGATGCGCACCCGCATCTCGCACCAGCGGTTGGACGTTCCCGAGCACCAGCGCCGCAGTCGCAGCATGTCCTGGAACTCGATGGGCCTGATCAGGTCGATCATCGTGCGTCGGACGATCCACAGCGGATGGGTTTCCTCGAACCCCAGCTCCCGCAGTTGGTCCGAACCGACGTCCTGGATGTGGCGGGTCGCCGCATCGAACCGCAACCGGCCCGCCCGGTCGGTGTCGGCGACCCGCAGTGGCCACTGCATGTCGAAGACGTCCGGGTGCGGATCGGGTACGGGCATCAAGGTCTTCGCCAACCCGTTGCCGCTGGTACTCACGGCATCTGATATTGCCACAGCCGACTCCATGCCAATTATGCGAAGTGTCTCTTCGCACCCTTGTTACGCTGGTGACGTGGCCAAAACCTTCGTCGGATCGCGGGTGCGGCAGCTACGCAGTGAGCGGGGTTTCAGCCAAGCCGCACTGGCTCAGACGCTCGAGATCTCCCCCAGTTATCTGAACCAGATCGAGCACGACGTGCGCCCGTTGACCGTCGCGGTTCTGCTGCGCATCACCGAGGTCTTCGGCGTCGACGCCACCTTCTTCGCCCCCCAGGACGACACGCGTCTGGTCGCGGAGTTGCGCGAGGTGACGATGGACCGCGACGTCGGCATCGACGTCGACCCGACGGAACTCGCCGACATCGTCAGTGCCCACCCGACGCTGGCCAGGGCGATGGTCAACCTGCACCAGCGCTACCGGCTGACCACCACGCAGTTGGCGAACGCCACCGAGGACCGGTACTCCGACGGCAGCGGCAGCGGCGCGATCACGATGCCGCACGAAGAGGTCCGCGACTACTTCTACCAACGGCAGAACTATCTGCACGAGCTCGACACCGCGGCCGAGGAGCTCACCGACCGGATGCGGATGCACCGCGCCGACCTGGCGCGCGACCTCTCCGACCGGCTGAGCGCGGTGCACGGGGTTCGCATCGTCAGGCGAGTCGACCTCGGCGGTACCCTGCTGCACCGATACGACACCGAGACCAAGACGCTGGAGATCGGCGGCCATCTGTCGTCGGGTCAGTACGTGTTCAAGCTCGCCGCCGAACTGGGCTTCCTGGAGTTCGGCGATCTGATCGACGGCATGGTCGCCGAGGGCAAGTTCACCAGCGACGAGTCGCGCACGTTGGCACGGCTCGGCATGGCGAACTACTTCGCCGCGGCGACGGTGTTGCCGTACCGCCAGTTCCACGACGTCGCCGACAACTTCCGCTACGACGTCGAGCGGCTGTCGGCGTTCTACTCGGTGAGCTACGAGACCATCGCGCACCGGCTCTCCACACTGCAGCGCCCGTCGATGCGTGGCGTGCCGCTGTCGTTCGTCCGGGTCGACCGGGCGGGCAACATGTCAAAACGTCAGTCCGCCACCGGTTTTCACTTCTCGTCCAGCGGCGGCACGTGCCCGCTGTGGAACGTCTACGAGACGTTCGCCAACCCCGGCAAGATCCTGGTGCAGATCGCGCAGATGCCCGACGGCAGGAACTACATGTGGGTGGCCCGCACGGTCGAGCGCCGCGCCTCGCGCTATGGTCAGCCCGGTAAGACGTTCGCGATCGGCCTGGGCTGCGAACTCCGGCACGCCCACCGGCTGGTCTATTCGGAGGGACTCGACTTGTCTGGTGGGATCTCCACTCCGATCGGCGCGGGCTGCCGGGTCTGCGAGCGCGACAACTGTCCGCAGCGGGCGTTCCCCGCGCTGGGCCGCGCGCTGGACCTCGACGAGCACCGCAGCACGGTGTCGCCCTACCTGGTGAAGCTGCCGTGAGCGAGACACCGGAGCACAGGAGCGAAGCGCCCGGGGAACCGACCGGGGAATCGACCAAGCCCCGCATCCCGTCATCGGGCAGCCTGCGTGAACTCGGACCCATCGGCTGGATCATCGCCAAGGCGTGCACCCGCGCGATCCGGGCGCCACGGTTCCACTTGATGGACACCCTGGGACAGCACAGGCTGCTCTTCCTGGCCTGGCTCCCCGTCTCGGCCGTGCTGCTGCTCTTCGGCAAGCTGAGCCGACGCGACGCCGAGCTGGTGATCCTGCGCGTGGGGCACCTGCGCGGCTGCGAGTACGAACTGCAGCAGCATCGCAGGCTCGCGCGGACCAGGGGCCTGGACGCCGAGACGCAGGCGGCCATCTTCGAAGGGCCGGATGCCGTGAGCCTGACCGACCGTCAGCGCGCACTCATCACCGCCACCGACGAATTCGTCGTCACCCGCTCGATGTCACCCGAAACCTGGGGGACGCTGTCCACTCATCTGGACCGCAAGCAGCTGATCGAATTCTGCATGCTGGCAGCGCAGTACGACGGACTGGCCGCGACCATCGCGACGCTCAAGATCCCGCTGGACTTCGCCGACTGACGCCTACAGGTAGGTGACCCCGAGCACGCAGATGGTGAGCAGCACCGGGGCGATGGGCAGGCAACACAGGAACGCCGCCATGGCGGACGCCTTGAGCTTGTAGAAACGCCAACCCAGCAGGCCGAGCACGACGCGCCAGCACGACGCAGGCGGCCGAGATGACCAACACCCAGTCGTTCACGGTCGTGGTCTTGAACGCGAATGAGATGGCGATCAGCCACACGATGTGGCCGATGATCAGCCCGCCGATCCCGGCGACGACGGCCGGCTCTCAAAAGTTGATCATGTGGCCGGCCAGGCCGTGGAAGCACTCCTGCAGCGCCTCGGACAGCGTCGGATGGGTGTGCACGTTGCGGGTGAGCTCGTTGACGGTGAGGTCCCACTTCTGCGCCAGGGTCAGCTCGGGCAGCAGCTCGGACACGTCATGCCCGATCAGATGGCCGCCGAGCAGCTCGCCGTACTTGGCGTCGGCGATGATCTTCACGAAGCCGCCGGGTTCGCCGAGCCCGTGCGCCTTGCCGTTCGCGGTGAACGGGAACTTCGCCACCTTGACGTCGTAGCCCTCGTCGCGGGCCTGCTGCTCGGTCAGCCCGAAGCTGGCGACCTGCGGCTGGCAGAAGGTGGCGCGCGGCAGCATCCGGTAGTCGCCGAGCGCGAGAGTGTCGGCGCCCGCGATGGTTTCGGCGGCCACCACACCCATCGCCTCGGCGACGTGGGCGAGCTGCAGCTTGGCCGTGACGTCGCCGATCGCGTAGATGTGCGGCACCGAGGTGCGCATGTACTCGTCGATGCCGATGGCCCCACGCTCGGTGACCTGCGACGCCCGCCTTGTCCAGCCCGAAGCCCTCGACGTTCGGCGCGAACCCGATGGACTGCAGCACCTTGTCGGCCTTGAGCTCGGTGGTGTTGCCGTCCTTGCTGACGGTCACCGGACGGACCCGTCGAGCCCCTCCATCTACGATCGACTCGACCTTGGTGCCGGTGAGGATCTTCACGCCGAGCTTCTTGAACTGCTTCTCGATCTCCTTGGAGATCTCGGCGTCCTCGTTGGGCAGCGCGCGCGGCAGGAACTCGACGATGGTGACGTCGACGCCGTAGTTGCTCATCACGTAGCCGAACTCCATGCCGATGGCGCCCGCGCCTGCGATCACGATCGAGCCCGGCAGTTCCCTGGCGAGGATCTGCTCTTCGTAGGTGACGACGTTCTCCGACAGCGACGTGCCGGGCACCAGCCGTGTGCTGCTGCCGGTGGCGATGATCGCGTTGTCGAACGTGACGGTCTCGGTGCCGCCCTCGTTGAGGTCGACCGAGAGCGTCTTGGCGTCGGTGAAGGTGCCGCGGCCGTGGATCTCGGTGATCTTGTTCTTCTTCATCAGGAAGTGCACGCCCGCGACGCGTCCGTCGGCGACCTTGCGGCTGCGGTCGAAGGCCACGCCGTAGTCGAACGACGCGTCACCGCTGATGCCGAACGTCTTGGCTTCCTTGGTGAAGATGTGCGCCAGCTCCGCATTGCGCAGCAGCGACTTCGACGGGATGCAGCCGACGTTGAGGCAGACGCCGCCCCAGTACTTCGGTTCGACGATGGCGGTGCTCAGCCCGAGCTGGGCCGCACGAATGGCCGCGACATATCCGCCGGGACCTGCTCCGAGAACGACGACGTCATAGTGAGTCACGCTCCCACCCTAGTAGTCGCCGCGCAGGTGCTAGCGGTCGATCCACCCAAAGGCGTAGGCGCCGTAGAGCGCGGCCGCCGCGCCGGTGGAGGCCAACGGAGCCGACATCAGTGCGATCGCCAGCGCGGAGACCAGCGGCTTGTTCCGCACCATGGTGACGAGCAGGGCCGCGACGGTCCCGACGACGAGATCGATCATCACGACGAACACCGGCCCGGTCTTGTCCACCGACCGGAACCACCACTCGTAGAGCGCCAGACCGATGACCGCGGCGACGGTCCAGACGCCCGCCACGACCAGGACGAACATCCAGCGCTTCAGGTACTGGTCGACGCCGGGGACGGACTCGGGTGCGACGAAGGTGGGCAGCGGCCCCGACGGGTTCTCGGGCGGCTCGGTCGCGGTGATCGGCTGCGCCTCGACCACGCGGGAACCCCATCCCGGCGTCGCCCGCGGCTCGGCTGCGCACTCCGGTATCGAACAGGGGCGTCCAGTTCGTGGTCGGTTCGCCCGACTGAAGGTCAGGCACCGGACACCACCTGGATCGCGACGAGCACACCGAACCAGCCGGGGGCCAGCGACAGCACGAACGCACCGAGGACGGTGATCCACCGCCTGCCCGAGAACAGCACCAGGAGCATCCCGACCACGATCGGCACACCCACGACGAGCGCGATCACCGCGTCCGGTCGGACGCGGGCCGTCACCAGCAGGGTCGATGCGATTCCTGCGACCATTCCCGCCGCAACCCCGACCAACATCGCGCTGGTCAGTAGCCACGCCCGCGGGAGCGGAATCACCCGTCAACGGTAACTCCGCGAACCGCCGCTACGGCTGCAGGCTCGCGGCGTGCCGCTGAGGTATCGGGCAGGCGTCCTCGGCCTCCGCGACCACGTGGGTACCCGATTCAGCCGGCCGCGCGCCGTCGGCGTACTGCGCGCCGGTCACCGGCGGATGGGCGCTGAGCTCGGCGTTCTCGGCCTCGGTGTACGCCCGGCCGCGGGACAGAAACCGCATGCCCTCCGGCGCTTCGACGCTGAACCCGCCGCCGCGGCCCGGCACCACGTCGATCACCAGCTGGGTGTGCTTCCACGCGTCGAACTGCGGTCCCGAGATCCACACCGGCACCCCGTCGCCGACGTCGAGGATCGACAGCAGCACGTCGCGGTCCCCGACGATGAAGTCGCCGTCGGGGTAACACATCGGCGACGACCCGTCGCAGCAGCCGCCGGACTGGTGGAACATCAGCGCACCGTGGCGGTCCTGAAGCCGGCGCAGCAGGTCGGCGGCGGCGCGCGGTGATCAGTGCTCGGCTCGGAGTGGTCCTCGGAGTTGTCATTGAACGCAGACTCCCATCGGGTGTAACTCCGCTCACACTACGCGCGACGGCCACAATGGTCCCCGTGGATCCAGACCCCCATCTGTGGCTAGAGGACATCACCGGCGACGACGCGCTCGAGTGGGTGAATGCGCACAACGAACCGACGCTGGCCGACCTCGGCGGCGAACGGTTCGAGCAGATGCGCGCCGAAGCGCTGGAGGTGCTCGACACCGACAGCCGCATCCCCTACGTGCGGCGCCGCGGCGAGTACCTGTACAACTTCTGGCGCGACGCGGGCAACCCGCGTGGGCTGTGGCGGCGCACCACGCTCGACGAGTACCGAACCGACGATCCCGACTGGGACGTGCTGATCGACCTGGACGAGCTGAGCCGCTCCGATGGCGAGAACTGGGTGTGGGCGGGCGCCGACGTCATCGAACCCGACCTGACGCTGGCACTGATCTCGTTGTCGCGCGGCGGTTCCGACGCCACGGTCGTGCGTGAATTCGACATGCGGACACGCCAATTCGTCACCGATGGCTTCGAATTGCCCGAGGCCAAGACCGACGTCACCTGGCAGGACTCCGACACCGTCATCGTCGGAACCGATTTCGGGCCGGGTTCGCTGACCGAGTCCGGCTATCCGCGGATCACCAAGCGGTGGCGGCGCGGGCGGCCGCTGGCCGAGGCCGAGACGCTGTTCGCCGGGGACCCGTCCGACGTCAGTGTCGGCGCAGGCTTCGATCCCACCCCCGGCTTCGAGCGCCTGCTCATCTCGCGGTCGTTCGACTTCTTCAACCGCGAGCGCTACGAACTGCGCGACGACGAGCTGATCAAGATCGACGTGCCGACCGACGCGGGCACGTCGATCCACCGCGAGTGGCTGCTGATCCGGCCCCGCACCGACTGGACGGTCGGTTCCACGACGCACCCCGCCGGAACGCTGCTGGCCGCGAAGTACGACGAATTCCTCTCCGGGACAGTCGATCTGACGGTGGTATTCGAGCCGGACGAGCACACCAGCCTGGAGACCTACACGTGGACCCGCGACCGGCTGGTGCTCGTCACGCTGGTCGACGTGACCAGCCGGCTCGAGCTCGTCACCCCCGGCACGTGGCAGCGGGAGCCGATCCGGGGCATCCCGCCCAACACCAACACCGTGATCGTCGACGCCGATGACTACGGCGACGAGATCTTCCTGGACTCCAGCGGCTTCGACACCCCGTCGCGGCTGCTCTGGGGTCATGCCGGCGATGAGGTCGTCGAGGTCAAGAGCGCTCCGGCGTTCTTCGACGCCTCCGACATCGAGGTGGCCCAACACTTCGTGGCGTCCGCGGACGGCACGATGATCCCCTACTTCGTCGTCGGGCATCGTGGTTCGTCGGGGCCCGGCAAGACGCTGCTCGGCGGCTACGGCGGTTTCGAGAACTCGAACACGCCAGGCTACGGCGGTGTGCTCGGCCGGCTGTGGCTGGCCCGCGGCGGCACCTACGTGCTGGCGAACATCCGCGGCGGCGGCGAGTACGGTCCGCGGTGGCACACCCAGGCCATGCGGGAGGGACGCCACCTCGTCGACGAGGACTTCTCCGCCGTGGCAAGGGATCTCGTCGACCGGGGCATCACCACGGTGGCTCAGCTCGGCGCCCAGGGCGGCAGCAACGGCGGCCTGCTGATGGGCATCATGCTGACCAAGTACCCCGAACTGTTCGGCGCGCTGGTGTGCAGCGTCCCGTTGCTCGACATGAAGCGCTACCACCTGCTGCTCGCCGGAGCGTCCTGGGTGGCCGAGTACGGCGACCCCGACAATCCCGACGACTGGGAGTTCATCTCCAAGTACTCGCCGTATCAACATGTCTCGGCGGACCGCCGCTACCCTCCCGTGTTGATCACCACGTCCACCCGCGACGACAGGGTGCACCCGGGCCACGCCCGCAAGATGACCGCGGCGCTCGAGGCCGTCGGCCAGCCGGTGCAGTACTACGAGAACGTCGAGGGCGGGCACGCCGGCGCGGCCGACAACGCCCAGACCGCGTTCCGGGCGGCGCTGATCTACGAGTTCCTGCACCGCACGCTCGGTGGCTGACGACGGGTGTAACCCGGGGGCCTATTACCTCGCGTGACTACTGCGCGCGTATTCGTCTTCAGAACATGGGCATCTCAGGCGTCGTGTGAGTGCGGCTGGTGGGGCAGGCAGCGACTGCTGCGCGGCCAGGCGGTCTACGACGCGCACGTGCACTGCGTCGAGACCGGCTGCATGCCCGCCGCTGCCCTGCTGGTCGACTTCCGGTCAACCGTTCAGTACCCCGCGGCCCACGATCGTCGGCAGCTCGAGGAAGGTCCGAATGCCCGGTGCCGCGGCGCATAGCGGGACGGCGTGGCGCCCGCACGTTTCCGGTGGCCCACTGGACGACGCGCAACATGCCGAGGCGCTTACGGTAAGCACGACGACTGATGGTCTGACTCAGCTGCCTGCGCCCAATAGGGTGGTGACGTGAGCACGCTGTCTCTGAGCCTCTTCTACGCCGGCATGGCCATCCTGCTCGTCGGCCTCGCTCCTGCCGGGCTGGGACACCGCCGGGCTGCCCGAAGCGGGCGGTCAAGCGGCGCATCTACTGGACCGCCACGGCCGTCGGCGGCATCCTCGGTCTGTTCGCCGCCGGACTGGCCGGATCTGCAAAGCTCGATCGCGTTCGCTCGCCATGACCGTCGTCCTCATGGGCGGCTGGGCGTACACCCGCACTCCGAACATCAAGATCGACGGAAGGATCTGGTCGCTCGACCCGGCCAATCGCGAGCCGGACCCGGAACCGCCGGGCCGCTAGCTCTGAAGCAGTTGCGGATCTCGAGCTGAGCTTGACTCACCTGCGCGTCGGAATGGCGCAGACTTGCTACGCCGATGCCAGCAGACTTCGAGACGCTGCTCTACAAGACCGAGCCGCCCGTCGCCACCATCACGCTCAACCGGCCCGACCAGCTCAACACGATCGTGCCGCCGATGCCCGACGAGATCGAGGCCGCCATCGGGCTCGCCGAGCGGGACCCGCAGGTGAAGGTCATCGTGCTGCGCGGCGCAGGACGCGCGTTCTCCGGCGGTTACGACTTCGGTGGCGGCTTCCAGCACTGGGGTGAGGCCATGAACACCGACGGGCGCTGGGATCCGGGCAAGGACTTCGCCATGGTCTCGTCGAGGGCGACGGGACCGACGCAGAAGTTCATGGCGATCTGGCGGGCCTCCAAGCCCGTGATCGCCCAGGTGCACGGGTGGTGCGTCGGCGGCGCAAGCGACTACGCGCTGTGCGCCGACCTCGTCATCGCCAGCGACGACGCCGTCATCGGCACGCCGTACAGCCGGATGTGGGGCGCGTACCTCACCGGCATGTGGCTCTACCGCCTCAGCCTGGCGAAGGTGAAGTGGCACTCGCTGACCGGAGAGCCGCTCACCGGCGTCGAGGCAGCCGCCGTCGAGCTGATCAACGAGTCGGTGCCGTTCGAGCGCCTGGAGGCCAGGGTCGCCGAGATCGCCGCGAAACTGGCGCGAATCCCGTTGTCGCAGTTGCAGGCTCAGAAGCTGATCGTCAACCAGGCCTACGAGAACATGGGGCTGGCGTCCACCCAGACCCTCGGCGGGATCCTCGACGGACTCATGCGCAACACACCCGACGCGCTGGAGTTCATCGACGTCGCGGGCAACGACGGTGTGCGCGCGGCGATCGAGCGCCGCGACGGGCCGTGGGGCGACTACAGCCAGGCCCCACCGGAACGCAGGCCCGATCCCTCGCACGTCATCGAGCCCTAGTCGCGTCGGCGCAGTCCGCCCAGCATCGCGACGATCACGCCGAACACCACCAGCACACCGCCCGCGGCCAGCGTCAGGTTGAGCCACTGGTGCAGGCTGCCGATGGCGTGACCGACCATCGCATCGGCGACCCCACGGACCTCACCGGTGATCTGGTTGAGGCCGGCGTCGAGGTAGCGCCGCCCCACTTCGATGCCCGCCCAGCCCGCTCCCCCGACGAGAAGCGCGGACACGCCGAGGCTGGCGAGCGCCTTGCCCCTGCTGCGCGCGGCGGCCAGCACCAGCAGCGCGAGGACGCCGGTGAGCACCATCGCACCGACGCTGGCCCATGGCCCCCACCTGGTCAACTGGCGCAGCTGACCCGGCCGCAGCGAGTCGGAGACGTTCTCGGTCAACGGCACGACCAACGTCGACGGAGCCTGGATGCCGAAGTCCCGCAACGTGTCCTGGAACGAGCTGTCGGCCAGCATCGGCGACAGGTCGATCTCCCAGCGGCCCGACTCGTCGGACTGCTGGACGGCGTCGGTGAACATCCAGCGGTGCACGATCCGGTTGGCCTGTGCGAACTGGCCGGGGAAGGCGGAGCTGCGCGTGTACAGGGCCGCGGCGCCGCCCAGCAGGTCGGGTGAGACGTCGTAGCCGCTGTGGTCGGCGAGCCGGACGAGCTGCGCGGTGAGCTCCGCGGCCATCGCAGTCTGCACCGCGGGATCACGTGCGGCCGACGTGGCGAGCACCGAGTAGCCGCCCTCGTCGACGACGTTGTGCTGGGCCCACGCCGCGGGCACCGCCACCGCCAGTGCGGCCGTCGTCAGGAGCCACAACAGAACCGCCGCCACGAACCGCACGGACGCGTCCTCCTTGTCCGGGACGCGGCCTTCGGCAGGCCGGTTCAGTCGGCCAGGGCACGCCCCACGATGAGGGGATCGGCTACGGCGACCACCTCGCGGTCCTTGTTGTCGTAGTCGAACTTACCGAGCACGTGGCGCATGGCGTTGATGCGGGCGCGCTTCTTGTCGTTGCTCTTGACCACGGTCCACGGCGCGACGTCGGTGTCGGTCAGCTCGAACATGTCCTCCTTGGCCGCCGTGTAGGCCTCCCACTTGTCCAGTGAGGCGAGGTCGGTCGGCGAGAGCTTCCACTGCCGCACGGGGTCGACCTGGCGGATGGTGAAGCGGGTGCGCTGCTCGGCCTGGGTGACCGAGAACCACAACTTGGTGAGGCTGATGCCGTCGTTGACCAGCATCTGCTCGAAAAGCGGTGCCTGGCGGATGAACTCGGCGTGCTGGTCGGGCGTGCAGTAGCCCATCACCCGCTCGACGCCTGCCCGGTTGTACCAGGACCGGTCGAACAGCACCAGCTCGCCAGCGGCCGGCAGGTGCGTGACGTAGCGCTGGAAGTACCACTGGGTGCGCTCGCGGTCGGTCGGCTTCTCCAGCGCGACGACGCGGGCACCGCGCGGGTTGAGGTGCTCCATGAACCGCTTGATGGTGCCGCCCTTGCCTGCGGCGTCACGGCCCTCGAACACGATGACGTGGCGCAGGCCGTTGGCCTGGCTCCACACCTGCAGCTTCAGCAGCTCGATCTGCAGCAGCCGCTTCTGCTCCTCGTACTCGTGACGCGACATGCGTTCGTCGTACGGGTAGCCCTCGCGCCACGTGTCGACGTCCTTGCCACTCGGGTGGTGCACCAACACCGGGTCGTCGTCATCGTCATCGCGGACGGAGTAGTACTCGGTCCCTTCAAGCATCGTCACCGGCCGAAGGTATCCGCCCCGGCGTAAGCAAGGGTGACGCCGAGATGAACGGAAGGTAGCGCGAAGGTCGGGTTACTTCGCCACGTGCTTGGGCCGGATCAGCGCGAACTTGGTGATCATCGTGTT
This sequence comes from uncultured Actinomycetota bacterium, assembly GCA_963735245.1. GTDB lineage: Bacteria > Actinomycetota > Actinomycetes > Mycobacteriales > Mycobacteriaceae > Mycobacterium. The sequence goes on from CAVTKI010000019.1 coordinate 153,812, forward strand.
CATCCGCTTCATCGCCTTGAGCGAGTTGTTGTAGTAGTTGCCGCCCGCGCCGACGTTGGTGCGCGGTGCGATGACGGCCTCCTGACGGCAGAACTTGCGCAGCCCGTCGGCACCGCCGAACCTCGCCCCGATGCCCGAGGTCTTCCAGCCGCCCATCGGCGCCGTGGTGCACATCAGGTTGGAGATCACGTCGTTGATGTTGACCACGCCGCAATCCAGTTCCAGCGCAACGTCATTGGCCCGCTCGATGTCCTTCGAGAACACCGACGCGCTGAGCCCGTAGGGGCTGTCGTTGGCCAGCCGCACGGCCTCGGCCACCGTGGACACCTTCATGATCGGCAGGGTCGGGCCGAACGTCTCCTCCGTCATGCACGCCATCGAGTGGTCGACGTCGACGAGCACGGTCGGGCTCGTAGAAGCTGCCGGGCCCCGATGGACGCTTGCCACCGGTGAGCGCCTTGGCGCCCTTGGCGATCGCGTCGGCGACGTGCCGTTCGGTCACCGCCACCTGGCCGTCGTCGATCAGCGCGCCGAAGTCGTAGCCCTCCCCCGCGCCCATCTTCAGGTTCTTCACGTCACGCACCACCGCGTCGACGAACTGGTCGTAGACCTGCTCGAGCACGTAGACCCGCTCGACGGAGACACACGTCTGACCGGCGTTGAACATCGCGCCCCACACCGCGGCGTGCGCGGCCAGGTCGACGTCGGCGTCATCGAGCACGATCATCGGGTCCTTGCCGCCGAGCTCGAGGCTGATCGGGGTGAGCCGGCGCGCGGCGCGTTCCATCACCTTCGCGCCCGTCGCGCTGGAACCGGTGAACTGGATGTAGTCGGAGTTGTCGACGACGGCCTCGACGGCCTCGCGGGCGCCCTGCACGATCGCCATCACCTCGGGGGCACCCGAGTCGGTCCAGCCGCGCAGCAGCAGTTCGGCGGTCAGCGGGGTGCGCTCGGACGGCTTGAGCAGCACCGCGCAGCCCGCGGCCAGCGCGCCGATGCCGTCCATCAGAAGATTGGCGACCGGGTAGTTCCACGGCGCGACGATGCCGACGACCGGACGCGGCCGGTAGTGCACGGCGACCTTCTTGATCGACAGGAACGGCAGCGACGCGGGACGGGTCTCCGGCGCCAGCGCCTTCTCCATCGTCTTGATGTAGTACGACGGCGATCATGATGATCAGCGGCACCTCTTGTGCGGCGTCGGTCGCCGACTTGCCGGTCTCCTTGATCAACAGCGACTCGATCTCGTCGCGGTGCTCGCCCATCCACACGGCGTACCGGGCCAGCACCTTGGCGCGGCCCTTGGCGCCGCGCGCCTCCCACTCCCGCTGGGCCTGCCGCAGTCCGGCGGCGATCCGCGGCACGTCGGCCGGGTCGGTCCAGAGCACCTTTCCTGCCACTGCACCGGTGGCGGGGTTGAGGATGGTGCCGGTGTTGGTGGCGTCCACTTCAGGTGTTGCTGTCATGAGCCCATGCTAACCACTGCTGTGACCTCTATCGCAGCGGGGTTGACACCCGTCAAGTTGGGCCGCACAGGCGGCCAGGCAGAGCAACGCGGTGGTCAGCAGCACCGCGCCGACGGTGTCGGTGAAGTAGTGGTAGGTGAAGGCCTGCCCGAGCGCCGCCAACAGGGACCACACCAACGCGATCGCGACCGCCCACGCGGTCCCGCCTGCGGCCAGCACGACCATGCCGAGCACGACGACGGCCAGCGCGGTGTGCCCACTCGGATAGGCGAGCACCCCGTCGCTCTCCCGGCCGAACACCGACTTGAACAGGCGGGCGGCGACGACGGCGACGACCGGGGTGACGGCCACGACGGCGACCATCCGCCATCGCCTGCGATACATCGCGACCAGCAGCGCACCGAGGAGCAACACGGCCAGCACCCGCGGATCGGTGAAGAACAGCAGCCTGCCGAGAAAGGGGTTGTCGTCGCCGGTGCGGCTGAACCAGTCGTCGATCGTCGTCGAGCCCTTGCCGACGACCACGCCGAGCAGGACCATCGCCAGCAGGCCGATGGGCGGCCACCAGCGGATCACCCCCCGGAGGCTCATTCAGCCGGCGATGCCCCGGACGTAGGCGGCCTGGCCGAGGTGCTGCGCGCAGTCGTCGATGATGCTGACCAGGCGCGCGCTCGCGGTCACGGGCGGCGTCCAGCGCTTGTCCACGATGCGGTCGAGCTCCTCGGGCGTGACCGAGGCGACGAACTCGAGCGTCAGCTTGTGCACGGCGTGGTAGTACCCGGCCAGCAGGTCCGCGGGCGCACGCACCTTGCCGACCTGTTCGGGGGTGTGACCGTAACCGTGTGCGTCGCGCGGCAGGTCCAACGCGAACCGGTCGACCCAGCCGTCGCGGAACCACACCTGCTCGACGCCTGCGATCTCGCAGAGCTGCGCGTCCTGCACGCGCGCGCTGTGCCACAACAACCAGGCGATGGTGTTGGCGTCCGGTGTCGGGCGCCAGAAGGAGAGCTCGTCGCTCAGACCGTCGGTGAGGTCGTCCACGTGCTCGATGAGCCGGGTGAACGAGTCCCGCAGTAGCTCGCGGACCGCAGCCGTGTCTGTGTCAGCCATGTCGCAGACGCTACCCGAGGCCTGACATGCCTTGACATTCATATGACCGTCTGGTCATATGAAGTGGTGGACGCCTTCGCGGTGATAGCCGACCCGACTCGGCGCCGGATCATGGACGCCCTGCGCGGCGGCAGCACCGATGTCGGCGAACTCGTTGCACGGCTTGATATTTCGCAGTCACTGGCGTCCAAGCACCTCGCCGTGCTCCGCAACGCGGGGGCCGTCGACGTGCGGGTGGACGGCAAACGCCGTGTCTACCGGTTGGCCGAGGATCCCCTGCCGACGGTGCTGGCGTGGGTCACCCCGTACCACCGCAAGTGGTCGATGAGCCTCGACCGGCTGACCGATCTGATCGACGAGGAGCAATCGTGACGATGGACGCGACACTGCAGAACCACGACGGTGCCTGGGTTTTGACGTTGGAACGCGATTTCGCCCACCCACCCGAGGTGGTGTGGCCGTGGCTGACCGACCCGGAACGACTGGCCCGCTGGTCACCGATCGTGCCGGACCGGCCGCTCGACGCCCCCGGCGCGCGGCGGGTGCGGGAGAACCCCGGTGACGACCCCGTCGACGGCGAGGTGCTGTCGGTCGACCCGCCACGGGAACTGGTCCACCGGTGGGGCGAGGACCTGGTGCGCTGGCGCCTTTCGGCCACCGGGTCCGGCTGCCGACTGACGTTGGAACAGACCATGCGGCAACGGGATCCGGCCGCGATGAACGCCGCCGGTTGGGACGTCTGCCTGACCGTGCTCGACGAGGTTCTCGGCGGCTCGGACACGCCGCGCGCCACCGGACCGGACGCGGCCGCCCGTGGCTGGGCGGCGCTGAGGGACGACTACGCCGAGGCGCTCGGGGTCTAGGCCGGCTCGGCTCCGTGCTCGATGGTCGGCGCCGGCGCGCCTCCGTGGAACACGGCCTCGACGTTGTTGCCGTCGGGATCGCGGACGAACGCACCGAAGTAGCCGGGGTGGTACTCCGGCCACAGGCGCGGCGCGTGCAGCGACTCCGCACCGAGCGCCACCGCGGCGTCGTGGAAGGCCTCCACCTCGTCGGTGCTGGTGGCCTGGAAGGCGAAGTGGATCGGCGCGCCCACCTGCCGGTCGGCGCCGTCCTCGATCCAGAAGTCCGGCTTGCCGTTGCGGCCGTAGCCGATGGCGGGCCGACGTCCATCTGCCGGGTGTGGCCCAGAACGCCCAGCACCGCGTCGTAGTACTCCTTCGACTTCGCGTAGTCGGCGCAGATGATTCCGAAGTGGTCGATCACCGGCTCATCCTGGCACGGACGACCCTCGTGGTTGCTCACATTTGCAAGTCGTACATTCAGGTCATGGCTCACGATCCCGGAGTTGCCCCGGCGACGACCTTCGATCCCGGAGTCGCCCCGGCAACGACCTTCGATCTGATCATCCGCAACGGCACGATCGTCGACGGGCTCGGCGGTGAGCCGTTCGTCGGCGACGTCGCGGTGTTCGACGGCGTGATCGTCGCGGTCGGAACCGTCGCCGGGTCCGGCGCCCGCGAGATCGACGCGACCGGCCTGCTCGTCACGCCCGGCTTCGTCGATCTGCACACGCACTACGACGGCCAGGCCATCTGGTCGGAACGCATGACACCGTCGTCGGCGCACGGCGTCACCACGGCAGTGATGGGCAACTGCGGCGTCGGCTTCGCGCCGTGCCGCGCCGAGGACCACGAGACGCTCGTCGATCTGATGGCGGGCGTCGAGGACATCCCCGGCGTGGTCATGGTCGACGGCCTGCCGTGGACGTGGGAGACGTTCCCCGAGTTCCTCGACGCGCTGGATTCGCGACGACGGGACATCGACGTCGCCGCGTACCTGCCGCACTCGCCGCTGCGGGTGTACGTGATGGGTCAGCGCGGTGTCGACCGGGAAGCCGCGACCGACGAGGACCTGGCCATGATGCGCAAGCTCGCCGCCGAAGCGGTGCAGGTCGGCGCGCTGGGCTTCGCGTCGTCGCGGCTGACCCTGCACAAGTCCGAAAGCGGCATGCCGATCCCGAGTTTCGAGGCGGGCCACGCCGAGATCGAAGCGATTGCGCGCGGCGTCAAGGATGCGGGCGGCGGGCTGATCCAGTTCGTGCCCGACCTCGTCGCCGGAGACTACGGGCCCGCACTGCAGACGGTTTTCGACGTCGCCGAGGACGTCGGTCTGCCGGTGACGTTCACCCTGGCGATCGGCAACGCGGGCGACCCGTTCTTCGTCGACGGCCTCGACCTGGTCGAGAAGGCCAATCACAACAGGGGAGCCTCGTACCCTCAGGTCACGGCTCAGGTCTTCCCGCGGCCCATCGGCCTGGTGATCGGGCTCGAGCTGTCGGGAAATCCGTTCGTGATGTATCCGAGCTACCGCGAGATCGCCCACCTGTCGTTGGCCGAGCGCGTCGCCGAGATGCGCAAACCCGAAGTGCGCGAGCGCATCCTGGCCGACAAGCCGTCGGGCAACGGGCATCCGCTGATGTTCGCCGTGCAGGCGTTCGAGTGGATGTTCCCGCTCGGCGACCCGCCGAACTACGAACCCCCGCGCTCGGAGAGCATCGCCAGTCGGGCCAAGGCCCGCGGGGTCAGCCCGCTGGAGGAGGCCTACGACCGGCTGCTCGACGACGACGGCCACGCCATGCTGCTCATCACCCTGGCCAACTTCCGGGACGGTTCGCTGGACACCGTGGCCGAGTTGTTCCACCGTGAGGACGTCGTCCTCGGTCTCGGCGATGGCGGCGCGCACTACGGAATGATCTGCGACGCAAGCTTTCCGACGTACATGCTGGCGCACTGGGCGCGTGACCGCGCGACGGGGCGGCTCTCGGTGGCCGAGGCGGTCCGCGAGCTGACGACGGCGCCCGCCCGCGTGGCCGGGCTTTGCGACCGGGGCCGCATCGCCGTCGGCTACAAGGCGGATCTCAACGTCATCGACCACTCCACGCTGACGCTGCACAGGCCCGTCGTCGTGCGCGACCTGCCTGCCGGCGGACGCCGCCTCGACCAGACCGCCGACGGTTACGTAGCGACGGTCGTCGCCGGCGAGGTGATCGCCGAGAACGGCGTGCCGACGTCGGCGCGGCCCGGCAAGCTGGTCCGCGGCCGAAGGCCCCCGCCCGTCTGATCGGCCCCGTGCCACGGCGGTGTCTTCATGCCACCGCCGTACATCGGCAGCCGCACGTCTGCGCCGTGGCGGGCGATCTGATCCCACGGCCGGTTCAGGCCGAAGGTGCCGTGCGTGCGCGCCCGGCTCACCGCGTCCAGATCCAGGCAGTCGATGAGCACCTCTTCGCCGGTGGTGGCCTGTTGGCGCACGGTGCCCTCGGGGTCGACGATGCAACTCGCGCCGACGCCCGCGGGATCGGACGCGTTCACGTTGACGACGTAGAGCTGGTTGGTCCACGCGTTGGCGCGGGCGCAGACCAGCTCCATCTCGCGGTCGCGCGTCGTGGTCAGGGTCGGCTGGATGATCACCTCGGCGCCGAGCCATGCGAGTTGGCGCGCCGTCTCGGGGAACGAGCCGTCGTAGCAGATCGCCAGGCCGATCCGGCCGACGCCGGGGATGTCGAAGACCACGAACTCGTTGCCGGGCGTGGTCTGCTCGTAGGGCTGCCACGGGAACACCTTGCGGTACGTCGCGGCGATCTCACCGAGCGGGGACACGGCGATCGCGGTGTTGTAGACGTTCCCGTCGTCGCCGCGTTCGTAGATGCTGCCGGGCACCAGCCACAGCCCGGTCTCCTTCGCCAGCCGGGCGACCCGCTCGGTCGTCGGGCCGGGGATGGGCTCGGCGACCTGGTGCATCCAGTCCCCGCGGGCCTGCAGCAGCGGGGCCTCGGCGGCCAGCATCAGTTCGGGCACGACGACGAGCTCGACGTGCGGGAAGGTGTCGCGCACCGCGTGGACCTGAGACTCGAAGCGAGCCCAGCTGGCATCGATGTCGAAGGCGACCGGAGTCGTCTGGATGGCGGCGATGGTGAGTGTGCGCATGATCAGGCCTCGGTATCGGTCAGGTCGGTGACGGTCGATGGTGGGCGGCGGTGATGGCATCTCGGCCGCCGCGGAAGAAGCCGGGAAAGCGGGTGCCGGACGATGAGCATCGCCACGACGCCCGACGACGATGGCGCCGACGCCGAGCAGGAACACCCCGCCGACGCCGTGGAAGGACGTGGCGCCGTAGGTCGGGGCCAGCATGTCGTGCGCGCTGCGGGCGAACGCCGCGAGCATGATCAGCCCGCCCACCGCGGGCAGGATGCCCTTGAGGAACAGGTCGCGCACCGAAGCCGGTCAGCCGATGGCGGAAGTACCAGACGCACGCCAGACCGGTGACTCCGTAGTAGAACGCGATCAGCAGGCCGATCGACAGGATGGCGTCGCCGAGGAAGTTGGTCGGAGACCGTCGCCAGCACCGCCAGCAGAACGGCGGCCGCGGCACCGAAGAACACCGTGCCGAAGGCCGGGGTCTGGAACTTCGGGTGAATCCGGGTGAACGCCTTGGGAAGTGCGCCGTGGCTGCCCATCGACAGCGTGGTGCGCGGGCTGCTGATCACGCAGGTGAGCAGTGCCGAGATCGCCGAAACGCAGATGGCGAGCTCGACCACCTTGGCCAGGGCGGTGCCGAGCACCGGCGGCCCGAGGGTGGCAAGCACGTCGGCGGCGTTGTCGGCGTTGCCGAGGCCGAGCCCGTCGGTCCCGGTGCCCGCGAAGCTGATGGCGGCGAACGCGGTGAACAGGTAGGTGCCGAGCAGGAGCACGGTGGAGATCACGGCGGCCCGGCCCGGCGTCTTGTCCTTGTCCTTGGTCTCCTCGTTGACGGTGATCAGCGCGTCCCAGCCCCAGTAGATGAACAGGCACAGCAGCACCGCTTCGGCGAACGGCCCGAAGCCGTCGAACGCCAACGGGTTGAGCCAGCGACAGGCTCGGCGTCTCGGCACCGGGGCGGGCGAACGCGGCGACACCGAAGCCGAAGAGGGCGACCAGCTGCAGACCCAGCAGCACGTACTGCACCTCGGCGGCGATCTGCAGGCCGCGGTAGGCGATCGCGGTGACGGCGGCGAGGATCAGCGACCGCCGTCGCGATCACCGCGAAGTCGTTGTCCGCCAACGCGTCCAGCCCCAGCAGCGTGAGCAGATACGCCGGCGCCGACACGGGCCAGCGCCGTCATCGCGATGACCGTCGCGATCTGCACGACCCAGCCACCGGAGAGCCAGCCGGCGTACGGCCCGAACGCCCTGGTGTTCCACACGAACGTGGTGCCGCAGTCCGGCATCTCCCGGTTCAGCTCACGAAAGGCGAAGGCCGTCAACAGAATCGGCACGAAACCGACGAGCAGGGCGGCCGGGGCCAGGTGCCCGACGACCATGACGACGAAGCCGAGCGTGACGGCGATGCTGTACGCGGGCGCCACCGAGGACAGGCCCGAGTGCGACGACGGCCAGCAGCCCGACCGAGTCGGTGCGCAGACCCTTGCCCTGCGGATCGGGAGGGGCTTGCGGACTGATTTCGGTATCGGTGCGGCGGAGGGACACGGGGACTCCTTGGCTGGCAGGATTCGTTAAATATTGATTTAACAAAAGTGTGACACACCTGTCAATAGCTGCATGAGTATGCTCTAAATCTCCATGTAACGATTCGAGAGTCGAAGGACGAGGAGTGGCGCGCAAGAAAGACCAGGAAGCCCGGCGGCTCGCCCTCGGTGAGGCAGTCCGCCGCGCCGTGCTGACCCGCGGACTGGAAGGCGTGCGCCTCCGCGACATCGCCGAGGAGGCAGGCGTCACCCCCGCAGCGGTTCTCTACTACGGCGACGTGGACGCCCTGACCTACGACACCTATCAACAGGCGATCGAGCGATTCAGCCTGGACCGCGAGCGCGTCGCAGAACAGTTCCCCGACGCGCGTGATCGACTTCGGGCCAGCATCGACCATGGCGTCGCCAGCGGCCCCGACGACGAACTGGTCCGGCTTCTGTTCGAGTTCTGGCCGCGATCCTTGCGTGACCCCAAGGCAGCGGTGCTCGACTCCTCCCTGCAGGAACGCCAGATCGCCGTCTACAGCGCGATATTCGTCCTCGGCACGGCGCAGGGCCACTTCACCCTCACCGACCCGCCGCGCCTGCTGGCCGGCAACATCGTCGCCATGGAGGACGGGTATCAGATGGAAATCCTGTCGGGACGGCGCACGCGCGACGAGGTGAAGGCCTGCCTGCACTCCTATGCCAGGGCGGTCACCGGCTGCGATATCGGCGGTGCGCAGTGACGCCGGCGCCGCGGTTGCGCGGTTTCATCCGCGACTCGCCGGGTGCGGCGTATCGAACCGCACACTCACCACGTCTTCGGACATCCGCGCGAGATGAGTGCCGCGCCTACCCGGTCGAGAAAGGACTGCGGCCGGTTGTGCAGGATTCCGCTGGTCAACCTCACGTCGATCCAGCCGAGATCGGGCAGCTTCGCGAACCGCTCGATATCCCACGACCTCTGCTTGGGATCACTCCAGTGGTGGGCGCCCTCGAAGTCGACCCCAACCCGATACTCGGGCCAGCCCATGTCGATGCGGGCGAACACCATGCCGCGTTCGTCGTACACGACGATCTGAGTTTGCAGATCCGGGAAACCGTTCTGCACCAAGAGAAGTCGCGTCAACGATTCGTAGGGCGACTCCGCGCCCCCGTCGACGAGTGCGAGCGTCTCCCGCAGTTGCCTCAACCCGCGGACGCCACGATGGCATGCCATCACCGATTCGATGGCGTCGACCTTGACGTGAGTGGCGTTCATCAATGCGTCGATGCGTTGTACGCCGTCGTTCAGCGGTAGTCGCCGACCCAGGTCGAAGGCAGTTCTCGCCGCCGTGGTGATCGGCATCGAATGAACGTCCTGCGTCTCGCCGGGACCCAGCGCGTCCGTATGGATGACGATTCCGCGCGGCGGTCGTCGATTGGCGTGGACGAGCTCGATGGGCGTCCCGTCTTCGACCCACTTCGCGCCCAACAATGCCGACGCGGGCAGGCCTGCGATGACGCCCTGCCTACCCGACCACAGCCACGCGGCCCTGGCGCACTCCGCGAGGGACGGGTCAACGCCGCGCGGCGCCCACACCCCCGGGTAGATCGCGGCGTGAAACCTGCGCAGCTCGCGGAAGGTCAGCGCTTCGGACTCCAGCGCCTCGGCCGCTCGAAAAGGCCACTCGATTGTCTCCACGGCCGCACGGTCGCAGCTGCATCCGACGATTCGGACGCCCAGTCGGGCGATCATCCACAGGCCCGCGGCACCGCGACTGTGCGAACCGATACGGCCTGAGCGGCGGGTTGCGGATGAAATCACACGGTCGGCGCCCGCCGGCGCGCACTATCCTCGCGGTATGAGCGTCAAGGTGGATCTCGACCAACTGGCCGACGCGCTGGCCGACTTCACGTTCGCCTATCTGATCACCGTCGGTGACGATTACCGCGCGCACAGCGTGGCCGTCGAGCCCGTCCTCACCGATGGCGTGCTCGACGTCGGGCCTGCGGGCGGGCACACCCGTCGGAACCTGGCACGGCACGGCGACGTCACCCTCGTCTGGCCGCCGGGCGAACCGGGCGGCTACACGTTGATCGTCGACGGAACGGGTGGACCCAGCGACGACGAAACTCCGGTCAGGATCGTGCCGAATCGCGCTGTGCTGCACCGCAAGCCGACACCGGACTCCCCCGCGCCGCGGCCCGGCTGCGTCGCTGACTGTCTGCCTCTCGACGGGCGCTGACCGACGTCAGACACGAAGAAGCCCGGCGTGCGAGAGCACGCCGGGCTTTTCGTTGGACAGACTATGCGGCTGCACCCGACGCGTCGCTCGGATCCGAGTCGTCCGCACCGGCGGTCGGACCGGCCGGCGTCCCGGTTGGATCAGCGGTGTCGCCGGGCGTTTCGTCGACGGTGCCCGTGTCCTTGACCGTCTCGTCCTTGACCGTCTCGTCCTTGCCGTCTCGCCCTTGGCCTGGTTGTCGAACTTGTCGCCGGGCTTGACCTTGTTGCCCGACTTCACTGAATGCGCCCCCGGCTTGTCCGGCTTCACGTCGGGGACGTCCGTGTCGGCTGCGGGCGGCGCAGCCGGGTCGACGTCATCGGCCGCCGGAGCCGGATCCTGTGGCGTGACCGGAGGGGTGTTCTCCGTCGAATCCGGTGCCTCGACCTTCTTCTCGACCGTCTCGACCGGATCAGCGCTCGACAACGTGATGGCACCGACCGCAAGCGACGGATCCGGCACCACGTTCGCCGCGACCTGCATATCGGCGACTTCCGAACTCGGAGGGCCGACGGGAACGGGGTCGGCGTGATCGGCGGCGGAAGCTGCGCCAGCAGCCATTGTAGATGCCGTCGATAACGGCATTTACGACGTTGCTCGCCAGCACGCCGATCGGCCCAGGAAGGGTGGTGAATGGATCGGGAAGCGTTGCCAAGCAGATCCCCGAGCAGCCCGTCGTCTGGCAGTTCGGCGCCAGCAGCCCGTACACCAGATTGCTCACCAGCCCGGGAATCTCGCTCGGATCTTGAATCGCCGACTCCAGGGTCTCCTCCAGATTCGCTGGCAGATAACCCAGGTAATACGCGGTGTTGTACAGCATCCACACCGGTGCGACGGCGGCAAGGTTGGCGGCAAAGACCATGCGGCCGATGTCGGTGGCGGTGAACTCGTCCGACGCGAGCGCACCGGGAACGGCGCTGGGCAGTACGGAAAGGGCATCGTTGATCCCGTCGGAGATCCGTTCAACCGCGTTGATGATGCCGTCGCTGAGCGCAGCGGGCAGCAGCAGTTCGGCCAGCGGCTCGATCGAATGGACCTTGATCTCATACGGATACGTGAAGTTCGGGTAGTTGTAGGACGGGTTGACGTACCGCTGCAGTCAACCAGGACAGCAGGTTCGGGCCGATCGACGGGTTCTGCGCGGCGATGGCGATGACAGTCGAGGCATCGAACGGCAGCGAGGACGAGGCGTCGCAACCGATACCAGGCCGGTGGCGACGCCGTTGACGGCATCGCCCAGTCCGTAGAGCGCATCGGTGATCACCGACGTCTTTGCCACGTCGATGTTGAGCACCGGAAGGCTGCGGTTCTCCGGCACCGCGGTGATCGCCGCCGCCGAGACCACACCGGCAGCTACCAGCGCGGCGGCGAACTTGGTCTGCGGACGAACAGACGAAGCGTTCATGTGATTTCCCCCTAGAATGTTTGCGGTCCCCTGCCGCACAGGAACTATACAGTTTGCTCTGACGCAGACGTCAATAATTTAAGAAATTTTGGTAGCACCCTTTCCGACACGCGAAAAGGCCCGGCTCGCTTACGCGAACCGGGCCTCCTCGTAGAACGAGGACTTCTAGGGACTTAGAAGTCCATGCCGCCCATGCCACCGGTCGGGTCGCCCGCGGCTGCGGACGCCTTCTCCGGCTTGTCGGCGACGACGGCCTCGGTGGTGAGGAACAGCGCCGCGATGGACGCCGCGTTCTGCAGCGCCGAGCGGGTGACCTTCACCGGGTCGGCAACGCCGGCCTTGAGCAGGTCCTCGTACTCGCCGCTGGCCGCGTTCAGGCCGTGGCCGGCGGGAAGGTTGGTGACCTTCTCCGCGACGACGCCCGGCTCGAGGCCTGCGTTGAAGGCGATCTGCTTCAGCGGAGCCGACAGCGCAACGCGCACGATGTTGGCACCAGTGGCCTCGTCACCCTCGAGCTTCAGCTCGTCGAGCGCGGGGGCCGACTGCAGCAGAGCCACGCCGCCACCGGCGACGATGCCCTCTTCGACGGCAGCCTTGGCGTTGCGGACCGCGTCTTCGATGCGGTGCTTGCGCTCCTTGAGCTCCACCTCGGTGGCAGCTCCGGCCTTGATCACCGCAACACCGCCGGCCAGCTTGGCCAGGCGCTCCTGCAGCTTCTCGCGGTCGTAGTCGGAGTCGCTGTTCTCGATCTCGGCACGGATCTGGGCAACGCGACCCGCGATGGCGTCGGAGTCGCCCGAGCCCTCGATGACCGTGGTCTCGTCCTTGGTGACGACGACCTTGCGGGCCTGACCGAGCAGCGTGATGTCAGCGGTCTCCAGGGAGAGGCCGACCTCTTCGCTGACGACCTGGCCACCGGTGAGGATCGCGATGTCCTGCAGCATCGCCTTGCGGCGATCACCGAAGCCAGGAGCCTTGACGGCGACGGACTTGAAGGTGCCACGGATCTTGTTGACCACCAGGGTGGAAAGGGCTTCGCCCTCGACGTCCTCGGCGATGATCAGCAACGGCTTGCCGGACTGGATGACCTTCTCCAGCAACGGAAGCAGGTCCTTGACCGTCGACACCTTGGAGCTGACCAGCAGGATGTAGGGATCCTCCAGGACGGCTTCCTGACGCTCGGCGTCGGTGACGAAGTAGCCCGAGATGTAGCCCTTGTCGAAGCGCATGCCCTCGGTGAGCTCGAGCTGCAGGCCGAAGGTGTTGGACTCCTCGACCGTGATGACGCCCTCGTTGCCGACCTTGTCCATGGCCTCGGCGATCAGGTCGCCGATGGTCTGGTCACCGGCGGAGATGCCCGCGGTGGCAGCGATCTGCTCCTTGGTCTCCACCTCCTTGGCGGACGCCAGCAGCGTCTCGGTGATCTTCTCGACGGCCTTCTCGATGCCGCGCTTCAGGCCCAACGGGTTCGCACCCGCGGCCACGTTGCGCAGACCCTCGCGCACCAGAGCCTGGGCGAGCACGGTGGCGGTGGTGGTGCCGTCGCCCGCGACGTCGTCGGTCTTCTTGGCGACTTCCTTGACCAGCTCGGCGCCGATCTTCTCGTAGGGGTCCTCCAGCTCGATCTCCTTGGCGATGGAAACACCATCGTTGGTGATCGTGGGGGCGCCCCACTTCTTCTCCAGGACGACGTTGCGACCCTTGGGCCCCAACGTCACCTTTACCGCGTCGGCGAGGGCTGTTCAGGCCCCGCTCGAGGCCGCGACGGGCCTCTTCGTCATACGCAATTGTCTTGGCCATTGCGAAGTGATTCCTCCGGATTGGGAATTGCACGTTCTGTTGGTCGGGCTCAGTGCCCGCGACGGACGGCTGGGGTGTGCTCCCGCAGGTGCGGCCCCAGCCTCACCGTCCCGACCTAGCACTCACCGATCGCGAGTGCCAACGTCATTTCTAGCACTCGACCTGGTCGAGTGCAAGGTTCGGGCGGCCAGACGTCGATACGGCGACGCTCGCAGCACCGACCTCGATAACCGCAGTCACCTTGCGGCGCGACCCGAGTCGTGCGCCTGCATGGCCTTGCACACCGACGAGCAGCGCCTTCACGTCCGCTACGTCCACGTCACTTCGCACCGTACCCGCCCTTGCGCCGGCGCCAAGCAAGTCGCCGACCAGACCGCAGGAAGGCCGCTCGGTACCCGGCGCACGGCGTCGACGTCGATTCCGTAGCCGGCCAGCGCCTCTGCCAGGCCGTGGTCGGTCGCGCTCACACTGCACACCACGCACGCAGGAAGCCGAATAGCGCCTGCCGGGACCCTCGGACTCGAGCCAGCGCCCGTACCCTCGGCGACGATGCCCCGGACGCGGTCGTCGATCACCGCGCGCGAAGAGTGCCTCCTTGGTCGGAAAGTGCCGGTAGACCGTGCCGGCGCCGACGCCAGCGCGGCGGGCGATCTCGTCGATGGGTACGGACAGCCCCTCGGCGGCGAACGTCTCGTAGGCCACCTCGAGCACGCGCGCCCGGTTGCGCGCGGCGTCCGCGCGCAGCGGCCGATCGGTCTCCGCCACTCACACTCCCTCGGTTGACGACACCCTCGGTTGACAAAGCGGGGCGCACGTTCCGTATAGTCGAGATCAACCGGAGCGGACGTTCCGTTCAATCTGACTGCAGGAGGTCTCCGATGAACTGGACAGCAACCGACATTCCCGACCAGACCGGCCGAACCGCCGTCATCACGGGAGCCAATACCGGCCTCGGCTACGAGACGGCCGCCGCACTCGCCGCGCAAGGGCGCCAGGGTCGTGCTCGCCGTACGCAACCTCGACAAGGGCAAGGCGGCCGCGGATCTCATCACCAGGAGTGTCCCCGGCGCCGACGTGGTGTTGCAGGAACTCGACCTGACATCGCTGGCCTCCATCCACGCCGCGGCCGACGAGCTCCGATCGGCATACGACACCATCGACCTGTTGATCAACAACGCCGGCGTGATGTTCACGCCGCACTCGGAGACGAAGGACGGCTTCGAACTCCAGTTCGGCACAAACCATTTGGGTCACTTCGCGCTCACCGGGCTGCTACTCGACCGCCTGCTTCCCGTGCCGGGCTCGCGCGTTGTCACCGTCAGCAGCGTTGGCCATCGGTTCGCCAGGCGCGGAATCAACTTCGACGACCTTCAATGGGAGCGCAGCTACAGCAGGGTCGGCGCCTACGGTCAGGCCAAGCTGGCGAACCTGCTGTTCACGTACGAACTGCAGCGCCGCTTGCAGGGCACCAACACCATTGCGGCCGCCGCGCACCCCGGCGGGTCGCGGACCGAGTTGACGCGCAATCTGCCGCCGGTGGTTGCGGCCGTCACGCGGCTGGCGGAACCGCTCTTCCAGCCCGCAGACATGGGTGCGCTTCCGACGCTGCGCGCGGCCACCGATCCGGGCGTGATCGGCGGGCAGTACTACGGCCCCGACGGATTCGGTGAGCAGCGGGGCCATCCGAGGGTCGTGGCGTCCAGTCAGGTGTCGCACGACACCGACGCGCAGCACCGGCTGTGGACCGTTTCGGAGGAGCTGACCGGCGTGACCTTCCCGTTGCCCGCGCTCGTCTGAATGTGGCAGCGTGGGTAGGGATGTCACTTGTCGTGCCGCCCTACCCACCGCCCCGCTACACCAAGGACGAACCCGAGGTCAGTGCGTGGCTGCGCCGCGGCGACCAGCCGCCGGACTACGACTCGTTCGGGCTGGTGAAGTACCACTACCTCGCCAACCAGGACCAGACAGCGGGCGACTACGGCCTCTACCGCGTCGAGCTCGCACCGAGGGCCGGTGGGCCCGGCCCGCACTTTCACCGCGCCATGTCGGAGGCCTTCTTCGTGCTGTCCGGGGGCATCGAGCTCTACGACGGCACGGAACTGGGTCGACGGTGTGCAGGGCGACTTCCTCTTCGTCCCGCCCGGCGGCGTGCACGGGTTCCGCAATCAGGCCGACGACCCCGCGTCGATCCTGATGCTGTTCGCTCCCGGCGCACCCCGCGAGCACTACTTCGAGGGGCTCGCCAAGCTCGGTGAGTTGACCGACGACGAACGCCGCCAATGGTTCGTCGCCAACGACAACTACTTCGTCGAGTAGACGGGCAGCCGGGCAGCCAGGTACGGCGCCGTGCGGCTGTCCTCCGCCCTGGCCACCTGCGCCGGCGTTCCCGCCGCCACCACACGACCGCCCGCGTCGCCCGCGCCAGGCCCGAGGTCGATGACCCAGTCCGAGCCGGCCACCAGCCGCATGTCGTGTTCGGCCACCACGACGGTGTTGCCCGCGTCGACCAGCCGGTGCAGCTGACGGTCCAGCAGATCCACGTCGGCGGGATGCAGACCGGTGGTGGGCTCGTCGAGGACGTAGAGGGTGTGCCCGCGGCGGGGCCGCTGCAATTCCGAGGCCAGCTTGATCCGCTGGGCCTCGCCGCCGGAGAGCTCGGTCGCGGGCTGCCCGAGGCGCAGATACCCCAGCCCGACCTCCTGCAGCGTCGTCAGACTCCGCGCCGCGCCCGCGACGTCGGCGAAGAACTCCGACGCCTCGTCGACGGTCATCGCGAGCACGTCGGCGATCGTGCGGTCGCGGTAGCGCACCTTCAGGGTGTCCTCGTTGTAGCGGGCGCCGTGGCACGTCGGGCAGATGCCGTAGGTGCCGGGCAGGAACAGCAGCTCGACGGACACGAAGCCCTCGCCCTGACAGGTCGGGCACCGGCCGTCGGCGACGTTGAACGAGAACCGACCAGCGGTCCAGCCTCGCCGCTTGGCCGCAGGAGTCGCCGCGAAGACGCGCCGGACGGCGTCGAACAGTCCGGTGTAGGTGGCCAGCGTCGAGCGCGGGGTCCGGCCGATCGGGCGTTGATCGACGGCGACCAGCCGGTTGATCGCATCGACTCCTTCGGCGGTCACGCCGATGCTCGCGTCGTGGTCGAGGTCGACGATCTCGGCGTCGGAATCGTCGGGGTCGGCGTCGGGATCACCGAGTTCGACGGCGCCACGGGCCGAGCCGAGCTGGCGCATCACGACGTCGCCGAGCACCTTGTAGACGAGCGTCGACTTGCCGGAGCCGGAGACCCCGGTGACCGCCGTGTACACGCCGAGCGGAACGTCGACGTCGAGGTCGCGCAGGTTGTGGAAGCAGATGCCGCGCAACGCCAGCGTGCCCGACGGGGTGCGCGGCTCGCGGGCGGCGGGCGCCCGGTCCTCGAACAGGTAGTCGCGGGTGATCGACGCGGCCACGTCCGCCAGCCCGGCCACCGGCCCGCTGTAGAGCACCTCGCCGCCGAGCTCACCGGCGCCGGGGCCGACGTCGACGATCCAGTCCGCGCGGCGCACCACGTCCATGTCGTGCTCGACGACGAACAGCGAGTTGCCCGCCCGCCGGAGCCGGTCGAGCACGTCGAGCAGCGGCTCGGCGTCGGCCGGGTGCAGGCCCGCCGACGGCTCGTCGAGAACGTAGAGCACCCCGAACAGGCCCGCGCGCAGCTGGGTGGCCAGCCGCAGCCGCTGCAGCTCGCCCGGCGACACCGTCGGGGTGCGGCGGCTCAGGGTCAGGTAGCCGAGTCCGAGGTCGATGAGCACCTGGATGCGGGCGACGAGGTCCGCGGCGATCATCGTGGCGACCTCGGTCAACTCGCCCGACTCGGTCGACTCGTACGCGGCCTCGAAGTCGGTGCGGGTCGCGGCGGGCCGCAGCGCGTCGGCGAGGTCGGTCAGCGGCATGGCCACGTACTCGGCGATGTTCCTGCCGGCGAACGTGACGGCGAGCGCCTCGGGCCGCAGCCCCGAGCCGTGGCACACCGGGCAGTCCACGCTGTCGACGAACTTCAGCACGCGCCTGCGCATCATCGCGCTCTGCGAGTTCGCGAGCGTGTGCCGGACGTGGCGCTCGGCACTGGAGAACGTGCCGTTGTAGTAGTAGTCGGCCGTCACGTTGTGCCGGTCCGGGTGGATCTCGACGGTCGGCTGCTCGTCGGTGAACAGGATCCAGTCGCGTTGCTTCTTCGACAGCTTGCGCCACGGCTTGTCGATGTCGTAGCCGAGCGTGATGAGGATGTCGCGCAGGTTCTGGCCCTGCCAGGCTCCCGGCCATGCGGCGACGGCGCCCTCGCGGATGGTCAACGACGGGTCGGGAACGAGCGTGTCCTCGGTGACCCGGTGGATCCTGCCGAGACCGTGGCACTCGGGGCATGCGCCGACGGCGGTGTTCGGGGAGAACGCGTCGGAGTCCAATCGCTCGGTGAAGCCGCGCGGGAACGTGCCTGCCCGGGAGAACAGCATCCGCAACAGGTTCGACAGCGTGGTCACCGTGCCGACGGACGACCGCGACGACGCCGTCCCGCGCCGCTGCTGCAGCGCGACGGCGGGCGGAAGCCCGGTGATGTCGTCCACCTTCGGCGCGCCGGTCGGCAGCAGCAGCCTGCGGGCGTACGGGGCGACGGACTCGAAGTAGCGGCGCTGCGCCTCGGCGTAGATGGTCCCGAAGGCCAGCGACGACTTCCCCGATCCGGAGATCCCGGTGAACGCGACCAGTGCGTCGCGCGGGGCGGCGACGTCCACCCCGCGTAGGTTGTGCACCCGGGTGCCGAAGACGCGGACGAACGGGTCGTGCTCGGCGGGGGGTTGCGGCGGCATCCGACCATTCTGCGCGCGAGACCATGTTTGCTCGCGATCGCCGGCGACGACTACATGGGGTGAGTGGTCACTGAACCGATTGCCCGGCCAACCGGACGAACTCCCATCCGGCTGCGCTCAGCGCCGGAATGGCGGTCGCCACCCCGGCGGAGGTGCCCGATGCGGGATGGTTCATGTGGGCCAGCACGATCGACCCCGGCGCCGCCCCCATGATCGCGGCGCCGACCTTGCCTGCAGGCGAGGTCGCGCCGTTGTCGGCGTTGACCGAGAAGCCGACGGGGGTGAGCCCGAGCTCGTGCACGATCTGTACGGCGACGTCGTCGTAGTGCGCGGTGCCCGTCCGGAACCAGGACGGCGCCGTGCCGGTGAGTGCCGCGATTCGGTTCTGGTTGGTCCACACCTCATCGACCGCCTCGCTGGCGGATTTCGTGCCTGCAATCCCGTACGCGGACCGGCCCGTCACCGACAGCGGTACGTGGCGCGTGCCGTGATTGCCGATTTCGAACAACGGATTCGCGGCCAGTTGCTCGGCCCGCCCCGGGTTGGCGTCGATCCACTTCGAGCAGAGGAACAGCACCGCAGGCGCGTCGTGTCGCTGCAACGTGCTGAGCAGGGCCTCGTCGCAGGCGTGATCGCAGGCGTCGAACGTCAGCGCCAGTTGGCGACCGGTCGGGGCAAACCTCGAGACGATCCCCGGCAGCGCCATACCCCACTGCGTCGGCGTCCGCCCGGCGTTTAGCGCCGCGACGGACCTGGCGTCGACGCCCGACGCGGCGGTCGCGGCAGCCGGCCTCAGGACACCGCCACCCAGCACGGCAGCGGTACCTGCCATGGCTGCAAGGAATGTCCGCCGGGTGGGCACCAGCGCACGGTAGGGCCCGAGCCTGGCTGCACCTTGGCAACGAGGTGGCAAACCTCTGGACGCGGTTCGAGGCGCCACGACCACCGGTCGGCCGGCGTGGCGCGCGCGGTGTGACCGCGACACGTTCGCGTCATCGAGGGACACGCCCGGCGAAAGTGCGCAGCCGGAACCCCTTGCCCTAGACTGCCCTTCGACCAGATAGGAGTCTTCGGGTGCGGGCTTACGCAGTGCCCAGCACCCAGGCTTTGCGGGGCTGGCAGCGTCGGGCAATGGTGCGGTACCTTGCTGCCCGGCCACGCGACTTCCTGGCCGTCGCAACGCCCGGATCGGGCAAGACCACGTTTGCGCTGCGCATCGCAGGAGAGCTGCTTGCCGACGGCTCGGTGGAGCGAATCACGATCGTGGTGCCCACCGAGCACCTCAAGACGCAGTGGGCGCAGGCCGCCGCGGGCATCGGCCTCTCCCTCGACCCCAAGTTCAGCAACTCGTCGGCGCAGAACTCCGACGAGTACCACGGCGTGGTGGTCACCTACGCGCAGGTGGCCAGCCATCCTGGCAGGCACCGGGTGCGCACCGAGAACCGCAAGACGCTGGTCGTCTTCGACGAGATCCACCACGGCGGCGACGCGAAGAGCTGGGGTGACGCGATCCGCGAGGCGTTCGGCGATGCCACCCGCAGGCTGTCGCTGACCGGCACGCCGTTCCGCAGCGACGACAGCGCGATCCCGTTCGTCACCTACGAGCGCGGTCCCGACGGTCTGGAGCGCTCGCAGGCCGATCACACCTACGGCTACGCGGAGGCGCTTGCCGACGGCGTCGTGCGCCCGGTCGTCTTCCTCGCGTACTCCGGTGAGGCGCGGTGGCGGGACAGCGCGGGCGAAGAACATGCGGCACGGTTGGGCGAACCGCTGAACGCCGAGCAGACCGCGCGGGCGTGGCGCACCGCGCTCGATCCCGACCGGGCGAGTGGATGCCCGCGGTGATCGCCGCCGCCGACACCCGGCTGACCCAGAAGCGCCAACACGTGCCGGACGCGGGCGGCATGATCATCGCCTCCGACCAGACGACGGCACGGGCGTATGCCGGGTTGTTGACCGAGATCACCGGCGAGGTGCCGACGTTGGTGCTGTCCGACGACCCCGGATCGTCGGACCGGATCACGACGTTCTCCCGCAGCACCAGCCGCTGGCTGGTGGCGGTCCGGATGGTCTCCGAGGGCGTCGACGTGCCGCGGCTGGCCGTCGGCGTCTACGCCACCAGCGCATCGACACCGCTGTTCTTCGCGCAGGCGATCGGCCGGTACGTCCGGTCCCGCCGCCCCGGCGAGACCGCGAGCATCTTCCTGCCGTCGGTGCCGAATCTGCTGCAGCTGGCCAGCGAGATGGAGGCGCAGCGCAACCACGTGCTCGGCAAGCCGCACCGCGAGTCGCAGGGCGAGTGGGACGAGGAAGCCGCCGCGGACGCCGCGAAGAAGAAGTCCGAGCGCGACGAGATGGACAACGGCTTCGAGATGCTCGGCGCCGACGCCGAGCTCGATCAGGTGATCTTCGACGGCTCGTCGTTCGGCACCGCAACCCCCGCGGGCAGCGACGAGGAGGCCGACTACCTCGGCATCCCCGGCCTGCTCGACGCCACGCAGATGCGAGACCTGTTGCGGCGCAGGCAGGAAGAGCAACTCGACAGGCGGACCGCCGCGGGTGGCACGGTGCCGGTGACGTCCACCACGCACGGCCAGCTGCGCGATCTGCGCCGCGAGCTCAACGCGTTGGTCACACTCGCCCACCACCGCACCGGCAAGCCACACGGCTGGATCCACAACGAACTGCGCCGGATCTGCGGCGGCCCGGTGGTCGCGGCGGCGAACTCCGACCAGATCACCGCACGGATCGAAGCGGTCCGCTCGCTGAAGGCCTAGTCTCGCCGCATGCCCGCCGACGCGCCCACCATCCTGGCCACCAGCGGGGGCATCCGGGAGGGACGACGAACCCGGCTCGCCTTCAGCCCTCTGACGGATTACGCGGTGGAACTGTCAGGGGTGACGGGCCGATCACCGCGGGTGTGCCTACTGGCCACGGCGCACGGCGACGACCCGGCGGCGCTGCACTACCTCACCGAGGCAGCGCACGAAAGCGGCTTCGCGGCGTCGCACCTTGCGCTGTTCCCGATGCCCAACGTCGACGACATCACCAGCCACCTCCTCGAGCAGGACGTGGTGTGGGTGCTCGGCGGCAGCGTCGCGGGCCTGCTCGCCATGTGGCGACTGCACGGCGTGGACGCTGCGCTGCATGCCGCCTGGCTGGCCGGGGTGGTGCTCACCGGCGTCTCGGCCGGGTCGATCTGCTGGCACGTCGGCGGCACGACGGACTCATTCGGTCCCGAGCTTCGACCCGTCACCGACGGGCTCGGCTTCGTGCCGTTCTCCAACGGCGTGCACTACGACGCCGAGGAACAGCGCAGGCCGCTCCTTCATCGACTGATCGGCGACGGAACACTGCCCGCGGGGTACGCCACCGACAACGGCGCAGGCGTCGTGTACCGGGGAACCGAATTCGTGGAGGCCGTCGCCGAAACCGACGGTGCCGCTGCGTACTTCGTCACCACGACGGACGACGGCACTGCCGAGACACGCCTCGACACCCGGAAGCTCTGACAGTGCAGGCGATCTCGCTGCGGCCCGCCACCGCGGACGACGTCGAGTTCTTCTTCACCTTGCACGCGGCATCGCTCGGCCCCTACGTCGACGAGGTGTGGGGTTGGGACGACGCCGAGCAACGCGCTTATCTGGCAAGGACTCTCGTACTGGAGCGGGTCCGCGTCATCGTGCTCGATGGCGTCGACGTCGGCAGACTCGACGTGCAGGAGGACGACGACGAGATCTTCCTCGCGCTCATCGAACTGGCGCCCGAGCATCAGGGTCGCGGCGTCGGCAGCCGACTGATCCGCGACATCCTCGACCGGGCCGACGGCAAGCCCGTCGTGCTCAGTGTCCTCGCGGTCAACCATCGGGCGTACCGGCTGTACCGCAGGCTCGGCTTCGCCGAGATCTCGCGTGACGGCGTCGCGCCAGAGGTCCGGATCCGGATGGCGGTCGGGCCGTGAGCGTCAGCGCGTGGTGGCCAGCGACGCGAGGTGGCTCAGCGAGTTCTCCAGGTGCGACCTTTCGAACGGCGGGAACTGGATGTACTCGCGGGTTTCCCGGGGCACCGCCGACCAGTCATAGGTCAGCGTGACCTGGGTTTGATCCGCCGCAGGCGTCAGGTCGTAGCGCCAGATCCAGCCACCGTGGTCGAGTTCGCCGTCGGCGCCTTCCTGACACGGCTCCCACGCGATGGCCCGCGCCGGCTCGAACACCCGGACCAGGTTCGCGATCTCGTAGTCGCCGTCGGGGTGGTTGGCGTGGTACATCGCCATTCGGAACAGCTGCCCCGACGCACGCAGCGGCTGCCCGTCGAGGGACTCCCGCACCCATCCGGTGCCGTCGATCGCCGGGTGCGTCGCGGGGTCGGCCAGCACGGCGAACACGGTGTCGGCGGGAGCGTCGACGGTGGTACTCACGATCATCGTTTCATCGGTCATGTCCATACCGACCACGGCACGCGCGAAAACTCATCGCGCGGGCGGCGTCAGAGCCCCAACAGCGTCAGGAAGGTCGGCGACCGAATCGACGACGTGATTCGGCTGCATCGCGAATTCGTCTGCGGCCCAACGGTCCAGCGTGTCCTGCCGGAACTTGCCCGTGCGCACCAGCACCCCGGTCATGCCGACCACCTGCGCGGCGAGCACGTCGTTGTTGAGGTCGTCGCCGACCATGAACATCTCCTCGGGGTCGACGCCGAGACGGGTCGCCGAGGCGAGGAACCCCTCGGGGGCGGGCTTGCCGACGGCGGTCGCCTTGCGGCCCGACGTCTCCTCCATGCCGATCAGGTACATCCCGGTGTCGATGCGCAGACCCTCGGTGGTGTCCCACGACGTGCTGCGGTGCATGGCGACGACGGGCACGCCCCTGGCCATCCAGTCGTAGACGCGGCTGAGCGTGACGTGGTCGTACTCGGGTCCGGCGCCGCCGAGCAGGATGACGTCGGGTGTCTCGGGCACCCTGTCGCGGACCTCGCTGGCGTAGACCAGGTCGACGCCGGCCATGTCCTCGCCGATCTGCCCACTGTTGACCAGGAAGCACCGCGCGCCCGGATAGCGGTCCCGCACGTATCCGGCGGTCAGCACCGCGGCGGTGATCACCTCGTCGGCGGTGACGTCCATGCCCGCGTCGGTGAGCAGGCCCGCGATCTGGCCGCGGGTGCGTGTCGTGGTGTTCGTCAGGTAGGTCCGGGCGATCTGGTTGTCGGCGAGCACCCGCAACGCGTCGGCGGCGCCGGGGATGGCCTGCCACGAGGTGACCAGGACGCCATCGATGTCGAACAGCACTCCACCGATAGCCATGCAGCCGACAGTAAACGGCAAACGACTCTGCGCAACTCGTACCCGGCTAGGAGTGAGCCCAATCATTGTCGGCCACCCAGGGCGACGCGGCCGCAGCGATCGACCACGCCTGCTCCGCGGGCACGTCGAGCACGCGGTAGCCCTTGACCCCCGCGGGCGTCGCCGCGATCAGGGTCGCCACCCCTGCGCGGCGCTGAAACAGCGTCTGGCGTGCGGTCCAGCCGATGATGCCCGCGGCGGCGAGGCAGTCGCGGCGCCGGTCAAGGCTGCCCGACCTCGCGACCAGCCAGCCGTCGCCGACCCGGTGGCCGAGCGCGCGGGACCGGTCCGCCGCCAGGAACGCACCCGCGACGGCGACCGCGGCGCAGAGCAGCCACGCCAACGGCGGCACCGAGGCGACGAACGCCGTCACCGCCAAGCCGGCGGCCAGAAGCCCTGGCAACGTCATGGCCCGCGTCCAGCGCCTGCGGGTGGCGGCAGGACCGTGGCCGCGCAACTCGCCGCTGACCACGTCGGGCCGTCCGATCAACTCCGTCAGCACCGCCTCGACCGTGGCGGCCGGGCACGGCGGCAACAGCAGCGACGCCTCCCCCGAGCCGTCGACGCCCGTCATCATCGCGTCGAGGCGCGCACCTCCGAATGCCCGCACCAGCAGGGGTTCGCGGATCGTGCCGCCGCGCAGGCGACGCATGTCGTAGGTGTGCTCGCGCACCCGGAGCAGGCCGTGCTGCAGCTGCAGCACGCCACCGGTGCCTTCGTCGAGGGACAGCACCAGGTTGCCGAACGTGACGAGCGACCGCGCGACCGACAGCAGCACCCCGAGCGCCAGGACGACGAGCACGGCCACGACGACCGTCACGACGACGCCGAGCCGCTCGGCGGCGTCGAGCCCTTGCCGGGCAAGACGCGAATCCTCCAGTGCCGCAACCGCTCCCGTCTGGTAGATCACCCCGACGGCGGCGGCGATCATCGCCAGGCCGGTGAAGCTCAACGGGCTGTACCGCAACCACGACGGCTGCCATCGCGCCAGCACGTGCCGGGTGGGCGTGGCATGGCCGTCGGCGTCGGCCGGGCCGGTGAGCGAGTCGGCGAGCAGGATCGCGCGCAGCTCCGGCACCTCGGCGGACCGGACGGCGTCGAGTGCGAACTCGGCGTCACCCCTGGCCTCCCGGCCGGTGCTGACCCTGACGACGGTCAGCCCGAGGAGCCGGTGCAGCACCCGCGCATCGGTGGACACCGACCGAATCCTGTTCCGCGGCACCGACAAAACCGTGCGCTGCAGCACGCCCTCGCGCCGCTGGATCTGCTCGGCGTCGATGCGGTAGGTGGTGGTGAACCACCGCGCGACGCCGAACACGACCATGAGCACCAGGGCCGCGATCGACCACAGCGGGTTGCCCGTCGCCGACCCGAGCACCACCGAGCCGATCAGCAGCGGGAGCTGTCGCAGCACCTCGTGCGCCGGATGCACCAGCAGCATCCGCGGGCTCAGCCTGCGCCACTGTGCGGGAGCCGTCACGTCGCATCCCGATCGCCGATCGCGGCGATGTCGGTCAGCTGCGCCGCGATTCGATCGGCCACGTCCGAGTCCAGCGCGACGATGCGCACCGCACCCGCCGACGACGCCGTCGTGACCGTGACGTCGGCGAGGCCGAACAGCCGGTCGATCGGACCCCGATGGGTGTCGACGGTCTGCACCCGCGAGATCGGCGCGATCCGGCGCTCCTGAACCAACCAGCCGGACCGGGTGTAGACGGCCTGGGGCCCGATCTCCCAGCGGTGCACCCGATACCGCCACAGCGGCGCAACGACGACGAACGTCACGACGCCGAGCACGGTCACACCGGCCGCGACACCGTGCAGCCAGCCCAGCCCGTCGTCGAGCACCAGCCACACCACTTGCGCGACCGCGAGCAGCACCCAGGGGATGGCGGCCGCGATGGCCCACACCAGCGGCGCTCTTCGACTGGGCGGATTCGCGGGGTCGACGAGGGTCAGCATCGTTCTGAGTATGGTCTTGCTCATGAGCGCCAACAGCAAGTGGACGGCTGCCGACGTGCCCGATCAGACGGGTCGGGTCGCGATCGTGACCGGCTCGAACACCGGCCTGGGCTACGAGACCGCCCTGGTGCTGGCCGACCGCGGCGCCCGGGTGGTGCTCGCGGTCCGCGACACCGAGAAGGGCAAGGCCGCCGCGGCCCGCATCGTGGGTGCCAGCCCGCGTGCCGACGTGACCGTGCAGCCGCTGGACCTCGGTTCGCTGCAGTCGATCCGGACGGCGGCCGAGGAGCTGAAGGCGGCCTACCCCCGCATCGATCTGTTGATCAACAACGCCGGAGTCATGTACGTGTCGCCGAGGCAGACCACCAAGGACGGCTTCGAGATGCAGTTCGGCACCAACCACCTCGGGCACTTCGCGCTGACGGGGCTGCTGCTGGAGAACCTGCTGCCGGTCGACGGTTCCCGCGTGGTGACGGTGAGCAGCGTCGGGCACCGGATACGTGCCGCCATCCACTTCGACGACCTGCAGTGGGAACGCAGCTACAACCGCGTCTCGGCCTACGGCCAGGCCAAGCTCGCCAACCTGATGTTCACGTATGAACTTCAGCGCAGGCTCGGCGGGCACAACGAGCCGACGATCGCGCTCGCCGCGCATCCGGGCTTCTCCGACACCGAGCTGATGCGTCATCTGCCCTCTCTGGTGCAGCCGGTCGTGGCGCCGTTCGGGCAGAAGCCGGCGATGGGCGCGCTGCCCACGCTGCGGGCGGCGACCGACCCCGGCGCGCACGGCGGCCAGTACTACGGACCCGACGGCCTCGCCGAGTCGAGCGGTCACCCGAAAGTCGTTCAGTCGAGCAAGCAGTCGCACGACCAGGACATCCAGGGCAGGCTCTGGACGGTGTCCGAAGAGCTCACCGGCGTCAGCTACCCGGTGTAATCGTGCGATCCGTCGAAGAACATCAGCGCATCGTCGCCGAGCTGATCACCGCCCGCGCTGCGGTCGCCGTCGGGCTCGGCGACGCACTCGGCCTCGTCCTGGCCGATGACGTCGTCGCCCCGCTGTCGCTGCCGGGTTTCGACAACTCCGCGATGGACGGATACGCCGTCGTCGCCGAGGACATCGCCGACGCATCGGACGCCAACCCGGTGAAACTGCCCGTGGCCGAGGACATTCCGGCGGGGCGCACCGATGAGCTCACCCTTGCGCCTGGCACCGCGCACCGGATCATGACCGGCGCGCCACTGCCCGCCGGTGCGACGGCGGTGATCCCGGTCGAGGCCACCGACGGGGCGACCGACATCGTCACGATCCGGGCGAGCGCGTCACCCGGCCAGCACGTCCGGCACGCAGGAGAGGACGTCACCGCGGGCACCACGGTGCTGCACGCCGGCCAGGTCCTCACCCCTGCCGCACTCGGGCTGGCCGCGGCGCTCGGCCTCGGCGAGCTGAACGTCGTTCCGCGGCAACGTGTTCTGGTGATGTCGACGGGATCGGAACTGGTGGCGGCCGGCACGCCGCTGCAACCCGGCCAGATCTACGAGTCCAACGCGGTGATGCTGGCGGCGGCGACCCGCGACGCAGGCGCCGAGGTGGTCGCGTCGCCGATGACCGACGACGACGTCGCCACCTTCCGCGAGGCCCTGCACCGTCATGCCATCGACGCCGACCTGATCATCACCACGGGCGGGGTGAGCGCGGGCGCCTACGAGGTGGTCAAGGATTCGCTCGGCGACGAAGTGGAGTTCGTCAAGGTCGCGATGCAGCCCGGCATGCCGCAGGGCACGGGTCGGGTGGCGGGGATACCGATCGTCACGCTGCCGGGGAACCCCGTCAGCGCCCTGGTGTCGTTCGAGGTGTTCATCAGGGCGCCGTTGCGCGCGGCGATGGGCCTGCCCCATCCGGACCGCCCGCGCCGCACCGCCGAGCTCACCGAGTCGTTGCGCTCACCGGGCGGCAAGCGGCAGTTCCGGCGCGGCGTGCACGACACGGACAGTGACACCGTGACCAGCTACGGTCCCCCCGCCTCGCACCATCTGCGGTGGCTGGCCTCGGCCAACTGCCTGCTCGAGATCGACGAAGACGTCGTCGAGCTGGCGGCCGGTTCGCGCGTGCGGGTGTGGGACCTGGAGTAGCCGTCCCGGCCGGGCCCGTCCATACGTATTATCGAGGCGCCATGGCCAGACCAGCGCGACCACCCGCCGCCGACCAGCAATCCGAGCTCGCACGACTGGTCGATCTCCTCCGATCGACCATTCCGCCCGTGCACCCCGCAGGCCTGCCGTTCATCGCGGGCGGCCTCGGCCTCGCCGCCGCGGGCCGGCGCCACCGCTGGTTGCGCACCACCGGCCTGATCACGGCCGCGGCGTGTGGCGGCTTCTTCCGCCATCCGCCGCGCGTGCCGCCGACCCGGCCCGGGCTGGTGGTCGCACCGGCCGACGGGCGGGTCACGCTGATCGACGAGGTCACGCCGCCTGCCGAGCTGGACCTGCCCGACGTCCCGATGACCCGGATCAGCATCTTCCTCTCGGTGTTCGACGCGCATGTCCAGCGCGCACCGGTCGCGGGCGAGGTCGTCGCGGTCAAGTACCGGCCCGGCCAGTTCCAGTCGGCGGACAAGGCGACCGCCAGCGTCGAGAACGAGTGCAACAGCATGTGGATCCGCACGCCGGACGGCGTCGACGTGGTCGCCGTTCAGATCGCCGGGCTGATCGCCCGCCGGATCGTCTGCACCGCGCGTGCCGGCGACAAGCTCGCGCTCGGTGAGACCTACGGGCTGATCCGGTTCGGCTCACGCCTCGACACCTACTTCCCCGCCGATGCCGAGGTGCTCGTCCAGATCGGTCAGCGCGCCATCGGTGGCGAGACACCGCTGGCGGTGTTGGCGTGACCAAGCCGGGCAGTAGCCGGCCGCGGGCGATGCGCATCCTGCCCAGCGCGACGACCGTGCTGGCCGTCTGCGCGGGCCTGACGTCGATCAAGTTCGCGTTGGACGACCGGCCGCACATCGCGCTGGCGCTGATCGGGGCCGCGGCCGTGCTGGACGGCATCGACGGCGGGATCGCCAGGGCGCTCGACGCGCAGTCCAGGATGGGTGCGGAGATCGATTCACTGGCCGACGCAGTGAACTTCGGCGTCGCGCCCGCACTGGTCGTGTACGTGACGTTGCTTCCGAACTCACCGGTCGGATGGATCTTCGTGCTGCTCTACGCGGTGTGCATCGTGCTGCGGCTGGCGCGCTTCAACGCACTGCTCGACGACGACAACCGCCCGGCCTACACGCGGGAGTTCTTCACGGGCATGCCCGCGCCGTGCGGCGCGATCGGGGCGATCGGTCCACTCGCCGCCTTCCTGCAGTTCGGCCACGGGTGGTGGACGTCGCACTGGTTCGTCTGCGCCTGGCTGGCGGCCAACGCCGCGTTGTTGGTGAGCAGGGTGCCCACGCTGGCGCTGAAGGCGATATCGGTGCCGCCGAATGCCGCGCCGATCCTGCTGGTCCTGGTGGCCGTCGCGGCCGCCGGACTTCTGCTGTTCCCCTACATCCTGCTGCTGCTGATCATCGTCGGGTATCTGTGCATCATCCCGTTCACCATCCGCAGCCAGCGCTGGGTTGCCGCGCGCCCGGAGACGTGGGACGTCAAACCCAAGCAGCGCAGGGCCATCCGCCGGGCGCAGCCCAACCGCCGGTCCATGAGCCGGCTGGGCCTGCGCAGGCCGGGCGGCTGAGATGACGCAGACGGACCTCGAGTCCGAAGAGGCGCCGCTGTCCCACCTCAGGCTGACGGCCAGGCTCAACACGTCGGCCACCGATTCGCGCCGAGGCGTGGTCCGGCTTCATCCGGAAGCCATTGCCGCCCTTGGCATCCGGGAGTGGGATGCGATATCTCTCACCGGCGCGCGCACCACGGCCGCGGTGGCGGGCATCGCCGCGACCGACGTCCCGGCCGGAACCGCCCTTCTCGACGACGTCACGCTGTCCAACGCGGGCCTCCGGGAGAACACCACGGTGATCGTCTCGCCCGTGACGGTGTACGGCGCGAGGTCGGTGACGCTGGCGGGCTCGCGGCTGGCCACGCAGTCGGTGTCCCCTGCGACGCTGCGGTTGGCGCTGCTCGGCAAGGTGATGACGGTCGGCGACACCGTGTCCCTGCTGCCGCGCGACCTCGGCCCCGGCACGTCGACCTCGGCGGCCGCCTCCGCGCTGGCGTCGTCGGTCGGCATCACCTGGACCTCGGAGCTGCTCACGGTGACCGGTGTCGATCCGACCGGCCCGGTCAGCGTGCAACCGAATTCCCTGGTCTCCTGGGGCGACGGGGCGGATCTGACGGCACAGTCCACGACCGGTCAGCACACGGTCACCGCGCCGAGCCTCGACACCGGCCAGCCCGCCCATCCCCGTCGACGACCTGCGGGGTGCGCACGTCCAGGCCGGCCGGCTCACCGAGTGGCTCAAACTCGCCCTCGACGAGCCCAAGCTCCTCGAAACCCTCGGCGCCAAGCCCAATCTCGGTGTGCTGGTGTCCGGGCCCGCCGGCGTGGGCAAGGCCACGCTGGTGCGCGCGGTGTGCGCGTCCCGCCGCCTGGTCGAGTTGGACGGCCCCGAGGTCGGCGCGCTGCGCGCCGAGGACCGGCTGGCCAGCGTGTCGTCGGCGGCGGCGACGGTCCGCGACGGCGGTGGGGTGCTGCTCATCACCGACGTCGACGCGCTGTTGCCCTCGACCGCGGAGCCCGTCGCCACGCTGATCCTCACCGAACTCCGCGCCGCCGTTGCGACGTCGGGTGTGGCGTTCATCGCGACCTCGGCGGTGCCGGACGCCGTCGATGCCCGGTTGCGGGCGCCCGATCTGTGCGACCGCGAGCTGGGCCTGAGCCTTCCCGACGGCGCCACCCGCAAGGCTCTGCTGGAGGTGCTGTTGCGCGGCGTTCCCGCCGCGGACCTCGACCTCGCCGAGATCGGCGAGCGGACACCGGGTTTCGTGGTGGCCGACCTGGCGGCGCTGGTTCGGGAGGCCGCCCTGCGCGCCGCCGCGAGGGCCAGCGCCGACGGCAAGCCGCCCGCGTTGACGCAGGACGACTTCACCGGTGCGCTGTCGGTGATCCGCCCGCTGTCGCGGTCGGCCACCGAGGAGGTCGCCGTCGGATCGGTGACACTCGACGACGTCGGCGACATGGTCGACACCAAGCAGGCCCTCACCGAAGCGGTGCTGTGGCCGCTGCAGCACCCCGACACGTTCGCCCGGCTCGGCGTCGACCCGCCGCGCGGAGTGCTGCTGTACGGCCCGCCGGGCTGCGGCAAGACGTTCGTCGTGCGCGCGCTCGCGAGCACCGGGCGGTTGTCGGTGCACGCGGTCAAGGGCGCCGAGCTGATGGACAAGTGGGTCGGCTCGTCGGAGAAGGCGGTGCGCGAACTGTTCAGGCGGGCCCGCGATTCCGCGCCGTCGCTGGTGTTCCTCGACGAGATCGACGCGCTGGCCCCGCGGCGCGGCCAGAGCTTCGACTCCGGGGTCACCGACCGCGTGGTGGCCGCGCTGCTCACCGAGCTCGACGGCATCGACCCACTGCGCGACGTCGTGGTGCTCGGCGCCACCAACCGGCCCGACCTGATCGACCCCGCGCTGCTGCGGCCCGGCCGGTTGGAGAAGTTGGTGTTCGTCGAGCCGCCCGACGCAGCGGCGCGCCGCGACATCCTGCGCACGTCGGGCAAGTCGATCCCGTTGAGCCCCGAGGTGAACCTCGACGCGCTGGCCGACGAGCTGGACGGCTACAGCGCCGCGGATTGCGTTGCACTGCTTCGGGAGTCCGCGCTGACCGCGATGCGGCGCTCGATCGACGCGGCCGACGTCACCGCCGCCGACGTCGAGAAGGCCAGGGCGACGGTGCGGCCATCGCTCGACCCCGTTCAGGTGGAGGCACTGCGGGCGTTCTCCGAGGGCCGCTGAGCCCCGACGGCTACGGACGGGCCTCGAGCACCAGGTTGAACGGCGTCTCGGCGGCGCGCCGGAAACGCGTGAATCCGCCGCCGTCGACCATGACCTCGCGAAGTCGCCCCTCACCGGCCTGAGCGCCGAGCGCCGGTCCGTTGCGCGCGAGCGAGACGGGTACGCAGATCTGGGTCGACGCGCCGTACAGCACCCGGCCGACCGGGTTGAGGTTGTCGGCCACCTCGTCGTTGGCGTACGGCTCCACGAGCATCGCCGTGCCGTCGGCATTCATCGCCTGGCGCGCATGCCGGGCGACGCCGACGGGATCGCCCATGTCGTGCAGGCAGTCGAAGAATGCGATGAGGTCGAAGTCCTTGCCCTCGTAGCCGACCGCGTCGGCGACCTCGAACCGGGCGTTCCCGGCGCCCGCCGCGGCTGCCTTCTCGCGTGCCACGTCGACCGACCCGGCGTGATAGTCGTACCCGACGAACTCCGAGTCCGGGTAGGTGGTCGCCATCAGGATGGTGCTGGCGCCGTGGCCGCAGCCGACGTCGGCGACCTTCGCGCCGCTCTGCAGTTTGTCGACGACGCCGTCCAGCGCGGGCAGCCACGCGCCGATCAGGCTGGTGTTGTAGCCGGCCCGGAAGAACCGTTCGGTCCCCTCGAACAGGCACGGGTGGTGTTCGCCCCACTCCATGCCTGCGCCGGAGGAGAAGTTGTCGAGCGTATGGCCGAGGGCGTGAAAGGTCGCCTCGACGATGTTGTACGCGCCGGGGATGTCGACCGGACCGTTCGGGTCGGCCAGACACAGCGCCTGTTCGTCGCTCAGCGACCACTCGCCGGACGCCTGGTCGAACTGCACGTATCCGCCTGCGCCCTGATTTCCGAGCCACTCGCGGACGTAGCGCTCGTCGGTGCCGGTGCGTCGGGCGAGCTCGTCCGGGGCGAGTGCGCCCTTGGCCAGTTCGCGGTACAGCCCGAGCCGGTCGCCGACGAGGATCAGCGCCGCACTCATCGCCGCCCCGAGATCGCCGACGGCCTTGCCGATGAACTCGTTCAACTTGTTTTCGTCGACAGCCATGGCGCCGCTCGTCTCGTTAGTCGGGTCCCGTAAAACCATGGTGATCACGACGTTGGGCCGATAGTGGCGTTTGGACAAACGGGCGTGCGGCGGTGTCAGCCCCGTTCGGCGATGGCCGCCAACCGGTCCATCGATGCCTGCAACCGATCGGCCGTGGTGGCGCGGGCGCGCGGCAAACGCTTCTCGTCGGTGAGCCTGGACCAGTCGTAGGTGTGCGTGACGCGGGTGTGCGAGGCGTCGACCGGTTCGAGCTGCCATCGCCACAGGTGACCGGGCGGCGTCTTTCCCGGTTCGGCAGGGCCGCCATGCGATGAGCCTGCCCTCGTCGAACTCGACGACGTGGTTCTCCCGGATCTCGCCCTGGGTGAGCAACGTCGCGAAGACGTCACCGACGGCCCGCACGCGCTGCCCGGCCTTCGCCTCGGCGAGGTTGTCGTTGGCGTCCCACTGCGGCTGCTGCGCCGGATCGGCGATCAGCTCGAAGATGGCTTCGGCCGGGGCGGCGACGTCGCGGCTCGCACTGGTCACCTTGGTCTCGTCGGACATGGCCTCCATTCAACCGCGACCATTGACACTCCATGATCGACATGTCAGAGTAGGAATATTAACTAGGCAGTGTCAAGATTTCAGCGTCAAGATCGGAGCCCGACATGACCACTCTCGCCACGACCGCGACCGCGGCACGGCCACGACCGGTTTTCGAGCCGGCGACCGCGACCGGGAGAACACGGCAAACGTCCTCGGCCAGGCCCTCGCCCAGGGCTACCTCGACATGCCCGAGTACGAGCGCCGCGTGCAGGTCGCGTTCAGCACCAGCACCGCCGCCGAACTGCGCGAACTCCTTGCCGATCTGCCGCTGGCACACCTGCGCCGCAGCGACCCGCGCGTCCGGGCGGCCCGTCAGCGGGCCGCCCGGTTGTCGGTGCGTCTGCACCTCGCCGCGTATCTGGCCATGGTGGTCATCGTGCTCACCGTCTGGCTGGCGGTCGCCCTGTCCACCGGCGCCTGGTACTTCTGGCCCATCTGGCCGATCCTCGGCGCGGGCATCGGCGTGGTCGGCCACGCCGTTCCCATCAGACTCGCGATGCGGGGTTAGCGGTCAGGCTCCACCGGTCGACGGCGGCACGGATGGTCGCCTCGTCGGCCGCCGTGTCCGACGCCCACGCGACGTACCCGTCCGGGCGGACCAGGATCGCTGCGGGCAGGCTCGGATCGCCGTGCACACCACACGCCACGCCGGGCAGATCGACGTCGACGGGCGCCTCGGTGATCAGCACGAAGCGACCCGTGCGCAGCAGTTCGAACAGCCGCTGACGGCCGCAGTCGACGTCGGGCATCCGCGTGCCGACCAGCCGGTGCGCGCCCCGCGGCCGGGGGTACTTGATGCCGATGCCGCTGAGCAGACCGCCCATGGTGCGCCTGCCTGCGGGAAGGGCCAGTATCGCGGTGACGGCGACGCGGCGGAACGCCCGGCGGAACGCACTGGTCCCGAGCACCAGCTTGTTGAACGCGTCGGTCAACCGCAGCACCCGCGTGCCGACCGGATGCCGCTCGGCCTGATAGCTGTCCAGCAGGCCGGCCGGGGCCGTGCCGCGGACGGCCTCGGCGAGCTTCCAGCCAAGGTTCATCGCATCGCCGATGCCGGTGTTCATCCCCTGCCCGCCCAGCGGCGAGTGCACGTGGGCGGCGTCGCCCGCGAGGAACACCCGGTCCACCCGGTAGCGGCGGGCCTGCCGACGTTCACTGAGAAACCTTGAACTCCAACGCATCTCGGTCATGCCGAAATCGTCGCCTGCGATCCGGGCGAACGCGCTGCGGATCTCCGCCTCGGTGACGGGTTCGTCGAGCGGCGCCTGCTCGCGCAGCCGATCCCACGCGATCGCACGGAACCATCCGTCGCCGAACGGCACCACCAGCACGATGCCCTCGGCGTTGGTCCTGGCGAAGAGCCCCTCCTCGGGTGGGTTCGTCATCTTCACGTCGGCGAGCAGGATGTGCGTCTCGTACTGGCTGCCGACGAAGTCGACGCCGACGAGACGGCGAACGGCGCTGTGCGCACCGTCGCAGCCCACCACGAACTTCGTGCGCAGCGCGGTGCCGTCGCCGAGCGTCGACCGTCACACCGTCGGCGTCCTGGGTCAGACCCACGACCTCGACACCCCAGGAGAACCGCACGCCGAGCTGCGTCGCACGCGCCTCCAGCACGCGCTCCGTCGCGCTCTGCGGGGCGATCAGCAGCATCGGGTACCTGCTCTTCAGCTTCGTGAGGTCCAGCACCGCACCGGGGGCCGGGGCGACCTCGTAGATCGGCACCCCGCGCGGCAACAGCTCCTCGGCCATGCCGCGCGAATCCAGCAGCTCGAGCGTGCGGGCGTGCACCGCGAAGGCCCTGGTGATGTTGGGCGTCTCGGCGCGGCGCTCCAGCATGCGCACCGCGATTCCCCGCATGGCGAGCTCGCAGGCCAGCATCAAACCCGTTGGACCCGCGCCCACCACGATCACGTCGCTGTCAGTCATGGCTGCCATCTCCTCGATCTCCTCGATCACTTGTTGGTGCGTCCAGCGTCGCGCTTGGCCCGAACCGTCGAATCGGTGAAGTCACCAGTCCTACGCTCGGTGCGTGCTGCATGGCCGCCGACGCGAATGCGCCAGGATCGACGAGCTGATCGCGTCGGCCCGCGCCGGTGACAGCGGGTCGCTGGTGCTGCGCGGTGAGGCCGGGATCGGGAAGTCGGCCCTGCTCGCCCACGCCGCAGGCCTCGCGACCGGAATGCGGGTCCTGCGCGGCACCGGCATCGAGACCGAATCCGAGCTGCCGTTCGCGGGCCTGCACCGGCTGCTGCTCCCGGTGCGCCACCTCGTCGACCTCCTTCCCGAGGCCCAGTGTTCGGCGATCAAGAGTGCGTTCGGACTCGGGCCCGTCGCGGGCACCGATCGCTGGCTGCTGTCGCTGGCCGTGCTGAACCTGCTCGCCGAGGCGGCCGTCGACGCGCCGGTGTTGTGCGTGATCGACGACGCCCAATGGCTGGACAGCGCGAGCACCGACGCGCTCACCTTCGTCGCGCGTCGCGTGCAGGCCGAAGGCATCGCCATGCTCTTCGCCGCGCGCGACGACCCGCTCAGGCCGTTCGACGCGCCAGGCCTTTCGACGCTGCGCCTCGCGGGCCTCGACGAGGCCGCCGCCGACGCGCTGCTCGCCGAGCGGGCGCACGTGCCGATCTCCGCCGCCGTCCGCGACCGGGTGTTGCGCGGCACGCTGGGCAACCCGCTTGCCATGGCCGAACTGGCCGAGTCCCTGACCGCCGAGCAGCTGAGCGGATCAGCCCCGCTTCCGGATCGGCTGCCCGTCGGGCCGGAGGTCGAGCACCTGTTCGGCGACCGGGTCCGGCACCAGCCCGCCGACACCCAGACCCTGCTGCTCGTCGCGGCGGCCAACCACTCCGACGACCTCGACCTGGTGGTGCGCGCCGCGCATTCGTTGGGCGTGGCCGCAGGCGCACTCGATTCCGCCGAGGCAGCCGGTCTGGTGACGGTGGCGGCAGGGACGTTGACGTTCCGGCACCCGCTCGTCCGGTCGGCGATCTACCGCGGGGCGACGTCACAGGCGCGCCGGGCCGCCGAGCAGGCCCTGGCCGACGCGCTCGACTCCGAGAAGGACGGCGATCGTCGGGCGTGGCACCGGGCCAACGCCGCGACCGGGCCCGACGAGGCGATCGCCACGGCGCTGGCCCACGTCGGCGACCGGGCCGGTGATCGTGGCGGCCACGTCGCGGCGTCGGCCGCCTACGAGCGTGCCGCCCAATTGACCACCGACGAGGACGCGCGCGCCGTCCTGCTCGCCGACGCCGGAGAGGCGGCGTGGTTGGCCGGCGAGCCCGACAGGGCACGCGAGCTCCTCGACCGTGCCGCGCCCGCCAGGACCGATGCGGTGCTGCGCGGTCGCATCGCCCATCTGCGCGGATCCATCGAAGCCGCCTGCGGAGCGCCCGTCGCGGCCTACGCGACCCTGGTCGCCGGTGCGGAGCTGCTGACCGAGGCGGACCCGGAGCACGCGGGCCGGATGATGTCCGAGGCAGGCCAAATCGCTTGGGGGACAGGTGATTTTCCACGCATCGTGGAGGCGGGGCGTCTGCTCGCGACGCTGCCGACGACATCCAACCCCGGGGCACGGGCCATCGTCGGGCTCGCCAGGTTCATGGCGGGCGACGCGGCGGGCGCCGCCAGGGAACTCGCCGCCGCCGCCGATCTCGCGGAGACCTCGGACCAACCGCAGATGGTGATGCTGGCCGCGGCAGGGGCGATGTTCGTCGGCGACGACCTCAGGGCCATCGACCTGTTCACTCGCGCCATCGCCCGGGTGCGCACGGCGGGCGCCGCGGCGACCCTGCCCGTCCTGCTCGCGCCGCTCTCGACGATCGAGATGTTCACCGGCCGGTACGGCGCGGCCACCACCGACGCGACCGAAGGCCTTCGACTCGCCACCGCGACCGGCCAGGACAATCCCGCGGCCCATGCCCGCAGCGTGCTCGCGTGGCTCGCCGCGGTGCAGGGCCGATCGGACGACTGCGTCGCCCTCGCCAACGAGGCGCTCGCCCATGCGATCGGTCAGCGCCTCGGGCCGCACGCCGCGATCGCGACGTGGGCACTCGCGCACGACGACCTCGCCGCGGGCAGGTCGGAGCAGGCCCTCGATCGGCTGCAGGCACTGGCGGCCGCGGCGCCTGGCGAAGGCAACCAGATGATCAGCCTGTTCGCGACGGCCGATCTGGTGGATGCCGCCACCCGCGCCGATCAGGCGGCAGTGGCTCAGCTCGCACTGCCCCGACTCCAGGCCTGGGCGGCCAACACCAACGCACCGTGGACGCAGGCCCTGGTGGCGCGCTGCCAAGGACTGCTGGCTCCGGACGAGGACGGTGACCGGTACTTCCTCGACGCGCTCGAGCTGCACGCCCGCGGCGGACGGCCGTTCGACACCGCCCGCACGGCACTGATGTTCGGCGCGCGGCTGCGACGTCGACGCCGTCGGGCCGACGCGCGCAAGCATCTGCGTACCGCGCTCGAGATCTTCGAGCGGTTGGGCGCGACGCCGTGGGCCGAACACGCCAGGACCGAACTGCTCGCCACCGGCGAACGGGCGCGCCAACGCGACGTCAGCACGCTCACCCAGCTGACCCCGCAGGAGCTGCAGATCGCCCGCCTCGTCGCGGCAGGATCGACCAACAAGACCATCGCCGCGCAGCTGTTCCTCAGCCCACGCACCGTCGACTACCACCTGGGCGAAGGTCTTCTCGAAGCTCGGGCTGTCGTCGCGCAACGAACTCGTCCGCATGGCGCTCGACGACTGACACCCTGGCGTGTCCCTGACCCGGCCGGGGTCCCGGTCGCACTAAGGTCCGCAGAATAGGGCGGGGGGTTCGGTGAATCTGTCGGCAGAGGACGCTCAACGGTGGGTCACCATCATCGGCACGTTGGCGACCGTGCTCGTCACCGTCCTGACGTTCTTCCGCAGCCAGAACAGACGTGACGTGCGGGCGGCCGTCGGCGCCTCGTTCACCTCGACCGTCGAGGCGCTCTCCTCCGACAACGACACCACCCGGATGGCGGGGGCGGTGCTGCTTCGGCGCTTCTTCGACAGGCAGACCGAGCAGGGCACCAGGGGGACGCCGTACGTCAAGGAGGCGATCGAGCTCATCGCGGGCATGCTGCGTGAGGAGCTCCCACCCCGCATCCAGAAGGTGCTCGCCGACGGGCTGCGGTACGCCCGCGACCTGCAGCGGGCCGATCTGCAGCACTGCAATCTGGAGAACGCGTATCTCGGCTGGAAGTCCGATGACGATCGCGGCGTGGACCTCACGGGAGCCGACCTCTACGACGCGAGTTGCACCAGCGCCTCGTTCAGGAAGGCCTGCCTGCACAAGACCGTGTTTTACAAGGCGGTCCTGCAGAAGGCGTCGATGATCGAGGCCGACTGCGCCGAGGCGGACTTTCGCGAGGCCGATCTCACGGGCGCCAACCTCACCGGGGCGAACTTCGCCGGGGCCCAGATCGGTGGGGCCGACTTCGCAGGCGCGAGGGGCATCCCACCCGAGGTGGCGGAGCTGCTCGACGCCGAGCAGAAGGCGCCGGAGGACGCGGTGGTACCGATGATCGAGACGATCCAGCGCCGCAAGCCGTGGCGCCTGCCGGCCATCCGCCGATGAAGCGGACGGTCTTCGTCAGCGAGCCGACCGGGCTGTCCGGCGAACAACGCCGCACCAGCGGGTCGTGGCATCGGCGGCTGTCCGGTCTCGGGTTCGACGTCCTTCGGCTGGGCCGGGATGAGTACGAGCCCGACCCGTGGCGGATCGTGCTCGACTTCATCGACGCCGCCGACGGGGTGCTCGTGCTCGGATTCCGGCAGCTGGTCATCGATTCCGCGGTGTGGCGGGCCGATACCGCCGAACGGGCCGCCGTCACCGGCGAATCGTGGACGTCGCCGTGGTTGCAGATCGAGACGGGGATGGCACTGGCCGCCGGGCTGCCCGTCCTGGTGGCCGCCGATGCGGACGTGCGCGAGGGCGTGTTCGCCCGCGACACGTGGACCGGTCAGTTGGCGGGCACGTCGCTGGAGGCACCGTGTCCGGCCATCGTCGGTCGGTGGGCGTCGACGATCACCGCTCGGGCCCGTCGCTCGCTGGCCTCTTGAGTAGGCGGCCGGGCCGCGCCACACCCGCCCCGTAAACTGGCTTGAGACAAAGCCAGCCATATCTCGAGACGGCTGACACCCCGCTTGATACGGAGTGCCATGCTCGCCATCCTCTTCGCGCACGCCGCGGCAGCGGCCATCGCGCCGGTGCTCGTGCACCGTTGGGGACGGCAGGCGTTCTACCCGCTGGCGCTGGTTCCGCTCGGCTCCTTGGTCTGGGTGGCCATGAACTGGCCCGGTCGGGGCGATGCGACGGTTCACGTCGACTGGGTGCCGCAGCTGTCGATGGACATCACGCTGCGGTTCGACGCGCTCGCCGCGATCATGAGCGTCCTGGTGCTCGGCATCGGCGCGCTGGTGCTCTTCTACTGCGCGGAGTACTTCCACCATCACGACGGACACACCGAGAAGCGCCTGCCCAGTTTCGCGGCCGAACTCGTCGCGTTCTCCGGCGCGATGTTCGGGCTGGTGGTCGCCGACAACATGCTGGTGCTCTACCTGTTCTGGGAACTGACCACCGTCCTGTCGTTCCTGTTGGTCGGCCACTACGCCGAGCGCGCCACCAGCAGGCGGGCGGCCACCCAGGCGCTGCTGGTCACCACCGCGGGCGGGCTGGCGATGCTCGTCGGCATCGTCATCCTCGGCACCGCCAGCGGCACCTACCGGTTGTCCGAACTGGTCGCCGATCCGCCGACCGGGCTGGCCGCGTCGATCGGCGTGGCGCTGGTGTTGATCGGCGCGCTGTCCAAGTCGGCGATCGTCCCGCTGCACTTCTGGCTGCCGGGCGCCATGGCCGCGCCGACCCCGGTCAGCGCCTACCTGCACGCGGCGGCGATGGTGAAGGCAGGCGTCTACCTGGTGGCCCGTCTGACGCCGGGCTTCGCCGACGCTCCCCCGTGGCGGCCGATGGTCGTCACCCTCGGCCTGCTGACGATGCTGCTGGCCGGCTGGCGCGCGGTCCGCGAGTACGACCTCAAGCTGATCCTCGCGTTCGGCACCGTCAGCCAACTCGGTCTGATCACCCTGATGGTCGGCGCGGGCGGCAGCGACCTGATGCTGGCCGGGTTGGCGATGCTGTGTGCGCACGCCATGTTCAAGGCCGCGCTGTTCATGGTCGTCGGCATCGTCGACCACGCGACGGGCACCCGCGACATTCGCAGGCTGGCGTGGCTGGGCGGGCGGTACAAGCCGCTCTTCGTCGTCGCGGCCGCGGCCACCGCGAGCATGGCCGCACTGCCGCCGTTCCTCGGCTTCGTCGCGAAGGAAGCCGATTTCGAGACGCTCGCCCACAGCGCATCCCTCGGCTCGTTCGCGCCGTTCGTCCTCGCGGGCGTGGTGTTCGGTTCGGTGTTCACCACGATCTACAGCCTGCGCTTCATCTACGGCGCCTTCGCCCGAAAGGGACGGGACGCACCGAGCCAGCGGGTCGCCGAAATGCACAGGCCGCCAACGACATTCCTGCTCGCCCCGGCCATCCTGGCCGCCGCGGGCCTGGTGTTCGGGCTGTGGCCCGCCGGTCTCGACCAGGTGCTGGACGGCTACGCCGACACCGTGCCGGGTGGCGCGGACTACGACCTTGCGCTGTGGCACGGCGTGAACCTGCCCCTGCTGCTGTCGGTGCTGGTGCTCGCCGCGGGCACCGCGGCGTTCTTCGCGCGCAACCGGCTGCGCCGCGCCCGCGTCGGGTACCTGCCGCTCGGCAACGCCGACCGCATCTACGACGCCGTGATCCGCGGCGCCGACGTGTTCGCGGTGCGCCTCACCGCGCTGACCCAGCGCGGTTCGATACCGGCGACCCAGTCCGCCATCCTCTCGACGCTGGTTCTGGTGCCCGTCGCGATGCTGATGTTCGGGGCGCGCGACCGTCCTGAGCTGCGGCTGTGGGACTCGCCGCTGCAGGTCGTGGTCGGGCTGATCATCCTGGCCGCGGCGCTCAGCGCGACCATGCTGCGCAACCGGCTGGCCGCGGTGCTGTTGGTCGGCGTCACGGGCTACGGCTGCGGCGTCATCTTCGTGTTCCACGGCGCGCCCGACCTGGCGCTCACCCAGTTCCTGGTGGAGACGCTGACGTTGGTCATCTTCGTGCTGGTGTTGCGCACGCTGCCCGCCGAGGCCGACGCGACGCACATGAGCCGCAACCGGGTGCCGCGGGTGTTGCTGGCCGTGGCGGTCGGCGCCAGCGTCACGGCACTCGCGGTCTTCGCGATGGCCGCCCGCACCACGAGGCCGATCGCCGAACTGCTGCCCGACGCGGCCTACTACCGCGGCCACGGTTCGAACACGGTCAACGTGCTGCTCGTCGACATCCGCGCCTGGGACACCATGGGGGAGATCTCGGTACTCCTGGTGGCCGCGACGGGGGTGGCGTCGATGGTGTTCCGGCACAGGCGTTTTGGTTCGGCACCGCGGGTGGCGGACGCCGGTCAGCCCGACATCGGCCAGATTCCGGTCATTGCGACGAGCCCCGCCGTCGGCGACATCACCTGGCTGCGCGGCAGCGAGCTCCGTGATCCGCGGTACCGGTCGCTGGTGCTCGAGGTCGCCACCCGGATGATCTTCCCGCTCATCATGGTGCTGTCGGCGTACTTCTTCTTCGCGGGCCACAACACCCCCGGCGGTGGTTTCGCGGGTGGGCTGACCGCAGGCCTCGCCCTGGTGCTGCGCTACCTGGCAGGCGGCCGTTACGAACTCGGCGAGGCACTGCCGTTGGACGCGGGCAAGGTGCTCGGCGCGGGGCTGGCCCTTTCGGCGGGCACGGCCGTGACGTCGCTGCTGCTCGGCGCACCCGTGCTGTCGTCGGCGGTGTTCGAGTTCGACGTCCCCGTGCTCGGGCACGTCAAGTTGGTCACGGCACTGTTCTTCGACCTCGGCGTCTACCTCATCGTGGTCGGCCTGGTGCTCGACGTGCTGCGCAGCCTCGGCGCGCGCGTCGACGTCGAGATGGCGGGCGGCCGATGACGACCTATCTGGTTCCCCTGATCCTGATCGGCGGCCTCACCAGCACGGGCGTTTACCTGCTGCTGGAACGCAACCTCACCCGAATGCTGTTGGGGCTCTTGCTGGTCGGCAACGCCGTCAACCTGCTGATGCTGACGGTCGGCGGCACGTCGGGCAATCCGCCGATCCGCGGACGGACCAGTGACGGCGCGACCACCACCGCCGACCCGCTGGCGCAGGGCATGATCCTGACCGCGATCGTCATCACGATGGGCATCGCCGCGTTCGTGTTGGCCCTGACCTACCGGTCGTACCGGCTGTCCCGGGCCGAGGAGGTCGGCGACGACCCCGAGGACACCCGCGTGTCCCAGCTGTCGGGGCGCGAGGGCACCGCAGCTCGACGAAGACCGTCCCATGCCGGAGCGCATCCTGGACACCGACGAACCCGACGAACTCGACGCCCTGCCCGGCCACGAGGGGTCCCGATGAGGCCAGCGAGAAGCGAAGCGGGATCGCGCATGAGTACTGCCGCTGCGGTGTTGACGCCGCTGCCCGTCCTGATCCCCACGCTCGCGGCGGCGGCGACGTTGTTCGCGGGCCGCAGACCCCGTCTGCAGCGCACGATCGCGCTGCTGGCGCTGACCGCGGTGGTGGCGGTGTGCGGGGTGCTGCTCTATCTCGCGGACCGCGACGGCACGATCGCGGTGCACGTCGGCGGATGGGGCCAGAGCGTTTCCGGCATGGGGCCACTCGGCATCACGCTGGTGGTGGACCGGCTGTCCGCGATGATGCTGACCGTGTCGGCGATCGTCCTGCTGGCGGTGGTCTTCTACGCCATCGGGCAGGGCATCCGCGACGGCGACGAACGCCAACCGGTGTCGATCTTCCTGCCCACGTACCTGGTGCTGTCCGCCGGCGTGTGCACGGCGTTCCTGGCCGGTGACCTGTTCAACCTGTTCGTCGGGTTCGAGGTGCTGCTCGCGGCGAGCTTCGTGCTGCTGACCATCGGCGCGAGCACGGAACGGGTGCGTGCCGGAATCGCCTACGTCATGGTGTCGATGGTGTCGTCGCTGATCTTCCTGATCGGCATCGCCCTGATCTATGCGGCGACCGGCACGCTGAACATGGCGGAGCTCTCGGTGCGGCTCGACGACGTGCCCGCCGGGACCCGCAGCGCACTGTTCGCGGTACTGCTCGTCGCGTTCGGCATCAAGGCCGCGGTGTTCCCGCATGTCGGCGTGGCTGCCCGACTCCTACCCCACCGCACCGGCACCCGTCACCGCGGTGTTCGCCGGCCTGCTCACCAAAGTCGGTGTGTACGCCATCATCCGGGCGCATTCGCTGCTGTTCCCCGGTGGCGCGATGGACCGCATCCTGTTGGTGGCGGCTCTGCTGACGATGATCGTCGGCATCTTCGGCGCCATGGCACAGAGCGACATCAAGCGGCTGCTGTCGTTCACCCTGGTCAGCCACATCGGTTACATGGTGTTCGGCATCTCGCTGTCGAGCGCGCTCGGCATGGCGGGTGCCATCTACTACGTCGCACACCACATCGTGGTGCAGACGACGCTGTTCCTGGTGGTCGGTCTGATCGAACGCCAGGCAGGCGCGTCGACCCTGCAGCGGTTGGGCGGGCTGGCCGCCGCCAGCCCGTTGTTGGCGCTCGTCTTCATCGTGCCCGCCCTCAATCTCGGTGGAATCCCGCCCTTCTCGGGGTTCATCGGCAAGGTCGCCCTGCTGGAGGCGGGCAGTCAGAACGGCTCGGTGCTTGCCTGGTTCCTGGTCGGGGGCAGCGTGGTGACGAGCCTGCTGACCCTCTACGTGATGGCCAGGGTGTGGACGATGGCGTTCTGGCGCGCACGTGCGGACGCACCCGAGGGCGCCCTGTCCGCCGCGACCCCGTCGGCGCTGCTCGACGCGGCCAGTGACACCGAGGACGTCGCGTACACCGAGCGCGACGACGTGGGCCGGATGCCGGTGGGCATGCTGGTTCCGACGGGCGCACTGATCGCCGTCGGCCTTGCGCTCACCGTGCTGGCCGGGCCGATCTTCGGGTTCACCGAGCGCGCCGCCGACGAGGTGCTCGACAGGGGCCAGTACGTCTCCGCGGTGCTCGGCGGTGATCAGCACCGATGAGCGTGAACACGAAGAGCAGGCCTGCCATGCGGAGAGTCGTGCTGCGGGCGTGGGTGCTGTGCTGGCTCATCCTGGTGTGGATGTTGTTGTGGGGCACCGTCTCCGCGGCCAACATCCTGAGCGGGCTGGTCATCGCGCTGGTGATCACCCTGCTGCTGCCGCTGCCGCCGGTGCCCATCGAGGGCAGGCTGCATCCGCTGTCGCTGATCCGGCTGATCGGCCAGGTCGGCTACTACCTGGTGCTGTCGTCGGTGCAGGTGGCCTGGTTGGCGGTCAAGCCGGGGCCGCCACCGCGCACGGCGGTGCTGCGCGCGCACCTGGCGCTCAAGTCGGATCTGGTGCTGGCGTTGGCCGTCA
Organism: uncultured Actinomycetota bacterium; assembly: GCA_963735245.1. Taxonomy (GTDB): domain Bacteria; phylum Actinomycetota; class Actinomycetes; order Mycobacteriales; family Mycobacteriaceae; genus Mycobacterium. The sequence goes on from CAVTKI010000019.1 coordinate 198,631, forward strand.
ACGTGATCAACCTGATCCCCGGTTCGATCGTGCTGGAGATCGATCAGACCCGACGGATGATCTACGTCCACGTCATCGATGCCGGATCCGACCGCTCGGTGAGCCGGTTCTACCACCAGGTCGCCGAGGTGGAGCGGCTGATGATCGCGTCGTTCGAGCGACCGGTGGACTGGCAGCCGTCGTCGGAGAGGGAGGCATGAGCCAGCGAGAAGCGAACGGGATCGCGCATGAACACCGTCTGGATCATCGCCGCGGTCCTTCTCACGGCGGCCGCCGCCATCACGATGTTCCGGCTGCTCGCCGGGCCAGGCACGCTGGACCGGCTGGTCGCCCTCGACACCTTCGTCGCGGTGACGATGTGCGCCATCGGCACCTGGGCCGCCTTCAGCCTGGACACCACGGTCACGTACAGCCTGACGGCGCTGGCGCTGATCAGCTTCGTCGGCTCCGTCAGCGTGGCCCGCTACCGGGTGCGCGACACCGACCGCGACGACGGGCACCCGCAATGACCACGGCAGGGGTCCTCGACGTCGTCGCGGCGGCGCTGATCCTCAGCGGCTCGGTCCTGGCGCTGACCGCGGCCATCGGCGTGGTTCGGTTCCCCGACACCCTGTCGCGCATGCACGCCGCCACCAAGCCGCAGGTGCTCGGCCTGCTTCTGGTGCTGGCCGGCGCGGCCATCCGGCTCCGCGGCAACGCTGACGTGGGCATGTTGATCCTCGCCGCACTGTTCACCGTCATCACCGCACCGGTGGTGGCGAACCGGGTCGGCCAGCTGGCCTACCGTGAACAGAGTTTCCGTGACGATCTGTTGACCCGCGACGAGATGGCTGAGCATGGCGAGAACTGACGACGACTCCTGGGACATCACCGAGAGCGTCGGCGCTACGGCGCTCGGCGTGGCGATGGCGCGGGCGGCCGAGACCGCTTCGCGGCGTCCGCTGTTCGTCGACCACTACGCGCAGTGGTTCATCGACGCCGCCGTGGCGAGCGGATGGGAGTCACCGTTCGGCACCGACGTCGATCGGATCGACGAGTTGCCAGAGCGGATGCAGACCATCTGGGCCTACGCCGCCGCCAGAACCAAGCACTTCGACGACTTCTTCATCGCGGCGGGCTCGGCGGGCATCCGCCAGGTGGTCATCCTGGCCGCGGGCCTGGACGCCCGCGCCTGGCGGTTGCCGTGGATCGCCGAAACGGTGGTGTACGAGATCGACCAGCCCAAGGTGCTCGAATTCAAGAGCGAGACGTTGCGGGCACACGGCGCGAAGGCCGTCGCCCGCGACGTCGCCGTCCCCATCGACCTGCGCCAGGACTGGCCAACGGCGTTGCGGGCGGCGGGTTTCGACGCATCCGAGCCGACCGCATGGCTGGCCGAGGGACTGCTGCCGTACCTGCCCGCGGACGCGCAGGATCTGCTGTTCGAACGCATCCAACGGCTCAGCGCACCGGACAGCCGCATCGCCGTGGAGGCCTTCGGATCGGACTACTTCGACGAGGAGTACCAGGAGAAGCGCCGGGCCGCCATGCAGGAGATGCGCGACGCGGTCGCCAGCACCGGACGCAAGATCGGCCGACGTCACCGAGCTGTTCTTCAACGAGCCGCGCGCCGACGTCGCCGACTGGCTGGCCGAGCACGGCTGGGAGGTCGACTCGATCGGTGCGGCCGAGCTCTTGTCGCGCCACAAGCGCGACGCGGGTCACCGAGATGCAGGCGAACCGAAGCGTCTTCGTCGAGGCGCGCCGGCTGGCAGGCCCCTAGTCCGGCGCTGCGCCGTCGGCGAGCTGGAACTCGATCATCGCCGCCACCGTCTCGACGGCATCCCGCAATGCGTCAAGCCTGTCTGCTGCGGTCGGCGCGGCCAGCACGGAGTACCGGTCCGCCTGGCCCATCGGCACCCGGGCTGCCAACGCGTACAACCGCTTTCCCGCGTCGTCACCGGGTTCGGGCTCACCGAGCAACTCGTGCCGCGGTGGCAGGCGCGCCTCCTGCGACGCTGCGATGCGCTCGAACAGGTCCATCAGCCGGTCCTCGACGACGACGATGTCGGCGCCCGTGACGGCGGCCCCCGGCTCGTCCGGCCATGGCTCGACGGTCGCCTTCGGGTACGGGTCGTCGTCCAACCACGACGTCACGCGGATCCGTTCCCGCATCTCGCATTCGAGCCGGTACTGTCCGTCGCCGAAGTCCTGGCACTCGACGATGTGGGCCATCGAGCCGACGTCGAGCCGCGCGTCGCCGCCGCCGACCTCGCGGCCCGCGGCGATCAGCACCACCCCGAATTCCTTGCTCCCGCTGAGGCAATCGCGAACCAGTGCGCCGTAGCGCGGCTCGAAGATGCGCAGCGGCAGGTCTTCACCGGGCAGCCGCACGGACTCCAGCGGAAACATCGGCCTGGTCGTCACGCTGCCCCCCATCGATGAGAATTACAGAACGAGCTCGGCGATCAGCGCGTCGACGACGGCGCGCAGGTCGCCGTCGTGTTCCTCGGCGACGCGGCGCTGCCGCTGATACGACGCGTCCGCCTGGGCGATCGACCACACCTTGGCGAGCTCGTCGATGCAGCCCAGTGACGCCGCGACGGGGGTCAGCCGTTCCAGCAGCTGCTCCAGGTCGTCGGTGACCAAGCGCTCGTTGCTGTCGGCGTCGAGGATGATCTCGGCGTCGAGGCCGTAACGTGCTGCGCGCCACTTGTTCTCCTGCACGTGCCATGGCGGCATGGTGGGCAATTGCTCGCCGGCGTCGAGCCGTGCGATCCAGGTCGACGATCAGGCAGTGGGTCAGCGCGACGAGCGATCCGAGCTCGGCCAGGTTGGAGACCCCGTCGAAGATCCGCACCTCGATGGTGCCCAGATGCGGGGAAGGCCTTATGTCCCAACGAATTTCGTTCATGTGGTCGATGATGCCGGTCTTCTTCTGGTCATGGACGAAGCGCTCGAAGTGCGACCAGCGTTGGAAGTGGAACGGCAGCCCCGCGGTCGGCAGCTGCTGGAACAGCAGCGCGCGGTTGCTGGCGTATCCGGTGTCCGCGCCGTCCCAATACGGCGACGACGCCGACAGCGCCAGCAGGTGCGGATACTGATTGAGCAGCGAGGTGATGATGGGCATCACCTTGTTCGCCGACGAGATCCCGACGTGGACGTGCACACCCCAGATCAGCATCTGGCGGCCCCACCACTGGGTGCGCTTGATGAGCTCGGCGTAGCGCGCCCCGTCGGTCAGCTCGGCGGCCTCCCACTCCGCGAACGGGTGAGTGCCCGCGCAGAACAACTCCATCCCGCGTTCGCGCACGATGGGCCGGACGATGCCGAGCGTGCCACGCAGGTCGTCCATCGCGGCACCCGCGTTGTCGCAGATGCCGGTCACCACCTCGACGGTGTTGCGCAGCAATTCCTTGTGCACGTGCGGGGTTTCGCCGATCTCGGCGATCACTCCCGCGGCCTCGTTGGAGAGGTCACGCGTGACGGGGTCGACGAGCGCGAACTCCCACTCGACGCCTACGGTCGGCCGCTGCGATCGGTTGAAGGCGATGTGATCCGGCCGCAGTCCGGTCCTTGCCCTACGGGCCGGATATGACACCGCACGCCACCCGCTTGCCGGCATCACCGGTGGCCATGGTGGTCTCGTCCGGTGGCGGGGCGCCGTTGGTCTGCTGGTAGCGCTCGGGCGGGATGTTGGCGAAGTTGTCGGCCTTCTCGTGGATGATGATGGCCGTGTGGGCGCCGGCGAGAAGGTCTGCGGCGGTGAACGCGTCGGTGGTCGTCACCAACATCGCCGAGCCGTCGCCGCGCACCTCCAGCGACGTCAGGTCACCGCTGGCCGGGTGGGCGGTGTGACCGGCCACCTGGAAGTGCGCGCCCGCGGAGTTGAAGTCGCCGGGCGCGCCGCCGGTCGGGGCCACCGAGTTGGGCTCGCACTTGCCGACGGCGTGGATGTGCATGCCGTGGAAGCCCGGGGCGAGCTGTCCGGCGGCGACGGTCTTCACGGTGATCGTGGCGTAGCCGCCGCTGAATTCGAAGTCGGCGGTGGCGACGGTGGTGCCGTCGGGCGACTTGAGGTCGGCGGTGAGCTTCTCGCCCTGCCGGGGCCGCCTGGGCCTCGCTCGTACCGGCGCCTGCGGACGGCGCCGGGGAGCCCGTCCAGACGGACGGCGTGGTGCCAGGCTGGGTGGCGACCGGCTCATTGGGACTGCACGCGCTCGCGACCGGAACGATGATCGCCGCGGCTGCGAGTAGACGAAGCGGGGCTGAGATCGGCATGCCCGAGAGCCTAGCCGGTGACCGCCACGATCACGCCCGGCGGCTGATCGGCGAGGTCGGGTGTCCGCGGTTCGACCGGGGCCTCGAGGAGCTTGCCGACCTCATCGGCGGCTTCCTTCTCCCCTGGTGCCTCGCCGAAGTACACCGTCGTCGCGGTCACCCCGTCCAACGTCAGGTTGCCGGTCTCGGTGACGTTCCACTCCGCGTCGCGCAGCCGGTTCGCGGTGCTCTCGGCGGCGCCTGCGACCTCGGAGATGTTGTACACGCGCACGTCGGCCTTGGCGGGCTCGGCATCCGCCGTCGGTGACGCACTGGTCGTCGGGGTGGCGGTGACCGTGCTGACGGCGGTCGACGAGCTGCTGTCGCTGTCGTCACCCGAACCCATGGCCTGGAACCCGACCAGCAGGAACACCACACCCAGGAACAGCAGCACCATGACCATGGCGCGCAGTGGCAACCCTGAGGATTCTCGCTGATTCATCGAACCCACTGTATCCAGACGCGATCGTGGGGAGGCAACGTCAGGTGACCTCGAACCCCAGCCTGCGCGCGGCGCGTGCCTTCTGCCTGCTGGCCCGCAGCCTGCGCAGCCGCTTGACCAGCATCGGGTCGGCCGCCAGGGCCTCCGGCCGGTCGACGAGCGCATTCAGCACCTGGTAGTACCGCGTGGCCGACATCGAGAACAGCTCCTTGATGGCGTCCTCTTTCGACCCCGAATACTTCCACCACTGTCGTTCGAAGGCCAGGATGTCGTGCTCGCGACGGGTCAACCCGTCGGCGAGCTCAGAATCGTCCCCGGATCGCTCAGTCCGCGCCATGGCGCCGTCCATTTCGCTCCCCGGTCCCTCTCCGACATGCAAACACGTTCTGGTGGTTCGGGCACATTCAATCACGGCAGCCGGAGTTGAGCCGTGATCGAAGCCCGCGAGTCGGCTGACTGAAGCTTGCTCACTAATCTCTTTCGCATGGCCGTCGTACCCATCCGCATCGTGGGAGATCCCGTCCTGCACACCGTCACCACTCCCGTGCCCGTCGGAGACGACGGTTCGCTGCCGGCGGATCTGGCCGGTCTCATCAAAGATCTGTACGACACGATGGATGCCGCCTACGGAGTCGGCTTGGCCGCCAACCAGATCGGCGTATCGCAGCGGGTGTTCGTCTACGACTGCGCCGACGAGCGGGGCCGCACCACGCGTCGCCGCGGCGTCGTGGTCAACCCGGTGCTGGAGACCTCCGAGATTCCGGAGACCATGCCGGATCCCGACAACGACGACGAGGGTTGTCTGTCGGTGCCCGGCGAGTCCTTCCCGAGGGGCCGGGCCGACTGGGCGCGGGTCACGGGCCTCGACGCCGACGGCACCCCGATCACGCTCGAGGGCAGCGGACTGTTCGCGCGCATGCTGCAGCACGAGACCGGACACCTCGACGGGTTCCTCTACGTCGACGGCCTGATCGGCAGGCATGCGCGGGCGGCCAAGCGCAGCATCAAGTCCCACGGCTGGGGCGTGCCGGGGTTGACCTGGATGCCCGGCGAGGATCCCGACCCCTTCGGACACTGAGCCGACGATGCCCGATCTTCCGCCGGTCGGTACCAGGGTCAGCCTGCGGTACCGCCTGCCCACCGGTTCCGTGCCACCGCTGACCGACGTGGTCGGCCATCTGCTCGAAGTGGGTCCGGTGCTGCGGGTCCGCACCAAGCGTGACGACGTGGTCGACGTCGCCGCCGCCGACGTGGTCGCGATCAAGGGGCTGACCGCGGCGCCCGTGCGCACGGGCGACATCCGCAACCTCGAGTACGCGGCCACGATGGCCTGGCCGGGCATCGAGCGGCAGTGGATCGACGGCTGGCTGCTGCGATACGGCCACGGCAGCACGCGGCGAGCGAATTCGGCGGTGCCGCTTGAGGTCCGCGGTGACCTGAGCGCCATGCCCGCGATCGTCGACTGGTACGCGGCCCGCGGCGTGCCGCCGCTGCTCGTCCGTTCCCGACCGGCTGTTCCGGGTGCCGCCGGGCGTGCCTGCCGACGGCGAGAACGTGGTGATGACCACAGACGTGACGACCGACTCGCCCGCCCCGGCTTCGACGGTCACTTCGACGGTGACGATGGCGGACCGGCCCGACGCGCAGTGGCTGCGCACCTACGTCCGCGACGTTCCCCCCGACGTGTTGACCGCGGTCGTCGACGGCGACGTGGTGTTCGCGGCCAGGTCCGACCGCGCCGTCGGGCGTGCGGCCGTGACGTCGGCGCCCGACGGCACCCGGTGGGCGGGGCTGTCGGCGGTGCACGTCGTCGAGGAACACCGTCGCGAGGGGCACGCCCGGACGCTGTGCGAGGCGCTGCTGGGCTGGGCGGCGGGCCGCGGGGCCACCCGCGCCTACGTGCAGGTGCTCGCCGACAACGCCCCCGCGATCGCGTTGTACGAGTCGATGGGCTTCGACACCCAGCACCACGTCCGCTACGTCGACGCCCGTACGCTCTAGGCCGTGCGGCTGGCCACCTGGAACGTCAACTCGATCCGCGCCCGCGTCGACCGGGTCACCGACTGGCTGCAACGCGCCGACGTCGACGTGCTGGCGATGCAGGAGACCAAGTGCTCCGACGACCAGTTCCCCACGATGCCGTTCGCGGCGCTCGGTTACGACGTCGTGCACAGCGGGTTCAGCCAGTGGAACGGCGTGGCGATCGCGTCCCGCGTCGGCATCGACGACGTGACGGCCGGCTTCGCCGGGCAACCGATGTGGGACGAGGCGTCCGAGGCCAGGGCGTTGGGCGCCACGTGCGACGGCGTGCGGGTCTGGAGCCTGTACGTGCCCAACGGCCGCACCGTCGATTCGCCGCATTACGCCTACAAGCTGGAATGGCTTGCCGCGCTGAAGGAGACGGCCGCGGGCTGGCTGGCCGACGATCCGGCCAAGCCGATCGCGCTCGTCGGCGACTGGAACATCGCCCCCACCGACGACGACGTGTGGGACGTCGAGTTCTTCCGCGGCAGCACGCACGTCACCGAGCCGGAGCGCGCCGCCTTCCGCGCGATCGAGGAGCAGTTCCCCGACGTGGTCCGCCCCTTCACTCCCGGCCCTGGCACGTTCACCTACTGGGATTACACCCAGTTGAGGTTTCCGAAGAAGCAGGGCATGCGGATCGACTTCATTCTCGGCTCACCGGCGCTGGCCGGCCGCGTCACCAACGCCGAGATCGCGCGCGACGAACGCAAGCCGGGCAAGAAGGGCACTCCGGCGCCGAGCGACCACGCACCGGTGCTGGTCGACCTTTCGAGCGGCTAGCCCGACGAGGGGAACTGGGCGCCGACCGCCGGGGTGAGGCGCAGGGCGGGTATGCCTGCCCGATTGCACAGCTCCGCAACCGCCCTCGGTGAGTCGGCATCGAAGACCGCGAACGCCACTTCGTCCGCCGGGACCGCGAACGTGACGAGGACGTGCACGGGAGCCCCGGCGGCCGCCGTCGTCTCCGCGCACTCGATGAGGCGCGCGAGGCTTCTGTCGAAGGATTCGCCTCCGACATCGGGCCGGTACCACTCCACCAGGAATCTCGGTTTCCCCGGCGCGGCGGTGTTCATCGGGCAACCCTAGGCCGCGGAGCGGCGCGGCCGAATCGGGTGTTTCCCTATGAGTCGAATTGACCCATGATCCTGCCCAGTTCGGCGCGGGAGCGAATGTTCAGCTTGCGATAAATGCGAGTCAGGTTGGCCTCCACCGTCTTTGGGCTGATGAACAACGTGGATGCCATGTCCCGGTTGGTGACCCCCGATGCCGCGAGCTCGGCGATGCGCTGTTCGGCGGCAGTCAGCCCGACGGCATGGCGCCGACCGGTGTCGGATCGCGCGAGCTCCGCGCGGGCACGGTCGGCCCACAGCGGCGTCCCCATTCGCTCGAACGCGGCCACCGTCGTGCGCAGCGTCGTCGCGGACGCATCGCGGCGCCGCTGCCGTCGCTCGATCTGCCCGAGCAGCAACTGCGTACGCGCCTGCTCGAACGGCATGCCGAGCCGGGTGTGCTCGTCCATCGCCCGCGTCACGGCCTCGGCCGCACCGCTGACATCGCCACGAGCCGCCAGCAGCATGCCGCGGCACCGGCCGCCGACCGCCCTCATCCAGGCCCGGTCCAGTCGCACGCCGTTGGCTTCGACGATGTCGACGAGCTCTTCGGCTTCGTCGAGCCTGCCCAGCGCGACCATCGCCTCGACGGCGTCGGGGACGAACTGCGCGGAGATGATCTCCGTCGAATGCGGCGCCGCGGCGACGTTGGCCAACAGCGGCGCCAGGGTGGCCAGTGCCTGGCCGTAGTTGCCCAACGAGGTCTCGAGGAACGCGAGGTTGGTGACCGCCCACTCCGAGAGCCGATGCGAGCCGCTGCGCCGCGCCGCGGCGAGCGCGTCGTCGGTGTCCCGACGGACCTCGTCGACACGTCCCGCGAAGGCATCGGTCATCGCGCGCACCGTCAAGGCGATGAACGAGGGCAGGTCCGAGTTGAGTTGTGCGGCCCTGTCCATCAGGTCCTCCGCCACCACGGCGGCCTGGGCGAAGTCGCCCTGCCAGACGTGCACCAGCGCGGTATGGAAGCCGAGGAAGATGTGTTCGCTCTCCTCGCCGCGCTCCGCGCAGACGTCCCGGATCAGCGCCAGCTCGCGCCCTGCCTGGTCGAACTGGCCGGACCACGCGCACAGCAGTGCGTGTTGAACCCGTGGGCGTGCGGCGAGGGGAATGCTGAACGACTGGTCGTCGAACTGGCGCGCGCGGGTCATGCTCTCCTCGTCGAACCCGTCGCCGACCAGGAAGCGCATCATGGTTCGCATTCCCAGCGCCTGGCTGAGCAGGTCGCCGCGCTCGGACGCGGTGGCGGCGGCCACGGCGTCGTCGATGTGCCGCAGCGCCTCGTCGGTGCGGCCACAGTTGTACAGGGCGTAGCCGAGCATCACCGCCATCTGAACGGAGGAGGCCCGGTCGTCGACACACTCCTGGAGCGCGCGCTCGAGGAGTGTGCCTGCCTCCTCGAAGCTGTCGTCGTGAAGCCGCACGATCGCGAGCAGCTTCATCGCCTCCCCGCGCATCGCACCGGGACCGAGTCCCTCGATGGTCCGCTCCAACTGGCGACGGGCCTGCGCCGGATCGCCTGCCTCGAAATGATTTGCCGCAGAGAGGATTCGACGCTCCGGGGTGTCACCGCCGAGGCCGATGGCCAGCTCGAGCAGCTCGGCTGCGGCCGCGGGCGCTCCCCGCAACCGGGCCATCTGAGCAGCCGAGTCGAGCGACCGCAGTGTGAAGGGGTCCCCGCTGGCGGCGGCCAGGGCGAGGTGTCGGGCCCGGAGTTCGGGTTCATCGAGGATCTCGGCGAGCTGCCGGTGCATCCGGCGGCGGTCGGCATGGGTGCTCTCGCTGTAGATGCCCCGGACCAACAACGGATGGCTGAAATACAGTCGGTGGCCGTCGATTCCGATGATGCCCTTGTCCTCGGCCTCCTCGAGTGACGTCACGATCTCGTCGGTTCCCGTTCCGGTCGCCCGCGCGACCACCTCCACCGTGGGGTCGGCCAGACATGCGGCGGCCAGCAGCGCGGTCCTGGCGCCGACGGTGAGGCTGTCGATCCTGGCCCTGACGAGTTCGGCGAGGCTGCCGGGAAGCGACGCCCGGTCGTCCCACGCGCCGTCGTCGATGGCGCGGGCGAGTTCCACGGCGTAGAACGGGTTGCCGCCCGACACCTGGTGGATCTCGTGCATCTTGGGTCGCGAGAAGGACCGCCCGACGCGCTCCGACACCACGGTGTGCAAGGCGCCGAGACTCAGCGGACGCAGGGCGACGCGCTGTAGCCGGTCCGGCCGCGGCAGCTCCAGCCACGACCCCGACCTCGTGCTGTCGGGACCCGTGCGGACCGCTGCCAGGACACCGATGGAGCCACGCAGCCGGCGCGCCACCGAGGACACGATCTGCAAGCTCGGTTGATCGAGCCACTGCAGGTCGTCGATTGCGACCAACACCGGGGACCGGTAGGCGAGGTGCTCGAGGACCGACACCACGCCCGCGTTGACGGCGCGCTGGTCGGTCATCGGCCCTTCGGCGGAGATCCGCAGCAGCACCCGGTCCATGGCGAGTCGCTGCGGCGGCGGCAGGGCTTCGAAGGCGGCGAGCTCCACGCCTTCCAGCAACGCGGCGAGGCCCGCATAGGCCGAGCACCGACTCCGTTTCGGCGATCCTGGTCGACAGGACGCGAAAGCCCGCCTCGCGTGCCCGCTCCATGGCGTCCAACCACACGGTGGTCTTGCCGATGCCTGCGTCGCCCTCGAGCACCAGCGCGGCGGGCTCGACTGCGGCGGCCGCGAGGAACTCGCTGACCGCGCGCTGTTCCATGGGACGGCTCACCACCCGCGCTGTCATCACAGCATCGTCTCAGTCAATACACATTCGGTCCACCGCTACGGCAAAACTCACAGTTTCGATCTTGGGCATGATGACCACGTATTACCGCGAAATGATGTCGTATCCGCAACTCTGTGACGCGCTACTCGGGGGGTGGACGTTCGGCACGCCGTGTCGGTGGCCGCTCGTAGCGTCGCGGCCATGCTGATCCTCGTGGCAACGGGACTGACCCAAGGCACCGATCCGAACGATTACCACTACTGCGTCGAAGGCGAACTCGTCTGGCTGCAGGAGCCGTGCGACCGCGACAGGAACGATCCCGACGACGGCTGTGGTTGCAGCCGGGGATTCGCAGGCGCGGCATCACACCGGGCTACGACGACGGCCATGGTGGTCGATTCCGAGATGACGCGCGACGACGTCGTGCTCGCCTTTCGCACCAGCCTGCACGACGGCGGATGGCCAAGCGCGTGGGCCGAAGACGTCGCCGACGACAACCTCGAGATCGCCGCTCAGCTCAGGGCGGGCTCCATCATCGTCCGCCAGTTCGAGCAGTTCTTCTTGCGCGGCGCCCTGATCCGCTAGGACGGCTTGGGCCGGACCGGGGTGTGCTGACCCGCCGCCAGCCACCACTGGCCGTTCCGCCTGACGAGGACGAATGTCGTCATCTCGGAGAACGTCGTCGGATCGGTGTCCGGGACCGGCGTCCCGTCCTCGGCCAGGGCAACCCGCCGCACCTGCGCCACCGCGACGTCGGGCGCGGGCGCACTCACCCGGACGGTCTCGTAACGCGACGATGCTCCCCCGACACGCTGGGGCAGCATCCTGCGATGCACGTCGTGCAGGGTGTCGTAGCCGAGCACGGTGTCGCCGAACGGAGTTCCCCACAACACGTCGGCGGCGAAGTGCCCGTTGAACACGTCGGCGTCGCGGGTGTCGACTCCCGCCTGCAGTTCGGCGACGAAGGCGTCGACCGCGCCCCGCGCCTCGCTCAGGCGAGCGTCGTCATCGGAGAGCACGGGGCGGTCATCGGCCATCACCACATCTAGGCCGCGTTGTCGGCGCCCAACTCGGTGCCGTAGCGGCCCGGGTTGAACAGCGACGCCACCGCGCCGAGCAGCATCATGATCGCCGCGGCGATGAACACCACGGTCAGGCCGGAGTGGAACGGCTCGGTGATCAACTGCGGGAAGAACGTCTTGCCGGTCAGCACGTCGGCGTTGACGCCGGGGTCCTGCAGCGCGCCGGACGGGCCGAGCAGTTCCGCCATCGGGTTGTAGCCGAGGAACGCGGCGAACAGGCTGCCGACGGGAGGCAGGGTGGCGACGTCGTGCGCGACACTCGCCGATACGCCCTGCGCCTGCAGGCCACTGCTCATGGCGGACGGCAGTGTGTTGGCCAGTCCGATGATCATCAGCGAGAAGAAGACGCCGATCGACAGCGACGAGCCCGCGTTGAAGAACGTCGCCCGCACGCCGGAGGCGGCGCCGCGCTGGGCGGCGGGCACGCTCGACATGATCGCCGCGGTGTTGGGTGCGGTGAAGATGCCGCCGCCGAGGCCGTTGAGGAAGACCAGGACGGCGAACACCCAGTAGTTGAAGTCCACCGGGATCAGCACCAGTGCCACGAAGGTCGCCGCCATCAGCAGCATGCCGCCCACCGTGAACGGCCGCGCCCCGAAGCGGTCGGACAGTGAGCCTGCGACGGGCCCGGCCACCAGGAAGCCGAACGTGATCGGCAGCAGGTAGATCCCGGCCCACAGCGGCGTCGACTCGAAGCTGTACCCGTGCAAGGGAAGCCAGATGCCCTGCAACCAGATGATCAGCATGAACTGCAGGCCGCCGCGGCCCATCGAGGACATCAGCCCGGCCAGGTTGCCCATGCCGAACGACGCGGAGCGGAACAGCCGGACGTCGACCATGGGCGAGTCGACGTGCAGTTCGATGAAGCAGAACGCGACCAGGGACAGCAGGCCGAAGGCGATCGCGCCGAGCACCCACGGATTGGTCCAGCCGGTGGTCGAGTCTCCGTAGGGCTGGATGCCGTAGGTGATGCCCGCGAGCAGCACCGTCAGGCCGAGACCGAAGGTCAGGGTGCCCGGCCAGTCGAGCTTGCCCGCCGTGCGGACGCCGAGCTCCCGCAGCGAACGGACGCTCCAGATGGTGCCGATGATGCCGATCGGCACGCCGACCCAGAAGATGGCCTTCCAGTGCCACTCGGAGAGGAAGCCGCCGATCAGGAGGCCGAGGAACGAGCCGGCCACCGCCGCCACCATGTTGACGCCAAGCGCCATGCCGCGCTGGTTGGCGGGGAACGCGTCGGTGAGGATCGCGGACGACGAGGCCATCAGCATCGCGCCGCCGATGCCCTGGATCACCCGCCAGCCGATCAGCCACAGGGCTCCGCCGCCGAGGTGGAACGGGTCGAAGGACAGTGCGACGGCGGCCAGGGTGAACACCACGAAGCCGAGGTTGTAGATCTTGACGCGGCCGAACATGTCGCCGAGCCTGCCGAACGGGACGACCAGCACGGCCGTCACCACCAGGTATCCCATCAGCATCCACAGCAGGTAACTGACGTTGCCGGGGGCCAGCGGGTTCAGCCCGATGCCGCGGAAGATCGCGGGCAGCGAGATGAGCACGATCGACGCGTTGATGGTGGCGAGCAGCGTGCCCAGCGTCGTGTTGGACAGCACGACCCACTTGTAGTGCGGGTGGTCGTGATCCATCCGCGTGCGGCGGGTGGCGGTCAACGCGGCAGCGGTGTCGGGATCAGCTACCACGGCCACTCCCCCGTCACTGGGCTCTTGCCCACCGGTGGGCTTGTTCTCGATCTCAGTCGTCATCAGCTTCGCTTACGTATCGAAATAATTGAATCGCGGGCACCATCGCCCAAAACACATATGTTAGCTATACAAAACATCCGGGGGCAATTCGTATTCCCCCGACGAAGATTTGGTACGTTGTGCAGCGTCCGCGCGGGAGCGCACATCTAGTGCGCTGAGAGGACGGCTTGAGCAGGATTCTTCGCCGGGGCCGTCGACCGTATGAACCTGACCGGGTAATGCCGGCGTAGGGAGATGTGCTGATGAGTATTGCGTTCAATTCCTCCAAGTCCCCCAAGACCCCCACCATCGAGCCTTCGGTGACGACCGGCCCGATCACGGGCAGTGCCAAGGCGTACCGCGAACTGGCCGACGGCGGCCGCGTGCCGTTCCGACGGGTCACCCAGACCAACGGCGAGACCCTCGACCTGTACGACACGTCCGGCCCGTACACCGACGCGACGGCCGTGATCGATCTGACCGCGGGCCTGCCACCCCGTCCTGGCATCCGGCGCGACCGCGGCACCCAGCTGCAACGCGCCCGCGCAGGCGAGATCACCGCCGAGATGGCGTTCATCGCCGAACGCGAAGGCGTGCCCGGCGAGCTGGTGCGCGACGAGGTCGCCCGTGGCCGCGCGGTGATCCCCGCCAACCACAACCACCCCGAGTCCGAGCCGATGGTGATCGGCAAGGCCTTCGCGGTGAAGGTCAACGCCAACATCGGCAATTCGGCGGTGACGTCGTCGGTCGCCGAGGAGGTGGACAAGATGGTGTGGGCCACCCGCTGGGGCGCCGACACGATCATGGACCTGTCCACCGGCCGCGACATCCACCTGACCCGGGAGTGGATTCTGCGCAACTCCCCGGTCCCCGTCGGCACCGTGCCGATGTATCAGGCCCTGGAGAAGGTCAACGGCGATCCGACGGCGCTGACGTGGGAGGTCTACCGCGACACCGTGATCGAGCAGTGCGAGCAGGGTGTGGACTACATGACGGTGCACGCCGGGGTGCTGCTGCGCTACATCCCGTTGACGGTCAACCGGGTCACCGGCATCGTCAGCCGCGGCGGTTCGATCATGGCGGCCTGGTGCCTGGCCCACCACACCGAGTCGTTCCTCTACACCCACTTCGCGGAGCTGTGCGAGATCCTGGCCCGCTACGACGTGACGTTCTCGCTCGGTGACGGGCTGCGGCCCGGGTCGATCGCCGACGCCAACGACGAGGCCCAGTTCGCCGAGCTGCGCACCCTCGGTGAGCTCACCAAGATCGCGAAAAGCCATGGCGTGCAAGTGATGATCGAGGGTCCGGGGCACGTGCCCATGCACAAGATCGTCGAGAACGTCCGCCTCGAGGAAGAGCTCTGCGAGGAGGCCCCGTTCTACACGCTCGGGCCGCTGGCCACCGACATCGCGCCGGCCTACGACCACATCACCTCGGCGATCGGCGCCGCGATCATCGCGCAGGCCGGCACCGCGATGCTGTGCTACGTCACGCCCAAGGAGCACCTCGGCCTGCCGGACCGCAAGGACGTCAAGGACGGGGTGATCGCCTACAAGATCGCCGCCCACGCCGCGGACCTGGCCAAGGGACATCCACACGCCCAGCGACGCGACGACGCACTGTCCAAGGCGCGCTTCGAGTTCCGTTGGCACGACCAGTTCGCGCTGTCGCTGGATCCCGACACCGCCCGCGAGTTCCACGACGAAACCCTGCCGGCCGAACCGGCCAAGACGGCGCACTTCTGCTCGATGTGCGGCCCGAAGTTCTGCTCGATGCGCATCACGCAGGACATCCGGGACGCCTACGGGGACGAGATCGCGAGGGGGATGGCGGAGAAATCCCAGGAGTTCGCCGACCACGGCAACCGCGTCTATCTACCCTTGAGCTCGTGATGTCGACGTGAAGTACCTTCCTCTGACGCCACCCGGTCAGACGCCGCTGCGGGTGATGACGATCGCGGGCTCCGACTCCGGCGGCGGTGCGGGCATCCAGGCCGACCTGCGCACGTTCGCGATGCTCGGCGTGCACGGGTGCGTCGCGGTCGCCGCGGTCACGGTGCAGAACTCGGTCGGGGTCAAGGGCTTTCACGAGATCCCGCTCGACGTCATCACCGGGCAGATCGAAGCCGTGGCCGAGGACATCGGCATTCAGGCCGCCAAGACCGGGATGCTGGCCTCCTCGGAGATCATCACCGCCGTCGCCGAGACCTGGCGCGGGCTGACCGCCGAAGGGATGGCCGCGCCGCTCGTCGTCGACCCGGTGTGCGCCTCGATGCACGGCGATCCGCTGCTGCACCCGTCGGCGCTGAATGCCCTTCGGACCGAGCTGTTTCCGATCGCCACGTTGGTGACGCCGAACCTGGACGAGGTGCGGCTGATCACCGACATCGACGTCGTCGACGCCGACTCGCAGCGCGACGCCGCGCGGGCCCTGCACGCGCTCGGGCCGCAGTGGGCCCTGGTCAAGGGCGGCCACCTGCGGTCCTCCGACCACAGCGCCGACGTGCTGTTCGACGGCGCCGACTTCTACGAGTTCGACGCCGAGCGCATCGCCACCGGCCACGACCACGGCGCGGGCGACACCCTGGCCGCCGCGACGGCATGCGCGCTGGCGCACGGCTATTCGGTGCCCGACGCGGTGGAGTTCGCCAAACGGTGGGTCACCGAATGTCTGCGCGCCGCTTACCCGTTGGGCCATGGCCACGGCCCCGTCTCCGCCCTGTTTCGGCTTGCGTTCCGATGGATCTTGACGCCATCGCGGGGATCGCGCACCGGCCGGACGGCGACCCGAAGGGGGCCATCGCGCTGACCCACGGCGCGGGAGGCAACCGGGACTCCCCGCTGCTGATCCGCCTGTGCGACGAGTGGGCCGGGCGCGGGTTTCTCGCGGTGCGCTACGACCTGCCGTACCGGCGGCGAAGGCCGAAGGGGCCGCCGTCCGGATCGGCGGCAGGCGATCGGGCGGGCATCGCGGAGGCCGTCGAACTCGTCCGCGGGTTGACCGACGGGC
Source organism: uncultured Actinomycetota bacterium (assembly GCA_963735245.1). Lineage (GTDB taxonomy): Bacteria > Actinomycetota > Actinomycetes > Mycobacteriales > Mycobacteriaceae > Mycobacterium. The sequence continues at coordinate 215,096 of CAVTKI010000019.1, forward strand.
CGGTGCTCGCAGGCGGCCACTCCTACGGCGGACGGCAGACCTCGATGGCGGTCGCCGACGACGGCGTCACCGTCGACGTGCTGACGCTGTTCTCCTACCCGGTGCACCCGCCAGGCAAGCCCGAGCGGGCCAGGACCGAGCACCTGCCGCGCATCGCGGCGCCGACGGTGTTCACCCACGGCACCGCCGACCCGTTCGGCACCCTCGAGGAGTTGCGGGCCGCCGCCGCCCTCATCCCGGCCGCCACCGCGATCGTCGAGGTCACGGGTGCCCGGCACGACCTCGGCTCGAAGAAGCTGGACGTTCCCGCGCTGGCCGTCGATGCGGCGCTACATTTGCTGGCGTGAGCTCCGTCGCTCACGGTCGATTCGGGCAGCAGGCCTGCTATCTTCCGGGGGTGACCTGGCCGTCCGGAGATCCGAACCAGCCCCAAGGGGAGCCATATCCTCCCCAAGGGCCGCCGTACCAGCCGTACCCGCAGCAGCTACCCGCAGCCCTATCCCGAGCCGTACCCGCAGGCGTACCAGCACCCGGGGCCGCCACCTCCGCCGATGCCGTACCAGCAGGCGCCGTACGGCGATCCGTACGCGCAGCAGCCGTACGGCGCGCCGAAGAAGACCAGCGGGTGGGCCATCGCCACGCTCATTCTCGGCATCGTCGGCGCCATCCTGTTCAGCGTGATCTGCGGCATCGTCGCGCTGAAGAGGACCAAGGACGGCCGCGAGGGTGGCCGCGGATTGGCGATCGCGGGCCTGGTCCTCTCGGGCCTGTGGGTGGTCGGCGTCGCGGTGGTGGTCGCGCTCGCGCTCTTCGTCACCAAGGACACGACCGTCGCCACCGACGTGAAGGTCGGCGAGTGCATCACCGACGTCCCGAACAGCGCGCGGGTGATGACGCTGCCCACCGTGGATTGCAGCCAACCGCACGGCGGCGAGGTGTACGCGGTGCTGACCATGCCCGACGGCGATTACCCCGGCCCGTCCGCGATCGACGAGTGGCAGAACAAGTGCCCCGAGGAGTTGCAGACGTTCTCACCGGATGCGATGACCGACGAGTCGGTCGGCGTCTTCGTGCTGTACCCGACGGAGGAGACGTGGGCTCAGGGCGACCGCGCGGTGACGTGCATCGCGACGCTCGACCCGAAGCGGACCGGGTCGATCAAGGGGTAGCCACACCCTGCCCTGCCCTTCCATGCCCTACCCAGTACCTGAGGTACCGTCTACCCCATGACTACGGAGCAATTCGACGCGGTCATCGTTGGGGCCGGGTTCGCGGGAATCGGTGCAGCCATTCAGCTCAAGCGGCTCGGCTTCGACGACTTCGTGATCCTCGAACGCGAAGACGACCTCGGCGGTACCTGGTACGTCAACCACTATCCGGGCCTCGCGGTGGACGTGCCCACCACCACGTACTCCTACTTCTTCGAGCCGAACCCGAACTGGTCGCGGTTGTTCACGCCGGGCCCGGAGATCAAGCAGTACGCCGACGACGTCGCCGACAAGTACGGCGTGCGCAAGCACATGCGGTTCAGCACCGTCGTCGAAGGCGCGCGATGGGACGAGGACGCCGACGTGTGGCGGGTGGCCCTTGCCGACGGCGAGACGCTCACCGCGCGCTACCTGATCACGGCGACCGGCTTCCTGTCCCAGCCCAAGGTGCCCGAGATCCCGGGTATCGACAGCTTCGCGGGCAAGGTCGTCCACACCACCGAGTGGGAGGACGACTACGACCCCACCGGCCGCCGCATCGCGGTGATCGGGACCGGTGCCACCGCGGTGCAGCTGATCCCCGAACTCGCCAAGCGGGCCGCCGACCTCACCGTCTACCAGCGCACCCCGATCTGGGTGGTGCCCAAGATCGACCTGCGCTTCGGCGAGCGCACCAAGCGGCTGTTCGCACGGGTTCCGTTGACGCAGCGCGTCCTTCGCTGGCTGACGGATTCGATCTACGAGGTGATGGTCTCCGTCGGGGTGAGGCACTACCGGACCTTCCGCGGACGGTTCAACATCGCGGCGTCCGATCTGTCCAAGCTGCACCGATTCGCGGTGATCCGTGACACCGAGCTGCGTCGCAAGCTGACCCCGGACTACGACTTCGGTTGCAAGCGGCCGACGTTCTCCAACGGCTACTACCGCGCGTTCACCAAGCCGCACGTGCACCTGCAGGACAAGGGCATCGAGCGCGTCGAGCCGGACGGGATCGTCGCCGCCGACGGCACCAAGAACGTCATCGACACACTGGTCCTGGCCACCGGCTTCGACCTGTGGGAAGCCAACTTCCCCGCCATCGAGGTCGTCGGGCGGGAGGGCCGCAATCTCGGAAAGTGGTGGCGCGACACGCGTTTCCAGGCGTATCAGGGTGTCTCGATGCCGTACTTCCCGAACTACCTGAGCCTGGCAAGTCCGTATGCGTTCCTCGGCCTGAACTTCTTCAACACGATGGAGTATCAGATGCGGCTGATGGACCGGCTCTTCACCGAGGTGAAGCGGCGCGGGGCGACGACGTTCGAGGTCACCGAGGACGCCAACACCCGCTACCTCGACAAGATGACCGAGCTGCTCGGTGACTCGCTGTTCACCCTCGGCAACTGCGCGAGCGCGCGGTCGTACTACTTCAACCCCGCGGGCGAGCCCACCCTGCTGCGGCCGATGTCGACGGAGGCCGCGATCGCCGAGGCGTCGGAGTTTCCCTTGAGCGACTATCAGATTGCCTGATCAGAGAACCGCGTTCGTCGGCGCGCGGCACGTCCCGACTTCCCAGGTTCGCCAGCTAACCTTCACGCGTGTCGCGTGTGGCTGGAGTTACTCCTGGGGTGAGCTCGTTGAGCCGCCGTCGGCTCCTGCTCGGCCTCGTTGCCGGAGCGACGGCGATCGGGGCGGCCGGGTGTGGCATCGGCGGCTCCAGGCACGTTGCGCAGCCCGCCGCCGCGCCCCCGCCTCCGCCCGCACCGGCCTGGCCTGCGCTCGCGCCGCCACCACCGCCCGCCGCACGCGTGCTCCTTCCCGGCGGCGGAGTGCTCAGCTCACTGCCCGGGGACGGCGACCTGCTCGCGCTGACCCTCGACGACGGCGTCGACACCGCGGTGGTGCGGGCGTACGCCCAGCTCGCGCTGGACACCGGGATCCGGCTGACGATGTTCGTCACCGGGGTGTATCAGTCCTGGACCGAGAATCACGACCTGCTCGCACCCCTGGTGGAGTCGGGACGGATCCAGCTGGGCAACCACACCTGGGTGCATCCGAACCTGACCAAGCTGACGCCCGGCCAGGTCGCCGACGAACTGCGGCACACCGACCAGTTCCTCAAGAACACCTACGGCGTCGATGCGACGCCGTACTACCGGCCGCCGTACGGCGCCTACAACGACGTCGTCACCTCGGTTGCCGCCGACCTCGGCTACACGGTGGCCACGCTGTGGGACGGCACGCTGGGGGACGATGCGATCCTCACCCCGAGCGACATCGTCGGCAACGCCGAAAAGTATTGTGTCGCACAGAACATCGTGATCGGACACCTCAATCACCCGCCGGTGACCACGGTCTATCATGACCTCATCGACCTCATCCACGCACGCAACCTGCGCACCGTCACACTCGGTGACGTGTTCCTCGAGCCCGAGGTGACCCGACTGACGTCGCCGTACCCCTCCTGACCCACGACCATGCCCGCTCTCGAACGCAGGCTCGGCACGCTGGACGCCGTCACCATCGGGCTCGGCTCGATGGTGGGTGCGGGAATCTTCGTCGCGCTGGGCCCGGCCGCCGCCGCGGCGGGGACGGGTCTGCTCGTCGGGCTGGCCGTCGCGGCCGTCGTCGCCTATTGCAACGCCACGTCGTCGGCGCGGCTGGCGGCCATCTACCCGCAGTCCGGCGGCACCTACGTCTACGGCAGGGAACGGCTCGGTCCGTTCTGGGGGTACACGGCGGGCTGGAGTTTCGTGGTCGGCAAGACGGCGTCCTGCGCCGCCATGGCGTTGACCGTCGGGGTCTACGCCTGGCCCGCCCATGCGCACGCCGTCGCGGTCGTCGCCGTGGTGGCGCTGACGGTGGTCAACGTCGTGGGCGTGCAGAAGTCCGCGCTGCTCACCCGCGTCATCGTTGCGGTGGTGCTCGACCGTGCTCGCCGCGGTGGTGGTCGTGGTGCTCGGCAGCGGCGACCCTGACCCAGAGCGCCTGGCGTTCGGCAGCAACGTCAGCCCCGGCGGTGTCCTGCAGGCCGCCGGGCTGTTGTTCTTCGCGTTCGCCGGCTACGCACGCATCGCCACCCTCGGTGAGGAGGTACTCGAACCCGCCCGCACGATTCCCCGGGCCATCCGCATCTCGCTCGGCCTGACGCTGCTGGTGTACGCCGCGGTGGCGGTCACGGTGCTGGCCGAGCTGGGCAGCACGACGCTGGCGTCGGCGACGGCCCCGCTGGCCGAGGCGGTCTCCTCGGCGGGGCATCCCGGCTTCGTGCCGATCGTGCGGGTGGGCGCAGCGGTGGCCGCGCTCGGTTCGCTGCTTGCGCTCATCCTCGGGGTGTCCCGAACCACGCTGGCGATGGCCCGCGACCGGTACCTGCCCAGCCGGTTGGCCGCCGTACATCCGCGGTTCGGCAGCCCGCACCGTCGCCGAGATCGCGGTCGGTGTGGTGGTGGCGGTGCTCGCCGCGGTGGTCGACGTGCGCAGTGCCATCGGCTTCTCCTCGTTCGCCGTCCTGCTGTACTACGCCATTGCCAACACCGCCGCAATGACCTTGCCCGGCAAGGTGATTCCCGCGTTGGGCTTCACCGGATGCGTCGTGCTGGCGTTCTCGCTGCCCGCCTCCTCGGTGCTCACCGGCGCCGTGGTCGTGGTGCTCGGCGCCGCCGCGTACGCACTGCACCGCCGACCGCAGCGTCAGTCCGAGAATTAGACAGTTGCAACTGTTCAGTTTAAGCTGTCTATATGGCACGGGTCAGCGAGTCAGCGGTCGCGGCAGCGCGCGATCTCCGGGTGATGTTCAGCAGGCTGCGAAGGCGTCTGCTGGAAGTGGCGACCGATGAGGACCTGACACCGTCGCAGACGGCGGTGCTGATCCGTCTCGTCAAGGACGGCCCCGCCTCGACCAGTCAACTGGCCGGGGCGGAACGCGTGCGTCCACAGTCGATGGCCACCACGCTGGCCGGCCTGGACCGGCACGGGCTGATCGCCCGTGCACCGGACCCCGAGGACGGCCGCCGTCAGGTCATCACGCTCACACAGGTCGGCCGCAGTCACGCCGAACACGATCGCAAGGTGCGCGAGGAATGGTTGGTCCGTGCCATGCAGGACCGTTACACCGAACAGGAGCGCAGTGTCATCAACGAGGCGTTGGCACTGCTCGAACGAATCACTGATTAGCGAAAGGTAGTAATTCACAATGGAATTGGGCGTTCACTACATCGACTTCCTGCCCGGCGCCGAGCGCATGGGCCCAACGCTGGCGGCCGCCGCGAAGGCCGCGGAGGAGGGCGGCGCGACCATGTTCACGCTCGCCGACCACTTCTTCCAGATGGAGGCCATGGGCCGGGCCGAGGATCCGTTCCTCGAGGGCTACACGTCGATGGGATTTCTGGCCGGTCTGACCCAACGCATGACGCTGACCATGCTGGTCACCGGGGTCACCTACCGGTATCCGGGCGTGCTGGCCAAGACCGTCACCACGCTCGACGTGCTGTCCGGAGGGCGGTCGATGTTCGGCATCGGTGCGGCCTGGTACGAGCGCGAACACCTGGCACTCGGCGTGCCGTATCCGCCGGTGGCGCAGCGGTTCGAGATGTTGGAGGAGACGCTGCAGATCTGCAACCAGATGTGGAGCGACGATGACGGGCCGTACGAGGGCAAGCACTATCGGCTGGCCGAGACCATCTGCCAGCCGCAGCCGATCCGGCGGCCGCCGATCCTGATCGGTGGCGCGGGCGAGAAGAAGACGCTGCGGATGGTCGCGCAGTACGCCGACGTGTGGAACGGCACCTCGACCCTCGACGAGATGCCGCACAAGATCGACGTGCTGCGAAGGCATTGCGATGCGGTGGGGCGCGATTTCGCGGACATCCGGCTGACCGCCGGGTTCTTCGACGACCCGTTCGCCGACGTCGACGAGTACCTCCGCACGCTCGACCGCTTCGCCGCGCTCGGCGTCGATCTGATCAACACCGGACCACATCCCGGAAACCCGGATCCGGTGGGCTGGGTCAAGAGGCTCGGCGACGAAGTCATCCCACGGCTGGCGAGTTAGCCGGAGATGGTGTTCAGTTCGAATGCGTGATCCCTCTCACCTGGAATCAGGTCCCGTCCGACGCTCTGGTGGTCGCACCGGATGAACGGCTGAGCTGGCCGCGCACCATCGGCATCGGCGCCCAGCACGTGGTGGCGATGTTCGGCGCCACGTTCCTGGTGCCGGTGCTGACCGGCTTCCCGCCCACCACCACGCTGTTGTTCTCCGGTGTCGGCACGGTGCTGTTCCTGATCATCACCGGCAACCGGCTGCCGAGCTATCTCGGGTCGAGCTTCTCGGTGATCGCGCCGGTGACGGCGGCGGTGGCTTCGAACGGAACCGGAAGTGCGCTGGGCGGTTTGGTGGCGCTCGGGCTGCTGCTGATCGTCATCGGCGCGGTCGTGCACCTGGTCGGCACGCATTGGCTCGACCTGATCCTGCCGCCGGTCGTCACCGGAGCGATCGTCGCGCTGATCGGGTTCAACCTGGCACCCGCCGCGAAGAACAACTTCGAGAAGGGCCCGTTCGTCGGCATCGTCACCCTGGTGCTGCTGGTCGTGGCGCTGGCGTTCTTCCGCGGCATCATCGGCAGGCTGGCGATCTTCCTGGCGGTCGTCCTCGGGTATCTGTTGGCGCTTGCTCTTGGTGACGTCGACACCTCGAGCATCGGGGCGGCGCCGTGGATCGGCCTGCCGGAGTTCCAGGCGCCGACCTTCACGTGGTCGGTGCTGCCGCTGTTCCTGCCCGCCGTGATCGCGTTGATCGCGGAGAACATCGGCCACGTCAAATCGGTCGGCCAGATGACCGGAACCGACACCGATCCGCTGATCGGCCGCGCGCTGGCCGCCGACGGGGTGGCGACCGACTTTGGCCGGCTTCGGCGGCGGCACGGCCACCACGACCTACGCCGAGAACATCGGCGTCATGGCCGCCACCCGGGTGTACTCCACTGCCGCGTACTGGATCGCCGCGGCGGTGGCCATCGGGTTGTCGCTGTGCCCCAAGGTCGGGGCAACCATCTCCGCGATCCCGCCTGGCGTCCTCGGTGGTGCGACGATCGTGTTGTACGGACTGGTCGGCGTGCTCGGCGTGCGGATCTGGCTGACCAATCACGTCGACTTCAGCCAGCCGATCAACCAGATGACCGCCGCCATTCCCCTGATCATCGGCATCGCCGACTTCACTTGGCAGGCAGGGTCTTTGACGTTCACCGGCATCGCGCTCGGTGCGATCGCCGCGCTGCTCGTCTACCACGGCATGCGACTGCTTGGCTGGCGGACCAGGACGGTGGCGGCCGAGCCGGAGCCGCCCACGTCCACGACCCCGGCCGGCTCCGCACTTACGGACACATGAAGGCGATGGGCGGGCACTGAGGCGGCGCAGGCGGAGGCCCACCGGCCGCATCCCAGACTGTAGGCGGCCATTCCCAGCCCACCACGGCGAGGCCGGCTGACATCAGGGCGCCGGTGCCAGAACGTAGGCAATCAGGGAGTCAGCGCGAGCAGAAGCCGGACGAGTTCCGCTTGGCGGTGAGTGTCGGTCTTGTCGAAGACGTGTTGCAGATGGGTGCGAACCGTCGGCAATGAGACCGACAGCTCCTCTGCAATCTGCTTCACGTCCGCGCCACGCATCATGCGCAAGACGATGTCGGCTTCGGTCTTGGTGAGGTGGTAGAGCCGCCGCAACAGCGCTGCAGCTGGTTCGGCTTCGTCCTCCGGATCGATGATCAGCACCAAAGCCATTGCATGCCTGGGTGACTCACCGGTGTCACGGCAGTGCGACGGTAGTACGTGAATGACGTAGGGTCGCTTACCCGATGGCCGAGCACAGATGAGCGACCGGCCCATCCGAACAGCGGAGCGTCCGCTGTCGACGGCATTGTCTATGGCGCGATGCAGTTCTCGTTCGGTGTGCGCGCTTGTCGCGCCGAAGTGTCCTGACCGCATGCAGATGCCGTCTTCGGCGCGGAAGATCTGTTCGGCGGCCGAATTCAGGTCCATCACCAGGTGGTCGCTTCCGACGACGATGACTCCGTGCCGGATGACCTCCAGCGCCCCTGCCAACTCAACGGTGGTGTTTGCCAACGCCGCCAACTTGTCCTGCGTACGCAACGCCTGTTGAAGATGCACGACCAAGCCGCTCACCAACTTCACCCGCTCAAGCGAATCGAACGGCTCGGTGCGGCGCGGGGCCGCCAGGATGAAACACGTGGGTTTCGAGCTGCCGGTGAGCCGGACGAATAATCCGTCGTCGATGTCGAGCGGGCGCAGCCAGTCTTCGTAGAACTCCGACCTTCGAACGAGGGGCATCAACTCCGTTCCGGTCCGCACCGCACCGACCGGACCCCGCTCAACGGCCTCGAGCACGATAATCGAGCTGGTAGTAGTACTCGGCGTAGGTCTGGGCAGCTTGCGCAGGGATGGTCGAGTTATCGATGGACCAGGTCGCACCATCGGCCATCAACAGCCCGCCGCCCGTTCCACCGAACACGCGGTAAATCTCACGCAGGGCCAGCCCCCAGTGCTGCGGCGTGACCGCCGCAGAATAGACACCCGATACTAGGCGCGAAAAGTCCTCAACCGTGACCACCGTCGGGTCCTCGATTCAGCGGCTGGTACCCGCATCGGAACCTCCTCGCTGTGAGTCTTCTATGAAGAGTATCCGGATCTCATCCATATGCATGAGGTATCGGCCGCCTCGTGGTGCTTGTCTTCAGGAGTCGCCATCGGGAGGAGGCCTCCACGAAATGTTGCACTTACTAACCAATTTCAGAGCGATGTCGGGCAGCGCCATCCTCGGTGTGCTCCAAGCAGCACACCTCGACCCCCGTTCTCATCACCGAACAGGAAGTCGTGTTCACCACCGCCGCAACGGCACTGCGACCGCCCGCAACGACTGACCGTCACTGGCATGCCACACGATTGGTTGCGGCAATCGGCCACATCCACATTGGGCTGCCCGGGCCGCAACCGCACTATCCGCACCGTGAGGCCAGCTACTTCGAGAGCGCGCGGATGTCTCGGCAGATGGACCACCTCTGACGGCAGCGACTCGTAAAGGGTTACGCACGAAGGGAGTTGACGAATGTCGGAGCAGACCGAACAGAACGTCGAGCACATCAAGAAGGGCTACGAAGCCTTCGCCGCGGGCGACGTCGAAACGCTGATGAGCTTGTTCGACGACAACATCGAGTGGATCCAGCCGGGCGACAGCGCAGTCAGCGGTACCTATCACGGCAAAGGAGAACTCGGCGACATGCTCAGCCGGTTGGCCGAGAAGTCGCCGACGATCACGCCCCGCCGCTTCCTGGCCGACGGTGACATGGTCGTCGTGCTCAGCGACACGACTGCCGGCGGCGAAGCAGCTCAGGACGCCGAGGTGTACACCCTCCGCGACGGCAAGACGGTACGGGCGCAGCTGTATGGAGACACGGCCATGATGGAGCGCGTATACGGCAAGAAGCAGGTGGCGGCGGGGTAGTCAGGCCGCGCGCGCGAGCATCCGCGCGCGAATATCCCCGTCAGAAGGGTGGGGGTTTGTTGCGTTCGGCGAGGTGGGCGTCGTTGAGGGCGCGTTCGGTTTTGATGCGGTCGGCGCGGGCTTGGGTGCGGGTGCGTTTTCGGGTCGGCATCATCAGGGTGCGGTGCGCACCCGGTGCTGCCGGGGTGGCCGGGGTGTGGGCGGTGCGGGTGTGGTGATGGCCCAGCCGGGGAAGAACAGGCTGCAGGCGGGTCGGGTGGTGTAGGTGTGCCCGGTCGGTGTGGTGACGATGACGGTGCCGTCGGCGAGTTGGCGGTCTGAGAAGCCGGGCCAGAACGTCTTGATCAAATGATGAATTCGGCAGTAGCACTTCAGATTGCCGGGATGGGTCGGGCCGTCGGGGTAGGCCACGGTGTGGTCGATGTCGGCGAACACCGCGGTGCGGTCACACCCCGGGGCGCGGCAGGTCAGGTCGCGGTTGCGGACGAACTCGTCCAGCGCGGTCGACGGCCGGTACCGCGGTTCGGCCGCCGCGCCCGGGCTGCCCACCAGCGTGACCTTCGCGCCGCGGGCGATCAGCTCGGCCAGCAGCGGGGCGGGCAGGATGCCGCCGCCGAAGAGCAGAGCGGCCTGGCGCCGGATCGCCGGCTCGACGGCCGCGTCGACGGCTCGGTCGGCGCCGTCGGCGTCGGCCTCGTCGGTCGTCGCGGGCGCCAGTCCCTCCCCGTGCAGGAGCGGATCGGGCAGGGCCTCGGTGCTCGCGGCCTCGGCGATGACGTGCACGACGATGCTGCTGGCCCGGCCATCGTCGACGACGGCCGGGCAGTGCGGGTTGGCACACGCACAGGACAGCACCGTGGAGCCCGCGCCCAGCGCGCCCAGCGCGTCGGAGCGGCGTTGGGCCAGGGTGCGGGGGTCGTCCTCGCACACCCCGCGGGCCATCGCCGCCACCCGCTGCTTGAGCAGCGACGGCGTCGGGGCCCAGCAGCCGGCCGTACACCGCGGCGGTGCCGGTGGCATCGGTGTCGGCGACGGTGAAGTCGCGGGCTGCGGGCACTGGTGCGGGTGCGCCGCACCGCGGCGGGGTCGATCCGATCGACCCACACGTCGATGGCCTGGGTGAGTTTGTCCTCGGTCAGCGGACCCCACGCGGTGATCCGGTCGGCGATGACCCGATCGAGGGTGGCGACCGCGGCGGGGCTGGTGACCAGGTAGGTGCGGTTGGCGATCAGCCACACCCGCCGGGCGTTCAATTCCCCGGCCAGGAACAGGGCGGCCACCGTCGGGAACCGGTCGCGCAACACCACCGCCAGGTCCATCTCCCCGCGAGGCGCGGCCGTGACCGATGTTGAGCGCGGCGGCGATCTCGGCGGCCGCGGCGATCTGATCGTCACACGCCCAGCGGGCATGCTCGCCGGTGTTGCGGCGCCGCTCCAACTCGGCGATCGCGGCGTACTTGCGGGCATCGGCAGCCGCCCCCACCCGGGCCCAGCCGGTGACCGCGTCGATCACCGCGGCATCATCGGCCCCGCGAAGCTCGTCCACATCGACCGGCAAATCCTCGAACACATGTGCGACTCTACCGACGACCCACCGACAAACTGCGTGGCTAGGCGGGGACCTGCCAGTTCTAATTCTGCTAGGCGGGTGAAAATCGCCTTCAGCCCTGGCACCATGACGTCATGTTCTCTCGCCACGCACTGATAAGGAGGCCTTCGGCCAGACTCGCCGACGGTCTCGTCACCCACATCGAGCGCAGTGCTCACGTGGATGTGGAACTCGCGCAGCGCCAATGGGACGGCTATGTCGCGGCGTTGCGCGATGCCGGCTGGACCGCGCACGAGGTGCCTCCGGCGCCAGACTGCCCCGACTCCGCGTTCGTCGAAGACACCATGGTCGTCTACGGCGATCTCGCGGTCATCAGCAGGCCCGGCGCCGAGGAGCGGTGGACCGAGATCCCGGGAGCCGCCGACACGGTGTGCGAGCTGGGCTACCGGATGGCGCGCATCGAAGCACCCGGCACGCTGGACGGCGGCGACGTGCTCAAGTACGGCGGCACCGTGTGGGTCGGCAGGGGCGGACGCACGAACGACGAGGGCATCGCGCAGCTGGCGTCCCACCTCGAGCCGCTCGGAGCGCGGGTCGTCACCGTGCCGCTGACGAAGGTGCTGCACCTCAAGTCGGCGGTCACCGCGCTACCCGACGGCACGGTCATCGGCTACGAACCCGTCGTCGACGATCCAGGCGTCTGGGGCGAGCGCTTCCTCCCGGTTCCCGAAGAGCCCGGCGCGCACGTCGTGCTGCTCGACGACGACGTGCTGCTGATGTCGTCGGCCGCGCCGCAGTCGGCCAAGCTCTTCGAGGAGCGCGGCTACCGCGTCGTGACGGTCGACATCTCCGAATTCGAGAAGCTCGAGGGCTGTGTCACCTGCCTGTCCGTCCGCCTGCGCGGCATGCCGGGCGCTTAGGCGCCCTCCAGCACCGCCGCCGGTCCGCGGTTCATCAGCTGTCGGGCGACGATGATCCGCTGGATCTCGCTGGCGCCCTCCCAGATCCGCTCGACGCGCAGCTCGCGGTACATCCGCTCGGCGACGTTCTCCCGCATGTAGCCGCGTCCGCCGAAGATCTGCACGGCGCGGTCGGCCACCCGGCCCGCCATCTCGGAGCAGTACAGCTTGGCCATGGACGCCTGCGCGTGCAGGGTCTTGCGGTCGGCTCCCGCGTCGATCGAGCGAGCCACCTCGTAGAGCATGGTGCGGGCGGCGAACAGCTCGGTGGCACTGTCGGCGAGCATGCCCGCCACCAACTGATGCTCGCCGAGCGGCTTGCCGTCGACCACGCGCTCCTTGGCGAACGCGGTGGCCTCGTCGACCAGACGCTGCGCGGCACCGACGCACCTGGCGGCCACCATCACCCGCTCGAACCGGAACCAGTCCTGCGTGAAGGTCATGCCCTCGCCCTCCGCGCCGACCAGGTTCTCCACGGGCACCCGCACGCCGTTGAACGCGACGATCGGATGCTCGTCGGCGATGTGGTGCGAATAGTGCGGCGTGCGAACCACTTCCACGCCCGGCCAGGGCAGGTCCACGACGAGCAGGACGTGTTCGCCCTCGTACTCCCCTCCGACCAGCACCGCCTGCACGAAGCAGTAGTCGGCGAGGTTGTACGACGTGACGTGCCACTTGACACCGTCGATCACGTACTCGTCGCCCTCCCGCCTCGCGGTGGCCTGCAGCGCCGACACGTCCGAGCCGGCGAACTCCTCGGTGATGGCATACGCCTCGTGCTTCTCGCCCCGCACGGCGGGCAACAGCCAGCGCTCACGCTGGTAATCGGTCGCAACGTCGACCCACCACTGCGGTGGGGTGGCCATCGCCCAGGCCAGCCCATTGGTGGCCCTGCCGCACTGCTCCTGCACCAGCACCTGCTGCAACGCCGTGCAGCCCGGACCGCCGACCGACGTCGGCATGTTGGTGCCGTACAAGCCCAATTCGATTGCCCGGGCGTGATGTTCGGCGGTGACCTCCTTGGCCAGCACGCCGCCCGCCATCTCGGCCTCGACCTCGAGCGGGATCACCGAGTCGACGAATGCACGCGCCGTGTCCTGGATGCGCCGATCCGCTTCCGTCAACCCGTACATCCGCACTCCTTGCTCTTGACTGAGCGTTCAGTCTATGTCAGCGTTTGGTGCTATGACTAGTTCCGCTCAGTGCCGACGTGGTGGTGGTCGGCGGAGGGACGGTCGGTGCCTGGACCGCCGTCCTGCTCGCCGAAAGCGGCGTAGGCAAGGTCGTCCTGCTCGAAGCCGCCACCCTCGGCGACGGCGCGAGCAGCCGTGCGGCGGGCATGGTCCGCGCACAGGGCGGCACCGAGCCCGCGATCAAGCTCGGCCTCCGCGCCCAGGAGTTCTACATCGCCAGTGGCGATCGCTATCCGCTCGACTGCGGGTTCGTCGCGCAGGGCTACCTCATGCCGTCGTTCACCGAAGCCGAAGTGCAGCAGGCGCACGACCGCATCGCCCTGCAACAGAGCCTCGGCCTCACCGTGGAATGGCTCAGCAGCGACGAACTCGACGCGCGACACACGGGTCTGGCACCCGGCGTGACGCATGGGCGCGTCGTATGCACCCGGTGACGGCTACATCGACGCGCCACGCAACGTGCTGGCCTACACCGCCGCGTTGGTCGCGCACGGCGTCGACGTCCGCGAGCGCTGCGCCTTCACCGGGCTGCGCACCAGCGGCGGCCGCGTCGTCGGGGTCGACACCTCCGCAGGCCCGATCGACACCGGCCGGGTGGTGCTGACCGGCGGCCCGAAGCTGGGCAAGGTCGGCTCGACGGCAGGCGGCCGCATCCACGCCGGCGGCACCCGACACCAGGTCGTCGTCACCGCGGCACCGGCCGAGGTCGACATTCACGACCTGCCGATGGTGTTCGACGTGACGTCCGGAATCTATTGGCGACCAGGAGAAGCCGGCGGCGTGCTGTGGGGCATGAGCAACCCCGACGAGCCGCCCGGCACCGCGGTCGACTTCGACACCCTGTACTACCGCAAGGCCCGCGACCGGATGGAACAGCTCTTCCCGGCGGTCAAGGGCCTCGGCCTGCGCCGCTCGTGGGCGGCGACCATCGACTACACGCCGGACCACCTGCCGATCCTCGGCCCGCTGCTCACCGACGACGGACCGGTCGAGGGCACCGTGGTCGCCAGCGCCGCCGGGCACGGCATGATGTGGGGCCCTGCTGTCTCGCAAGTGGCAGCCGATCTGACCACGACGGGCCGCTGCGACTGGCTCGACCTCACCGACCTCGGCCTCGACCGCTTCGACGCCGACGGCAACAGTCGTGTTGCCCCCGAACCGATTTCGCTCCCGTTCCCCGGGAACGTCACCAACGAGAGGATCCACCAGTGACCCAAGCCGTACTCACCCCGATCATCGCAGGCGCCGCCGATGCCGAGTTGGAGGACTGGGGCCCGCTGGACGAGGCGACCGGTCCGGAGATGGCCACTCACGGTGTCGAACTCTGGGCGGAGGGCGGGGCGTCGGCAGGAGTCTGGCAGTGCGCGCCGGGCCCGTCGCGCTGGACTCTGGAGACCAACGAGGTCATCTACCTCGTCGCGGGCCGGATGACCGTCACCCCCGAGGGCGGCGAGTCCGCAGAGATCGGGGTCGGCGACATGGCGGTGTTCCCCAAGGGCTGGACCGGCACCTGGGACATCCACGAGACGGTCAGGAAGGTCTACTCGATCTTCTGAGTCGGGCCCGGCCTCCCGGGTTCAGCTCAGGCCGGTGGCGGACCGCCGTCGGCGTGAGATCGCGTCGACGCTGGCCGCCAGCAGCAGCACCCCGCCGGTGACCAAGAAGTTGATGTAGGACGACTGGTTCAGCAGGCCGAGGCCATTGGCGATGGTGGCGACCACCACGCCACCGATCACCGCGTCGAGCGCGCGGCCCTTGCCGCCGAAGAGGCTGGTGCCGCCGATCACCGCGGCGCCGACCGCATACAGCAGGACGTTGCCTGCGCCCGAGGACGCGGAAACCTTGCCGCCGTAGGACGCTGCGATGATCCCGCTCAGCGCGGCGAGCGCCGAACACACCACGAACACCGAAATCCGGATCCGGTCGACGTTGATGCCCGCGCGCCGCGCGGCCTCGGCGTTGCCACCGACCGCGTAGATGTGTCGCCCGTACGGGGTGCGGGTCAGCACGAACGTCAACCCGATGAGCAGCACCCCGACCATCGGCAGGACGTAGGGGATGCCGCGGATCTGAACGTTGGGGTTGACGCTGCGGTTGACGCTGAGCAGGAAGGTGACGCCGAGGGTCACGGCGGTGACGACGACGATGCGGGCGGCCACGACCCCGAGCGGTGCATGGTGCAGACCCGCCGCCACCTTGCTGCGGTGCCGGTAGAGCTCCATGCCGGCGTAGCCGACGACGACCAGCAGGGCACAGGTCCAACCCACCGTGACGGGCAGGTTGTCGATGGTGATGCCACGGATCACCGGATCGTTCACTCGGACCGATCCGCCCTCACCGATGAGTTTGAGCGTAACGCCTTGCAGGCCAAGGAAGAACGCGAGTGTGACGACGAACGACGGTATGCCGAGCTTGGCTCGTAGCAGTCCGATCGACAACCCGATCAGCGCTCCACAGACCACGCCTGCCAGCACCGCGGCCCACCATGGCCAGCCCTCATCGGTGATGACCAACGCCATCGCGCAGGCCGACACACCGCCTGCCACCCCGGCGGACAGGTCGATGTCGCCGAGCAACAGGACGAAGACCAGCCCCATCGCGAGCACGCAGATCGAGCCGGCCTGGGTTACCAGGTTGGCCAGGTTGAGCGCCGACAGGAACCGCTCGTTGGCCAGCCCGAACACGATGAACAGCACGACGAGACCGAGAACCGCGGGCAGCGACCCCATGTCGCCGCCGCGCACCCGTTGGAGGTAGCTGAGCGCGGCGTCGCGGAACGACTCGTCGGAGCTGGTGTCGGCCGCAGCGTCCGCATCGGCGAGTTCGGGTTTGACGGTGGTCATTTCGCGATCCTTCACATCGACTGGGCTGCCTCGGCCGGCGCCAGGCCGAGGTTGCCGGAGCGACCGGCGGTGATCAACTCGACCACCTGGCTGTGGGTGACCTCGGACGCCTTGACCTCGGCCGCGACCCGACCGAGGTACAGCGCGCAGATGCGGTCGGCCACCTCGAACACGTCGTTCATGTTGTGCGAGATCAGGACGACGCCAAGACCCTGATCGGCCAACCGGCGCACCAGGTCGATGACCTGCCGGGTCTGCGCCACTCCCAGTGCCGCCGTTGGCTCGTCGAGCAGCACCACCCTGGAGTTCCACAGCACGCACTTGGCGATCGCGACGCTTTGACGCTGGCCGCCGGACAGGCTCGAGACGGATTGGCGGACGGACTTCACCGTCCGCACCGACAGCGACGCCAGGGCCTCCCTGGTCAGCGTCTCCATCCGGGCCTCGTCGAGCACACCGCGGTGTCTGAGCTCGCGGCCGAGGAACATGTTGGAGACGACGTCGAGGTTGTCGCACAGGGCCAGGTCCTGGTAGACGACCTCGACACCAAGGGCCGCAACGTCGTTGGGCCCGTGCACCGAGACCGGCTTGCCCTCGAAGAGGTAGGTGCCGCTGTCGATCGGATGGATCCCGGCGATCGCCTTCACCAGCGTCGACTTACCGGCGCCGTTGTCGCCGACCAACGCGGTCACCTCGCCGGGATAGACCTGGAAGTCGACGTCGTGCAGAACGTGCGCGACACCGAAACTCTTGTTGACTCCCTGGAGTTCGAGGATGGGCTCGAGGTGGGCACGGTCTGTGGGATCACCTCTGCGGTCATCGGTCGATCAGAGCCCCGCCGAGGTGCACATCGCCGCGAACTTGCCCGCGCACACCTCGTCCTTGGACTGGCCGCCGTCGCTGATGACCACGTCGATGTTGTCCTTGGTGATCGCCTTCGGGGTCAGCAGCACCGAGGGAACGTCCCGGTTGCCCTTGTCGTCGCGCGAGGTGCTGTCCGTGCTGACGGCCTCGCCCTTCGCGAGTGCGATCGCGGCCTTGGCGAGTGCGCCTGCTTCCTCTTTCGCGGACTTGTAGACCGACATGCACTGCGTTCCGGCGAGGATGTTCTGCAGACCCTCGACGGTGGCATCCTGACCGGTGACCGGCACCTGCCCGGCGCGCTGGTTCTTCTCCAGGATCGAGATGACCGATCCGGCCAGTCCGTCGTTCGCCGCGTAGACCCCGTCGATCTTGCCGTTGGCCGCGGTGTACATCTGCTCGAAGATGGTGACGGCCTTGTCGTTGTCCCAGTCCGGAACCGCCTGCTCGCCGACGACGGTGATGCTCGGGGTCTTGTCGATCGCCGAGTGCGCGCCGGTCGTGAACAGGGTGGCGTTGTTGTCGGTGGGAGAACCGTTGAGGAACACCACGTTCGCTGGCTTGCCGGCCAGACAATCGACCAGACCCTGGCCCTGAAGCTGGCCGACCTTGGTGTTGTCGAACGAGATGTAGACATCGGCCCCACCACCGAGGGTGAGTCGGTCGTAGTCGATGGTCTTGACGCCCTGACTTGCCGCCTTCTGCTGAATGGCGGCGCCGCTGTCGGAGTCGAGGTTCACGATGGCCAGCACGGTCACGCCGTCGGCGATCATGCCGTCCGCGATGGTGGCCATGTTGTCGGCCGAACCCTCGGCGTTCTGGATCGTGTACGGCACGCCGGCGGCCTTGAAGGCCTCCTCGAGCGCGGGCCGGTCCTTGGACTCCCATCGGACCGACGACTTGGTGTCGGGCAGGATCACCCCGATCTTGCCCTTCGCCTGGTCGCCGCCGCTTGCGGCGCTACTGGCACTGCCACCGCTGCCGCCGCTGCTGCCGTCGCTACTGCACCCGGACAGAGCGAACCCCGCTCCGATGAGCACGGCGAACGCCACAGATCCCAGTCGCTTCATGGAGACCGCTCCCAATCTTTCGATTTGTTGTTTCCGACAACATATAGCGTGACGCACATCACGTCTAGGGCTTTGCCCGTCAAGATCAGCGCGCGCCCATCAGATGCTCGAGCGCCAGTTGGTTCAGCCGCACGAAGCCGAATCCCTTTGCACCGAAGTAGGACTCGGCGTCGAAATCCTCGTACGCCGACCGGTCGGCCAGCAGGTCGTGGTAGGTCTCACCCGAGGCGAGGGTGGGACGCCGCAGCTCGTCGACCCGTGCGGCCGCCATCGCCTCGGCGACCTCGGGGTCGGCACGGAATGCCGCGGCACGCTGCTTGAGCAGCAGGTACATCCGCATGTTCGCCGCGGCCGAGACCCACACGCCTGCACCGTCTTCGGTGCGGCTGGGCTTGTAGTCGAAATGGCGTGGCCCGGTGTAGCTGGGCCCGCCGTCGACGCCACCGTTCTCCAGCAGGTCGACCAGCGCGAACGCATTGGCGAGGTCCCCGTGACCGAACACCAGGTCCTGGTCGAACTTGATGCCGCGCTGACCGTTGAGGTCGATGTGGAACAGCTTCCCGGAGTACAGCGCCTGGCTGATGCCGTGCGCGAAGTTCAGCCCGGCCATCTGCTCGTGCCCGGTCTCCGGGTTGACGCCGACCAGCTCGGGATGGGCAAGCGTCTCGATGAACGCCAGCGCATGGCCGACGGTCGGCAGCAGGATGTCGCCGCGCGGTTCGTTGGGCTTCGGCTCGATCGCGAAGCGCAGCGGGTAGCCGTTGTCGGTGACGTACTCGCAGAGCAGATCGAGCGCCTCACGGTAGCGCTCGAAGGCGGCCAGGACGTCCTTGGCGCTGTCGTACTCGCTGCCCTCACGGCCGCCCCAGAGGACGAAGGTCTGCGCGCCGAGTTCGGCGGCGAGATCGATGTTGCGCAACACCTTGCGCAGCGCGAAGCGGCGAACACCGCGATCATTGCTGGTGAATCCGCCGTCCTTGAACACGGGCTGGGTGAACAGGTTCGTGGTCACCATCGGCACGACCATCCCGGTGGCCTCCAGTGCCGCCGACAGCCTGCCGATCGCACGCCGCCGTTGCTCGTCGGTGGAGCCGAAGGGGAACAGGTCGTCATCGTGGAAGGTCAGGCCGTGTGCGCCAAGAACGGCCAGCCGCTCGACGGCCTCGACCACGTCGACCTCGGGACGGGTCGCCACGCCGAACGGGTCGGCGGCGGTCCACCCCACGGTCCACAGGCCGAAGGAGAACTTGTCCGACGGTTGCGGTACCAGGCCGTCGGCGGCCGGAATGCTGGATTCAAGAACGGACATCTCCGCCTCCTCGATCGATTCGACGCTTTTGTTCAGAGTCCGAACATATGATGTGTCCCACGCCACTGTCAATGGTTTGATACGAACCCAAGGTCCGCAAAGGGATGGAGCGCCATGGATCGCAGCGCCAGGATCGGCACCAGCACCGACGACGTCCGCCGGCGCAACCTCTCCGTGGTGCTCGTGCTCGTCCACCGCCACCGCTGCATGAGCCGCGCGGAGCTGACGCGTCGGACCGGGCTGTCGCGATCGACCGTCAAGGACCTCGTCGAGGAACTGGTCGAACACGGCCTGGTCGAGGAGGCACAACCCGCGGCATCCACCCAGGTCGGCCGTCCGAGCCCGGTGGTCCGGCCTCGGAGCCGGACGCTGGCCATCGCCGTCAACCCCGAAGTCGACTCCATCACAATAGGTTTGGTGAGCCTCGGGGGTCTCGTCCTCGAGGTGACGAAGCGCACCACCACCGGCGTCCCCACCGCGGAGCAGGCCGTAACCCTTGCCACCGAGACGATTCAGCAGATGCGACGGCAACTCGGACCCGACCGTGGCGTCACCGCCATCGGCATCGCCGTTCCCGGCCTGGTGCACGCGGCCGGTTCCATGGTCCGGCTGGCGCCCCACTTGGACTGGCATGACGCCCAGATCGGTCAAATGCTCAGTGCAGCAACCAAACTGCCGGTCTTCGCGGCCAACGACGCCAACCTCGGCGCGGTCGCCGAACACCTCTTCGGCCGTCATGTGAACGCCGAGCACATGATCTACGTCAACGGCGGCGCGGGTGGCATCGGCGCCGGGGTGGTGGTCGCAGGCGAGCTCCTCGACGGGGCGGCCGGCTACGCCGGTGAGCTCGGCCATACCTATGTGGGCGGCACGGGCACGTGTCATTGCGGGAGCATCGGCTGTCTCGAGACGGAGGTCAGCCAATCCCAGACCTATGACACCGATTCGAGTGTGGTGGTGAGAACCGTTGAGCGCCAGGCGCAGTACCTTGGCATCGCACTCGGCAACGCGGTCAACATGCTGAATCCCGGCCTGATCGTGCTCGGCGGGTTTCTTCGCGTCTTTCCCTCGCTGGCCGCCAACGCGCTCAACGACGCCGTTGCGCGACACAGCCTGCGCGCGCCCCGCGACCTGGTGCGGATCGTGCCTGCCAGCCTGGGATCGGAGACGCTGATGATCGGCGCCGCCGAGTTGGCGTTCGCGCCGCTACTCGCCGACCCTGCCGCGCACTACCAGTAGCGCGTCCACGGCGACCACACCGTCGGCCGACGCGATCACCGGATTCGCCTCGACGGCGTCCAGCGCGTCGCCGAGTTCGGTTGCCAGCGTGGAGAATGCCACCACCACGTCGGCCAGCGCGGTCATGTCGACCGGTGCGGCGCCACGCCAGCCGGCCAGCAGCGCCCTGATCCGCATTCCGTCGAGGAGTCGTTGCGCCCCGGCACGCGACAGCGGAGGAAGGGCCACCGCGCGGTCGTCGAGCAGCTCGACCAGCGTGCCGCCGGCCGCGACCACCAAGAGCGGGCCGAAGGCCGGGTCGCGGACCATGCCGACCGAGATCTCGACACCGTCGGCGATCATCGGTTGCACGGTGACGACGGGCCCCAACCGGTGCGCCATCGCGGTGTACTCCGCGCCCAGCGCCTCGGCATCGGCGATTCCGAGCACGACACCGCCGACGTCGCTCTTGTGCTCGGCTCCAAGGGTCTTCATCGCGACGGGGTAGCCGATCTCGCCACCCGCCGCGAGGGCTTCCTGCAGCGACCCGGCGACTCGCGGCCGGGCGACGGGCACGCCGTAGTCGGCGAGCAGGTCGAACGCCATCTCGGGAGCCCAGTCGGCAAGCCTCTGCAGCCAGCGCTCCCGTCGGGCCTGATCGACGTCCGGCGATGATCCGTCGAGGGGCAGTGGCCACGCGGCCAGGTGCCCGAGCGCCGCCAGTCCGCTGCCGGCGCCCTCGAGCACCGCAATGCCGTTGTGGCGCAGCCGCTCCGCAGTGGCGCGGTCGATCGCCGACGGTATCGAAGTCAACACGGCGAGAGGGGCGTCCGTTTCACCTGCGACGTCGAGAACCGCGTCGGCGTACGAGGTGTCACCGTCGAACTCGGTGACCAGGTCGACCGCCAAGGCCGTGACGGCCACCGCGGGGTCGTCGGCGATCACGCGCAGGCAGGCGCGGAACAGGCCGCGGGTGTCGGCGCCGGTCCCCCACACGTCCAGCGGATTCGTCGCGATCAGCCCGTCGTCGAGCAGCTCCTCGATGGACTGCACCGTGCGGTCGGACAACGTCGCGAACTCCACGCCCAACGCGTGGGCCACGTCGGCGGTCAGGGCACGCTCCGCTCCCGAGTCGTGCACCGTCGCGATACCCGACGCGGCGCGCTTGGCGCGCCGACCGGCGGAGAACAGTTCGATGGTGTCGCTGAACTCGGCGAGGTCGCGCACCCGGATGGCGCCGACCGCGTCGCAGAAGGCGTGCCAGCCTGCGGCCTCACCGGCCAGCGCCCCGGAGTGCGCGGCGACCATGGCGCGGCCCGTCGGCGACCCACCGACCGGCAGGATCACCACCGGCACGTCACGTTCGGCGGCGCGCCGCAGCGCCCTTCGCAGCCGGGGTGCGGCGCGGGGTGTCTCCATCAGCAGGGCCACCACGGTGGTGCCGGGGTCGTCGAGGGCGTATTCGACGTAATCGGCTGTGTCGGTGACGAGTTCCTGACCCGACGACACCGCAAGCCGGTACCCGAACGCCCGCCGGGACGCGCAGCAGGGTGGAGAACGCCGAGCCGGAATGGGTGACCAGGCTGACCCCACCCGCGGGCAGCGGGTCCGGTTCCAGGTAGCCCAACGCGCGCACGCCGAGCACGTTGTTGACGAAGCCCATGCAGCCTGCGCCGCACAATGCCATGCCGCCCGCGGTCGCGACGGCGGCGACCTTGTCGCGCAGGCCATGCGCCGCGCCGAACAGCACCGCGGACCGCGCTCCCGCCTCGGCCGCCGCCTCGAGCTGGTCGATCAACGCGCTGTCCGGCACGCCGAGCAGCACCAGGTCGACGGGCTCGTCGAGGTCGGCCAGTGAAGGGGCACAGGGCAGTTCACCGATCCGGTCGTATCGTGGATTGACCAGATGCATTCGCGCCGAGCTGCGTCGAGCCTCGATCACCATCCGCTCGCCGAAGCTGCCGGGCTTGGCGCTGGCACCGACCACCGCCACCGAACGGGCGCCGAGCATGGCGCCGCGACCGCCTGCACGCCGCGCGTCGTCTCATCTCGGCAGCGCATCGCCACGGCTACGACCGGCGGCCCAGCACACCGAGCACGCCGGCGGCCTGCCTTCTTCTTGTCTGCCAGTGCGGCGTTCGCGGCCTGCCAACCCGGGATGCCGCACACACCGCCGCCGGCGTGGGTGGCCGAGCTGCCGTTGTACAGGCCCGCGATCGGGGTGCGGTAGTCGGCGAAGCCGGGCGCGGGGCGCATGTGGAACAGCTGCTCCAGCGACAGCTCGCCGTGGAAGATGTTGCCGCCGATGAGGCCGTACTCCTCTTCCATCTCGTGCGGACCGACGACGTCGCGATGCGTGATCGAGGCCTTGAAGCCGGGCGCGACCTGGTCGTAGGTGTCGATCACCCGATCGGCGTAGGCGTCGAGCTCCTCGGTGTGCGGGGCATCCGCCCACTCCGCGGGGCACCACTGGGTGAACAGCGACATGATGTGCGTGCCATCGGGATTGAGCGTCTTGTCCAACGTCGTCGGGATGACCCCGTCGCTGAACGGCAGCGTCGCCGGCTTGCCGACGCGGGCTTCCTGGAAGGCCGCCTCGAGGTACTCCATCGACGGCGCCATCTCGATCGAGCCGGTGAGGTGTTCGGCCATTCCGGAGCTCGGGTTGGCGGTGAAGCTCGGCAGCTCGGACAGTGCGACGTTGACCTTCACCACGCCGCTGCGCGTCTTCCAGTGCTCGATGTCGCCGACGAAGTCGTCGGGGAGTTCATTTCGCGAAAGGTGGTCGAGGAAGGCGATCTTCGGGTGCAGCGTGGTGACCACCAGCGGCGCCGTGATCTCTTCGCCATTCTCGAGCACCACCCCGCGGACCTTGCCACCGCGCGTCAGCACGCGGGAAACCTTGGCGTTGGTGCGGATCTCGGCGCCGAAGCTGCGCGCGGACTTCGCGATGGCCTCCGACACGCCACCCATGCCACCCTCGGGATACCCCCAGCTGCCGAGCTGGCCGTCGCCGACGTCACCGATCGAGTGGTGGGCCATCACGTAGGCGGTGCCGGGTTCGCACGGTCCGGCCCAGGTGCCGATGATGCCGTTGACCGCCATCAGACCTTTGACTTGCGGTGATTCGAACCAGTCGTCGAGCAGGTCGGCGATGCTCATGGTCAGCAGCCGGGTGATGTCCGCGGTCAGGCGTGGAGTGATGCTGCTGCGCAGCGGCCAGGCCAGCTTGGCCAGGTCGAGCAGATCCGACGGCCGCTTGCTGCCGATGTTCGGAGGCACCTGGGTGAGCAGCGGGCCCATCACCTCGGCGATGCCCTCGATCCAGGCGTGGTACTCCGGCAACGCGTCCGCGTCCTTCTTGGAGAACTTGGCCAGCTGCTCGTGGGTGCGCTTGGGGTCGTCCTCGTAGATGATCAGCGAGCCGCCCTCGGGAAACGCCTGGTATGACGGCCCCATCGGATGCACCTTGTACCCGTGGCGCTCCAGGTTGAGTTCCCGCACGATCGTCGGCGGCATGAGGCTCATCACGTACGACAGTCGCGTGACGCGCAGATGCGGGGCGTCCTCCCACGGCGCCTCGGTGGTGGCCGCACCGCCAACTGCGCCGCGCGATTCCAGCACCAACGTCTTGGCGCCGGAGCGGGCCAGATACGCCGCGGACACCAGGCCGTTGTGGCCGCCGCCGATCACGATCGCGTCATACGTATTCGACATGAGGGACCTCTTCCGTCGGGGCTCGTTGACCCATCCTGACTGACTGTTCAATCTAATCAAGTGTTAGGCTACAGACAAGTAGCAGAGCTGCCACTTCACGAGGAGAACCACGAGGACATGGCCGAGCCCGCGCCCGCGACCGAGAACAACGAGGCCCGCCGGATCGAGATGTTGCGCGCTGCAGCCGAGCTGATCTGTGAGCGGGGCTTCGGGGACACCCGCATCGCCGACGTGGCGAAGCGCGCGGGGGTGAGCTCGGCGCTGGTGATCTACTACTTCGGCACCAGGGACCGGCTGCTGGTCGACGCGCTGCGGTTCTCCGAGGAGTCGTTCTACGAAGCCGCGGAGAAGATGCTCGCCGAGGTCACGTCGCTGCGCGAGCGGCTCTCGCTGTTGATCAAGTGGACCTGTGTTCCCGAGGCGGACAACGAGATTCCCGGCGCATGGGGATTGTGGTTCGACCTGTGGGCACAGGCCTTCCGGCACGACGAGGTGCGGGCGGGCAGGGTCGAACTGGACGCCCGCTGGCGCCGGATGATCGTCGACGCCATCAAGTCTGCCGAGGCGTCGGACGAACTCGACGTCGAGGTCGACGCCCGGCTGTTCGCGCTGGAGTTCAGCGCACTGCTCGACGGCCTCTCCATCCAGGTGGCGCTCGACGATCCCGAAGTGGACTCGGACCTGGCCTACAAGCTGGCGATGCGGTTCGCCGAACGTGAGCTGAACCTGCCGCCGGTGAAGACGACCGGCGCGGCCAAGAAGCCGGCTAGAGCGAAGAAGGGCTGAGCTCTTCGGCCTCGTCGGCCACCGGGTCGGAGATCGGCTTGGCACTGCTGCGGTGCAGCACCCTGACGGCGTCGTGGGTACAGACGCACGTCACCGCCGCCCCCGGTCGATGGGTCACCGATGCGGGCCCGGACATGTTGGGCACCTCGACGATCAACCTGGACGGGGCGCCGACGTCGACGTGCACCTGGGTAGAGGAACCGAGATACACCACCTCCGCCACCGTGCCGCCGATCGCGTTGTGCCCCTGGCTCACTGGTGAGCCCGCGTCCTGCAGCGTGATCCGCTCGGGCCTGATCACGATGGCCGCAGGGCCGGTGCGCGCCGAGTCGTCCACGGCCGCGCCGAGCCGGGTGTCCAGCGCCGAACAGACCGCCGACGACCCGGCCAACTCGAGCACGTCGGCGTCGAAGATGTTGGCCGCCCCGAGGAAACCGGCCACGAACGTGGTGGCGGGCGCCGAGTAGATCTCCTGCGGCGGCCCGACCTGCTCGACACGCCCCTCGGCGAGTACGGCGATCCGGTCGCTCATGGTGAGCGCTTCCTCCTGGTCGTGTGTCACGTAGACGAACGTGATACCGACCTCTCGTTGCACGGCCCGCAGTTCGAGCTGTAACTGCTTGCGCAGCTTGGCATCCAACGCACCAAGCGGCTCGTCGAGCAGAAGTACCCGCGGCCGCAGCACCAGCGCCCTGGCCAGTGCGACGCGCTGCTGCTGTCCGCCCGACAGCTGGGAGGGACGACGCTTGGCGAACTTGCCCATCTGCACCAGGTCGAGCGCCTCACCGACCCGGCGCTTGGTCTCGTCCTTCGAGGTCTTCAGGTACCGCAGGCCGAAGGCGACGTTGTCCCAGACCGACATGAAGGGGAACAGCGCGTAGGTCTGAAAGACCGTGTTCACCGGGCGGCGGTGCGGCGGGTCGCCCGCGACGTCACGGCCGTCGAGTTCGATGCGCCCCGAATCGGGCTTCTCGAAACCGGCGATCATGCGCAGCGTGGTGGTCTTCCCACACCCCGAGGCGCCCAGCAGCGAGTAGAACTGCCCCGCCGGGATGTCGAGGTCGATGCCCGTCACCGCCGGCACCCCGTCGAAGGACTTCGCCAGCTCGACCAGCCGAATCGCTCCCCCGGACGTGACCCCCGGGTCGCTGCGCTGCAGCTCGGCGGTCACAGGAAGTACCCGGTCAGCTCGGCACCGCCGCGGCGAACCGCGCGAAGTTCGCGGCGAACCGGTCGACGTCGTCGTGGTCGTGTTGTACGGACAACAGCCATTGCTCCACCTTCCCCCATGGCGGGAGGAATACTCCCCCATTGTGCTGCACGAGCCAGTGCAGGTGTCCCAATCGGGCATCTATCTGAAGGAAGTCACGGAATTCGCGCACTCTGTCGCGCCGGAACGTCACGCACCCCTTGGCGCCGACCGAGACGACGTGCCAGTCGTAGCCGTGTTCGGCGATGACGCCTTCCAACGCGGAGCGAAGCCGGGCGCCGTTGTCCTCGAGCCTGCGGTAGGACTCCGGGGTGAGCACCTCGGACAGGGTGGCCCTGGTGGCGGCCATCGCCAGCGGGTTGCCGTTGAACGTACCCACCTGCTCGTAACGGCCGTCGGCGATGGCCGACATCACCTCAGTGGTGCCGCCGATGGCGGCGACGGAGATACCGCCGCCCAAAGCCTTTGCCAGGCAGACCATGTCGGGCACCACACCCGACGCCGCGGTGACGCCGCCCGGGCCCGTGGTGAAGCCCGTCTTGACCTCGTCGAAGATCAGCAGCGCGCCGTCCCGGTGAACCAGGTCGCGGATGGCGGCCAGGTAGCCGTCCTCGGGCGGGATGATTCCCGCGTTCATCATCACGGGTTCGAGGATCATCGCGGCGACCCGGCCCCGGTGCTCGCCGAGCGCGCGGGCCACGGCATCGACGTCGTTGAACGGCACGACGACCACCAGGTCGCGGATCGCGGCGGGGATGCCGGTGTTGCCCGGCACGCCGATGGGATGGTCGCGGGGCCCGACCTCGTCGGCGTCGGGAAGCACCGACACCTGCACCGAGTCGTGGTGCCCGTGATAGCAGCCCTCGACCTTGATGATGAGGTCGCGGCCGGTCAGGGCGCGGGCCAGGTGGACGGCGTCCATGGTGGCCTCGGTGCCGGAGTTGGCGAACCGCCACAGCGGCAGGTCGAACCGACGGGCCAACTCGCCTGCGATCCAGATCGCGTCCTCGGTCGGTTGGGCGAAGTGGGTGCCGCGCCGGACCCGGTCGCTGACGGCGGCCACGATCGCCGGATGGGCATGTCCCGCAATGGAAGCGCCGTATCCACCGTGCATGTCGACATACTCGGTGCCGTCGACGTCGTAGACCTTGGAGCCCTTGCCGTGGCTCATCCAGACGGCCTGCGGTTCGGCGATCTGCCAGTTGGAGGTCGCACCCCCTGCGAGGTGCTCGCGCGCCAGCGCGATGAGTTCCGTGCTCCGGGGCTGACGCTTGAGGAACACCTTCTCCTCGTCGGCGATCAGCTGGCCGACAGCGTCGGACACGGGACTCTCGATCACCGTTGTAGACACGGTGAAACCTCTTCTCTCCAGCGGTTGGATTTCCCCGCGCAAGCGCTCGTCAGCAGTTAGATTTGTCCTCGCGCAAGCGCTCGTCAGAAGTTGAATTTTTCCTCGCGCAAGCGCTCGTCAGCGGTTGACTGAGCATTCAGTCTATGTGATAGTCCTAACACCGACAAGCTTCGAACCTCCGGGAGGCCCCGATGCCAGTGCCCAACGGACCCGGTCCGAACCGTCGACAATTCCTGCAGCGGGCCGCGATTCTCGCCGCCGCCGCACCCACTCTCGGCGCGTTCCTCGCGGCGTGCTCGAAGGGGGGACCGTCAGGATCATCGGGGTCCGCGCCCACCCTGACGATTGCGAAGCCGGACAGCCCGGTCAAGTGGAACATCCCCGACGACAACAAGCCGATCGCGGACGGCATGGCGCCGGAGAAGGGCGCGACGCTCAAGATCTACAACTACGCCGACTACCTCAGCCCGAAGGCCATCAAGGACTTCGAGGACAAGTACGCGTGCAAGATCGAGGTCTCGACGTTCAACGACGGCGACGAGGCGATCACCAAGCTGCGCAGCGGGGTCGACTTCGACATCTACAACGCCAACTACACGGAGATCAGCCGACTGGTGACGGGCGGACTGCTCCGCCCGCTGAACCACTCCTACATCGGCAACATCAGCAACGTGTGGCCGACCTTCACCAATCCCTGGTACGACCAGGGTTGGCAGTTCACGGTGCCGTACACCATCTACACCACCGGAATGGGTTGGCGCACCGACCAAGTGCCCGCCGACATCGGCGGCGCTGAAGAACCCGTACGAATCGCTGTGGGACCCGGCCTACAAGGACAAGACCGCGATCATCGACGACTGGCACACCGCCATGGCGATGGTGCTGCTGAAGCAGGGCAAAACCGATGTCAACACGGCGTCGGCCGATGACCTCAAGATGGTCGGCGAGCAACTCAGCGCACTGGTGAAGGCGACGTCCCCGAAGGTCACCATCACCATGTACAGCGACATGCCCGCAGGCCAGATCGGGTTGTCGCAGATGTGGTCGGGCGACATCATCAACGCCCAGTCGTACCTCCCCGAGGGCACGGGCGTCGAGATCCTGCGCTACTGGTTCCCCTCGGACGGCAAGGGGCTGGTGGACAACGACATGTTGGTGACGCTGAAGGGCGGGAAGAACCCGGTGCTCGCCCACCTCTTCATCAACCACATGCTCGATCCCGACGTCGCCAAGGAGAACTTCTCGGCAATCGGGTACCAGCCGCCGCAGAACACCCTCACCGCGGATGCGCTGATCGCCGAGGAGTTCATCCCCGAGAACCTGCGGTCCGCCATCGTCAGGCCCGAGTACTTCGACTCCGGATACCGACTCCTCGAACTCGATCCCGCCAACGATGCCGCCTGGCACAACGTGTGGAACGCGTTCAACGCCGGCGGGTCCTGACGTCCGGTGTTGCGCAAGCAGGCGCCCGCCCGCCGGCTATGGGCTGCGCTGGCAGCGCCGGGGATCGTCTGGCTGCTGCTGTGTTTCGTGGCACCGCTCTACGTGGTGCTTGCGATCGTGTTCGGCGGGGTGGACCCGATCTTCCGCACGGCGGTTCCGGTATGGAATCCACTGCAGTGGAATGCCTCTCAGTTCAACTACGTGCTGTCCCGCATCTTCGGCGCCAACGACATCTACGGTCCTGCGCTGTTGCGCACCGTCGGCTACATCCTGGTGGCCAGCGCGCTGTGCCTGCTGATCGCGTTCCCGGTCTCCTACTACGTGGCCCGGCTGGCGGGACGCCGCCAGGGAATCCTGCTGGTATTGCTCATCGCGCCGTTCTGGATCAGCTACATGATGCGGATGCTGGCCTGGGTCAACCTCCTTCAGGACGACGGCCTGGTCAATCGACTGCTCAGCTTCGGCGGGCTGTTCGACGTTCGGGTGCACTGGTTGACCGGCCAGCCCGTCGTGGTGATCCTCGGCCTGGTGTACGGCTACGTGCCGTACATGATCCTGCCGCTGTATGCGGGCCTCGACCGCCTTTCGCAGTCGATGCTCGAGGCGTCGCGGGATCTCGGCGCCAACCGCGTCGGGTCGTTCGTCCGGGTGACGCTACCGCTGTGCAGGCCAACGATTCTGGCCGCGGTCCTGCTCACCTGCCTGCCCATGCTCGGTGACTACTTCACCAATGACCTGCTGTCCGCGTCGCCCAAGACGGCGATGGCCGGAAACCTGATCAACGACAGCGTGCAGGCACCGGGTCAGACCGGGCAGGCGGGGGCGTTCGTGATGCTGGTGCTCGTCGTGACGGTGCTGCCGATGCTCTACTACGTCCGCGTGACGCTGCGCGGCGACGAGGTCAAGGTCTGATGCGGGGCCCGGTCGGATGGTTCCGCGATCCGTGGCGACGGCCACGCCTGCTCGCCGGTGCCACCATCGCGTACCTGCTGTGGTCGCTGCTCCCCGTGCTCGTCGCCGTGATGTTCTCGTTCAACAGCGGCCGGTCGCGTGCCGTGTGGCAGGGCTTCTCGTTCCGCTGGTACTGGGGCGATCAGACACGGTCGGTCTGGCATGACGCCTCGCTGCACACCGCCCTGTTGCAGACACTCAAGCTCGGGCGTGATCGCCACCGTGATCGCCGTACCGCTCGGGGTGCTGTTCGCGATCGGCGTCGACCGGTGGCGGGGCCGCCTGCCGTCCGGGGCCAACGTGCTGATGCTGATCTCGTTCGTCATCCCGGAGGTGCTGCTCGCCGTCGCGCTCCTGTTCGTGGTGACGTCGGTGGCGCTGCCGATCGGGCTGGGCACCTCGGCCCAGGTGGTCGGACTGGTGACCTATCAGGTCGCCTACCCGGCGGTGCTGGTGCGGGCGCGGCTGGCCACCATCGGGCCGCAGTACGAAGAGGCCGCAATGGACCTCGGTGCCTCGCAGATCGGCGCGCTGCGCCGGGTCACGTTCCCGATGCTGATGCCCGCGATCTTCGCCAGCACCGTGCTGGTCTTCGCCGACGTGATCGACGACTTCGTGCTGGTGCGCTATCTGTCCAGTGGCTCGGCGACCGAACCGGTTTCGGTGAAGATCTACAACACGGCGCGCGCCGCCCCGACCCCTGCGCTGAACGCGCTCGCCACCCTGCTGCTGGTGGCCGCATTCGCCGCGGTGACCATCGGATTCCTGCTGTACCGGTGGGTGACGCGCGGCGACGAGACCGCCAAGGGCGGCATCGCGGCCTTCGCCGGGGAGACCGCCTGATCCACAACGGTGATTGATCGCGCGCTAGACCACGGGCGTGCCGCAGACTAAGCTGACTGTATGTTCAAACAGTACGATCCAGCGCCGGTACCCGCCGATGACCTCGCTGCGGCGCTCGCACCGTTCGGCCAGTCGCGCATGCTGCCAAGGGCGGCCTACGTCGATCCCGCGGTGTTCGAATGGGAGACAGCGGAACATCTTCTCGGGATGGATCTGCGTCGGCCACGCGGGCGATCTCGAAGGCGTCGGCGCGCAGCGCGCCGTCGGCTCCGGCGCCAACGGCGTGCTCCTGGTGCGCGGGGACGACGGCGAGATTCGGGCATTCGCGAACAGCTGCCGACACCGTGGCCACGAACTGCTGGCGTGCGGCGAAACGGCCAAGCGACGCGGCATCGTGTGTCCGTACCACTCCTGGTCGTACCGCCTCGACGGTCAGGTGCGCAACGCGCCGGGCTTCTCCGACGCCGACGGGTTCGAGCCGGCCGAGTTCGGGCTCGCCGAACTGCGATTGGTCAACTGGCACGGCTGGCTGTTCACCGATCCGAGCGGTCAGGACGCCGACTTCGCCGAGCACGTCGGTGACCTCGAAGACGTGATCGGCCCCTACCGGCCCGAGGATCTCACGATCGTCGCCAGGCACTCATACGAGCTCGCCACCAACTGGAAGGTGATCGCCGAGAACTACCAGGAGTGCTACCACTGCTCGACGATTCACCCCGAACTGTCCCGGATCAGCCCGCCGACCAGCGGGGAGAACCTCGAACTCACCGGCACCTGGATGGGCGGCTGGATGTCGATCATCGACAGCGCCGAGACCATGTCCCTGACCGGCAAGAGTGGCGGCGTGGCGATCAAGGGCCTCTCCGAGCAGGAGCTACGCAGTGTGATGTACCTGGTCGGATATCCCAACCTGCTCGTCAGCCTGCATCCCGATTACGTGATGACCCACCTCATGACGCCGCTGGCGGTGGACCGCACTCACGTGGAGTGCGCCTGGGCATTCCCCAAAGACGTTGCCGCCCAACCGGACTTCGATCCGTCCTACGCGGTGGACTTCTGGGATCTGACCAACAGGCAGGACTGGGCGGCCTGCGAGTCCGTGCAACGGGGCCTGAGCTCACCGCACGCCAGGCCGGGTCCGCTGGCCCCCGCCGAGGACGGCGTGCACCAGTTCGTCACCCGTGTCGCCCGGGCGTATCAGGGCCGGAGTTCCGCTGCTGCTGCGGCTGCTGCTGCCCCCGGTTCGGCGTGACGGTCACCGTCTGAGTCGACGTCTGGGTGTCGGTCTCGACCGACGTCGCAACCGACGTCTGAGTCTCGGTCTGCGTCGCCGTCTCGGTGTCCGTCGCAGGGGCGGGCACCACGGTCTCGACGGTGGCGGGCGCGCTACCACCACCCGAGGAGTGCTCGCCGTGATGGCCTTCACTGGTCGTCGTGGTGGTCGCCGTCGAGGACGTGGTGCTCGTCGTCGTGGTGGTGGGCGCTGGTGGTGCCGTGGGAGCTACACGCCACCGACAGCAGACCGAGGAGGACGGACGTGGCGATCCCTGTCGCGGCCGCCCATCGGCGGGAACTGTTCATCACGGGAGCCATTCATACGCAGGCCAGCTGTGAAACCAGCTGCGACGGCGTTGGGCGCCGGCGTACGGGTTGCTGTCAACCCCGCGCCGGGACGCCGTTGACGCCGTCGGTGGATTGCGCGTAGGTGCCCACCGCGAAGGCCACCGCCGGTCCGGTGATCGACAGCGTGCGGCGGTCGACGTTGTCGATCGTGTCGCGGGGCGAGTGGTAGCCGGGGTCGAACGGTGCACCCGCCTGGCCGCCCCACAGCCGGGCCTGGACCTCGGTCTTGCGCTGCGACGCCCCGGTGGTGATGCCGCCGATCGGGATGCCCGCGGTCAGGAACGGGCTGTAGTCGCTCGCGCGGCTGAGCGGCATGTCGGCGGGCCGGACACCGGCGAGGTTCAGGTAACCGGCCAGCGTGCGTTCGATTCCCGCGGACCCCGGCGGGACGCGGGACGCGGGAAGGTCGGGGTTGGGCTGGCCGGACTGGTCGCCGTCGTAGGTGAAGAAGCCTGCGTTCAGTGAGCCGATCGAGTCGAAGTTCAGGTAGAGCGCGACGTCGTTCAGACCATCCGGGCCAAGGCTGGCCACGTACTTCGTCGACCCCTCCAGCCCGGCTTCCCCCGCACCCCAGAACGTGAACCGCACCGCGTTCGGGACGGTCGGCGAGCCACCGAGTTGCACGGCGGTTTCGAGCACCGCCGCCACACCCGACGCATTGTCGTTGATGCCCGGGCTGCGCGACACCGAGTTCAGGTGCGCACCGACCACCACCACGTTGTGCTGGTCGCCGGTCTTGGTCTGTGCCACCACGTTTCGCGATGTCACCGTGGCGGCCCTGGCGTCGAGGGTGAGTCGGACGGCGGCATTGGTGCGCCGGAGTTGCGCGTCGACGTCCTTGCCGATCACCGCGACGGGCCTCTTCAGCTGCTGGTAGTAGCCGGGTGTGAAGAGGCCGGGCATCGCGGTGTCGCTGACGACCAACAGCCCGACGGCGCCTGCGCCGACCGCGGCGTTCTGCTTGTCGACGACGGAGCACGCCGCGTTGTCCACGACCGCGATCGCACCGGCGACGTCCGCGCTGCCGTAGTCGGCCGCGCTGCAGCCCGCGGGTTTCTGCGGGCGCTTGGTGACGGCGGTCAGGCCACCGGGGGCGGTGGTGGCGAGCAGCGATGCCTGATCGACGGGAAAGCTGCGGCCCCCGACGGAAAGTGTCGGCTTACCGGCGTCCGTCATCACCAAGCGGTCGAACTCGGGCGTGGCGACGTCGAAACCCTTGTTCCGCAACGTTCCTGCCACGTAGTCCACGCTGGCGTCGTACCCGGGCGTGCCGTCGGCCCTGCTGTTCCCGTTGGCATTCGCGATGTCGGCGAACTCGTGCAGGTGCACGTACAGACCGTCGGCCGTGACCTTGTCGGCCAGCGCGCGGGCCGGGTCGGCCGACCGCTGCGGGGCAGGCGGCGGCGACGAGCACGCGGCCACCATCGACACCAGGAGCACAACGTGGGCCAGTGCGACCCTCCACCTCATGAAGCCGTCACTACGTGCCGGGTGCGGTCGTCGCGGACGGGGACACCGTTGCGCCCGGTCAGGTCCTGCGCGTAAAGGCCAATGGCGTAACCGACTCCGCTGCCCTGGATTCCGAGAGCGGTCCGGTCGATGTGGTCGAGCGTGTCGGTCTTCTTGTGGTAGTTGGGGTCGAACGGCTTGTCGGCATCGCCGCCCCAACGCCGAGCCTGTTCGGGGGTCTTGTTCTCCTCGGCGCCTGCGAACAGCCCGCCAGACGGGATGCCCGCCTGGGTGAACGCGTCGTAGTCGGACCTGCCGTCGAAATCGGTGTCCTCGGCGGGCTTGCCCGCACCGTTGAGGAAGGCCACCAACGTGCGCTCGATGCCCGCGGAACCCTCGGGCACCCGCGGAACGCCACCGTTGGCCGACGGCGGCGCGGACTGATCGCCGTCATAGGTGAAGTACCCGGGGTTGGGCGAGGCAAGCATGTCGAAGTTCAGATACAGGCCGATGTCCTTGAGCGCGTCGGCGTCGAGGGATTCCACGTACTTCTTCGACCCGACGAGGCCGAGTTCCTCGGCACCCCAGAAGGCGAACCGCACCGCGTTCGCCACGGGAGGTGAACTACCCAGTTGCACAGCCGTTTCCAGCACCGCCGCCACGCCCGAGCCGTTGTCGTTGATGCCGGGTCCCTCGGGCACGCTGTCCAGGTGCGCACCCGCCATCACCACGTCGTGGGTGGAGCCGGTCTTGGTCTGGGCGACGACGTTGCGGGTGCGCTCCACCCGGACGCCCGCGTTGAGCTTGATGACGGTGTCGCCGGGGTTGGCGCGCAGGCGTTCCCCGTCTGCCTTGGTGACACCGACGACCGGGATCTTCACGTCGGTGTCCTCCCCGAGCGTGCCGCCCACCTCCTCGCCGTCGACGTTGTTGACGACGATCATCGCCACCGCCCCGCGCTCGGCGGCGACCGCCTGCTTGGCCGAGAACGGGCAGGTGCCGCGGTTCACCAGGACCACCGCGCCGGATACGGGCAGGCCGTCGTAGTCGGCGGCCGCGCACCCCGGTGAGTCGTCGGCAGGCGCGAGCACCAGCGGGCCGCGTACCCCCGCTGCGGGCGTCCCGATGGTGAACCCGAGCGGGTTGGTCTTGACGTCCGTGCCGCCGACCGTGACGGTGGGTTTGTCGGCGAACGGCAGACGCACGTCGAATTCGTCGGTCTTGACGTCGAAGCCCTTGTCCCGCAGCGTCTTGGCCACGTAGTCGACGCTGGCGTCGTAGCCCGGCGAACCCAGGGAACGAGTGCCGCCGTTGGCGTCGGCGATCTGCTGCAGCTTGGTCAGGTGCGCCATCATCGCGTCGGTGGTGATGGCGTGCTGCAGTTTCGCGGCGAAGTCGAAAGCGGGTGTCGACGGGCCGCTCGGCGCAGCCGTCGGGTTCGCCTCCGGCTTGGCATCGTTGGCGCACCCCGCCACCAGTGCCGTCGCGACCACCGCCACCGTCAGTGCCGCCAGTGCCGTCTGTGAAGTGCGCCGCATTGCTCCCACGTTAGTCACGCGTCGCGCCGGCTCACCACGACGGTGGCGGCGACGAAGACCAGGGCGACGATCGCGGCGAAGTAGACGAGTGACCCGAGCCGGTCCCACGGCATCGAGTACACCGGGAAGAGCCACTGCACGTCGGCGAACACGAAGGCGTTGCCGAACGGTAGGTACGGCCCCACCTGGGAACCGATGTTGGGCAGGTTGCCGAGGATCGGCTCGACCACCAGCGGCCACAGCAGCAGCACCGCGACGGCACCCGCGGCGTACCGCAGCAGCGTCCCGACCGCGACGCCGAGCACGGCGGCGAGCGCAGCGAACAGGGCCAACGCGCCGGCGACCCGCCACACCCCGGTCTCGGTCAGCGACAACCGCGCCCCGAGCAGCGGGCCTGCGGTCAGCCGCGCCACGATCACCGCTGCGACCACCAGCACCACGGTGTACATCGCGGAGAAGACCGCGGCGACAACCGCTTTCGCAACGACGACGAGGGTGCGATTCGGGCTGGCGGCGAACGTCATCCGGATCATCCCGCTGCGGTACTCGCCCGTCATCATCATCGACGACAGCACCATGAGAACGGGCACCCCGAACACGGCCACCCCGAGCGCGGCCTTCTCCGGGGGCAGCCCCGCCGCGCCGTACGCCGAGGACCCCTGCAGCACCGCCACCGCGAGACTCAGCACGGCGGCGGCGATGCCCGACCACAGTGGGGAACGGATGGTCGACAGCTTGATGCGCTCGGAGTTGAGTGCAGCGGCACGGTCACTCGGCTCGCCGCCCGGTACTCGACGTCACCCTCGGTGAGTTTGAGATACGCGTCCTCCAGCGAGGCGCGTTGGCCGGTCAGCTCGTGCAGCGCGATCCCGTTGCGGGCGGCCAGTTCACCGATGACCTCGATCGCCACGCCGCGCACCGACAGCGCCGAGCCGTCGGGCTCGGGGGCGGCGTCGATGCCCGCGTCGGACAGCAGGCCCGCCAGGGTGTCCAGCTGCGGGCTGCGGACCCGGACGGCGTCGGCCCCCGACCCGGCGACGAACTCGGCCATGGTGGTCGATGCGATGAGCTTGCCGCGCCCGATCACCACCAGCCGGTCGGCGGTGTTGGCCATCTCGGCGAGCAGGTGGCTGGACACGAACACCGTGCGGCCTTGAGCCGCCAGCGTTCTCATCAGCGTCCTGACCCAACGGATGCCCTCGGGGTCGAGCCCGTTGACCGGTTCGTCGAACAGCAGCACCGGCGGGTCACCGAGCATGGCCGCCGCGATGCCGAGACGCTGGCTCATGCCGAGCGAAAGGGTTCCCGCCTTCTTGTCCGCGGCCGTGGCGAGGCCGACCATGTCGAGCACCTCGTCGACCCGGCTGACCGCGATGCGGTTGGACGCGGCGATCCAGCGCAGGTGATTGCGCGCCGATCGGTTGGGGTGTGCCTGCTTGGCGTCGAGGAGCGCACCGACCGTGCGGAGCGGATGCGGCCAACTCGCGGTAGCGCCTGCCGTCGATGGTCGCGGTGCCGGACGTGGGATGGTCCAGCCCGAGGATCATCCGCATCGTGGTGGTCTTGCCCGCGCCGTTGGGCCCGAGGAACCCGGTCACCACGCCCGGTTCGATCGAACAGGTGAGGTCGTCGACGGCCCGGTTGTTGCCGAAGCCACCTCCCGAAGACCTTGGTGAGGCCAACCAACTCGATCACTTGGCCCATGATCTCAGCCCAGCGCGGCGACGACGAGGTCGGCCACGGCGCGCATGCCCGCCGCGTTCGGATGCAACGGTGCCACCCTGCCGGGCAGGGGCACCCCGAATCGACTCAGCCATGGCGTGTCCGACCAGGGGTGATGGTCGACGCTGGCATCGCCGGCGCGGACCAGTTCACAACCCGTCGCGGTGGCCGCGGCTTCGGTGAGTCGCTTCAGCGTGTCGCCCACCTGGCGCCCGATCGCGACGTCGGCGGCCGATAGTGGCGGCGCGGGCGTTCCCTGCGGCGGCAGCAGGGTCAGGTAGTCGACGAACAGCACCCTGGCCCGCGGCGCGCGATCGCGGACCGCGCGACCGACGCTGATCATCGATTCGCCGACCTGCGCCAGCGCGGCTTCGCGCGCCGCGGGGTCGAGCTGCTCGCGCAGGATGGGGCCGAGCAGCGGCAGCGAGCGCAGCATCCGGGGCAGGCCGGCCGCGAACAGCAGCCGAAAGTAGCCCGCGTCGTTGCCGCCGATCGTGATGGTGACCAGGTCCTCCGAACCGTCGATCGCCTCGATCTGCGGAGGTGCGTGACGCTGTCGGTCGGTGAGCACGTTGGCCGTGGTGGCACCGGAGAACGTCACGTCGATCAGGTGGTAGCCGAGCCGGACGGCCACCAGATGCGGGTAGTTGATCGCCGACCGCCCCGAGCCGGACGGCGCATCGGCTGCCTTGGGCCTGATCCCCGGCCCGGCCGCCATCGACGAGCCGAGCGCGACGTAGCGGGGGCTCACCTGCGGGTGGGACTCGACGCCTGCGCCCAGTACCGCTTCGGAATGCGGCCCGCCTGGCGGGCCAGCCGGCCTGCCACCACGGCCGACGCCATCGCGGCGGCCATCACGGCCGGATCCGCGGCCCTGGTCACCGCGGAGGCCAGAAGCACCGCCTCGCAGCCCAGCTCCATCGCCAGCGCAGCGTCACTCGCGGTGCCGATACCCGCGTCCAGCACCACCGGCACCCCGGCGCGCTCGACGATCATCTCGATGTTGTGCGGGTTGGCGATGCCGAGACCCGTGCCGATCGGCGAGCCGAGCGGCATCACCGCGACACACCCCACGTCCTCGAGCCGACGGGCCAGCACCGGGTCGTCGTTGGTGTACGGCAGCACCACGAACCCGTCGTCGACCAGTTGTTCTGCGGCTCTGACCAATTCGATGGCATCGGGCAGCAGTGTGCGGTCGTCGGCGATGACCTCGAGCTTGACCCAGTCGGTGTGAAGGGCCTCGCGGGCCAGTTGCGCGGTGAGCACCGCCTCCGCGGCGCCGCGACAGCCCGCGGTGTTGGGCAGCGGTGTGATGCCGAGCCGGTTCAACAGGTCGAGCACCCCGGTACCGCCGTCGGCGTCGACGCGGCGCATCGCCACCGTGGTCAGCTCGGTGCCCGACGCGACGAGCGCCGCCTCGAGCACCGCGAGGTTGGCCGCCCCGCCGGTGCCGAGGATCAGCCGCGAGCCGAAGCTCCGGCCCGCGATGGTGAGTTTTCCGTCGGGCAGGAGCGGAGCGACCGGGGAATCGTTCGCGTCAGCCACCCTGCACCGCCGTCACCACTTCCACCTTCGCGCCATCGGACAACGCATGCTCCCACTCCGACCGTGGCAGCACCGCCCAGTCGACGGCCACCGCGATGCCCTTGTCGCCGATTCCGAGCGTCGCAAGCAGCGACGCCACGGAGGTGTCCTCGGGGATCTCGACGGCTTCGTCGTTCACGGTGATCTTGATAGAGCTCTCCTTCATGCGAGCACACCCACCTTCAGTTCGGCCGCGATCCGATCAGCGGACCACGGCGCCAGCAGGAATCCGGACCGGCCATGGCCTGCGGCCACCAACGTCCGTTCGTCGAGTCTGCCCACGATGGGCACGTTGTCCGGCGTCATCGGGCGCAGCCCGGCCGCACACTCGGCGAGTTCGTATTCACCCAGCGCGGGCATCACCTCGCAGGCGTCGTCGAGCAGATCGCGCACACCCGACACCGCGGGTGCCGTGTCGCGACCGTGTTCGTACTGCGTTGCGCCGACCACCACGCCGTCGGCCCGAGGCACCAGGTACACCTGACGTCCGTGCACGCGGGCCCGGATCACGCGCTGCGGCAACGGCATACAGCCGCGCCGCCACCGCAGCCGCAGCACCTCGCCCTTGACGGGGCGGATCGGCAGGCCCGGCCACAGCGCGGGCGCGTCGATGCCGTTGGCGATCACCACGGTGTCCGCGTCGCGTGCGTCGTCGAGCGATTCGACCGGCGGCGCCCAACCCACACCGAGCCGTTCGCAGTGCTGCGCCAGCGCCACGACCAGCGCCCGGTTGTCGACGGCCAGCTCGGTCTCGGCCACGAAGCCGTGCCGGATGCCCTGCGCGAGCAGCGGCTCCACCTCGCGGGCCGCGGTGGTCGGAGTCACCGGGTGGCCCTGGGCGGCGAGCCAACCCGCCACCGTCTTCAAGTCCTCGACGTCGGCCCGGTCGACGGCCACGACCAGAGACTCGTGCGCCGTCACCACCTCCGGCGGCAGACCGTCGATGAACGAGCCGTGCCCCCGTTCATTCCACAGCGCAAGCGAGGCCAGCCCGATCTGGAGCAGCCGCTCCTCGCCCGGCCAGCCCTCGCTGTGCGGGGCGAGCATGCCACCCGCCACCCACGACGCGCCGCGGTCCTCGGTCCGGTGCACGCGCACGGACCAGCCGTCGAGCGCCGCGCGGCGCGCCACCGACAGGCCGATGACGCCGCCACCGACGACCGCCAGTGATCCTGGAGACATTTCTGCTCCCTTCGCCGGCATGACCCGGATCAGGTGTGACGGTAAGGGCTGGTTTCGATGCCCACTCTCAGTCCCGGTCCCGGGACTCCCGTGTGAGAAGCCCACATTACTCGGCACGAGGGCCCGGCGGCTAACCTCGCGGATTGTGCCGGATCCCATCGATACCCTTCGCGCTCGCCTATCCACCGCCAGGCTCTATCTCTGCACCGATGCCCGCCGCGAGCGCGGCGACCTCGCCGAGTTCGCCGACGCGGCGCTGTCCGGAGGTGTCGACCTCATCCAGCTGCGCGACAAGGGCTCGGTCGGCGAACAGCGCTTCGGGGCCATGGAGGCGCGCCAGGAGCTGGCGGCACTGGAGATTCTCGGGGACGCGGCGCGCAGGCACGGCGCTCTGCTGGCCGTCAACGACCGCGCCGACATCGCTCGCGCCGCCGGGGCGGACGTGCTGCATCTCGGGCAGGACGACCTGCCGCTGCTGCTGGCCCGCGACATCATCGGACCCGGCCCGCTGATCGGGCGGTCCACGCACGACTCGGCGCAGGTGGCCACCGCCATCGGCGATGAAGCCGAGGAGGTGGACTACTTCTGCGTCGGGCCGTGCTGGCCGACCCCGACCAAACCGGGCAGGCCCGCGCCAGGACTGGATCTCGTCCGCGAGGCGGCGGAATCGGGAACGACGAAACCGTGGTTCGCGATCGGGGGCGTCGATGCCGAGCGGCTGCCAGAGGTGCATCGCCGCGGGGGCGCGCCGAATCGTGGTGGTGCGGGCCATCACCGCGGCCGACGACCCTGCCGCGGCCGCGCGGGACCTGAAGGCAACGCTTACGGCTGCGGGTTGACCAGCAGCGGGATCGACGCCGACGCGGTGCGAAGCTGCGCCCAGCTGGCCGCGAATCCCGGGTGTAGCGGGAGGTCGGCGACGGCGTCCTCGTCCACCCAGCGCAATTCGGCGCTCTCCCGGTTGGGCACCGTGACCAGCTGCTCGGGCGCGTCGGCGATGACGGTGGTGTAGGTCCAATCGCTGCCAGAGGCGTGCGCCGTCACCACCGTGGTCCGCACGGTCAGCCGATCGGCGGTCAGCCCGGCCTCCTCGTGCGCCTCACGGACCGCGGCCTCCTCGACGGTCTCGTGGCTGTCTCGCGCACCGCCGGGAAGACCCCACGTTCCGCCCTGATGGCTCCACGGCGCGCGGTGTTGCAGCAGCACGGCGGCGCCTCCGTCGGGTCCCGGCGCACGGAGCAGGAGGCCCGCGGCGCCGTGTCTGCCCCAGAAGTGGGAGCCGTCGTCGGACATCACCCAACCGTCACCGTCTCCGCGCACGTGATCAGGATATGGCTCGTTCAGGATTGAAAGGCGCGCCGACATTGGCCGTTACCGATTCCCCGCGCGCGATTCCCCCCGCGCCACGCCGACAGCTCTTAGAATCCCTTTATATAGTTGGGCGAGTCGAAAAAGTAGCCGGAAAGCAGAGGTCCGCGCACAGGTGACTGTGGAGTTGGCGCACCCTTCGACCGAGCCGCTGGCGTCACGGTCGCCGACGACCCCCGCCCATCAACGGTGGTGGTTCCTGTGGACGACACCCGGTCGCATCCTGACCATCGGGGTGGTGTTGTCCGCGTTGGTGATCGCGTGCGCCTTCGCGACGTCGACCACGATCAACGATCGCCAGCAGGCGCTGACGACCGTGCTCAACCACACCGAGCCGCTTGCGTTCGCCGCGGGCCAGCTGTACACGACGCTGTCCGTCGCCGACGCCGCCGCCTCGACGGCGTTCATCGCCGGTTCCGAGCCGCAGGACGTGCGGCAACGGTATGAGCAGGCGATCACCGACGCGTCGGTGGCGGTGACCCGCGCGTCGACCGGGCTGACCGACGAGCCGATGGTGCAACTGCTCGGCCGCGTCAACGCGCAACTGGCCGTCTACACCGGCCTGGTGGAGACCGCCAGGACCAACAACCGGGCCGGGAACCCCGTCGGCTCGTCGTACCTGTCCGAGGCGTCATCGCTCATGCAGACGCAGATCCTGCCCGACGCGCAGACGCTGTACGAGGAGACCGCGAGCCGGGTGGACGTCGAGACCACCGCCTCGACCAGGATTCCCGCGCCCGTGATCCTGGTGGTCCTCGCGACCCTGCTGTTCGGCGCGTTTGCCAATCGCTGGCTGGCGCGCCGCACCCGGCGCCGGGTGAACATCGGGTTCGTCGCGGGCGGGATGGCCGTGCTGATCATGATCATCTGGGTCGGGACGGCGATCATCATCTCGACGGCCGACAGCCGGAGCGCCAAGAGCACGGCGGCCGAGTCGCTGAAGACCATCACCACCATGGCCATCACCGCCCAGCAGGCCCGCGCCGACGAAACGCTCTCGTTGATCCGGCGCGGCGACGAGGGCGTCCGCAAGCAGTCGTACTACCAGCGCATCGACACCATGCAGCAGCAGCTTTCCGACTACCTCGACCGCAAGGACGCGATCGACAAGAACGACCTGGCCGACGCCGAACAACTGCTGCGGCGTTGGCGCGCCGCCGATGACCGGATCAACGCCTACGTCGCCGTCGGCAACTACCAGGCCGCCACCCAGGTGGCCCTCGGTACCGGCGAGGACGATTCGACCCCGGCGTTCGACAAGCTCGACGCCGCGCTGACCAAGGGCATCGGGGAGAGCCGTCAGCAGTTGCGCGGCGACATCGCCAACGCGCGGCGGGTGCTGTCGGGCGCGACGGTCGGCGCCGCGGTGCTGAGCGTGATCGCGGCGATCGCGGTGACACTCGGATTGTGGCCGAGAATGAGCGAGTACCGGTGATGAGCGCTCGCGAGAACGCTTCTGCGCTGGTCCTCGCCGCACTCGCGGTGCTGACGGGCTGCAGCCAGCCCGCACCGGTGATCCCCGCGCCGGGCGTGACGCTCGCGCCGCCGACGCCCGCGGGCATGCAGGAGGTGGCCCCGGAACCCGTGCAGCCCGTCCCCGCCGCCGAGGATGACTGCACGGCGAAGCCTGCGGCCCTTCCCCACCAAGGCCGAGGCCGACGCGGCCGTGTCGACGATCCGCAACCGCGGCAGGCTCATCGTCGGCCTCGACATCGGCAGCAACCTGTTCAGCTTCCGCGACCCGATCACCGGGGAGATCACGGGTTTCGACGTCGACATCGCGGGCGAGGTGGCGCGCGACATCTTCGGCACCCCGTCTCAGGTGGAGTACCGCATCCTGTCGTCTGCCGACCGCATCGCCGCACTGCAGAACAATCAGGTCGACATCGTGGTGAAGACCATGAGCATCACCTGCGAGCGCAGGAAACTGGTGAACTTCTCCACCGAGTACCTCTCGGCCAACCAGCGGATCCTGGCGCCGCGGGACTCGCCGATCCGGCAGGCCGCCGAACTGTCGGGCAGGCGGGTGTGCGCGGTGACCGGCACGACGTCGCTGCAGCGGATCCAGGAGATCAACCCGCCGCCCGTCGTCGTCGAGGTGGTGACGTGGGCCGACTGCCTGGTCGCCCTGCAGCAGCGCCAGGTCGACGCCGTCAGCACCGACGACTCGATTCTGGCCGGGCTGGTCTCCCAAGATCCGTACCTGCACATCATCGGCCCCAGCATGGCCGAGGAGCCGTACGGCATCGGCATCAATCTGGAGAACACCGGGTT
This sequence comes from uncultured Actinomycetota bacterium, assembly GCA_963735245.1. GTDB lineage: Bacteria > Actinomycetota > Actinomycetes > Mycobacteriales > Mycobacteriaceae > Mycobacterium. The sequence continues at coordinate 258,834 of CAVTKI010000019.1, forward strand.
GGTGCGCTTCGTCAACGGAACCCTGGACCGCATCCGTCGCGACGGCACCTGGAACACGTTGTACCGCAAGTGGTTGACGGTTCTCGGCCCGGCTCCGGCGCCGCCGAGCCCAAGGTACGTGGACTGATGTCGAAGCCGAGTGAAGAAGACGACGTGACGGATCCCGGCACGCAGCGTGCGGAGGTCAGCTGGGATTCGCTGTCGACCATGCGGCCGATGTCCACGCAGGCGTTGTTCCGGCCGACCTTCGACGACTCCGAGGGCGTCTCCGTCGGTACCGCCGATACCGAACCGCGCGAGCAGTTGACCACCATCACGCGGAGATGGTCGCCGCTGCGGCGGATCGGCGGCGGCCTGGTCGAGGTGCCGCGCGTGCTGGAGCGAGATCCGCTGGCCGCGTTGATGAAGAACCCGGTGGTCGCCGAGGCCAAGCGGTTCTGCTGGAACTGCGGCAAGCCGGTGGGCCGCTCGTCATCCGATGGCAAGGCCCTCTCCGAGGGCTGGTGCCCATACTGCGGCAGCCCGTATTCCTTTCTGCCGCAGCTGAGTCCGGGCGACATGGTGGTCGACCAGTACGAGATCAAGGGCTGCATCGCCCACGGCGGCCTCGGCTGGATCTACCTGGCGTTCGACACGAACGTGAACGACCGCCCGGTCGTGCTCAAGGGTCTGGTGCATTCGGGTGACGCCGAGGCGCAGGCGATCGCGATGGCCGAACGGCAGTTCCTCGCCGAGGTCACACACCCGGCCATCGTGAAGATCTTCAACTTCGTCGAGCACGACGACAAGCACGGCGACCCCGTCGGCTACATCGTGATGGAGTACGTCGGCGGAACGTCGCTCAAGCAGGAGTCCAAGGGCGACAAGCTCCCCGTCTCGCAGGCGATCGCCTACATGCTCGAGATCCTGCCCGCGCTTGGCTATCTGCACGCCAGCGGGCTGGTCTACAACGACCTCAAACCCGAGAACATCATGGTCACCGAGGAACAGCTCAAGCTGATCGACCTCGGAGCCGTTTCGACCATCAACTCGTACGGATTCCTCTACGGCACACCGGGTTACCAGGCTCCGGAGATCGTGAAGACCGGGCCGACGGTGGCCACCGACATCTACACCGTCGGCCGCACGCTCGCCGTCGTTGACGCTGGAACTGCGCACCCGCAACGGACGCTACGTCGACGGCCTGCCAGAGGACGATCCCGTTCTGAAGAAATACGATTCGTTCGGCAGGCTGCTGCGGCGCGCGATCGACCCCGATCCGCGGCGGCGCTTCGCCACGGCCGAGGAGATGTCGGGCCAGCTGCTCGGCGTGCTGCGCGAGGTCGTCGCCCGCGACACCGGTGTGCCACGCCCTGGCCTGTCGACGGTGTTCAGCCCGTCGCGCTCGACGTTCGGCGTCGACCTGCTGGTCGCGCACACCGACGTGTACCTCGACGGCCAGGTGCACTCGGAGAAGCTCACCGCGCACGAGATCGTCAGGGCCCTGCCCGTGCCGATGGTCGACCCGGCCGACGTCGGCGCCACCGTGCTGTCGGCGACGGTGCTCAGTCAGCCCGTCCAGACCCTGGATTCGTTGCGCGCGGCCCGACACGGCACGCTCGAGTCCGAGGGCATCGACCTGTCCGAGTCGGTCGAACTGCCGTTGATGGAGGTGCGGGCGCTGCTGGACCTCGGCGACGTGGCCAAGGCCAACCGCAAGCTCGACGACCTGTCCGACCGCATCGGCTGGCGCTGGCGGTTGGTGTGGTTCCGCGCCGTCGCACAGCTGTTGTCCGCCGATTACGACTCGGCGACCAAGCACTTCACCGAAGTGCTGGACACCCTGCCGGGAGAACTGGCGCCGAAGCTGGCGCTGGCCGCGACGGCCGAGCTGTGCGGCACTGCCGACGGGCGCACGTTCTATCAGCCGGTGTGGAACAGCGACAACGGCGTGATCTCGGCGGGGTTCGGGTTGGCCCGCGCGCAGTCCGCGGCCGGTGCGCGCGAGGACGCCGTCAAGACACTCGACCAGGTGCCCGCCACCTCAAGGCATTTCACCACGGCGCGGCTGACCAGCGCGGTCACCCTGCTGTCCGGGCGGTCGGGCGGCGAGATCACCGAGAAGCAGATCCGCGATGCCGCGCGGCGGGTGGAGGCGCTGCCCGACACCGAGCCGCGCGTGCTGCAGATCCGCGCCCTGGTGTTGGGCACGGCGATGGACTGGCTGGCCGACAACACCGCGAGCACCAATCACATCCTGGGTTTCCCGTTCACCGAGCACGGTCTGCAGCTGGGCGTCGAGGCGGCGTTGCGCGGGCTGGCACGCCTGGCCCCGACGCAGGCACACCGCTACGCGCTGGTGGACCTGGCCAACAGCGTGCGGCCGACCAGCACGTTCTAACGGATGCCGAACCGGTCCCGCAGTTGCGGATCGGCTTCCCACCACATCGCCGTGGTGGCAGTACGGGATTCGGCGCCGACGTCGGTCCGACTGCCTCGTCGACCCGATCTGCCTCGTCGGCCCGATCTGCCTCGTCGGCTTCGTCCGCCTCGTCGGCGATCGCCCTCTCGTGAGCGCCGAGCGCCCGCATCAGCATCATCAGGAACGGCAGGCCGAGCACGTCGCCGAGGATCCACAGGACGCCGGCTCCGATGGACTGGTCGGTCCGTATGCTCGGCCCCCAGGTTCGGCCGATGCCTGAGTAGTAGCCGTAGGCGATCAGCGGGCCGAGCCACAACACCAGCCCGAGTAGGCCGTCGCCGAGCGTCTCGGCCAAGCTGATCACCATCGACAGCAGCGGTGAGTAGCGCCGCGGCACCGGGTCAGCCTGAAGCCTCGCATAGAAGTACCCAAAGCCGATGAGCGGCAACAGTATCCGTGTCAGCGCCGCCACCACGGGGTTGACCATCGAGGCCACGTACCACGGGGTCAGGTACAGCAGCCACGGTGTCGCCAGCATCAATACCGAGGTGACCACGGGCGAACAGAGCACCCGGGCAGGCCGGGACGCCAGCGCACCGTCGAGTCGCCGTCGGCCACTCTCGCCCGCCGCGGCGCGCAGTGTCGCCACCGGCCGTCCCATCGCCAGCAGGAACGGCACGACGAACATCAGCAACAGCACCTGCAGTGCGCGCACCCAGAACAGCACCGTGGCGTACACGGCGATGGCACTCACCGTGGCCAGCGCCCACAGCACCAGTCCCGAACCGAAGCTCCACGCGTGCGCGCGCGTCGGCATGCCGCCGGCCCTGGCCGCACGGTAGTACCCGGCGCCGACGAGCAGGATCAGCGTCAGCGACGGGATGTCGAACGTCCACGATCCGAGGATCGCGTGCAGGGGCGGCACGGGGCCGAAGCTACGCCGCGTACCTGGCAGGATTCGGTCAGCGAGTTGTACTTGTACTTCGGGGCATCGGTTCTCAGCCTTGGCAACCATGACACTGCCCCTGCTCGGCGCCATCTCGGTGTCGGGTTTCCAGCATCGCTGGTTCTTTCTCTGCGTGCTCGGCGTGGTCGCCCTCGTCGCGATCTACGCCAGTCAGCAGTTCGCCCGGCCCAAGGTGGTGTTGCGGTTCGCCAACCTGGAACTTCTGCAGTCCGTCGCGCCTCGCAGGCACAGTCGCGTCCGCCACCTCCCCGCAGCGCTGCTGGTGGTGGCGATGCTCCTGTTGACGGTCGCGATGGCTGGACCGACGGAGGATCTGCGCATTCCGCGGGACCGTGCGGTGGTGATGCTCGTCATCGACGTGTCGGAGTCGATGGCGTCGACCGATGTCGCGCCGACCCGACTGCAGGCGGCCAAGCAGGCGGGCAAGGCGTTCGCCGACGAGCTGACGCCGAGCATCAACCTCGGTCTGGTGGCGTTCGCCGGAACGGCGGTGGTGCTGGTGCCACCGACCACGAATCGATCGGTGACCAAGGCGGCGATCGACAAGCTGCAGACCGCCGATCGCACCGCAACGGGTGAGGGCATCTTCACCGCGCTGCAGGCGATCGCCTCGGTGAGCGGCGTGATCGGCGGTGGCGACGGACCTCCACCCGCGCGCATCGTGCTCGAATCGGACGGCAAGGAGACCGTTCCGGTCGACCCCGATCAGCCACGGGGTGCGTTCACGGCCGCCCGCGCGGCACGGGACCAGGGCGTGCCGATCTCGTCGATCTCCTTTGGCACGCCCTACGGCGACGTCATGCTCGACGGTGGGGAGATCCCGGTCCCCGTCGACGACGCGACGCTCAAGCAGATCAGCACGCTCTCCGGCGGCGGGCAGGTGTTCCACGCCGACACGCTCGATCAGCTGAAGCGCGTCTACGCCACCCTGCAGCAGCAGATCGGCTTCGAGCTGGTGCCCGGCGATGCCAGCGGAGGCTGGGTGGCCTTGTCCGCCTTCACCCTTGCGGCAGCGACGCTGGCGGGGCTGCTGGTCAATCGGCGACTGCCGGGCTGACCACGCCGACGCACGCCCTTGCGATCGCCAGCTCCTCATTGGTGGGGATGACGAGCACCGTGGTCGGCGACATCTCGGCCGTGATGCGGCGCGGTCCCCTTGCCGGGCTGTCGTTGAGGTGCTCGTCGAGTTCGATCCCCAGTGTGGCCATGGCGCTGAGCGCGTCGCGGCGGACCAGGGCGTCGTTCTCGCCGACGCCCGCGGTGAACGTGATGACGTCGGTATTGCCCAGCAGCGCCAGATAGGCGCCGATGTACTTGCGCAGCCGGTGGATGTAGACGTCGTACGCCAATTGTGCTGCCGCGTCGCCGGATTCGATGCGCTGGTGCAACACCCGGAAGTCGATCTCGCCGCCGAGGCCGAGAACGCCCGAGCGGCGGTTGAGCATCGACTCGATGTCCTCCACGCTCATCCCCGCCGCCCTTGACAGATACGAGACGACGCCGGCGTCGATGTCACCGGAGCGGGTGCCCATCACCAGACCCTCCAACGGCGTCAGCCCCATCGAGGTGTCCAACGGGCGGCCGCCGACGATCGCCGACGCCGACGCACCGTTGCCAAGGTGCAGCACGATCTGGTTGAGCGACTCCAGCGGCGCCTGCAGGAACTCCGCCGCCTGCTGGCTGACGTACTGGTGCGACGTGCCATGGAAGCCGTAGCGGCGAATGTGCCAGCGCTGCGCGAGTTCCCGGTCGATCGCGTAGGTCGCCGCCGCGGGCGGAAGGTCGTGGAAGAACCCGGTGTCGAACACGGCGACGTGCGGAAGGTCGGGCAGGACACGGCGCGCGACCTCGATGCCGAGGACGGCGGGCGGGTTGTGCAGCGGCGCCAGCGGCGCCAGTGTCCGCAGTGTCGCGACCAACCCGTCGTCGACGACGGTGGGCAGGTACAGGTCTGGTCCGCCGTGGACCACCCGGTGCCCGACCGCGACGAGGCCCAGATCGTCGAGCTCGTAGCCCTCGGCGGACAGCGCGTCGAAGGCCGCCCGCAGCGCTTCCTCGTGGTCGGCGACCTCTCCCTCACCGATGCGTTCGACGATGCCATCCACCAGCAGCCGGCCCGAATCCGGTTCGACGACGGCATATTTCAGCGAGGACGAGCCACAGTTCAGCACCAGGACGGTGCGCGGGGCGCTCACTTGCCCTGCGCCTGGATCGCGGTGATGGCGACGGTGTTGACGATGTCCTCGACCAGCGCTCCCCGGGACAGGTCGTTGACCGGCTTGTTGAGCCCCTGCAGAACGGGGCCGATCGCGATGGCTCCCGCGCTTCGCTGCACGGCCTTGTAGGTGTTGTTGCCGGTGTTGAGGTCGGGGAAGATCAGCACGGTCGCGCGGCCCGCGACCTTGGAGTCCGGCATCTTGGTGGCAGCCACCGACGGCTCGACCGCGGCGTCGTACTGGATGGGCCCCTCGACGAGCAGGTCGGGTTCGCGTTGCCGCACCAATTCCGTTGCTGCCCTGACCTTGTCGACGTCGGCCCCGGTCCCCGACGTGCCCGTCGAGTACGACAGCATGGCCACCCTCGGTTCGATGCCGAACTGGGCCGCCGTACGTGCCGACGAGATCGCGATGTCGGCGAGTTGCTCGGCCGTGGGGTCGGGGACGATCGCACAGTCACCGTAGGCGAGCACCTCGTCGGCCAGACACATCAGGAAGATGCTCGACACGGTCGACACGTCGGGCAGTGTCCTGATGATCTCGAATGCCGGCCTGACGGTGTGGGCAGTGGTGTGCGTTGCGCCGGAGACCATGCCGTCGACCATGTCGTTGTGCACCAGCATGGTGCCGAAGTACGAGACGTCGTGAATGATCTCGCGGGCCTGTTCGACGGTGACGCCCTTGCGCTTGCGCAGTTCTGCGTACTGCTCGGCGAACTGGTCGCACAGTTCACTGGTGCGCGGATCGAGCACGGTGGCCGCCGACAGGTCGACGCCGAGTTCGGCCGCACGGGCCCGCACCGCCGGCTCGTCGCCGAGGATCGTCAGGTCCGCGACGGACCGCTTCAACAACCGCCCCGCCGCCTTGAGGATGCGGTCGTCGTCGCCCTCGGGCAGCACGATGCGCTTGCGGTCCGACCGCGCCCGGTCGAGCAACCGGTAGGTGAACATCTGCGGCGTGGTCACCGACGGAATCGAGATCGACAGCTGGGCAATGAGATCGGCGGTGTCGACATAGGTGTCCATGAGCGCCAGCGCGGTGTCGATCTTGCGCTGCGACGCGGCGGTCACCCGCCCCCTGTGCCTGCGCGACCGTCCGCGCCGTGTCGTAGGTGCCGAGGTCGGTGGCCACGATCGGCAGCCGCAGCCTCAACCCGGCCACCAGCGCCGCGATCGCGGGGTGCAGCGGCAATCCGCCGTTGAGGATGATGCACGCCAGCGACGGAAAGCCCTCGGCGGCATGCGCGCTCGCCATGGCCAGCACGACGTCCGAACGGTCGCCCGGCGTGATCACGGCCATCGCGTCGTGCAGGCGCTCCAACACGTGCTCGGCGGTCATGCCCGCCACCAGCACGCCGGTGGCCTCCCTGCTCAGCAGGGCTTCGTCGCCGCTGACGAGCGTGCCGTGCACGGCGTCGCGCAGCTCACCGACCGACGGCGCGACCAGCAGCGGCTCCTCGGGAAGCACGTAGCTCTTCAGGCCCTTCGGCTCGACCCTTGTCAGAGCCTCGGCGACCGCATCCAATGCCTCCGGATCGCAACGGTTGGCCACCACCGCCGCGGTGTGCGCGTGCTGCCCTGCGATCTCGGCAAGGCACAGCTCGACCACGTGGGCGACCTCGTCGGGAGTACGGTCCTTGGCCCGCACCGCCAGCACCACGGGCGCGCCGAGATTGACCGCGATGCGCGCGTTGGCGCTCAGTTCGCTCGGCGACGCGACGTCGGTGTAGTCGCTGCCGACGACGACCACCGCGTCGCACTGCTCGGCCACCCGGTGGAAGCGGTCGACGATGTCGGCGAGCGCGGCGTCCGGGTCCTCGTGCAGCTGGGCATAGCCGACGCCGACGCACTCGTCGTAGGACAGACCCGCGGTGGTGTGCGCGAGCAGCAGCTCGAGGATGTAGTCGCGCTCCTCGGCGTGGCCGATCTCCCGGGTCGCTTCGCTCCTGCCCTCCGCCAATCGCGTGATGGGCCGAAACACCCCCACCTTGGCGACGGTGGCCGCCAGCCGGTGCAGGATGCCCAGCGCGATGGTCGACTTTGCCGGTGTCACCTTCGGGCGACGCAATGTAGATCGCGGTGGGCACGCGAGAAAGCCTGCCCTATGCGCCCCGCTTTGTCAGATGTGGGCCGCTCTGCCGTGTCATGGGCGATCATGAAGCCAATTGACGATGCGGGGGGAAACGGGGTCTGACGAGCCATGGCAACGATTCTGGCCTACACCTCACCCGCGCTTGGCCACCTGCTGCCGATGAGCGCACTGCTGTCCGAGCTGGCTCGCCGCGGCCACGAGATCCACGTGCGCACCCTTTCCGCCGGCGTCGACATCGCGCACCGGCTCGGGTTCACCGCTGAATCGATCGACCCACGAATCGAGGCGGTCGAACAGGACGACTGGAAGGCCACCAATCCCGTTGCCGCACTGAAGTTATCGGTCGACGTGTTCACGCGCCGCTCGGCCTACGAAGTCGCCGACTTCAACGACGCGGTATCGGATCTCCGCCCAGACGCACTGCTCGTCGACGTGAACTGCTGGGGCGGCCTGTCGGCGGCCGATGCCTGCGGCCTTCCGTGGGCGTGCTTCTCGCCGTACACCCCGCTCCTGCGCTCGCCGGGGGTGCCGCCGTTCGGCCTCGGTCTCAGCCCGGAGACCGGCGCGTGGGGCAGGGTTCGCGACGCCGCCGTGCGCAAGGCGGTGATCGGCCGTCTCGAGCGAGTGATGCTGTCGCCGGTCAACGCGATTCGCGCATCCGTCGACGTGGCGCCGGTGGCTTCGATGGACGACTTTCTGCGCCGGGCGGGCCTCTTCCTGGTCGCCTCCGGAAAGCCGTTCCAGTATCCACGGACCGAATGGGGTGATTCGGTGCAGATGATCGGGCCATGCGTGCTTGATCCGGCGCCCGACGAAACACCCGATTGGATGGACGCCATCGATCAGCCGATGGTTCTCGTCACGACGTCATCGGAGAAACAGTCCGATGCGAACCTGCTGACGACCGCGCTCGCCGCCTTGGCCGATGAGCCGGTACACGTGGTCGCCACCGTGCCCGCAGGCCAACCCGTCGACATCGCTGCGCCTGCCAACGCGACGGTGCGCCGGTTCGTCCCACACGGTGTGGTGCTGGACCGCGCCGTGTGCGCGGTGACGCACGGCGGCATGGGCGCGACTCAGAAGGCACTCGCCCGCGGCATCCCGGTCTGCGTGGTGCCGTTCGGACGCGACCAGTTCGAGGTCGCACGCCGCGTCGAGGTGGCGCGGTGCGGCACCCGGCTGCCGGCCAAGAAGCTGTCGCCTGCGCGGCTGCGGGACAAGGTACGGCAAGCGATGACGATGACCGCAGGCGCGCAGCGGGTGGCGTCAGGCTTCGTGGCCACCGGCGGTGTCGCGCGCGGCGCCGATCTGTTCGAGCAGCGTGTGCTCGGTCTCGCCAGAGCCTGATCGCTGCCGTATCAGCCCAGCTTGCGCAGACGTGGCTCCAGATCCCGCTTGAAGAGGTCGAGGAAGCGGCGCTGATCGTGACCGGGCGCGTGGAACACCAGGTGGTTGAGTCCCCAGCCGACGTAGTCCTTGACCTTGTCCACGGCCTCGTCGGGATCCGATGCCACGATCCACCGCTTGGCCACCTGCTCGATGGGCAGCTCGTCGGCGGCCTTCTCCATCTCCAGCGGGTCGTGAATGCTGGTCTTCTGCTCGGCGGTCAGCGACAGCGGCGCCCAGAACCGGGTGTTCTCCAGCGCCAGCTCGGGATCGGTGTCGTAGGAGATCTTGATCTCGATCATCCGGTCGACGTCATCGGGGTTCTTGCCCGCCGCCTCCGCGCCCTCGATCATCGCCGGGATCAGCTTGTCCTTGTACAGCTCCTCACCCTTGCCCGAGGTGCAGATGAAACCGTCACCCGCACGCCCGGCGTACTTCGCCACCTGTGGCCCGCCCGCGGCGATGTAGATCGGGATCCCGCCGTCGGGCACGTCGTAGATCGAGGCGCCCTTGGTGTGGTAGTACTCGCCCTCGAAGTCGACCCGGTCACCCAGCCACAGCTCGCGCATCAGGCGCACGGCTTCGCGCAGCCGCGCATACCGTTCCTTGAACTCCGGCCAGTCGCCCTCATAGCCGGTGGCGATCTCGTTGAGCGACTCCCCGGTGCCCACCCCGAGGAAGATCCGATCGGGGTACAGACACCCCATCGTCGCGAACGCCTGCGCGATGACCGCGGGGTTGTAGCGGAACGTCGGGGTCAGCACCGACGTGCCAAGGATCAGGCGCTCGGTGCGTTCCCCGACGGCCGTCATCCAGGCCAGCGAGAACGGGGCGTGGCCGCCTTCGTGGCGCCACGGTTGGAAGTGATCACTGACGGTCGCGCTGTCCATGCCGTGCGCTTCGGCCGCCACGGCCAGCTCGACGAGCTCGCGTGGGGCGAACTGCTCCGCCGACGCCTTGTATCCGAGTTTCAGTTCAGCCACGTCTTCGTTTCTACTCCACCCGGCCATCCCCGCGTCGCTCGCTCCTCACAACCGCTGCATAAACTCATGCCATGGCGGCCATCACGGCGATCACCGACACCGTCCACTTCGCGCAGACCGACCTGGTGAACTGGACTCTGGTCGCCGACGACACCGGCCTCCTCATCATCGACGCCGGGTTCCCCGGCCACCGCGACGAAGTCCTGGATTCGGTGCGCCAGCTCGGGTTCGGCGTCGACGACATCCACGCCTTCCTGCTCACCCACGCGCACGTCGACCACTTCGGCTCGGCGATCTGGTTCGCCAAAACCCATGGCACGCCGGTCTTCTGCCACGCCGACGAGGTCGGCCACGCCCACCGCGAGTACCTCGAGCAGGTGTCACTCGCGGACCTGGCCACCAAGTTGTGGCAGCCCCGCTACCTGAAGTGGACCGTCGAGATCGGCCTCAAGGGCGCGATGAGCCACGAAGGCATCCCGACCGCACACGCGCTCACCGAAGAGGTCGCCGCGGCCCTGCCGGGTACCCCGATGGCGATTCCCACCCCCGGCCACACCGGCGGGCACTGCTCGTTCCTCGTCGACGGCGTACTGGTCAGCGGCGATGCACTGGTGACGGGGCATCCGGTGTCGACCCGCCGCGGACCGCAGCTGCTGCCCGGCCTGTTCAACCACGATCAGGACGGCTGTGTGCGCAGCCTGGCGGCGCTCGGGTTGCTCGACGCCGAGGTGGTGCTGCCCGGACACGGCCCGGTATGGCGCGGGTCCGTCCGCGAGGCCGCCGAGCAGGCCGCACGATGACGTCGATTCCGTTGGCCGAGAGCGTGATTCGCCTGACGCTCCGAGGCCCTAGGTGACCAGCTCGTAGCCGAGCAGAAAGATCGCCGTCAGGCACAGCCCGCACGACATCAGGATGGCAGGCATCAGGATCATCTGGTCGAGTTCCTCGTCGTCGAGCGCGTCGTTGCCGACCTGGCCGAACAACATCCGTCCCACGGCGTTGTCCCGGAGTGCCAGCACGGCCCGCCGCACGGACCTGGCATCGCGCTTGCGGCCGACCAGGGTCCTGAGCACGATTCCCCCGGCGAACATCAGAACGGCGGCCAGCAACAGCAACCAGGCCACGACCGTCTGCGACAGCACCACGCACCCCCGGGTCTAGGCAATACCCGCCCGTCGAGCCTAGAGGCCGAGGTGCTCGCGCAACGTGAACCCGCTGTAATCGGTACGGAAACTTCCTCGTTCCTGCAGCAACGGAACCACCCGATCGACGAATTCGTCGAGGCCGTGCGGCGTCAGGTGCGGCACCAGGATGAAGCCGTCGCAGGCATCCGACTGCACGTGCAGGTCGATCTCGGCGGCCACCTGCTCCGGTGTGCCGACGAACTGCTGACGACTGGTCACCGCGATCACGACCTCGCGGATGCTGAGACTCCCGGCCTCGGCCCGTTCCCGCCATGCGGCCGCGATGGCCTTCGGGTCACCGTGCCGCACGCGGCCCTGCGTGACGCTCGGATCGTCGACGGGGTCCACGTCGGGGAGCGGGCCGTCCGGGTCGTAGGAGGACAGGTCACGCTGCCACACCTGTTCGGCCATCGCGATCGCGGTGGGACCGGTGACCTGTTGCATGCGGATGTACCGCGCCCTGTCCGCCGCCTGTTGCGCGGTATCGCCGAGCACGAACGTCGCGGCGGGAAACACCTTGAGCCGGTCCGGATCCCGACCGTTCGCGGCCGCGCGGGCCTTGACGTCGGCGTAGTACTTCTGCCCGGCGGCGAGCTCGGAGTGCAGGGTGAACAGAGCGTCGGCGTGCCTGGCGCCGAAGTCCCTGCCGTCCGACGAGTCACCGGCCTGCAGAAGAATCGGATGGCCCTGCGGGCCCGCGGGCAGCGTGGCAACGCCGCGCACGTCGAACTGGGTGCCGTGGTACTCGACGGGGTGGATGCGATCGGGTTCGACGTAGACGCCGCGATCGTCGTCGGCCACCACCGCGTCGGCAGCCCAACTGTCCCAGAACCGCCGGGCGACGGTGACGAACTCCTCGGCCCGCGTGTAGCGGTCGGCGTGCCGGAGGTAGCCACCACGGCGGAAGTTCTCGCCGGTGAACGCATCGGACGACGTCACCGATGATTCCAGCCTGCCCTGCCGTCGGACAGGTGGTCGAGGGTGGCGAATTGTCTTGCCACCTCGAATGGTTCGTTGAAGGTGGTGTTGATGGTGCCGATCAGGCCGAGCCGGTCGGTGACCGCCGCCAGCGCCGCAAGCACGGTGAAGGTGTCCGGTCGCCCCACCACGTCGAGGTCGTGGATGCGGCCGCGGTGTTCGCGCAGGCGCAGGCCCTCGGCAAGGAAGAAGAAGTCGAACAGCCCACGTTCGGCGGTCTCGGCCAGGTGCGCGAACGACTCGAACTCGATCTGGCTGCCCGAGCCCGGGTCCGACCACACCGTCGTGTTGTTCACCCCGGGAAGTGGGCGCCCAGGTGAATCTGCTTTCGCTGCTTACCCTCTCGCGTGTCACGCCCACCGGTCACGTCAAGCCCCACCGCTTCGCGATCAGCTCGTGCGAGCGCAGCCTGTCGGCGTGCCGGTGCGTGACCGACGTGACGACGAGCTCGTCGGCATCGGCGAGCCGTTGCAGGGCCTCCATGCGGTGCGCGACCTCGTCGGGATCGCCGACGAACTGCGTGGCGGTGCGGTCCTCGACGAGCGCGAGCTGCTCGGCGGAAAGCGGCGCGGCGGTGTCGGGATCCGGATACGGCACCGCACCGTCTCCTGCGCGGATGGAGTGCACCCACTGCCCGTAGCTCGAGGCCAGCTGCCGTGCGGTGTCGGTGTCGTCGGCGACCACGATGTCGGCCGAGACCACCACGTACGGCTCGCGCAGCGTCTCCGACGGCCGGAACGCCTCGCGGTACACGTCGATGGCCTCCAGCGCGGTGGCAGGGGTGATGTGGTAGCTCGCCACGAACGGAAGTCCGCGCGCCCCCGCGACCTGCGCGCTCTGGCCCTTGCTGCTGCCGAACACCCACGGCGACAACGTGGCTCGCTCGCCCGGTACGACGTGCGACTCGACGCCGTTGGCTTCGTAGGTGCCCGCGAGCATCGCCAGGATGTCGCCGACCTGTTCGCCGAAGTCCGGGGAGACGGCCTCGGGTTGCTGCAGCACCGCCATCCTCGCTTGCAGCCGGGGATTGCGC
>CAVTKI010000020.1:0-110628 GCA_963735245.1 uncultured Actinomycetota bacterium
AAACGATGTGTCATAGCCCAAGCCTTTGACCTGCGGTCGGGCGCGCTGTCTCACTGCGTGTCATCGGCGGTCTGTCTCAGTTTCGTGTCATTTCTTCAGCAGACGCCAAAGCGATCGCCCGATGTTTCGGAGCCTGTCATAGGTACCAAACCCGTCGGCGGAGACATTTCGTCACGGTGACGGTCAGCGCAAGTTAACGGCTTTGAGCACCGAGTCACCGTCGCATGAAAGACGTTGTTGCACAAAGACTGCTGTGGCCAGCCACGGGCCCCTACGCGGGTGGTGAGGTGTTGCGGCTGAGTCATGCCTTGTCTCGAGTTGCCCTGGCCCAGTTGTTGAAGGGCTAACTAACTAGCACGGCCAAACCCCTCGGCGCCAGAACGGGTACACCGCCTGACAGCACGCACCGAGGACGAACTTCATCGAGAGGTAGGACAATGGCCCGAACGTTTTGAGAACAAGGTGGTCCTCGTCACGGGCGGTGGATCGGGTATTGGCGCCGCCGCCCAGCGCGCGCGGTTGACCTGGCGTTGCTGCCTGGTTGCGTGCCGGGGGTCTATCGGTGGCGACTCGATCCGGCGGCCAGCGCGCCGCCCTGGCCACTCGAAGTGGCCTGACTGCTCGGGGAACACCACCAGGGTGGACACTATGACGTGGCCCTTTCTGCGACAGTGTTCAAAGTCGAACTTGGCGTCTCCGATGTCGATCACGGTTACTACGCCGATCACACGCTGACCGTGGCCCGTCATCCCAGTGAGACCGATGAGCGGATGGTGGTGCGGTTGTTGGCGTTTGGGCTGCGCGCACACCGGCTCAGCCACCTCGACGGTGAGTTGGCGTTCGGGGCGGGCCTGTCCACCCCTGGCGTACCGGACTTGCGGCTCGCCGACTACACGGGCCGGATCCTGGAGTGGATCAACGTTGGCCAGCCCGATGAACGCGCCTTGGGCAAGGCGGCCAGCCAGGCCGACCAGGTGCTGTTGTTCCCGTTCGCCGCCGGCGTGGCCACCTGGTGGCGCACCGTCGGCCCCAAAGTGGCGGGGTTGCCGAACCTGTCGGTGGTGCAGATACCGCACGCACCGGTGCAGCAACTGGCCCAGACTGTCGATCGACGGGTCTCGGCGCAGGTGATGGTGATGGAAGGTCAGGTGACGATGACCGTGGGCGGTGTCGACGTCACCTTCACGCCCGAGCCATTGGAGTGAACCTCTGAGCCCGAGGTGCTAGTCGATAGCGTTAGCGCCATGGACGCTGACGTCATCGTTGTCGGGGCGGGCCTGCCGGACTGGTCGCCGCCGGCGAGCTCGTGGAGCGGGGCGACACTGTCCTCGTCGTCGAACAGGAGAACGCCGCCAACCGGGTGGTCAGGCGTTCTGGTCTTTTGGCGGGCTGTTCTTCGTCGACAGTCCCCAACAGCGCCGGGTGGGCATCCACGACAGCCACGAGCGTGCGCTGCAAGACTGGCTCGGCACCGCCGGCTTCGACCGGCCCGAAGACTACTGGCCACGGCAGTGGGCGAACGCCTATGTGGATTTCGCCGCCGTTGAGAAGCGCGCCTGGTTCACGACCGAGTGATCGCCAGTTCGCCTCGACGCCGCTGCCGCCTACTCGGTGTCGCGTGGCCCTGGCCGACCCTTCCCCGCTCACTATATGGCGGGGTGGGGGGCTTGCGGGAAGGCCCCGTATCGGCGGCACAATCGTCCGGCCATGAACTTCGACGGACGGAGGACAGTCGTGACGAGCACGCCAACAACACCATTCGAGGTACACGAGTCTGGTGCCTACCTGCACGGCACCAAGGCCGACCTCGCGGTGGGTGCGCTCCTGGTGCCCGGACGGGAGTCGAACTTCGAAGCGGGACGCATCATGAACCACGTCTACGTGACGCAGACGTTGGACGCCGCGGTCTGGGGCGCCGAGTTGGCGGCGGGCGATGGCCCCGGCCGCGTCTACTTCGTGGAGCCGCAAGGTCCGGTGGAGGACGACCCGAACGTGACGGACAAGAAGCTGCCCGGCAATCCGACGCGCTCCTACCGCACGCGGCGATGGTCGGATTTGTCATCGTGACGTCGAGCCACGGCGAGACGAGCACCATGCGTGATGGCGTCGGCTGGTTGCGGCTGACCAAGAGTTGCGCGATGGCCAGGGCCATTCCCCCGCCTGCGGAGTCGCCGTACACGCTGATCGTGTCCGCACCGTGCTCGGCGAGTAAACGGAGACGAAGTCGGCGAGGTCGGGGATCACGGTCTGTGCCCTGCCGTGCGGTGTCGAGGCGAGCGGATAGATCGGGACGATGATCGTCGCGTGGGTACGGCGGGCGAGCTGTGCGTAGGCCAACCCAACTACATCTCCGACGATGGTGAACCGGTCACGGCGCACTTCGACCGGGTCGATGTTGGCCGGGTGGTGCGCGGTCGGCCAGTTCGCATTCCGGTGTCGCGGGCGGGACAACGGAACTACTCGGGCCTGTATTGGTCTTCGACGACGCACAAGCATCTGGTCTACGAGAGTCTGTTAGAACGCGACCGGCCGTCGACTGGATGGCCCCAGCCCTTCTGGATGCGCGGGTACGACTGATCAACGTTCCGCCGTCACGTGCCCGACCTGTTCGGCCACCAAATCGATTGTCATCCAGTGGGATTACTGAACATCGGTCACAAGGCGGCGGCCCGCTCGCGGATCTCGACCGCCGTTGCAAGCATCTGCTTGGTGCTGGTGAACCAGTGCTGCAGATTCAGATCGATGATGAGCTCGTCCGCGCCGGCCTCTGCGGCCGTTTGCACGTCGTCCATGATTTGGTCGAGTGTGCCGACGAATGCGGATCGGTCGGGTCCGCCCGGACGGTCGGTGAAGGTGACGTTTCCGACCACGATCATCTCCATCCGGCTGGCGTCGCGGCCGTACCCAGAGGCCATGTCCCGGATGCGGTCCCAGCCCGCGCGCAGTTCGGCGGCTCCGGCCGGCCCGGGTGTGGTGAGCAGCGGCAGCCAGCCGTCGGCGCGTTTGGCAATGCGCTCAACGGCTTTGGCGGTGGTGCTGCGGCCCAGGTTGCTGCCCCCGCCGCCCAGCATCACGGGGATCTTCGAGGCAGGTTTGGGCAGCACCGAGGCGTTGTCGATGATGACGCGGGGACTGCGGAAGGTCACCGGGTCGGGCCCCCACACGGCATCGAAGACGTCCAGCGTCTCGTCGAGGAAGCGGCCGCGATCGGCTCGGGTGGCGCCGGTGGCCCGAAGGTCATCGGAGGCCCAGCCGGGGCCCATACCTGCGATCATGCGGCCGCCGCTGATCTGATCGATCGTGGCCATCGCCTTCGCCAACTGGACGGGTGTGTGCTGTGCCGCGACCAGGATGGCGGTACCGAGACGCACCTCTTCGGTCACCACCGCCGCTGCGGTGAGAACGGCCAGGGAGTCGGCAGACTGCCGCGAGAATTCCGGCCACGGCACGTTCGGCGGGGCATACGGTTCCAGCGGCGTCTGCGGGAAGATCAGCCGTTCACATGTCCACAAACTGGTGTATCCGGCCGCTTCGGCCGTTCGGGCTGTTTCGACCACGTCGTGTTGTAGGTCGACGCCCAGTCTCTGGGGCAGGCGAAGTCCGAGTTTCATGTGATCTCTCCGATGTCGTCGTGATTGTCGTGGACGCCGCAGGCACCCGAGCACTCGGTCGTCCACCTGTTTTCAGGCGGAGCGCTGATTTCGGCTCTTCTCGGTCCACTTCATCGAGTGTGAACATTCACATTGATGTGACGGTCAAATGTAAGCTTGAGCACACCAACCGATCACCGGGCTGTTGCGGTGCCTCGATGCCAAAGAACGTACCCCACGAGCTTGCAGCGGGGATCGCACCCGACAATGTCAGTTCAATTGGCCGTAATCGGCCAGGCAGGCAGAGGCAAGCGATCGCTGAATCATGTTGGTGGGTGCGAATCACCCTGCCCGGGCGCGGCTGAGTCTGGCAGGCAGCGGAGCGATCCCTCGCCCTGGTGCCGGACCACCGGTCTCGTCTCGTCTCGAATGTAGATTCGAGACTGATCACCTCCTGTCTCAGATGACTCGCGACGCGTTCGGTGCTCCCCAGACCCTGACACCGCCGCCGCCCGGCTTTAAGACTTCGGATCGGGTCCGCGGGCGACGAGAACGGCGGCGATGTCGACCAGAGGGGTGTTGGAGTCCTGCGAGAGTTTTTTGAGCAGTTCAAACGCCCGGGTCGCGTCCACGGCGAACCGTTCCATGATCATGCCCTTGGCCTGGCCAATGACATCTCTGCTGGACAGGGCCGCTTGAAACTGCCGTTCTCTGTCATGGGCGATGAGCGCCGTCGCCGCATGGGTCGCCAACATCGCTCCTACCGCTTGGTCCTTGGCCGTGAAGACACCCGGTTGCAGAGCGAACAGGTTCAACGCGCTTTTGCGGTGGTCATGGGTATAGAGCTGAAACGACATCATCGCGTGCACCCCGACCTCGACCGCTCCCTTGGCGAACCGCGGCCACCGCGGATCTTCGCGCAAGTCGTCGCATTGCACCAAGGCATCACCGTCTGCTGCGTCCAGGCACGGACCCTCACGAAACCGTTGCTGTACGTCGTCGACCTCGATGGCGAGTTGCCGGGTCGGCGCGAGCGACCGGAAGTCGTTGGAATCCCGAATCACCAGCACGTCAGCACAATCCGCGCCATCGATCAGGTCGACGGCCGCTGCGGTCACCCCGTTGAGGAGATCATCGATGGGGACGGATTGGCGAAAAGTCCGGGGAAGATCTTCCATCGTGCGACGAAGCGCAGCGGCATATTCCGAGTCGTCCATCACGGGCTCTTTCGCTCTCAGCTACGCAAGAGCCCGCACAGCAGAACGGGAAACGAACATCCCTCGAGTGAACCCGAACGCACGGCTAGATGCCGTTCTTCGTCGAATTCTACCCGCGTCCTGGCCGAGACGACCTCATTAGGTACTGCCGCTAGAAACACCAAATTTGTTCAGCTGCGCTGCACCACCATCAATCGTGCGCGGTGATCGATCGATTCCAGAAACGTCAACACCGCGCCCGGCAAGGTAGGCCGTGCAGAATGCGCGTCAATCCGATGCAGGCCCGCATCGAGATCCCGCTTGCGCGTGCCCATCGTCCGTTGAGTTGCTGCTCGCGCACAACGCGCAAAACGTCGAAATCGCCGGTTAAGCGGGGAGCGCGCACAAGCGAGTCACCGCCTCGATCGATCCGTAGCGTCGGTCGCATGTTGATGCAGAGCGAAGCTACGGCAGACGACTCCGCGCGGTTGCGTGAACTCGGGTACGAGCCCGAACTCGCACGCACGCTGTCGTTGCGCGACTTGGTGATTCACGGACTCGTCTACATGGTGCCACTGGCTCCGATCAGCGTCTTCGGCATCCTGTACGACCTGTCGGCCGGGGCGGTGGCGGCGGTCTACGTGATCGCCGCCGTCGCAATGTTGTTCAGCGCCATCAGTTACAAGGAGATGGCACGGGTCTTCCCCGTCTCGGGCTCGACCTACAGCTACGTCAGCCTCGGCACGAATCGCTTCCTTGGCTTCGTCTCCGGCTGGGCAATCCTGCTCGACTATCTGCTCTTGCCCGCGCTGCTATGCGTGTTCTCGGCGAGCGCGATGACCGCCATCGTGCCCGCCATCCCGGCGTGGGCGTGGGTCGTGTTCTTCATCGCCGCAACGGCGGTCACGAATCTGCTCGGCATGAGCGTGACGGCGAAGATGAACAAGTACTCGCTCTACATCCAGCTCGCCATCCTGACCGTGTTCCTCTGCTGGGCAGCGGTTCTGGTGGTACAGGGTCACGCGCATCTGACGCTCGACCCGTTTCATCCGCACGGCGGCGCGTCATGGGCCGTCGTGGCCGGCGCTGTTCCGGTCGCCGCGTTCAGCTTCCTGGGCTTCGACGCGGTGTCGACCCTCAACGAAGAGGCCAAGGGCGGAGGGAACGCCGTGTCGAAGGCGACGATGCTCGTCATGTACCTCTCGACGGCGCTGTTCGTCGTTCAGGTGTACTTCGCGTGCATCCTGGTGCCGAACGGCACTCACTACGGCACCGGCACCGCGGCCAACAACG
Organism: uncultured Actinomycetota bacterium; assembly: GCA_963735245.1. Lineage (GTDB taxonomy): Bacteria > Actinomycetota > Actinomycetes > Mycobacteriales > Mycobacteriaceae > Mycobacterium. Next base: position 6,080 of record CAVTKI010000020.1, read on the forward strand.
CCTTCTACGATCTCGTCGGCGAGGTCATGGATAGCCGCTTCAAGATGTTCATCGTCTTGAACTCGGCCCTGTTCGCCGCGCTGGGCAACATCGCAGCCGCCAACACCACTGCGTCCCGGCTCGTGTATAGCATGGCCCGCGACGGCCACCTGCCGAAGCTGTTCGCCCGGGTGAGCGGCAAGAACAAGGTGCCGGTGACCGCGATGGTGATGATCACGGCACTCGCACTGGGAATCGGCATCTTCGGAGTCGCTCAGGCGAGCCTGCTCACCACGCTCGTCACCTTCGGAGCGTTGCTGTCGTACATCCTGATGCACGTCAGCGTCATCACTCACTTCGTCAGACGCGGTGGAAGCCGCCGCTGGTTCACGCATCTGATCTCGCCGCTGCTTGGCGCGTCGATCCTGATGGTCGCGCTATGGGATTCGAACACCAACGCCAAGGTCGTCGGTTTCGTCTGGCTCGCCATCGGTGTCGGCGTCGCCACGTATCTGAGGAAGACGGGGCGTGACCTGAAGGTATCCGAGGGGGTCGTGCCGGCGTAGTTGTTCGGGTCGATGTCGAGATCGCAGTACTCGGGGTAGAACTCCGCGTGGGTCCGGTACGAGAAGTCACCGAGGTAGCCGCCGGCCACCCCGATGTAGCGGTTGACGACCTTCATCATCTGCTGGGGCGTGAGGCTCATGCCGCGCTCACATTCGCCATTGCCATGCCGGGAGCGTATAGCCGCACGAAACCCCGCCGAATAGAGTGCGTCGGCCACCTCACCTTTGACGCGGCGCACCGTCGACCGGGTTGCTGGCATGCAGGCGCCGCGGATCCATGTCACACGACGAAATCCTCGACCTACGGCCCCATCATCCGAGCCTTCCAAGTATTGGGCGCGGCGGCAACTACGACGAATCGGCTGCCGCTTTGCACGTTCACCGCAGCACGTTGAGGTATCGACTCGGCCGCATCGCCGACCTGACGGGTCTGGACCTCCGCAATATCGACACCCGCTTCAACCTGCATGCCGCTACGCGAGCTTGGCGCTTCCGTAGCCCGAATCCCTAAGTGCACGGTGGCGAGGATGTGTCCGACTCGAGGTACAGACGCGTCTCCGCGATATCGCGGAACCTGTCATCCGGTCGAGGCCGTCGTGCCGAAAGTCACGCAGAAGCGCGTGCCCGTCTGGGCGTTGCACGCCGCGCACTTCAGTGTCGTCATGCAGCGCCGTCCATCGTGGTACTGGTTGTCGTCGCGGGCGCGGTTGGGGTCGCGCCAGCGGTTGTGCCAGGCGCTCTCACGGTTCGGAGCACGCCGCATCCACAGCACAATGCGCGGTTGCGAGGAGAGGCCCGCGCGCACAACAACAACGGCAACAACCACCGCTACGCGCCTTGCCCTCCGAATCCCACTTTCATGTCCAAAATGACATACAGATGACATCCAGAACGGGAACATGACACCCGAAATGGGAACCGACAACAGCTAACGCTCAGTGCGCCATGTTCGTGAAGCGCGACAGGTGCAACTGGTGCGCGACGGTGATCGTCTTCGTCGGTCCCGCACGGTGTTTGGCGATGATGAGGTCGGCCTCGCCGCCGCGAGGGTCGTCGCGCTCGAAGGCATCGGGTCGATGCAAAAGTATGACCATATCCGAGTCCTGCTCGATACTGCCGCTTTCGCGAAGGTCAGACAGCATCGGCTTCTTGTCGGTGCGCTGTTCGGGACCACGGTTCAGCTGGCTCATCGCCACGACGGGAACCCCGAGCTCCTTGGCCAAAAGCTTGATCTGCCTTGAGAACTCGGACACTTCCTGCTGGCGGGACTCGACCTTCTTGCCCGAGGTCATCAGCTGCAGGTAGTCGATGACGATGAGCCGAAGATCCGCCTTCTGATGCAGACGGCGCGCCTTCGCACGAATCTCCATCATCGTCAGGTTCGGCGAATCGTCGATGTAGAGCGGCGCTTCACTGATCTCACTCATCCGCCGCGCCAGCCGCGTCCAGTCGTCGTCGCTCATCCGGCCCGAGCGCATGTCGGCGAGCTTGATCTTCGCCTCGGCCGACAGCAGGCGCATGACGATCTCGGACTTGCTCATCTCCAGCGAGAAGATGATGCTCGGCATCTGGTTCTTGATCGAGCACGACCGCAGGAAGTCCAAGCCGAGCGTTGAGTTGTGGGTCGGCACCATGCCCGACCGGCCAGGTAGACGTGACTCTCGTTGTCGACCTGGACGCATCGGACGGGAACGCTCTCGATCGGCCGAACCGAGTCGACTTGCACCGCAGGAGCCAACAGAGCCGTCGTACCGTTCGCCACGCGGCGCTTCGGTCCTCGGCGTGATCCGGTCCAGCCCTTGGCGCAACTGGACGGTCGTGAGGATCCCGCGATCGGTGGGCCACTGGTGCTCCTCGTCGGCGACGATGACCGTGCCGTCGGAGAATTCGACTTCGTAGCAGGGGCGTCCGGTCATCACCTCGGTGGCAGCGACGACACGCGTCGGCTCGCCATCGGGCCCGATCAGCTGATCGCCGACCGCGACCTCGCCCATCGTGGTCCAGCCCTCGGGGGTGGCCAGCGGCGTATCCAGCGCGAGCGCCTTCCCAACACCAGGCCTGGCCGCCACGACGATCATCTGCCCGGGGTGCAGCCCGTTGGTCACCTCGTCGAGCTCGACGAAACCCGTCGGCACGCCGCGCGCGATGCCACCCTGCGACGCGATGGCGTCGATCTCGTCCATGGTGGGCTGCAGCAGCTGCTCGAGGGGAACGAAGTCCTCGGCCGTGCGGCGGTCGGTGACGTCGTAGATCTCGGCCTGCGCCCTGTCGACGACCTGCGCGACGTCGGCACCCTCGGCGCCGGCGTACCCGTACTGCACGATGCGCGTGCCGGCCTCCACGAGGCGCCGCAGCAGTGACTTCTCGGCGACGATGCCCGCGTAGTAGCCCGCGTTGGCGGCGGTCGGCACCGTCGAGATCAGGGTGTGTAGATACGGTGCGCCGCCGACCCGCTTCAGCAGGCCCCGGCGATCGAGTTCGGCGGAGACGGTGATGGCGTCCGCAGGCTCGCCGCGTCCGTAGAGGTCGAGGATGGCGTCGTACACGCTCTGGTGGGCGGGCCGGTAGAAGTCGCCGGGGCGCAGCCGCTCGAGGACGTCCGCGATGGCGTCCTTCGAGAGCATCATCCCCCCGAGCACCGACTGTTCGGCAGCCATGTCCTGCGGGGGTTGACGACCGTAGTCCTCTCTCGGCTGTGAAGCATCCATGTCGGAATGGCCGAGGTCATCTACGACTGCCACCTAGCGTCCCACCTCCCCTACATCCACGTCGAACATCCATTCGACGGTGCCCCCGCGACGATAAATCAGCCCACCGACGGCCACGTTGTCGGTGGCGGCGGAACTGACGTGCGACGGCTCACGCTAGACGTTGCTGAAACGACCTCAAAGCAGGCCTGTTAATAGACTCGTGGATGGCGTGTGGATAGCGTTGATTACCCATGTTGAGGGGCTGGGGAGAACCTGTGCATAAACGGCGCCGTTCCGCACATCCCCGCAGATAAGAGCACCACAAAAGGAGACCTTGGTTGTGGATGCCAATTGGTCCGGCGTGTCGGGCTGGGTTGCGATCTCGGGCGTGTTGTGTTGCGCCTACGAGCCCAAGAGGTTAACAGCTGGTTGCTTCGCTATGCGCCGAATGGGGAGCAAAGTTCGCCAGTGAACACAGCAACGCCCGGGTGAAGATCGATCAGGGCTTCACCCGGGCGTTGCAATGTTGCGGGAATTACTCGGCGACCACGCTCAGCGACACCACGGCGTCGACATCGGCGTTCAGCCGCAGGGTGATCGGGTAGTTCCCCACCGACTTGATGTGCGACTTTGGCAACTGAACGGTCCGCTTGTCCAGATTCGGGCCACCGGCCTTCTTGATGGCCGCGACGACATCCGACGTGGTGACCGAACCGAACAGCTTTCCGCCGTCGCCCGAGGCACGCACGGCCAGCGCGACCGGCCCAAGCCCCTCCACGGCGGTCTTCAGCTCGTTGGCATGGTCGAGGTCGCGCACGGTCTTGGTTTCGCGAGCGCGGCGGATCTCATCGGCCTGCCGCTCGGCGCCACGTGACGCCGTAATCGCAAGGCCGCGCGGGAGCAGGTAGTTCCGGCCGTAGCCGTCCTTCACCTCTACGGTGTCGCCGGGCGACCCCAGGTGGTCGACGTCGGCAGTGAGAATCAGTTTCATATCCGTTGTCTTCCGTCTCGCTCTATCGCGTCGCCGAGCTGAACGGCAGCAACGCAACCTCGCGGGCGTTCTTCACCGCGATCGCGATGTCACGCTGGTGCTGCACGCAGTTACCGGTCACCCGACGCGCACGGATCTTGCCGCGCTCGCTGATGTAGGTGCGCAGCAGCGCGGTGTCCTTGTAGTCGATGTTCTGTCCCTTTCCCTTCTTGGAACAGAACACGCACTTGCGGGTCTTGACCGGCTTGTCGGGAGCAGGCCGCCTCTTGGTGTTGGTCTTGGGCATGAGTATTTCTTCCTTGCTTCTTTAAATGATTTGTCTCTAGAAGGGCGGTTCGTCGTCGGCGCCGCTGAACGAGCCGGAGGCAGGTGCACTGCCCCACGGGTCGTCCTTGGGGGGCTCCGAGGGACGCGAACCGCCGCCGCCTCCGCCACCGCCGCCACCGAACCCGCCGCCGCCACCTCCACCGCGACTGGCCTTGTTGACCTTCGCAGTGGCGTAACGCAGGGACGGACCGATCTCGTCGACCTCGAGCTCGACGACGGTGCGCTTCTCACCCTCGCGGGTCTCGAACGAACGCTGCTTGAGCCGCCCGGTGACGACCACCCGCGCACCGCGGGTGAGGCTCTCGGCGACGTTCTCGGCCGCCTCGCGCCAGATGTTGCACCGGAGGAACAGCGCTTCGCCGTCCTTCCATTCGTTGGACTGCCGGTCGAACGTCCGCGGCGTCGACGCGACCGTGAAGTTCGCGACGGCAGCACCGGACGGCGTGAACCGCAACTCCGGGTCGGCGGTCAGATTTCCAACGACGGTGATGATGGTGTCACCAGCCACGAGATCCTCCTGGGCGGCGCAGGCGCTCTTCGCGCAGGCGCACATCGATGCGGCGTGTTTCGCGCGAGCCTACGCAAGGCACGTGACAGGCCACCGGCGTTCGGCCGATGAGCAAGCGCGCGAACAACATCCGCTGTGGACTAGTGCTTGTCGGTCCGCATGACCTTGGTCCGCAGCACGGACTCGTTCAGGCCGAGCTGACGGTCCAGTTCGGACACCGTGGCCGGCTCGGCCTTGACGTCGATGACGGCGTAGATGCCCTCGCCATGCTTGGCGATCTCGTAGGCCAGCCGGCGACGTCCCCAGATGTCGACCTTGTCGACGGAACCGCCATCCTTGCGGACGACGTTCAGGAACGTCTCCAACGACGGGGCTACAGTCCGCTCGTCGAGGGTTGGGTCAAGAATGACCATGATTTCGTATGGACGCATGGAAACCTCATCACCTCCTGTGGTCATGTGCGGCCACGGACAATCCGTGGCAGGAGTATCGCCTGCGTCGGCAACCGGCCCAGGCTACCTGAACGAGGGCTGAGCTGCGAAATCGCGCACGCCCATCCGGTCCCGCTAGGCGTGCAGGCGCCCGTACGCGGCGAGTACGTCGGCGACGGGCAGCACCGGGGCGCTCGGATCCTTGGCGTTGTCGTCCCAGCGGCGCACCGTGACGGCCTCCTCGGCGTTCGGGTGCGCGCCGAACTCGGCGACCTCCTCGGCGCTCATCGGGCCGCCCTGGCGCACCAGCGACGCGACCGACGCCGGGCTGAGCTGGGCGAAGTACGTCGCGTCGACGGCGACCAGATAGCGCTTCGCAGGCACGTGCTGCGCGATGATCCACGCCGCCCGCTCGCCGAGGTGGCACCGCGCGAACTCCGCACCCGACAGCTCGTGCGGCAGCCCCGGCCACTGCGCGTGCACCGGTCGGGCCCGGCCGATGTCGTGCAACGTCGCCGCCAACAGCAGCTCGTCGTCGGCGCCCGCCTGTTGGGCCTGCCACCCCGTCTGCAGGGCATGCGTGCGCTGGTCGACCGCCTCGCGGCCGTAGGGCAGCCCCGCAAGGCCCTCGATGAGCGTCTCGAGGGCATCGATGGCGAGTGTCATGGCTTCTCCTCCTCGCGGTCCTGCAGAGCGTCGACGAGTTCCTCGGCGAGTTCACGGGTCGCCGCGACCACTCCGGACCAACGGCGGCTGAGGTCGGGATCGATCTCCAACGGTCTGCCCCGCACGTCGAGCACCGCGCCGCCTGCGGCGGGCACCATCACCATCGCGGCGGCCAGATCCATGATCCGGTGGGTGTCGGAGCCGGCGTCGGCGAAGGCATCCGTCGAGCCTTCGGCGACGAGTGCGGCCTCCAGGCAGCTGGTCGACAGGATCCGCACCCGGGCCGCGCGTCTGGCGACCCGCCACCACGCGTCGTCGTCCGGCCCGTGCGGCCGCAGCAGGCTCACCGCGGCGCCGTCCAGCGCCGTGCGCCCGGTGGTGCGGTAGGCCGTCGGTCGACCCGCCACCGCGTGCCAGCACCTGCCGGTGTCGAACCAACACGTGAGCGCCTCGGTGGCGACACCGTCGACGGCGACGACCCCTGCGAAGGCCGAGAGTGGCACTCCCGCCGCCGCGTTCGCGGTGCCGTCCACCGGGTCGACGACGAGGGTCACCGGCGAGCCGTTGTCGATGACGCCGATCTCCTCGCTGAGCAGATTCACCCGGTGCTTCTCGACGACCTCCGCGACGGCGGTGTCGACCAGGATGTCCAGGCGCATCGTCGGCGTGCCGTCCGCGCCCATCTGAACCTTCTCGGCGAGCGCCGCGCGGTCGTACTGACGGCGGGCGGCGCCGAACGCGGCCGCGGCGGCGCGCACGGCGTCGGCGAGCGCGGGATGCGTCCCGGCGGGCACCTCGGGTTCGGGCACCGGCCAACCGATGTGGCTCATCGGGCGCTCACCAGAACCGATTGCACGACGGGCCACAGCGGGCCCGTTGCGATCAGCGCGAGGTCGGCGCGCAGCCCCGCCACCAACCGGCCACGGTCGGCCAACCCGGCGACGTCCGCCGGACCCGACGTCACCAAGCCGATCGCCTCGGGCAGGGTGACCAGCCCATCGCCGGCCAACGTGAACACGGCGGCCAGCAGTCCAGACGGCAGGTAGTCCGAAGCGATCGACGTGACCAGCCCCCGCCCCACCAGTTCGCGCGCCGACGCGTTGCCGTTGTGCGAGCTGCCGCGCAACAGGTTCGGCGCGCCCATCACCACCGGCATGCCGCGTTCGCGGGCGGCCTCGGCGGCCTGCAGCGTGGTGGGGAATTCGGCGACGGATCCGCCGCGCTCCTCCAGCTCCTCGACCTCGGCCGCCGAGCTCAGATCGTGGCCGAGCAGACGGATCCGGCCTGCGTGCGCCTGTTCGCCCAGCCAGCTCATCGCGTCCTCGCGGAACCCGAGCCGTCCGTCGCGCTCGGCGATGAGCCCGTCGACGTGTTCGACCGCCTCCTGTTCGGACATCCCGCGGGTGCCCACGATGTACCGCTCGTAGTAGCGGCGATCGGCGTACTGACCCTGCCCGGGAGTGTGATCCTCGTGCGAAACCAGCACTCGCTCAGCGATGTTCGCCAACCGTTCCCGCAGCGCGACGAGCCCGTCCGCCGACCTGACGTCGAGCCGGTACAGCAGGCGGTGATCGACCCGACCGTCCTGTCGGGAGTCGATCGCGCGGCACACCTCCAAGGCACCCTCGACGGTGCGCGGGACGCCCCGGGCGAAGCTGGTCTCGAATCCGGTGCCGTGGAACACCGTCGTGACCGCCGCCGCGAGCAGCTTGCCCTCGAACGACAGCAAGGCGAAGTCGAGCGGCAGCTCGGCGCCCGGCCGGGGCAGGCGTTCCTTCTCCAAACCGTCACTGTGGCTGTCCACCAGTCCCGGCACGCACAGCAGCCCAGCGCCGTCCACGTCGGCCCGTACGCCAGGCGGGTGCGGTTCGACGGCGGCCAGCAGCCCGCCGCGCACGGCGACCAGGGCATCGTCGAGAACCCGGTCCGGGAGGACCGCCCTGACGTGGCCGAGGACGTAGTCGGCGGGCGGGGCGTCCAATGGCCAATGGCCCAACCGTGGTTCGAAAAGTTCTGTGCTCATGGTCATGCCACTCCTTCGAAGATGTCGTTCGGCGCACCGTCGCGGACGATGCGCCCCTCACCCATCAGCACCACGCGTGACGCCAGCCGCCGCATGGCGTCCAGGTCGTGGAACACCGCCAGCACGGCGACGCCCTGCGCGGTGAGCGTGGCGATCAGTTCCAGCGCAGCCTCCCGGTTGGCCGGGTCCAGCGCGGACACCGGCTCGTCGAGCAGCAGCAGCCGCGGCGGGCGAACCGTGCCCGCGGCGACGTTGACCCGTTGGCGTTCACCGCCGGAGAGCACCGAGCAGTCGACGTCCCACAGCGCCTCGTCGATGTTGAGCCGCCGCAACGCATCGACCGCCGCGTCGCGCGCCTCGTCGCGGTCCAGCCCGCGGCGGCGGCCCGTGGCAGCCACCACCTCCAGCGGGCCGGTGCGCGGCGGTGCGTTCAAGAACTGTGACACGTAACCGAATTCGCGACCCCGCACCTTCGCCATCGCGCGGTCGGACAGCTCGGTGAGTTCGACCTCCTCACCGTCGGCCGTGCGCAACGCGACCGAACCCGAATCCGGCAGATAGGTCCGGTTGATGCAACGCAGCAGCGACGACTTGCCCGCGCCGCTGGGCCCGGCCAGCGCCACGTGCTCGCCGGCCCGCACGTCGAGATCGATGCCGTGCAGCGAATGCACGGTCCGGCCGTCGATGGTGTGCAACGTGAACGACTTGCGCAGCGCGCGAACCGATAACACCGGTGCCACCGCGATCACCTCCTCGCCGCGGCGACCAGCCGCTGGGTGTAGGGCTGGTGCGGGTCGTGGAACAGCTGGTCGGTCAGGCCGCGTTCGATCACCCGACCCAGATGCATGACGATCGTGCGGTCGGTGAGCGACTCGATCACCGAGAAGTCATGGCTGACAACGACTGCGGCGATGTTGCGTTCGGAAAGCAGACCGCGCAACAGGTCGAGCACCCCGGCGGCCACCGACGCGTCGAGACCCGTGGTCGGCTCGTCGAGAAGCACCACCGGCGGCTCGGTGGCCAGGGCCTTGGCGATCTGCACGCGCTGGCGCATGCCGCCGGAGAACGTGCCAACCGGATCGTCCATCCGCGACAACGGCACCTCGACCCGGTCGAGCAGTTCGGCTGCCCGGTTGCGGATGTCGTGGTACCCACGCCAGCCCGCCGCGGTGAGCCGCTCGGCGATGTTGCCGCCCGCACTCACCCTCAGGTCGAGCCCGTCGGCGGCGTTCTGATGCACGACGGCCATGCCGTCGACCCGCAACCGCCTGCGCTGCGCGTCGGGCAACGCCAGCAGATCCGTTCGGCCGCCGTCGACCGTGGCCAGATGCACCGAACCGGCGGTCGCGCGCTCGTCGCCGATGATGCACGACAGCACGGTCGACTTCCCCGAACCCTGACTCACCGATCACGCCGAGCGCCTCACCGGGTGCGACGTCGAACGACACGTCCCAGGCGGCGACGATGGCGCGCGTGGTCGGGCTGACGGCGGTGCCGTGTTCCGGCCCCGTGCCCTCGACCGCGTAGATGCCGCCTGCGCCGTGCACCTTGCCGATCGAATCCACCCGCAGCATCCATTCGGGACTGTCGGACAACACTTCCCGACGCGGGATCGGGCGAAGGTGAGTACCGGCGGTCGCTGCCGCGCGACGAGTCGGGTCCGGCAACAGATGCAGCGGCGCCCGCAGGCGGTGCGCCACCAGGTCGGCGTCGCCCGCACGGACTCGCGCGCACCACTCGGTGTCACTGCAGGCGAATCCGCCGCCGGTGCCCGCCTCGACGAGGAACACGTCGGCGCTGCCGCACAACTTGCAGACCGCCCCCCGCGTGTACTCGACCTCGAACGGCACGTCGTCGAACGTCAGCGGCACCACGTCGGTGTGCGGCGGCACCGCGTAGATCCGCTTCTCCCGGCCTGCGCCGAACAGGTTGACGTGCTCGCTGCGGTGCAGCCGCGGCACGTCCCAGCGCGGGATCGGCGTCGTCGCCATCACGTAGCGGCCGGCGACCAGCACCGGGTAACCGGTTGTGCGAGTGATCATTCCGTTGCGGACGATGTCCTCGTAGAGGCTGACCCACATCGCCGCGTAGTCCCCCTCGGCGTGCATCCGCGCGCACACGGCGACCGACTTCTCCACCTTGCGCAGCGGCTCGGGCACCGGCACCTGGTAGACGAGCAGATCGCCCGCCGAGAGGCCCTCCTCGGGCACCCGGTGCCTGGTCTGCACGACGGTGGCGTCGCGGGTGTCGGCCGACTCGCCGCAGCCCGTGGTCGCCGCGATCATCCGGCGCAGGTTGGTGGCGTTGACGCCGCCGTCGTCGCCCTGGTCGATCACCTTCACGGTGTCCTGGGCGCCGATCACCGCCAGCGTCACCTGCAGCCCGCCGGAGCCCCAGCCGCGGGCCACCGGCATCTCGCGGGAGCCGAACGGCACCTGGTAGCCCGGCACGCACACGGCGGTGAGCGCCGCCCGGCGGATCTCCCGCTTGGCGCCTTCGTCGAGGAGTCCCGCCGGGGCAGCGGAGTCCGTCGCCTCGGTGAGTAGTTCTGCAGTGGAGGTCATTCGCAGTCCCTTCCGACCGGCTCCGGCACCCGCCCGGCCGGGACGGCACCGGCGGCCATCGCGGTCTGCAGTGCCTGCTTTCGTTCCACCATCGAGCGGAACGTCACGTAGTGCGGCAGCTTCAGGTGTTCCAGGAAGCCGCCGGAGTCCAGCCCGTCCGTCGTGAGCAGCAGCAGCTGCTCCAGCGGGCCGGACCGGCCGAACCGGCGGTTGGCGATGTCGAGGTTGGCCATCGCAATGGCCTTGCGCTCGTTGTGCCCGAAGCACAGCCCGTAGCCGACGTCGAAGCGGCTGCGGTCCTCCTCGGCGCCGTCGAGGTCCTCGATCGCCTCGGCCTCGGTCGCCCGGAACTGGCCGATCGTCACCGGCTCGCCGGTGTGCGGGTGCTTGACCCGCAGCGGCAACCTGCCGTGCCGCACCTCACCAAGGGTCACTTCGTGAATGTCGCCGTCCGGACCGAGGATTGAGCGATACCACAGCGCCACCAGCGCACCGGTCTCCGCGCGTGCCATCGCGGCCAGCGCCGCCGAGCGCGGTGCAGGCGGCCGTGCCGGAACCCTGGCGATGTCGAACGGCTCGGGGTCCTCGCCCGTGCGGTGATCGACCGCAAGCCCGAGTTCGCGCAGCAGCCCGAGGAAACGGCGCGGCCTGCGCTGGTCCTCGGTGCGCGGCTTGGCTTCCGCCGGGGCCTCTTCGGTCGGCGCCTCGGGAGCGTTGGCGGGCTTGTCGAGAAGCCGACGGGTGTAGTCGGTCGTGCGGCCGAGCAGTTGCGGCCCGTCGGGCTCGCGGAAGGCGGGCACGATGCGGCGCAGGATCACCATCTCGTCGGGATCCACCGGTTCGGAGACCGCAAGCCGCGGCAAGGTCGACCGGTGCGCCCGCAAGATGTGCGCGGCCTCCAACGAGTCACCCTCGGCCTGCCGGAACGCGGCGGCGGCGGTGTCCTCGTCGAACAGGCCTGCCTCACCCATCACCCGGTCCACGGCGAGCCGGAACCGCGCGACGATCTGCCCCACCGATGCCCACGGCACCGGTGCGTGGTCGCGGGCCCGGCGGACGAGATCTTCCGCGGCGAGGATGGCGGCGAGCCCGCCCCTCGCTCCTGAGTAACCCATCAGCTCTCCTCTGTGATCGTGGTGGTGCGCGGCAGACCGACGACGCGAAAGTCGTCGGTCACCAGAAGGACGTCGATCCCCGCCGGGTAACCGCCGACCGCCTCGGTGCGCGCGGCGACGAAGGAATCGGGCAGGCCACGCGGAGCCAGCGTCGCCGTGCCGGCGATACCCGGGCCGGACAGCCGCCACCGGCGGTCCCCACCGGTCACGTCGGCGACCGCCAACGACACCAGCGCGGCATCTTCGGGCGCCTCGGGCGTGCCCCGGCAGAAGCCCCGCACCTCGTCGTCGGTCACCGGCCGAAGCGCGGCGACCAGGCGGGCGAGTTCGGCGGGCCACAGCGGCGCCGACGTGGCCGTGGCGAGCGCGTCGGCCCAGTGCTCGAACTCGCCCGACGAAGGCGGAATCTCGTTGTCCAACACGCATACTCCGGTGCCGAGGTCGGCCAGTGCGAACACCGGCACCATCGCTGGGGCGAGCATCGCGCAGCGGCCCGGACGGCAACGCCATCGCCGTGCCCGGCCGCGCAAGTGCTTCGAGCACCGCGCGGAACACCAGCTGGGAGTCCGCTGGCCGCAACGCCGTGGCGAGCGAGCCGATGGTGGCCGTCACGTCAGCTCCTCGAATGCCACGATGGTGGGCGCCAGTTCGGCCCACTCCCGCTCGTCGCGATCGACCTGCCTGCGTGCCACCGTCCGACACAGCTCGTCGACGTCGGCCGCCCGGGGCCCTGCCCCCGCCGCCTCCGCGTCGAGGACGGCCGCGGCGAGCACCGACGCGCGGTCATCGCCCAACCGCATGGCCCAGCCGCGCTGTCCGGCCAGCTCCACCTCGGCGCGGCAGGCCAGCACGTCGCCGATCAGAAAGCGTTCGCCCGCAACGGGTTCGCGCACCTGCGTGGATACGCACCCGACCTCCGGCGCGACCAGCACCCGCACGTCCACGCCGTCGGCGAGGCACGCGTCGGCGAGCACCCGCAGTTCATCCGGCTCGGCGACGGCCAACAGGCCACATCGCTGCGCGCGGTCCAATGAGTCAGTCATCACCCTCTCCATTTCCCGTAATGTCCTCCAGCTCCACGACCACCCGGACCGCGTCGGCCCGGGTCCATGCGCTGCTGCTGAGCAGCACCTGACCGGTCGAGGCATCGCGGTTGACACTGTCGATGCGCCACACCGGCACGCTCGCCTCGATCCGCAACTCCCGCAGCACCTCCGGTGGTGGGATGTCCAGGCTGGCGCGACACCATGCCCGCACGGGCCGCACACCACCCAGCTGGCGCAACACCATGTCGACCGATTCGACGCTGTGCAGCGCGATGTCGAGATGGGGCACCGCAGCGACCGGAATCAGCTCCCGGGTCAACGACGCCAGCAGGTCGTCGATGAAGAAGTGCCGGGTGATCCGGTACATCGGCGTGCCTGCCGGGTGCCCCAGCCGATCGGCGTCGCAGGCGTCGAGCGCGACCCGCTCCACGTCCTTGGTGTGCGACCGCGGCACCGCGCCTGCCGCGCTGACGGTGGCGTGCCAGGACGGCGGCCTGGTCCTCGAGATCACGTAGTCGATGCGGCGGTTCACGAAGGTGCCTGCACCCTGAACCCGGCGCACCAGCAGCCGGCGCTCCAACTCCTGCAACGCCGAACGCGCCGCCGCCCGGCCCACCCCGAACCGCGTCGCGAGCTCGGGCTCACTGGCCACCCGCGAACCCGGCGCGCAGGTGGCCAGCTCACCGGCCAACTGATCGGCGATTTCCAGGTATCGGGTCGACGTCATGCCCACTACGCTGCGCCGCCCACTTGTCCGAACAACTTCGCCGCAGCCAACGATGGTCCGCCCGGAAGTGAACATCCGGAACACTTGTTCAAGGCCGTCACCGCAACTCGTGCCGCAGCCACACCGACAGCGACTCCACGACCAACACGGTGCCGGCCACCAACAGCAAGATCGTTGTGACCAAACCGAATTCGAGAATCTGCGCGCCGCTGAGCAGGTCGAAGCCGATACCGCCCGCGCCCACGATGCCGAGCAACGTCGCCGAGCGGATGTTGACGTCGAGTTGATAGAGCACGTGCCCGACCACCGCGGGCGCGGCTTGCGGCAGGGTGCCCACGGCGAAGACCTGTGCGCGGCCCGCGCCCGTCGCGCGGACTGCCTGCTCGGGACCCGGGTCGACCTCCTCGAGGGAGTCGGCGACCAGCTTGCCGAGCAGTCCCGACCGAGCCGACGGCCAGCGCCAGGGTGCCCGCGACCGCCCCGAGCCCGGTGATCACGACGAACACGACCGCCAGCACCAGTTCCGGGACGCCACGGATGAGCACCACCAGCATGCGGAACGTGCGGGCAACCCGTGGCGACGGCGCCACGTTGCGTGCCGCGAGCGCGCCGATGGGCAGGGCCAGCACGGTGCCGATCAGCGTGGCCCCCAACGCAATCTGGACCGTCAGCCACAGATCGGCCAGCAGCGTGGTGAACATGATGCCCGCGGTGTCCGGCGGCCAGAACAGAGCCTGCCGTGCCGGGGATCTCACGCAGCGAACTGAGGAAGCTGATCGGGTTCAGGTCGGCACCCGCGGCCGACAGCAGCACGATCAGCAGCGTCACCACCGCGTACGCGAGGCCCCGCAGTCGCCGGCTCGTCCACGGCGGAGCGATCTGGTCGCCGCGGTTGCGTCGGCGCGGCCGCGGCGGTCCGCTCCCCTGCGTCGCGCAGCAACGCACGGCGGATCGCGCCAGAGAGCAGTTCGACGACGACGCACAGCACCAGAACCACTGCGGCCAGCGCCATTCCCCGCCGGTAGTCGATCGACTTGAATGCGTTCGCGATCGCATAGCCGATGCCGTCGACCCCGACGAAGCCCAGCACGACGGAGATCCGCAGGTTGATGTCGAGCCGGTGCAGCGCCGTGGCCACCAGCGCGGGAAGCACCTGCGGCAACACCCCGGTGATCAGTTCCTGGCCCCGGCCGGCACCGGTGGCGCGGACCGCCGCGCGGGGGCCCTCGTCGATCTGCTCGATCGCGTCGGCGTAGAGCTTGCCGACCATGCCCACCGAATGCAGGCCCATCGCGAGCACGCCGGTCATCGCGCCGAGGCCGAAGATCCTGAAGAAGATGATGGCCAGCACCACGTCGGGCACCGCGCGTACCAACACGATCAGCGCGCGGGCCCCGAACCTCGCGCCGTGACTCGGAGTCGTGTTGCCTGCCGCCAGGATCGCCAGCGGCACGCTGATGATCACCGACAGCAGCGTCGCCGACACCACGATCGCCATGGTCTGTCCGCACAGCGTCAACAGCTCGCCGAGCGGCGGGAAGTCCAGCGGGAACATCCGTCCCGCGAAATCCACTGCGTTGCGGCCACTGTCGATGAACGTCGCGACGTTGATCCGCAGATCGGCCACCGCCCAGTAGCCCAGCACCGCCAGCGCGGTGATGGTCAGCCAGACGCCTGCGGTCCCCGGCCGTGGCCGGGCGAGGGTGCGCTGGGGCTGCGGCGGCGTCGCCGTCGTCACCCGGCCACGGCGGCAGCCAGTGGCGCCGCACCGACCTTGGCGTACAACGACATCGCGTCCTGCGGGTCCAGCCCGGCGACCGGGGTGTCCAGCACCGCCTTGCCCGCGCGCAGCCCGATCACCCGGTCACCCCAGCTCAGCGCCAGGCTCACCTGATGCAGACTGCACAGCACGGTCAGTCGGCGCTCGGTGCTGATCTCGCGGATCAACTGCATCACCTGAGCGGACGACTCCGGGTCGAGCGAGGCGACCGGTTCGTCGGCCAGCAGGATCTCCGGGCGCTGCATCAGGGCCCGCGCGACCGCCACCCGCTGCTGCTGGCCGCCCGACAGGGTGTCGGCCCGCTGGAATGCCCGGTCGAGCAGGCCGACGCGGTCCAGCTGACCGAGCGCCTCGCGGCGCAGCTCCCTCGGATAGGTGAACAGACCGAGCCGCGGACCACGCAGCCGGCCCAGCGCCCCGGAGCAGACGTTCTCCAGCACGCTCATCCGACCGACGAGGTGGAACTGCTGGAAGATGAAGCCCACCCGCGTCCGGAGTCGCCGCAATTCCGCGCCGCCGGCCCGGCCGACGTCGGTGCCAAGCACGGTGACCGTTCCCGACGTGGGTCGCTGCAGGCCGTCGACGTGGCGCAGCAGCGTGGACTTGCCCGAACCGGACAGCCCAAGCAACACCGCGATCTCCCCGCGCCGCACGGTCATCGAGACATCGTCGAGGCCACGGATGTCGGGCCCGAATTGCCTTGTCACACCGTCGAAGCGGACCACGATGTCATCGGTCATGACTGTCCGCTGCACTGCTTTGCCTTCGTGACGTCGCAGACCTTGCGCACCCCGTCGTAGAACGCGTTGTCGACCTTGCTGTAACCCCAGTCACCGGAGTCGTCGGCAGTCTTGCATGCCGGTGAGCAGATCCCGCTGGAGTTGAAGTAGTCGATGTTCGCCTTGTTCTGGAAGGCGTTGGTGATCTTGGTCTTCAGATCGGGAGCCAGGTCGTCGCTGATGACGACCGGCGCCCCGGCGATCACGTCGGACTTCCACACCACGTTGAGTTCACCCGGCTTCAACTGCCCCTTCCCGGGCAGCGTCGTGTCGATCATGCTGTCCTCGGCGAATCCGGCGTCGCACTGTCCGTGCAGGACGGCGAGCGCGGACGCGTCGTGGCCACCGGTCATCACCGGGGTGATGTCCTTCTGGGGATCGATCCCCGCATTCAGCAGCGCCGCCGACGGGTACAGGAAGCCCGACGTCGAGTTGGGGTCGACGAAGCAGACCTTCTTGCCCTTGTAGTCGGCGATCGAGTTGATGCCGCTGCCGGGCCGGGTGATTCCGAACGACTGGTAGCCGGGCGTGGCGCCCTTGGTCACCGTCTGCGCCGCGATCGGCGATGCCTTGACGCCGCTGTTCTGGGCGGTGATGAAGGAGAACGGCCCGTACTGCGCGATGTCGACCTTGTCGGTGCGCTGAGCTTCGATCACCGCGGCGTAGCTGGTGGCGCTCTGGAACCGGACCTTCTTGCCGGTTTCCTTCTCCAGCATCGCGATCAGCGGCTTGTAGTCCTCTTGCAGGCTCTGCGCGTTCTCCGAGGGAACGGCGGCGAAGACGAGTTCGTCGGGGTTGCGGCCGTCGGGTGAGCTACCGCTCGCTCCGGCGCTGCTGTCTGCGCTCTGGCCGCAGCCGGCCAGCACGAGTGCGGCGAACAGGAGTGCGCCGGCACCGATCGAGCGTCGGGAGGCAGAGGACATCGGGATTCTCCTTTCCGCCCGGCGGGCGGTGTCGATGAGACGTCCGAATCGTGGTCGTGCCCGGTGCAATCGAGGGGACGGTCGGGTTACCGCAGCACCAACATCGCGCGTGCATTGCGTGCACCCGATCGCATGAATTCCCGTGACGTGGTACGCATTTCGACCGCAAATGTGACGGCCGCCTCCACAGCGATCACACACCGGGAGCGCAGCGGCAAACCAGCCCGAGAGGGCGGGCGTCACTGAGCCGGGGTCAACTCCGGCTCGGGTTCGGCCTCGGCTTCTCGGACCACCGGGGGCCGCGCCGTGGGCCGCAGCCAACGCGGCAACCATCGGGGCGGATCGTCGGCGGCGTCCTCGAACACCCCGCCCGACGGATCGTCGACGCGGTCGTGGTCGCGGACCAGGTCGAGTTCGGGACGATAGATCTGACGGATCACCAACGCGCACAAGCCCATCACCGCGATGTCGCGAATCAACACGGTGGTGGTGAACCACTGCTCGGGCAGACCCATCTTCTGCTCGCCGTACAGGAACAACATCCGGGGCACCCACACCAGCGCGTCGATCGACATCCACGCCAACAGGATTCGGCGGTGCGGCAACGCGAGCGCCGCCAACGGCACCAGCCATAGCGAGTACTGCGGGCTCCACACCTTGTTGGTCAACAGGAACGCGGCGACCACCAGGAACGCCAGCTGCGCCAGCCGCGGCCGCCGACTCGCGGTCAGACCGATGTAAGCGATCCCGGCGCAACACAATACGAACAGCACCGCGGTCACCGAGTTGAGCACCGACGGCGGCTGCCAGAAACCGAGGTCCTGGTCGAAGCCGCGCCAGCCGGTGAACGACTTGACCACGTTGTACAGCGAGTCCATGTCGTCGCCGCGGCGGGTGTTGAGCCGGAAGAACTCCGACCACCCCCGCGGGTACAACACCATGACCGGCAGGTTCACCACCAACCAGGTCACCACCGTGGCGATCGCCGCCTTGCCGACGTCGCGCATCCGACCGGTGCGCAGCGCGAGGATCACCAGCGGCACGAAGAGCAACAGCGGGTAGAGCTTGAGCGCCACCCCGACGCCGATCAAGGCGCCGGCGAGCACGGGTCTTCGCCGCGCCCACGCCAGCAGCGCACCGATGGCGGCGGCCGTTGCCAGCGCGTCGAAGTTGGTGAACACCTGGAAGATCAACAGCGGAGAGCCCGCCACCACGGCAGCGTCCCAGATCCGGCGGCCCGACAATCGCGCGGTCATCGACACCGTGGCCATCCACGCCAGCGCCAGGCCGAACGCGGAGATGTTGAAGAACATCACCACCTCGGCGACGATCGGCACCGCCACCAACTTGGTCAACGCGGTGTAGGTCTTGGCCAGCGCCATCGACACGTACTGGTACAGCCCGGTCAGGACGGGATACTCCATGTAGCGGATGGCGGGCGTGCCGTCGTACTGGGTGCGGGGCATGCCGTTGCCGTCGGTCTCGACCCAGTTCGACTTGTACGGAAACTTGCCCTGGCTCAACAACTCCGCCGTGTACAGCGGCACCGTGTCGGAGTAACAGAGCTCGTAGTAGGCCCGTTGGTTCTCCCACACGGCCACCCGCTGGTCGGCGGTGCCCGTTGCCGGTCGACTGCAGGCACGCGGCCTTGGTGGTGTAGCCGAACGCGAGGAACACCAGGGCGATCAGCAGCATGACGCGAAGCGGGGTCAGGAACCTGGCCCGGCCGATCAACGCGTGCCTGCCGACGGGGCCGCCGACGACGGTCGACAGCGCCGCGCCCATCACGTCGTTCCGGCTGGGCAGATCGCGATCGTCGGCGCTGCGGAGGTCTTCGGCCAGCGGAGCTGGCGATACGGTCGGGGCCAGCGGTTGCGGCGAGACCGTCGACCGACTCGGCTCGTCGTCCGTCACGGCGGCGGAGGGGGTGCTGTCGCGGTCGGGGTCAGCAGCGGATCGGCCACACCCGGGTCACCCGGCGGTGGGGGTGGTCCCGGCGGAGGAAGCATCACCGTGGTCGGCGGACCGAACGGGATCGTGATGCCAGGGGCCAGCTCCAACGTCGGCTGGATCACCGTCTCCGACGGCGGCGGCGGCGCTACGGGCGGGGGCGGCGGGGCAACGGGCGGTCCCGCGTAACCGCCGATCTCGGTGGGCTTCGGGAAGGTCTCGTTGTCGGTGCCCTTCAGCGCACCGTCCATGGTCGCCTTCCAGATGTCGGACGGCAGACCAGATCCGTAGACCGCGCCGCCCGACGAGTTCACCAGCGGCTTGGTGCCCTCGGTGGTGCCCACCCAGACTGCGGTCGACAGCGACGGCGTGTAACCGACCATCCAGGCGTCCCGGTTCGCGTCGGTGTCACCGAGCTGGTTGGTGCCCGTCTTGGCCGCCGACGCGCGCCCGCCTGCCAGGTTGTGCCCCCTCGAGTAACCGGCGATCGGCTGCATCGCGGAGGTGACGTTGTCGGCGACGGCCTTGTCGATCTTCTGCTCGCCGGCGTTGTCCTGCTGCGAGGCGTCGAACAGCACCTCACCGTCGGCGTTGACGACCTTCTGCACGAAGTGCGGCTTGTGGTAGACGCCCGACGCCGCGAGCGTGGCGTAGGCCGAGGCCATGTCGAGCACCCGGGTCTGGTACTGCCCCAGCACGATTCCGTTGTACGGCGGACCGCCCTTGCCGTCCTCGGACAGCGTGTGCTCGACACCGGGGAAGCTCTGGGCGATGCCTGCCGCGTGTGCGGCGTCGGCGACGTCCTGCGGTCCGTGCTTGAGCTTGAGCATCAGCCGGTAGTAGCTGGTGTTCAGCGAGCATCTTCAACGCCTCGGCGATGTTGCAGGTGCCGCAGCCCTCGCCCTCGACGTTGGTGATCGTGACACCGTTGACTCGGTCCACCGGCGAGCTGTCGACCTGGTAGCCCAGCCCGATGCCCTGCTGCAACGCGGCCACCAACGCGAACACCTTGAACGACGACCCGGTCGGCAACCCGGCCTGCGCGAAGTCGAAGCCGTTGGCGTCCGTGCCTCCGTAGTAGGCCTTGACCCCGCCGGTACGCGGGTCGATGGAGACCACCGCGGACCGCATGTCGGGGTCCTGTCCGTCGAGGGTCTCGGTCACGGCGTCCTGGGCGGCCGCCTGCGCCTTCGGGTCGATGGTCGTGGTGACCTGCAACCCCTCGGTGTTCAGGGTCTGCTCGTCGATGTTGAACAGGTCGAGCAGCTCCTTGGTGACCTGCCGCTCGATCAGCCCGTTGGGCCCGGTGGTCTGGTTCGCTGCGCGGGCCTGTTCCGGCGGAACCGTCGGCGGGAAGACCTGTGCCGCACGGTCGGACGGTGAGAGGGCACCCATGGTCACCATGCCGTCGAGCACCCAGTTCCACCGCTCGGCAGAGCCCTGGGGGTCGACCGCGGGATCCAGCGTCGACGGCCGCTGGATCAGCGCGGCGAGCAGCGCACCCTCGGACACCGTGAGCTGTTCGACCGGTTTGTCGAAGTACGCCTTCGCCGCGGCGGAGATGCCGTACGCGCCGCGGCCGAAGTAGATGATGTTCAGGTACGACTGCAGCACCGCGTCCTTGGACCACTCGCGCGACATCTTCGTCGAGATGACGAGTTCCTTGGCCTTGCGGACCACGCCGCCGAGACCCGACCGCGCGTCGCCGACCAACGCGTTCTTCACGTACTGCTGCGTGATCGTCGACCCGCCCTGCAGGTCGCCGCCGAAGAGGTTGTTCTTGAACGCTCGCAGGAACCCCGTGAACGAGAAGCCCGGGTTGGTGTAGAAGTCGCGGTCCTCGGCGGCCATCACGGCGTTGCGCACGTGCACCGGGATCTGGTCGATGTTGACGTCGACCCGGTTGCCCTCCGGCGGAACGATCTTGGCGAGTTCACTGCCGTCGGCAGCCAGGATCGTCGACACCTGAGCGGTGCGGATGTCACCTGGCTTGGGCACGTCGACGATCAGGTAGGCCATCGCGAAGGTCACCATCGGCAGCACCAGCACGACGACGGCGAGCAGGTACAGGCTGCGCCTGACCCACTTCCAGTTGATCTTGGCGCCTGCGGGGCTCGGCTCCGACGGTCCGCCCGGCGGTCCACCGGTGGGAGGGCCGCCACCCGGCGGCGGTCCGAAGGGTGGCTGCTTCGGTGGCGGCTTGCCGTCGAGCACCGCCTTGACGACGTCGACCTGGTCGCGCATCCGGGGATCACCCGCAGGCGGCACGACGGGCAACACCATGGTCCGGCGGTCGTCGGGCGGGCCTGCCGGTCTACGCGGCGGGCCTGCGGGGCGCGGCGTTGGCGTGGACTGCACGTCCGAGGGTGCGTCGGCGCCGTCGCTCACATCGCCAGCCACGGGCCCCTTTCGGACGTCGTCGGCTGACCTTGTGTGGCGCCCTTCGCTATTCACTGGCCGTACGCGCGCCTGAGCGCGCCGTCCGTGTGCCGCGCGCCTTCGGCGGGCGCGGAGCGCCGAGCACGTATGACTTGACCAAGTGATTCCAACTGCAGGTTCGGCACACCTCGACCACGTGCACCGCGAACTCGTCGAAACGGGCCGCCAGCAACACCAGCTCCTCGGTTGTGCGGGCGGATCCGGAGACGGCGCCCAGGTGGTCGCCGAACACCCACGACACCAGAGTGAGCTGTTCCTTGCGGCAGATCGGGCACGTCACCGAACTGGGCTTGCCGTGGTACTTCGCGGCGCGAAGCAGGTAGGGGTTGGCGTCGCAGACCTCCGTGACG
This sequence comes from uncultured Actinomycetota bacterium, assembly GCA_963735245.1. GTDB lineage: Bacteria > Actinomycetota > Actinomycetes > Mycobacteriales > Mycobacteriaceae > Mycobacterium. The sequence continues at coordinate 27,934 of CAVTKI010000020.1, forward strand.
CCGGTGCGTCCCGAGTACACCTCGGCCAGCAGGGACCGCCGCTTGAGCGCGTAGTCCACCACCTGTCGCTGCAATCGCACGATGACCAGAGTACGTCGGCGCTGTCGGCACGGAGGGGTGGACCACTCACCGCCCGGGTCGCGTCCACCCCGGGTTCGCCATCTGGTCTGCGGCGATGGCGGGTCAACTCCTACGATCCTTTCGTGGCGACGCGGCAGACAGCAGGAACGCGGGCGAAGGACACCGACCGCAACAACACGTGCCAGGTTCTCGACAGCGCGCTCAGTGACGGCCAGCTGTCCATGGAGGAGCACCGCACGCGGGTCGCCACGGCGACGACCGCGGCAACGCTCGGCGATCTGCAGGCGCTCGTCGACGATCTCCAGACGGAGAACGCCCCGGTCCAGATGCCCGACCTCAAGAAGCCGTCCCCGTTCGCAAACCGTGCGGGCCACGGTGGCGGCGGCGTGGGAGGCGGCTGGGGGATGCGCGCCGCGGTCGCAGGGGTGCTGGTGGTCCTCGGCATCGCGATCGGCTGGGGGCTCTACGGCAACACGCCGTCGCCGCTGAGCTTCACGTCGGATCCCGGTGCCAAACCCGATGGCGTCGCGCCGGTGGTGTTGACCGCACCCCGGCAGCTCCAGTCGCTCGGCGGAATTGACCGGGCTGATCGAGCAGATGAAACAGCGCTTCGGCGACACCATGGGATACAAGCTCCTGATCTACCCCGACTACGGCTCGCTCGACCGGGCCGATCCCAACGACAACCGCCGCAAGATCAGCTACGACTACCGCGGCGGCTGGGGTGACGGCGACGACCCGTCTGCCCTCAGCGACGGCGACCGGTTGGTGGACTTCGGCAAGATCGACGCCAAGGCGATCGTCGGAGTGCTGCGTGGCGCGCCGGACACCCTGCGGCATCAAACGGTCCGACGTGAAGAGCACCTACCTGATCATCGAACCCTCCAAGGACCCCAGCGCGGGCGACCTGAACATCACGATGTACGTGTCGAGCGACTTCGGCAGCGGCTACATCGCCACGGCCGGCGACGGCACCGTGAAACAGATCAACTACCCCTCCTGACGCGAGCCGATCGCGCGCTTTCACCATCTCGATGTAGCGTCATATATATCGGCGCGATACAGTTGGCCGAGGTGTTGAGTCGTCGTAGCGACCGAGCAAAGGAGGTGGATCGATGCTTGAACTCGCGGTACTGGGACTTCTGCTCGAGTCACCCATGCACGGTTACGAGCTGCGTAAACGTCTGACCGGACTGCTCGGAGCCTTTCGTGCGTTCTCGTACGGATCGCTGTACCCCGCGCTGCGCCGGATGCAGACCGACGGACTCATCGTCGAGGAAGCGGCCCCGGTCGGGACGGTCAAGGTGCGCCGTGCGCGGCGCGTCTACGTGCTCACCGACGAGGGCAAGAAGCGGTTCGCCGAGCTGGTGGCCGACACGGGTCCGCAGAACTACACCGACGACGGCTTCGGCGTCCACCTTGCGTTCTTCAACCGCACCCCGGCCGAGGCCAGGATGCGCATCCTGGAGGGTCGCCGCCGCCAGGTCGAGGAACGCCGCGAAGGTCTGCGTGAAGCCATTGCGCGGGCCAGCAATTCGCTCGACCGCTACACCCGGCAGCTCCATCAGCTCGGGTTGGAGTCCAGCGAGCGTGAAGTCAAGTGGCTCAACGATCTGATCGCGGCCGAACGCGTGGCCGGCCCGGGCCACCCCGAGAAAACGCCCGAACAACAGCCCTGAGCAGTACAAGCACCCGAAGTCCAGTAGTAGCCGAAGAAGGAGAACGTCCCATGTCGTTGGCAAACGAGGCGAACGCCTCGAACGAAGTCCGCGTCGCCATCGTCGGCGTCGGCAACTGCGCGTCCTCCCTCATTCAGGGTGTGCAGTACTACCACGACGCCGACGAGAACAGCACCGTTCCCGGGCTGATGCACGTGCGCCTCGGCCAGTACCACGTGCGCGACGTGAAGTTCGTCGCCGCGTTCGACGTGGACGCCAAGAAGGTCGGCTTCGACCTGTCGGAGGCCATCTTCGCCTCCGAGAACAACACCATCAAGATCGCCGACGTGCCGCCCACCAACATCACGGTGCAGCGGGGTCCGACGCTCGACGGCATCGGCAAGTACTACTCCGAGACCATCGAGGTGTCCGACGCCGAGGCCGTCGACGTGGTCAAGGCGCTCAAGGACGCGAACGTCGACGTCATGGTGTCCTACCTGCCGGTGGGCTCCGAGGAGGCCGACAAGTTCTACGCGCAGTGCGCGATCGACGCAGGCGTGGCGTTCGTCAACGCGCTGCCGGTGTTCATCGCGTCGGACCCGGTGTGGGCCAAGAAGTTCGAGGACGCGGGCGTGCCGATCGTCGGCGACGACATCAAGAGCCAGGTCGGCGCCACCATCACCCACCGCGTGATGGCCAAGCTGTTCGAAGACCGCGGCGTGCAACTGGACCGCACGATGCAGCTCAACGTCGGCGGCAACATGGACTTCCTCAACATGCTCGAGCGGTCGCGCCTGGAGTCCAAGAAGATCTCCAAGACCCAGGCCGTCACCTCGAACCTGCAGCGCGAGTTCAACACCAAGGACGTACACATCGGCCCGTCCGATCACGTCGGTTGGCTCGACGACCGCAAGTGGGCCTACGTCCGGCTCGAAGGCCGCGCGTTCGGCGACGTGCCGCTGAACCTGGAGTACAAGCTCGAGGTGTGGGATTCGCCGAACTCGGCGGGCGTCATCATCGACGCGGTCCGCGCCGCCAAGATCGCCAAGGACCGTGGCGTCGGCGGCCCGGTGGTCGCCGCGTCGGCCTACCTGATGAAGAGCCCGCCCAAGCAGATGCCCGACGACATCGCGCGCACCGAGCTCGAGAACTTCATCGAGGGCTAGCGAAGCCCTAGAAGCCGTAGCCGAGCTCAGCTGGAACGTCGGTGGCGAACGCCGCGTCCAGCTGAGCCACCAACCGAGAGTCCTTGCACCGCAGGCGATGTGCGGATGCGAACGCCGAAGCAGGGTGGCCACCCATGTACAGGCTGCCGAGCACTGACAACTCGGTATTCACATCGGCCGCGGCGTCTGTCCGGACACACCGCGCCTTGCCGTCGTGCACATCGAGTGCGTATCTGCCGCCACCACCCAGCTCGGGGTCCGAAATGTCCAGCACGACAGACACATCGGCCGCGTAACTGCGCGCCTCGAGCACCGCGGGTACGTCGAGCATCCGCAGCCACAGCGTGTCCTCGACGCCGACGGTCCGCACCAGGCGTGGATCGGTCAACAGGTACGGCAGCACATCGTCGGGATTCGTCCAGACCGTCACCGTCTCGACGAGGTCCATACCGAGCAGAACGCGCCACAGCGCGATATGCGCTTGCGGTGTCACCGCAGTCAGCTCATCGAGCTCGACCCTCTTCTTCTCGTCGTTCCCGTGCGTCCGGTACAGCACATAGCCGTCGGCATGCAGCAGACAGAAGTAGGCGCTGCCGCCATCCCTGAAGTGCCTCGTGATCGGCCAGGAGGTCGTCCCACATTTGGGGCGGGCTGTGCAGGCCGCCCGGTGTCTGCAGCCGCCACCGCTCCCAGATGTCCGCCAGCTGTTCGCGGTGCGCTGCGGCCTCGACGATCCTGACACCGCCAGGGTCGGGGACCTCGGCGTGCAACCGTGCCTCCCGCCGGTCGACGGTGAGCTTGTGTTCGACCATTGCCGGCCCGTATCCGAACCGCCCGTAGATGCCTGCCTCGCTGGCCTGCAATCCCGCGATCGGATAGTCCCCCATGCCGCCGTGCAGTTCGGCGAACATCGCCCGAAGTACGCCGCGCCGCCGATGTGTTGGTGAGACCGCCACCCAGGTCACGCCCGCCATGGGCAGCACCGCGCCGCCCGGCACGGTGAGCTCCAGGTCCACATACGCAGCCATCCCGACGACGTCGGCGCCGTCGCACGCGACGACGGCACTGCCTTCAGGCATCATCGTCCGCCACATGTCGGTCGTTTCCTGCGGACGCCGATCGCCGAAACACGTCGCCGCGACCAGCCCCATGGCCGACCAGTCCGCATCCCCAGCGGTGCGGATCGTCAATCCCTTCGGTGCGTACGCCGTCGTACTCATGCAGTTCACGCTGACACAACGCCGCTCGGATAGCACCTGAATTTCGGCGGTGCGTAATGTCGAGCCGTGGCGGAAATCTCCGACGACGAACTGGCGGGCCTCGACGAATTCGCGCTGCTGCCCGAGAACGCCGAACAGATCGGCGCACACGGGCCCGCTTCCTGCCGTCGCGCGGGTCGACTCCGGTGTCGATCAGTGCGCTGAAGTGGGGTGACCGCAGAGCCGGAGGTCGTCTTCCTGCACGGCGGCGGCCAGAACGCGCACACCTGGGACACCGTCATCCTCGGCCTCGGGCTTCCGGCGCTGGCGGTCGACCTGCCCGGGCACGGCCGGTCGGCGTGGCGCGAGGACGGCGACTACGGGCCGAAGCTCAGCGCCGAGACGCTCCGACCGGTACTGCACGAGTGGGCGCCCGCGCCGCGTCTGGTGGTCGGCATGTCACTCGGCGGGCTGACCGCACTGCGCCTCGCGGCCACCGATCCCGCCCTCGTTCCCGAACTCGTGCTCGTCGACGTCACCCCGTCGGCCCCCGAACGCCACGAGCAGATGACGAAGGCCCAACTGGGCGCCGTCGCACTGGTGAAGGGCGACCGCGAGTTCCCCAACTTCGCGGCCATGCTCGACGTGACCGTCGCCGCCGCGCCACATCGCGACCGGAAGTCGTTGCGCCGCGGCGTCTTCCACAACAGCAAGCAGCTCGACGACGGCACGTGGACGTGGCGCTACGACTCGTTCCGCAAGGGTGACGGCTTCGACGGGCTGTGGGATGACGTCCCCGCCATCACGATGCCGACCACGCTGGTGCGCGGCGCCAACTCGTTCTTCGTCAACGACGAGGACGCCGCCGCGTTCGCCAAGGGTGCCCCTGGGTTCCAGCGCACCCACGTCGTCGCCGACTCCGGCCACTCGGTCCAGGGCGACCAGCCGCGCGCACTGGTCGACATCCTGCGCGCGGTCCTCGCCGACTGAGGTCTGCACTTTTCGTTTGCCGACGTTCGGGGTAGTCCGAGTCGATGACCGAACCCAAGACCAATCCGGGCACCCCCGCCGAACCGTCGGAGCCGCTGACTCCGGCGGAGACACCGGAGCGGCTCACTCCCGCCGAACCATCGGAACCTCTGACCCCCGACCGAAGTACCGGAACGCCTGACGCCCGCGGACTGAGCGGCACGGACGGTCGGTTGTCGGCGCAGCACGGGCAGTGAATAACGTGACCCCCATGAGCTTCCCAATCCGCATCGGTGTCCAACTCCAACCGCAGCACTCCCCGAACTACGGACACATCCGCGACGCCGTCCGACGCTGCGAGGACATGGGCGTCGACGTGGCCTTCAACTGGGACCACTTCTTCCCGCTGTACGGCGACCCCGACGGCGCGCACTACGAGTGCTGGACCATGCTCGGCGCCTGGGCCGAGCAGACCTCGCGCATCGAGATCGGCGCGCTGGTGACGTGCAACTCCTACCGAAACCCCGAGCTGCTCGCCGACATGGCGCGCACCGTCGACAACATCTCCGACGGCCGGCTGATCCTCGGCATCGGCTCGGGCTGGAAGGACAAGGACTACACCGAGTACGGCTACGAGTTCGGCACCGCGGGCAGCCGTCTCGACGACCTCGCGGCGGCCATGCCGCGCATCACGTCGCGGCTGGCCAAGCTCAATCCGGCGCCGACCCGCGACATCCCGATCCTGATCGGCGGGCAGGGCGAGAAGAAGACCCTGCGCCTGGCCGCTCAATACAGCCACATCTGGCACGGCTTCACCACGACCGAGACGTATCCCGGCAAGGCCGCGGTACTCGATGGCCACTGCGCCGACGTGGGCCGCGACCCGTCGACCATCGAGCGGTCGGCGGGCGTGGAGAACGCGAGTGGTGCCAGCACCGATGCGCTGATCGCCAACGCCGAAGAACTCGTCGCACTGGGCATCAGCCTGCTGACCGTCGGTGTCAACGGACCCGACTACGACCTGTCCGCTGCGGAAGCCCTGTGCCGTTGGCGCGACGCCCGCGCCTGACCGAAGCTGGCCGAAGCCGTCCGATTTGGCGCGGCGGCGTGAGAAACTGACCGCGCCATGCCCAAGAAGTACGGGGTCAAAGAGAAGGACCTGGTCGTCTCGCACGTCGTGAACCTGGTCCTGACGGGGAAACTCCGCTCCGGAGATCGGTTGGACCGCAACGAGATCGCCGAGCAGTTGGGGCTCAGTCGTGTGCCCATCCAGGAGGCGGTGGTTCAGCTCGAGCACGACGGTGTGCTCTCGACGCGCTATCACCGCGGGGCGTACGTGGAGCGGTTCGACGAGGGCGTGGTCCGTGAGCACCACGAGCTCTACGGGGTGCTGAACGGCATCGCGTCGGCACGGGCCGCAACCTCGCGAACCCCCAAAGCTGCTCGACGGGCTTGTGGCAATGCTCGATGCGTTGCGGGCAGGCAAAGAATCGCGGACGTTTCAGGAGACCGCGTGGCGCTACCGCAAGACGGTCAACGACGAGTACGCCGGGCCGCGACTGCAGGCCGCGATTCGCGCCTCTCAGACGTTGATGCCGCGCACCTTCTGGACGGCGTACCAGAACAGCCATGGCGAGCTGCTGCGGTACTACGAGGCCGAGACGGTCGCGATCAGCGACCGGGATCCGGTCGCGGCACGTTCGGCGTGCGTGGACCGCGCCGAGGCGATGGGCCGGATCATGCTCACCGAACTCGTCCGCCGTCGCGTGCTCGCTCCGCCTGCCGCGTTCCCGCACGAGCCATCCGTTGCATTCTGAATGAGCGCAAGCCGCCACGTTCGGGCCGCCGGAAGCTACGTTGCGGGGATGACCCGGTTACGCATGACGATGGTCGTCGCACTGGTCACGCTCGCGGTGTTCGGCATGGGGCTGGCCCCGCCCGCGGGTGCCGACCAGTGCGCGCCGCCAGGTGAACAGAGCGCGAGCGCGCTGCCGACCAACCTGGCCGCAGCGGCCAAGGGCCCGAGCGCGGACAAGTACACCACCCCGACCGTCGAACCCCTCGGCGCGGTGGATCTCGCCGCGCTGCGGCTCGGCACTCCCGGCGTGCTCACCGTCGGCACCCTGTCCGATGCGCCGCCGAGCATCTGCATCAACGCCAGTGGCCAGTTCACCGGCTTCGACAACGAACTGCTTCGGGCGATCGCCGACAAGCTCGGGCTGAAGGTCAACTTCGTCGGCACCGACTTCTCCGGCCTGCTCGCCCAGGTCGCCTCGCGCCGGTTCGACGTCGGGTCGTCGTCGATCACCACCACGGATGCGCGGCGCCAGACCGTCGGGTTCACCAACGGCTACGACTTCGGCTATTTCTCGCTGGTGGTGCCGACGGGGTCGGCGATCACGGGCTTCGACAAGCTCGCCGCCGGGCAGCGCATCGGGGTCGTGCAGGGCACGGTGCAGGAGGCCTACGTCGTCGACACGCTTGGCCTGGATCCGGTGAAGTTCCCCGACTACAACACCGTGTACGCCAGCCTCAAGACCCGCCAGATCGACGCCTGGGTCGCACCGTCGCAGCAGGCTCAGGGCACCATTCAGCCGGGCGATCCGACACAGATCATCGAGAACACCTTCAGCCTGGACAACTTCGTCGCCTACGCCGTGGCCAAGGAGAACAAGCCGCTGATCGACGCCCTCAACTCCGGGCTCGATGCCGTGATCGCGGACGGCACGTGGGCGAAGCTGTACTCCGACTGGGTGCCGCGGGCACTGCCGCCGGGATGGAAACCCGGCTCGAAGGCCGTGCCCGCGCCGCAACTCCCCGACTTCGCAGCGATGGCCGCCAGCCACGCGCCATCCGACAGCGCAGGCAGCGCACCGAAATCCACGCTGTCCCAACTGAAGGACGCGTTCCTCGACTGGAACCTCTACAAGCAGGCCATCCCCGACCTGTTCAAGACCGGCCTGCCCAACACCCTGATCCTCACCGTCAGCGCCAGCATCATCGGGCTCGTCCTCGGCATGGGTCTCGCCGTCGCAGGCATCTCCCGCTCGCGCTGGCTGCGCTGGCCCGCGCGGGTGTACACCGACGTGTTCCGCGGCCTGCCCGAAGTGGTGATCATCCTGATCATCGGCCTCGGCATCGGACCCGTGGTCGGCCCGTTGACCGGCAACAACCCCTACCCGCTCGGCATCGCCGCCCTCGGGTTGATGGCCGGCGCCTACATCGGCGAGATCTTCCGGTCGGGCATCCAGAGTGTGGAGGCCGGCCAAATGGAGGCCTCCCGCGCACTCGGGTTCAGCTACTCGGCCTCGATGCAGTTGGTGGTCGTGCCCCAGGGCGTACGGCGGGTGCTGCCCGCGCTGGTCAACCAGTTCATCTCGCTGCTGAAGGCGTCCTCGCTGGTGTACTTCCTCGGCCTCATCGCCAGCCAGCGCGAACTGTTCCAGGTCGGACGCGACCTCAACGCCCAGACCGGGAACCTGTCACCGCTGGTCGCCGCCGGGCTGTTCTACCTGCTGCTGACGATCCCGCTGACCCACCTGGTCAACTACATCGACGACCGACTGCGCCGCGGGCGGCCAGTGGATGCCGACGATCCGGCGAGCCCGGCCAGCCCCGCCTCGACCCAGGAGATGGTGTGAGCACCCCGTCGCCCTCGACCCCAACCACCGCGTTCCAGCCGGTCTCGTTGGCGGCCAAGGACGTTCACCTGGCCTTCGGCACCAACCTGGTGCTGCGTGGCGTCGACCTCGACGTGCCCGCGGGCACCACCGCCGCGGTGATCGGGCCGTCCGGGTCGGGTAAGTCGACGCTGCTGCGCACGCTCAACCGGCTGTACGAGCCGGACCGGGGTGACATCCTGCTCGACGACCGTTCGGTGCTGAAGGACGATCCCGACCAGTTGCGTCAGCGGATCGGCATGGTGTTCCAGCAGTTCAACCTCTTCCCGCACCGCACCGTGCTCGACAACGTGACGCTCGCGCCCCGCAGGCTCAAACGGCTGGACACGGACGCGGCCCGCGAGCTCGGCCTGGCGCAGCTGGAACGAGTCGGCTTGCGGCACAAGGCAGAGGCCCGGCCGGCGACCCTGTCGGGCGGACAGCAGCAGCGGGTGGCGATCGCCCGCGCCCTCGCGATGGCACCCCAGGTGATGTTCTTCGACGAGGCGACCTCGGCGCTGGACCCCGAGTTGGTGAAGGGCATCCTCGCGTTGATGGCCGACCTCGGATCGGACGGGATGACGATGGTCGTCGTCACGCACGAGATGGGGTTCGCACGGTCGGCCGCCGACGCCGTGGTGTTCATGGATCACGGCGCGGTGGTCGAATCCGGCCCACCCGAGCGGATATTCGAGGGCGCCGAGACCGACCGGCTGCGCCAGTTTCTGTCCCAGGTGTTGTGAACTGCGGTCGTCGGTAGCAAACGACGACACCGCTCTGCTCGACCGGGCGAACCACTGCGCATCGTCGACTCGCCAGCAACACTGGCGCATCCGCCACTGTCGCGCAGGCGTCCGCCTCAGACCGCTCCACCATTCCCCAAGGCGCACCGCCGTCATCGCAAGCCAGCACGCCGGGTGGACGGTAGCCGAGCAAATACGTGGCCGAGCCAGACAGGTGCGCGTCGTCGCCAGTTGGAGCAAAAACACCGCATGCTCATCTTCTGGCAGGCAATGACAGGTTAGACTAGCGAATTATGGTAGAGACCGAACCGCAGGTCACTGAGCTGGCCGGAGAGCTGCAGCAGGTGCTCTCCAAGCTGTTCTCTGTTCTGCGCCGCGGGGACACCAACCGCAACACCCCCGAGGGGGGCGCCGATCTCACCCTGGCTCAGTTGTCCATCCTGTTGACCCTGCTCGACAAGGGGCCGATCCGGATGACCGAGCTCGCTGCGCACGAACGCGTGCGCACCCCCACCACCACCGTCGCGATCCGCCGACTGGAGAAGCTCGGACTGGTGAAGCGCTCCCGCGATCCGTCCGATCTGCGCGCGGTGCTCGTCGACGTCACTCCCCGCGGGCTGGTCCAGCACCGCGAAGCGGTCGCCACGCGCCGGTCGAAGCTGGCCGGGATGCTCGGCCGGCTCAGTGACGAAGAGCGCACGGCTCTGAACCGTGCGCTGGAACCACTGGCAAGGCTCGCCGAACAGGCGCCGGACGACTAACCGTCGTACCGTTCGGCATTCGGCTTCCGCGATGCCGATTCTGTTTGGCCCCAACGCCCCTCACCAAGAGCCGCCGCCACCGCCGCCTCCGCCGCCGCCACCGCCACCGCCACCGCCGCCACCGCCACCACCGCCGCCGTAGCCACCGCCACCTCCATAGCCGCCGCCACCGCCGGAACTCAACGCCGATGACTGCGCCGCCGAGTGCGCACTGATCGACGAGACCACCACGGACTCGAATCCGCCAAAGCCGGCGCTGCCGAAACCTGCCGTCGAGGCCCCGCTCCGACCCGTCGCGCTGTGATACCAATTCGGCTCCGGCGCACCCGAACCCGTGGCGGTTGCGTACTTTCGCGCCCACAGCTCCGCGATGCCCGCGACGACGGCGTACGGCATGTAGGCCGTGAAGAGGTCCCTGCGCGCGGCGAAGTCGAGCCGTGTTTCGGCCGAGTCGGTCGAGATCAGGCGATGGAATCCTTGTGCCTGCGCCCACAACCGACGGCCCTCCTCCGTCCGGCGGACACCGGCGTCGGCTCTCCAGGCCGGGGTGGAACAGAGGAAGAAGGCGGCGAAGGGCAGTCCCCAGATCGTGGCGGGAAAGCCCAAGTGGGCGAACCCGACGATCGCGATCACCAGTGCCAGCACACCGGTCCAACGGAGCCAGTTCGCGGCGGGCGCCTTCTCCGTCCGCAACAGCCGTTGGCGTGATCCCCATGCGGTGACGGCCGTTGCGAGGTCGGTCTTGGCCGTCGCCAGCCTCTTGCCCGCCGCGGCGGTGCCGTTGGCGTTGAACTCGCCGCCAGGATGGCTGACGTCGAGGGCGTAGCCTGCCTTCCGACTGACCGGATCCATCGCATCCCATGCCGCATGGCTCGCGATTCCCGTTATGGTCCAACGCTTTTCATTGACCTGCTTGACGGTGATCAGTCGGTGTTCGGCGAGATGGAACAGTGTCGCGGTCAGAGCGTCGGGGCTGACCTTCAACGTGCGGATGTACTCACTCTGCACCGGGCCGATCCCCTCCGGCGGCGCGTATTGGACCGGGAATCCCGGTGCCTTGTCGGAGGTGGCTCGCCACCACAGATACGCCGACGCCACCGCGGCCAGCGTCAGTGCCCCGACCAACATCACGCCGGTCAGGGTCCGTCCCAGAATCGGGTCGAAGCGAGGACTCCACGGCACAGTGGCCCGCGACGGCGTCGGCACGTCGACGCCGACCCGCACCGTGACCGGCGTGTGCGGTAGCAGGTCGGTCGCCGACACCCGCAGCGTGGTGCCTGTGACATCGACGGTGCCGCAGCCCTTCTCCTCGGCACCGACGCCGATGGAGCACCCGGCGCCGGGAACCCTTCCGGGCAGTGTGACCGAGATGTCGGCGCGGGCGATGTAGTTGTTCCAGGACGGAACGACCTTCCAGAAGAACACCGACGGCGCGCCGCCCGGGTCACCCTCGGTCGATTTGAAGGTCAGCTCGTCGCCGGTGGTCCCCGGGTCGAGAACCCCCGCGATCGAGTAGCGGATCTCGAAGACGTGTGGGCCGTGGGTGAGGAAGGCGTGCGGGTCGCCGATCCTCGCGGTCTTCAGTTGCGGGTTCTCCCAGTACACCTCGGTCTGGACGGGCTTTCCGTCGAGCAACACCGAGATGTCCGTCGGCTCCTGCCGCACCCCTGGCGCGAAGGCGTTGTCGACGTTCCAGTACCGGAAGATGCCGTGCCGGTCGAAGGGGAACTCCGCGGTGATCTTCTCGACGACGTCCAGGTTGCCGTCGGAGTCGACGACGAAGTCGGCTGCGTAGTCACTGAATCTCACCAGGTCGGTGTCGGATGCCGCCCCGGGCTGTCTCGCAAGTACCAACGGCCAGAACACACCAACCGCGATGAGGGCTGCGGCGGCCAACCAGCGAAACACCCGACCGATCGACACGTTGGCCCCCCTCCCGCGTTCTGGGACTCACCATAAGCGGTTGTGGGGTCGGGAATGTCGGGATCGATCAGCCCAACCAGTCGAGGACCGCGGCGGCCGTCCAGGACTGCTGCATGCTGCCCAACGGTTCGCCGGTGAACGGTTCGTAGTACTCGGCGAAGGTGCCGTCACTGGCCTGGCGCAGCCCCTCCCGCCGCAGCATCAGCGAGCGCTCGGACCACCCGCGTCGGGCGAAGCACCAGGAGAACAACCACGTCATGACCGGCCAGATGGGCCCACGCCAGTACTCCCGCGCACGGAAGTCACGCGACACGGGCGATGTCGACGGGATCAACGAGTACTTCAGGTCCGGGTGCCCGCAGAACCGCGGGCCGTCCAACAGCCGCAGCAGGCTGCGTTCCTTGTCGTGCGGCAGACCACCGCAGAGCAGCGGCGCGAACTGTGCGGCGGTCTCGGTGGCCACCCACCGATCGGCCCGGACGTCGTAATCCCTTGCCGCACCGGTTCTCTGGTCGGTGGTTTCGACGACACCGGCGCGGAAGCGTTCGGCCCACGAGTACAGATCGCGGACATCCGCATTGGGCCGCTTGTAGTCCTCGCCGATCTCGGCCAGCACCGTGCACGCCACCGAGAGGATGGCGGATACGAACACGTCCTCGACGGCGAAGCTCATCACCTTCGGCAGCAGCTCGTCGTCGTAGCGAGCCGACTTCATCTCCTCGAGCAGCCACAGATAGCGGTCGTACTCGACGTCGGACGGACGTTGGGTGGCGTCGGTGACGATCGCGTTGTCCTCGCGCTGGTACTCGGGCACGATGCCGGGAACCACGTTGGCGTAGGCGCTGTCCCAGCGTGGCGAGTTGTCCATGCCGGACTCCCAGCCGTGATAGAGCGTGACCCTGCCGTGCGACTTGGGATCTCGCGCATCGGCGAGCCAGCGGTGCCAATGCACCAGATCGTCCCAGCGGCGATCGAGGAACGACTCGGCAACGGCGCGCGTCGAGCGGCCCCGCGTGCGGGCGTGATCGAGGATGCGCTGGACGGCGATCGCGTGCACGGGCGGCTGGGTGATCCCCGACGTGTGCCGGTTTCGCGGTGCATTGATCGCCAGCGCCGAGGTCGCCCACCGCGCCGGACCGGGGAAGTACCCGTCGACCCCGTTGGCGAACACGATGTGCGGGATCATCCCGTTGCGCCACTGTGCCGACAGCAGCGTGTCCAGTTCGACGACCGCACGCTCCACGCTCAGCGGGGCCAGGCCGATCGACACGAACGCCGCGTCCCAACTCCACATGTGGGGGTACAGCAGGGGTGCGGCGGTGGTCATCACGCCGAGGTCATTGCCACGCAGTAGGTAGGCGGCGCGGGCCGCGAGCTGCGTGGGCGCAAAGCTGGGATCGGGGGGCATCGGTTCAATGATGCGACGTCGAAGCGAACTGCGCAGGTCGGTAGTGTGACGACGTGCCGACGGCGATGATCACAGGGGCGGGCGGCGGGCTCGGAGCCGCCATCGCCACCGCACTGGCGCCCACCCATACCCTGCTGCTGGCAGGCCGCCCGTCGGAGCGCCTCGATGCGCTGGCCAACCGGCTCGGCGCTCCCACCTGGCCGTTGGACCTCACCGATCCCGATTCCATCGAGGCGGGGGCCGAGGTGCTGACCGACCTCGACGTGCTCGTCCACAACGCCGGGGTCTCATATCCCGGGCGGGTCGCCGAGTCCACGGTCGAGGAATGGCGTTCCACCCTCGAAGTCAACGTCGTAGGCGCGGTGGCGCTCACGCTCGCCCTGCTGCCCGCCCTGCGCAGCGCCCGCGGCCACGTCGTCTTCATCAACTCCGGCGCAGGCATCAACGCCTCACCCGGGCTGGCCTCCTATACGGCGAGCAAGTTCGCGTTGCGGGGGTTCGCCGACTCGCTGCGCGCCGACGAGCCCGACCTGCGCGTCACCTCCGTGCACCCGGGCAGGATCGACACCGACATGCAACGCGAACTGATCGCCTACGAGGAGCGCGACTACGTGCCCGAGCAGTTCCTCTCGCCGGACACCGTGGCCGCGGTGGTGGCTCAGGCGGTCGCGACACCGCCCGACGGCCACGTCCGCGAAGTCGTCATCCGGCCACGGTAGGGACGGTGCGGCGATGACGGGTCGGGTCGAGGTCCACGAGGCGTCCATCGCCGACCTGCGCGCCGCGATGGACGAGCGGCCAGATCACCGCGGTGGAGCTGCTCGAGGCGTATCTGGCCCGCATCGCCGCGTTCGACGGCGCGCTCAACGCCGTCGTGGTGGCCAACCCGGGTGCCCGCGCCGACGCAGAGGCATCCGACGCGCGCCGGGCGGCTGGCAAGACATGGGGTCCGCTGGACGGCATCCCGTACACCGCGAAGGACAGCTACCAGGCGCGCGGGCTCACCGTCGCCGCGGGCAGCCCGGCGTTCGCGGCGCTGGTGGCCCAGCACGACGCGTTCGTGATCGAACGTCTGCGCGCGGCAGGCGCCGTGCTGATCGGCCTCACCAACATGCCGCCGATGGCCAACGGAGGAATGCAGCGCGGCGTGTACGGTCGCGCCGAAAGCCCTTACGCCGCCGGCTATCTCACCGCGCCGTTCGGCTCCGGCTCGTCGAATGGCTCTGGCACGGCGACCGCAGCGTCGTTCTGCGCCTTCGGGATCGGCGAGGAGACCTGGTCGTCCGGTCGCGGTCCTGCGTCGAACAACGCGCTGTGCGCCTACACACCGTCGCGCGGCATGATCTCCACCAGGGGCGGCTGGCCGTTGGTGCCCACCATGGACGTGGTGGTGCCGCAGACCCGCTCGATGGCCGACCTGCTCGAGGTGCTCGACGTCGTGGTGGTCGACGACCCGGACACCCGCGGTGACTTCTGGCGGGCGCAACCGTGGGTCCCGCTCCCGCGGGTCGACGAGGTGCGGCCGCCATCCTTCGCCGCGCTGGCGGGCGCCGGGCATCTGGCCGGGCTGCGATTCGGCGTGCCGCGGATGTACGTCGGCTCCGACGCCGACGCCGGCGTCGGGGCCACCGGGATCGGCGGTCCTACCGGCCTGCGGATCGAGCCGCGGCCGTCGGTGCTGGCACTGTTCGACGCGGTGCGCCGCGACCTGCGCGATGCGGGTGTCGAGGTGATCGACGTCGACTTCCCGGCGGTGTCCAACTACGAGGGTGACCGGGCGGGCAGTCCGACGATCGCGACCCGCGGGCTCGTCAGTGCCGAGTATCTGCGGCGCGAGATCTGGGACCTTTCGGCGTGGGCCTGGGACGACTTCCTCACCGCCAACGGCGATCCGGCGTGCAACCGGCTCGCCGACGTCGACGGCAGCCGGATCTTCCCGCGCCCGCCGGGCGCGCTGCCCGACCGCTACACCGGATTCGACGACGACATCGCCGAGTACCCGGCGTTCATCCGCGAGCACCCCATCGAGTCGTTCCTCGACATCCCGCACCTGGCGGACGGGGTACGGGGACTGGAGCAGACCCGCCGCGTCGACCTCGAGGAGTGGATGGACGGGTTGGGTCTGGACGCCGTCGTGTTCCCCGCGGTCGCCGACGTCGGGCCCGCCGACATGGACGTCAACCCGGACTCGGCCGATCTCGGCTGGCGCAACGGCGTGTGGGTCGCCAACGGCAACTTGGCGATTCGGCATCTCGGCATCCCGACCGTCACCGTTCCGATGGGCACGATGGCCGACATCGGCATGCCGGTCGGCCTGACGTTCGCGGGCCGGGCCTACGACGACGTCGCGCTGCTGAGGTACGCCGCCGCGTTCGAGGCGACGGGCCGCAGACGCACGGCGCCACCCCGCACGCCACCCCTCCCCCGGTGATTCGGCCGTCTACCGCGCGTTGCACCGACGGGTGCGCGTGCCGAAGCCCCTCAGGCGACGACGTTGACGAGCTTGCCCGCCACCACGATGACCTTCTTCGGAACGGCGCCGGCCAGGAAGGCGACCACCTTCTCGTCGGCCAACGCCGCGGCCTCGACCACGTCGGCATCGGCATCGGCCGCGACGGTGACGCGGCCGCGCACCTTGCCGTTGACCTGGACCGGGTACTCGACGGTGTCCTCGACCAGGTAGGCCGGGTCGGCCTGCGGGAACGGCCCGTGCGCGAGCGACGTGTCGTGGCCGAGACGGCGCCACAGCTCCTCGGCCAGATGCGGCGCCAGCGGCGCGACCATCAGCACCAGGGGTTCGACGGCCGCGCGCGCGGTCACGCCTTCCTTGGTCAGGTGGTTGGTGTACTCGATCAGCTTCGCCGCGGCGGTGTTGTTCCGAAGCGCCGCATAGTCATCCGCGACGCCGGCGATGGTCCGGTGCAGTTGCCGCAGCGTCTCCTCGCTCACGGCCTCGTGGTCGGCCACCCGTTCGGTGCCGCTGGCCTCGTCGACGACCACGCGCCAAACCCGTTGCAGGAAGCGGTATGCCCCGACGACGTCCTTGGTGGCCCACGGTCGCGACGCCTCCAGGGGGCCCATCGACATCTCGTAGACGCGCAGGGTGTCGGCGCCGTAGTCCTCGCAGATCTCGTCGGGCGACACCGAGTTCTTCAGGCTCTTGCCGATCTTGCCGAACTCCTGGGCTACCTCGACCTCACCGTCGGGCGTCGGATACCAGAACTTCCCGTCACGCTCGACGACCTCGGCGGCGGGCACGTAGGAGCCTCGCGCGTCGGTGTACGCGAACGCCTGGATGTAGCCCTGGTTGACGAGCCGCCGGTACGGCTCGCGGGAGCTGACGTGTCCGAGGTCGTACAGAACCTTGTGCCAGAACCGCGAATAGAGCAGGTGCAGCACCGCGTGCTCGACACCGCCCACGTACAGGTCGACACCGCCGGGGTCACTGGCGCCGTGCTCGGCCGGGCGCGGCCCCATCCAGTACGCCTCGTTCTCCTTGGCGCAGAACGTCTCCGAGTTGTGCGGATCGGCGTAGCGCAGCTCGTACCAGGAGCTGCCCGCCCACTGCGGCATGACGTTGGTGTCGCGGGTGTATGGCTTCAGGCCGTCACCGAGGTCGAGGTCGACGTGCACCCAATCGGTGACCTTGCCCAGCGGCGGCGACGGTTCGCTGTCGGCATCGTTGGGATCGAAGTGCACCGGTGTGTAGTCCGGGATGTCCGGCAACTCAACGGGCAGTGCCGATTCCGGCAACGGATGGGCGCGGCCGTCGGCGTCGTAGACGATCGGGAACGGCTCGCCCCAGTAGCGTTGCCTGGCAAACAGCCAGTCGCGCAGCTTGTACTCCACGCGGGCGTGGCCGCGGCCTGCCGCCTCCAGCCGCGCGACGATGGCCTCCTTGCCCGACGCGATGCTGAGCCCGTCGAGGTCGCCGGAGTTCACCAGCACGCCGTCGCCGGTGTATGCGGCCTGTTCGATGTCGCCGCCGCTGATGACCTCGACGATCGGCAGGCCGAATTCGTTGGCGAAGTCCCAGTCGCGCTGGTCGCCGCCAGGCACCGCCATGATGGCGCCCGTGCCGTATCCGATCAGCACGTAGTCGGCGATGAACACCGGAATGCGCTGGCCGTTCACCGGATTGGTGGCGTGGGAGCCGGTGAAGACACCGGTCTTGGACTTGTTCTCCTGGCGCTCCAGGTCGGACTTCGCCGCGACGGCCGACCGGTAGGACGCCACGGCCTCGGCCGGTGTCGCCGCGCCGAAGGTCCAACGCGGGTCGACCCCGTCGGGCCACTCCGCGGCGGTCAGCTTCTCGACCAGTGGATGCTCGGGTGCCAACACCATGTAGGTGGCGCCGAACAGGGTGTCCGGCCGCGTGGTGAACACCTCGATGTCGCCCGCGTCGGTGGCGAACTGCACCTCGGCTCCGGTGGACCGGCCGATCCAGTTGCGCTGCATGGTCTTGACCTTCTCGGGCCAATCCAGCACGTCCAGGTCCTCGAGCAGGCGGTCGGAGTATGCGGTGATGCGCATCATCCACTGCCGCAACCGTTTCCGAAACACCGGGAAGTTGCCGCGATCACTGCGGCCGTCCGACGTCACTTCCTCGTTGGCCAGCACCGTGCCAAGGCCGGGGCACCAGTTCACCACCGAGTCGGCCCGGTACACCAGGCGGTACGAGTCGACGACTTCGGCGCGCTCGCCGACGGTCAGCTCGGACCACGTGCGCCCGTCCTCGAGAGTGCGTGCACCCGAATCGAACTCGGCGATCAGCTCGGCGATCGGTCGCGCCTTGTCGGCCGCGGGGTCGAACCAGGCGTTGTAGATCTGCAGGAAGATCCACTGCGTCCACTTGTAGAAGTCGACGTCGGTGGTGGAGAAGCTGCGCCGCGCATCGTGGCCGAGGCCGAGGCGGCCCAGCTGACGGCGGAAGTTGACGATGTTCGCCTCGGTGCGTGTGCGGGGATGCGTGCCGGTCTGCACCGCGTACTGCTCGGCGGGCAACCCGAAGGCGTCGAAGCCGAGCGCATGCAGCACGTTGCGCCCGGTCATCCGGAAGTACCTGGCGTAGACGTCGGTGGCGATGTAACCCAGCGGGTGTCCGACGTGCAGTCCCTCACCCGACGGATACGGGAACATGTCCTGCACGAACATCTTGTCCGTCGGAATCGGGCTGCCGTCGGTGGGAGCCAGCGATCCGACCGGGTTCGGCACGTTGAACGTGCCCGACCGCGCCCACGTCTCCTGCCAGTCGCGCTCGATCTCCCCGGCCAGTTCCGCGGTGTAGCGGAACTGCGGGGTATCCGAAGCGTCGGAGGCGCCGTCCCGATCAGTCACGTGAACAGGGTAGTAAACGCGCTGAGCTCGTCCGTCGGCGCGCCATGTGGCCCACGTCACGGGACGTCGGAGGGGTCCGCGCAACGGCCCGGTCTCGGTTCCGTTGCAGACCGGTCAGCGCATGGTTGCGAGTCGATTCCAGCCCTAGTCGGCGACACTCGGCGGTGGATACAGTCGGCGCCTGGCCAAGGGCACATCCGCCCTGCAACGGCCGGACCGTGCCGGACAGTTCGGAAGGACCGCGTCAGAATGTTCGAGAATGCCCGCCGCTGGGGGCTTCTGGCAGGAGGTGTGGCTGCCGGTGTGGCCGGCGTCGTCGGCCTTGCAGGCACCACCGCCTCGGCCGAACCCACCCTCCCGCAGCCAGCCCTGCCCGCACCCGCGACGGTGACGCAGACGATCACCGTCGAGGCGGGCACCGTGCCCGCACCCGTTCCCGGCCAAGTCGCCGCCGCGCCGGCGTCGGGTCCGGCCTCGACGGCGGGCATCCAGTCGGCCGCAGGCCTGAGCGCCACCACCCCCGGCGTGCCCGTGGCGGCGCCGTCGACCATCGTGCCCGCCGCCTCCGGCACCATCGCCGACTTCTTCAAGGCGAAGAACGTCAGCCTGGAGCCGCAGGTTGCGAAGGACTTCAAGGCGCTCAACATCGTGCTCCCGATGCCGACCGGCTGGAGCCAGATACCCGATCCCAACGTGCCCGACGCGTTCGCGGTGATCGCCGACCGTTTCGGTGGCGACGGGCTGTACTCGTCGAACGCGTCCGTCGTCGTCTACAAGCTGGTCGGCGACTTCGATCCGAAGGAGGCCATCAGCCACGGTCTGATCGACAGCCAGCAGCTTCCGGCGTGGCGCTCCACCGACGCGTCGCTCGCCGACTACGGCGGCATGCCGTCCGCGGCGATCGAGGGCACCTACCGGCAGAACAACATGACCCTCAACACCTCCAAGCGCCACATCATCGCCACGTCCGGACCCGACCGGTACCTCGTCACGCTGGCCGTGACGACGAGCGCGCAGGTGTCGGTGGCGGCGGGCAATGCGACCGACGCCATCGTCAACGGATTCCGGGTCACCTCGCCCGACGCGCCACCCCCTGCTCCGGCTCCGGCCGCACCGGTCGCGCTCGCTGCGCCGCAGGCCGTACCGGGGCTGGCACCGGTGACCGGGACGCCCCGCTAGCCGGGACCGCCGCCCCGGCGGTGGGCCCGTATTGTGAGGCCCATGTTGATCGCCGCGGTGCTATGTCTGTGCGCCGCCGCCGTCACCGCCGGCCTCGGGCTGTGGTTGTTGACTCGACCGCGGTCCACCGATCCGGTCCGGCAGGTGCTGCGCACGGTCGCCCCCACCCAGCTGGCGGCCGCCGCCATGCTCGCTGCCGGCGGGGCCGTTGCGCTGTCGGCGCGCCCGCAGACGGGATTGTTCGTCGTCGTGGTCTGCGTGATCGGTGCCGTCGGCACCGTGGCCGCCGGCTGCTATCAGAGCGCCAAGGCCGTGGCTCGCCAGGAGGCGTCGGCGGGCTGCGCGGGCGCCTGCGCATCCTGCACGCTGTCCTGTGGCACGGCGCCTGATCGCGTTGCCGCCGATGATCTTTCGCCAGATTCAGCGACGGGTATGCGCGGGGTCTAGTTGCGGCTGACGTCGATCGGGTGCGTCGCCAGCAGGGACAGCGGCAACGGCTGACGCCGCAGCACCCGCGACCACAGGTCCACCCTCGGCTCGACCAGGACATCGGTTGGCAAGGCGGACAACACGATCCAGTCGTCGCGCTCGATCTCGCCGTCGAGTTGACCGATGGTCCAACCGGAGTAGCCGGCATAGACGCGCACGCCCTCGACCATGGGAGCGATCTGGTCCGGGTCGGTGTCGAGGTCGACCATCACCATCCGGCCCTGAACGTGTCGCAGCCCTGGCACGCCCGCGGGGTCCATTCCGACCCGCAGCGTGGCAAGGCACAGCGCCGCGTCACGCTTGACCGGTCCGCCGATGAACATGGTCTTCGGCTTCGTGGCGAGCTTCGCCCACTGCGGCAGGACGTTGTAGACGGCGGTCTCGCTCGGCCGGTTCAGCACCACGCCGAGCGTGCCGCCGTCGTTGTGCTCGACGACGTAGATGACGCTGCGGCGGAACGTCGGCTCGAGCAGATCGGTGTTAGCGAGCAGCAGCGTTCCCGCACGTACCCGAGGCACCGCAGGTGCGATGAAATCCTCCGGATCGTCTGAGTGCGCCACCCATCCATCATGTCACCAGTAGCCATTTGACGTGGCGAACGGGCGCGGCCTGCCGGGATATTTGTAGTGTGGGTGGGGTTGCCGATCTCCGTGTAACTCCTACCGACAGGATCGGATCTGACGTGACCGAATCTCGTGCCGCAGTTGCCTTGTGGCACTCGGTGCGCGCGCTGCCCGAATTCCGCCGACTGCTCGAGTTGCGCGCGGTCAGCCAGTTCGGTGACGGCGTGTTCCAGGCCGGGCTGGCGGGTGCGCTGCTGTTCAGTCCCGAGCGGGCCGCCGGGCCCGTGGGAGATCGCGGGCTCCTTCGCCGTGCTGTTCCTGCCGTATTCGCTTCTCGGGCCGTTCGCTGGTGCACTTCTCGACCGGTGGGACCGCCGGATGGTGCTCGTCGGCGCGAACCTGGCCCGGCTGGTGTTGATGCTCGCGCGTCGCGACTGCTGCTGGCGGTCGGCGCCGGCGATCTGGCGATTCTCTGCGGGGCGCTGATCGTCAACGGTTTCACCAGGTTCGTCTCGTCCGGCCTGTCCGCGGCGCTGCCGCACGTCGTGCCGCGCGAAGCAGGTGGTGACGATGAACTCGGTGGCCACCGCGACCGGCGCGGCCGCGGCCTACCTCGGAGCCAACTTCATGCTGCTGCCGCGGTGGCTGTTCGGCACCGGCGACGCCGGGGCCGCCTCGGTGATCTTCATCGCGTTGGTGCCCGTCGCCATTGCGCTGTGGCTGTCGGTGCGGTTCAAGCCGCACGTGCTCGGTCCCGACGACAGCGCGCGGGCAGTGCACGGCTCGGCGACCTATGCGGTGGCCACCGGCTGGGGGTACGGCATCCGCACGGTGCTCGTCCGTGCCGACGGTCGCCGCCACGCTGTCCGGGCTGGCCGCCCACCGCGTGGTGTTGGGCATCAACACGCTGCTGGTGCTGGTGCTCGTCAGGCACACCGGGATGCAGGACGTCGCGGGGCTCGGCACCGTGGTGCTGTTCCTCGCCGCGACGGGTCTCGGGGCGTTCGTCGCCACGTTCGTCACCCCGGCCGCGGTCGGCCGGTGGGGACGGTTCGCCACCGCCAACGGCGCGCTCGGGCTGGCCGCGATCTTCCAGCTCGGCGCGGCGGGGCTGCAGCTGCCGGTGATGGTGGTGTGCGGCTTCCTGGTGGGCGCGGCAGGCCAGGTGGTCAAGCTGTGTGCCGATTCCGCCATCCAGATCGACGTCGACGACGCGTTGCGCGGCCACGTCTTCACGGTCCAGGATTCGCTGTTCTGGGTATCGTTCATCGCCGCGATCGCGGTGTCGGCCGCCGTCATCCCCGCCGACGGCCACGCGCCCGGCGTTGGTGGTGTCGGGCGCGGCGGTGTACATCGTCGGCCTGATCGCGCACACCGCGATCGGCCGACGGTCCAAGCCGGAACCCGGCTGAGGAAGGAGCGGCATGGCTGGAGCCGACGTCGGTGGTCGCCGATCTTCGTGCGGAGAGCGACGAACTCGATGCCCTCGTCGCCGACCTGCCCGCGGAGGGCTGGAGTACGGAGACCCCCGCACCGGGGTGGACCATCGCGCACCAGATCGCCCATCTGCTGTGGACCGACCGGGTCGCGGTCATCGCCGTCACCGACGAAGCCCGGTTCGGCGAGGTGGTGACCGAGGCGGCCGCGAATCCGGCGGGGTTCGTCGACGCAGGCGCCGAGGAACTGGCCGTGATCCCACCCGCGGAGATGCTGGCCGACTGGCGGCGCACCCGGACCCGGCTGCACGACGAACTGCTCGGCGTCACGGACGGGCGCAAGCTGCCGTGGTTCGGTCCGCCGATGAGCGCGACGTCGATGGCGACGGCGCGCCTGATGGAGACCTGGGCGCACGGCCTCGACGTCGCCGACGCGCTCGGGGTGCACCCGCCCCGCCACCGCCCGACTCCGGTCGATCGCCCACATCGGGGTCAGGACAAGGGATTTCGCGTTCTCCGTGCACGGGCTGGCCGCACCGGCCGATCCGTTCCTCGTCGAGCTGCGCGCACCCGACGGCACCACGTGGTCGTGGGGTCCCGCCGATGCGCCGCAACGCGTGACCGGTTCCGCGGAGGACTTCTGCATGCTCGTCACGCAGCGTCGCCCGCGTGCCGAACTCGACGTGACGGCCGATGGCGCCGATGCGCGGAAGTGGTTGACGATCGCGCAGGCGTTCGCGGGCCTGCCCGGAGCCGGGCGATGAACGAGGCCGAACTACAGCTGGGTGGCGGCGTCGGCCGCACCGTCGCCGTCGGTGTCCGCCAGCCGCACGTCCCACCGCCCGTCACCATCGGCGTCGACGTACGCCTGATCGCCGACGAGCGCCCGGTCGGCCAAACCGTCCCGGTTGGCGTCGAGCAACCGGTCGTCGGCCGCGCCGTCACCGTCGAAGTCGACCATCGGACCGCCGACCGTCTCCGCGCCGTCGAGGCCGAACCAGCGCAGCTCGCCGCTGCGTCCCTTCGAGTCGACGCTCAACGCCCACGTGCCCGTGCCGTCGTCGGTGAAGGACGCCTCCTGATGCCCGTCGTCGTCGAGGTCGAGCACGGCGTGGTCGGCGAGGCCGTCGCCGTCGAGGTCGGCCAACGCGTCGTCGAGGAGGCCGTCGCCGTCGAAGTCCAGGCCGATCGCCTCGAACTCGCCGTCACCGTTCAGGTCCAGATTCGGCTCGGCCGTCCACATCGCCGCCGTACCGTCACCGTCGCCAAGGCAGTACTCCATGTCATCCCCCGTCGCTCCGCTCGCCCCGATGCTCGTAGGACGCAGAGCTAGCCCCTGGCGTTCCACCACTTCTGCAGTTCGGCGACGGCCTCGTCGTGCTCGAGCGGGCCGCGGTCCAGCCGTAGCTCCTTGAGGTGGCGCCAGGCCTGCCCCACCTCCGGGCCTGCGGGTATGCCGAGAATCCGCATGATCTCGTTGCCGTCGAGGTCCGGCCGCACCCGCTGCAGGTCCTCCTTGGCCGCCAGCTCGGCGATGCGCTCCTCGAGGCTGTCGTAGTTGGCCTGCAGCCGCGCCGCCCGCCGCTTGTTGCGGGTGGTGCAGTCCGCGCGGACCAGCTTGTGCAGCTTGTCCAGCAGCGGTCCCGCGTCGGTGACGTAACGGCGCACCGCCGAGTCCGTCCACTTGCCGTCGCCGTAGCCGTGGAACCGCAGGTGCAGATAGACCAACTGGGAGACGTCGTCGACCATCTGCTTCGAGTACTTCAGCGCCCGCATCCGCTTGCGCGTCATCTTGGCGCCCACCACCTCGTGGTGGTGGAAGCTCACGCCGCCGTCGGACTCGTGCCTGCGCGTGCCTGGCTTGCCGATGTCGTGCAGCAGCGCCGCCCACCGCAGCACCAGATCCGGGCCGCCGTCGCCCTCCTCGAGATCGACGGCCTGCGACAGCACCGTCAGCGAATGCTGGTAGACGTCCTTGTGTTGGTGGTGCTCGTCGATGGCCATCTGCATCGCCCCGATCTCGGGCAGCACCACCTCGCCGAGCCCGGTCTGCACCATCAGGTCGATGCCCGCGACGGGGTCGGCGCCGAGCACGAGCTTGTCCAACTCTGCGGCAACCCGCTCGGCGGTGATGCGGCCCAGCTCCGGCGCCATCCGCGTCATGGCGTCGCGCACCCTCGGCGCGACGACGAAACCGAGCTGCGAGACGAACCGCGCCGCGCGCAGCATTCGCAACGGGTCGTCGCCGAACGACACCTCGGGCGCCGCGGGGGTGTCCAGCACGCCGGCCCGCAGCGCCGCCAATCCGCCTAGGGGATCGTGGAATTCGCCGAGTCCGCCGGGGGCCTTCGGGTCGATGCGCACCGCTATCGCGTTGGCGGTGAAGTCCCGACGGACCAGATCGTCGTCGAGGGTGTCGCCGAAGCGGACCTGCGGATTCCGCGACACCTGGTCGTAGCTGTCCGCACGGAAGGTGGTGATCTCGATGCGCTGGTCGCGCTTGACTGCCCCGACGGTGCCGAACTCGATACCGGTGTCCCACAGCCCGTCGGCCCAGCGGCGCACGATCTGCTGCACACGCTCCGGCCGGGCATCGGTGGTGAAGTCCAGGTCGAGTTCGGCCACCCGGTCGAGCAGCGCGTCGCGGACGCTGCCGCCGACCAGATAGAGCTCGTGGCCGGCCTCAGCGAACAATTCGCCCAACTCGACCAGCATGGAGGCATGCGGTTGAAGCGCCAGGAAGGCGGTCAACAACTCGGCGTTGGCGCTGGGATCGTTCGGCACGTTCGATGATCTTTCCACCGAGCCTTGACCGCGCTCACAGCGACGTAACGACCCGGCGACAAGCCGACCACGAAGGCGAGTGCAGCGGGGGCGAAAGTTCAGTGGCAGCTACTATCGCTTGGGTGTCGGAGGGCGAACGGGCCAAACCACGACGGCGCCGAGGAAGGCGCCGCGGCCGACGCTCGGCTGGTCCGCCGGAAGCGGTCGCCCAACCGACGAATCCCGCCCCCTCCGCCGACCACACCAAGCCGCGTCACTCAGACGGCCCCGCCAAACCCGGCGACAACGGCCACAAGCCCGCCCCGGCGCGGCGCGCACCGGACCGGCTGCGCACCGTGCACGAGACGTCGGCGGGCGGTCTGGTGATCGACGGCATCGACGGCCCGAAGGACGGTCAGGTGGCAGCGCTGATCGGACGCGTCGACCGTCGAGGCAGGATGTTGTGGTCGCTGCCCAAGGGCCACATCGAGCTCGGCGAGACCGCCGAGCAGACCGCGATCCGCGAGGTCGCAGAGGAGACAGGCATCCAGGGCAGCGTGCTGGCCGCACTGGGCAGCATCGACTACTGGTTCGTCACGGAGGGACGCCGCGTGCACAAGACCGTGCACCACTACCTCCTGCGCTTCCTCGGCGGTGAGCTCTCCGACGAGGACGTCGAAGTCAGCGAGGTGGCCTGGGTGCCCCTGCACGGAGCTTCCCGCCCGGCTGGCCTACGCCGACGAGCGGCGCCTGGCCGAGGTCGCCGGGGAACTGATCGACCGGCTGCACTCCGACGGCCCGGCGGCACTCCCGCCGCTGCCGCACTCCTCGCCACGGCGCCGCGCCCAGACCCATTCGCACACCCGAAACCGTCGACCCGACGACTCCACGCAACCCCCGAAACCTGGCCGGCGGGCGAACGGCTGCGGCCAGGGTCCATGACGCGCCGCGCGGTTTTGACGGCTTGGTCGCGCTTGCTGGCCGTCGCCGCAGTGCTGACGCTGATCGCCGCACCCGCACTTCTGCCTCGCGCCGCCGCGGGCCGAACCCGGCTCGACCCCCTTCCTCGCGCTGCACATCGACCGCGTCACGCCCGACGTCGTGAGCACCACGAGCGATCCCATCGTCACCGTGGCGGGCACCGTGACCAACGTCGGCGACCGACCCGTTCGCGACGTCATGGTGCGCCTCGAGCACGCCGCGGCGGTGTCGTCGTCGGAGGGCCTTCGCACCAACCTGGCAGGCAACGTCGACCAGTACGAGGCGGTGGCCGACTTCATCACGGTGGCGCCGGAGTTGGAGCAGGGCCAGAACGTCCCGTTCACGCTGTCCTATCCGGTGCGTTCGACGGAACTGCCGTCGCTGAGGATCGACCAGCCCGGCGTCTACCCCGTGTTGGTCAACGTCAACGGCACGCCCGACTACGGGGCCCCGGCGCGCCTCGACGACGCCCGCTTCCTGCTGCCCGTGCTCGGCGTGCCACCCGACCCGTCCACCGATGCGGCGGACCCGCTGTCGGCCGGTCGTGCCGCCCGACACGTCGCGCCCGACGCGCATCACCATGCTGTGGCCGTTGGCCGACAGGCCCCGCCTCGCCGCGGGCGTCCCCGGCGGCACCACCCCGGTCCGCCTCGTCGACGACGATCTCGCGGCCTCGCTGAACGCCGGTGGCAGGCTCGACACACTTCTCTCGGCCATCGACTTCGCGACCAGTCCGGAGGTCGACCCCGGCGGCCAGGTCCGCAGCGCCACCTGTCTCGCGGTGGACCCGGACCTGCTGATCACCGTGAACGCGATGACGGCGGGCTACGTGGTCAACGACATGCCCGACGGCGGGCTGAGCTCCCCGACGCACCCGGGCACCGGCCAGGACGCCGCGCTGAACTGGCTGAACCGACTGAGGACGCTCGGCCAGCGGATGTGCGTGGCGTCGTCGGTCTATTCGCAGGCCGATCTCGGCGCGCTGCAGCGGGTCGGCGATCCGGGCCTCGGCGCGGTGGCCACCCGCGACGGCAGTGACATCGTCGACCAGATCCTCGGCGTCAGGTCCGTGCGCGGGGCGACCCTCGTCGGGGACGGCCCGCTCACCGGCCCTGCGGTGCGGCTGTTGGAGGCGCAGGCTCCGACGGTCGCGATAGCGGCCCCCGAGTTCAGCGCCCAGGACTCCTCCAACGGCACGCCACCACCTCTCGATCTGACGCCACGCCGGTACACCCCGCACGTCGTCACCGCGCCCGTTCGACCCCATGGTCGGCGCGGCACTCGCCGGGGCGGGCCGCGCGCCGACGGCGCCGTCGTACCTCGACCCGGCACTGGACGTGCCGCTGCGGCACGACTCGTCGGTCGCGCGGCTGCAGGACGCCATCGCGTCGGTGCTGTGGCGCGGGCTGCATCCCGACGCCGAGCCGCGGACCGAGCTGCTGGTGCCGCCTCTGGTGTGGGACCTCACGCCCGATGATGCGACGGCCATGCTCTCCACCCTGGCCACGTCCATCCACGCCGGGCTTGACGGTGCCGCGTCCGCTGACCGCGGTGATCGCCGAGAGTGACGCCGCGACGCCGCTGGACAGTCAGCCCATGCCCGGCGATGCGTTCGGCAATTCGCGTGCCCGCTTCGACGACTCGGTGACCGCGGACGTCACGGCGGTGTCGGAAAGGGTGCAGGGTCTGACGTCGGCGCTGACCGTCGATCCGCGCACCGGGCTGACCGGCACGCAGTACACCGCGCCGCTGCGCGAGGACATGCTGCGGGCACTGAGCCAGTCGGTGCCACCCGACGCCCGCAACGGCATGGCCGGGCAACGCGTGCGCACCGTCGGCACCACCATGGACGACCTGTTCCGCGCCGTCACCATCGTGAACCCCGGTGGGTCCTACACCTTGGCCACCGAGCGCAGCCCGCTGCCGCTCGCGCTGCGCAACGACCTGCCCGTTCCGATCCGGGTGCGGCTGTCCGTCGACGCACCGCCCGGGATGACGGTCACCGACATGGGCGAGATCGAGTTGCCGCCAGGGTTCCTTCCGCTGCGCGTGCCGATCGAGGTGCACTTCACCCAGCGGGTGGCCGTCGACGTGGCGCTGCGCACCGCCGACGGACTGCCGCTCGGTGAGCCGGTGCGGCTGTCCGTGCACTCCAACGCGTACGGCAAGGTGCTGTTCTTCATCACGCTGTCGGCGGGCGTCGTGCTCGTCCTGCTGGCCGGGCGCCGGCTGTGGCACCGCTTCCGCGGCCAGCCCGACCGCGCCGACCTGGACCGGCCGCGGCGACGCAACGCACCGCGCGACCCCGATCCACTCGACGTCGCGATCGCTCACGCACCGGACGACTCGTGAACGCGCCACGGCCGCCGGCACCGCCGCCACCCCCGCCGCGCCGGCCCCCACCTCCGCCACCCCGATGGCAGGCACCGCCGCCCCCGCGTCGGCAGGCTCCACCGCCGCCCCGCCAGCGGATCCCCCGCGGCCCCGCGCCGCGCCGCCGCGCCGGGCGTCCCGAACTGTCCGATGCCGCGGTGGTCTCGCGGTCGTGGGGCATGGCCTTCGCGACGCTGATCAGCCGCATCACCGGTTTCATCCGCATCGCGCTGCTGGCCGCCATCCTCGGCGCGGCGCTGTCCAGCGCGTTCTCGGTCGCCTATCAGCTGCCGAACCTCATCGCCGCGCTCGTCCTCGAGGCGACGTTCACCGCGATCTTCGTGCCGGTACTGGCCCGCGCGGAGCGCGACGACGCCGACGGCGGTACTGCGTTCGTGCGTCGACTGGTGACGTTGGCCACCGCCCTGCTGCTGGTCGCCACCGTCGTGTCGGTGATCTGCGCCCCGCTGCTGGTGCGCCTGATGCTCGGCAGCGACACCCTGGTGAACCGGCAGCTGACGACGGCGTTCGCCTACCTCCTGCTGCCGGTGGTCCTCCTCTACGGCCTGTCATCGGTGTTCATGGCAATCCTCAACACCCGCAACGTCTTTGGCCCCACCGCGTGGGCACCGGTCTTCAACAACCTGGTCGCGATCGCCACTCTCGGGGTGTATCTGCTTGTCCCCGGCGAACTTTCGCTGAATCCCGTTCACATGGGCAATGCCAAACTGCTGGTGCTCGGTGTCGGAACCACACTCGGCGTGTTCGCCCAGACCGCCGTGCTGCTGGTGGCCATCCGCCGCGAGCGGATCAGCCTGCGCCCGCTGTGGGGTATCGACGACCGGCTGAAGAAGTTCGGCGCGATGGCCTCCGCCATGGTGCTGTACGTGCTGATCAGTCAGACCGGCCTGATCGTCGGCAACCGGATCGCCAGCACCGCAGCCGCTTCCGGCCCCGCGATCTACAACTACACCTGGCTGGTCCTGATGCTGCCGTTCGGCATCATCGGCGTGACGGTTCTGACGGTGGTGATGCCCCGGCTGTCCCGCAACGCGGCCGCCGAGGACACCCCGGCCGTGCTCGCCGACCTCTCGCTGGCCACCCGGCTGACCATGGTGACCCTGATCCCGATCGTGGCGTTCATGACGGTCGGCGGACCGGCGATCGGCAGCGCACTGTTCGCCTACGGCAACTTCGGCCGAGTCGACGCGGGCTACCTCGGCATGGCGATCACGCTGTCGGCCTTCACCCTCATCCCGTACTCGCTGGTGCTGCTCCAGCTCCGGGTGTTCTACGCACGCGAACAGCCGTGGACACCGATCCTGGTGATCATCGTCATCACCACGGTCAAGATCGTGGCGTCGTTGGTCGCACCGCACCTGACCGACGACCCCGAACTCGTCGCCGGATATCTCGGCCTGGCCAACGGGCTCGGCTTCGTCGCGGGCGCGGTCGTCGGTTACGTCGTGCTGCGGACCAACCTGAATCCGCCGGGTGGCCGGCTGCTCAACGTGCAGGTGGTGCGCACCGTCGTGGTCACGGTCGCCGCGTCGCTGCTCGCCGGGTTGATCGGGCACGTGGTGGACCAGCTGCTCGGCCTGGAATCGCTGACCACGCACGGTGGCGGCATCGGATCGTTACTGCGACTTCTGTTGCTCGGTCTGATCATGCTGCCGATCGTGGCCGGGGTGCTGTTCGTGGCCCGGGTGCCCGAGGCCGCGTCCGCGCTGGCCTGGGTGCGACGGCGGCTGGGCCGGGGTGGCCCGCCCGCGGCGGTAGCCGTTCCACCACCCATGCCGCCCGTCCGACCACGTCCGATGGGCCCACTCACGTACTCTGATCAGAGGAATTCGTACCCGGTGCGACCACGCCAGGACGTGGCGGTTCCACCGGGCGGACCTCCGGCAGCGGTTGCCGGAGTAAGGCTGCGGAAAGGACCAGCGGTGACCGACGACTCGGCGGGCGGTTCCACGCCCGGCGACGCCGGTGCGACCACCCGCATCCCGCGCCAGGCCGCCGATGATTTCCAGCCCGACGTACCGCCCGACGCGTCCTACCCCACCTCGGGCCGGCCGCCTGCCGACTACGGCGGCGATCCCACCCGCGAGCCGCTGTCTCTCGGCATGCCGAACGAGCCGCCGATCGAGGCGGCCACCGCGGAGGACGACGTCCATCTCATTCCCGGTGCCACGATCGCCGGCGGCCGCTACCGGCTGCTGGTCTTCCACGGCGGTCCCCCGCACCTGCAGTTCTGGCATGCGCTCGACACCGCGCTCGATCGCCAGGTGGCGCTGACGTTCGTCGACCCGGACGCCACTCTGCCGGATGCTGAACTGGCCGAAATCCTCTCGCGGACAATGAAGTTGAGCCGCCTCGAGACACCCGGTGTGGCACGTGTGCTGGATGTCGCGCGGACCGGTTCGGGCGGGCTGGTGGTGTCGGAGTGGATTCGCGGCGGGTCGCTCGCCGAGGTCGCCGAGACCGCACCGTCACCGATCGGCGGTGCCCGCGCCATCCAGTCGCTGGCCGCCGCCGCCGATGCCGCGCACCGCGAGGGCGTCGCCCTGTCCATCGATCACCCGGGCCGGGTGCGGGTGAGCATCGACGGCGACGTGGCGCTCGCCTTCCCCGCCACCATGCCCACCGCCACGCCGGAGGACGACATCCGCGGCATCGGCGCCGCGCTCTACGCACTGCTGATCAACCGGTGGCCGCTGCCCGAGTCGGGTGTGCGCAGCGGCATGGAGGCGGCCGAACTCGACTCGGCCGGCCAGCCCGTCGAGCCGCGGGCCGTCGACCGTGACATCCCGTTCCAGATCTCGGCGGCCGCGGTCCGCGCGGTTCAGGAGAACGGTGGCATCCGGTCCGCGCCGACGCTGCTCAACCTCCTTCAGCAGGCCACCGCGGTCGCTGATCGCACGGAGACCATCACACCGGTCGACGAGCCTGCCGCGCCGCGGCAGCGCTTCCGTGCGGAGAACGACCCGGACGCGCAGGCGCGTCGGCGCCGCGGGCTGATCATCGGCGTGAGTGTCGGCGCGGCGATCCTCGTCGTTGCGCTCGTCGTGCTGGCCTCGGTGTTGAGCCGCATGTTCGGTGACGTCGGCGGCCCACTCGACAAGCAACAACTCGGGCTGAACAACCCGTCCAGTTCCACCACCGGTACCGCAGACGCCACTGTCGTGAAACCCGTACGGGCGACGGTGTTCTCACCGGGCGGCGAGGCGGACAACCCGGACCAGGCCAGCCAGGCGATCGACGGCAACCCGACGACGGGATGGTCGACGGACACCTACAGCGATGCCGTGCCGTTCCCGAACTTCAAGAACGGCGTCGGGCTGATCCTGCAGCTGCCGCAACCGACCGCGCTGGCCTCGGTCACGCTGAACCTCAACAGCACCGGCACCTCGATCCAGATCCGGTCTGCCCAGAGCGCGACGCCCGCGACGCTCGAGGAGACCACCGAACTGAGCCCGCCGACACCGATGAAGACCGGCTCGAACACCATCGCCATCACCAACCCGACCCCCACGTCCAACGTGCTGGTGTGGATCACGACGCTGGGCACCGTCGACGGCAAGAGCGAGACGACGCTGTCGGACATCACGCTCAAGGGCGCGTCCTAGCGTCCCCATCCCCAGGCCCGTGGTGGCCGGGGCTCGTGCATCGGTGCTGTTCAGAGGTCCCGCGTGCGGTGACGGCGCCTGGCCCGGCCAAGAAAGTGTCGGGCGGGTGGTCCGGGGTTCACTAGGGTTCGGCTGTGGGCAGTTTCGGGGGGATCGCCGACCAAGACCGGTCGGATGGCGAACTTCTCGCCGCGCATGTCGCGGGTGATCGCTACGCCTTCGAGGAGTTGTTCCACCGGCATCACCGGCAGCTGTACCGGCTCGCCCAGATCAGCAGCCGCACCCCCGAGGACGCCGCCGACGCGCTCCAGGACGCCATGCTCTCGGCTCACCGAAGCGCGCCGAGGTTTCGGCACGACGCGTCCGTCAGCAGCTGGCTGTATCGGATCGTCGTCAACGCCTGCCTGGACCGGCTGCGCCGCAACAAGTCTCACCTCACCACCGCTCTGGAGGATGACGCGTACCACGTCGGCGATCCGACACCGCGGGTGGACACCGCCCTGGTGGTGGAACGAGCGCTCATGCGCCTGCCGGTCGAACAGCGCGCCGCCGTCGTGGCAGTGGACATGCAGGGGTTCTCGGTCGCCGAGACCGCCCGGCTTCTCGGCGTCGCCGAGGGCACCGTCAAGAGCAGGTGCTCGCGGGCGCGCGCCAAGCTCGCCGAGACGCTCGACTACTTCGCGCCGGTGGCTACTGGCTCTGCCGAACCCTGGTGTCCGGCTGCGGCACCCGAATGATGCCGGGCCCGTTGACCACCTGGGACAGGCAGCCCGGGATGCCGCGGCAGGCGATGATGGCGCCTGCGCCCGGCGACGAGCCAGGCACGGTCACCGGCTGATTGGGGATGCCGCACGTCTGCAGGTACGGGTTGAACGGCTGGATGTACTGGCTGCACGAATCCGCCGACGCGGTGCCGGCCCCGGCCATGATGCTGGTGGCGACGGCCAGTGCTCCGACACCGAAGCCCACGGCGGAGCCGATCGCGACGAGTGTTTGACGGTGCCGAGCCATGATGATCCTTTCCCAGGCCGCAGCGCGGCCACTTCCAGCATGCCCCTTTGAGTCAACGCCGGTGGCCATCATCGACATTCCCTAGACTGCCCACGTGCGGTCACCGGTTCGGGAGCGACAGTGAACGACGACGCAGAGGGGTCTGATCCGGTCCCGGTGCCGCTGTCGGTGCTCGCTGACCTGCAGGCCGGGCGGTTGGACGACGCCGATGCCGCCGCGGTTCGCCGCCGCATTCGCGACGATCCCGACACCGCGCTTCGCATGGGCGCCCTCGACCGCGTCCGGCGTGATCTGGCCCACCTTGGCACCGATTCCGGCTCTGCGCCGGAGGTGCCCGCCCGAGGTCACCGCACGAGTTCACGATGCGCTGCGTCGAGGAGCCGCCCGCACACCGGGTCGTCGCACCACACGGGGCCGACGCGGCCCACGCCGCACGAGGGCCGGGGCCCCGGCTCCGGATCGTCGCGGCGGCGGTCGGCATCGGCGCAGCACTGGCAGCCGCGGGCATCGGGACCGCCATGCTGCAGCACGCCCCCGCCCACGTGCCCACGACGGGCCCCACCGCTGAGCGCATCACGGTGTCGAAGCCCTCGGACGCCATCCCCCTGACCAATGCGCAAATCCTGGACCTGCTGGGTCAGCCGCCCGATCTGGGTCCCCTGGCCGATCCGCAGCGGCGAGCGTCGTGCCTCAGCGCTCTCGGCTACCCGACGGCCGCGCCCGTCCTAGGCGCCCAGCCCGTCGCCGTCGGCGGAAGGTCCGGCGTCCTGGTGCTGCTGGCGGGCGACGCCCCGCGGACGGTGAATGCCGTGGTCGTCGCCCTCAACTGCAGTTCGGTCGACACCGGACTGCTCGCCCAGCGGGTCGTGACACGACCGTGAGCCGTCCCGGCCGACCGTGGGGAACAGCCGGGCTTACGCTGGTGTTATATGCGTGCCAAACGCGGATGGCTACGCAGGGGCAGAAAGGCGGACATGACCTCTCAGACGGTTCATGACGTGATCATCATCGGTTCCGGGCCTGCGGGGTACACCGCGGCCGTGTACGCCGCACGTGCTCAGCTGAAGCCCCTCGTCTTCGAGGGCGTTCAGTTCGGCGGTGCCCTGATGACCACCACCGAGGTGGAGAACTACCCCGGCTTCAAGGAGGGCATCACCGGCCCTGAGCTGATGGAGGAGATGCGCGAGCAGGCCCTCCGGTTCGGCGCCGACCTGCGCATGGAGGACGTCGACGAGGTGTCCCTCGACGGGCCCGTCAAGACCGTCACCGTCGGTGACGAGACGTTCCAGGCCCGGTCCGTGATCCTCGCGATGGGCGCGGCCGCCCGGCACCTCGGTGTGCCCGGCGAGCAGGAACGCATCGGGACGGGTGTGAGCACGTGTGCCACCTGCGACGGGTTCTTCTTCCGTGACCAGGACATCGCGGTCATCGGTGGCGGCGACTCGGCGATGGAGGAGGCGATCTTCCTCACCCGCTTCGCCCGCAGCGTCACGCTGATCCACCGCCGCGAGGAGTTCCGCGCCTCCAGGATCATGTTCGAACGGGCCAAGGCCAACGAGAAGATCACCATCCTGACCAACACCGCCGTCACCGAGGTCGAGGGGGAACCCAAGGTCACCGGAGTGCGCCTGCGCGACACGGTGACCGGTGAGGAATCCAAGCTGGCCGTCACCGGTGTGTTCGTCGCCATCGGCCACGACCCCCGCTCGGGGTTGGTCCGCGGACAGGTCGAGCTCGACGACGAGGGCTACGTGAAGGTGCAGGGTCGCACCACCCTGACCTCGCTCGACGGCGTGTTCGCCGCGGGCGACCTCGTCGACCACACCTACCGTCAGGCCGTCACCGCTGCCGGCAGCGGATGTTCCGCCGCCATCGACAGCGAGCGCTGGCTCACCGACAACGACTGACCAGTCCCATCCCCCAGTTCCGTCCCCCCAACCAAGGAGTCCTCATGAGTGATGGCAAGGCAACGGTCGCAGTAACCGACGACTCGTTCTCCGACGACGTGTTGTCCAGCAGCACGCCCGTGTTGGTGGACTTCTGGGCCACCTGGTGCGGCCCGTGCAAGATGGTCGCCCCGGTGCTCGAGGAGATCGCCAGCGAAAAGGCCGGTCAGCTGACCGTGGCAAAGATCGACGTCGACGCCAACCCCGCCACCGCCCGCGACTTCCAGGTGGTGTCGATCCCGACGATGATCCTGTTCAAGGACGGGGCCCCGGTCAAGCGGATCGTCGGCGCCAAGGGCAAGGCTGCGCTGCTCCGCGAACTCGCCGACGTCGTCTAGCGACGTGGGTCGCCAGGCTGACGCCTGGCCTGTAGGTTTCCGGATTTTCGGAGGCGTCTGCGACAATGCTGTCCAAGGTGTCTTGCAATCGCCAGCGTTGATTCGCTGCCATACGTGACCCGAAAGGCCTGGTATGTCGAGTCTGCGTCGCGGTGACCGGGGTGGTCCGGTCACCGAGATTCGGGCCGCGCTGTCGGCGTTGGGGCTCATGGACAGCCCCGACTCGGATCTGACCACCGGCAAACACGTCGCGCTGGACGTGTTCGACGAGGAGCTGGATCAGGCGGTCCGCGCGTTCCAGCAGCATCGCGGCCTGCTCGTCGACGGCATCGTCGGAGAAGCCACGTACCGCGCGCTCAAGGAGGCGTCCTACCGACTCGGTGCGCGCACGTTGGCCCACCAGTTCGGGGCCCCGATGTACGGCGACGACGTCGCGACGCTGCAGGCGCGACTGCAGGATCTCGGTTTCTACACCGACCTGGTGGACGGGCACTTCGGCCTGCAGACCCACAACGGACTGATGTCCTACCAGCGTGAGTACGGGCTGTACCCGGATGGCATCTGCGGCCCAGAGACGTTGCGCTCCTTGTACTTTCTGGGTTCGCGGGTCACCGGTGGGTCGCCGCACGCCATCCGCGAGGAGGAGCTGGTCCGGCGGTCCGGTCCGCGCCTGTCGGGCAAGCGGGTAATCGTGGATCCCGGCCGCGGAGGCGACGACCACGGCCAGATCATGCAGGGCCCGTCGGGCCCCATCAGCGAGGCAGACATCCTGTGGGACTTGGCAAGTCGCCTCGAGGGCCGGATGACCGCGATCGGCATGGAGACGTTCCTGTCCCGGCCCGTCGGGCGCAGCCCTTCCGACGCTGAACGGGCTGCCACGGCCAACACGGTCGGCGCCGACCTCATGATCAGCCTGCGGTGTGCCGCACTGCCCGGGTCGGCCGCCAATGGCCTCGCCTCGTTCCACTTCGGCAATTCACACGGCTCGGTGTCCACCATCGGTCGCAACCTCGCCGACTTCATTCAGCGAGAAGTCGTCGCGCGCACCGGTTTACGCGACTGTCGTACGCACGGCCGGACGTGGGATCTGCTGCGTCTGACCCGGATGCCCACCATTCAGGTCGACATCGGCTACATCACCAATCTGCACGACCGGGATCTGTTGGTATCGCCGCAGACCAGGGACTCGATCGCCGAGGGCATTCTGGCCGCGGTGAAGCGCCTCTACCTGCTCGGCAAGAACGACCGGCCCACCGGTACGTTCACGTTCGCCGAGCTGTTGGCCCACGAGCGGTCGGTCGAGCAGGCCGGCCACGCCGCGCAGGGCTGACGGCCCGCTACACGCACGGCACTGCGCCGGCACCCACCGGTCGCAGTTGGGCACTCTCCAGCAGTCGCTCCAGCGCCGCTTCGACGTCGGCCTTCCAGCCGAGGCCTTGCTCCAGTTCCAGGCGCAGCCGCGGGAAGTACCGATGCTGCGTGACGACCTCGAAGCCGACGTCCCCGAGGAAGTCCGCGTCGACGATGCACTGATCGACCGAGCAGTCGCCGAGTACCTCCACCGCCGCGCGCAATTCGGGCGACACCAGCCGGGCGTCGGACAGGTCGGCGGCTTCGGCCGTCCGTCCGAACGCCTCCAACGCCCTGACCCCGCGGCGGACGAGGTCCCCCACCACCGCCGCGATCAGACCGCGCGGCAGTCCGCCCGTGTCGTCGGCGTCGATGCCGATCGAGGTGAGCAGAACGGCGTCCGCGCTCACCGGGCCACTGGGGAACAGCGCGGCGCGCGGCACCGCGCGCGGCGGCGCGTAGAACGCATACCCGAGGCACGGCGCCTCATCCGATGACGCGAGCAGTTCGCCGTCCGGTCCGCACTGCACTGCGATCTGTCCGCACGATCCCCACTCGAGCATCACCATCGACATCCAGGCTTCCTTCTCGAACTCCGGGTCGGCGAGGTGGTCTTCGCCCGGCAGTGTCGAGGGATCGACTTCCCAGAACACGCAGCGCCGCGCATGCTTGGGCAGCTGCTCGAATGCTTCGAGGCGCAGCGGCATGATTCGTGCCGACACTAGACTCCCCGGCTTTCATACGGTCCAGAAATGCTCGGTTGCCCCTCCAGGATAGGGAATGCCGTCGCGACCGTCTCGCGCCGGGCTCGCGCACCCGCCGCAAACCCCGCTTCGCGTCGAATCCCATTGGTGCGCAACGTTTTTCCTCCTCGAAGTGGCGCGGGCGACCGGTCGATGGAACCGATGTGTCACAGTGACGTAATTACGCCGTGTGGTTGGTCACGGCTTGGTCGCGTTCATCAAGTCCACTATTCGTTGCAGATCGTCGACGGAGCCGAACTCGACCACGATCTTGCCCTTGCGTTTGCCGAGGCTCACCGTCACCCGGGTGTCGAACGCCGAGGACAGCGTTTCAGCAACGTCCTGCAGGCCCGGCATCTGAATCGGCTTGCGGCGGGGGCTCGGTGGCGCGGTGACACCCTCCCGGTTGGCCAGGGTGACCGCCTCCTCCGTCGCGCGGACGGACAGACCCTCGGCGACGATGCGTGCGGCCAGTTCCTCTTGCTTCTCCGACCCACCCTCGAGGGCCAGCAGAGCGCGCGCGTGGCCGGCGGACAACACTCCTGCCGCCACCCTGCGCTGCACCGCCACGGGTAGCCGCAACAACCGGATCATGTTGGTGATCACCGGTCGCGATCGCCCGATGCGGACGGCGAGCTCGTCGTGCGTCACGCTGAACTCGTCGAGCAGCTGCTGATAGGCGGCCGCTTCTTCCAAGGGGTTCAGCTGTGCCCGGTGGATGTTTTCGAGGAGGGCATCGCGCAGCATGCTGTCGTCGGCGGTCTCGCGGACGATCGACGGAATGGTCGCCAGGCCGGCCTCCTGGGCCGCCCGCCACCGCCGCTCCCCCATGACGAGTTGGTACTTCGGCCCGCTGCCGTTCGATTCGACGGCGCGCACGACGATCGGCTGCATGAGGCCGAACTCGCGGATCGAGTGCACGAGCTCCGCCAAGGACTCGCCGTCGAACACCTGCCGCGGCTGGCGCGGGTTGGGTTCGATGGCCGCCGGGTCGATCTCGCGGTACACCGCGCCCACGTCCGCCACCGCGGTCTGCGTTGGGGCTCCGCCCATCAGAAGGTCGGCGGCCGCATCGCCCAAGCGCGGGCCCATGTCCCCCGGGCTGTGCTCGGTCGGCCCGGTGGGGATCAACGATGCGAGTCCGCGGCCAAGGCCGCTCTTCTTACGTGACGGCTGCGTCATGTTCGTCTCCTCTTCGTCCAAGCGCTCATCGGTCGTATCTGCTCTTCGCGCAAGCGCTCATCGGCGTCGTATCGGCGATCTTCGCACGAGCGCTCGATCGTGTCCTCGATGAGTTTCGCGGGACTCGACGGTCACCCGCGGTGTCGGCCGGCGACAGGGCTGAGCGCCACCGAACGCCGATCAGTGCAGCCACATCCCGGCACCGAAGTTTGGGTCACGCAGTCTCGATCATCGACTCGCACGGAGGGAAGTGCTGCGCAGCACCGTCGAGCACAGCGCGGCGGGACTGCGGAGGCCGCTGAGCTTCCTGGCCGATGCCGGGGTCCAGGAAGTCGCCATCGAACGTCCCGATGGCCCCGTCGTGGTGATCAGCCCCAACCAGTTGACGAACGTACGTAGCCGCCACTGCTCGGCCGACAACGAGGGCGATCGGTTCGACGCCTTCGTCCTCGCCGACCTCGATTCGCCGATCAGCTCGGCCAGCGGCGGGCACGGAGCCGATCGCCGCACATCGTCGGATCCGATGGTCGAGCGACGAACACCATCCGCGCGGGCCGTCACCCCGGACGTCGCGTACGACTGCGCCCAACACCGAGCCATCGAAACACTGCTTCAACACCAACAACCCGCCATCGGACACGAGGCCACTCATCGGTCGTGTCTGCTCTTCGCGCAAGCGCTCATCGGTGTCGATCTGCTCTTCGCGCACGCGCTCATCGCTGCCCCTCGCGGCGGCCGGTGTCGGCACGTTCCGCGAGCTCCCGGCTGGCGTCGAGGTAGCTCATCGCTCCGCGCGATCCGGGGTCGTAGTCGAGGATCGTCATGCCGTATCCCGGCGCTTCGGAGACCTTGACGCTGCGCGGAATGACGGTGCGCAGAACCTTGTCACCGAAGTGGGCACGGACGTCTTCGGCAACCTGATCGGCGAGCTTGGTGCGTCCGTCGTACATCGTGAGGATCACGGTGGTGACGTCGAGATTGGGATTGAGATGTGACTTCACCATCTCGATGTTGCGCAGAAGCTGGCCAACTCCCTCGAGGGCGTAGTACTCGCACTGGATCGGAATCAGCACCTCGGGCGCCGCCACGAGAGCGTTGATCGTGAGGAGTCCGAGCGACGGCGGGCAGTCGATGAAGACGTAGTCGAAGTCGTGTTCCTGGAGTCCCGCGAGCGCATTGCGGAGGCGGCCCTCCCGCGCGACCATGCTGACCAATTCGATCTCGGCACCGGCCAGGTCGATGGTCGCGGGCACGCAGTAGAGGCGTTCGTTGTGCGGGCTGCGCTGCAATGCTTCCGACAGCGGGATCTCGCCGATCAGTACCTCGTACGACGAGGGCGTGCCCTCGCGGTGCTCGATGCCCAGCGCCGTGCTGGCGTTGCCCTGAGGGTCGAGGTCGATGACGAGCGTGTTGAGTCCCTGCAGGGCAAGCGCCGCTGCGATGTTGACCGCCGTGGTGGTCTTCCCGACGCCGCCCTTCTGATTGGCGATCGTGAAGACGCGCTGTCGGGCCGGCCGCGGAAGGTGATCCGCCTTGGCGGAGTGCAGGAGCCGAACCGCGCGCTCGGCCTCGGCACCGATGGGCGTGTCCGCCTCCGTGCCGGTCTTCCACGCGACCTCGGGATTGGCGGTCCATGTTTCACGTGAAACATCCGGCGGTGGTGGACCGTCGCCCGTCGCTCCGCCGTTGTACACCGGTGTCATCCTCTGCTCCTGCCGGATCGGCCCCTGGGGCTCGATCGTGATATCCGCTTCCCGCGTCGCGCTACGACCACGGTGGCGGGTGGAGTCAAATAGTCCACGCCACATTTCACCACCCCTATATCCACTGCACCCAGCGCGCTCATGGCACGCCGGTGCTCACCGACTTCGTCGTCGGCACGGTCGCCCTTCATCGCCAACATCCGCCCACCCTCGCGCAGCAATGGCAGCGACCACTTCGCCAACTTCTCCAGAGACGCGACCGCTCGTGACGTGACCGCGTCCATCTCCCCCACTTGCCGTAGAACGTCCGGCTCCTCCGCCCGGCCGCGAACGACCGCGACATCCAGACCGAGTTCGTCCACCACCTCTTGCAGGAACTCGGCCCGGCGCAACAGCGGCTCGATGAGGATCACCCGGGCGGCCGGACGAGCTAGCGCCAGCGGGATGCCGGGCAGCCCAGCTCCACTGCCGACGTCCGCCACCGTCTCATCGTCCCCCACGAGTTCGGCCACCGCGGCACTGTTGAGCACGTGTCGCTCCCATAGCCGGGGCACCTCCCCCGGTCCGAGGATTCCCCGTTCGATACCGGCGCCGGCGAGGATGGCGGCATAACGCTCGGCCAGATCCAGCCTCGGGCCAAACACAGCGGCGGCCACAGATGGTGCATCCGGAGCTTCGCCATGTTTCACGTGAAACATCCTCCGGATCCGCCATCGGGCCGCCGCTGAGAACTACATCGATGTAACTCGGGACTGCTCAGTCGAGCAGGACGACCACCCGCCGGGACGGCTCCGCGCCCTCGCTCTCGCTGTGCACGCCGTCGACGGCGGACACCGCATCGTGCACGATCTTGCGCTCGAACGGTGTCATCGGATCGAGTTGCTCGCGCTCACCGCTCTCCAGCACGCGCCGTGCGATGCGGTCACCCAGCGCGGCCAGCTCGTCACGGCGGTGCCTGCGCCACTTGGCGATGTCGAGCATCAAGCGGCTCCGCTCACCGGTCTTCTGATGCACGGCCAACCGGGTCAGCTCCTGGAGCGCGTCGAGCACCTCGCCCTTGCGACCCACCAGCTTGTTCAGATCCGTGCCGCCGTCGATGCTGACGATGGCGCGGTCCCCTTCGACGTCCAGGTCGATGTCGCCATCGAAGTCCAGCAGATCGAGGAGCTCCTCGAGGTAGTCGCCGGCGATCTCGCCCTCGGCCACCAACCGGTCCTCGAGCGGCTCCGCCTTCGGCTCGTCGTCCGTCGTCGCGCTGCGTTCGGTCGTATCAGCTTCTGTCATATCCGTCCTTCTTCCTCATCCACCGGTCGGCTTCGCGGATCGTGATCCGCCGTCGGGTCCGGTCAGGGCCTTCGTTTCTTGGGCCGGTTGTTGGTGCGGCGCGGGGTTCGATTTGGCGCCCCGCTGCGCGCACTACCGTTCTTGGCACCGTTGTTGGTCGGTGCGTCGTTCACAGCTTCAATCGGAGGCGCCTCATCGGCCGTCGACGCGATGTCCTCGTCGGCCGCCACGATCTCGTCCTGCACCGGCGGCTTCGGCGCACCCGGCGCCTTGTTCCGCTTCGGCTTCGGCTTGGCCCCCGGCGCCGGCGCATTGGCCGCGCGTCGTTCCAACTTCCTCGGCCTTCTTTTCCTCTTCGCGCTTCTCGATCTTGCCGAACACGTAGTGCTGCTGGCCGTACGTCCAGATGTTGTTGGACACCCAGTAGAAGAGGATCGCCAGCGGCAGGAACGGGCCGCCGACGACGACGCCGATCGGGAAGACGTAGAGCGCGAGCTTGTTCATCATCGCGGTCTGCGGGTTGGCGGCCGCTTCCGGGCTCTGCCGTGCCACCGAGGCGCGGCTGTTGAAGTGCGTTGCGATGCCCGCGATGATCATCAGCGGAATGCCGACCGCGATCACGGCGGGGCGATCGAACTCCTTGAACGCATCGATGCCCGTCGTCTGGATCATGTTCGCGCCGAGCGGTGCGCCGAACAGATGAGCGTCCAGGAAGTGCCCGACGTCGGTCGCGCTGAAGAAGTAGTTACCCAGCGACCGGTTCAACTCGGGCGACAACTTGGGCTGCCCGAACCCGCCCTGCGTTCGGTTGAACGATCGCAGCACGTGGTACAGCCCGAGGAACACCGGGACCTGGGCGAGCATCGGAAGGCACCCGAGGATCGGGTTGAAGCCGTGGTCCTTCTGGAGCTTCTGCATCTCCAGCGCCATCCGCTGGCGGTCCTTGCCGTACTTCTTCTGCAGCGCCTTGATCTGCGGCTGCAACTCCTGCATCTGGCGCGTGGTCTCGATCTGCCGCACGAACGGCCGGTACAGGATGGCGCGGAGCGTGAACACCAGGAACATCACCGACAGCGCCCACGCGAAGAAGTTCGACGGGCCCGAGCAGGAAGGCGAACGCCTTGTACCAAACCCACATGATCGCGGAGACCGGGTAATAGATGTAGTCGAGACTGAACCAATCGAAATTAAACAAGCGAGTCGCTCCTCAACGTGACGGCTCCGTCGGCATGGTGGTCGTGGCCGTGCCGTGGCTCAGGTATGGGATCCCATCCTCCCGGATGCCACGGACCGCACTTCAGCAGTCGCACCAACGCCAACCACGCACCCCGGATCACGCCGTGATGTTGCAGCGCGTCCACCGCATACTGGCTACACGTCGGGGTGAACCGGCACGACGGCGGGCGCAGCGGCGAGATCATGTTGCGGTACAACTCGATGGCGTAGATGAGGCCTCTGGCGGTCCGGCCGCGCGGTTCACGTTCGCGTCATCTCGACTTACCCGATCCCGAGCGGGCCCGGCGCAGCGCCGTCCGCAGCTCCTGGTCCAACGC
This sequence comes from uncultured Actinomycetota bacterium, assembly GCA_963735245.1. Lineage (GTDB taxonomy): Bacteria > Actinomycetota > Actinomycetes > Mycobacteriales > Mycobacteriaceae > Mycobacterium. The sequence continues at coordinate 71,358 of CAVTKI010000020.1, forward strand.
GGCGGACACGGCGTCCCGACTGCCGGGAAGCGCACGGATCACGATTCGGTCGCCGGCGTCCAGTTCATCGACGACGCCACGAGCGACGTGGCGCAGCCGCCTCGCCACCCGGTGTCGCTGCACGGCGTTACCGACGGACTTCCCCACGACCAGACCGATCCTTGGCGCGTCGTCATCGACCGATCGCAGTGCGTGCACGACGAGATCGGGCTGGACGGCTCGTATCCCCCGTTTGACCGTCAACCCGAAATCCGTCGACCGCGTCATCCGGTACCGGGCCGGAAGCACCGCGCTAAATCCTGCGTCTGATCACGCAGTGAGAGAACGGCGGCCCTTGCTACGCCGGCCGGACACGATGGCGCGCCCGGCACGGGTACGCATACGCAGCCGAAAGCCGTGCACACGTGCACGACGCCGGTTGTTGGGCTGAAAAGTCCGCTTGCCCTTGGCCACGGCTGTCACTCCTCGGTTACTGTCGCGTCGGCATCCTTCACCGACACGACGTAGGTCATGCCGGTTGGGACGCAGGCGCGGATGGTAGATGCGTCCGTTATCGCTTGCTAGCCCCGGCGCGGTACCCCGAACCTCCGGGTCGCAGCCGTACCGCCACATTCGGGCGACTGTTCGAGGGTACTGACGAGATTTCCCTAGGTCAAACCACTCGGACCCAGCATCGGATTCGCCACACTCGTCACAATTTTCACGGGCCGTGAGCCGGCCCTCACGAAGCTCTAATCAATGTTGCAGAACGGTTGGCACCCGCCACGAAAACTGTTAGCTTCTGCCAATGCCGTTTCAGAGGGGAACGGCGCTCGACAACCAACCGAACGGCCACCCATCCGCGAGCCCACAGACCTTCACACAGCTGTGACGAGCCCCGGAGCCTGGCCTTCTTACAAGTAGACAATGACGCGACGACCCAATGTCCGCTGTCCACAGCTTGTGGATAACTATGTGGACAATTTGGGCTTCGTCCACTTGGCCGTCTCCAAGAGAGGCCTCAGAGGGGGTACGTCTCATTGACAACCGACCCTGATCCTCCGTTCGTCGCGATCTGGAACGACGTCGTAGCCGAACTGAACGGTGACATCGCCACCCGGGACTCGATCAACGGCGGATCCGCGTCGTCACCCTCACTCACCCCACAGCAACGAGCGTGGCTCAAGATGGTCAAGCCGTTGGTGATCGCCGAGGGATTTGCACTGCTGTCGGTTCCGACTCCGTTCGTCCAGAACGAGATCGAACGCCACCTGCGGGAGCCGATCATCACGAGTCTTAGCCGTCGGCTGGGGCAGCGGGTCGAACTCGGTGTCCGGATCGCAAACCCCGAACCGACACCCGATCCCGACCTCGGCGACGGTCTACCCGATCCCGACGAAGTCGATGAGGACGAGGAAGCGCTCGCGAGCGCCGAGGAGAGTTGGCCGTCGTACTTCAACCGTGAGCCGCAGAACTCCTCCTCGACCAACGACGTCAGCCTCAACCGCCGGTACACCTTCGACACGTTCGTCATCGGTGCCTCCAACCGCTTCGCACACGCAGCCACCCTCGCCATCGCCGAGGCGCCTGCGCGCGCATACAACCCCTTGTTCATCTGGGGCGAGTCCGGGCTTGGCAAGACCCATCTGCTGCACGCCGCGGGGAACTACGCACAGCGCCTGTTTCCCGGCATGCGGGTGAAGTACGTCTCCACCGAAGAGTTCACCAACGACTTCATCAACTCTCTGCGTGACGACCGCAAGGCGTCGTTCAAGCGCAGTTATCGCGACATCGACGTTCTGCTGGTCGACGACATCCAGTTCATCGAGGGCAAGGAAGGCATCCAGGAGGAGTTCTTCCACACCTTCAACACGCTGCACAACGCCAACAAGCAGATCGTGATCTCCTCCGATCGGCCGCCCAAGCAGCTGGCCACACTCGAGGACCGCCTCCGCACCCGCTTCGAGTGGGGTCTGATCACCGACGTTCAGCCCCCCGAACTCGAGACCCGCATCGCCATCCTTCGCAAGAAGGCCCAGATGGATCGGCTCGACGTGCCCGGCGACGTCCTCGAACTCATCGCCAGCAGCATCGAGCGCAACATCCGCGAACTCGAAGGCGCCCTCATTCGGGTCACGGCCTTCGCCTCACTCAACAAGACCACCATCGACAAGGCGCTGGCCGAGATCGTCCTACGCGACCTCATCTCGGATTCCAGCACGATGCAGATCAGCGCCGCCACGATCATGGCCGTGACCGCCGAGTACTTCCAGATCACCGTCGAAGAACTCCGAGGGCCCGGCAAGACCAGGGCGCTGGCTCAGTCCCGCCAGATCGCCATGTACCTGTGTCGTGAGCTGACCGACCTGTCACTCCCCCGCATCGGCCAGGCCTTCGGTCGCGATCACACCACCGTCATGTACGCGGAGAAGAAGATCCGCGGCGAGATGGCCGAACGGCGCGAGATCTTCGATCACGTAACCGAACTCACCACGCGGATTCGGCAGCGTTCCAAGCGCTGAACGCCCGATTTCCCGTCGGGAATTCGAAAAACTTTGGTCGCTACTGCACCACTCGTCACACAAAATGCTCGTGGATGCCGCTGTGCACAACCCACTGACAACTGTGGTCGCGCCGGCCGGTCCGTTCACACCCAGTGCCCCCGTACACAGCCGGCCCGGACTCGTGGCTTCGTCATCCACAGTCCGTCCACGAGCGACGGACACGTCCCACCTGCGCGCCGACCCATCCATCCACAGCGTGCACAGCCCCTATTACTAATACTGATCTACCTACTAGGAATTCCTTCTAGAAGAAGGCCCCTGGGGAAAGCCCGTTTCAGCCCACCTCGACGAGCTTCACCGACGTATCCGTCGGTCCGATCGATTAGCTTTCAAGTTGGAGCGGAACGCTCTACGGTGGTTCTTCGACAGTCGGTACGGTCCGCGCAGCTTGGGATCGCGACCGGTCGCAGGTCGGCCGCATATTCGCTGCTTAGAGCTTGTCGGTTGGGTTTCATCGAAGGGACGCTATGGACGTGGTGACGACGACGGTCGGTCTCACCGATTTGAAGTTCCGGTTGGTCCGCGAGGACTTCGCCGACGCGGTGGCCTGGGTGGCACGAATCCTGCCGAGTCGGCCAACGGTCCCGGTCCTGTCCGGCGTGCTTCTGACCGGCTCCGACGACGGCCTGCTGATCTCCGGCTACGACTACGAAGTCTCGGCAGAAGTTCGCGTCGCCGCTGAAATCGCTTCTCCTGGAAGCGTTTTGGTTTCGGGTCGACTGCTGTCGGACATCACCCGATCGCTGCCCGCCAAACCGGTCGATGTCAGCGTCGAGGGCACCCGGGTGTCGCTGACCTGCGGTAGCGCCCGCTTCTCGCTGCCGACCATGGCCGTCGAGGACTACCCGACGCTGCCGACGTTGCCGGACGAGACCGGCGTCGTGGCCTCGGATCTGTTCGGTCAGGCCATCAGCCAGGTGGCCATCGCCGCAGGCCGGGATGACACGTTGCCCATGTTGACCGGCATCCGCGTCGAAATCTCCGGCGAGAAGGTCGTTTTGGCCGCAACGGACCGGTTCCGTCTGGCCGTCCGCGAGCTGACCTGGTCCACCGACTCGGCCGACCTCGAAGCCGCCGTCCTGGTGCCTGCGAAGACACTCGCCGAGGCTGCCAAGGCAGGGACGGACGGCGCCGAGGTGCACCTGTCGTTGGGCGCAGGCAGCTCCGTCGGCAAGGACGGGCTGCTCGGCATCCGCAGCAACGGCAAGCGCACCACCAGTCGGCTGCTCGATGCCGAGTTCCCCAAGTTCCGTCAGTTGCTGCCGTCCGAGCACACGGCAGTGGCGACGGTCGGGGTGGCCGAGTTGACCGAGGCCATCAAGCGCGTGGCACTCGTGGCCGACCGCGGCGCTCAGGTTCGGCTGGAATTCTCCGCGGACGCCTTGCATCTGTCGGCAGGCGCCGACGACGTGGGTCGCGCCGAGGAGGATCTGCCCGTCGAGTTCTCCGGCGACCCCCTCACCATCGCGTTCAATCCCTCCTACCTGACCGACGGCCTCGGCTCGTTGCATTCCGAGAAGGTGACGTTCGGTTTTACGACACCCAGCCGTCCCGCGGTATTGCGCCCAGCAGGCGAGGATGATGGAGGCGTGGGCTCGTCGGGGCCGTTCCCGGCAGCTCAAACCGATTATGTCTATCTGTTGATGCCGGTGCGCCTCCCAGGCTGACCGGCCCGACGCCACGAAAGAGGCGCACATGCAACTGGGGTTGGTCGGACTCGGCAAAATGGGCTTCAACATGCGGGAGCGTCTGCGTGAGGGCGGACACGAGGTGGTCGGCTACGACCCGCGGCCGGAGGTCACGGACGTTCCGACTCTCGCTGCGCTGGCCGAGGCACTCCCCGCACCTCGTGTGGTGTGGGTGATGGTCCCCTCCGGACCCGTCACGCACGACACCGTCGTTGCGCTCGCCGAAGTGCTCAGCGAAGGCGATCTGGTGATCGACGGGGGCAACTCCCGCTACACCGAAGACGGACCGCATGCGAAGTTGTTGGGCGAGAAGGGAATCGGGTTCATCGATGCCGGAGTGTCCGGTGGTATCTGGGGTCTGGCGGAGGGCTACGGCCTGATGGTCGGCGGCAGCGACGCCGACGTGAGCCGCGTGATGCCGATCTTCGACGCCCTGCGTCCGCCCGGCGAGGTGACCGATGGATTCGTGCACGCAGGCCCCGTCGGTGCCGGCCACTTCGCCAAGATGGTGCACAACGGCGTGGAGTACGCGCTGATGACGGCATACGGCGAGGGCTACGAAATCCTGGCCGCAGAGGATCTGATCAAGGATCCGCAGGCGGTGTACCAGGCCTGGACCAACGGGACGGTCGTGCGGTCGTGGCTGCAGCAGCTGCTGGCCAAGGCGCTGAAGGAAGATCCCGGGTTGGATCAGATCACCGGCTACGCCGAGGACTCCGGTGAGGGTCGTTGGACGGTGGAGGAGGCGATCCGGCTTCGGGTGCCGGTGCCCGGCATCGCGGCATCGCTGTTCGCGAGGTTCCTGTCCAGGCAGGACGACTCGCCGACCATGAAGGCCGTCGCCGCGCTGCGGAACCAGTTCGGCGGTCACGCCGTCCAAAGGATAAGCAAGTCCGGATGAGCCTGCGGGCTGAAGCGAAACGACTCGGGGTTGGGATTTGTACGTCCGTCGCGTGGGTTTGACCGACTTCCGGTCGTGGCCGCGGGTTGAGTTGGAACTCGAGCCCGGCCGCACCGTGTTCGTCGGGCCCAACGGTTTCGGAAAGACGAATCTCATTGAGGCGCTGTGGTATTCGTCGACGCTCGGCTCGCACCGGGTGGCGTCGGACGCCCCACTGATCAGGTCGGGCGCCGAGCGCGCGGTGGTCTCCACGATCGTCGTCAACGAGGGTCGCGAGCTCGCGGTCGACCTGGAGATCACCGCGGGGCGGGCCAACAAGGCCCGGCTCAACCGCTCCCCCGTGCGCAGCGCCCGCGAGATCCTCGGGGCACTCCGGGCCGTGTTGTTCGCGCCGGAGGACCTCGCCCTGGTGCGGGGTGAACCGGGGGAACGACGGCGCTATCTCGACGAGCTGGCCACGACGCGGCGGCCAACGATCGCCGGGGTCCGCGCGGATTACGACAAGGTGCTCCGTCAGCGCACCGCGCTGTTGAAGAACGCGGCAGGCGGCAGATTCCGGAGCGATCCCAGCGCGCTGGAGACCCTCGAGGTGTGGGACGGACATCTCGCCACCCACGGTGCGCAGCTCATCGCCGCCCGGGTCGATCTGGTCAACCAGCTCGCGCCCGAGGTGGAAAAGGCGTATCAACTGCTCGCCCCTGCCTCCCGCGCCGCGGCCGTGCGCTACCGCAGTTCGGTCGAGATCATCGAAGCCGAAGCGGCTGCGGGCACCGTGAGCATCGAACTCTTCGAGGCTGCGCTGCTCGCCGAACTGGCACGCAAGCGCACCGCCGAACTGGAGCGCGGCGTGTGTCTGGTGGGTCCACACCGCGACGACCTGGAACTGCGGCTCGGTGATCAACCGGCGAAAGGCTTTGCCAGCCATGGGGAATCGTGGTCCATGGCTCTCGCACTGCGGCTGGCCGCCTACGAGCTGTTGCGTTCGGAGGGTAGTGATCCGGTGTTGCTGCTCGATGACGTGTTCGCCGAGCTCGACAACGCGCGCAGACGCGCGCTGGTGAACGTGGCGGCATCGGCGGAGCAGGTGCTGGTCACCGCCGCGGTGCACGACGACGTTCCGTCGGACTGGGACGCACGCAGAATCGAGATCGGCATGCGCGACGACGACACCGGTCGGATATCGGAGGTGATCGAATGACGGAGTCCGCAGGCCCGAGCGAGCAGGCAGGACCCCCGGAGCACCTGGCACATCTGCGCGGGATGGACATGGTGCGCCGCACGCTCGAGGAGGCCCGCGGCGCCGCCCGCAGTCAGGGCAAGGACGTCGGCCGCGGCCGCACGTCGTCGCCGGAGCGGCGGGTCGCGGGCCGCGGAAAACGACGGACCTGGTCCGGACCGGGACCCGACGTGCGGGATCCCCAGACGTTCGGCTCGGCCACCATGGATCTGGCACGCACCCGCGGCTGGACTCCGCGGGTCGCCGAGGGCTCGATCTTCGGCCAGTGGCAGACGGTGGTCGGTGAGCAGATCGCAGAGCACGCGAACCCGTCGTCGCTGCGCGAGGGCGTGCTGACCGTGATGGCGGAGTCGACGGCGTGGGCCACTCAGCTGCGGATGGTGCAGGCCCAGATCCTCGCGAAGATCGCGGCGGCCGTCGGAGACGGCGTGGTCACGTCGCTGAAGATCGTCGGGCCCAGCGCCCCGACGTGGCGCAAGGGCAGGTACCACATCGCCGGCCGCGGCCCTCGTGACACTTACGGATGAGCGTCGGCTCGGTGGCGGCTGAGAGCCACGTCAACCGGAAAACCAGTTCTCTCGAGCGGCCGGACGTGAGGATCATCGAGAAATTCCGCGCACGGGTCATTTAGGTGTGCAGAAACGCCGCCTCAGAGTCAGTGCTGACGGGGTCTGACGCTAGACTGGACAGAGATCCGCGAGGGCGCTCGATCCCCTAGCCGGTATCCCCTGCAAAGACCAAGGAGACGCGTCCAACGTGCCTGCCCAGAAGAAGAGTGCTGCCAAGGAATACGGCGCCGATTCGATCACCATCCTCGAGGGGCTTGAGGCCGTCCGGAAGCGTCCGGGCATGTACATCGGCTCCACCGGTGAGCGTGGTCTGCATCACCTCGTGTGGGAGGTGGTCGACAACGCGATCGACGAGGCGATGGCCGGGTACGCCACCAGGGTCGACGTCAAGATCCTCGGCGACGGCAGCGTGCAGGTCACCGACGACGGCCGCGGCATCCCCGTTGCCATGCACGCCACGGGTGTCCCCACGATCGACGTCGTCATGACGCAGTTGCACGCCGGCGGCAAGTTCGGCGGCGAGAACAGCGGCTACAACGTCAGCGGTGGTCTGCACGGCGTGGGTGTCTCGGTGGTCAACGCATTGTCGACCAGACTCGAGGCCACCGTTCTCCGGGACGGCCACGAGTGGTTCCAGTACTACGACCGCTCTGTTCCCGGCACTCTGAAGCAGGGCGGCACGACCAAGGAGACCGGGACGACGATCCGGTTCTGGGCGGACCCGGACATCTTCGAGACCACCGTCTACGACTTCGAGACCGTCGCGCGGCGGCTGCAGGAGATGGCCTTCCTCAACAAGGGGTTGACCATCGAGCTCATCGATGAACGCGTCACGGCCGAGGACGTCGTCGACGAGGTGGTCAGCGACACCGCTGAGGCACCGAGATCCGCCGACGAGAAGGCGGCTGCGGTCTCCGGCCCACACAAGGTGAAGCACCGCACGTTCCACTACCCCGGCGGTCTTGTCGACTACGTCAAGCACATCAACCGCACGAAAACGCCCATCCAGCAGAGCATCATCGACTTCGACGGCAAGGGCCCCGGCCACGAGCTGGAAATCGCGATGCAGTGGAACGCCGGCTATTCGGAGTCGGTGCACACCTTCGCGAACACCATCAACACCCACGAGGGTGGCACGCACGAAGAGGGTTTTCGCAGCGCGCTGACCACGGTGGTGAACAAGTACGCCAAGGACAAGAAGCTGCTCAAGGAGAAGGACGCCAACCTGACCGGCGACGACATCCGCGAGGGCCTCGCGGCGGTGATCTCGGTCAAGGTCAGCGATCCCCAGTTCGAGGGCCAGACCAAGACGAAGCTCGGCAACACCGAGGTCAAGTCGTTCGTGCAGAAGATCTGCAATGAGCAGCTCAGCCACTGGTTCGAGGCCAACCCGGCCGAGGCCAAGACCGTGGTGAACAAGGCGGTTTCATCGGCACAGGCCCGGCTGGCTGCCCGCAAGGCTCGAGAGTTGGTCCGCCGCAAGAGCGCCACCGACATCGGTGGCCTGCCCGGCAAGCTTGCCGATTGCCGCTCAACCGACCCACGACTTTCGGAAGTCTATGTGGTGGAGGGTGATTCGGCGGGCGGCTCGGCGAAGAGCGGCCGCGACTCGATGTACCAAGCGATACTGCCCCTGCGCGGCAAGATCATCAACGTGGAGAAGGCCCGCATCGACCGGGTGCTGAAGAACACCGAAGTCCAGGCCATCATCACCGCGCTCGGCACCGGCATTCACGACGAGTTCGACATCACCAAACTGCGGTACCACAAGATCGTGCTGATGGCCGACGCCGACGTGGACGGCCAGCACATCTCGACGCTGCTGCTGACGCTGCTGTTCCGATTCATGAAGCCGCTCATCGAGAATGGGCATGTCTTCCTCGCGCAGCCGCCGCTGTACAAGCTGAAGTGGCAACGCAGCGAACCCGAGTTCGCCTATTCCGATCGTGAGCGGGACGGACTGCTCGAGACGGGTAAGGCAGCAGGCCGCAGGATCAACAGCGAAGACGGCATCCAGCGATACAAGGGCCTCGGCGAGATGGACGCCAAGGAACTGTGGGAGACCACGATGGATCCGAGTGCGCGAGTGCTGCGTCGGATCACCCTCGACGACGCGGCCGCGGCCGACGAACTGTTCTCCGTGCTGATGGGCGAGGACGTCGAAGCCCGTCGCAGCTTCATCACCCGCAACGCGAGAGACGTTCGCTTTCTTGATGTTTGATCCTTCGATTTAAATCCCGAGCTGCTCATAGACGAGCGAGGAGCACATGACAGACACCACCCTGCCGCCCGGCGGCGACGACGGCGTGACCGCCGACCGCATCGAACCGGTCGACATCCAGCAGGAGATGCAGCGCAGCTACATCGACTACGCGATGAGCGTCATCGTCGGCCGCGCATTGCCCGAGGTGCGTGACGGACTCAAGCCGGTGCACCGCCGCGTGCTCTACGCGATGTACGACTCGGGCTTCCGGCCCGACCGCGGACACGCGAAATCCGCACGCTCCGTTGCGGAGACGATGGGCAACTACCACCCGCACGGCGACTCGTCGATCTACGACACCCTGGTCCGGATGGCTCAGCCGTGGTCGCTGCGCTACCCCCTGGTCGACGGTCAGGGCAACTTCGGTTCGCCGGGCAACGATCCGCCGGCGGCAATGAGGTACACGGAAGCACGCCTCACGCCGCTGGCGATGGAGATGCTACGCGAAATCGACGAGGAGACAGTCGATTTCATCCCCAACTACGACGGCCGGGTGCAGGAACCGACCGTCCTACCCAGCCGTTTCCCGAACCTGTTGGCCAACGGCTCCGGCGGTATCGCCGTCGGCATGGCGACCAACATGCCGCCGCACAACCTGCGCGAACTCGCCGAGGCGGTGTTCTGGTGCCTGGACAACTACGAGGCCGAAGAAGAGGCCACGCTGGCGGCGGTCACCGAACGCGTCAAGGGACCTGACTTCCCCACCTACGGTTTGATCGTTGGCTCGCAAGGGATTCACGACGCCTACACCACGGGCCGCGGATCCATCCGCATGCGCGGTGTGGTCGAGATCGAGGAGGACTCGAAGGGCCGCACGCTGCTGGTCATCACCGAGCTCCCCTATCAGGTGAACCACGACAACTTCATCACCTCGATCGCCGACCAGGTCCGCGACGGCAAGCTCGCGGGCATCTCCAACATCGAGGATCAGGGCAGCGACCGGGTCGGCATGCGGATCGTCGTCGAGATCAAGCGCGACGCCGTGGCCAAGGTGGTGCTGAACAACCTCTACAAGCACACCCAGCTGCAGACCAGCTTCGGTGCGAACATGCTCTCGATCGTCGACGGCGTCCCGCGCACGCTGCGCATCGATCAGCTGATCCGGCTGTACGTGGTGCACCAACTCGACGTGATCGTGCGCCGCACCACCTATCGGTTGCGCAAGGCCAACGAACGGGCCCACATCCTGCGCGGTCTGGTCAAGGCGCTCGACGCGCTCGACGAGGTGATCGCGCTGATCCGCGCGTCGGAGACAGTCGACGTCGCCCGCCAGGGCCTGATCGAGATGCTCGACATCGACGACATCCAGGCCCAGGCGATCCTGGACATGCAGCTGCGGCGCCTGGCCGCCCTGGAACGGCAGCGCATCATCGACGACCTGGCCAAGATCGAGCTCGAGATCGCAGACCTCGAGGACATCCTGGCCAAGCCGGAGCGTCAGCGGGCGATCGTGCACGACGAGCTCGCGGAGCTCGTCGAGAAGTACGGCGACGACCGCCGCACCCGGATCATCCCGGCCGACGGCGATGTCGCCGACGAGGATCTGATCGCCCGCGAAGAGGTGGTCGTCACGATCACCGAGACCGGCTACGCCAAGCGGACCAAGTCGGATCTCTACCGCAGCCAGAAGCGCGGCGGCAAGGGCGTCCAGGGCGCGGGCCTCAAACAGGACGACATCGTTCGGCACTTCTTCGTCGGCTCCACCCATGATTGGATCCTGTTCTTCACCACGCAGGGCCGGGTGTACCGGGCGAAGGCCTACGAGCTCCCGGAGGCGTCCAGGACGGCCCGCGGGCAGCACGTCGCGAACCTGCTCGCCTTCCAGCCCGAGGAGCGCATCGCGCAGGTCATCCAGATCAAGAACTACGAGGATGCGCCGTATCTCGTGTTGGCCACCCGCAACGGGCTGGTGAAGAAGTCGAAGCTCACCGACTTCGACTCGAACCGGTCGGGCGGCATCGTCGCGGTGAACCTGCGCGACGGCGACGAACTGGTCGGCGCGGTGCTGTGCTCGGCGGAGGAGGACCTGCTGCTGGTGTCGGCCAAGGGCCAGTCGATCCGGTTCTCGGCCACCGATGAGGCGTTGCGTCCGATGGGGCGCGCCACCTCGGGCGTTCAGGGCATGCGCTTCAACGCCGACGACGAACTGCTGTCGCTCAATGTAGTCCGCGAGGACACGTACCTGCTGGTGGCGACGTCCGGCGGATATGCCAAGCGCACCGCCATCGAGGAGTACACGACACAGGGCCGCGGCGGCAAAGGCATCCTCACCATCCAGTACGACCGACGGCGTGGCACTCTGGTCGGAGCATTGATCGTCGACGACGACACCGAGCTGTACGCCATCACCTCCGGAGGGGGTGTCATCCGGACCAGGGCACGTCAGGTGCGCAAGGCCGGGCGGCAAACCAAGGGGGTGCGGTTGATCAACCTGGGTGATGGCGACACACTGGTTGCCGTCGCACGGAACGCCGACGAGGACGCGTCTGAAGACGACGAGTCCGACGAGACGTGACGCGACACCGATTGCTGCCGGCAACCGGCCTGAGCGAAGGAGCCGTAGGTGAGTTCACCGAACGAGCCGGGACACCCACGCACGGGTGACGGGCCCGGCAGCGCCAACGGCTCCGCGGCTGGCGAGCACGGTGAGTCTCCGCCGTGGCAACGGGGTACGTCGCGGGTCCGCCCCGCGCAGCGTCCGCCGGAGTCTCCGCCAGAGGGTGGCCGGACCGGCTCTGCCGCAGGGCACTCCCCCGGTGTCGACGCCAGGATCAACCGATTCATCTCGGGCGGCCCTGCGACGCCACCGGGACCGGCAGCGGCACCGCCGCGGGAGTCCGGCCCTGCGCGGGACGCAGCGCCGCTCGCGAGTCCGCGCCGGCTCGCGAGCAGGAGTCGACGCAGACTCCTGCCCCGCGCGCAGCGAGCGCGGTGACCGGACCGAGTCGGTGCGCCCCGAGGTCTACGCCAGCGAGCTGCCGGATCTCTCGGGGCCTGCGCCGAGGACGCCGCAGCGCAAGTCCGCCGATCGACCGGAGGCCGCCGGTCGGACCGGAGGTCCGAGCCGCACCCAGGTGTCGAACCGGTCCCAGGGCCCGGTGCGGGCCAGCATGCAGCTTCGCCGGTTCGATCCGTGGAGCGTGCTGAAGGTCTCGCTGGTGCTGTCGGTCGCGCTGTTCTTCGTGTGGATGATCGCGGTGGCATTCCTGTACCTCGTGCTCGGCGGCATGGGGGTGTGGAGCAAGCTCAACAGCAACGTGGGCGACCTGCTCACCAGCGCCAGCGGCAGCGGCGGGGAGTTGGTGTCCAGCGGCACGATCTTCGGCGGCGCGGCCCTGATCGGACTGGTCAACATCGTGCTGCTGACGGCCATGGCTACCTGCGGCGCGTTCATCTACAACCTCACCACCGACATGGTCGGCGGCATCGAGGTGACCCTCGCCGACAGGGACTGACTCCCGCGGTTTGGGCTGATGGCCGGCGTTACGGTAACCTCGTCGCTCGGCCGTAGTGCGATTTACGGGCCTATAGCTCAGGTGGTTAGAGCGCTTCGCTGATAACGAAGAGGTCGGAGGTTCGAGTCCTCCTAGGCCCACGGTTGCCGGTTCGACCGGCGTACCACCGGGAGGGTGCACCGTGAGGCTGGTGTTGCTGTCCGTCGCGGTCGCCGCGGCGGTGATCGTCTGGCGATCGCGGCACGGCGTCGAGGTGTGGCACGTGGCCGCCGATCAGCCCGGCTGATCGGACCGCTCAGGGGCCTTAGCTCAGTTGGTAGAGCGCTGCCTTTGCAAGGCAGAAGTCAGGGGTTCGAATCCCCTAGGCTCCACAGGAATCGCCGCAGTCCAAGCGGCGTCGCGATGTCGCCCACCCCTCAGAGGCCCGCAGGGGCGTATCGAGCCAGTTCGAAGGTCCGCGTCAAGCCCGTCGGCCGTGTCGCGATGTTCACCTGCACCGCGCCGGCTGGTGTGACGGTGTAGCGCTCTTCGACATCGGGCCCGCTAGCCCGGCGGCCGATCGGCTGGTGCCTGAGGTCGTTCTCGTCGTCGAGGTCGGGGTCGAATGGGAAGAAGACCGGAGCGTACGGCGTCACATCCCCGTCGGGGCGACCGTTGGTGAGGCGGCTGCACTCCACGAACCTGAAGTGTCCGATGTTGTGGGCTGCGCGGTAGTTGCGCGTCACGACGAGCGGGGCCTCGCCAGCGGCGGGCAGCGAGACGTCCTTCGGCAAGATCGGATCGAAGACGACGTCCTCGCCACTACGCGCCTCCCGGAAGACGCCGAAATGCCGCGAGAGACGCTCGGAGAGCGCAAAGCCGGCCTCCTTGTCGAGGAACGCCGCGAGGCCGATGGCCGTCGCCGCAAACGGGTGCGGTGAACGCTTCACGCGCTTCTCGCCGAAGGACTTGCGCAACATCCTGCCGACGAGCGGGAAGCTCCCGGCTCCGCCCACCACGTAAATACCCGCGACCTCCGACCAGTCCACGCCGCCGCCGTCTCGGGCCGGGTCCCGCAGGACGCCGGAGAGGACTTCGACCGTCCTCTCGACGAGCGGGGCACACGCCGCGTACACGTCGTCCATCGCGCAGGAGAACGGCGGCCGGTCGACTGCAGAAAGGTCGACCAGGAAGCGGCGCGTGTTGGGCCCGACGGCTTCCTTGCGAGCGGCGCACTCCTCGAGCAGGAGGCGGAGCCCGGTGGCGTCGACTTGGCCCGGCTTCGATCCCGTGAGGACCAGCTTCAGGATCGCCTCGTCGAACTCGTCGCCACCGAGGCGCTGGATGCCCTCGCTGGTCACGACCTCGTTCAAACGCCCCGCCATCTTCAGAAGCGAGGCGTCGAACGTGCCACCGCCGAGGTCGTAGATCACCACGTACTCGCGCTTTGCCGTGACGGTAGATCGGTACCGGTGGGCATATTCGAAGCCGGCGGCTGACGGCTCGTTCAGCAGTACCACGATCTCGAAGCCAGCGTTGGCGAAGGCTTCCAGCGTCAGGAAGCGCTGGGCGCTCGAGGCATTGGCCGGAACGCTGATCGCCGCCTCGACGCGCTCGCCCGGCTCCAGACAGGCATTGGAGCGATCGTGGAGATCGCTCTTCAGCTGGGTAAGGAAGCCCGTCAGAAGATCGGCCAGCCAATAGGAGTGCCCGCCGAGCCTGACCTCGGTCCTGGGCCCGGCGTCGTTGAGCAGATGTTTGAACGATCGCAGGACCGCCCAGCCCGGCTCGTGGCGGACGGCAGCCGCATCCAGACCGAAGCGCAATTCTCCATCGGCGTTGGCGGCGACGAGCGAAGGCCAGGTGTCGACCCCATCGAAGGACACGACGGGATAGTTGCCTCTGTCGACGATCGCCGCGACCGTGTGCGTGGTGCCGAAGTCGATCCCGACCCTCATTCCGCCCGAGTCTAGGCGCTTCAGGAGCTGTTCGAGGGCAGTCGACGTTCGGCCGCGCCGGCGGCACCTCGAGAAAGGCCGCCGGACAGCCGATCTCGACCCGGCAACCCATCCAGCGCAGCGGGCAGCCAACGCATTCACGGCCACCGCATCGTCACAGTGACGTTCGACAGATGGGTGTTCGAATCTGCCAGGCTCCACGAGTGAACGAGCCGGCTCACCCCACTCCCCCGGTTACGTTGCGCTGCAGCGCATTTCAGGGCTTGGGCGCGACGTCCACACTCGGCGGGCGCGGCGAGGGGTCGGGCTGCGTCGAGCGCCGAATGATCGAGAACGCCACCGCCCCGGTGGCCAGTACCGCAGCGCCTGCCGCGATCAACAGGATCGGCCGGGGCCGGCGCTTGGTGCGGCGTGCGTCCTGAAGCGCCTGCGGCAGGTTGGCGACGACCTCCTGGGCCGCGGCGAGCTCGTTGGCGATCGAGTCCTGCGCGTCGGCCAGATCCCTGCGCAGCTGGCCGCTGCGATAGCGGTGTCCGAGCCAGGCCGCCGACGAATGCACGGAGTGCAAGCCGATCCCCAACGCTCCCCTGGTGACGTCCACCGGCCCCACCGTCGAGTACTTCAGACCGCGGGCGAACCGCTGCCGCGGAGTCAACCGGACGACACTCGTCTTGGAGCTCATGCCACGACCTTTCTGCCGACCTGATCGACTGACCCTTCAGCCTGCCACGATCGGCCACCGCACGGTGGCCGATGACCCGCGACAACACTATTCGGACGGGGGCGCGATCCGACGCCGAAACGCGAATGGCAGACTGGGTCCCCGTGACGAGCCCCATTCAGACAGCGACCGCGACCCTGCACACCAACCGCGGTGACATCAAGATCGCACTCTTCGGCAATCACGCCCCCAAGACCGTGTCCAACTTCGTCGGTCTGGCGCAGGGCACCAAGGATTACAGCACCGAGAATGCGACGGGCGGCACGTCGGGACCGTTCTACGACGGCGCGATCTTCCACCGCGTCATCTCCGGCTTCATGCTTCAGGGCGGCGACCCGACCGGGACCGGCCGTGGCGGCCCGGGCTACCAGTTCGCCGACGAGTTCCACCCCGAGTTGCAGTTCGACAAGCCCTACCTCCTGGCCATGGCCAACGCCGGCCCGGGCACCAACGGCTCGCAGTTCTTCATCACGGTCGGCAAGACGCCCCACCTGAACCGCAAGCACACCATCTTCGGCGAGGTCGTCGATGAGGAGTCGCAGAAGGTCGTGGACGCCATCGGCGCAACGGCGACCGATCGCAGCGACCGGCCGACCGAGCCCGTCGTCATCGAGTCGATCACGATCTCGTAGGGCACCCGTAAGGGGGCCAGTACTGCGCGTGCGGGACCGCGCGGTTCAGCCTGCGTAGCCCGCTTCAGTCAGGGCGTCGAGCACGTCCAGTGGATTGGTGCCCAGATCCCACCGGGTGAACACCAGCAATCGGTCGTCGGCGATGGTGTCGATCTCGAGCAGGTGCACCTTGCGCCCGATGCGGCGGAACTCCGTGATGCGGATCTTCGCGATGTCGTGGCGCGGCACGACGTGCGTGTTCCACCACCCGCGCACCACCAGCCCGTCGGGCGTGATTGCCAGCTTCGGACGTGCCCGCCACGACATGCTTGCAAACGCGAGAAGTCCGACCGCGGCAATGCCGCCGAGGATGCGCCCCGGTGCGTCTGTGACTACGGTCACAACGCCGGTAGCCATTACCAGACCCAACACTGCGCATGCCGCGATTCCGGGCGTCGACGGACTCCACTGAGTTTGCTGCATCGGTTCTGCACACCCTCTAACCGTGGTGTATCGAGTTATCCACAGGCGCTATCCCCAATGGGGATGAATCACAACGATGTGATTGGGTGACGAAAAGGTTGCGGAACGGGTAACGCACCGAGATCACTTTGAATGCATTCGTGCGACACGAAGGGTCAACGCCACCGCATCGTGAGCAACAGACCGGTGATCATGAAGGCAAACGCGATGGCGTAGTTCCACTGGGCGAGATCCGCCATCCAGTGCAGGAAACTCGGCGAATCCACAGGATTGGTAGCCGCGAGCTGGAAGACGAGCAGCCATAGCAGCCCGACCAGCATCAATCCGACGAACAGCACGACGAACCACATGCTCGACGGCCCGGCCTTGATCTTGACCGGAGTGCGACTCACCGGGTTGACGGTGAAATCACTCTTCTTGCGAACCTTGGACTTGGGCATGGGTACCTTCACGGACAGTCGGCGTCGCGGGTGCGACGATGATGCGGATGCAACCCAGAGCTTATCCCAGCACGCCGTCCGTCAGATAAACCCGAAGGCCACGGAGGAGGTGTCGATGGCACGCAAGCCCCTGTCGGCGCTCCGTGCACGCACTCGCCGGTCGGCCGGGGGACGCCGGTCCGTCTGGCGATTCGGCGTGCCCGTGGTCTGTCTGTGCGCGGGCCTGCTTCTGGCGGCCACCCACACCGCGTCCGGCGGCAACGAGATCCGCCGCAGTGACGCCCCGCGACTCGTCGATCTGGTCCGTGACGCTCAGCAATCAGTCGACCGGCTTGCTGGTGAACGTGACGCGATGGTGTCGCAGATCGACAATCATCACGGCGGCTCCCCCGGCGTCGACGCGGCGCTGGTAGCCATCACCCACCGTGCCGACGTCCTTGCCGCCGACGCCGGGCTGGACCCGATGCGTGGGCCAGGTCTGGTGGTGACCCTGACGGACGCGCAGCGCGACGCCGAGGGCCGGTTCCCCGGCGACGCCTCCCCCGACGACCTGGTGGTGCATCAGCAGGACGTCCAGGCCGTCCTCAACGCGCTGTGGATCGCAGGCGCCGAAGGCGTGCAGATGCAGGATCAGCGGCTCATCGGTACGTCCGCTCCGCGGTGCGTCGGCAACACGCTGCTGCTCAACGGGCGCACCTACAGTCCGCCGTATGTCATCACCGCGGTCGGCGACGTCGCGGCGATGCGGGCGGCCCTGGCCGCAGCTCCGTTGGTCACCCTCTACAAGCAGTACGTGGTGCGGTTCGGCCTCGGCTATACCGAGGAACCGCGGGACAGCGTCGAGTTGGTGGGATACCCGGCGTCGGTGCGGATGCGCTACGCCAAGCCCGCGGGGCCACTCGGCTACTGACCGCACCGGGATCGGCACCAAGTAGCCTGGTCCGATGCGAGTTCTGGTCGTCGACAACTACGACAGCTTCGTCTTCAACCTGGTCCAGTACCTGGGTCAGCTCGGCGTGCACGCGACGGTGTGGCGCAATGACGACGCCCGACTCGCCGGCGATGCGGAGGTGGCTGCGGCGGCCGACGAGTTCGACGGAATCCTGCTCAGCCCCGGCCCTGGCACGCCGGAGCGGGCAGGCGCGTCCATCCCGCTGGTCCGCGCATCTGCCGCCGCCGCGACGCCGCTGCTCGGCGTCTGCCTCGGGCACCAGGCGATCGGGGTGGCGTTCGGTGGCACGGTGGATCGCGCACCGGAACTGCTACACGGCAAGACGAGCAGCGTGCATCACGCCAATATTGGTGTGCTGCAAGGACTTCCGGATCCGTTCACGGCCACCCGCTACCACTCGCTGACCATCCTGCCGGACACCCTGCCCGATGAGCTGACGGTCACTGCGCGCACCGAGGGCGGCGTCATCATGGGTGTGCAGCACGTCGAGCTACCGATCCACGGCGTCCAGTTCCATCCCGAGTCGATCCTGACCGAGGGCGGCCACCGGATGCTGGCCAACTGGCTCGCGCTGTGCGGTGAGGCGCCCGCCGAAGGCCTGGTGAGCCGGCTCGAGCAGGAGGTCGCCGATACGGTGCGCGCGGCTACGACGCGAAGCTCAGCGTGACCGGACTGCCGAAGTTCACCGCGGTGCCCGGCGACGGGCTCTGAGTCACGACCGCGTTGGTCCTCTGGCCGCTGTTCTGCATGTCGGGTCCGCGGACCAGCCCGCCGGTCCAGCCCAGCACGCGAAGGTTGGGTTCGGCGTCCACCCAGAACTGACCCACCAGGTTCGGCATGATGAACTGGTTGCCGCGCGACACCTGGATCTGGATCGGGGTGTCCTTCGGAACGTTGCCTCCCGCAGCCGGATTGGTGCCAATCACTTGACCGGAGGGCTGATTGCTGTCGACGTCGACCGGCAGCGGCGTCGGGAATCCCGATGCGGCAAGGATCTGCTTGCAGACGTCGACCGTCTGACTGGCGCAGTCCGGCACCAGTGCGCTGCCGGGGCCCGAACCGACGATGATCGTGATCACGTTCGTGATCGCCGACGTCTGATTGGCAGGCGGATTGGTGCCGATCACGCGGTCCTTCTGCTCAGGCAGTGACGATGACAGGGTCCGGTTGAACTTCTCGAAGCCCGCGGCCTTGAGCTTGTCCTCCGCGTCGGACGGGGTCAGCGACTTCACGTCGGGGACCTCACGCTGTTCGGGGCCCGTCGAGACGTTGATGGTGATCTCGTCGCCCGCGCTCACGGCGGTGTTGGCGGCGGGATCGGTGTCGATGACGTGGTCGGGTGGCACCGTGGAATCGGGTTTCGTCAGAGGGCCGCGGATCTTGAAGCCGCGGTTCTGCAGTGTGGCGATGGCATCCGCCTGCAGCTGCCCCCGCACGTCGGGCACCTGCTGGTCGCGGGGATTCGCGCCGATCATGTTGATGCCGACCGTGACGACGACGGTCAGCACCGCCAAGACGGCGACGGCGATCAGCCAACGGCCGATCGACCCGCCGCGCTCGCGCTCGACGTAGCCGGGCTGATGCGTCGGGATGTGCTCGGTCGGCTGGGCACGGCCGCGCGTGGGCGGGGTAGCGGACAGCCACGAGGTGCGTTCGGCGTCGGTGAACACCTTCGGGGCGTCGGGCGCCTCGCCGCTGTGCACCCGGATCAGGTCGGTGCGCATGTCGGCCGCGGTCTGATAGCGGTTCTCCGGATTCTTGGCCAGCGCCTTGAGCACCACGGCGTCCAACTCGGGGGCGATGCCCGGGTGCCGCTGCGACGGCGGCACCGGATCCTCCCGGACGTGCTGGTAGGCCACCGCGACGGGGGAGTCGCCGACGAAAGGCGGTTCCCCGGTGACGATTTCGTAGAGCACGCAGCCCAGCGAGTAGACGTCGGAGCGGGCGTCGACCGACTCGCCGCGGGCCTGCTCGGGGGACAGGTACTGCGCGGTGCCGATCACCGCGGCCGTCTGCGTCATGGGGTTGCCGCTGTCGGCCAGGGCGCGGGCGATGCCGAAGTCCATCACCTTCACCGCGCCGGCCTTGCTGATCATGATGTTGGCGGGCTTGACGTCGCGGTGGATGATGCCGTGCTGGTGGCTGAAGTTCAGCGCCTGGCAGGCGTCGGCGATGACCTCGATGGCCCGCTTGCGGCTCCATCGGGCCGTCGGTGTGCACGATGTCGCGCAGCGTGACGCCCTCGACGTACTCCATCACGATGTAGGGCAGCGGCCCGGTCGGGGTCTCCGCCTCGCCGGTGTCGTACACGGCGACGATCGCGGGGTGGTTCAGCGCGGCGGCGTTCTGCGCCTCGCGGCGGAACCGGAGGTAGAAGCTGGGGTCGCGGGCCAGATCGGCGCGCAGCACCTTGACCGCCACGTCGCGGTGCAACCGGAGGTCACGGGCGAGGTGGACCTCGGACATGCCGCCGAATCCGAGGATGTCGCCGAGTTCGTAGCGGTCGGACAGGTGCTGAGGGGTGGTCATCGAAGGTTCTATTCCGGGGCCTGGGCGAGCGCACGCGACGGAGGCCGCGCTGTTGTCTCCACCATTCCCGATCGAACCCGGATCAAGCCACTCGGGACCGGGCATGGCGCCCGGTGACGCGGGTGGCGGTGGGGGCACGACGGTGGTGCTGGTGTTGGTGACCGTGGGCGGCGGCAGTTCCTTGTCCTTGCGGTCCTGGGCGTTGAGCACGATCAGGATCGCGATGACGATCGCCAGCGCGCCGAGGACTCCGGCCGCCCACAGGAGCGCGCGCTGACCGGGGGAGAACGTGCGCCGCTGCGGCACCGGGGTGCGGTGACTGCCCGTCACCGGCCGGGGCCTGGCCGCGGTCGGGGGCCGGCTGCCGAAGTCGGCGGCCGCGCGGGCCTGCGTCACGGACGGGATGGCCGCAGGGGCGGCGCGGCCGATGGTCGGCGCATGGTTCGGGCGCGGGGGGCGTCGTCCGGCGCGCACCGCGGCCACCGCATCGGCGAACGGGCCACCGGATCGATACCTGTGGCCGGGCTCCTTGGCCAGCGTGATCTCGATCAGCTCGCGCACGTTGGGCGGCAGGTCGGCGGGCAGCGGCGCGGGCTGCTCCTTGATGTGCTTCATCGCGACGGTCAAGGCGCCGTCGCCCGTGAACGGACGCCGACCGGAAACCGACTCGTAGCCGACGACCCCGAGCGAGTAGACGTCGCTGGCCGCGGTGGCGTCCTTGCCGAGCGCCTGCTCGGGCGCGATGTACTGCGCGGTGCCCATGACCATGCCGGTCTGGGTCACCGGGGCGGCGTCGACCGCCTTGGCGATGCCGAAGTCGGTGAGCTTCACCTGCCCGGTGGGCGTGATCAGGATGTTGCCCGGCTTCACGTCGCGGTGCACCAGGCCCGCGGTGTGGGCGACCTGCAGCGCGCGGCCGGTCTGCTCGAGCATGTCGAGTGCGTGCCGCAGCGACAACCGTCCGGTGCGCTTGATCACGGCGTTGAGCGGTTCACCGTTGACCAGCTCCATCACCAGGTAGGCCGTGCGGCCCTCACCGGCGTCCAGCTCGGTCTCGCCGTAGTCGTAGACGCTGGCGATGCCGGGGTGGTTGAGCATGGCGACCGTGCGGGCCTCGGCGCGGAACCGCTCGACGAATTCGGGGTCGGACGAGAACTCCGCCTTGAGCACCTTGATGGCGACCTGACGCCCGAGCCGGGTGTCGACGCTTTCCCACACCTGGCCCATGCCGCCGGTGGCGATCAGCCGCTGCAACCGGTAGCGGTCGGAAAGGGTAACTCCGACGCGCGCGCTCATGATCCCTCCCGCAGCGCCGCGGCGATGGTGGCCCGCCCGATCGGCGCGGCCAGCGCACCGCCCGTCGCGGACAATCGGTCGCCACCATTCTCCACGAGAACCGCGATGGCGACCTTGGGGGCCTTGGCCGGCGCGAAGGCGATGTACCAGGCATGCGGCGGGGTGTTGCGGGGATCGGTGCCGTGCTCGGCCGTGCCCGTCTTGGAAGCGATCTGCACGCCGGCGATGGCTCCCTTCTGCTGAGTCGCCTGCTCGGCGTCAATCATCAGATCCGTAAGTGTAGTAGCGACCTGTGCGGACACCGCCCGCCGGACTTGCGCAGGCGCCGTCGTGCTGATGTTGGCCAGGTCAGGGCCCTTGAGGTCCTGCACCAGATACGGCGCCATCGTGACACCGTCATTCGCGATGGTGGCGGCCACCAGAGCGTTCTGCAGCGGCGTCACCGCGACGTCCTTCTGGCCGATGCTCGACATGCCGAGTGCGGCCCCGTCGCTGATCGGACCGACCGTGGATTCGGCCACCTGAAGGGGCATCGGCGGGGGAGTCGAGTCGAGGCCGAACGCCCGGGCAGTGCTCCGCAACGCATCGGCGCCGGTGTTGATGCCGAGCTGGACGAACGACGTGTTGCACGACTTCGCGAAGGCGTCGCGCAACGAGGCCGTCGCGCCGCTGCCGCACGCCGTGCCGCCGTAGTTCTCCAGCATTGCGCTGCTGTTCGGCAACGAGATTCGCGGTGCGGACGTGAGCTGAGTGTCCTCCGTCGCCCCTGCCTGCAGGGCGGCCGCGGTGGTGATGACCTTGAACGTCGACCCGGGGGGATAGGTCTCCGCGATCGCACGGTTCACCATGGGGGCGTTGGGGTCGTCGCGCAGCTGCTGCCACGCCGCCGACTGCTCGTCGACGTCGTGGGAGGACAGCAGGTTCGGGTCGTAGGACGGTGCCGACACCATGGCCAGGATCTTGCCCGTGGACGGCTCGAGTGCCACCACCGCACCCTTGCACGGCCCGTTGCAGCCCTGCTGCATGGCGTCCCACGCGGCCTGCTGCACCTGCGGGTTGATGGTGGTCGCCACGTTGCCGCCGCGCGGATCGCGGCCGGTGAAGAAGTCGGCGAGCCGCCGGCCGAAGAGCCGTTCGTCCGAGCCGTTCAGAATCGTGTCCTCTGCGCGTTCGAGGCCCGCGCTGGAGTACCGCAGCGAGTAGAAGCCGGTCACCGGTGCGTAGGCCAGCGCGTTCGGGTACACCCGCAGGAACCGGAAGTGCCCGTTGGTCGACGTCGAGTACGCCAGCAGTTGGCCGCCCGCCGAGATCTGACCGCGCTGCCGGGAGTACTCGTCGAGCAGCACTCGCTGGTTGCGCGGGTCGGAGCGCAGGCCGTCGGCGGTGAAGACCTGGGTCAGTGTGGCGTTGGCCAGCAGCAGCACGATCAGCGCCATGATGGCGATCGAGACGCGGCGCAGGGAGGTGTTCATACGCGTCCGATCACCTCCGTGCTGGCGGCGGCGATCGGGGTGGCGTTCGGCTGGCTGGTGGTGAGCGGTCGGCGCGCGGCGTGCGAGATGCAGATCAGGATCGCCAGCAGCACGTAGTTGGCGAGCAGCGACGAGCCGCCGTAGGACATCCACGGGGTGGTCAGCCCGGTGAGCGGGATCAGCTTCGTCACGCCGCCGACGACGATGAACAGCTGGATCGCCAGCGTCGAGGCCAGGCCTGCGGCCAGCAGCTTGCCGAAGCTGTCGCGCACCGCGATCGCGGTGCGCAGGCCGCGGATGATCAGGATCGTGTAGAGCATCAGCACGCCCGCCACACCGACGAGGCCGAGCTCCTCGCCGATCGCGGCGATGATGAAGTCGGTGGACGCCGCGGGCACGGTGCCGGGTTGGCCGTTGCCGAGACCCGTTCCGAAGATGCCGCCGGTGGCGAAGCTGAACAGCGACTGCACCATCTGGTAGCCGGCGCCGTCGGGGTCGGCGAACGGGTCGAGCCAGGTCTGCACGCGCGTCTGCACGTGCGCGAAGGCGTAGTACGCGGCCACGCTGCCCGCCGCGAACAGCGTGAGGCCGAGCAGCACCCAGCTGAGCCGTTCGGTGGCGATGTACACCAGCACCAGGAACGACGCGTACAGCAGCAGGGAGGTACCGAGATCCTTCTCGAACACCATCACGCCGACCGACGCGGTCCATGCCGCAAGGAGCGGCGCCAGGTCGCGGGGCCGCGGCAGGTCCATGCCGAGAACGTGCTTGCCCGCGCTGGTGAACAGGCTGCGCTTGGCCACCAGGACTGCGGCGAAGAAGATCAGGAGCAAGATCTTGGAGAACTCCGCGGGCTGAATTGAGAAGCCGGGCAGTCGAATCCAGATCTTGGCGCCGTTCTGCTCGGACATCGAGCGCGGCAGCACCGCCGGAATGGCCAGCAGCACCAGCCCGGTCAGGCCGAACACGTAGCCGTACTGGGCCAGGATCCGGTGATCGCCGAGAAAGACCACGACGAGGGAGAAGGCGATGACGCCGACCAGCGTCCACAGCATCTGCTGGTTGGCGCTCGGCCCCCGGGACGCGCCGGATGCCAGGGGGCCCGCGGCGAGGTCGAGGCGGTGAATCATCACCAGGCCCAACCCATTCAGCAGCGCGACGATGGGCAGCAGCAGCGGATCGGCGTAGGGCGCGAAGCGCCGGATCGCGAGATGGGCGCCTGAGAACAGGGCGACGTAGGCGACCAGATACTGGACCAGGTCCCAGCGCAGACCCTGCTCCTGATTGGCCTCGACGATGAGCAGAGCCACCATCGTGATGAGCGCGGCGAACCCGAGCAGGAACAGTTCGGCGTTGCGCCGGTTGGGCATTGGCGGCACGACGGTGACCGGAGCCTGCGGTTCAGTGCTCATGACGCTGCCCGGCAGGTGGTGCCCGGCTCCTGCGGTGGGGGAGGCAGCGCCGTCACGGTCGGCGACGGCGTGGGTGTCGGTGTGGGGACGGGCGCGGATTCCGGAGGCGGTGGAGCGGGGGCGGTCACCGTCGCGGGTGTCTCGGGCGACGGCGAATCCGTGGACGGACGCGGTGGGGGAGTCGGTGTCAGGCCAGGCGTCGGCGGGGCGGGTTGCGGGGGCGCGGCGCTGGTGGTCGTCGTGGTCGTGGTGGTGGTGGGAGTGCGTGGCGCGCAGACCGGTAGCAGCGAGGTCTGGCCGAGCTCCTTGAGCTGGCGGATGGCGTCGTCGACGGTGCCCGCGGGCAGCCCCGCAGACACCTGGGCACGTTCGGACTCCCGCAGATCGCCGACCTTGAGCAGCTGACAGCCGGAGCGGTCGTCGTCGACGCCGATGATCTTCAGGTCGTCGCGGCCGTCGAGGCAGGCGATGCGAAAGGGCTGCTGCAACGCCATCCCGAGGAACGAACCCTGCACGCCACGCATGATGTAGACGGCGCCGTCGTGCTCGGCGACGTAGTAGTTGCTGCGGATCATCTGGCGGCCGACGGCGAGCCCGGCGACCACCAGAAGCACCAGAAGGACGGCGGCGTAGATCATCCTGCGGCGCGACCGCGGCTTGCGAGGCGGCGGCTCCGGTTCGGTCGAAGGGCGTTTCGGCGGCCCAGCGGCATTGCGCCGCGGATTGAAGGCCGACGCGCGGCCCGCGGCGGTGTTGGGCGGAGCGGTCTGGTCGTCGTCGCCCGACACGGCGCCCGCCAGGATCGGTTGGGTCTGGCCGTACCCGTAGTCGACGACGTCGGCCACGACGACGGTGACGTTGTCCGGGCCCGCCGCCGCGCAGCGCCAATTCGATGAGCCGGTCGGCACTTTCGGCGACGTCGGGGATCTGCAGCGCGTCGAGGATGGTGTCCTGGCTGACCGGATCGGACAGCCCGTCGGAGCACAGCAGGTAGCGGTCGCCGACGCGGGCCTCGCGGACGATCAGCGTCGGCTCGACCTCGTGCCCGGTGAGCGCGCGCATGATCAACGACCGCTGCGGGTGGCTGTGCGCCTCCTCGGCGGTGATGCGGCCCTCGTCCACCAGCGTCTGGACGAACGTGTCGTCCTTGGTGATCTGGCCGAGTTCGCCGTCGCGGAGCAGATAGCCCCGCGAGTCGCCGATGTGGACGAGGCCAAGTTTGTTGCCCGCGAACAGGATTGCGGTGAGCGTGGTGCCCATGCCCTCGAGCTCGGGATCGGCTTCGACGTGCGCGGCGATGGCGGCGTTGCCCTGATGCACCGCATCGTTCAGCTGGCTGAGGAGATCCCCGCCCGGCTCGTCGTCGTCGAGGTGTGCGAGTGCGGCGATCACCAACTGCGAGGCGACCTCGCCCGCCGCGTGGCCGCCCATGCCGTCGGCAAGGGCCAGCAGCCGCGCACCCGCGTACACCGAGTCTTCGTTGTTGGCGCGGACCAGACCGCGGTCACTGCGCGCCGCGTAGCGGAGGACGAGCGTCACGGGCGCAACTCGATTACCGTCTTGCCGATTCGAACCGGCGTCCCCATCGGAACCCTAACCGCCGTCGTCACCTTCGCCCTGTCGAGGTATGTACCGTTGGTCGATCCTAGGTCTTCGACGTACCATTCGGCGCCCCGCTGGGACAGGCGCGCGTGCCGTGTCGACGCGTAGTCGTCGGTGAGGACCAACGTCGAGTCGTCGGCCCGCCCGATCAGCACGGGCTGGGCGCCCAGCGTGATCCGGGTGCCCGCCAGCGCGCCCTCGGTGACGATCAGTTGGCGGGCGACGTTACGGCGCTGGCGACTGGGTAGCAGGGTGCCGCGCAGCGCCAGCCCGCGCTTGACCATGACGGCGCCGGTGGGGGCATAGAGGTCGGTCCGCAGGATCCGCAGCACCGACCAGATGAACAGCCACAGCAGCAACAGGAAACCGACGCGCGTCAGCTGCAGAACTAGCCCCTGCATCTGACGTCCTCTCCGTCACCGTCCCGTAGTCGTCGCGCCTGCTCGGCGGCCTTCGGCACCGTCACGATACTTGGGCGGTGATGGGTGTGAGGGCGAAGCGAACAGCTTTCACCCAGGCTGCGGCCTGCCTGATCCCTCAGTGAACTCGGACGATGATCTCGGAGTGGCCCAGCCGGATCACGTCGCCGTCGGCCAGCTGCCATTCCTGCACCGGCGCGTTGTTGACGGTGGTGCCGTTCGTCGAGTTGAGGTCCGACAGCAGGGCGACCTGGCCGTCCCAGCGGATCTCCAGATGGCGGCGTGACACGCCGGTGTCCGGCAGCCGGAACTGGGCGTCCTGGCCGCGACCGATGACGTTGGCGCCCTCACGCAGTTGGTAGGTGCGTCCGCTGCCGTCGTCGAGCTGCAGGGTCACGTTCGCGCCAGCGGCACCGTAGGCCGCGCCGCCGTACCCGGCAGGCGCCGAGGCGGGCTGCTGGCCGTAGTCGTACCCGGGCGGCGGGTAACCGCCGCCATCGCCGTAGCCGGCCGGTTGTTGGCCGTAGTCGTAGCCCGCGGGCGGCTGCGCGTAGTCCTGACGCCCGTAGGCCTGGGCGCCGTAGCCTGCCTCGCCGTAGCCGCCCTGCTCGGGGTAGCCGCCCTGCTCCGGGTAGCCGCCCTGGTCGGGGTAGCCGCCCTGCTCCGGGTAGGCGGGACGGGCTTCGGGCCTGCCGTACTCCTCGTGCCGCCCTGGAGGGGCGGCAGGCGGGCGGCCGTAGTCGTAGTCGCCTGCCGGCGGGCCGTAGCCTGCCGGAGCGCCTGGGGGCGGGCCGTACCCGGCCGGAGGGGCGGGGCGCTGACCCTGGTCGGGATAGCCGCCGCCGGGCGGCGGGCCGTAGCCGGCAGGAGGGCGCTGCTCATAGGACGGTGGCGGGTAGCCCTGCTCCGGGTAGCCGCCAGGCTCGGGCGAATAGCCGGCCTGGTCGTAGGGTGCCTGCCGAGGCGGCGGGTAGCCGGGTGCCGGGGCGCCCTGCGGCGGGTAACCACCCTGCTCGGGGCCACGGGGCTCTTCGGCCGGGCGTCCGTACTCGTAGTACTCATCGCCTGGCTGCCCTTGTCCCTGGCCGCGGTAGCTCGGGTTGTCGCTCATTGCGGGTACTCCTGGTTCTGCGGTGTGTGCGCGGTCTCGTGCGTCCTGGGCAGGTTCGCCTCTGGTCGAGTCTGGGTTGACCGCTCCACGTGTGCGGAACTGGCCGGTGTGCAGGTTCGGTGACGGTTCGAAACTAACGACCACCTCACCATACGTTTGCCACCCATGGTCATGGATGTAACCCTCCAGGTATCTGGCAAAAGTGGTCGATCTGAGCTCAGGGTCGGCGCTCACCTTCTGATGGTCGGGCACACTGAGGGTAATGACGTAGTCGTTTGGCGCCAAAATCCTGCCGCCCCCGACTTCGCGTGCCCCGGCCTCCGCCTCGCGCTGCAGAATGGCCTCGACCTCCTGCGGAACGATCGCGCCACCGAATACGCGGGCGAAGGCGTCGCCGACCGAAGACTCGAGCTTTCGTTCGAAGCGGCCGACAAGGCCCATGTCACCGACCACCTCGCTCGTCGTAGTTCCGGTCCCGTCCGGTGGCCCTGCGTGTCGCCGGGCCTCGATGTCTCTACTCATGGTAGAGGCCCGTGACCGCGCAACGGGACCAACAGAACTCTGAGAATCGGATCGCGGCAGGTCAGGGGCGGCGCCAGGGTGGGTACCGGCGCGATCTGCGCGGTTGGGGAGTGGGCCGGTGTGCGTGATAGTCTTCCCCGGTTGTTGGGGCGAGTGGCGGAATGGCAGACGCGCTGGCTTCAGGTGCCAGTGTCCTTCGGGACGTGGGGGTTCAAGTCCCCCTTCGCCCACAATGAGCGGTTCCATGAACTGCCACACACGAGGTCACGAACTCGAAAAGAGTTCGTGACCTTCGTGTTTGGCGGGGTGTTTGGCGGGCTTGCGGAGGATCAGTGCCTCGGTGCGCTGCTAGCTTTCCGGTTGTGAACATGCGGTATCGCAGGGCTCGGGACTCGGTGGAGAAACCGCTGCCCCTGCCCGCGTCATCCGGGGCTAGCGGGCAGGGGCGCATCGTCCCATGGAGGCTCCGCCTTGTCCCGTACCGATGCTCACAGTCCGTTATGGGTCCGCCTGGCTCGCGGCGAACTCGCCGTCCGCCAAGAGCACGCTCATCCGCATCCGGTGTGCGATCTGCCCGAGACGCCTGCAGATACGGTGCGGCCGTACGACGTCGACGAAATGTCACTGGGCGCTGCACTACACCGGCATCAACGTCTGCTCCTGCTGGATGTGCCACGCCGGACCCCAGCATCGGCACGCGAACCGACCGAGCGCCACGGCTGCCGCGTCACCATGGCCACGGCACTCGCGCAGTGGCGGGGCGGCGACGCCCGCCTTCGACGACCGATCAAAATCGGCTCTCCCGCAACCATATTGGCGTTCGGATCAACGATCTCCTCCGCATGTCGGCTGCCGACACTACGGTGACCGCATGTCGACTGAAATCACGGTGCGCGGAGCGTTCTCCGCATTCGAGCCGCCCGAACGCGGGACGGTCCACGCCACCATCGCCTACGAGGGGCCCGCGATGGAGCCGGTGTACGACCACGTGGCACGTGACCTGGAGGCAGTGAAGACCTCGGTGACTCGGCTGAAGAAGGATCAGGGGCCGGTCACGTGGTGGTCGGCGCAGCAGCTGCGCACCTGGTCGAACCGGCCATGGAACCAGGATGGCGAGCAGCTTCCGCTCGTCCACCACGCGAGCGTCGGCGTCGAGGTGAAGTTCCGCGACTTCACCGCGCTGTCTCGCTGGGTGGGTGAGCACGTCGCCAACACCGAGGGGTTCCGCATCTCGCACGTCGAGTGGGCTCTTACGTCGAAACGGCGAAATGACTTGGCGCAGAAGGCTCAAACCCGTGCCGTCCGTGATGCCGCCACCCGCGCGCAGCAGTACGCCGACGCGCTCGGGCTCGGCAAGGTCACGCCGATCGCCATCGCCGACGCAGGCATGCTCGGCGCCAGCCTGCACCCCGACGGTGGTCACGGCGCCGCCTATCTGCGGGCCGGAGTCATGGCATCCGGGGGCGGCCATGACGTCGAACTCCTGCCCGAGGACATCGAGGTGTCGGCGGCGGTCGACGCCCGGTTCGCCGCGGGCGACGCCTGACGGAGCCACGGCGCGGCAACGGGCCGGTGCGAGCCCTGATCGTCCCGATCCGGTCGCCGACGCCGTGGTGCGTCGGGGGCCATCCTCGACGGCGGCCGGTCGCCGACTCGGGTGCGTCGCCGCCATGACGCCGACGGTCGCCGCTCACGCCGGCGCCGTCAGCGCGCTTCATCGACCCGACCTGCGTCGCATCGACGGCCGTCACGTCAGCGCGGCTTCGTGGCTCGACTGCGTCCACGACACGGACCAGGATTCTCACCGTCGGCCCCGCGTCGGTCGCGCTAAGGGCAGGGCAGGCCGGTCGACTGTCCGATGGCTACTGCGGTTCCACCCGATTCAGGGCACAAAAGAGGGGCGCCCGAGTGGGCGCCCCTCTTCATCGTGTGGTGTCAGCGGCTCTGGTGAACGCTGGTGTCTACCTGAGGCACGTTCACGCTCGGGCCGATCTGGTCGAGCCACGTGTGGTGATCGATGCCGGTCGTGATGATCGACGGCGAAACCGGTGCGGCATCGGCCAGGGCGGCCGGAGCGGCGAACCCGAGGACGCCCGCGATCAATCCGCTGGCGGCGATGGTGGCTAATCCGAACTTCTTCATCGGTGTGTTTCTCTTTCTTTCTTCTGGTGTGGGCCGAACCGTGTGCGGATCGGATCCCTTGTCGGCCGGTTCTGGAACCTTTCCGGCTGGTCTGATCTTTAAAACGCTCAGGTCAGCGGGTTAATTCCAATGGCAGTATTTGGTCGACCATTGGCAGGGACCAAAGTCCGGACGGGTAGCCGATCGCCCGGGAGATGCTGATCACACCTGGGCGACGAATCCCGAGGATGCCGAAAGGGCAAACGGCTTAGGTAATGCTTGGTCGGCACTGATCTTGGAGACAAACGACACACCCCGCGAACGAAAGAGGGGCACCCTTTCGGGCGCCCCTCTTGGTCCGTTTGGTGTCAGCGGCTCTGGTGAACGCTGGTGTCAACCTGGGGCACGTTGACGTTCGGGCGGATCTGGTCGAGCCAGACGTGGTGCTCGCTGTCCGCCGAGATGGTGGTCGACGAGACCGGGCTGGCGACCGCCTGGATGGCGGGAGCGGCAAACCCGAGGGCGCCTGCGACCAGTCCGCCGGCGATGATGGTGGCAAATCCGAACTTCTTCATTTTCGTTCTCCTCTTTTTCTCTGTGGTGTGGTTCGAACCTTGGCTGTTCAGTCCCGGTTCGGAGTTCGTGTCGATCGGTGGGGAGGCCTTCCCGGCCGGTCTAATAGCTCAAACATGGTGTTCAGCGGGTTAATTCCCTTGGCAGAATCTGATCGCCGGTTGGCAGGAATCGACCGCCGGATGGGTGGCGCGGACCACCCGAACGGGAGAACGATGTGCCACGAACGATCCAACTCCGGGTGAATCACGGCAAATAACGTATGACGCAGGCCACAGCGAAGCCGGCGGGGACGGCTGCAACACATCCGGCCCAGGAAGGCAGTTCGAACCCGTCGGGGAAGGACGATTCGCGCGGCGGGAACCCCGTGGAGTCGATGCCGGGCGCCCGCAGCCACCCGGTGGAGCCTTGACCAGCCGCCGCGATGGCCGGTCGCGTGGAGGGCAAGGTCGCCTTCGTCACCGGTGCGCGTGGGCAGGGACGAAGTCACGCCGTGCGATTCGCGGCGGAGGCGCTGGCATCATCGCCGTCGACATCGTGGCGCGAGTTCGACGATCCGACCGGCGTGATGATGTTCGAGGACCCGCCGATGCACACCATGCTGCGGGGACTGATGAGCCGGGTGTTCACGCCGCGGCGGATGGCGGCCATCGAGGACCAGATCCGCCAGTACTGCGTGCGTTGCCTCGACCCACTGGTCGGGTCGGACGGCTTCGACGTCGTCGCCGAGCTGGCCGCGATGATGCCGATGCGCGTCATCGGGATGCTGCTGGGCATCCCCGAAGCCGACCAGACGCGGTTTCCGCGACGCCAACGACGCCAACCTCCGAACCAGGCCGGGGGCGCCGATGAAGGTGGCCAACGCCGATCGGATCGCCGACGGCCGGATGTACGCGGACTACGTCGAATGGCGGTCCAACAACCCGTCGGACGACCTGATGACCGCACTGCTCGACGTCGAGTTCGAAGACGAGCACGGGGTGACCCGCAAGCTCACCCGCAAGGAGGTGCTGCACTACACGCAGGTGGTGGCAGGCGCAGGCAATGAGACCACCGGCCGATTGATCGCGGACCGCACCTCGCCCGCTGGCTGACGCGCGACTTCGAGGCCTACGGCCAGACGGTGCCCGCAGGCAGCGCCGTACTGCTGCTCTTCGGGGCGGCCAACCGGGACCCGCGACGTTTCGAGAACCCCGACGCGTTCGACATCCACCGCACCAACAGCCATCTCACGTTCGGCAAGGGCGTGCACTACTGCCTCGGCGCGAACCTGGCCAGGCTCGAGGGCCGCGTCGCGCTCGACGAACTGCTGAACCGCTGGCCCGAATGGGACATCGACTACGACGACTGCGGAACTGGCACCGACGTCGACCGTGCGGGGCTGGGAGCGGCTGCGCATCGTGCTGCCGTGACGGCTACTTGAAGCGCTTGTAGCAGAGGTCCCGGTCGCCGCCCAGCCCCGACCGGTAGGCGACGATGCGGGTGAAGCCCGCGGGCACCGTCTTGCCGTCCACGTTGCTTCCGGCCAGTCCGTTGGTCAACAAGCCGGAGACCGCCTCGTCCAGGTCGCCCGCCGTGAGCGTCAGACTCTTGCCGCTTGGCAGCGCGACGGTCTCCGCCATGGCACGTTGCGCCACGCCCGTCAGGCACGCCGTCCGCAACGCGGCCACCGGCGTGTCGAGGGGATCGCCGTTCTCGTGCTGCACGGCAAGGGCGTAGCGCGACGTCACGACCGACAACGCACTGTTGTCCCCTTGCAGCAGAACGTAATTGGACTCATCGGCGACCTCGCCCAGCTGCTGCAGCGCGGGCAGGTCGACGGAGATGGTGTTGGTCTCGGGGCAGTAGGACACCGGCGGGCTGGGCTGCGCGTCCGCGCACTGCGCGGTGTCGTACGACAACGTGGGCGCCGCACTGGGTTGGTACACCTCACCGAGTGCTTCCATCAGGGTGTCGAGGGTGTCCTCGTCGATGGGCACCTCGCCGCTCTGCACGTCGCCGCCCTGGTCGAGCGGCAGCGCCATCGGCAGATCGCCGCGCCGCTCCTCGATCTCGGCGAGGTCGATGGCCGCGCACTCCGACGCGCCTCCGACGAATCCCATCTGGAACGCGCTGACCCGGTCGAGTGCGGTGCCGTGACCCTCTTCGAGCATCTCGGTGTCCTGCGGTCCCAGGATCGGGTCGCGCAGCGTGATCGCGGCGGCCAGGACGTGATTGAGCCCGTCGCCGGTGCTCAACGAGAACCGGGGGGACCGGCCTTCTGCGACCCAGCGCACATAGGTGCCCGCGAAGCAGTCGGCCTGCTGCTCGCTCACGATGACGGACGTCGAGTCGTCGACGATGCCGGCCATGTGCTGCACGGCGTGCCCGTATTCGTGGGCCATCAGTGCGGCGATGGCGACGTCGCCGAAGAACTGCCTGCCCGTCGGGACCAACACACCCCGGTCCCACGCCATGATCTGCCTGCTCGGGCAGTAGAAGGCATTGGGTTCCTGATAGGTCTCGGTGCCGCAGACCTCCGGGCTCGACGGATCGTCCGAATCGTAGGACAGCAGGTGCTCGATGGCGGTGAACGAGCCGTTCAGTGCGCCGCCGTAGTTCTGCTGCCAGAAATCGGCGATGTCGTTGACGGCCAACAGCGCCAGCTTGTCGACGTCCCCGCCGTCCGAGTCCTCGACCTCGCCGGTCGGCTGGGGGGCGTTGTCCCGCACGCCGCTGGGGCCGTCCTCGGCGGGCAGGCCGCCCGCGCGGAACGGGTCGTAGAGCGTGGACACCGCGCGCCCCTGGGTGACCGACGAGCAGCCGGCGATGAGCAATCCCACGCACACGGCGCTGACGGCCGCCACCACTCTGCTGGCTCGAATCATGTCCCGACGATCTCGTGAGTTTGGTTCGGTTTTGCGCAGAGGCTATACCGGTGGCGCCTGCCAGGGGCCGCGTCGCGAGTCCCGGTCGCCGCGAGGGAGTGCGGGGATACCCGAAACCGATTGCAGTCAAACACCGGAAGGCGTGTTGCCCCTCACGTGAGCTGCATCACCAAAACCCGTTCTTACCAGAGTATTAACCGCAGCTCCCGGACGCCTTAGATTTGCGGGCTAGCTTCAGAGTCAGGTTGGACCTTGCAGACCATCGAAATGAGGCTTCCCATGACTACCACCTTCCGGTACGGAAACCCCGCCTTCGATTGCGACGGCGCACAGGTGCACGCGCACTGCCGTCAACTGGCCACCGTGGTCAGCGTCAGCGGCGTCCTCGGCACACACAATCTGGCGCGGGTCACCGAGCACGCCAGACGCTTCATCCTCGGCGACAAGCCCTTCGTGCTCGACCTCGGCGGGGTCGTGTCGCTGCGCGGTGACTGCACTCCACTGCTGGACGCCGTCGACGAACGCAGCCGTGCCACGGGCGTCGAGTGGGCGCTCGTCGCGCACTACGAGGTCGTCGACGCACTGGGCCTGACCGACGACGACGCGGTCGCCGTCGCGGATTCGCTGCCGGCCGCGCTGCATCACATCGCCGACGAGATCGGCGCCCGTCGTCGGCTGCTGCTGCCGATGCTCGGACTGACTGCCTGACTGCAGGCAGGCGTCCCGTCTGGCAACGGCGCGCTCAACGGATCCCGGTGTCGGTCGCCGTCGCGAGCGCCTGATAAGGATTACCGGATGGGAAAGAACGAGCGCTCGAAGATCGTGATGAGCGACGAGGAGATCGTCGAGTTCATCGATCACAGCCGCACCGCGACCATGGCCACCGTGTCACCCGGTGGCAGGCCCCATCTGGTCGCCATGTGGTACGCGGTGCTCGACGGCGAGATCTGGTTCGAGACCAAGGCCAAGTCGCAGAAGGCGGTGAATCTGCGGCGCGACCCGACGATCACCGTGATGATCGAGGACGGCCAGACGTACAACACGCTGCGTGGGGTTTCGGTCGACGGCCGTGCCGAGATCGTCGACAGCGACCCGGATCTGCTTCTGCGCGTGGGCATTAGCGTCTGGGAGCGCTACACCGGCCCGTACAGCGACGAGATGAAGCCGTTCGTCGATCAGATGATGAACAACCGGATCGCGGTGCGGGTGGTGCCGACTCGGCTGCGCAGCTGGGATCACCGCAAGCTCGGCATGCCCGACATGCCCCTGTCCGGATCGACCGCGCAGTACCTGACCTGACGAAGTGCCGGGTGCGGTTGTGGCCCAAGGCTTTTGACGTCGAGCTAACCGATCGACCGTGGTCTGAAGCCGGGGTTGGCCAGCGTGGTGGCGGTAGCCGTGCCGATCGGCCCGCGGTGGTCGAACATCACCGCGGTTCCCGTGCCGACGCCCTCGTGGCTGGAGTGCGTCAACGCGGCCAGGCCCAGATCGGGCCCCTCGGGCAGCCTGCTCAGCGTCAGCGTGTAGTCGGCGTTGATGAACGTCGAGTCCCTCGGTGCCGTAGTGAGTGAGCGAGCTGGCCACGTCGCCGGCCATCGCGGTGCGGACGAACGCCGTCAGTGGTTCGTCGTCGATGAGCGGCTTGACGTCGCGCAGCCAGACGAACTTCGGACCGTCGTGTTGCCACTGGGTCAGGTCGAAGCTGCGGCCCGCAGTGTCGGGGTCCTTGCCGTAGGCCCAGACCATCAACGGCATCCCGTCGAGTTGTGCGTCGGCGTCCGGTGGCATCGGCGGCATGGTGACCGGTGACGTCCAGATGCTGCCCGCAGGCTGCTCGCCCTTGCGCAGGAACACCGCGCTCGCGCGCGCCACGACCGTGTCGGATTGCGTGATCTCCCCGTCCACCAGCATCAGCCGCCTGCCCCGCCTGACGGTCGAAGCCCGAACCCGCAGCGGCTCCATCGCGGCGGGCCGCAGCAGGTCGACCGTCAGCCGCGCGGGCTGCAGCTCCTGATCGGCGGCCTCGCGTTCGATGACGTAGCCGAGGATGCCACCGATGAAGTTGCCGCTGATCGACGATCCCCACGGCCCCTTCGCCATGGACGTCGGCACGAAGGCATCGCCGTCGCGCATGAAGTACGCAGGTGGTAGCTGTGTCGTCATCACGGACGACGATATCGGCGACGGTCAGCCGGGCACGCGCCGGAGACGAGTTCGTGGGCAGTTCGTCGGATCGTTCGACCGTGCCGGCTGGATCGCCCGACCCAGCGGATCAACGGCCGGCTAGCCCAACCGAAGACGGTCGCCGCGTTTATTTTCAGATCGGGGCGAACATCGGCGTGGCAAGAACGGATCCCGACGATCCACGCGACGCCCACGGCTGCACGAAGCCGACCGGTGCGATCATCCCTGTTGCGCAGCATGTTTGGAGTACACCGAACGCAGGAACCATTCAGGACCTGCGACGCGCTGGTCGCGCACCTGGCTGGCAGCACCCCGGGAAATGCGGGCGTTGACAGCCGCAGGCGACATCGCCTAGTGTGATTGCGATCACCTGTTGAAACGTTTCAACTAACTGCGTGTCGAACAGCAGCCAACGGACCTGGTCAACCCATTTCTGCGGCGCTCAGGACACCAGAAGGGTAGGACCATGGGCATCGCCACGGAGAATTCCTCAACGCAGTTCCACTCGCTGGAGATGGCGAGTCTCGAGCGAATCGCGCCGCGGCGGGCTCGGGTCGGCCTGGTGGCTGGCGGACTGGGCGCCTACTGGTCGCAGTTTCCGGATTTGCGCCCACTGCTCGAGGAATCGGTGCGGCAGGTCATTGGACGGTTCACCGAATTCGGCTGTGAGATCGTCGATGCCGGCTTCGTTTCGGATCCGCACCAGTCCGCAACTGCCGCAGATAAATTGGGTCGGGCCGATTGCGATCTGGTGGTCGTCTTCCTCACCACCTATGTCACGTCCTCCATGGTGTTGCCGATCGCCCAACGCAGTCACGCGCCGCTTCTTGTCATCGATCTACAGCCCACCGCGGCGATGGACCATGCGAACACCGACACCGGCACCTGGCTGGCGTATTGCGGGCAATGCCCACTGCCTGAGGTGGCCAACGTCTTTCGGCGCAGCGGTGTCGCGTTTCGGTCGGTGTCGGGTTACCTCGATGACGCCAACGCATGGCGCCGAATTCAGCGGTGGCTCGCCGCGGCGACCGCGCGCGGCGCGCTGCGCACCGGAAGGCTCGGCCTCATGGGCCACCTTGTACCCCGGGATGCTCGACATCTCTACGGACATGACGTTGCTGTCCAGCCAACTCGGTTCGCACATCGAAGTCCTCGAGTTCGACGACCTGCGCGTTCGAG
Organism: uncultured Actinomycetota bacterium; assembly: GCA_963735245.1. Classification (GTDB taxonomy): domain Bacteria; phylum Actinomycetota; class Actinomycetes; order Mycobacteriales; family Mycobacteriaceae; genus Mycobacterium. The sequence continues at coordinate 108,445 of CAVTKI010000020.1, forward strand.
CCTCCGCTGTCAGCGAGCGGCAGGTTGACGACAGGATCGAACTGGCACGCGATGTGTTCGAGGTAGACGAGTCGGTGAACGACGTCGATCTGAACTGGGCGGCACGCGTCTCGCTCGCTCTCGATCAGCTCGTCGCCGACTTCGACCTCGACGCCATGGCCTATTACCACCGCGGCCTGGATGGCGAGATGCACGAGAAGCTGGGCGCCGGAATGATTTTGGGTGCCTCACTGCTGACGGCCCGAGGCGTGCCAACCGCGGGTGAATACGACATCCGGACTGCGGTCGCGATGCTGATCGCCGACCGGATCGGCGCCGGGGGATCGTTCACCGAGCTGCAGGCTCTCAACTTCCGGGACGGCGTCGTGGAAATGGGCCACGACGGCCCAGCACACTTGGCGATGTCATCCGCCAAACCCCTGTTGCGCGGTCTGGGCGTCTACCACGGCAAGCGGGGCTACGGGGTCAGCGTCGAGTTCGACGTCACGCATGGACCAGTCACGACTTTCGCGGTTGGACAGGAAGCCGACGGCGCGCTGACGTTCATCAGCTCAGAAGGCAGCGTCGTTCCCGGGCCCCTACTGGCGATCGGCAACACGACCTCCCGCGTCGATTTCGGCCGCGACCCCGGCGAGTGGACCGACGCCTGGAGCGCCACCGGCACGGGGCACCACTGGGCGTTGTGCACCGGACACCGTTCCGCTGAAATCGCGGCTGCCGCCGACCTCTTCGGCATCAAACACGTCACCGTCTGACCACCACGGCACGGATGTAGCAGCCGGCCCCGACCAGCAGAGGCTGCCCGCGCCATCCAGCTCGACTGCGTCCGGGCCGACCGGCACGCCATCTCCGACCTACCTCAAGGAAAGCTCCCATGCAGCTTGGTGCCAAATCAACCACGGGATGGAGGGCGACCATATCGGTCGCCATGTCCAACTACATCGAAGCAGGCTCGATCATCGCGATCGCCACCAGTTTGGGGTTCTGGCAGGCCCGATTCGGCGTCTCTGATTTTGCGGTAGGGCTACTGGCGGCCGTGAGCGCGAACGCGTTTGGGGCCGCCGCCGGTGCCGCACTCGGTGGTCCGCTGTGTGACCGCTTCGGGCGGAAGGCGATCTATACCTACGACCTGCTGGTGTACATGGTCGGGGTGGCGTTGGCGGCGTTCGCCGTGAACTACTGGATGCTCCTGGCTGCGTTCGTGATCACCGGCATCGCCGTCGGTGCTGGAGTGCCGGCATCGTGGACCTACATCGCCGAACAGGCGCCCCCAGATCAGCGGGCCAAACATGTCGGCGCCGCTCAGCTGGCATGGTCAATGGGTCCGGTGGTCGGTTTCGCACTGGCCGCCGCACTGGGTTCGCTGGGACTGCTTGGCTCACGGCTGATCTTCGCGCACCTCTTCATCGTCGCTGCCGTTGTGTGGTGGCTGCGGCAAGGACTCCACGAGTCCGAGATCTGGCAAGAACACGCCGAGCCACCGCTCAACGAACGGATCTAGCAGCTGACGCACCCGAAAATCGTGGCTTGCGCGGCCTGTACTCGCGTCGCACGAACATCATTGCGCTGCTGTTCTTGTTCGGCGTCTACGGACTCTGGGGCATCGTCGCCGGGCAGGCCGGCATCTTCATGCCACGCATCTACGACAGCGCTGGACTCCACGGCGCCGTTGCCCAAGACCTTCTGCAGGTCTTGTTATGGGGCTGCACGGTGGCAGCAACCTTCTTCGGCTTCATGGCCTGGGCCGACCGGATCTCGCAGCGCCTCCTGTACGGGATCGGCGCCGCGCTCGGCGTCGCCGGTTGGCTGGTGTTGGTGTTCCTCAGCTCCGCCGGCCTGCCGGCACTGCTCGTCTTCGCCGTGCTCTGGGGCGTTTCGTGCGGCGTTGGCGCACAAGCCTTCTACGGCCTCTGGGCCAGTGAGATGTTCGCAACGCCATACCGTGCCAGCGCTCAGGGCACCCTTTTCTTCGCAGCCCGGGTCGCCATCGGCGCATTGAGCTTCTTCTTCCCGGCGCTGCTATCGGCGACCGGACTGCCCGCCGTCGGATCGATATTGATCGCACTTCTGGTGCTCGCCCTCATCATCGGTGTGTGTGGTGCGCCCGAAACACAAGGCAAGACTCTCCAGCAGATCGAGGCAGAGCGGTACGGACACCCAACCGATCAGCCCGCGCCACCTACC
>CAVTKI010000021.1:0-128745 GCA_963735245.1 uncultured Actinomycetota bacterium
CGTGGTCCGGAGTCCCGACGGGGACGGGAGCGTGCTGGTCGCCTACTTCGCACCCGAGGGCGCGCCGGTCTCGGTGGGCGAGTTGCGCGACCCACGCGGCGCCGACTGCCCGAGCACATGGTCCCCGCGGCATTCGTTTTGCTGGAGCGGCTGCCGCTGACGCCCAACGGAAAGCTCGACCGCGCGGCGCTGCCGGAGGTCACGATCAGCCGCGACCCCGAGGTCGAATACATCCCGCCGCGTGCCGGTCTCGAAGAGTCGCTGGCGAGCATCTGGCGCGGCATCTTGCCGGTCGAGCAGATCGGGGCCGGCGACAATTTCTTTGCGCTCGGCGGTCATTCACTGCTGGCTGCCCAGTTGCGTTCGCGGATTCATCAACTGCTCGGGGTCCACTCGCCGCTGGAGGTGCTATTCGAACATCAGACCCTGGCCGAACTGGCTCGCCGAATCGAGGAGCCCGGCGCCAGTGCATCGGAGAGGCGCCGGAGCTGCGGCCGGCACCTCGCGGTGGGACGGTGCCCGCCTCCTATGCCCAGGAACAGATGTGGCAAGCCGAACGCGGCGACCCCGGGACCGCCGCGCACTGGATCGATGTGTCGATCCGCATCACGGGACCACTCGAGGCGGCGCTGCTGGTACGCGCCGTGCAAGACGCCGTGGAGCGACACGAATGTGTTGCACCCGTATTCCGGCCCCACCGATGCCTCGTTGGCGCAGGTGATTCTAGACCCGCACGATCCCGATGTACCGGTTGTCGACGCCCTGCCGACTACGAGCGCGGACCCCGCCCGGGGAATGGCGAGATCTGGATACCCGCCCGCCACTGCGGGCCGAGGTGCTCCGGGTTGCCGACGACCACCACATCCTTCGGCTGCGCGCGCATCGCATTCTGGCCGACGGGCATTCGATGCGATGCTGTTGGGCGAATCGACGCATCGCCAGTACGCTGGGAATCGACGACTTTTCCGTGCCTGGAAGGCCGAGTTGCAGTACGCCGACTACGCGTATTGGGAGCGGTAGTGGCTGACCGGTGCAGCGCTGACACGACGGGTCGACTACTTCCGCGGGCAGTTCGCGCCTCGGACCTGCCGCCCCCCTACCCACCGACTACCCACGTTCCGATCGTCGGGATCGACGCGGCCGCCAGTTCGACTTCGAGTTTCCGCCCACCGATCGCGGCCGCGGCGCGGGCGCTGGCGGTTCGCGAGCAGGCGTCGCTGTACTCGGTGCTGCTCGCGGCCTTCGCGACGGCCGTGGGCACGTTACGCGGACCAGCGCGCGGTGGTCATTGCCGCACCGCTGACCAGACGCACGCGATCCGGCGACGCAGCTGATGATCGGGCCGTTCATGAATACGGTCCCGCTGCGTGTCGACCTCGACGCCGGGGACGGACCTGCCCGCGCTCGTCCGGCGAGGTCAAGACCACGGTGCTCGGCGCCCTGTCGAACCAGGACGCACCGTGGCACTACGTCCTCGCAGCGCTCGACGTGCAACAGCACGGAGCCAGATGCGCTCGGCATCGGCGAGCTGGTGTTCCTGATGGACGAGCCGGTGCCGGCGGAGTTCTCCGCCGGGGGGCTGCTCCGTGACCCACATCCCGCCGAACGGATCGTGCGCCGCGAGCTGACGGTCGCGATGAGTACCAGGGACGACCGGATCACCGGAATGGTGACCTACGACGGTACGCTCTTCGAATCACGTCGATAGAACGAATCATAACGAGTTTCATCGCGGCCCTGTCCGCGTCGCACGTCGAGAGAGTCTAAGGCCGAGGAAGGCGCATGGACAGCGTCAAGAACGCGGACTTCGAACACACCGGGCCGGGCCGGCCGGCCGGCCAGCTGTTGCGGCGGTGCTGGCAACCGGTCTACGTCGCGGAGGACCTGCCACCCGGCCGGGCAGTCCCGCTGAAGGTCCTGCACGAGGAGCTCACGCTCTACCGCGGCGACGACGGCGCCGCGCACGTCATCGCGGGCCGCTGTGCACATCGCGGCGTGCTGCTGTCGGTCGGCATCGTCGAAGGCGACTGCGTGCGATGCCGCTACCACGGCTGGCAGTACGACCAGACCGGGCAATGTGTCGACCAGCCGGCCGAGCCGAAGAGCTTTGCCGCCAAGGTGCGGATCGCGAGTTACCCGGTCGAGGAGTACTTCGGGTTCATCTGGGCCTACCTCGGTGAATCGCCGGTGCCGGAGCTGCCGCGATGGCCGGAACTGGAGGAGTACGGCCGATTTCACGTCGTCGAGCTGCGCAAATGGAACTACTTCCACGACCTGGAGAACACCGTCGACGACGTGCACCAGTTCTGGGTGCACGAGACGGGCGTCTACTCGGACGACGACATGGAGATGAGCTCCCGGAAATAGCCGCTGAGTCAGCGGATTTCGGACTCACTCAGACCAGCACGATTCTCCAACGGACTCGTGCGGCGGCTGGCGCTGCTGATGCCGAACACGCTGTACTTCAACTCGGGCGCCGGTGTGCTGCGCGACTTCAAGAGCTTCCTGTGGAACGTCCCGGTCGACGACGAGAGCCACCTGATGTTCTTCCTCTTCATCGCCGCGCATCTGCCGCCGGACGTCGGAGCCGAGGTGGCGGCGGGCATGCAGGAGGCCCGAAGATATCTGGCCGAGCTCCGGCCGGTCGACGACATCGTGGCCGCGGTGCTCAGCGGGGCCGAACGTTGGGAGGACATCGAAGACCGACCGGACCGGGTGCTGATCGAGGACGGCATCGTCCTGCTCGGTCAGGGGGTACTGCCCGATCGGTCGCTGAACAGACTCGGTAGCTCGGACGCGGCAATCATCTTGCTGCGCAGGCTCTATGCCCGCGAACTCGCGGCGATCGAGGCGGATCGTCCGCTGACCAAGTTCCCGACACCGGACGCGGCCGCTCTTGCGCGGCTCGACGGTTGAGCCACCCACCGAATGAAGGGCGCGAGCCATGACGACCGTCGACGATCTGATGGATCGCATCTCGGAAATGATCCGAGAGGACCCGGAGACGGCGCGCAAGTTCGGGGCAGTCTGCAAGTTCGCGCTGTCGGGGGAGGACGCACGAACCTTCGTGGTCGACATGCGTCCCGGCAACCCGCGGGTGATCGACGGTGACGGCGAGGCGCAATGCACGATCAGCATGCCCGCCAGGTGAATTCGTCAAACTAGCTCAGCTGCAGGCGAATCCGCGCGCGTTGTTCTTCTCCGGCAGGCTTCGCATCAAGGGTGATTGGAGGCTGGCGATGAAGCTCAACAAACTCTTCGTGAACTTGGGCGGCAGGAAGTGACCGAGCTTCGGGACGACACCGAGCTCGCGACGCTGCGGGCGCGGGTGCGCGAACTCGAGGGCGCGGGCCACGGGTTCGCCGTCGTCGGCTACGCGGTGCGCTTCCCCGGCGCCCCCGATGCCGACGAGTTCTGGAACCTGTTGCAGCAGGGGCGCGATGCGATCTCGGAGGTGCCTGCCGACCGGTGGGACGTCGAGGAGTTCTACGATCCCGATCCGGACGCCGCCGGGAAGATGGTGACTCGGCGCGCGGGATTCCTCGACGACGTCGCGGGGTTCGACGCGTCCTTCTTCGGGGTGTCGACCCGCGAGGCCATCTTCATGGACCCGCAGCATCGCCTGCTGCTGGAGACCGCGTGGCGGGCAGTGGAGCATTCGGGCAGTGCGCCGATCGGCGCTGGCGGGCAGCAAGACCGGGGTATTCATGGGTCTGTCCACGCAGGACTACCTGTGTCTGCTGACCAACGCGATGAGCCTCGAGGACATCGAGGCCTACCTCGGGATCGGCACGTCGGCCGCCGCGGGAGCAGGCCGGATCAGTTACCGCATGGGGCTGCTGGGTCCCGCGATCACGGTCGACACCGCGTGCAGTTCGTCGCTGGTGGCCGTCCATCAGGCGTGCCAGGCGCTGCGGCTGGGGGAGTGTGACCTCGCCCTGGCCGGCGGGGTGAACCTGTTGATCAGCCCGGCGACGATGATCAACTTCTCCCGGGCCCACATGCTGGCGCCTGACGGCCGGTGCAAGACGTTCGACGCGGCGGCCGACGGCTACGTCCGCGGCGAGGGCTGCGGCGTCGTCGTGGTGAAACGGCTGGACGACGCGCTCCGCGACGGTGATCGGATCAGGGCGGTGATCCGGGGCAGCGCGGTGAACCAGGACGGCGCATCGGGTGGCCTGACGGTGCCGAACGGCACCGCACAGCAACGGGTCATCGCCGCGGCACTGCGGAGCGCCGGTGTCAAAGCCTGCGACGTCGACTACCTGGAGGCGCACGGAACCGGGACGTCACTGGGCGATCCGATCGAAGTGCAAGCCGCCGGTGCGGCGTTCGGCGCGGGACGCGACGCGGGTCGACCGCTTCTGATCGGGTCGGTGAAGACGAACGTCGGGCATCTGGAAGCGGCAGCCGGGATCGCGGGACTGATCAAGGTGATCCTGTCGCTCGAACACGATGAGCTTCCGAAACACCTGAATTTCCAGAATGCCTCGCCGCACATCCCGTGGGACCGGCTCCCGGTGCGCGTGGTCGACGAGGCCGTCCCGTGGGCGCGCAACGAGCGGCCCCGGGTCGCGGGGATCAGCGGGTTCGGGTTCTCCGGGACGAACGCGCACCTCATCGTCGAGGAAGCACCGGCGGAGCCTGCTGCGGCGACGGGCCCGGTCGAGGTGCCCGCCGACGGGCGCTTCACCGTGTTGCCCCTGTCGGCGCGCACGCCCGCGGCGTTGGTCGACGTCGCCCACCGGTACCGAGACTGGCTGACGGCGCACCCGGATGTCGAGGTGTCGGACGTGTGTCTCAGCGCAGGGGTGGGCCGGTCGCACTTCGAGCAGCGCGCCGCCCTGGTGGTGAACTCGACGGCGTCGGCCACCGAGTTGCTCGGTGCGCTGGTCGACGATCGGCCTGCACCGGGTCTGGTGCGGGGGGAGTGTGGTGACCCGCCGAAGACGGCGTGGCTGTTCCCGGGTCAGGGCAGCCAGTACGTCGGGATGGGCCGCGAGCTGTTCGAGACCGAGCCGGTGTTCATGGAGACGGTCAGCACGATGTGCGGCCGCGGTCGACGGCGTACTCGAAAAGCCGTTGCTGGACGTCATTTTCGGCGCCGAAGGGGACGACGTTCTGCGGCACACCTCGTACGCCCAACCCGCGTTGTTCGCGGTGGAGATGGGCCTGGCCCGACTCTGGCAGTCGTGGGGGCTCGAACCGGACGTGGTCCTGGGGCACAGCGTCGGTCAGTATTCGGCGGCCTGCGTCACCGGTGTGTTCGGCCTCGAGGACGGAGCCCTGTTGCTCGCGGAACGCGGCCGACTGTTCGGGAGCCTGCCCGCGGGCGGTCGGATGGCCGCCGCGTTCGCCGATGCCGACCGGATCGAGAGCTACACCGACGAGTTCCCGCGGCTTTCCGTTGCGGCCTACAACGGCGCCAACACCGTGCTGTCCGGTCCGGCGGAGGATCTGGAGCGGGCGGTCGGCCGGCTGACGGCCCACGACGTGCGATGTGAATGGCTCGATACCAGCCATGCGTTCCACTCCGCGCTGCTCGATCCCATCCTCGACGAGTTCGAGTCGTACGCATCGGGTTTCGAGTTCGAGGCGCCGCAGCGGACCTTGGTGTGCAACCGCACCGGGGTTGCCGTCGGCAGGCAGGTGAAACTCGACGCCAACTACTGGCGCAGGCATGCCAGGCAGCCGGTCGAATTCGCCAAGAGCGTGCGCTCACTCGCCGACCTCGGCTGCGCGCTGCTCGTGGAGGTCGGGCCGCAACCGGTACTCGCCGCTGCGGCCCTGCGAGCGTGGCCCGACACCGAGCGCAGGCCCGAGACGATCGCGTCGCTGCGCCGCCGCGGTTCCGACCAGCGTCACATCCGTGACGCCCTCGCTCAGGCCTACGTGGCGGGCCACCGCCCCGACTTCGCCGCGGTCGCACCGGTGACGGGCCGCAAGGTCGATCTGCCCACCTACCCGTTCCAGCACCGGAGGTTCTGGTACTCGACGAGCCCGGCATCGGGACCCACCGATGCCGCGCGCACCGAGACCGTCCGGCTTCTCGAGGAGGGCCGCATCGACGAGCTCGCCGCGCTCGTCGGTGCCGCGACCGGTGACGACCAGACCGTCGACGCGCTGAAACAGCTGGCCGCCCAGCACAATCAAGAGCGAAGCTCACAGACCATCGCCGACGCCCGGTACGAGCTCGGCTGGGAGAAGTCGGCCATCACGGCTTCGGCAATCGAACCGATCGAGGGCCTGACCTGGCTTCTGATCGCCGACGACGCCGAAATCGTTGCGCCACTGGCCGACCTGCTGACGGCGCACGGGCACCGGCACCGGATCGTCGCGATGCCTGGATCGGACGCCGAGGAAGAACAGCTCGAGGCCGCGCTGCGCACCGCCGCAGCCGAGGAACCCGTGCTGCGCATCGTGCATCTGGGCGGTCTCGACTCGGACGGCGCACCGTCGGCCCGCTCGTTGGACCGGATGCAGCACCGTGTCCTGAGCGGAACACAGCGGATCGTCCGGGCCGCACTCGCCGCCGGGATCGAGGCGCCCATCTGGATGGTCACCCGCGGCGCGCAACGGGTAACGCGGGCCGACACCGTCTCGCCCGTGCAGTCCAGCCTCTGGGGCTTCGGGCGCACCGCCTCCTACGAGCATCCCCAGGTATGGGGTGGGCTCGCCGACATGACCGCGGGCGGGCCTGACGACTGGCCCGGGTTGATCGCCCACATCACGGGTGGAGCACGGAGCGAAGACCAGATCGCGCTCCGCGATGGCGCCGTCTACTTTGCCCGGCTGTCCCGGCGCCCGGCTCAGCCGACCTCGGCACCGCTGGAATTACGTTGTGATGCAGCCTATCTGGTGACCGGCGGGCTGGGTGTCGTCGGATTGGAGATTGTCGAGTATCTGGCGGCGCACGGTGCCGGTCATCTCGTGCTGACGGGACGACGGCCGCCAGGGGAGTCCGCTCGGCGCCGCATCGAGGCGCTGCGCGATCAGTACGGCTGCGAGGTCGTGGTGCTGACGGCAGACGTCGCCGATCCGGATGACGTCGCGCGGGTGCTGACCACCATCCGGACGGAGTTGCCGCCGTTGGCAGGCATCGTGCACGCCGCGGGTGCGCTCGGTTCCACCGCGCTGCTCGACATGGACGACGCCGAAGTCGACCGGGTGTTTGCAGGGAAGGTTTGGGGGGCCTGGTATTTGAGCGAAGCAGCCGCGAACATGCAGCTGGACTTCTTCGTGTTGACCTCGTCGATCGCCGCGGTGTGGGGCACCAGGACCCAAATCGTCTACAGCGCGGCCAATGCGTTCCTCGACGGGTTGGCATGGCGGCTGCGCGAGCGCGGCGTCCCGGGTGTCAGCGTCCAGTTCGGCCTCTGGTCGGCGGGAATGGGTGATCGGGAGACGCGGGAACAACTGGAGATACTTGGGATCCGGACGCTGCCCTCTGGCGACGCGCTGGCCGGGATGGCCGAGCTCATCACGTCTTCGGCACCACACGGAATGGTGGCCCGCTTCGACTGGACCCGCTTCGTGCCGTTCCAACAGCTGTGGCGCAAGCGTTCATTGCTGGCCAACATCGAGCGGGAGCTGCCCGAGACCGCGGTGCTCGCGACGTCGTCGACGGCGACGGCGTTTACCGCCGAGCTCGAAGCCGCCCCTGTTCAGCAGCGCAAGCAACTGGTACTGGAGTACCTCCGCAACACCGTCGCGGACGTGACGCGGATCGATGCGTCGGAGATCCGCGACGACGCGGGGTTCTTCGATCTCGGCATGGATTCGCTGATGGCCGTCGATTTGCATCGCAGGCTCGAGCGCGGGCTCGGCAGGCAGCTGCCGGTGACGATCGCCATGGACCATCCGCACCTGTCCGACGCTGCGGGATACCTGGTGACCGACGTCCTCGGTCTCAGCGCTCGGGCGCCGGTCCAGTCGAGCCCAGCGGTCACGTTGACCGCGAACGAGCCGATCGCGATCGTCGGTCTGGCATGCCGATTCCCCGGCGCACGGGACGCGGAGGCATTCTGGCAACTGCTGGCGGACGGCGTCGACATGATCAGGGAGATCCCAGACGATCGGTACGACGTCGACGACTTCTACGACCCGGATCCCGACGCAGCGGGCAAGATCTACACCCGCTACGGCGGCTTCCTCGACGAGATCGACGGATTCGACCCCGAGTTCTTCGGCATCTCCCCGCGCGAGGCGGTGTGGATCGATCCCCAGCAGCGACTCGTCCTCGAAACCGCGTGGGAGGGCCTCGAACGGGCCGGGTATGCGCCTTCGGCGTTGCGCGGCAGTAGAAGTGGCGTCTACGTGGGCGTCGGGGCCAACGAATACTCGTACGTCTTGTCCAGCAGCAGCCTCGAAGACATCGAAGCCCAGTTCGCCACCGGCAATGCCACCAGCGTCATCGCAGGGCGGGTGGCGTTCGCGCTCGGACTGGAGGGACCTGCGGTGTCGTTGGACACGGCGTGCAGCTCGTCGCTGGTGGCCATCCATACGGCCTGCCAGGCGTTGCACGCCGGGGACTGCGACCTTGCGCTGGCCGGTGGGGTGAACGTCCTGCTCAGTCCGGTGATCACCATTGCGACGTCGCGCGCGCGGATGCTCTCGCCCGACGGGCGGTGCAAGACCTTCGATGCCGCGGCCGACGGCTACGTGCGCAGTGAAGGCTGCGGGATGCTGGTGCTCAAGCGGCTCAGCGACGCCGTGCGCGACGGGGACCGGATCCAGGCCGTCGTCCGGGGCAGTGCGGTGAACCAGGACGGCGCCTCGGGCGGCTTGACGGTACCGAATGGCGGTGCGCAGCAGCGCGTCATCGCTGCCGCGCTGTCGCGGGCCGGGCTCACCGGCGGTGACGTCGATTACCTCGAGGCGCACGGGACCGGGACGGCGCTGGGTGACCCGATCGAGGTTCAGGCCGCCGCCGCCGTCTACGGTGCCGGGGGAACGCGCAAGGCGCCGTTGCTGATGGGGTCGGTGAAGACCAACATCGGGCACCTCGAGTCGGCCGCAGGGGTGGCGGGCCTGATCAAGATCGTGCTGTCGCTCGAACACGAGATCCTGCCGAAGAACCTGCACTTCGAACACCCGTCGCCACACATTCCGTGGGATCAACTGGCGGTGCGGGTGGTGGCCGAGCCGACCCCGTGGCAAGCGAACGGCCACGCGCGGCGCGCCGGCATCAGCTCCTTCGGTTTCTCCGGAACGAACGCGCACGTCATCATCGAGGAGGCGCCCGCGACAGTGGAAGTGGCAGCCGAAGTGGCACTGACTGATTCGCCACCCGGGTCGGCCGGAGTGCTCGCGCTGTCGGCGCGGTCACCGCAGGCGCTGGTCGCGGTGACGCGGCGCTACGTGGACTGGCTGGACACACATCCGGACGTGGACATCGCCGACGTGTGCGCCGCCGCCGGCGCCGGACGCTCGCATTTCGAGCACCGCGCCGCCCTCGTGGTGGACTCCGTCGAGGCCGCGCGGGACCTGCTGTCCGAGTTGGCGGAGGACCGGCTGGCGCCCGGTGCACTACGCGGCGTGTGCGGCGACCCGCCGAAGACGGCGTGGTTGTTCACCGGCCAGGGCAGCCAGTACGCGGGAATGACGCGCGAGTTGTTCGACGCCGAGCCCGTGTTCACCGAGACCGTGACGCGATGCGCGGAAGCGGTCGACGGGATCGTGCCGCGTCCGCTGCTGGAGGTCCTGTTCGGCACCACTGCCACTGCCATGCCGATGCCGACGGCGACCACGCGGACGCGTTGCGGCACACGTCCTTTGCCCAACCGGCGCTGTTCGCCGTGGAGATGGGCCTGGCCCGGCTGTGGCAGTCGTGGGGCATCGAGCCCGACGTGGTGCTCGGTCACAGCGTTGGCCAGTATGCGGCGGCGTGCGTGGCCGGAGTGTTCGAGCTCGAGGACGGCGCCCGGTTGGTAGCCGAACGCGGCAGGCTGTTCGGCAACCTGCCCGAGGGCGGCCGAATGGTGGCGGTGTTCGACGATCCCGAGCACGTGGAAGACGTCGCCGACGAATTTCCCCGGGTGTCGGTGGCCGCGTACAACGGCCCCAACACGGTGCTGTCGGGCCCCGCCGAGGACCTGGAACGGTTGGTCGCGACGTGCAACGACGAGGGAATCCGCTGCTCCTGGCTGGACACGAGTCACGCCTTCCACTCGGAGCTGATGGAGCCGGCGCTCACCGAATTCGAGACGTACGCAGCGCAGTTCGAGTTCGCCGTCCCGGTCTTGCCGCTGATCTGCAACCGCTCGGGCACCGTGCTCACGGCAGCGAATCCGCTGAACGCACCGTACTGGCGGCGGCATGCCCGCCAGCCGGTGCAGTTCGCCGAGAGCGTGCGCGCCATCGCGGAGCTGGGCTGCTCGGTACTGATGGAGATCGGCCCGCAGCCCGTTCTGAGCGCCGCCGCACTGCAGGTCTGGCCGGAACACTCGACGCCGCCGCGGGTCATCCCGTCGGCACGCAAGGGCGTCGACGCCCGTCGCCAGATGACCGAAGCCGTTGCCGCGGCGTACGTCGCAGGGCACCGGCCCAACTTCGCCGCCCTGCAGCGTGCGCCGCGTCGCAGGCTCGAGCTTCCGACGTACCCGTTCCAGCGGCGGTCCTTCTGGCCGAAGACTTCCGGCATCAGTTCCGGCGGTGTCGCGGTGTCCGGGATTCTCGGCGCGGCACTCGAGCTCGCGTCCGGTGACACCGTCTACACCAGCCGGCTCAGCGTCAAGTCGCAGCCCTGGCTCGCCGATCACGTGATCTACGGCACCGTGGTCGTCCCCGGCGCCACCTATGCGGCCATGGTGCTCGCCGCGGTAGAGCCTCCAGCCCGCGTTGAGGATGTCTTCTTCTACGAGCCGATTCTGCTGGGCGACAAAGACTCCCGTGAAGTCCAGCTGATCCTGCATCCCTCCGACGATGGCCAGGGCTGGTCGTTCCAGGTGTCCAGCCGGCCATACGGCGACGAGGAATCAGACTGGTCGCTGAACGCCGGCGGTACGGTCGGTGCAAATACCGGTGCAAGTGCCGAGGATTCGGAAACCGTCACCGCGGATTCCATCGACGTCATGCTCGAACGGTTGACCCGCGCACGTCCGCAACAGCTGTTCGATGCCTTCGTGGACAACGAACTGGCGCTCGGCCCCGTGTGGCGATCATCGCTGAAGTCACTGTGGGTCGGCGACAGGGAGGCGGTCGGCGACATCACGGTCGGCGACGACCTGGCCGAGCACGTCGGCCGCGAACCGGTCCATCCGGTGCTGCTCGACCTCTGCACCGGCATCGCGGGCGCTGCGCTCTTCGCGGTGGCGTCGGAGGCTCTGGCGTCGGACGAAGAAGTCGAATCGGATCTGTTCCTGCCGTTGCGCTATGGACAGGTCGTGCTACGCGAACGGATGCCGCGACGGTTCTATTGCCACGCGCGGTGGCAGCCCAGTGGCGCCGACGGCGAGGTGCAGGTGTTCGACCTCGACTTCGTGGATCGAGATGGCCGCAACCTGGGTGGAATTCGCGAGTTCACGGTCAAGCGCGCACCACGGGAGGCGTTGTTGCGCAGCCTCGGTGGCGACGCGACGCGGATGTTGTACGGCGTCGGCTGGCGGGAGACCCCGCCGCCCTCGTCGGGAGACGCCGCACGCGAAACCGGGAGCTGGCTGGTCGCCGGATTCGCCGAACTGGCGGCCGAACTTCCGAACTCCGTCGAGGTCGACACGCTTGCCGATGCCGAGCAGTGGCGCGATCTCCTCGCACGGGCTCGGGCTGACGGCGCGCCGTTGTCGGGCATCGTGCTGCGGGCCGCCGGGCGCCCAGGCACCGAAGAGTCGAGTACCGAATTCGCCGCCCGGCTTGAAGACCAGATCGGCAACGTGCTCGCCGCCGTCCACGCCCTGCTGGCGGAGGAGGGCACTAGCCTCGCGGGCGGTCTGTGGGTCGTCACCGAACGGGCCGTTGCGACCGAGGCAGGCGAGCCGGTCGATCCGGTGCAGGCGGCGCTGTGGGGGCTGGGCCGCACCGTCATCGGCGAGCAACCGATGCTGCGGTGCAGGCTGGTCGACGTCGATGGATCCGACGATGCCGTCGGCATCCTGGCGAGCCTGCTCGGTATCCCCGGCGACGAGCCGGAACTGGCTCTGCGGCAAGGGAAGTTGCTGGTGCCGCGGGTGTTGCCGTGGGCGCGCAGCGGCTACCTGACGGTCCCGCATACCTCCGACTACGTCCTGGCACCGACGGAACGCGGTGCGATCGACAACCTGCGGGTGACCGAGATGGAGCCTGCGCCGCCGGCCGCGGGCCAGGTGCAGGTCCTGGTGGAGGCGGCGGGCGTCAACTTCCGCGACGTGCTGAACGTACTCGGCCTCTACCCGGGCGATCCCGGGCCGGTCGGCGGCGACTTCGCGGGCACCGTCACGGCAGCGGGTCCGGACGTCACCGAATTCGAAGTCGGGCAACGGGTCTTCGGCGTGTGGCCGGGCGCGATGGCCAGCCGGGTCAACGTGCCCGTCCAACTGCTCGCGCTGGTTCCCGATCGGATCGGCGCGATAGCGGCGGCGAGCACACCAACGGCGATGCTCACGGCGCTGCTGGCGTTCGACTGGGCGAGGCTGGGAGCCGGTGACCGGGTGCTCGTGCATGCCGCCAGCGGCGGCGTCGGTCTGGCTGCGGTCCAGCTGGCCCGGCAACGCGGCGCGATCGTCTTCGCCACCGCAAGCGCCTACAAGCGTGCGACGTTGAGCGCGATGGGCGTGGAACACGTCTACGACTCGCGCAGCACCGATTTCGCCGATCGCATTCTCGCCGACACCGGCGGTGCAGGCGTCGACGTGGTGCTCAACAGTCTCACCGGCGAGGGGTTCGTGGCCGCCACCGTGCGGGCAACGGCGCCGAACGGCCGGTTCGTCGAGATCGCCAAGCGGGACATCTGGACCGCCGAGCAGATGGCGGCGGCCCGTCCCGACGTCGACTACGAGATCCTTGCGCTGGACGTGCTGATGGCAACGGAGCCCGGGCGCATCCACGACTTGATGGCCGTCGTCTCCAACGGTTTGGCCAGCGGTGAGACCACACCGCTTCCCGTCGAGATCTATCCGCTGGCGGAGGCGAGGACGGCGTTCCGGCGCATGCAGCAGGCGCGGCATGTCGGCAAGATCGTGCTGCAGATGCCGAATCCGCTGAAGCCGCGCGAAGATCGGAGCTATCTGATCACCGGCGGTCTTGGCGCGCTCGGGCTGCACACGGCAGCGTATCTGGCACAACTCGGCGCCGGAGACATCGTCCTGACCAGCAGGCGACGCCCCGATCCTGCAGCCCAACAGGTCATCGACGACATGATGGAGCGCTACCGCTGCCGCATCCACACCCTCGCGGCCGACGTCGGCGACGAGCGTCAGGTCGGCGAGCTGTTGGCGCGAATACGGGCGGAGCTGCCGCCGCTGGGCGGAGTGGCACACCTGGCCGGCGTGATCGACGACGCACTTCTGCCCCAACAGACCCTCGACCGGTTCCGCACGACGCTGGCCCCGAAGTCTCTCGGCGCGTGGCATCTTCATCGGCTGACCAAGGACGACGAGCTCGAGTTCTTCATCGTGTACTCGTCCGGCACCAGCGTGCTCGGAGCACCCGGTCAGGCCAACTACGCCACCGCCAACGCGATGCTGGACGGGCTCGTCGCCCACCGCAAGGCACAGGGGCTTCCCGCGACGGGCATCAACTGGGGCCCGTGGGCGAACGGCGGCATGGCCGACTCCGAAGCCGCGCGCGCCAATCTGGGGGCCCGCGGCCTGATTCCGCTGGAGCCCGGCGCTGCACTGAACGCGCTCGGCGAGGTCGTCGCGAACGGAATCGGGCAGGCCATCGCGCTCAAGGCCAATTGGCAACGGGCGGCGAAGCTGCTGGGTGCCGCCCGCCCGCCGATCCTCGATCACGTTCTGCCGAGCGCGGGTTCGGCGGCGGCGGGTGACAGCGCGATGCTCCGGCGGCTGTACGACGTGCCCGAGGCGCAGCGCGGCGCCTTCGTCACCGAGCACCTTCAGAGCGAGCTGCAACAGATCCTGGGCTTCGCTCAACCGCCGGGCGCGGCGAGTCGCTTCCTCGAACTCGGCATGGACTCGCTGATGGCGGTCGAACTTCGCAACCGGTTGCTCGGCCAGTTCGGCAGCGCATTCACGATCAACGCGACCGCGGTGTTCGACTATCCCACGATCGAATCCCTCGCCGAGTACCTCGCCGCTCAGATGCCCGAGTATCTCGACGGGGACTCCGCACCTGCCTCCGCATCGGGGTCGGGGTCGGGAACCGCCGCGTGACCGCGGGCCTGGACGATCGCCCGATGCTGGCGTTGACGAACGTCACCAAGACATACCGCATCGGCGGTCAGACGGTGCACGCGCTCGACGACCTGACATTGACGCTGACAGGCGGCGAGTTCGTCTCGGTGGTCGGTCCCTCCGGCGCGGGCAAGAGCACACTGCTGCACCTGCTCGGCGCGCTGGACCGGCCGGACTCCGGATCGATCCGCTTCGAAGGTGACGAGATCAGCGACCTCGACGACGAGCAACAGTCCGAATTCAGGAGGAACAGAGTAGGTTTCGTCTTTCAGTTCTTCAACCTGCTGCCGACCATGACGGCATGGGAGAACGTGGCGGTGCCGAAGGTGCTCGACGGCACACGGATGGCGAAGGTCAAGTCCCGCGCCATGGAGCTGCTCGAACTGGTGGACCTCGGTGACCGCGCGGAGCACCGCCCGTCGGAGTTGTCCGGCGGCCAGATGCAGCGTGTCGCCGTGGCCCGGGCGTTGATGATGGATCCGCCGCTGCTGCTGGCCGACGAGCCGACCGGCAACCTCGACACGAAGACCGGCGCCGCGATCATGGCCCTGCTCACCGACATCGCGCACCAGCACGGCCGCTCGGTGGTGATGGTCACGCACAATCTCGCCGCGGCATCGTCGACGGATCGGGTGATCACCCTGACCGACGGCCGCGTCGGCTCCGACGTACGAGCAAGTCCGGAGCCGACATGATCGTGGACCGCATGCGCGCGTTCAATCTTCGTGAACTGCGGGCACATCCCGGTCGAACCGCGATGTCCCTGGTGGTGGTCGGAATCTCGGCGACCTTGCTCGTGGCGGTGTTGGGCATCGCCGGGTCCATCACCGGCTCCTCCGACCGACTCGTCGCCGGCATCGGCGGCAACGCGGCTCTCGAGGTCTCGGGCGTGACCGACACCGGCTTCCCCGAGGCGGTGCGAACCGCCGTGGCGAACGTGACCGGTGTCGCCGCCGCCGTGCCGATGCTTCGGACGTCGGTCGGAAAGCCTTCCGAGCGTGTCCTGTTGCTCGGCGTCGACGACAACGTCAGGGCCATGCTGAGCGACCTGCAGCGAGCGGTGCAAGACCAGATCGGCCCGCTCGTCACGCAGCCGGGCAGGGTCGCGGTCGGAGCCGGCACGGGGTACGGCCAGGGCGACTCGGTGTCGGTCGGCAACGGCAAGGTCACCGTCGCGGCAGTCATCGGCGGTCCCGATGCGGAACGGATCAACGGCGCGAACTTCATCGTGGGACCACTTCCGTTGATTCAACGCCTGACGGATCGGGTCGGGATGATCGATTCGGTGTTGGTGGTGCCCGCGCCGGGCGCCGATCTCGCGAGCGTTCGGGCGGGGGTCACCGACGCGGTGGACGGGCGCGCCGTGGTCGCCGAACCGACCTTCCGGTCCGCGCAATCCGGTGGGCCCGTTGCGATCATGCGCACCCTCATGCTGTCTGCGGCGTCGAGCGCGCTCGTGGTCGCCGGATTCCTGATCTTCAATGCGATGAGCATGGCGATCACCCAACGGCGCCCGCAGATCTCGATGCTTCGTGCGATCGGTGCCAAGCGCCGGCAGATGGTCGGGGATCTGCTGGTGGAGGCCGGACTGGTGGGGTTGGTCGGTGGTGTTCTGGGATCGGCGCTCGGTGTGCTGGTCGGCAGGCAGGCGATCGCCCTGCTGCCCGCGGCGTTGTTGCAGGGATACGAGTCGCGAGTCGAGTACATCCTGCCCCCGTATGCGATTCCGGTTGGCGTCGCCGCGTGCGTCGTCACCAGCGTCGTGGCGGCAGCATTGGCGGCCCGCCAGGTGTACAAGGTGCAGCCGGTCGAAGCCCTCGCGCCCGTCGGGACGTCCACCGCTGATGCCGTCGCGCTTCGGGCGAGGGTGGCGGCGGGTGTCTTCGGCGTCGGGTTCGTGGCGACGGCGGTCGTGGTCGCCACCCGCGATCTCGGCCGGGCTTCGGTGGCCGGCGTTGCGCTGATGGTGCTCGGCCAGATCGCGCTGTGCTTCGCCTTTGCGGGACCGATCGTCGCGCTTGCCGCGGCGTGTGCACGGGCCTTCGGTGCGCCTGGCGAACTGGCGGCCGCGACGATCGAACGCGCGCCGCGCCGCGTGTGGGCCACGCTGATGACGGTGATGATCGCGGTGTCGCTCACCGTGCACAGCACCGGATCCAACGCCAACGCCATCGATTCCACCGACGCAAGCTTCGCCGCGCTCGGTGATGTCGACTTCTTCGTCAGTTCGTCCGGTCCTGGCGTGTTCCCGACCGCGCCACTGCTGCCGCAGGACGCCGAGTCCGTCGTCGCGTCGACCCCGGGGGTGCGGGCCGTAATTCCGGGGCAGATGGCGTACGCGACTCTCGGCGGCACTCGCGTGCTGATCCAGGGACTCGCACCAGGGTCGGTCGCCCCACCCTCGGGTGCGACGAATGCGCAAGTGTTGCAACGGGTTCAAGCCGGCGACGGGGTCGTGATCTCTCGCGACATCGCCCGCGCCATGAAGATCGGGGCCGGTGACGAGCTGACGCTGCCCACCCCGACCGGTGAGCGGCGGGTTCGCGTCCTGCAGGTGGTGCCGTTCTTCTCACTGCTCGGCGGTGTGGTTTCGATGAGCCTGCCGTTACTCCGGCAGTGGTTCGACCGGCCCGGGTCGACCATCCTCGCCGTTTCGCTGGTGCGTGGAGCAGACCCCGGCGGTGTGCTCCAGGCGATCCGCGACGAACTGCCCGCCGACGTCTACGTGTATCCGGGGTATGAGGCGGCGAAGGCCGTCGGCGCGTCCATGGCTCAGGGCACCAGACTCATCACCGTGGTGGCGTGGATCGTCGTCCTCGTCGCCAGCGTCGCGCTGTTCAACACGCTGATGTTGTCGGTGCTCGAGCGGCGTCGCGAGCTCGGTGTCCTGCGCGCGATGGGCTCGTCGCGACGCTTCGTCCTGCGCACCGTTCTCGCCGAGGCCGCGGGTCTGGGTGTGGTCGGGGCCGCGATCGGCGCGGTGTTCGGCACGGTGAACCAGTACCTGAGCGCATCGGCACTGACCAACGTGCTGAGCATCGACGTGACGTTCCGTCCGAGCGTGCTGGCGTTCCTCTTTGCCTGCGGCGCTTTCGCTCTCGCGCTGTTGGGTGCGATCCCACCGGCCGTTCGCGCGGCCCGGCTCAACATCGTCGACGCGGTTGCCGTCGACTGACGGGGCCACCGAGGCTCACATGAAGTCGAACTGGACGCTCCCTGACACGCGCCGCTGCCGTTCGGCCGTCGCGAGATAGAACGCCCACGCGAACGCGAAGCTGGTGAAGACGCTTGCGACGAAGTACAGCCATGGACGTCGCACCCCGCGTCGGAAGCCGTCGATGATGCGTGAACAGCGGTAGCAGCACCAGATTCGCGATGGTCAGATCCTGACTGGCGGCACTGCTTGCGGGACTGGCGAACATCATGATCCGGTAGTCCGTCCAACTGCCCGCACCCCACAACGGGTTTCCCGAGTGCGTCGGGTTCTGGCTCATGAACTGGAAGGCGAAGTACCAGCCAAGGACGACGGTCGTCACGCCGAAGACGTAGTACGCCCATTCCAGTCCGGACAGCCGCGGGCCGTACGGAACGCGCCGGAAGATCTGCCGGTTCGACGCGACGATGAACCCGACGACCACGACGCCGAGCAGCGCACGCACGATGACTCGATCCATGGCGTCAGCCTTGAGAGCTACACCAGCCTTGTCAACACCCGTCGAAGAACGTTGGCGCTGCGGGCGTTTCAGTCACGAATGCATCCCTTGTTGCGCATGAGGAAGTCGGCCAGGAAGCCGTCGTGCGGAACGCGCGGATGCCTGTAGTGAGTGCGATGATGCCCGCTGTAGAGGTTGGTGATCGTGGGTTCGGCCAACAGGCCGTCGAGCAGATCCTCGTCGGTGGTGATTGCGTTGAGCACCAGCGAATTGCGCAGGGGCGCAAATCCACTCGCGCGTGACCATGGCGCCACCCACACACATGGGAACGCGAGTTCGGTATTCAGTTTGTCGGGATCGGCTCCGGGAACGACGTGAACGGCCGGCCGCAGCGCGGCTTCGCCATTGCCAAGGGAGGCCACCACTTGACCTGCGCCCAAGATGGGCACGGTGCCGGCGGCCACCCGCTCGAGGTGTTCGGCAAGGCGGCGGGCAGCAACCAGCGGTTGCACGGGGAGGACTGCCTGCTCGTCGTCGGCTGGTAACGGCTCGATTCGGCGAAGTCGGTCGGCGATGGCCTGGGCCAGAGGCGCGGGGTTGCCTTCGTAGAGCACTGCGGTGGTGTTCGACGCAGGCCATGCCGCCGAGGCCCGCGATCGAGTCGACGATGACGTCGAGGTAGTCGCGCCAGTCCTGCTCGGCGGTGATGAGAATCTTCGACCTGCCGGGCCCGTTCGTGAACACGTTGGAGTTGCGGGCGTATTTGTCGACGACGTCTTGTCCGCCGTACACCATGGACAGGTCGGCGGAGCGGATGATTTCGTCGGCGCCGACGTAGTCGGTCGGTAGGTAGGCGATGTCGTCGCATCGGAACCCGGCCTTGCGTAGGGCGTTGACGAGTCGGTGGCCGGTGAACGGTTCCCGTCGTGACGGCCGGACGATAACCCGGTACCCCAGTGCGAGGGCTTGGAGCCACAGACCGTGGACACCGGGCGCGTTGCCGGATGCCAGCACGGCGAATGTTTCGCCGCGACGCACCCACACAGCACTGCCGGATCGGGTGCGCTCAGCGCGCCAGTCCAGTGCCGCCCCGGTAGGCCGGGCAGGCCACATCCCCTCGAAGACCGACGACAGATCGCGGGCGACGCCGAGAATCTGGTCGCGCGTCAGGCTGATCGGTAGCCCGGAAACCCGGCTGGTGAGTCGGATGTAGTCGTCAAAGGCGATGCCCGCGAGCTCATCGTTGACGAAGATGTCGGCGGCGTGATGCAGCGCGCTTCGCCGCTCGGACAGCGACAAGGGGCGATGGCGCTTTTGAGCGCTGATGGTGCGCATGACGTACAGCGGCGGCGCCATGCTCAGCTGGGCAACGCAGCGACCCCTGGTGTCGAAGATCTGCTCTCGACGCCGCATGCGACGAACTCCGTCGTATCCCATCGGATCGAGGTGAACGGTGTCTTGCTCGGACGAGGTCGTCTCGCCGCGGATGGCTTGCGTCGCCATGTCAGTACACCCCTTCGGTGACGGCCTGGCCGCCGAAGACCTCGACGGGTCTGACTTCGCTGACGGAATCGCCAATCTGGCCGCGCGGCGCGGCGACGCGAATGGCGGTGTCGCGTTCGAGGTTGTTGGGCAGGAACATGGCCCTGCTGACGTGGTTCATCACGACTTGACCTCGTTGTCCGTAGGGCACCAGGTCACCGCTGTCCGGATCGATGACGGTGAAGGTGATGTAGGGGCTGCGCGGGTCGTGGACGATGGAATCGTCGTCCGACAACGGTTCCCGCATTCGGCTGGCGCCCAGGATCATCGTGCTGCCGTAGAGGTTGTGCAGTCTGGCGTGGGGGAACACCTCCCGCAGCAACGCGCGGGTGTCTTCGTCGAGATGGGCGCCACCGACCTGGATGCGTCGAACCTTGGCGTTGACGAGCTCGACGAGATCGTCACTGCGCGCGATGGCCTGCAACAGCGGAGGGGTGGTAGTGAGCAGCCTGATGTCCTGGCTGCGCAGGACCAGCTCGGCTTGTGCGACCAGATGCTCGACGTAGGACGACATCTCGTCGAATGGCGCCACGCGCGACCAGCTTCTTGACCCAGCGCGGATCCAGATCGATGTAGAACAGTCGAACGTCCATGCAGTTGGCGATGTAGCGTTGGATCTGGCCGAACATGTGCGGGCCGCTCGGGCCGACGAACAGTAGGCCGCCGCCACGGATGGCAGGTTCATCGAGTTCTTCGACCAGCCACATGCCCAGCTGCTGTACCCAATCCAATGGGGCGACGACCCGTTTGGGTGCGCCGGTGGTTCCACCGCTTTCCCAGATGGTCAATGGAGGGCTGGCCCCGTAGCCGGCAGGTACGAGATCCTCGACAGGCACGTCGCGTAGTTCGTCGACGATGTTCGGGAACAGCGTGAGATCGGCGAACGACTTCACCTCAGTCAACGGGTCGAAGTCGAGGCTCTTGGCACGTTCCAGCCAGTACGGCGACCCGGTGTCGGAGCCGAAGTGCCACCGCAGCGCGGCCTGCAGATAGGCGTCAGGGTCTTCGATCGGCGCCAGTCGGGGCAGATCCAGTGCCGCCCAATCGCTGTCGGTCATCGTGTCAGTCCTTTCGGTTGTGAGTGATCGTGAGCGCGGTTCACGGTGTGGTTACGGCCGGGGAGCAGGGCCTCCGGGAGCTTGAGAGGCATTGGTGTACAGGCGATTCAGATGTGCGTGGAGTGGACCTGCGGGACGCGGGGCCCACTGGCCGACCGGGCATACAGGCCGTCGTGCGGTCGGTCGATGACGTGCAGCCCGTTGCCGTGGGCCAGCGGGTCGACTGGGCCGAAACTGCCCAACAAAACCGCGTCGGCCAGCGCCAGCGCCATCAGCAGGGTGATCAGCGCCTGGCGCGCTAGGCGCCGCGCCGGGCACACCTCCTGTACTGGATCGCCCACCAACACAAATCCCATCCCGTTGGCGATACAGCGTGGTACGGCGTTGTGAAGCATCGTTTCTCGCAATCAGAGGAGTGTTGTGTGCCAGGCGGATTTCGACGCGCGGGCGCCGCAGCATCGTCCGGTTGTTGCATTCACTGGCCAACGAGGCGTTCGACCAACAGCAACACCCCGATTACGACCATCGCAGTGCCGGCGACGCGAGCCACCACCCATGCCGCCGATGGCCGGGTGCTGAGAACGACTCGCGCTCCGGCACCTACGGATGTGTAGACCACGGCGCAGGTCGTGACGTGGATCGAACCGAGCACCAGGATCTGCACGCCGAGTGGCCATCGGCCGTCCGTTTCGGTGAACTGCGGCAGCAGTGCCAGGAACAGCAGCAATACCTTCGGATTGAGCGTGCTGGTTCCCGTGCCGGTGATGAACTGCCGCATCCATGAAACGGACAGCCGCTCAGCAACAGCGGATGGCGTCGAAGGATGGGTGAGCGTACGGACGCCCAACCACACCAGATACACCGCGCCGACCACGGTCAGCACGGTCAGCACTGCCGGTGACCGAGCCACCAGGGCAGCAACCCCCGCCGCCACTGCGACGGTGGCCAGCAGATGTCCGACCAGCATTCCGCCCACCGACGGCAATACGGTCCGATACCGGAGTCCGGCTTGGATCGCGTATGCCCAGTCCGCTCCCGGTGTCAGGACGAGCAACGCCGACACCATCCAGAACGCGGCGATAGTGCTGGGCGCCATGGCTTTTCCCGCCTCTCTGCATCTACGGTGCTAAGAAGAAGATTAGGCGCGAATCGCGAGGCATGTGCTTCCAACTTCCTTCCATCTAGAGCAGTTTTGGGGGAGGATATTGCGTATGGACGATGTAGACCGCAATATTCTTGCTGCGCTCCAGAAGGACGGCCGGCTTACCGTCACCGAGCTGGCGGAGCGCGTGCGACTCAGCCTGTCGCCCTGTCACCGTCGGCTACGCGCCTTGGAAAGCTCTGGTGCGATCAGCGGGTACCACGCACACCTCAACGCGCAGGCCCTCGGCCTCGCGTTCGACGCCCTGGTCTTCGTGACCATGCGCGACGCAAACCGCGACACCTTGGCAGCCTTCGAAGAGGCGACAGCCGACATTTCGCATGTGGTGCAAGCGCAACGTCTGTTTGGCGACCCTGACTATCTCCTGCGCATCGTCACCAAGGATTTGGCCGCTTTTCAGCAGCTTTACGACGATCGGCTCGCTTCACTCCCTGGTGTACAACGCCTGACCAGCACCCTCGTCATGAAGAGCATCGTCGAAAACCGTTCTCTGCCACTGTGATCCAGCAGCGCCGCGCTGGTACTAGGCAGCCGTCGAAATCACCTGGTGGCGGTAATCCCAACGGGTCCTTGCCGTACGGCGCTGGGGCGGTCACCCTCTTGGAATGACCAAATTCCTCCGCGGCAACCCGCGCCTCCTCGTCCAGGCCCTGCCGGTTGCCTTCGGGATGATCGCGTTGAAGTGGGTGTACGACGTGAGCCCGGCCAGGCACCTGGAACTCAGCCCCCTCCTGACCGGAGTCATCGCGGCCGAGGTCTTCATCGTGGGCTTCATGCTCGCCGGTACAGCGGGCGACTTCAAGGAGGCCGAACGTCTTCCCGGTGAATTGGCTGCGAGCCTCGAGACGATGGCGGACGAGTGTCTGATCATGGACGCCGAGCTCAAGCTGCCCGAGGCGCGACAGTGTGTGGCGCAGCTCGTCGAGATCGGGCAGTCGGTGCGGATGTGGCTGCTGCAGGACACCGGCTTTGACAAGGTGATGGCCGACCTGCGGGCGCTGAATCCACTATTCATCGTGTTCGCGCCGAAGATCCAGGCTGGCTTCACCACTCGGTTGAAGGCCGAGCAGGCGACCATGCGCAAGCTGGTGATCCGGATGGACACGATGCGCCGGACGTCGTACGTGGCGGCGGGCTACCTCATCGCCGAGGTCACGGCGCTGGTGATCTTCGTGCTGCTGCTCATCACCAAGATCGGCGAGGTAGCCCCGACGGTGTTGGTGGTCGGCGTGATGAGCTACCTACTCTTCTATGTCCTGGCGTTGATCCGCGATCTCGACAACCCGTTCGAGTACCGCGATGGCAAGCCGAATGCGGCGGACGTGAATCTCGATGTGCTCGAACACAGCGAGGATCGGCTACGCGGTTTGCTTGCGACCATGGGTGCGTCGACTTAGCGAACGACTTGCGGACGCCCGCGCCCGAAGGAGTCGCGCTGGGCTTCGTTTTAACACAATTGTATTGAGCGTCAATTAACGTGGGTAGATGTCAGGCATGACGCTGCGCACGATGGGCGTCGAGGAGGAATTTCATCTCGTCGACCTCAAGACCAGACGCCTGACCGCCAGGGCGCCGGAACTACTTGCCGAGTTGTCCGACACCTACGTGGCAGAGCTGCAACGGTGCGTGGTCGAGATGAACAGCGGCGTCGTCGACACACTCGAGGACCTGCGCGCCGACCTGCAGGGACACCGAAGAATTCTCGTGGATACTGCGGCGAAGCTCGGCATCGGCGTGGTTGCAGCCGGCGCAGTACCGCTGTCGGTGCCGGCCGAGATGCAGGTGACCCAGACTCCCCGCTACCGACAGATGCTCGCGGACTACCAGTTGCTGGCTCGGGAGCAACTCATTTGCGGCACCCAGGTGCACATCGGCATCGACGACCGCGATGAGTCGGTGGCCGTGGCGAACCGGGTGGCGCCGTTCGTGCCGACACTCTTGGCGCTGAGCGCCAGCTCGCCGTTCTGGTCGGACGGCTCCGACACCGGCTACTCGAGTGGACGCACCTTGGTGTGGCAGCGTTGGCCGACGACGGGCCTGGCGGCTCCGGTGTCGTCGGCGGCCGAGTTCGACCAGCTGGTCGCCGACCTGGTCAGCAGCGGCGCGATCGCCGACAAGGGCATGGTGTACTTCGACGTCAGGCCCGCGGTCGAGGCACCGACCCTCGAGCTACGCGTGTGCGACAGCTGCCCATCGGTCGACACCATCGTGCTCATCGCCGGCCTGTTTCGCGCTCTGGTCGACCGCGAAGTCGAGGGCTTGCGCGCGGGGGAGCCTGCGCTCGCGATCTCCGCTCCCATGGGTCGCGCGGCCCTGTGGCGCGCCGCCCGCTCCGGCCTCGAAGGCGAGCTCGTCGACGTGACTGGGCCGCGCGGCCGCCCCGCCGTCGAGGTGGTGACCGAGCTGGTGCGCCTACTGCGTCCACAACTGGAGTCGACGGGGGACTGGGACGTGGTCAGCGAACTGGCTCACCGGGTACTGATCGCGGGCACGTCAGCCTCGCGGCAGCGCAGGGCCCTGCGCAGGCGGGGTCGCCTCACCGACGTCGTCGACCAGTTGATCGACGAAACCGCAGGTCACTATCCCGACACGGCGGCAGCCGTCTTCGAAGACACCACGCTGCTCTTCGGCTACCACCCCAACCGTGAATACGATCCCGCCGACGAGAGCGCCCTGCCAAGCTATGACGAAGCGGTCGACACCGACGGCCGGCCCCGCCCCGGGTACGACGAGATCCTGCGGTCGGTGGCCGGTTTGGGGGTGGCGGTACTGCGGGCGCGGGAGAGTTACGTCGAACAGGATCAGCGCGCCGAGAACATCACGTTCCGGGTGAGCGGTCAGAGCCGTGCTCAGGTTTTCCCGCTCGATCTGATGCCGCGGGTCGTCACGGCCAATGAATGGGCGTCCCTGACGGCAGGCCTCGGCCAGCGGGCGAAGGCGCTGAATGCGTTCCTGCGGGACGTCTACTCCGAACAGGCCATCGTCGCTGACCGTGTCATCGGGGTACATGCGCTGGACCGCGCTCCGGGATTCCGATCGGCCGGCCGGTTGTCCGAGGACGCCGTGCGCGCACACATCTGCGGCACCGACCTGGTGTGCGACGGTGCGGGGAACTGGATGGTGCTCGAAGACAATCTGCGCATTCCGTCCGGGATCGCCTACGCGATCGTGAATCGGCGGCTGCTGACCAAACACCTCCCCGAAATCGAACGACCTCACGGCATCGGCGACGTCGATCGGGTGCCGTCGATGTTGTTGGAGACGCTGCGCGCGTCCGCGCCCGCCCGATGCCACGGCGAGCCATCGGTGGCACTGCTGTCCGGCGGGTGGGACGACTCGGCCTGGTTCGAGCACACCTTCCTTGCGGCCGAGATGGGCATAACGCTGGTGCAGTCCTCCGATCTCTCGATGCGCGACGGCAGGCTGGTGCGGCACCTCGGGTCCGACGTTCGTCCCGTCGACGTCGTGTACGCGCGCATGGACGAGGACATGTTGTTGTCGTCCACCGGTTATGACGGCGCCCCGCTCCGGTTCGGCTTGCTCGACGCCGTCCTTCGTGGCACGTTGACGATCGCCAACGCACTCGGCAACGGGATTGCCGACGACAAGGCCATCTACGCTCACGTACCCGGCGATGATCGAGTACTACCTCGGCGAGAAGCCGATACTCGCGCAGGTGCCGACCTGGATCTGTGCCGAACGCGCACAACGTGATTACGTGCTCGACCATCTCGCCGAACTCGTCGTGAAACCGATCGACGGCTTCGGCGGCATCGGCGTCGTCATCGGTCCGGAGGCGACCGAGGAAGCGCTCGAAGCGCGTCGACGCGAACTGCAGGCCCAGCCCGAACGCTTCATCGCCCAGGAGACGATCGCGCTGTCCACCCATCCGACGTTCGACGGTGAGGGCATGTACCCGCACTACGTCGATCTCCGCGCGTTCGTGCACCTGCGTCCCGATGCGACGAACGGCGTCACGGCAGAGGTCATGCCCGCTGGGTTGACCCGGGTGGCGGCGCACGGATCACGGATCGTCAATTCGTCGTCGGGCGGTGGCAGCAAGGACACCTGGATCCTTGATGGCACTGGCGCGACGACGTAGAGGAACGGAATACGACGTGTGCGGTATCTGCGGGGAGATCCGCTTCGACGGCCGGTCTGCCGACGTCGCCGCGGTGACCCGAATGACCGACGCGATGGTGTCCCGCGGCCCGGATTCAGACGGCGTCGTCGCCCACGGCCCGATCGCCCTCGGGCATCGACGGCTGTCGATCATCGACCTCTCCGCGTGCGGCGCCCAACCCATGGTGGACAGCGACCTCGGTCTCACCCTCGTGTTCAACGGCTGCATCTACAACTACCAGGACCTGCGCACGGAGTTGGAAGCCGTTGGCTACCGGTTCTTTTCCGCGGCGGACAGCGAGGTGGTGATCAAGGCGTTCCACCGCTGGGGCACCCGCTGCGTGGACCGCTTCAAGGGCATGTTCGCCTTCGCGATCGCCGACCGAGCGACGGGAGTCGTCACACTCGCCCGCGACCGACTGGGCATCAAGCCGTTGTATCTGGCCGAACGACCGGGACGACTCCGGTTCGCCTCGACCGTGCGCGCGCTGTTGCAGGCTGGTGACGTCGACACCGAACTCGACCGATACGCACTGCACCACTACATGAGCTTCCATTCGGTGGTTCCCGCGCCGCGCACCATGTATCGAGGTGTGCGCAAGCTGCCGCCGGCGACGGTGCGGGTGATCCGGCCGGATGGTTCACACACCGACACCGTCTACTGGACACCGGTTTTCGAGCGTGATCCGGCACGCGCCTCGTGGAGCGACCACGATTGGCAGGACGCGCTGATGGAAGCGCTGCGCACGGCGGTGAGACGTCGCATGGTCGCCGACGTTCCGGTGGGCGTCCTGTTGTCCGGCGGCATCGACTCGTCGATCGTCGTCGCCCTCCTGGCCGAGCAGGGTCAGCGCGGTCTGGCCACGTTCTCGATCGGCTTCGATTCGGTCGGCGGCGAACCCGGTGACGAGTACTTCTACTCGGACCTGGTGGCCAAGACGTTCGGCACCGATCATCACCGCATCCACATCGACGGTTCCCGGTTGCTGCCTGCCGTGCCGAAGACGATCGCCGCGATGAGTGAGCCGATGGTCAGCCACGACTGCGTGGCCTTCTATCTCCTCTCCGAGGAGGTCAGCAAGTCGGTCAAGGTGGTGCAGTCCGGTCAGGGCGCCGACGAGATCCTGGCCGGTTACGACTGGTACCCGCCGCTGGCGAACGTCGCCCGTGAGCACACGACCGAGGCGTACTCGAAGGTGTTCTTCGACCGCGGGCACGCCGAGGTGCTGGACATCTTCGCTCCCGAATACGCTGTGGTCGAGGAAGATCCGAGCTTGGACTTCGTCAAGGCGCACCAAGGTCGCCGGGGCGCCGAGACCGCCGTCGACGCGGCCTTGCGGCTCGACACCCAGGTGATGCTCGTCGACGACCCGGTCAAACGGGTCGACACCATGACGATGGCGTGGGGGCTGGAGGCTCGAGTGCCCTTTCTCGACCACGACTTCGTGGAACTCGCCGCCGCCTGTCCCGCCGAGCTGAAACTGGCGTCCGGCGGCAAGGGCGTGCTCAAGGACGCGTCGCGGGCCTTGCTGCCCGCCGAGGTCATCGACCGCACCAAGGGGTACTTCCCCGTGCCGGGCATCCGTCACCTGCACGGCGAGACCATGGACATGGTGCGCGACGCGCTGACCAACGACGCCGCTCGGGCGCGTGGGCTCTACCGCCGGGAAACACTGGACAGGCTCCTGGCGGCGCCCAACGACACGCGAACCACATTGGGCGCCAACACATTGTGGCAACTTGCGGTGCTGGAGATGTGGCTGCAGAGCATGGAAGGGCGTTGACGTCGTGACGCAGCAGGTGCGCGCAACCTACGGCGCGTCACTGTCGCCCGACGCGACCGCGTTCGCCTGCCTCGTCGACGACGGGGGCTACCCGCGCGCCGTCCAGCGCTTCCTGCGCGGGTGGCGGGCCAGCTCGTCACGTGACGTGGAACTGCCCGTCGAAGGGCCGGTGACCAAGGTCATTCACTCCGCCGACGGCCACTGGTTGGCCTGTGAGGTGGCGCCTCACGGCGGCACCAGAACCCAGATCTGGTTGGTGACAACCGATCCCGATGACCGCGATGCTCATCGCATTGACCACTGGCCGACCGGTTTCCCCGAGGGCACCGCACAGCTGATCGGCTGGGACGGCATTCAGGTGGCGGCCATACTCACCGGTGAAGACGGCGTCGGTAGCTCGTGCCTGATCAATCCGACCGACGGCACCACGATCGTGCTGGATCGTCGATCCGGCGGCAAGCTCGTCGACTCGTGGGCGGGAGCCTCGCTGGTTCGGGTCGGTCCGCGCGGCTACCGCGACCTGGTCCTTCTGCACGGATTGACTGAAATCGCCCTGTTGCCATCCGATCCCGGCGCGACGACGGATGCGGGCGTGATCCTCGACGACCACCAACCCCGCCGGCTACGGTCCGGCCTCGATGGCGACGTGATGGCGCTCTATCACCCCGCGAAGACGTATCCGATCAACAGCGCGCGCGGCTACGTGCGCGCCCTGCTTCGCAGCGACAACGGCGCCGAGCACGCCCGGTTGGTCGAATCGACCGTCACGGAAGACGGGGTGTCCTACCACGTCGTGGCCGAACGCCCCGGCTACGACTTGGACGAGTTCGCGGTCAGCGATGACCTGTCGACCGTAGCTCTGCTGTGGAACATCAACGGCTGCAGCGAGTTGCAGATACTCGAGTACGCCGACAACACGTTGAGCGAGCCGATCCCGCTGCCCGGTCCGGTGGCCGGCGAGCTCAGCATCAGCGCCGGTGGCTCGATGGTCGCGATGACCGTCCAAGGGCCGGCCACACCGCGAACGGTGGAGCTCGTCGATCCACGATCGCGAGAATGGGAGCGTATCGACCGTGAACCCGGTGGCGGCAACTCCGCCA
Source organism: uncultured Actinomycetota bacterium (assembly GCA_963735245.1). Taxonomy (GTDB): domain Bacteria; phylum Actinomycetota; class Actinomycetes; order Mycobacteriales; family Mycobacteriaceae; genus Mycobacterium. Next base: position 28,749 of record CAVTKI010000021.1, read on the forward strand.
CACTTCCGCAGCTCGTGACGATGTTCGCCCGCGACGGACTCGAGTTCACCGGGTGGCTCTACGAACCACGTGGCAACAGACGCATGGGGGCGATGATCTACCTGCACGGCGGCCCAGAGGGGCAGTCCCGGCCGGACTACAGCGAGATCTTTCCCGAGCTGCTCGACGCCGGTATCACCGTGCTGGCGCCGAACGTTCGCGGTTCTGGCGGATTCGGCCGGAGCTTCTCCCATGCCGACGACAGGCAGCTGCGATTCGCCGCGATCGACGACGTGGCGGACTGTGCTCGCTTTCTCGTCGACCGTGGCCTTGCCGTCCAGGACCGAGTCGCCTGCTGTGGGTGGTCTTACGGTGGATATCTGACGCAGGCAGCAATGACGTTCCACCCCGGGCTGTTCGCGGCCGGCATCAGCATCTGTGGCATGAGTGATCTGGGCACGTTCTACCGCAACACCGATCCATGGACCGCAGCCGAGGCGTACCCGAAGTACGGCCATCCGATAAACGACCGCCATCTCCTCGACCGTCTCTCGCCGCTTCTGCGCGTCGAGGCGCTCACCGCACCACTGCTGTTGGTGCATGGCGCCAACGACACCAATGTGCCTGCGGGCGAATCCAGGCAGATGTTCGAGGCTCTCCAACGACTGGGGCGGCGGGTCGAGTGCCTGATCTTCGACGAGGAAGGGCACGCGATCGTCAAGCGGGAGAACCGCGCCGTGCTGGTCAAGACGATCGGCGAATGGCTTACTCAGGCGTTCACACCGATGACGTCGCGATGACGCGAGGCGCCATCCGACACCAGTGACCTATGCCGGTTCGGCATCGTCGGCGGCGGCAGTTCAGCGCGCGGGCCGCCTTGCGAATGGTGGGCTCGGGCCAGCGCTCGGGTACGTGCAGAGTGAGCGCGAATCGCGTGCCCGCCACGGGGCACGCGAGCTGCCGCCCCACGTGTGGCGAAAACGATTCGTAGACTGCCCGTCGCCGCGTGTGCCGCAGATCCAGGGTCCGCTGTACCTCGTCGTCGGAGAGGCCGAGGTGAGAGGCGGCCGCCCACACGGAGTTCGCGGCCTCGGCGGCCGACAGCGACGAGAGGATGGCGACCGCGCCGGCGCAGGCATCCGCGGTCGCGCGTTGCCCGGGCCGGGGCGTCAATGGCAACGGATGCCTGCCCAGGCGGACGTCGACGAAGACGATCTGGTTGCCGAAGAGCTGAACCAACGAGATCGTGTGTCCGTCGAGATCCGTTGTCGCACAAGCTCGGAAAACGCGGTACGCCACTGCGTCGGGGTCGGACAGGTCAGCCCAACGGGCTCCCGCATGCAGACTGCCGTCCGCGCCGCGGGCGACCAAGCCGGCGTCTTCCAGGGTGCCAAGCAGATCGGCGATCGAGCTCTTGGGCAGTCCGAGCACGACGCCCAGCGCTGCCGGGGTGCTGGCGGCGCCAGATGAGATGGCGTCGAGCACGCGGGCGCCGCGGTGCACGGCCGGGCTGCGCGGCCCGCCTAGCCCCACGGCTGGTACTCCATGGCGTTGCGCGCATCGATCAACCGGGGGACGAGGTAGCGCGACGGCCGAGCGACCCGCGCCCCGCCGTGCAGGGCGCTGCCGATTTCCATCGCCGCTCGGACCAGCGCCGCGGGATCTTGGGTTGCGGTGGCGATGATCGGTCCGCCCGCTCGGATCTCCTCGACGGCGTTCCTGGCTCCATCGACGCCGACGATCGGCACCACGAGCCCGCGGCTTCGCAGGACGCGCGAGATGCCGATCGCGATCTGGTCGTTGCTGGCGAAGAAGCCGTCGATCTCAGGGTGAGTGGCAAGGATCTCGTCGGCGGCCCGTTCGCCCGAGGGAGCGTCGAGTTCGCCGTAGCTGGTAGCGATCACCGTCAGTTGGGGATGCGGGGCGATGGCGGCGAGAAAGCCGGCTATCCGATCGGAGTTGGCGGTGATCGGTATGCCGCCGACCACGGCGAGGCGCCCGTGGCCGTCGAGCGCTTTCGCCAACGCAGTTCCGGCCAGGGAACCGGCCTTCGTGTTGTCCGTCGCCACGACGGCGTCGGCACCGCTGACGGCCGAACCGATTGCGACGACCGGAATTCGGGCTGCGTGAGCTCGTGCGCACGCGTCCTCCAAGCCTTCGGTCGCCACCGGCTCGATCAAGATCAGGTCGAGGCCGGCGTCGACGAATTCAAGGATCTGCCGCGACTGGTTGTCTCTGTTCTCCTTGGCGGTGTGCACGTGTAGTCGCGCACCGAGCTTGGTGGCCTCCGCGCGCAGGGCCTCGATCTCGGCGACGAAGAAGCTCTCGTCGACCGGGTAGCTGAATCCGATGTCGTGCACCGGCCAGCGTTGCGCCCTGGCCGCCGAAGCGAGTTCGAAGACGCGCGACCCCAGTGCGTACGTGCCGTCGACCCCGCGAGCGAGGAGGTCTTCGGAAGTCAGGGCGTGACAGATCCCCATCACGCTGCTCTTCGGGTAGCCACTCAGCTGAGTCAGCTCGGCAAGAGTCATCGGCCTGCCGTTGTCGCAAATGAGTTGCAGGACGGTGGCGGCGCGCGTCAGGGCGGGGACGCGTCCCCGTCCGCGGTGCGCACGATGGTCATTGGCCCCGTGCCCTGGGTCCGGCACCGGCTCAGCGTAAACGATGCGCAAACGTCGACGACCGCAGCGCACGCCTCCGCAGTGTTTCAGGCCTCGGTGTCCAGGCCGAAACTTGAAACATCGGAGGAGTCAAACGCGCTGCGGCAGAAGTGCATCGGACATCGTTGACAACGTCATAACTAGGTGCTTACTGTGTGTTTCATCACTCGACGGTAAGTTCGATATATGAAACGTACTTGTCGAGTGTTCGCCTCTCCATGGGCAGGTCTCGGGCGGGGTGCGCGTAGTCGACGTCGACCGGGCGTTGGCACGTGATCCTCAGCTCAGGCCGAAGGAGCAGTCGATGGCGATTTCCCAGCGATTCGTCGGTGCGATCAGCGTGGTGTTGGCCATCGCCATGGTCAGCAGCGGGTGCACCAAGAAGAACGAGAACACACCGTCGACCTCGGGCGGTGCCAGCGCGTCGGAGAGCGCCGGAGCATCGGGCGCCAAGGTCAAGGTGGCGTTCGTGCCGAAACTGCAGGGATCTCCCTACTTCGAGGCAATGGACACCGGCGCCAAGCAGGCGGCGAGCGACCTCGGTGACGTCGAGTGGCTCTATCAGGGGCCCACGTCGGCCGACGCCGCCGCGCAGGCACAGATCGTGCGGTCCTACATTCAGCAGAAGGTCGACGCGTTGGTGATCGCCCCCAACGATCCCGACTCCATGGCGCCGCTGATGAAGCAGGCGCAGGACGCGGGCATCAAGGTGTTGACCGCGGACACCGACGCCCCCAACTCGGTCCGCGAGGCCTTCGTCAACCAGGCCACCGCAGAGGGCATCGGCAACACCACCGCCGAGACGCTCATGAAGGCGATGGGCGGAAAGGGCAAGTGGGCCATCGTGTCCTGTGGTGAGACCGCCGAGAACCTGAACTCGTGGATCGCCGCAGAGAAGGCCTACGTGTCCGCGAAGTACCCGGAGGCCGAGCTGGTCGACGTGGTCTACTCGGGCGAGGATCAGGCCAAGGGGACTCAGATGTCCACCGACCTGATGAGCGCGCACCCGGACCTGAAGGGTCTGCTGGGGCAGTGCACCACCTCGGCGGTCGGCGTCGCACAGGCCGTCAAGGACGCAGGCAAGATCGGCCAGGTCTTCACCGTCGGGATCGGCACGCCGAAGTCGATGAAGCCGTACCTGGCCGACGGATCGTCCTCCGGGTCGATCCTGTGGAACGTGGCGAACCTGGGCTACCTGACGGCGTGGGCCGGCGAACAGCTCGCCACGGGCAAGACGTTCCAGGCGACCAACAAGGTCAACGACCAGATGCCCGATGTGAAGTGGGACGAGGCCACCAAGACGCTGGTGCTGGGTGAACCGTTGCTGATCACCAACGAGAACGTCGACCAGTTCAACTACTGACCGCGGGACCGGCTGCGTGGCGTGGCGAGAAGCCTTGCTGCGCAGCCGGTTAGCAGATCCGCAGCCATTGGAGACACCATGCCGGAGGACCCGCGACTGACCCTGACGGGGGTCGTCAAGAGTTACGGTGCGGTCAAGGCGATCAGGCATGCCGACTTCGAACTTCGGCCAGGTCAGGTGCACGCCCTGGTGGGGGAGAACGGCGCGGGAAAGTCCACGCTGATCAAGATCATCTCCGGTGCCACCGCGCCCGACGCCGGCACGATCAGCTATGACGGTCAGCCGGTGTCGATCACCTCGACCGTCGACGCGATCGCGCTCGGCATCGCCACGGTGTATCAAGAGCCCCAGTTGTTCGGCGAACTCACCGTCGCCGAGAACGTCTTCATGGGCCGTGAGATCGTCAAACGCGGGCGCGTGGACTGGGCCGCGCAGAACGAACGGGTCGTCGGCCTGCTCGCGTCCCTCGACCTTCCCGCCAAGCTGACCACCGCCACCGTCGGGGACCTGTCGGTCGCCACCCAGCAGCAGGTGTCGATCGCCAAGGCACTGGCAGGCAAGTGCGGCATCCTCATCCTCGACGAACCGTCGGCCATCCTGACCGACGCCGAGATCGAAGTGCTGTTCGGCATCATCCGCAGACTCGCCGACGACGGCGTCGCGATCATCTACATCTCCCACCGGCTCGACGAAGTCGTCAAGATCGCCGATCAGGTGACCGTCATGCGCGACGGCAGCACCATCGGCACCTATCCGGTCGAGGAGATGTCGGTGCGGCGGATGGCCGAACTGATGGTGGGAGAAGCCCTTTCCGAGCAAACCGGGCCACGGACCGCGCCCGAGGGGAAGCCGGTGCTCGAGCTCAAGTCGCTTGCGCGGGCCGGTGCCTTCAACGACGTCAGCCTGCAGTTGCGGTCCGGAGAGATCCTCGGTCTCTACGGGCTGGTCGGCTCCGGCGTCGCCGAGATCGCCGAATGCATCCACGGGCTGGCCAGGGCCAGCGCAGGCGAGATCGTCGTCGAGGGGCGCACCATCGCGCCGCGCACGCCACGACAAGCCGAGCGGGCCGGAATCGCGCTGTTGCCCGCCAACCGCAAGACCGAGGGCATGTTCTCCTTTCAGTCCATCGCGTTCAACGTGTCGATCGGTCACCTCCAGCGCCTCTCGCTGGGCAGGACGTTCGTGGACCGACGCCGAGAACGCACGGTGGTGAAGGACTTGATGAAGCGGCTCTCGGTGCGGGCATCGGACGAAAACCAGACCGTCGGAACGCTTTCCGGCGGCAACGCGCAGAAGGTGATGCTCGCCAGGCAGCTCGTCGAGCGGCCGAAGCTGCTGCTGCTGGCCGAGCCCACGCAAGGTGTCGACATCGGCGCCAAGGAGGAGATCCACCGCATCATCACCGATCTCGCCGACAACGGCACGGCAGTCCTCGTCGTCACCTCCGACCTTCAGGAGGCGCTGCGGATCACCGATCGCCTCCTGGTCGTGCGCGCGGGCACCATCGCCGCGGAGTTCGGTCCCGACGCCCGACAGGTCGACGTCCTTGCAGCAGCCGCCGGGGATCACGAAGGAGCGACCAACCCATGAGCGTCCAGCGAGAAGCGGAGCGGGATCGCGCATGAGGGTCCAGCGAGAAGCGGAGCGGGATCGCGCATGAGTACCGCGATCGATCCCAACGCCGCGCCGAGCGCCGCACCCGTGCGCTCCAGAGGCCGGGTCCTGCCCCCACCGGTGACACCCGCCGAGATCGCCCTGATCGCGGTCCTGGTCGTGCTGTGGATCGCGCTGGCCTTCGCCACGCCGGCATTCCTCAGCGCCGGCTCGATCATTCCGCTGCTCGTCGAGTTCTCTCCGGTGGCGCTGATCGGCATCGGCATGACGTTCGTGATCATCACCGGCGGCATCGACGTGTCCGTCGGCGGCGCGATCATGGTGTGTTCGGTCGTCACCGCCAAGCTCATGCGTGACCAATCTCTGCCGCTGATCGGGTGTCTGGCGGTGGCTCTCGTCACCGGCGCGGTCCTCGGCCTGGTCAACGGCGCACTCATCGCCTACGGGCGGGTGCACGCCATCATCATCACCTTCGGCACGGCGAATCTGTTTCTCTTCATCGGTCTGCAGATCTTCGGCTCGCAGACGATCAACGGCATGCCCGACACACTGGCCTGGTTCGGCCGCGGCGTCGCCGGCCGCACGTTCGACGTGCCGCACAGTTTCGCGATCACCGTCGTCCTGGCCGCCATCGCGTGGTGGTATCTGCGCCACACGCCGGGTGGGCGTCACTTCTTCGGGGTGGGCGGCGATCCGGTGGCGGCTCGACTGGCCGGCATCAGGGTGCAGCGCCGCATCCTGATCGCCTACGTCATCACGGGCGTCCTCGTCGGACTCGGATCCATCTTCACCCTGGCCAAGGGCACCTCGAGCCTCGACCAGTCCGTGGGGTCCGGCCAAGAGTTGGCCGTCATCGCTGCCGTGGTCATCGGTGGTACCTCGATCATGGGCGGGCGCGGCTCGGTGCTCGGTACGGTCCTCGGCGCGCTCCTGGTCCAGACCGTGAAATCCGGTGTCACGCAGTTGGGCTGGCCGTCGCAGCTGTCCGACCTGTTCGTCGGGATCTTCATCGTGGTCGCGGTGGGGACCGACCTGCTGCGCCGACGTGCGAGGAGGGTCCGATGAGCGTCGAGGCGTCTGCGCCCGCCGTCGAGAAACCGGTCGCGCGCCGTCGGCTGGACCGGATCTGGGAAGCGATCCTGACGCAACGGATCGTGCTCCTCGACGGTGCTGATCGTCATCGTCGTCGGCGTGGCTGATGTACATGAGCGCCAACGGCTACCTCAGCGGCGACTACGACTTCGACTACATGTCGGCCAGCCTCATCGACGCCGTCCCGCTGGCGCTGCTGGGCTTCGCCGAACTCGTCGTGATCGTGTCCGGCCGCGGCGGCATCGATCTGTCCGTCGGCGCCATGGTGTCGCTGGTCGGGATGATCTTCGGGTTCGCCTACGGCAAGTGGGGCTGGCCCCTGTTGGCCGCGGTGGTGCTGGCCATCGTCGTCGGCGCGGTGCTCGGGGCGATCAACGGATTCCTCGTCGCCCGCATCGGCTTTCCCGCCCTCATCGCCACGCTTGCCACCTACTACGCGTACAAGTCGATCGCGCTGGTGATCAACGATCAGAAACCCATCAACAGCGCGCAGATTCAGTCGCTCTACACGCTCACCGGATCGGTGCGCGTTCCCATCATCGGTGACTACATCCCCGACGTGCCACTGGGCGTGTTCACCTTCCTGGTCCCCGTGCTCATCGTGCTGTGGCTCGCCTTGGAGCGCGGCACCTTCGGGCGCAGGCTCTACGCGGTCGGGACGAACGACGTCGCGGCGCGCTGGGCCGGTCTCGACGTCGCAGGCACCCGGATGCGCGCCTACGTGCTGTCCGGGGTCCTGTCCGGCCTCGTCGCGGTCTACATCACCGCGGAGTTCGCCTCGGCCCGACCCGACGCGGGCACGTCCGGCAACGGCCTCGCGCTGCCCGCCATCACCATCGCGGTGCTCGGCGGCGTCGCGATCACCGGCGGGATCGGCCGCCTTGCGGGAGTGCTGCTCGCGACAGTCCTGATCGTCTGGCTCAACGCCGGCATCATCCTCTACTTCGAAGGCAACACCGGCACCCAGTTCCAGCTGCTGGCCCTCGGCGTGGTCCTCATCCTGTCCGCGCTGCTCAACGGGCTGGCCGGCCGAAGATACCGCGGCGGCGACTGACGAAAGCCCAACGCACCGAACGCATTACGTGTCGGAATGGAAACGGAGAAGGCACATGACTGTTCTCGACGCGTTCGCGTTGACGGGTAAACGGGCCCTGGTGACCGGCGGCAACCGCGGCCTTGGGTTGGCCTTCGTCAGGGGGCTCGCCGAGGCCGGGGCCGACGTCGTCTTCGTCTCGCGGGACGCCGAGCGCAATGCCGCGGCCGTCGCCACCCTCGCGGCGGAGGGCCTGAAGGTGCAGGCCTTCGACGTCGACATCACCGCCAAGGACGGCCCCGACGCGGCCGTCGACGGCGCCGTGGAGCGACTGGGCGGACTCGACCTGTTGCTCAACAACGCCGGGCTGGCCATCCACCGGCCGGCGCTGGAGATCAGCGACGACGAGTGGGATCGCGTCTTCGACGTGAACACCCGCTCCCTGTGGCGGCTCAGCCGGAGCGCAGGCAAGTACATGAAGGACCACGGCGGCGGCAACATCATCAACGTCGGGTCGATCAGCTCCCTGATCGTCAACCGCCCGCAGTGGCAGCCCTCCTACAACGCGTCGAAGGCTGCGGTGCATCAACTGACGAAGTCGTTGGCCGCCGAGTGGGCGCCGTACGGCATCCGGGTCAATGCCATCGCGCCGGGATACGTCAAGACCGAGATGGCGCCCGTCGACCAGCCGGAGTTCCGCCAGCACTGGATCGAGGACGCGCCGATGAAGCGATACGCGCTGCCCGAGGAGATCGCCCCCACCGTGGTGTACATGGCCTCCGACGCCTCGGCGTTCATGACCGGGTCGGTCGTCGTCATCGACGGCGGCTACACCATTCACTGACCGATTCCCGCCTGGCGAAGCCACAGATGAGCGAATTCCACTGTCCAGCAAGGGAAACGGCAGCGGACATCGCCTGATTCGCCGGCCGGTCGACGGCGTGGGCGGCTGACAGCGCCGCGATCACCCGTTTGCGGCGGCACTCGTGCGGTTGGCCACGGCAGTAGATTTTCGACTGGTCGCGGGAAAGCTACGTGCGAGGGTGGCACGTCGGATTAGACTTTGCTGCGTGCAGCCGTCGGCGCCCGTCGGGCAGATCCTCAGCGCGATCATTGCACGCCTCGACACGGGCGGCGAAGCATCTCCGTCGGCGATCGGCGGTATCGGCGAGTGGGCCTTGATGCTCACGTCGCTGCTCGCCCTACTCGCGGCCGGTGGCGTTGCCGCCCGGGTGGCGCGTCGCCTGACGCGTCGATCCGCACCCGAGCTCATCGTGCTGCTGAATCAGTCAGCGGCGTTCTACGGCCGCTGGCCGGAAGACCGACTCGCCAATGCGCCGGACGCCGAATTGATGACTGAGACGGCCAGGTGTCGGCGCATCATCGAGCTGTTGGAGTCACGAGGAGCCGCCGCGGTCGATGGCGGATCCGCGACACGCGGCGCAATAGCCGGCCTACGGGCATGGACGACCTTGCTGTACGAGCGCCTCGAGGATCACCTCGATGCGCCGTCGCGCATTCCGATGATGACGACTGGCCAGTAAGCACTAGCCCGCCTCGTTGGGGCAGACGCAGGCAGTCAGAGAATTTGTTCCAGCAGGTTCCTGAGCTCGTTTTGCTGTGCTTTGGACAGGCGTTCCAGGCGCTTGCCGAACGCGTCCGATAGCAACGAGAGGCCATCCTTGGTGGCTTGACGCCCGGCCGGCGTGGTCTGGAGGCGATGGCGCCGTAGGTCGGCGGGGTCGATCTGCCTGCGCACGAATCCTGCGGCCTCGAGCCGCTTGAGGTAGACCGTCACCGTTGCCTTGGGCATGCTCATCGCCGTGGCCAGCTCGGCTGGGTAGGGGTGCTCGTCGATCTCGGCAAGTAGGAAGAGCTCTTTGGAATCGAGACCCAACGCGCCGATGTCGGTCTCGACGGAGGAGATCACTGACAGCAGCACCCGGTAGTTCAGCGACCAGATCTTCGCCGCGTCGTCCCGCGTCGTTGACATTGCCACCTCGATAGTTCAGAGTTAAACTAGTACATATGTGAACTAACACATAAGTGAACAATCTATCAGAGAGGGGCCCTCTGTGCCTTTGGATCACTACGTGACACTCGGCCGATCTGGTCTACGCGTCAGCCCGCTGTGCATGGGGGCGATGACGTTCGGCGAAGACTTGGGCTGGGGTTCCAGTGTCGAGGAGTCTGAAGCAATCATCGATCGGTTCATCGACCTCGGTGGCAACTTCATCGACACCGCCAACTTCTACACCAAGAGCCATTCCGAGAAGATCATCGGCGACCACGTCGGGCGCCACCCCGCCCGTCGCGATCGTCTGGTGATCGCCACCAAGTTCAGCGGAAACCTCTATCCAGGGGATCCGAACGGTGGCGGCTCGGGCCGCAAATCACTGATCAACGCCTGCGAGAACTCGCTGCGCCGCCTGCAGACCGACTACATCGACCTGTATTGGCTACACATCTGGGACGCCAACACTCCGATCGAGGAGACGATGGCCGCACTCGACGACCTCGTTCGGGCCGGCAAGGTGCGCTACCTCGGCGTGTCCGACACCCCGGCGTGGAAGATCGCGGAAGCAAACCTGACCGCCCGTTTCCGCGGCTGGTCTTCGTTCGTCGGGCTGCAGATCGAGTACTCGCTGCTCCAACGCACCGTCGAACAGGAATTGGTACCCATGGCAGGCGAATTCGGCCTCGGGATCACTCCGTGGTCACCGCTTGCCGGCGGTGTGCTCAGCGGCAAGTACACCCGAAGCAACGCCGGTGAGAACACGTCCGATCGAGCCGCGTTGATCGAGGGTTCCCTCAACGAGAAGACCTATGCGGTCGTCGACGAACTCGAGATCATCGCCAAGGCGCATGACACCAATGTCGCCAGCGTCGCGCTGGCCTGGCTCCATGCGCAACCCGCGGTGACATCGATCATCATCGGGGCGCGACGGCTCTCGCAGTTCGAGGACAACATCCGCGCCCTCGACGTGAACCTCACCGCCGAGGAACTGGCCCGGCTCAACGCGATCACCGAACCCACGTTCGGATTCCCGCAGAGCATGCTGCCGATCGCCCCGGGCATCACCAACGGCGGAACGACGGTGAACGGTCACTCCGCGCCGATCTCCGACTACGTCATGCCCAAAGGCGACCGGCCCTACTAGAGCACGCCTTTGGTCGTGGCGGTGCCTGGCGCGCACAGCAACGGGCCGGATGCTGTGGATCAGCACCCGGCCCGTTGCGTACGCGTCGCACGGTCGTGCAGTTGCGCCGCGGCTGGTGGATCAGAACGCCGTGTCCACTTGGCCGTTCGTGGTGGAGGACTCGTCGTGGTTGGACACGTGGTATCCCAGCACGTATGAGCTGTGTGGATCGGTGCCGTAGGGCACCAGCGGGTCCGTATCGGCGCTGGCGATCGGAGCGAGAAGAAGCGTTGCGCCGATTGCGGCTGCACCCAACGCGGGTGCGATGAACTTGATCGAGGTCTTCATGATGGTCCTCCTCTTGCTGGGGTCGCCGACGTTTCAGCGATGTTCAAATCATTGCGCTTTGGCAAATCAGTGTCGCCACGGCCAACGGCCATCCATTGGTGAGGCCAGCCGGAACTCGAGGTTGGCGGCAAACCAGTAGCGATACTGCTAGCGCCCCATCGGAGCTGGCGGCTACCCGGAATAGCGCCCGCATGCCGACCTGCCCCTAGGCATCTCGGTCGCGGCGCTGGGGAGGTCGATCCTGGCGGCGAGGTCGACTCGTGCATGGCCACAGTGCTCATACGACTGAGCCGCGGTGGCCCGATCATTCGATCGCGCTGGGCGATGTGCTTGACGACGGTCCCAGCTGCGGCGCCTCGGCGTCCAACGCAGTCGAAAGTCGGAGACTCGTGCTGACAACCGTTGCGGCACAACAGTGGCACGGATCATCGACTTGGTCAAGCCGGCGCCGCTGCCCGGACGGCGTGGAAGTGGAGGAGGTCGCTGGTGAGTTGGGTACTGACGAAGTCAAAGCTGCTCGAGACGGGGGACGACCACCGACGTGTGATAGCGGTGGTCACCTTCCTGGATTCCTGCTGACTGGTGATCTCGGTGACCGACCAGATCGCGGATAGCGGCGCCCGACAGAGAGTACTTGGCGACGAACCCTGCGGCCGGGCTCGCCTCGATCAGTTCGGCGAAGTCTTGTGCACTGTGTGTGGAGACGAGGATCACCACGGAGCCTGCCGACCCTGCCGCACGGTGGAGTTGTTCGGCAACGTCGAAGCCACTCTCGCCACCGAGGTCGAGATCGACCAGCGTCACATCCGGTCGCAGCTGTTCGAAACACCGAAGCGCATCAGCGGCCGTCGAGGCTGCACCCACTACGGTGATCCCCTCACGCTCGAGCATCCCGCGCGCGGCGACTACGAATTGCGGGCTGTCATCAACGATTAGGCAGCGCATCGGGTCCCTCGTTCACGTGCATGACTCCAGCTTCCCTATGAGAGCTTCACTGCGCATACCGGTCAACGGTAACTCTGCCGTTACCCGCTAGCGGGCAGCGACACCGGCACAAAGGTTTTCGAATGCGCAGCGTGGGCGCCAATTGATTGACGGCTACCGGTGACCGCCGCCACCGCCATGAAAGCCGCCGTGAAAGCCGCCGCCGTGATCTCCGAATCCACCGAATCCACCGAAGCCTCCGATCAGCCAGCCGTCTTCGCCATATGGTTGGAAATCCGTCGGCCCAGGGGTGTCGTTGAGCTCCACATTGCCGGGGGATTCACACACGCTGCCCGAAACGGTCTCGTTGCAGGACTGCTGCGTGGTGGACTCGGCAGAAGCGATCGGTGCCGCGCCGATCATCACCGCGGCGGCGCCAGCCGCCAGTAGGGGTGCTAGATAGGTGAGCTTGACGTCCATGACGTCTCTCCTTTGAGGGTGATCCCAATGTTGACTCCTTCCAGCTTTGCGCGTCGTCGACTCCGTGTCGTTCCCGCTACCACCAATCTGCGGTTCCCGTCTACCGCTAGCGACGGTTATCTGGAAAATGGCTGAGCGCAGCAATATTCGTGTCTCGCCGCCGTAGGCGTGGGTGGTTGGATCTGTCCGATTGGCAATGAGTGGTGACGGCCGGACGTGCGATGTACACGCATCACCGCCGTATCCGTGGCGGATTCTCCGGTTGGCGTGATCTTCATTCCCACTAGCTGCAATGCGCAGTACCGGCAGCCCACAAGCAGGTTTGGTCGCTAGCGCCGACGACAACGACGACTTGACCGAGCACTGTTGGGACACATGGCGATCCCACGAAAGGCTGAGGAGGGAATCATGACTTCGAGCAGCACAGGCCGCAACACGCACAGTCGGAGGCGGGTTCATCTGGCGGTGGGAACCGCAGCAGCAGCGATCCTAGCTGCAGCTACGGTCGGTGTCGGCGCACATTTGATTCCCGCCGATCCTCTCGCCGGCGATACCACGCCGTATTGCTCCGAACCGTACGAGTGCGTACAACCCGGTGCGGATCAGCTCGTCCCCCCTGGCTTTGAGCCGCTCGCCGCATACGGACCCCCGACATGGAGTTCCGGAATGCCGTCCTAGTCAGCCGCCGGTGCACACGCCAGCTGCTCCGTCCGACCAACGGAGTCGGAATTCAATCGACATCGCCGTCGACGATGTCACCGAAATGAGGAGAAGGAAATGAAACTTCGCTATGTCGCGCCGCTGGCGATCGCCGCATCGGCGGCAGCCATTGGACTGGCACCGCTCGCATCTGCTGACGCAACGGTGCAGCAGAGCCCGGGAAACTCCCAAATCATCGCTACCCCCGGGGCAGCCGCGCAACAGGCCGCCCAAAACCAACAGCCCTTCGGCGGCGATATGGGCGCTCTGCTCTTCCACAATCACTGACAACGACTCAGCGCTCAGGGCGTGAGTGCCTTCCGCCCTGAGCGCTGTCACCCTGCACGACACTGGCCTAGCAGACGATGTCACGACAGTTTGAGATCGATGCCATTCCGCAGGTCGTCCATCGAAAAGGCCACCTTCGCTTCGCCGACATCCACGGTGTATCGGCCCTCGCCCGGGCGGGTCACCGGCGCCGAGAACTTGTATTGGCAAGAGAAACGCGATGATTCGGAGTGTCCGCGTCGGATGACTTCCTGCGTCAGCTCACCCGTGGACAGGTCGCCGCCTCCGACGGCGCGCCCGTCGAGACTGATGACTATGGGAATTCCTTGCCGCACATCGATGCCCGCCTGCACGGAGCTGGCGATGCATCGCTTGGCTTGAGGCGTGTTCACCTCACTGCCGAATATCGATACCGAGATCCGACCGTAGGCCAGGAAGCCGTCCTGCCGAGCATCTGGTCCTCTGGGGCTGAACGCAAGGTGGATGCCGGCTGCGGCGATGATCACGAGCAGCAGGGAAGCAACCAGTATTGAAATCCAAACGCCGGGTCGGCCACGTCGAACCATGAGGGTTCCTCCGAGGAGTCCTCATGGAAGTTTACGCTGGTCGCGAGCCGAATCGAACCGGGTTGGCACCCTCGACATTCCTCTGCAGCACTGAGGCAGTCCGCATCCGACGAGTGATGGGCCTCAGGCAAGCGGATTGAGCACCATCGTGCACAGATGCGGAAGATTCCCGATGGGAATCCAGGCGACCATCGCGCGGCACGTCCCTGCCGCCCAGCCGATCGGGCCACCGCACACGGGCCACGCTCCGATCCCTTGAGTCTGCAGGACGTTGCGCGCAACACGGATCTGCTCCTCGCGAGGGGCGGCGGCAGGTGATCCGACGCCTCCGTTCGCCGCCCAGGTCCCCGGGGTGAACTGAAGTCCGCCGTAGAAGCCGTTGCCGGTGTTCTCGGACCAGTTCCCTCCCGACTCGCATTGAGCCATGGCATCCCAGTTGGGTTCAGCGCCGGCAGAGGGGATTGCCACGGCCATCTGCGCCATCGCGATCGCACCGGCGATCACGGCTACCGCGACAGCCTTCCGCACACTCATGTCGATCCTTCCGTGAGGTGCCGCCACGGCCCGCACGCCAACGAAGGTGCGGAGCCAGTGGACGATTCCCTCAAGCTCAAATCGTGAAATTGAGTTTTACAGAAGAGACGGAAGTTAAACAGGGGCACTAATGAGTCTAATTGTCTTCTCTGAGTTTATTTATATCTCTTGATTCCCATGGGGGCGGAGGGGCCGTTGGGATTACGGCGCACGCACCCCGTGTGAGCTGGTCAACGACGCCTCCGGAGTGGTTCCGCGCCCGTCGTAGCCGGGTGTCGACGTTTAAGAAATGGCAGTTGTCGCTTAATGTGACCAAAGCGGCCATTGATCTAATTGTTATTGAACGCAACTAAAGTGGTAAATGTGAGTTATGGGGAATTTGGGGCATTTGTGATTAATGAGCTACAAGTGACTCGTGGGGCGCGACGGGTTCGCCGAACGGGGTGCGGGACCCGTACGGACGCAACATTCGGCTGGCAGGCCCGGGCGGCTGATCGCCGTCGCGCACGATCATGGCCGCCCGGCCTGACGCGGACCTGGAAGGCGTGTTAATCCGCGGCGGGAGAGGCGAATTGGGTGAGTAGATTCGTCAGCTGACCGGTCTCGTCGGGCCCCAGTACGGACGCCAGGCGTTCAGTCAGTTGTCCCGCGGCCACGTGAGCGGCGTCGAAGAGTTCAAGGCCCTTGGGGGTGATCTCCACCGATCGCACCCGCCGATCTCCTGGGACGGACTTGCGCTTGGCCAGCCCCTTGCGCTCCAGGTCGTCGACGACCCGCATGATCCCGGCCTTGTCCGAGCCGGTCGCCTCCACCAAGTCCCGCTGCTCGGTGGCTCCACGATCGACCAGGACGATCAGCACGGCGAAATGTCGCAACTCGATGCCGAGCGGCCGAAGCACTTCCGCCATCACCGCTGCCACGCGCGAGTGCACCTTGCGCAGCAGCAACCCGAGAACGAAGGGGGAGGGATCTCCGGTGCGGTCGGTCGCCCGCACGGTGGTCGCCTTCCGGCGAGCCCTCGAGGTCATGACGCACGACCCTGCGGGCATTGGGATCATTCGAGACGGTATCACTCGGTGCCAAATGTGTTCGACGTCCCCGCGGCTAAATCCCGAACCACAGCTCGAGCGCACTCCGCAGTTCGCTCAACTCGTCGGCATCGGGCTGGGGCCGCGACGACGCCCATGCCACGAAGCCGTCGGGACGCACCAACACGGCGGTGGCAGGCACCTCGCCGACCGGCCGCCCGGCGACGACGGTGAGCCGGTCGTCCTCGTCGGACACCGCCGCCGCCACCTCGCCACTGTCGGTGAGATCAACGAGCAGAGGCCGTCCGTCGCGTGCCAGTTCCGCAACGCGTCTTGTTCCGCCGCCGTCGGTGACGGCGAAGTCGGGTACCCAGCGCCCGACCAGAGGATGCGCGTCAGCGCCTGTGGCATAACGTGTTTCGGCACCGGAGAGCAGGTCGCTGAGGCGACGGACGACGGCGGGGTCGGTGACGAGTTCGGAGAAGAGTTCGCGCAGCGCCGTGACTTCAGGCCCCGGCCGGAAGAGTGCCAGCTGGGCACGGCTGTGCATGACGAGTCGCTCGGCGACGGGCCTGCGCTCGCTCTCGTAGGTCGCGAGCAGCGTGGGCTCCACGCGCCCGCTGGGCGACGGCCGCCAGCTTCCAGCCAAGGTTCACCGCGTCCTGCAGACCCAGGTTGAGACCGGGGCCGCCGATTGGCGAGTGAACGTGTGCGGCGTCGCCGAGCAGGAACACCCGGCCGGTCTGGTACCGGGACTGCGATCCTCGAGTTGACGCCGGAGAATCGACGCAGATCGAGTGGCGCGTCAGGCGATGATGGGCCGCAGCGGCACGTCCGCGCCGAGCACACGCGTGACGCTCGCCTCCAGCTCGGCCAGGGTCATGGCCGGCTCGTCGCTCCTGTCGGCGCGCTGTTCGCGAGCCGACGTGTCCAGCTCGTACGTCATCACGGCTACCCGGCTGCCGATCTGACCGAACGCGAAAACCCCTCGGTCGGTGCGATGAAACCGCAAGGGTGGCAGGGTTCCGACCGGGTGCGTCCGGTGTCGCGCCGAAGGGTTGAACCCAGTCGCTCGGCGGTCGTACGTCGAACCCCATTCGGACGACCAGGTCGTACGACGACATCCCGGGAAAGTCGATGCCTGCGAGGTGGCGCGTGAGGCTGGTGCCGCCGTCGGCGCCGACGAAGTACTCGGCGGTCAGATCGTAGGCGCCGTCGGGGCCGGCGACATGGACGGTGACGCCGTCGTCGTGGTGGTCGAAACCGGTCAGGGCGTGACCCCAACGAATGTCCACGTCGTATTCGGCTGCCCGCTCGGCAAGCACATGGACCAGCCCGCGCTGTTGAACGGGGACCACGAAGAGCTGGGAGTCGGGCACCGACGTGAGATCCAGTGGGAAGCCCGCGAACATCGACCGCGGAGCGGGTTTCGGCGGATCTTGGGTCCCTGTGAGCGCGCTGTACAGACCTCGATGGTCGAGAATCCGAACGCCCTGGCCCACGATGCGGTTGACCCGCGGTTGCGGGTTGGGGCCGGGCATCGGATCCAAGACCACCGGCCGGATCCCCGCGAGTCCCAGTTCGCAGGCAAGCATGAGCCCATTCGGACCGCCGCCCGCGATGACGACTTCAGCCATTCAGATCACCACCGGGATGTCTAGGTTGTCGGGCTGGTAGATCGCGTCTGCGGCCACCGGTGCAACACCGAGCTCGACGGCGACGGCGTCGATGGCCTGCTGGGCGATCTCGAGGTCGACCTGGCCGTCGGGGATGAAGTACGGCGCGATGTAGCGCTCGTAGTGTCGTTGTGCTTCATCGCGCGTGAGTCGGTTGAGGAACGAGGAGAGGTAGTCGACGGCCACGTCGGGTCGGTCGGCGATCGTCCGCAGAGCCCGCTGATTGGCCCGTACCAACGCTTGCAGCGCGGGGCTGTCCAGCGGGATGTGGGTGGGGTCCACGGCGACACCCACGGTGGGGATCTGGAAGTGATCGCCGACCCAGGCCAGCACGTGGAACCCTTCTTCTTCGGCGACCTGTTCGGGTGAGAGTGTGCTGCCTACGTAGGCGGCGTCGATGGAGCCGTCCCGAAGGCGTCGCAGGTCCATCTGGTAGTCGCCCGGATTTCGCGCGATGCATTCCAGGTCGCGGTCGGGGTCGAGGCCGTGCTTGCGCAGGACGATCCGGGCGAAACAACCGGGGGCGGTGTGGGCGGCGTGGACTGCCAGGCGGCGCCCGCGAAGATCCGCCATGGACGTGATCTCGGCGTTGCCGAGAAACCAGAACAACGGACGATGGGTGTTGACGCTCATCATCGTCCAGTCGATGCCGTCGGTCATCCGCGACAACAGGGCCCGGCCAAGGCCGATCGTCGCGCCGCGGCGCACACGCTCGGTTTCCCATCCGACTCCGTCTCGGACCGCGACGTGGACACCTTCGTCCTCGTAATAGCCCTCCTGGTCGGCGACGTAGGCGACCAGTTCCTCGTGGTACCCATTTCCGACATAGGTCAGGTCGATGGTGTGCATGAAGCGGTGCCTTTCTTCGAAGCCGTTGTGTTGCAGTCCCGTTCAATCCATCGCGAGGCCGCCGTTGACAGTGAGGTAGTGACCGGTGGTGAAGCCGGAGTCCTCACTCGTCAGGAAGGCAATCGTCTTGGCGACTTCATCCGGGCGGACGAGGCGTCCCATCGGGTTGGTCGCGCCGAGGTGGCCAACCTGGTCGGTCGTCAGTTGCCCGGTCACCTTCGTTTCGTCGACCGTGGCGGGCGCGACGAGGTTCGCGGTGATCCCGTGCGGAGCCAGCTCGAGTGCGACGTACCGGACGAACTGGTCCAGTGCCGCCTTGCTGGTGCCCAGCGTGATCATGCCCTCGCGCGGCCGGCGGGACAGCCCCGTGCTCAGATACACCATCCGGCCGTAGCCTCGGGAAATCATGCCCGGTACAACGGCTTTGGTGATCAGGAAGGCGGCATGCAGCTCGCGGTCCAGCTTGCCGCCGAGCTGCTCCCAGGTCAGATCGGCGAACGAGGTCACATCGAAGGGGATCAAGGCGTTGTGCACGAGTACGTCGACCCCGCCCCAGCGCTGTTCGACTTCGCGCACCATCGCGTCGACCTGGTCGGCCTCGGTGACGTCGGCCCGAATGGCCATGGCCTCGCCGCCGGCCGCGGTGATGGCCCGGACCACCTGGTCGGCTTCCTCGGCGCTCGACCGGTAGTTGACGACTACCCGAAATCCCTGACCCGCGAGGACCGATGCGGTTGCCGCCCCGATTCCCCGGCTTGCTCCAGTGATCACCGCAACACGACTCATCAGTGTTCCTCCTCGCCGTCCAAACCTGCCAACTGTATCAATCAATACTATTTTGATCGATACTATTCCCGCCTAGAAGAGGCCCCGGCGGGCGCCGCCGTCCATGGCCAGTGTTGCGCCATGCAGCGCGTCGGCCTCGGGCGCCAACAATTGGGTTACCGCCCAGCTGACCTGATCGACCGTGGTCATCCGGCCCAGCGGTGAGTGGGATCGGTACTCGTCGAGCACCGTCTCGACGCTGACGCCGCGCGCCTGGGCGTGCGCGTCGGCGAACCGGCGCAGGCGATCGGTGTCCAAGGCGCCAGGAGCGATCATGTGCACGGTCACCCCCCGCGGCCCGTAGGCGTCGGCGAGCTGGCGAACGAGATTGGCGAGGGCGGCGTTGGTGACACCCGCCCCGCAGGTCTGCGGCGTGGGTTCGGAACCGAAATGGCCACCGATGGCGACGATCCGGGATCCCTCGACGAACCGATCGTCGACTGCGCGGATGAGGCGCAGCAGTCCGCCGAGCTTCAGCGACACCCCACGGCCGAGGGCGTCCGGCTCGATCGTGGCCAGCGGTCCGGCCGGCGGTACGGCTGCCGACTGAACCACCATCCGAACGGGCCCGGACACGGCGGCGGCGATCGCCCGACCCGACGAGTCATCACCGATGTCCGCGGGGCATGCGGTGATCCCGTCGTCGGTTGCGCTCATCTGCTCGAGGCGGTCGCGGTCGCGTGCGACCGCGACCACCGGCACCCCGGCTTCGCGCAGCCGGGCGACGATGGCAGCGCCGAGCTCGCCCGTCGCTCCGACGACAACGGCCTGCGCGGTCTCAACTTGACCCATCGTTTTACCTCCTGGGACGCGTCCATCGCAGCGTACGTACTGCGGTTCGGCGGTGACAACGAACTAGTATCAATCAATACTATATTGGTCGATACTAGGTGATGACGGCCACGGTGGCGAACACGCCGCGATCGCCATTCGTCATGACGATGGAGGCGATCGCCAATCCTGATGGCGCACCGGCAATAGGCGCTCGCCGGCGGCGGTTGGATCGACCGAAGCCGAGACCTGGCCCGTCGGGTCGGCACCTCGGTCCCGCGCCATCCAGCGCCGTCGTAAAGGATTGACATGCAAGATCTGCAGGACTACACCGCACTCGTGACCGGCGGAACTGCCGGGATCGGTCTGGAAACCGCCCGCCTGCTCGTTGCCCGAGGCGCCCGGGTCATCATCACCGGGCGTGACGCCGAGCGAGGCAAAGAGGCGCTCGCCGATCTGGGGGCCGACGACGATGTTCGGTTCATTGCCGCCGACCTCGGTGACCTCGACTCGGTGGATCAGCTCGTCGACGAGGTCGGCGCGGTCGACATCATCGTCAACAACGCCGGTGCGTTTCCGACCGCAGCGACCGTGAAGCAGGATGTCGCCAGCTTCGAGAGGGTGTTCAACACCAATGTGCGCGGTGCGTACTTCCTGGTCGCCAAGCTGGTCCCGCACATGCTGGACAACGGCCGGGGGAGCATCGTCAACGTCTCCAGCATCGCCACGGCCAAAGGCGTTGCCGAGTCATCGGTCTACAGCGCGTCGAAGTCTGCGCTGGAATCGCTGACCCGCACCTGGGCCGTCGAATTCGGCCCGCAGGTACGGGTCAACACCGTAGCGCCGGGACCGACACGGACTGCAGGCGTGCTCGTCGACTGGGGCGATCGCGTCGAGGACCTGGGCCGGGGTACCGCGCTCGGCCGCACCGCAGACCCCGTCGAAATCGCCGAAGTGATCACGTTTCTCGCTTCACCGGCTGCCAGCTACGTGACGGGTGCGACCGTGCGCGCCGATGCCGGCGGCGCCATCATCTGACCGTTCGCCCCACCGGGAGTCGGCCGCGGTGACAATGGACTCGACGGGGGATTCGACAGAGCTCGAGGGCCGATGGAAATTCGTGATCTGCGCGTGTTCGTCGCCGTCGTGGAAGAGGGTGGCCTCTCCGCGGCGGCACGACGACTCCACATGAGCCAATCGTCGCTGTCGCAGATCATCCAATCGCTGGAGAAGCAGCTGGGCGGGCGCCTGCTGGAGCGTGATCACACCGGCGCACGACCCACCGCACGAGGAACCCTCTTACTCCAGGAGGCGCGCGACCTGGTGGCGCACCACGACCGCGTCGTCGCCGAGATGACGAACCTGTCCACCGCGGGGAACGCGCCGTTGCGCATCGGCGTGCCACTTGGAACTGCCACCCGATCTGCTGCCATCGGCGGTCGCGCGAGTCAGTGCGATCTTCCCCGACCTCGTCGTGCAACTGCGCCATGCGCGCAGCGCCGATCAGTTGCTCGCGCTGACACTCGGCGAACTCGACCTGGCGCTGCTTCGCGACCGCCCCATCGATCGAGACATCGACAGCGTTCTCGCGGTGGAGGAACCCATGGGGGTGATCCTGACCGCCGCGCGCGCCGAGGATCTGGCGCAGGCCGCCGGTGTGCCTCTTCATCACCTCGCCGATCTTCGGTGGGTTGGGTTCGCCCGCGGTGACGCACCCGCCTGGCATGACCAGGTCAGCGCAACGCTGCGCAGTCACGGCGTCACCGGTACCGACTGGGTCGTCGAACAAGACCGACCCGTCACCCCCGAAGTCAAACTCGCCGCAGCAGGAACCGGCCGCGCGTTCGCCCTCGCCTCACAGGGGTGGGCCCGCCCGCTACCCGACGGTCTGGTCTGGCACAGACTGCGCGGCGACCCCCTCATCCGACGTACCTGGGCCGCCTGGCAGACGCAGTCCCGACGACGAGACCTGGCAAGCCTCGTCGCGGACCTGGATCTCAGCAGCCGGGCAGTCGACGAGCCCTAGTTCTACGGTGGAGATACGTCCACGACAGGAACGAGGCACCGTCCATGACCGCAGATCTGCCTGAGAGCGCTTTGGAACTTCGTTCGTTGGTGACCTCGCAGGGCACGCTGGAGCTCTCGTTGCACGATGTCCCCGTTCCGACGCCCGCCGACAACCAGGTCTTGGTGCGCATCGAAGCCGCGCCGATCAATCCGTCGGACTTGGGACTCCTCGTCGCCGGTGCGGACATGTCGAGTGCGACGACCGCGGGCACGCCGGAGCGCCCCGTCGTCACCGCACCGTTGGGAGCGGGAGCCCTCGGACTGCTTTCGGCGCGAATCGACGAATCGCTCCCGGTGGGCAACGAAGGCGCCGGCACCGTGGTGGCCGCGGGGTCGTCGCCCGCGGCGCAGGCGCTTCTGGGCAAGACGGTGGGGGTCGCCGGTGGCGCGATGTACACGCAGTATCGAGTGGTCGACGCGGCCGGGTGTCTGGTCCTACCCGACGGCGCTACGGCCAAGGATGGGGCGTCGTCCTTCGTCAATCCCCTCACGGCTCTCGGAATGGTGGAAACCATGCGCCGCGAACGTCATTCAGCCTTGGTGCACACCGCCGCCGCGTCGAATCTCGGGCAGATGCTCGTCAAGCTCTGCATGACGGACGGGATACCGCTCGTCAACATCGTCCGCAAGCCGGAGCAAGAGGAACTGCTGAGATCACTCGGCGCGGTCCACGTCTGCAACACGGCATCGCCCACGTTCTCGACTGATCTCGTCGAGGCGCTGAAGGCGACGTCCGCGACGCTTGCGTTCGACGCCACGGGCGGGGGCACGCTCACCAGCGAGATCCTCAACGGCATGGAGGAAGCCGCCAGCTCGACCGCCGCGGTGTACTCGCGCTATGGATCGACCGTCCACAAACAGGTGTACATCTACGGCGGACTCGACACGGGGCCAACGATCCTCACCAGGAACTTCGGCATGGCGTGGGGCCTCGGTGGATGGCTGCTCACCCCGTTCCTCCAGGGCGCCGGGGCCGAGACCATCGGGCGGCTCCGAGCGCGCGTGGCCGCCGAGCTCACCACGACGTTCGCGAGTACCTACACCCGCGAGGTTTCACTCGCGGGCATGTTGACGCCCGATGCGTTCAACGGTTACGTCAAGCGGGCGACAGGCGAGAAGTTCCTCGTCACTCCGCACGCGGGCTAGGCGTGTCGGGCGGTTACAGGGTCTCGCGGACCCTCTCGCTGAGGGCGACGCCCAGGTCGCGATTGTTGGCTTCGGTGAAGTGGATTCCGTCGACGCCGTCGGTGGTGATCACCGACCCGGCGTTGAAGAAGGGGACCTTGACGAAGGAGGCGAGGGCCTCGTAAGCGTCGGCGAGTTGGGCGGTCTTCTCCTGAGCGCCTTCGAAGATGAGTCGAAACCACGGATGCTGCATCGGAGCCAGCGGTGGCGGGGCCACGATGAGAACCTTGGGAGCCGGGTAGACGGTGCCAACTCCACCGCCGCTGGTCTGCACGTGCGTCACCAGGACGGACATCCCCAACGCGATGTCGAGGGGTGTGCGCCGGAAGTAGGCCTTCGTGTCGTTGGTGCCGAGCATGATGATGACCAGGTCCAGCGGCAGGTGGCTGGCCAAACATGCCGGCAGATGAGCCGAACCGTTGAGCCGCGCGTCGGTGGGGTCGTCCGCCGACGTGGTCCGCGCGCTCAGGCCCTCCTCGATGACCGTGAACCCTTCGCCGAGTCGCTCGGCCAGCACGCCGGTCCATCGCTGCTGGGGTGAGTACCGTTCGGTGGGCATGCCGTCGGTGACGGGAATCCAGCCCCACGTAAGGGAGTCGCCGAAGCACAGGATCCGCTTGTCGCTCATGGACTTTCCTCTCGATAGCGGGCAGACCTCCTGCAAGCTTAGACGCTGCTGCGTTTCCCTTCCTGCCCGGTGACACCACGCCCAGGGTTGGTCTAAACCATCAAGCAATAGACCAAAGCCGTGGTCAGCGCCGTCCCTCGGCGCTCTCGGCGACCGTGTCCCGCATCGCGCTTTTAGGTCTATAGGGCTTGTCTTTGAACCTTTTAGCTCCTAGGCTCACGCCAACCAACACGAAAGGTGGACTGCCATGGCGGTCAACTCAGTGCCCGAGGCCAAAGCGACCACCCCGGCATCGGGCGAACCTCGTCCCACCCTTCGACGCGGGGCGATCGGCCTCGTCGGTGTCGTGTTCATGGTCGTCGCCTTCTCGGCTCCGATCACGGCGATGACGGGCAATCTGCCTGTGGCCGTGGGCTTCGGCAATGGGCTCGGAGCACCCGGCGGGTTCGTGATCGCCACGATCGTGTTGACGATCTTCAGCATCGGGTTCGTGGCGCTGGCGCGACACATCACCGCGGCGGGTGCCTTCTACACGTTCGTGTCTCGAGGGTGGTCCAAGATCCCCGGTCTGCCGGCGGGCATCATGTCGATGTTCACCTACATGACGATGGAAGCGGGGTTGATCGGGATCTTCTCGGCGTTCGCCGACCAGGCGGTCACCGCGCAGTTCGGGGTCGACCTGCCATGGGAGTTGTACGCAGCACTCGCGCTGGTGGTCATCGCGGTGTTGTCGCACTGGGACATCTCGGTGGCGGCCAAGGTTCTCGGCGTCGTCCTGGTCTGTGAGATCGCGATGTTGACGATCAGCGCGACGGCCGGGTTGATCGCCCATCCGGACGGATTCAGCTTCACCTCGCTCAGCCCGATCACCGCGCTGAGCACCAACGGAGTCGCGGGCGGCGTGGTCGGGCTGGGCCTGTTGATGGCGTTCTGGTCGTGGGTCGGATTCGAGTCGACCGCCATCTACGGTGAGGAATCCAGCGACCCCAAGCGCATCGTGCCAAGGGCGACCATGATCGCCGTCATCGGTATCGGCGTCTTCTACACCTTCGTCGCCTGGGGCGTCATCGTCGGCAACGGACCCACCAAGGCGGTGGAGAGGGCGTCCTCGGCGAACCCGTTCGATCTGCTCTACGCGCCGACTCAACAGTACGTCGGCTCATGGGGCGTAACGGTTTTCGAGTGGTTGGTGCTCGGCGGCTCGTTTGCCTGCGCGCTGGCGATTCACAATTCTGCGGCTCGCTACCTGTTCGCCTTCGGCCGAGATGGGCTGATGTGGCACCGTCTCGGACAGGCTCACCCCAAGCACGCCTCGCCGTGGATCGCGTCGTTGACCCAGACCGTATTCGCCGCGATCCTGATCGTCATCTGTTCGGTCACCCGTTCCGATCCCTACACCGAGTTGTTCGTCTTGGTCGCGATCCTTGCCACGTTGTGCCTGCTGATCGTGCAGATCATGTGCTCGATCTCGACGATCGTCTACTTTCACGTCAAACGGGAGCATCCCGAGACCGCGAGTTGGTGGCGCACGTTGCTGGCTCCGATCCTCGGAGCCGCTGGAATGGCCTACGTGATCTATCTGATGACCTCCAACATGGCGGCCGCGGCGGGCACCGCGTCGGGAAGTCTGTTCTTCAAGATGATCCCGTGGATCGTCGGGGTGCTCTTCTTCGGTTCGATCGCCGTGGCCCTGTACTGGCGTTCCGCCAAGCCCGAGCTGTATGCGCGGATCGGCAGCACCGTGTTCGACGACGGATCGCCGGTCGGCGACGAAGCCTTGGCACCGTAGGTGTCGATCCGGAACCGAAGCAACGTCTCTCGCAGAAACGGAGATTGCCCGCGTGACTGACTGGTCGACGATGAAGGTATTGGTCACCGGCGGAAGTCGCGGAATAGGGATGGGCATCGCCGCAGGGTTCCTGCAGGCAGGCGCATCGGTCGCGATCACCGGACGCTCATCCGAGGCACTGGAGAGCGCTCGGCGGGTCTTGCAGGAACCGGGTGGTCGCGTCGAGACGATCGTGGCCGACATCGCCGATCCCGCCTCGTGCGCGACGATGGCCGAGGAGGCCGTGAGTCGTCTCGGGGGGCTGGACGTGTTGTGCGCCAACGCCGGCGTCTACCCGGAACAGCTGCTCGACGACATCACCCCCGGCGACCTCGAGTCGATGTTCTCCACCAACGTCTACGGGACCATCTTCAGCGTCCAGGCCTGCCGCAACGGCCTGCGCCGCTCGGGGAGAGGTCGCATCGTGGTGACCTCGTCGATCACCGGGCCGATCACGGGATATGCGGGATTGAGCCACTACGGCGCCAGCAAGGCCGCGCAACTGGGCTTCGTCCGCACCGCTGCGCTGGAACTCGCGGCTGACGGAATCACCGTCAACGCCGTGCTGCCTGGGAGCATCCGCACCGAGGGGCTCGACGGTTTGGGAGCCGCGGCGATCGAGAAGATGGAGGCCTGCATCCCGCAGCGCCGTCTGGGTAGTCCTGCCGACATCGCTTCCGCTGCAGTCTATTTCGCTAGCGAGGAGGCGGGTTTCGTCACCGGCCAGACGCTGGTGGTCGACGGCGGGCAGACCCTTCCCGAACTACCGCTGGACGGTTGAGTCGATGCTCACCGCTTCAACCAGGCCTCGATGGTGTGGCGGGTGTCGTTGATGTGTTCGGTCATCCTGGTGGCGGCTAACTCGGGTTCACGGTTCTCGATGGCCTCGAGGATCGACTCGTGGTAGTCGTTGGCATTGGTCTCCAACCTGCCGAAGATCGCACCGATGGGCAGCCACATCCGACGGCGCGCATCGGCGACCGCGTCGAGCAGCTGTTCGTTCTGGGCGGCCTGGGCGATGCGCAGATGAAACGCCGAATCCAGAGTCTGGAAGTCGACCACGTGCTGCGCGGACTGTTCGCCGAGCGCGATGTCCAGGGCCGTGTCCATGCCGACCAGGAGCTTGTGAAGTGCGGACAGATCCATGCTCCGGTGCCGCTCGGCCGCCAGCCGGGTAGCTCCGGTCTCGACCACGATGCGGTAGTCGAACGCGTCCCGGAGGGCGCGCTTGTTGCGCCGCATCTCACGCCGCATCTCCGCGGCGTCGTACACCGGCGCCAACACCGTGAACCCGCCACCGCGACCGCGACGAACCGCGATCAGCCCGTCGCGCTCCAGGGCGGCGACCGCCGTGCGCACCGTGTGCCGGGACACGTCCAGCATCTCGGAGAGCTCACGCTCCGTCGGCAGCCGATCCCCTGGACGGAATCGCCCGAGTTCCAGGGCACGCCGAATCTGATCCAGCACCAACTCGTGTGCCGGGATCTGTCGAACCGGAACCAATGCCGCATGCACGGCTGTCATAGCTCGGCCCCTTCCTGTCTCGACGAGGTTAACGCATCAGGGCGGCAAATATCGTTTGCCCTGCCCAATGGACCAATGCCGAATCCAGTGGCTCGAATCACGTCGAACCACCCGCCTCCGATTAAAGATCTAAAAACTTGACCTTTAAAGCTTTAACGAAGAAACTGGTGAGAGTTCTTGACAGCATTGGCTACATCGAAGGGATCCAGCGGTGGGTAACAAGGTCATCGTCACCGGTGGGGCGGGCGTAATCGGCCAAGCCATCTGTCGGCGCCTGTTGGTTGGCGGCTATGTACCAGTGGCGGCGGATCTCAAGACGGCGATTGACGGGTTCGACGCGGATCGTGACGGTCTGCGCGGGACCATTGGCACGGCCATGGACGTCACCGACCGAGAGAGTGTGATGTCGAGTGTGTCCTCGGTGGTTGCCGACGGGGAGACCGTTGCCGGACTGGTCAACTGCGCCGGGATCCTTCGGGATTCATTCCTCGGCGAACTGGACGAGGCCAACATGGAGCTGATGTTCCAGGTCAACATCGCCGGTATGGCACGGGTCACCGACGTCGTGGCTCCGCTGATGACCGACGGCAGCGCCATCGTCAACGTGGGTAGCCTCACGGGGCACTTCAGCCGGTTCCGTGGCGCATCGGTATACGGCGCGACCAAGGCCGGAATCGCCGCGTACACAAGATATCTGGCCGAGGAGCTCGCACCGCGGGGTATCCGGGTCAACAACGTCGCCCCCGGCGTCATCCGGGCGCCGATGAGCCCGTCCATGGCGCGGGTATCCGGTGGCGAAGAGATCAGCGCGAGCTACGCGATGCTCAAACGCATCGGTGAGCCCGAGGAAGTCGCCGAGGCCGTGGAGTTCCTACTCTCGCCGCGCGCCTCGTTCATCACCGCTCAGACGCTGCTGGTCGACGGCGGTGTAGTCGCATGGTGAACACCACGCTGGACGCCGTCGACATCGCGAATGCCGAAGCGTTCGAGCGCCTTGACGACGCCGATCCATGGGTGGTGGACGTCGCGCCCGCCCGCGACGTGTTGCCGGGCTACCGAGACAACGTGGTCCTGACGTCCGGGGCGCCGATGCCGTGGTCCGAGTACGTCGGTGGTCAACGCGACGCGCTGATCGGGGGAGCGCTGTTCGAAGGGCTTGCCGACAGCCGGGAGCAGGCGATCGCCGGGTTCGCCGAGGGGCGCATCGAGATCGGCGGCTGCCACGACTATTCGGCGGTCGGATCACTGGCCGGGATCTACACCGCGTCCATGCCCGTGTTCGTCGTCGAGAACCGCACGCACGGCAACCTCGGGTTCTGCAACTTCTACGAGGGCAAGGAACCCCGCAGGCTCAACTACGGCTGCTACGACGACGGCGTGCGGGACCGACTGCAGCACGTCAACACCGTGCTGGCCCCGGTCGTCGGGGAGTCCCTTCGCCGCATGGGCGGTGTTGCCCTCAAGCCGTTGATCGCGCGCGCCCTGCGGATGGGCGACGAGGTGCACAGCCGAAACGCCGCCGCCTCGATCCTGTTCAATCGCGAGATCCTGCCCGCAGTCCTGGACATGGTCGACGACCACGTGTCCGGTGTCCGGGAGACCATGCTGCACCTCGCCGAGAACGACTACTTCTTCCTGCGGCTGTCGATGGCAGCGGCGAAGGCATCCGCGGACGCGATGGCGGTACCGGGCTCGACGCTGGTCTCGGCGATGGCCTTCAGCTGCCGCGGCTTCGCGATCAAGCTCGCCGGGTTGGGGGACACCTGGTTCGAGGGGCCGCCACCGATTCCCCAGGGCAAGCTGTTCGCCGGACACACGGAGGACGAAATCACCTGGATGGGCGGCGAATCGCCCATCACCGAAACCATCGGGCTCGGCGGGTTCGCGCAGGCCTGCGCGCTGTCACTCCAGGAGTACCAGGGGGGCTCACCCGAGGTGATGATCGAGCGCAACCAGGAGATGTATGCGATCACGCACGGTGAGAACGGCACCTATCGCATCCCGCAGTTCGCGTTCCGCGGCACGCCGACGGGCATCGACGCCCGCAAGGTGCTCGAAACCTCGATTCTGCCGGTGATGGACGTGGGCCTGGCCGGGCGCGACGGCGGGCAGATCGGCGCGGGCGTCATCCGGGCGCCGCGGCAGTGTTTCGAAGACGCGATGGCCGAGTACCACCGCAGGTACGCCTGATCATGGGCACCGAAGTCACCCGCTCGTTGCCGTTCACCTTCGGCGGAGCCTGCGCGATCGTGACCGGCGCCGCCTCGGGAATCGGCGCCGCGACCGCGCACACCCTGATGTCGGCAGGCATCCGCACCATCGGCGTCGACCTTCGCGAGCCCGAACCGGACCCCGCGTTCGCCGACGTCCAAGTACGCCGAGCCGTCGACATCCGCGACGTGGACGGCCTGCGCGCGCTGGTCGACGAGGCCCAAACGTGGGGGATCAGCTATCTGGTCAATTGCGCAGGAGTCCTCGAGACCACCGGTTTCAGCGGGGTCACACCGGCGGCGTGGCAGCGGTGTCTGGACGTCAATCTCGTTGGGGCATACAACGTCCTGGACGCCGTGACGCCGCTGTTGCGGCAGGCGACCTCGGCCGCCGTCGTGAACATCACGTCGATGGAGGCCGCCCGCGTCATCGCCCTGTCCGACCCCGACCCCACCCCGCAGTACGCGGCCGCCAAGGCCGGGCTGCACATGCTCACGCAGAGCGCAGCCCGCGCACTCGCGGCTGACGGGATACGCGTCAACAGCATTTCCCCGGGATTCGTCGCTACCCCGATGGCGGCGGCGCACGGCAGCACGGAGACCCTGCCCGCGTCACTCCTGGGGCGGGTGCCGGCAGGCCGGTTCGCCCGCCCGACGGAGATCGCTGCGACGGTCGCGTTTCTGCTCAGTGACCAGGCGGCCTACATCACCGGGTCCGACGTGCGCGTCGACGGTGGATTTCAGCTGACATGACCGGTCTCGAACAGTCGCCGCCCGCCGTGGGGTACGAGCCGTCGCTGGGCCGCACTGCCCGTCGCGGTGACTGGTCGGAACTTTCGCGGGGCACCTTCGGCAGCGCCGCCGAACGGGTCAGCCGCAAGGACTGGGACGCCGCCGCCCAACTGATCGAGGTGGCGGTGCTGGAAGCCGAAGAGCTACGCGAGATCTACGACCGCTGGCCCGCCTGTGCGGTGGCCTGGATCGGTGAGCGAGGCGTTTCCCCGGCCGATCTCGAGGAAGCCACGCACCGCCTCTCCGCACTCATCGGCGAAACCGCGATGGCGGGCATTGCGGCCGAGTGGCCGACGTTCGTGGCCGCGGTCGAGACCGCCGCCGATGCGTGCCGCTCTCGGCAGCCGCTGGCCGCCGACCACATCGAAGCGGCCAGACGGGTGTGGCAGGGCATTCACGACCGTGCCGTGGATCGGGTGTCCGGGATCGTCGACATCGCGGTCAAGCTCGTCGGCGAGCACGCACTCGGCGAGCTGTGGGACTTTCTGATGAGCGACTGGTACGACGTGCACGCACACCGCTACGCCCTCGACAACCAACGGTGGAGCGACTCCGCCCACCAACTGATGATCGCCATCGTCGACGGATTCCACGCCCACCTGACCGGCGCGGGCCGCCAAGGTGACATCACCGTCATCGAGGAGACCGACCGCATCGGATTCCGCTTCGCGCCGTGCGGATCGGGTGGACGATCAGTGGATGCCACCATCACCGACGGCTCTCCACGTGCCGGTGCCCCGTTCGGATTCGCGGTCACGACCGAGCGCCACGACTGGGCCTGGAACACGATCGGCATCTGCTCGTACTGCGTGCACTGCTGCCAGCTCAACGAAGTGATGCCGATCGACCGCCTCGGCTACCCGACCCGGGTGATCGACCCGCCGGTCTGGTCGCCCTCGCAGCCCGCGACGACGTGTACGTGGTGGGTCTACCGCGACCCCGCCGACGTGCCCGACCACGTCTACCACCGAGTCGGCCGCGATCCGTCACGAAGGCCGAGCCGACACAGGGGCACGCCGGATGTCTGACTCCGTGGCGATGACCCAGCTCGAGGTTCCCGACTACGACCTCGGGCTGCGCGGCAAGCTCGTTCGATCCGAAAAGACCAGGGGCACATCCAGTCTGGCCTTCTGCACCATCATCTACGGCCTCTCGCTGGCCGATGACGTCACGGACACGCCGCTGAGCAACGCGGCAAACGGGTATCCGGACGCCGCGCTGATACCCGACGAGAGCACTCGCGTGGCATTGCCGTGGCGTTGCGGTACCGATGCCGTCATCGCGGACCTCGCCGGTGCGGACGGGGTTCCGCTGGCGGTCTCACCACGCGCCGTCCTGCAGTCGCTGACCAGGCGTTACGCGGACCTCGACCTGGACCCCATCCTTGGCTACGAGTACGAGATGTGGATCTTCGACCGCACCCCCGGCTCCCACGGGGTCTTCGAGGGACATACCCCGCACGGCCGCGCCGAGAACGCCTACAGCCTGTCCCGGTGCGCCGAAACGAGCAGCATCGCCCTCGAATTCACCAATCGCATGCAGCAGGTCGACATCGAGATCGAGGCGTTTCACAGCGAACTCGGGCCCGGGTTCTTCGAGTTCACCCTCGCGCCGGCCCCCGCGGTGCGCGCCGCGGACAACGCCGTTCGGGCCAGGCAGTACCTGCGCGATCTGTGCCACGAACGTGGACTGCACGCCAGCTTCATGGCCAAGCCGTTCGCCGACAAGTCGGGCGCGGGCGGGCACGTCCACTCCAGCCTGAACCGCGACGGCACCAATGTCTTCGCCGACGACGCGCATACCCTGTCCACCGAGGGGCGGAACTATCTCGCCGGGTTGGTCTGCGCCATGCCCGACCTCGCGCTGCTGCTGAATCCGTACGTCAACTCCTACAAGCGCATCGACCCGGAGATGTTCACCGCCGCCCGCGCCACGTGGGGCCACGATGACCGCAGTACGGCCTGCCGGGTGTTGCTCGCCGACCGCAGCTCGGCGCGGGTGGAGCACCGCAGGCCCGGCGCCGACGCCAACCCCTACATCGTCGCGGCGGCACTGTTGGCGGGCGGCCTGCACGGGCTGCAGAATCACCTCCCGTTGCCCGACGAAACCGTCGAAGCCGACCTTCTGCCAGCCGATCTCGGCAGCGCGTTGGCCCGCTTCGAACGCTCGCCGTTGGTGGCCGATCTGCTCGGCCCGCTGTTCTGCAACTCCTTCGCCGCCACCCGCCGCGCCGAACTCGCCGCATACGAGAAGTGGCTGTACCGCACGATCACCACTTGGGAACTCAGCCGACACCTGGAGCACCAATGACCGACACCAATTCCGCACTCCTGGATCTCGACCGGCTCGACCAACTCAGTCGGGCCGGGGAGATCAATACGGTCGTGTGCGCGACGCCCGACCCCTACGGCCGCCTCGTCGGAAAGCGGCTGACCGTTCAGGCATTTCGCGCGCTCGGACTCGAGGGCACCGGCATCAACGCGAGCAGCTTCGTGTTCGCCGTCGACATCGAGATGAACCCGCTGAACCTTCCGGTATCCAACGCCGCCAACGGTTGGGCCGACATTCGGCTGGTGCCCGATCTGACGACGATGCGCCGCGTGCCATGGGAACCCAACGCCGCGTTGGTCATCTGCGACGCGTACAACGCCGATTCCGACACCCTGCTCTCGGTGGCGCCACGGACGATCCTGCGGACGCAGATCGAGCGGGCCGAGCAGGAAGGGCTGACGTTCAAGTTCGCGTCGGAGTTGGAGTTCTATCTCGCCGCCACACCGCCGCGGGAGGCATGGGACCTGGGCTACCAGAACCTCAAGATGCTCTCGGACTACCGATCCGACTACCAGATGGTCCAGGCCTGCCGCGACGACTGGTTCATCGAACGGATCCGCAACCAGATGCCCGATTTCGGGGTACCGATCGAATCGTCCAAACCCGAGTGGGGCCTCGGTCAGCAGGAGGTGACCCTGGACTACTGCTCGACCTTGGAGATGGCCGATCGCCATGTCCTGTTCAAGTACGGCATCAAGCAGCTTGCGCACAATGCCGACCTGACCGTCACCTTCATGGCCAAGCCGATCATCGACGAGGTGGGATCCTCGTGTCACCTGCACATCAGCATGTGGTCGGCGGATGACCAACAATCCCTGTGCTGGTCGGACGCCGCCGCCGGCGGGATGTCGGACAAGTTCGGCTCCTTCGTCGCAGGCCAGTTGACGCACGCCACCGACATGACCCTGATGTTCGCACCAACAGTGAACTCCTACAAGCGCTTCCAGCCCGAGCAGTTCGCGGGCACCGCGATCGCAGTGGGCAACGACAACAGGTCGTGCGCGTTCCGGCTCGTCGGTCACGGGCCGTCGTACCGGGTGGAGAACCGCATCCCCGGCGCCGACGTCAACCCGTACTACGCATACTCGGCCACCATCGCCGCCGGGCTCGATGGCATCGACCGGGAGTTGCCGACACCCGATGTCTTCGATGGCAACGCATGGACGGGCGACAAGATCCAGACGGTACCCACCTCCCTGCACGAGTCCCTTGACCTGTTCGCGCACAGCAAGATGGCCCGCGCCGGGTTCGGCGACGAAGTGTTCGACCATCTGCTGGCCTCCTCGACCAGCGAACTGACCGCCTTCGATTCCCACACCGTCACCGACTGGGAACTGCGCCGCTACTACGAGCGCGTCTAACGCCCACCAAACCAGTACAGGAGCCGCAGTCCGATGCCGATCGATCCCATCGCCCAGAAGATGCTCGACGACACCAAGGCGTCGGGCCGTCCCAACGCCCACCTTCTCCCCGTGGCGACTGCCCGGCAGAACTTCGAAGACACCTTCGGCGCCCTGTCGAAGCCACCCATCCACCGGGTCATGGACGTCGAAATTCCCACGCGCGACGGCGAATCGATCCCAGGGCGGCTCTACCTGCCCGGCGACGAGAGTGCGGTGCTGCCACTGACGGTGTACTACCACGGCGGAGGCTGGCTGCTCGGCAGCATCGATTCCCACGACGTCACCGCCAGAATGCTGGCCAATGCCTCGGGCAGCGCGGTGCTGTCGGTCGGATACCGGCGAGGACCGGAGGCCCGGTTCCCCACCGCCGTCGACGACGCGATCGACGCGCTGCAATGGGCGTCCAGCCCCGCAGCCGGTCTCGGCGTCGACACCGCCCACGTGGCCGTCGCCGGCGACAGTGCCGGCGGCAACCTCGCCGGAGCGGTCGCCCTGCACGCCCGAGACAACGGCGGACCAGTGCTGCGCCACCAGCTGCTCGTCTATCCGGTCACCACCACCGATCTGGAGCGCGGAATGGATCCGCAATACGACGGAGTGATGCTCGAACGCGATGAGTTGCAGTGGCATCAGGACAATTACCTGCCCAGCCCCGAAGCGGCCACCGATCCTCGCGTCGACATTCTGGGCGCCGATCTCTCGGGCCTGCCCGATACGACCATCATCCTGGCTGAATGCGACCCCATCCGGCCGCAGGGTGAGCGATACGCCAAAGCGCTCGAGGCGGCCGGGGTGCCCACCAGGAGCCACCTCACACCGGGAATGGTGCACGGCTTCTTCGGGCTCGACGAGGTCTTTCCCTCAGCCACCGAAGCGATGACGTTCGCCGGCCAGCGGCTCGCCGAAGCCCTCGCCAGGGTGGACCGATGAACGGGACCGTACTCGTTACCGGCGCGGGCGGAGGCATCGGCCTCGCAACCGTGTCATGCCTCGTCAAGGATGGTCTCGACGTGGTGGCCAGCGATGTCAAGGACACCGTGCCCGAGCTACCTCCCGAAGCCCGGTACGTGCCCTTCGATCTGCTCGACGGTGATCCCGCAACGCTGATGGCGACGTTCGACGACACCGGCCTCGACTACCTGGTCAACACTGCAGGAGTCGCGATGTTCGATCGCGACGGATCGGTTCTCGACATCGAGGAATCGGTCTGGGACGTGACGTTGGGGGTCAACCTGCATGGCCTGCGCCGGCTCACCGCCGCGGCCGTGCCGTACCTCCGCAGGGGCAACGGCAAGAGCATCGTGAACGTGGCGAGCATTGCAGGCATACGTGGGATGGACTCACCGCTCGACGCGTACC
The DNA here is from genome assembly GCA_963735245.1 of uncultured Actinomycetota bacterium. GTDB lineage: Bacteria > Actinomycetota > Actinomycetes > Mycobacteriales > Mycobacteriaceae > Mycobacterium. The sequence goes on from CAVTKI010000021.1 coordinate 63,945, forward strand.
AGGTCAGCAAGGCGGCTGTCGTCTCGTTGACCCGGACCTTGGCGCTGCAGCTGGGTGCGGATGGAATCCGTTGCAATACAGTGTGTCCCGGGGCCATCCTCACCCCGATGATCGCACCGCTCTATGCCGAGGACCCGGACCGCCGCGCGAACATGGAAGGGCGAACCCCACTGGGCCGGCTTGGCCTGCCCGAGGACATCGCACACGCGATCCGGTTCCTGCTGTCCGACGAAGCCTCGTTCATCACCGCCACCGATCTCGTCGTGGACGGCGGCTGGACAGCGCAGATCAAGTAATGAGCGCCACAATGCGGACGGTACTCATTGACATCTCGTTAATTGGTTTAAATACTCGACCTATAGTGCCTATCGGCACGCAGCCGCGACCGCGGCGTCGGCAAGGAGACACCGGATGAACGCAACCGAGTTGACGGCACGTGTGGCGATCATCGGGGCGGGCTTCAGCGGAATCGCGGCAGCCGTGGCGCTGCGCAACAAGGGGATCGAAGACTTCGTCATCTTCGAGAAGGCACCGGGTATCGGTGGAACGTGGTGGAGCAACCGCTACCCGGGCGCCGAAGTCGACCTGGAGTCACACGTCTACTCCTTCTCATACGAGCGCCGCGACTGGTCCCGTACCCACGCCGGATGGCGCGAGCTGCAGGACTACCTCAGCGACGTCGCCGACAAGTGGGATCTCCCTCGGCGGGTGCGGTTCAACGAGGCGGTTCAGGACGTCAGATGGTCTGACACCGATCAGACCTATACCGTCGTCACCACTTCCGGCGACGATCACGGCGAGTTCACCGCCGTCATCAGCGCGGTCGGATTTCTGAACATCCCGGTGGTGCCGCCATTCGCCCGTTGCGACAACGACTATCAAGGCGCGATGTGCCACACCTCCTCCTGGATCGACGGGTTGGACATGGCAGGCAAATCCGTCGGCATCGTCGGTACCGGCTCCTCCGCGGTCCAGGTGGTCACCGAAGCGGAGAAGGTCGCTTCCGAGGTGAAGATCTTTCAGCTCGAGCCGAATTGGATCATGCCGAAGAACAGCCGCGACTTCACCACGCTCGAACGCCGGCTCAACAGACTTCCTCCCGTCTACGCATGGCGTCGATTCATGCTCTACTTCGATTACGACCGACGCCAGTTCCGGTCCAGCCACGCCCGCAGCGAAGGCTGGTTCAACAAGCGTCGCCACAGGGCAGCGCAGCAGTTCCTGCGCGGCGAGCTTGGTTCACGGCCCGATCTGCTCGAGTTGGTCACGCCTGCGTTCGCGTTCGAGGGCAAGCGCACCGTGGTCAGCGACACCTACTACGCGTCGCTGCTGAGCCCGAAGGTCACGCTCGTTCCACACGGCGTCAAGGGCCTGACCCGAACGGGCGCCATCGATGCCAACGGCGACGAGCACAACCTCGACGTCTTGGTGCTGGCCACCGGATTCGACGCGGCCAACTACCTCGGCAGCTACGAGATCCACGGGCGGGGCGGCGTCGAACTGCACAGCACGTGGCACGGCGAGCCCGAAGCATTCCTCGGCATGATGGTGCCTGGTTTTCCCAACTTCTTCATCATGTACGGGCCCAACACCAACGCCTCGCCCCTGGTGCATTTCTACGAAGCGCAGGCCAGTTTCGCCGCGGCTCTGATTGCTCGCGCAGCCAAGACCGGTCGGCGAAGCATCGAGGTGCGCCGTTCGGCGTTCGTCATCTACAACGACTGGCTCCAGGCTCAGCTCGCCAAGACGGTCTGGGTCACGACGAACAACTACTTCCGCGCCGGAACCGGAAGGATCGTGTCGCAGTGGCCCTTCGGTGCCACCGTGTACATCCTCGCGACGAAGCTCCTGCGGCGGATCGCGGTTCGGATCTCCTAGCCGCTGTCTGGGTCGGATCCGCGGGCGGAGTCGCCGTCTCGAGGAAACTCCTCGTCGAGCACCGCGATCAGCCGGTCGACGAGCCACTCGGTCAGCAGCCGACCCTTTTCCGCGGTGGCTGGTACCGGCGACGATAGCGAGCCACTCGCCGTCGACATGCGGGTGTCGATGGGCACGACGTCGTGGTTGACCACCCGTTCGGGGGCGTCGGCGGCAATGCGGTCGGTGCGTACGGCCGACGGTTCGTGATGCATCCACAGTGAGGTCTCGATGACGGCGGCGTGTTCGAGGGCCAGGCCGGGAAACGCGTCGGGCCAGATCGCGCTGATCCGCTCCGGGGTGAACTCCGGGTTGACGTCCTCGATCACCACGATCTTGAGTTCGGGATTGTGCTCGGAGACCAGATAGGCGGGCTCGTAGATGAAGTTGCTGTTCTCGTAGTGCCAGTTGTAGAGCAGGATGTTTCGGAATCCGCAGCGCTTCAGTTCGCTGAGCACGTCCTCGATGACGCTCATGAACGTGGTGGCACGCAGCGAGACCGTCCCCGGGAAGTGTTGGCCTCCGCCGCTGCCGGGCCTGCTGCGGTACCCGAACGGCAGGAAGGGGCCGACGATCAGATCGCGTCGACGCCCCGCCTCGCGCAGGATTCGTTGCGGCAGAACCCAATCGGTGCAGACCGGCAAGTGACGGCCATGCTGCTCGGTCGCACCGATCGGAATGGCGATCGGGGTACCTGCGTCTGCCGCCGCCGCGATCTCCTCCCAGGTCATCTGCTGGAATACGTAGGACGCGGTGTCGTCTTGCATGTCAGACCTTCGTTCTCTTGGTGCGGCGTCCCGAGGGCCCGCGAGGGGCAATACGCGATCAGGGTCGGTCGTTGACGGGGTCGAGACCGCGCGCGGACGGATCCGAGGTTTCCGGCCCGATCTGACGCGGCGACCACTTCAGCGAGCCTGCCCAGCAGGCAAGTGCCAGGCAGATGAGGATGACCTCGGCGACGAGGTACTGCGTCTCCTGGGTGGCCAGGGCGATGCCCGTGAATCCGACGACGATCAGCGGGGGCAGCGGCCACAGCGGCATCTTGTACGGGCGCGGTTCGTTGGGCAGGCTGCGGCGGCTCCACAGCGCGGCCAGGCCGATGCAGAAGTAGACGGCGGCGATCACCGTGCCTGCGAAGATGATCAGGAAGTTCAGCGCGGAGGTGAACACCAGGACGGCCGCGGGAATGGCGAGCACCATGATGCCGGTACCGGGAGCACGGAACTTGTTCAGTTTGGCGAGGGCACGGTTCACCGGTCCGGGCCAGACGCCGTCGCGGCCGGTGGTGTAGACGCCCCGCCCGAAATACATGAGCAGCGAAAGCATCGCGTTGAACAGAGCGATGATGACGCCGACGTCGATGATGATGCGGGCCTTGGACCCCAGCGATTCCTGCACGGAGTAGATGACCGGGGCGGGCGCGTTGAAGAACTCCTTCAGATCGGGCGCGGCGACCACGGCCGAGATCAGCGGCACCATGATCAGCACACATGCCAGGACCGCCGAGATGATGACGGCCTTGGCGATGTTCTTCTCACCGCCCTTGAGCTCTTCGGAGAACCCGAGCGCCGCGTCGTACCCGTTGATGACGTTGAAGGCAGGCGCGAGCGTGGCGAGCATGACGGCGAAGCTCACCGCCGTCAACTGACCTCCGGAGAGCACGACCGGGTGGAAGGTCACCTCCGAGAGGGGCTGGTGCGGATGCAGCAGTGCCGCAACGGTGATGATGCCGAGCACGACGCATTCGACCAGCACCATCGCCGCCGTCGCCCAGGCGCCGATCTCGACCTTGGTCAGCCCGACGGCGGTCGCCACGGCCAGCAGCACGACGGCGACGACGGTGTCGGGAACGCCCAGACTGGGGACGAGGTCCTTCAGGAAGCCGACCATGCCGAGCGCGATGCTGGCCGGAATGACGATGCCCTGGATGAGGTAGTTGAACATCGTGACCCACGAGAACGGGCCCGGTAGGACGCGGCGGACCAGCGAGTACATCCCGCCTGCGATCGGGAACATCCCCGCGAGCTCCGCCAGGCACAGCGAGATGAGCACCACGACGACCGACAGGATGAGCCCGGCGCCGACGGAGAACGTGCCGCCGACGACGAAGACGCCCGCCGACAGGAACAGCACCGCCATGGTCGGGGAGACGTCGGCCATGGCCAAGCCGACGACCTCGGGAATGTTGAGGCGCCGCTGGAGCCCCTGGGAATAGCCGAGCTGCTCGAGTCGCGATTGGGGATCGGGTGCGGGTGCGGGCTTGGTCATGGTGGCCTCCGGTGGTGGGGTGTGGGCTGGGCTCAGTGGGCGGATACGCCGATCGATCCTGCGGCCACGCACGTGGTGCGTCCGCCGTCGGCGACGAGGTGGGTTCCGGTCGTGTAGCTGGCGCGGTGCGACAGCAGGAAGAGCACCGACTCCGCGATCTCCTGCGGGGCCGCGATGCGTTGCATCGCCACACTTGCCGCGTTGTCGGCGAGCTCGGCCTCGGGGTCGTCGACGCCGTCGAACTCGGCAAGGAACATCGGGGTCTCGGTCGTGCCGGGACAAACGGCGTTCACCCGGATGCCCCATGAAGCCAACTCCGCCGCCGCGCTTCTCGTCATCGCGAGGATGGCGCCCTTGGTGGCCGTGTAGGCGACGTAGCCGGCCTGACCGATGAGGGCGAGTTCCGAGGCGGTGTTGACGATCGCGCCCGCGCGGCGCGGCTGCATGACGCGCGCGGCCTCGCGCAGGACGTAGAAGGATCCTTCGAGGTTCGTGCGGATCAGCGCGTGGAGCAGCTCGTCGGTGGTGTCGACGAGGGGGGAAACAGCCGAGATGCCCGCGTTGTTGTGCACCGCGTCGATCGGCCCCAATTCGGATTCGATGCGGCCGAAGGCATTTCGAATGGCGGCGGAGTCTCCGACGTCGGCGCCGACGGTGAGTACTGCGTGGCCGTGGATCTTCACCAGCTCACTTGCGCGGGTCAGATCGTCCTCCGGTCGGGACAGCAGGGCGACGTCGGCGCCTTCGCGTGCGAGCGCCTGTGCGGTGGCCAGGCCGATTCCCGAGGCCGCTCCGGTCACGACGGCGATGCGGTTCGTCATCTCGGCCATGTCAGTGGCCCTCCTCGGTCGACCGGATCCAGTCGATCTGCACCTCGAGGCCCCGTTCGAGGGTCCACGCCGGCGTGTAGCCCAGGTCACGGCCCGACGCGGAGAGGTCGTACTCGCCTTGGTGATCCCATTGCGGCAGCAGACCGGGTCCGATCTCGTAACTGCTTCCGGGCAAGAGCTTTTCGAGTAGGCGGACGGTGTCGGACACGCTGAGCCGGACGCCACCCGAGACGTTGTAGACCGACTGCGCCAACGTGGTCGTCGTCGAGGCGAGCCGAGCCGCCGTGGCGACGTCTTCGACGAAGACGAACTGGAAGTGATGGTCGCCGCCGGCATCGAGCCGGAACGTCTCACCGCGCAACCCGGCGCGGATCATGTCACCGAGCAGGCTGGGCATCCACAGCCCCGGACCGTAGACCTCGGTGATCCGCAGGGAGACGACCTCCATGCCGTACAAGGAGTTGTAGACCGTGCCGAACAACTCACCGGCCACCTTGGTGACGCCGTAGGGGGTGGTCGGTTCGGTCTTGGCGTCCTCGCGTACCGGGGTGTCGAGGTCGGTGTTTCCCAGCGCGCACTCCGACGAGAAGTTCACGATGCGGCGCACGCCGGTGATGCGGGCGCACTCGTAGACGGCCAGGGTGCCTTCGGCATTCGCCGAGAAGGTGGTCCACGGCAGGTCGATCGAGACCCCGGGGTGACTCTGCCCAGCGGTATGGATGATGCGCTCGACGTCGTGCGTGCGGATCGTTTCCGACAGGCGGGGGATGTCGAACAGCTCGCCCTGCACCATGGTCAGACCCTCGCGGGGATCGACTGCGAAGTCCCGGTTGTAGCTGATCACCGGGGTGCCCTCGGCGAGGAGCTGATCGACGAGGTGGCGCCCCACGAAGCCTCTGCCTCCGGTGACGAGTGTTGTCATGTGAACGGTCCTTTCACCAGACGGGATAGGCGCGGGGGTCGACCACGACGGGTTCGAGCTTTCGCCGCTCGACGCTCGGGTCGGCGAGTACGGCGTCGCGCAGTTCGGTTCCGGTTCTGAACAACACGTCGCCGCGGTCGAGGATGATCTCGATCATCTTGCGTAGGTTGCGTGCCCTTCCGGCGCGACCGGACAGGAACGAGTGTGCGGTGAGTTGAAACAGGCCACCGAATTCGCGCAGCCCGTCCAGCTCCGCGGTCCACAGGGACAACGCCTTCTCAGGCGGTTCGATGACGTATCCGAGGTGGGGCGCCGGAAGGTAGGCGTACTGCTCCCAATCGTCGAGGGACCAGTGCGGGGGAAGCTCGACGAGCGGGCCTCTGGCCGTCTCGATGACGTAGGGCCGGTCGTCGTCCATCAGGCTGGTGTCATAGCTGATCCCGTACTCCACCGCGATCTCCGCGGTGTTCCACGTCGCCGCCCACATCGGCGCGCGGTAGCCGGATGGGGTGATCCCAAGGGTGGCCAGCGCTTCGCAGCCACGCTCGAACTCCCAGCGCTCCTCGGTTGGGGAAAGCTCCGTGGAAGGCCGGTGGGTGTAGCTGTGATGGGCGATGTCGTGGCCCCGTTCGGCGATGTCGCTGATGGCCGCGGGCCAGCGTTCGGCGGAGATACCGGGAACGAAGAAGGTGGCCTTGATGCCGAACTCGTCGAGGATGCCCAGGAGCCGCGGCAGCCCCCTGCGGGCATCGAATGCCTGATGGGACATCGCCATGGCGTTCTCGGCGTAGCGCCTCCCGGCGGCGAGCACCGGGGTCTCCGCATCGACGGAGAAGGTGAGCATCGCGATCGATGCGGCTCCAGCGCGCCAACTAGGCTCGGGTGGGGCCGCGAGGCTGCTGGGGTCCGCGGTCATTGCGCTCCTGACGTTTGTCGGCGTCGACACAGGATGCTTCGGCAGCGGACGCTGCGGCAACGGCCACAACGTCACGTGATTGAGCTCGAATCGTGGGTCATACTGACCCATGACCTTGATCCTTCGGGAAGTGCTCGCGCACCCCGTGCTACTGCCCGCAGACCCGGTTCTGCTCAGCGGGCACGACCACTTGGATCATGTCGTCCGCTGGGTGCACACCGCCGATCTCTACGACATCGCGCCGCTTCTGCGCGGTGACGAGGTGTTGCTGACCAATGGGGTCGGCCTGTTCGGAGTGGATGAATCCGCGCGACGACTCTACGTTCGCCGACTGGCCGAAAGTGGCGTCGCGGGGCTGTTTTTCGAGGTCGGGCGGACGTTCGCAGAAGTGCCGACCGAGATGGTGGCCGAGGCGTGCCACGTCGGGCTGCCGTTGGTCCAGTTGCAGCCGGCGTTGCGGTTCACCGAAGTCGCCGAGGCGGTCAACAGTGAGCTCATCGACCGATCGGTCGCACGGTTACGCCACGCCGACGAGACATCGCGTGCGCTGTCCGAAGCGCTCGCCAGAGGCGCATCGTTGAGCGAGCTCGTCGATCAGGTGGCTCGGACCTTGGGCACATGGGCTTCGCTCAGTGACTACGCGGGCCGGATCATCGCCGAGTCAGGTGAACTACGCGCCGCCGGGGAGGGGGCGCAAGCCGAGGTGCCCGTCCTGGTCGACGGAACCGCGTGGGGACGGCTGGCCGTCGGGTCGCTGGGACCCGCGGAGCTGCTGGTGGAGGCCGTGCTGGATCGTGCCCCCACCGTCTTGGGTCTGTGCCTGATCCGCGAGCAGAGAGACGTCGCGGGCAACCTGCGCGCCCAACAGATTCTGCTGACTCAACTGGTGGCGAACGAGCCGGTGGACCGAGGGCAGTTGGACGCAAGGCTGCGTGCGGCGGGCGTCGCAACGTCGAACCATCAATACGTCTGTGTCGCAGTGGATCCCCAGCGGGTGGACTCGGCTGCACAGGTCGTCGACGCGCTGGTGCGGCACTCGGGCCACGGCATCTTCGGTCTGGTGGACGGGACGTTGTACGGGCTGCTGGCGGGGCAACTGGACAGCGCATCGGCGGATCTCGCCGACTCGGTTCGCCACGCCGCCGCCGAGGCGTTGGGCTCGCAGTCGCGGTTGTGCGCGGCCATCGGACGCGCGGTCAGCGGCGTCGAGGACCTGCCGCGCAGCATGGCAGAGACTCGTTCGACGCTGGCACTCGGGCAGGGTCTGCACATGACCGAACCCGTTGTCGCCGTTCAGACCTTGGCGCTGGAGCGTCTGCTTGCCACGCACGGAGACGTCGGTGCGCTGCGCCAGTTCGTCGACGACCAGATCGGAGTCCTCGATCGCACCGATGCGGCGAAGGGCAGCCAACTGCTGCTCACCCTGGAGGTCTGGTTGGCGTGCGGGGGCAGTAAAGCCGAGGCAGCCAAGCGCCTCCACATCCGGCGCCGGTCGCTCTACTACCGCCTGGACCTCATCGCCAAGCTGATCGACGTCGACCTCGAGGATCCCAAGCAGCTGATGACGTTCTCGGTGGCGATGACGGCGCGCCGATTGGCGTACCTGCGGAAGTAGGCGATTCGTGCACCCGCCACCGCGCTGACCGCGGGCGCGGGTGCACGAATCGCAGGGGCGGGCAGTGGCGCCCTTGCCGTTCGGTGGCCTGCCCTGCGGTATAGCGTCACCTTCGTGCAGGTCAGCGGCGTTCCCGAGGGTGGCCCTCGGGTCGAGCTGATCGGGCGTCGCGATGAACGCGCGATCCTCGATCGGCTCGTCGATGCCGTGTGTGCGGGGGAGAGCCGCGCGTTGGTGATCCGCGGGGAAGCGGGGGTGGGCAAGACCGCGCTGTTGGAGTATCTGGCGGCCAACGCGCACTGCCGTATCGCCCGCACGGCGGGTGTCCAGTCCGAGATGGAGCTGGCATTCGCAGGAGTGCACCAGTTGTGCCTGCCGATGTTGGACCAGCTGGAGCAGCTGCCGCGACCGCAGCGGACTGCGCTGAGCGTCGCGCTCGGTATGACGGAGGGTCCGGCCCCTGACCGATTCCTCGTCGGGTTGGCGGTGCTCAACTTGTTGTCCGACGCTGCCGTCGACCGGCCGCTGCTCTGTCTGGTCGATGACGAGCAATGGCTGGACCGCGCGTCGGCTCAAGCCCTGGCGTTCGCGGCCCGCCGGTTGGGAGCGGACTCGGTGGGACTGGTGTTCGCCGCCAGGGAGCCCACCGACGCCGTGGCCGGCCTGCCTGCTCTGGTGCTCAGGGGCCTGCGCGGTGGAGACGCACGCGCGCTGCTGGATTCGGTGCTGACCGGCCCGCTGGATCCGAGGGTTCGCGACCAAATCGTCGCCGAGACACGGCGGCAACCCGCTGGCCCTGCTCGAGCTACCACGGGGACTGACCGCCGATGGAGCTGGCAGGCGGGTTCGGACTCCCTGGCGCCGTCGGACTCTCGGGCGAGATGGAGGACACCTTCCGTTCGCGGATCGAGGCGTTACCCGACCAGACCCGGCGTCTGCTACTGGTCGCCGCAGCAGAGCCGACGGGTGATTCCGCGTTGATGTGGCGGGCCGCCAGCCAGCTCGGGATCGGCCCGGACGCGGCGACAGCCGCGGTCGAGGCGGAGCTGTCCTCGTTCGCCTCCCGGGTGAGGTTTCGACATCCATTGGTGCGATCGGCGGCCTACCGGTCGGCACCGCTACGGGACAGGCAGCAGGCGCACCTGGCGCTAGCGGCGGCCACCGACGCGCACCTGGATCCCGACCGTCGCGCCTGGCATCTGGCCAACGCGGCGCCCGGCCCCGATGATGACATCGCCGCAGAACTCGACCGCTCGGCAGACCGGGCCCAGGCACGCGGCGGAATCGGCGCAGCCGCAGCCTTTCTCGAGCGTGCCGCAGCACTCACCATCGACCCCGTGCGCCGGGGCGAGCGCGCACTGGCTGCAGCATCGGCCAAGGTTCAAGCGGGTGCATTCGACGTCGCCGTCGACCTCCTGGCGATGGCAGAGGCTGAACAACTCAGCGATCTCCAGCAGGCGACGCGCCGACCTCGTGCGAGCCCAGATCGCGTTCGCTACCAGCCATGGCAGCGACGCCCCGCCACTGCTCTTGAAGGCCGCCAAGCGGCTTCAGACGATTGACGCAACGCTGTCCCGCGCCACCTACATCGATGCGATGCGGCCGCGATGTTCGCAGGCCGACTCGCCGTCGGCGCCAACGTGGTGGACGTCGCTCGCGCCGCGCGAGGCGGCACCGCGTCCGCCCGGCGCCCGCGACTACCGGATCTGTTGCTCGATTGGCTGATCGTTCATTACAGCGACGGCTACGTAGCCTGCCACGCCGGCATTGCGGGAGGTGCTCGCTGCGCTTCGACGGCGAGCCATCGCCCGACGAGGAGCTCATCTGGTTGTTACTGGCTTCCGGCGCTGCGCATTACGCCTGGGATGACGACCGCTTCGAAGTGGTGACCGACTCGCCACGTCGAATTGACTCGAACCAGAGGCGCGCTCAGCGATATTCCGATGGCGCTCAGTTCTCGCGCGACGGCACTGATGTTCTTCGGCGACCTCGCCGGCGTGGCAGCCGTCGTCGATGAGCTTCAGGCCGCGCACGACGCGACCGGAAGCAACCTCGCCCCATATGCCGCGCTGGGCCTCGCCGCAATGCGGGGCGACTACGACAAGGCGACGGCGCTCATCGAGGCCACGGTGGCCGAGGTGACGGCTCGCGGGGAAGGGAACGGCCTCACTTTCGCGTGGTGGGCTGAGGCGATCCTGCACAACGGATCCGGTGACTACCGACGGGCGCTGGAAGCCGCCGAGCGCGCGGCACGTTTTCCGCCGGAGCTGATCTCGGCCAACTGGTCACTCGTGGAACTCGTCGAGGCCGCGGCTCGCAGCGGAGCGGCGCACACCGCAGCCGATGCGGTCGCGCGACTGGTCGAGCTGACCACCGCCAGCGGCACCGACTGGGCGTTGGGGCTGGGGGCGCGGTCGCGCGCACTCGTCAGCGACGGTGCGGTCGCCGAAGGGCTCTACCGCGAGTCGATCGAGCGTCTCGGCCGGACCCGCGTGCGCGCGGAGCTGGCGCGAGCTCACCTGGTGTACGGGGAATGGCTTCGCCGCGAACGCCGCCGCACCGCCGCCCGCACCCAGCTGCGTACGGCCCACGACATGTTCGAGGCGATGGGTATGAACGCCTTCGCCGACCGGGCCCGGCGAGAACTGAAGGCGACGGGTGACAGCACGCAAGAGGCGACCCGGTCCTCCGACGATCGGCAGCTCACCGCGCAGGAGGCACAGGTGGCGCGGCTGGCCCGCGACGGACTGTCCAACTCGGAGATCGGGGCGCGGCTGTTCATCAGTGCACGAACGGTCCAGTACCACTTGAGCAAGGTGTTCGCCAAGCTCGGCATCGCCTCCCGCGGCCAGCTCGACCGTGTGTTGCCCTCGGCCTCGCCGAGCTAGCCGTCCCCGCCGTGGTTCAGCATGTCGGCGAGCACCGCGGCTTCGCTGATGTCCGGGTCCTTGGTGGCAGTGAGCAGGGTCAGTGTCTGCTGGCCGGCGAGATCCCTCAGGTGCGCCAGGGCGGCTGCGGGCTCGGGATCACGCAACTCGTCGGCGTACCGACGGGTGAACTCGTCGAACAACTCTGGGTCGTGGTGGTACCACGTGCGCAGCTCGCTCGATGGGGCGATCGGCTTGCACCACTCGTCGAGCTGTGCCCGGGTCTTGCTCACGCCGCGCGGCCAGAGCCGATCGACCAGCACCCGGGCGCCGTCGTCGGGCATCGGGGCGTCGTAGATGCGGCGCACCTGCACTCGCGGCCGAGCTGCCCGGGATGTCACCGGAGTCCTTCACAGGCAAGGTCTTCGAGGTCGCCGGAGGCGCAGCCGCGATACATCTCATCGACGGTAGCCCCAGCGCCGTCTCGCGCACCACCTCTCACCGCGAGCGCACCGTGTCAACGCCGCTGAACAGGGCACGTCCCGCCAAGACTGGCCGGTTGCACTGTCCGATGGCGGATCCGTGCCATGGCGGCCCGTCGCGATGATGACCACGAACACCGTCGCGCTCTTCCTCGTTCGGCTTCGGTGTCGGACCCCGAAGGAGCTCGACCAATGACCACTACGCCAGTCCGAAGCCCGATGAATGACAGCGCGCACGAGGATCACAGCATGGTGCCGACCATCAAGGGTGACGTCGGCGCCACCGTCCTCGGCCCGGACAACGTGGCGATCGGGCTGCAGAATCCCGGCGCCCCCCTGACCGACTCCGGAAGCATGCCGAACCTGAAGTTCTCGTTCGCCGCCGCCCACAACCGTCTTCTGCCGGGCGGGTGGGCCCGAGAAGTCACGGTGCGCGACCTGCCTGTCGCGACGACCTTGGCCGGGGTCAACATGCGCCTGAAGGCCGGCGCCTACCGGGAGTTGCACTGGCACCGGGAGGCCGAATGGGCGTTCATGCTCGCCGGCAGCGCCCGCATCGCGGCCATCGACCCGCAGGGCCGCAACTTCATCGACGACATCGGCCGCGGCGACCTGTGGAACTTCCGGTCGGGTTTCCCGCATTCGATCCAGGCCCTCGAGGATTGTGAATTCCTCCTGGTGTTCGATGACGGGAACTTCTCCGAGAACGAGACCTTCTTGGCCACCGACTGGTTCGCGCACACGCCAAAGCACGTGCTGGCCAAGAACTTCGCCGTCCCCGAGTCGGCGTTCGCCAACATCCCGGCCGCGGGGGACATCGAGCACACCCGCTACATCTTCCCCGGCGAGGTACCGGGAGCGCTGGTCGATGACATCGACGCGGTCAAATCCCCGCCGGCACCGCCGAACGCATGAGTCATCGGATGCTGGCCCAGGACCCGATCGAGGTGCCCGGCGGCAGTGTCCGCATCACCGACTCCAAGAACTTTCCGTCGGCCTCGACGATCGCCGCGGCCTGGGTGGAACTCCTGCCCGGCGCTCTGCGCGAAATGCACTGGCATCCCAACAACGACGAATGGCAGTACTGGATCTCCGGACACGCCCGCATGACGGTGTTCGGCTCCAGTGGAAAGGCCAGAACCTTCGACTACTACCCCGGCGACGTCGGCTACGTCCCGAAATCCATGGGCCACTACTTCGAGTGCGTGGGCGACGAGCCAGTTCAGATGCTCGAACTGTTCCGCAGTGACCATTTCGAAGACCTCTCGGCCAATCAGTGGCTCGGCCTCACCCCACCGGAGGTGGTGGCCGCCACGCTGAACCTCGACAATGCGACCATTGCGGCCATGCGCAAGGACAAGCCACTGATTCTGCCGGGAGAGCCACGATGACCACTTCTGCACTCGTACCACCATTCAGCCACGACACCGCGGTCGCGAAAGTCCGCGCGGGCGAGAACCTCTGGAACACGCGCGATCCCTGAGCGGGTGGCGTTGGGCTACACAACCGACAGCTGGTGGCGCAACCGCTCCACCTTCCTGCAGGGACGCGAGCAGATCGTGGAGTTCCTCACCACCAAGTGGGAAGCCGAACTCGACTACCGCCTCATCAAGGAGATCTGGGCCTTCGGCGGCGACCGAATCGCGGTGCGCTTCGCCTACGAGTATCACGACACCACCGGTCAGTGGTTTCGCGCGTACGGCAACGAGAACTGGGAATTCGATGCCGACGGGCTGATGAAGACCCGGCACGCCAGCATCAACGACGTTCTCATCGCCGACACCGAGCGGCTGTTCCACTGGGACAGCAGCGATTCGCGGCCCGAGGATCATCCCGGTCTCACCGACCTCGGCCTCTGACCGCGTGTTCCCGACCCACCCACCCGAGCCCGCCGCGTGAGCGCTCCGACCATGAGAGCCGTCGGGGTCACCGAGTACGGCGGCCCCGACGTCCTCGAACTCGTCGAACTGCCCCGACCGAGTGCGGGTCCCGGTCAGATCCGCATCCGGGTTCACGCCGCAACCGTGAATCCCGGGGACACGCTTCTGCGCATCGGTGACCTCGACGAGGTGTTGCGAAACGGCCCGCTGAAACCGCCCTACGTCCCCGGCATGGAAGCCGCAGGCGTCGTCGACCAGATCGGGCCGGGCACGCAGACCGATCTGCGGGTCGGTGAGCGGGTGATGGCCGTCCTCATGCCCATCGACGCCACCGGCGGGGCATACGCCGAATACCTCGTCGTCGACGCCGATCAGGCCGCCCGCGCACCGGCGGGCACCACGCACGCCGAGGCCGCCACGCTGCCGATGAACGGGCTCACCGCTCGCCTCGCACTGGACGTGTTGAACGTGGCATCAGGGGAGACGATCGCCGTCACCGGCTCGGCGGGCGCGGTCGGCGGATACGCCATTCAACTGGCGAAGGTCGACGGACTCCGCGTGATCGCCGATGCCGCAGCGTCCGACGAGACCCTGGTGGCCACCCTTGGCGCCGATCAGATCGTCGCCCGCGGACCCGATGTGGGACAACGCATCCGACAGTGGTGGCCCGACGGCGTCGCTGCCGTCGTGGACGGGTCGCTGCAAGGGCCCGCCGTGGTGCCGGCGATCCGCGACGGCGGGCAGATCGCGGCGGTGCGTGGCTGGGAACTGCATGGCTCATCGGGGCTGGGCGAAGACCGCGGGATCACGGTGCGTGACGTGTTCGTTCCCGAGTACACACATCGCAGCGACAAGCTCGACGAGCTCAGGGTGTTGACGGAGGAAGGTAAGTTGACGCTCCGGGTGGCGAGGACGTATCCGGCCGCCGAAGCGGCCGAGGCGCACCGCGCGTTGGAGGCCGGCGGGGTTCGTGGCCGACTCGTCCTCACCTTCGACTGACGAACCAGGGAGCTGCCATGACGACGCCACTGCCCGAGTCCGCCCACGTGAGCGAGGCCGTCGCACACCTTCGAGACGTGCTCCATCCTCAGATCTTCAACCACAGCGTGCGCACCTTTCTGCTCGGTCGGCAGGCGGCACTGCGTGATGGCGTGACCGATCTCGATTCCGAATCACTCTGCCTTGCAGCGTTGTTCCACGACTCGGGAACGGCGGTCGGGTACGACGGCCCGGCTCGGTTCGAGGTCGAGGGCGCTGACGCCGCGGCGAGGTTCCTGCAACAGCGGGGGTGGAGCGCTGCCGTGGTCGACCCGATCTGGGAGGCCATAGCACTGCACACGACTCCCGGCATCCCCGAACGCCGCGGACCGATCGCCCACTACCTGCGCCGGGGAGTGGAGATCGAGTTCGGGCCCGCAGAACTCCGGACGTCCTTCGAAGACGGCGTCGTCGACGCCGAAACTCGATACCCGCGCACCGACCTCGAGGAGATCCTGCAGACCCTGGTCGTCGAGCAGGCCCTCAGACAGCCGCAGAAGGCCACGGCACCGTCCTGGGCCGCGGACCTGGTCCGGAACCATCAGCCGGGGCGCAGGGGAGTGAACCCAGCTTTCTGACCTAACCTCGACATCGGCATCCCGACCTAGGAGGAACATGACCGAGAAAATCGACTTCGACGCGATGAACCGAACGGTGATCCGCGAGTTCCGGGAGACCGGAGGCAAGGCCGGCGGCCGGTTCGAAGGTAAACCGCTGGTGCTGGTGCACCACATCGGCGTCAAGTCCGGGACCGAGCGCATCTCACCCCTGGTTCCCCTGTTGGACGGCGACCGGATCTTCGTCTTCGCCAGCAAGGGCGGCTCGGACGAGAATCCGCACTGGTACGGCAACCTGGTGGCGCACCCGGAGGTCACCCTCGAACTGGGCACCGAGACCTTTCCCGCGACGGCGAAGGTATTGACCGGAGCCGAACGCGACGCCATCTACGCGAAGCAGGTTGCCGTCGAACCGCAGTTCGGCGAGTACCAACGCAACACGACGCGGGTGATTCCCGTCGTCGAGTTCGTCAAAGGGGCTGTAGCGGTAAGGCGATTCGCGCTCAGGACGCCGCCGTAGAGCCGGTGCTGCGGCGGTGACGCCATTCGGCGATCGCGATGACCGCGGCAAGGGGAACCAGACACAGCAGTGGCGTCGCGCTGGGCGCGGCCATCAGCATCAGACCGCCGCAGGCCGCACCGGCCACCGCGGCGATCAGCGCTGCGAGACCAGGGGCATCACTCCCAAGCCGAGGCACCCGTGCGCGAGCCGCGATCAGCCCGGTCAGGGTGCCGGTGAGGTACGTGGTCGCCAGCGTGACGCCAAGGCCGCGCATCGCGGCGCCCTGCAAGCCCATGCTGGCCGCGGCGGCAGCGAGCAGTCCCAGTTGAAGCCCACCGGCGGGCGCCGCGTGCGACACGACCCACCCGATGGCCAGTGCGCACTGCACGACGATCTGGACACTCAGGGTCGCGGTCACCGAACGCGGCCATGCGGGATCGCCGGATTCACGGGCACCGGTGATGCGCGTGCCCACCGCGACGGCGATCACGTAGCTCAGCACGGCCACCACGGTATGCAGGACGGTGGTGCCGTCGGCACGGGCCAGCCCCAGGCCCATGAGCGCCAGGTTCCCGGTCATCACGCTCGCGAAGACCCCGCCGAGATGCGTGAGGGCGACGACGTCCAACGTGCCCGCGCCGAACGTCAGGAGCGCGGCCACGACGACGGGCCAGCGCTGCTTGTCCGGCTGCGGAGCAACGGGCTGCCCGGGAGTCATGTGCCGGATCATCTCAGGGCATCGCCGCGCTCGTGGGCCAGTCGCGGCTACTGGGCCTCCATGGTCATCGCGGCGCGCAATTCGTCGCGTGAGCCGACGTGAAGCTTCTGATAGACGTGGCGCAGATGGTATTCGACCGTCTTCGGGCTCAAGAACAGCGCTGCGGCAGTCTCTTTCGTCGTCCGGCCGTCGCTGAGCATTCGCGCGATCCGGATCTCCTGCGAGGTGAGCACGCCGAGGTAACCTTCGCTCCCACGGCGGACCTTCTCGCCCGTCGCGTCGAACTCGCTCGCCGCGAGATCGGCCCATGGGCGAGCGCCGAGACGTTCGAATGCATCCAGCGCGAGGCGAAGTTGGGGCCGAGCCGCGACCCGACTGCGGCTTCGACGCAGAGCCGCACCGTAGGCGAGACGCGTCCTCGCCTCTTCGAACAAGTCCAGACTGCCGCTGTGCAGTTCGAGGGCCCGCTCGAACAATGACGTGCGTTCGGCCGGGTCGGGGCAGGTCAACGCCGCCGCGCGGTGGGCACGGGCCAGCGCCCAGGGTTGACCCTTCTCCGTCGCCCTGGCGAGGTACTCCTGCGCCGTAGCTGCGGCCGCAAGTTCGTCGCCGCTGCGCAGCTGGGCTTCGGCGAGTTCGGGCCCCGGCGCGAGATCGACGTCGAGGAAATCGATTTGTTCCAACGTGGTCCGCAGCCGCCCGAACCAGTGTGTGGCGGCGCCGGCGTCGCCCTGCGCCAGATGCAGGTCGCCGAGCGCAAACAGCCCCCACAGTTTGGCCAACGTGATGCCGTGACGTTCGGCGAGCGCGAGAGCTTCGTCGGCATTGGCCTGACACTGTTCGGCGCGTCCCATCCTGGCCTGCAGCCAGGCCGACCCCGCCAGCGCCGTTGCCAGGTCGGTGGTTTGCCCCGTTTCCCTTGCCAGAGAGATACTTTCGTCATACCCGACAAGCCCCGAACTCCACCGATCGGTCGTCGCGTCATCGCGTGCCATGTGGAACAGCAGCGTGGGCAGACCGCCGAGCGCCATCCTCGCGCGGTCGTCGTTGACGGCTCGCTCGATCAGGCCGCGGCCCACCCCCGACTCCCGGAGGAACAGGGTGCCGATGACCTCCCAGTGGGGCCGCCACGGATCGGCGGGCAGATCCGGATCGGCTGCCAGGGCATCGACGGCCTTGCGAATCCACTGGACGCCCGCGCCGCCGGCAAGCACCCTCGCTATCCCGATCCCCATCTGCCCACGGATGCGCGCCGCGTCGGAGTCGCACTTCTCGATCAGGCGTTCCAGCCTCGCGGCCGCGGCCAGCGCACCGGCCATGTCGCTTTGATAGAAGCAGCCACTGATCACATCGGAAAGCCGCATGGCAGCGGCATCGGGGTCGGGCACCTCGGACAGGTCCGCGGCTCGCAGCAGGAGTCGGCGGCCCTCGTCGAGGGATCCCGTGCGCAGCGCCAGGTTTCCGCGGATGTCGTCGATCTCGGCGAGGACGGCGGGGGCGGTGGCGAGGGTCGTCGCCGTCTCGAGCAGAGTGTCGGCCTGCGCCGCCTGGCCGGCGAGCCACGCTGACGCACCGGCTCGGAGCATCCGCTCTGCCCGTTGTGGGTGCTGCTGAGGTGAGCTCGGCTGCCCTGCTGAGTGCGGTGGCCGCCACGCCGTGCGCGCCGCGGGCGCGGGCCCGGTCCGCAACGGCGACAAGGCCATCGGCGACGCCGTCGTCGGGTCCAACGCAGGATCGGCTGAGATGCCACGCCCGCAGGTCTGCCGAGGAGTCCGGGAGCGCCTCGGCCACTGCGCGGTGGACGTCGCGGCGCAGCGCGGGCGCGGCGGTGGCATAGATGGCCGGACGGACGAGTGGATGCCGGAAGGTGGCGCGGTCACCGTCGAGTCGGAGCAGACCGATCGCCTCGGCTTCAGCCAGATCGCCGACCGAGCAACCGAGTTCGGTGGCCGCTCGCGCGGTTGCGACGAGATCGCCGTCGGCGACGGCGGCGATCAACGAGGCGCGTTGCGCGGATTCCGTCAACGTCGATACCCGACCACCGAACGCCTGAGCCACGGCGTCGGGAACGGGCATGGGTGATTCGGGCGACAGCCGGCCGATGAGGTCCGGTCCCTTCGACAATTCAAGCAGGGCAAGCGGGTTGCCTGCGGTCGCGTCGTACAGGACCGCTGAACCGTCCGGCCCGATTGGTTCGCCGGCTTGCTGGGCGACCAACACCACCGCGGCGGCGACGTCGAGACCCGCGAGCTCCAGCGTGGACAGACCGGCGGTGTTGAGGACGGCCTCCGGTTCGGGCCGCAACGAGATCACCAGGGCGATCGGGTCGGCCACCAGGCGGCGGGCGATGAAACGAATGGTTTCGGCGCTGGCGGGATCCAAGAGATGCGCGTCGTCGACGAGCAGGAGAAGCGGTTCGTCCTCTGCGCATCGGCTGAGCAGACTCAGAGCCGCGACGCCGACCGCGAATCGTTCCGGCACGGGACCGCTGCGCAGCATCAGCGCCACCTCGAGTGCCTCTCGAAGCTGCTGAGGCAGATGCTCGATCATGCCGGTGACGGGCAGCAGCAGCTGATGCAGGCCGGAGAAGCCGATGCCGGTCTCGAACTCGCTTCCCGACGCGCGCAAGACCCGCATCTCACCAGCGGTCGCGGGCAGTGTCGTCGAGCAGCGCCGTCTTCCCGATTCCAGCCTCCCCGCGGATGACCAGCACCCCGCTCTGCCGCACCCGCGCGCCTGCGATCAGCGTCGCGATGCGCCGCTGCTCGGATTCGCGGCCGACCAGCATCGATCGATCGTAGGAGAGAAAGACCAGGGGGGGCTCCGGATTCGGTCGAGGTCGACCAGGGGCGACCGTAGCGGTACCGAAACGCACGAAGAAAGGGAAACTCATGAGCACCACCACGACGACCACGACCCGGCGAATCGACCCGGAGAAGTTGATGGCATTCGTATTCAAGGCGGTCGGCGAGGTCGGTGCCGTACTCAACGGCGCCCTGGTCGTGATGGGCGACCGCCTGGGCTACTACCGCAGCCTGGCGGATTTCGGGCCAAGCACCGCGGCCGAACTGGCCGAACGCACCAGCACCGATCAGCACTACGCCCGCGAATGGCTCAATGCGCAAGCGGCGGGATCCTTCGTCGACTACGACCCGTCGACGGGCCGTTATGAGTTGCCTGCCGAACACGCCGTCGCGTTGACCGACGAGAGCAGCCCCGCGTTCGTCGGCGGGCTCTTCCAGATCGCACACGGAACGGTGCGCGACTCGGACAGAATTCGTCGACGCCGCGCGCACCGGCGACGGGGTGGGCTGGCACGACCACAACTCCGACGTGCACGTGGGGTGCGAACGCTTCTTCGCGCCGACCTACAACGCACACCTGGTCGCGGACTGGCTGCCCGCCCTCGACGGCGTCGTGGCCAAGCTCACCAGCGGGGCGACGGTGGCCGACGTCGGATGCGGCCACGGCGCGTCGACAATCCTGATGGCCAAGGCCTTTCCGGCCTCGCACTTCCGCGGCACGGACTGCCACTCGGAAGGGATCGCGACAGCCAGGGCGCGCGCGGAGCAATCGGGGATCACCTCGCACATCGACTTCGAAACGGCTGACGCGGATGCCTTCACCGGAGGTCCCTACGACCTGGTGACGACGTTCGACGCCCTGCACGACATGGGTGATCCCGTTGGCGCGGCCCGTCACGTTCGCGACGTCATCGCCGAGGACGGCACGTGGATGATCGTCGAGCCGATCGCCGGGGATCACGTCGAGGACAACCTCAATCCGGTGGGCCGGACCTACTACGGATTCTCGACGCTGCTGTGCACCCCGTCGTCACTGTCGCAGCCGGTGGGGCTGGCGCTCGGAACGCAGGCCGGGCCGGCACGCATCCGTGACGTGGTGACGACGGCGGGGTTCACCCGATTCCGGGTGGCCGCGCAGACACCCTTCAACAATGTGTTCGAGGTCCGGCCCTAAAGGTCCGATCCCAAAACACCCGGTGAGGGAAAATATGAGGGTGAAGGCCGAACAGCGCCCCGCCCGCCTACCGGACAGTTCGGGTGCAGCGAGTCGCGACGGCGTCTCGCTGCACTTCGACGTCTACGGCGACGGGGCGACGACGGTGATGCTGCTGCCGACCTGGTCTGTCGTGCCGTCCCGGTTCTGGAAGCTTCAGGTGGCCTTCCTGGCCCGCCACTACCGGGTCATCACGTTCGACGGTCGCGGTTCGGGCCGGTCCAGCTCGGCCAGGGGCGCCGCCGCGTTCGCCGATCACGAATTCGCCGCCGACGCACTCGCCGTGCTGGACGCCACGCAGACCGCACGGGCGGTGCTCGTCGGGTTCTCCTGCGGTGCCACCTGGGCCGTGCATCTGGCCGCCGCCCAACCCGAGCGCGTCCAGGGCGTCGTGGCCATCGCGCCGGCCTGCGGGCTGGAGATCACCCGCCCCGACCTCCAACTCGACCGTTGGCTCAAGACTTTCGACGAACCGCGGGGGTGGCAGAAGTACACCCGGCACAACTGGCTCCACGGCGATCTGGCCGACTTTCGGGAGTTCTACTTCAGCCAGATGTTCTCCGAGCCGCACTCGACCAAGCAGATCGAGGACGCCCTGCTCTGGTCGGCGGACGCCGACGCGCAGACCTTCGTCGACTCCACGGCCGCGCGGCTGGGCGCGCACGGGCTCGCCGTCGAATCGCTCGATGACATCGCCCCCAGGGTGCAATGCCCGGTGCACGTGGTGCACGGGACCGATGATCGGTTGCGCTCGGCGAAGATTGGCGAACGCCTCGCCGAATTGACCGGCGGCCGCTTGACGTTGATCGAGGCCGCCGGGCACGGGCTCACCGGCCGCGACCCGATCCGCATCAACACGCTGATCCGTGAGTTCGTGGAGGAGGTGGCACCCGCCCCATCGCCAACCGTGCGCTGGACCCGCGCGGTGAGCCGACCCCGTCGCGTGCTCTATCTCTGCTCGCCGATCGGCCTGGGACACGCGCGGCGCGACGTGGCCATCGTGCAGCAATTGCGCAGTGCGCAACCGGATCTGGAAGTCGATTGGCTGGCGCAGGACCCGGTGACACGCGTGCTCGAGGCCGCCGGCGAGCGGGTGCACCCGGCGTCGCGCAGCCTGCTCAACGAGTCCGGGCACATCGAGGCCGAAGCCGGCGAGCACGACCTTCACGCGTTCGAGGCGCTGCGCCGGATGGACGAGATTCTGGTCGCCAACTTCATGCTGTTCGACGAGGTGATCCGAACCGACATGCCCGATCTGGTGGTCGCCGACGAGGCATGGGAGGTCGACTACTTCCTGCACGAGAACCCCGAACTCAAGCGCTTCGCGTTCGCGTGGCTCACCGATTTCGTCGGCTACCTGCCGATGCCCGACGGCGAAGCCGCCGAAGCGGCGCTCACCGCCGACCTGAACAGCGAGATGCTCGAACATCGCGCCCGGTTCCCACGATTGCGGGACCGCTCGATCTTCGTCGGCAGCCCCGCCGACGTCGTCGCCGACCGGTTCGGGCCGGGGTTGCCGAGCATCAGGGAGTGGACCGAGGAGAACTTCGAATTCTCCGGCTACGTGCTGGGCGGACTCCCTCCCTCGGCGCCCGAGCGCACGTCGCTGCGACGACGGCTCGGTCTCCAGCCGGACCACCGACTGTGTGTCGTCACGGTCGGCGGCACCGCGGTCGGCGAGTCGCTGCTCCGTCGGGTGCTCGACGCGGTGCCGATCGCTCGCACGCTGGCTCCCGAGCTGCATTTCCTCGTCGTCACGGGACCGCGGATCGATCCCGCGTCGCTGCCCCGACGAAATGGGGTCCGCGTGCGCGGCTTCGTGCCGGACCTCGATCAGTACCTGGCGGCCTGTGACGTCGCCGTGGTCCAGGGCGGTCTCAGTACGTGCATGGAACTCACTGCCGCCGGGACTCCGTTCATCTATGTGCCGCTCGAGCATCACTTCGAGCAGAACCTTCACGTCCGCCATCGGTTGGACCGCTACGGCGCCGGGCGAGCGATGAGCTATGCCGATGCCGCCGATCCCGATCGGCTGGCAGCGGCCATCGTGGAGCAGTCGCGGGGGCAGGCGACGTTCCACCCCGTCGAGACCGATGGGGCGGTGCGGGCCGCGAAGATGCTCGCCGAACTCCTCTGACGGGGTGGGCGCGTTCTGCGATGGTGGATGATCGGGACGGTGGGCGGCTGTCCATGCGCTCGGTTGGCCGAGTCTGACGAAGGGATGCGTATGTCGTTGCGGTTGGGGTCACGCTGGTGGCGGGACGTCCGGTCATCGGCGCGGCACGCGTGACGACGCCCGTCGCCACGGCCGTACCCGGTAAGCCCAATCTGCTGCTCGGCAATTTCGACATTGCGGATCTGGGTTATGCCGCCGCCGAGTTCTTCGTGTCCGGGACTGCGACCTCGTACACGGCTGACGAAGAGTTCGACTCCGACGGGCGATGGAGCGTAACCGCCTCGGAGACTGCCGATTACGTCACCCGGATGGTGGTCCTGACACCAACCGATCCCGCGGCGTTCAACGGCACCGTCCTGGTTGAGTGGCTGAACGTCAGCGGCGGCATCGACGCGCCCGCACTGTGGTTCATGGCGCACCGGGAGATCGTTCGCGAGGGGTATGCGTATGTCGCGGTCTCGGCCCAAGAGGTGGGAGTGCAGGGCGGTGCCAGCCTCGGTCCGGCGGGTGACATGTCATTGAAGAGGCTCGATCCGGTGCGCTACGGGCCACTGCACCACCCCGGCGATGCCTACTCGTACGACATCTTCTCCCAGGTTGGTCGGCTGATCCGGGCGGGGGAGGGCCGCGGAGTCCTCGGCCCGCTCACCCCGGAGTTCGTGCTGGCCGTTGGCGAGTCGCAGTCCGCGGCGTTCCTGACGACCTACGTCAACGCCGTCGATGCCGTCGCCACCACCTACGACGGCTTCTTGGTGCATTCGCGATTCGGGGTCGCGGCGCCCCTGGACGGCAGTTCCGTCTTCGAATCGCCGGCGTCGACCCTGCCGCTGGCGGTCCGGTTCCGGCCCGATGTACGCGTCCCGGTGCTCACGGTCATCACCGAGACCGACGTGGTCGGCGGCGTGCGGCCAGGCTATTACCTCGCGCGACAGCCAGACGGCGAAAACCTGCGCACGTGGGAGATTCCCGGCACCGCGCACGCCGACAACTACACGATCAAGGTGTCGTGGATCGACACCGGATCCGCGCCTCTCGACGAGATCGTGGCGGCATATGCGCCGACGAACGTTTTGATGGGTCAGCAGTTGGACAAGTGCATCAACTTCGCCCCCCAGCACCACTACGTCCTGCAGGCGGCAGTCGCCGCGTTGCACCGATGGGTGCGATCCGGCGAGCCCGCACCGATCGGGAGCCGTATCGAGTTGACCGATGCCGACCCGCCTCAGCCGGTGGTCGATGCGAACGGGGTCGCACGGGGCGGGGTGAGAACACCGTGGGTGGACGTCCCGACGGCGCGGACGTCCGGAGCGGCCATCGACGACAGCATCATGTGCCAACTCTTCGGGACGGGCGAACCGTTCGACTCCGCGACCCTGCGGCGGCTGTATCCCAACGGCGTCGATGACTACCTCGAACGATTCACGGAGGCGCTCGACGTGGCCATCCGTTCGCGGTTCGTCCTGCCGGCGGATCGGCAGGAGATCCTCGAGCTCGCCGCCGCGGTGTTTCGCGATCGCGGCTGAGGACGAACGTGGTGTCGACTTGACCGATGATCTGCTGCACCATCGGATCCCAGCCCGCGAACTCGCGAGCCAGGATCGCGGGATCGCCAGGTGCTGACCATGATTCGCGCATCTCGTCGTCGCTGGGCACGAAGCCGACGAAGTTGATCAGCTGCCCACCTCGCAGGGTGAAGACGAGGAAGTGCTTGCCCTCGCCCATCGACATCGTGGACACCGTCGCCGGGTAGTCCGGGACCCGGTCGGCTGGGATCACGCCGCGGTAGGCAATGGTTCCGGAGAACACGGGGTCACTGGGCTCCACGACGTGGCGCTGCAGCACCGAATGGATGCCGTCGGCCGCCACCACCAGATCGGCCTCCGCGTGCTCGCCATCGGCGAACTCAACGATTGCGCGATCGGTGTCTTGACGGAACCCCACGCACCGGCGGCCGGTGGACACGGCGCCCGTCGGAAGGCTGTCGGCGAGCATGGCGATGAGGTCGGGCCGGTACATCCCGAGAATCTTGCCGTTCATCTCCTGCTCGGTCAGCACTCGGCCGCTGGAATCGCTGAACCGCCATTGGGTCCAGCGCGGCCCGTAGTCCTGCAGCGGCTTCTGCAGGCCCAGGCGGTCCAGCAGGCGGATGCTGTTGGCGCCCAAGGCGACACCCGCACCAACCTCACCGAGTTGCCGCGCTTGCTCATAGACCTGGACGTCGAAACCCCTACGGCTCAATGCGCTTGCGGTGGCAAGGCCACCGATGCCCGCCCCTACGATTGCCACCTTCGTCGGACCCATGATGACCCACAGCCTCTCCACAGTATTCATGTACCGATCGGCACATCATTGACTGTACGCGTACCGATCGGTACAGTCAAGGAATGGCTCGCACACCCGATCCCATCAAGCGTGCAGCGCTTCTCCACGACGTCGTGGCGTACCTGGAGACGCACGGAGTCAACGACATGTCACTGGCGCCCATGGCGGAGGCGCTCGGGACGAGCAAGCGAATGCTGCTGTATTACTTCGGTGATCGCGGAGAGCTTCTGACGCAGGCCCTCGACGCCAGCCGGCCCAGGGTGGGGGAGATGTTCCGTGACGTCGCGACGACGGATCAGTTCCGCGACGCGGCGCGGACCCTATGGCACGGATTGACGCGCGGGGATCAACGGCGCAGCGTACGGATGCTGTTGCAGGTCCTCAGCCTCGCCACCACGGATCCGGACACCTACGGCGTCTATGCCCGTACAGCAGTCGACGTGATGCTCGACCCGATCAGCGAAGCCCTCATCTCGTTGGGGCGACCGCGCGCCGACGCCCGCATTCGCGCGACGTTGATCGTGTCCGGCCTCAGGGGTCTCTGCCAGGACGTCCTGGTCACCGGTCAAAGTCGTCGCGTCGACGCCGCCGCCGAACTTCTCGTCGATGCCGTCATCGGGCGTGCGCCGGACCGATGACCGCGGGTCGCCCGAATCACGCCGTGCGCAAGGACGACCAGTGGCGCGCCGTGGTTCCGATCGCGGCTGACGACCGTCGACGACACGAACACCGGTGCCGGACCGGCCGCCAGGAAGTCGGTGAGCGTGGCAGGCGGGGTCCAATCGATGACCGGCGCAGGCCACCAGTAACCCGCGACCTCCAAACCGGGTCGCCAGTCAGTCGGTCGCGGTGCGATCCGAGGTGAATACCCATGCAGGACAGTCCAATGTGCCTCGGTCCGCCGCCGACGCAACCGCCCCGCGGCGACCTTGGGCAGGCCCAGCTCGTGTCGGAGCCCGGCCACCACGCCGCCGTAGGTTCGGTCGACGAGCCAAGCACCCGCGCCGGCGGCCAACTGTGTTGCCGGTCGCGCCGGCCGACCACGCACCCAGCACCGCCGGCGGGTACGCCTTCGTGGCCGACAACGGTTGCAACCGCACTCCCAGCGCGTGAATGCCCATGGCTTCGGCCAATGGGTGTCCGGCCATTTCGGCGAACGGTGACAACAGCAATATGTCGGCAGGCTCATCGGCGACGGCAGCGACGACGTCGTTGCCGAGCGCCCGCATGCCGGTAGGTGAGGCGAATGCCGCCAAGCCCTTCATCGGCGCCACTTCGGCTCCGTCGGCGGCGAGCTCCAGGTTTGCGGGAAGCTCACGAAACTCCAACCCGGAGTTGGTGATCATGTCCCCGAACGGTGTGTAGGCGACGATCGCCACCTCGTGGCCGGCCCGTTGGAGAGCCACGCCGACACCGGTCATCGGGGCCACGTCGCCACGGCTGCCGACGGCGATGATGACAACGGTGCTCATCGCTGCGCTCCGACCGCTCGACCGAAGATTGCCACCAGGTCCTCGCCGTAGCCGCGGGCGTCGAACGCGGGGTCGCGCAGGATCTTCTCCACCGCCGCGTTGACGGCACCACGCAATGCCGTCGCCATCGAAGCGGCTGGGAAGGCGCCGAACTCTCGATCGCGTTGCCCCGCAGTGAGGATCGCGGTCGGGTCGAGTGCAACCAGATCCGCGCTGAGTTCGGGATCTAGCTTGAGTTCCTCGAAGCGGCTTCCATCGCGCAGCAAACGGAAGAGTGCGGCTACCCGCTCGCATGGTCAGACGTGTTCAGGCCACCCAGCGGGCGTAAGTGCACCGCTCTCAGGCGATGCCGAAATCCTTGATCTTGCGGTAGATCGTGGCGCGCGACATCCCAAGGGCCTCTGCGGCTTCGGCCTTGCTGCCGTCGTTCTCCGACAGGCTGCGGACGATGGCGTCACGCTCCATCGCCTCGAGGCGGGTGAGCTTTCGCCGGGTGATCGAACGGCATTCGGCGGGAAGCTTGTCGATGCCGATCGAGCCCGATCGCTGCCGGGTGACGGTCTCGGCCAGCACGCTGCGCAGTTGCGCGACGTTGCCGGGCCACGGCAGCTTGCTCAGCTGCCGCATCGCCTCGCCGTCCATCCGAATCTCGCCGCGCGTCAACTCGCCGAGCAGCATCGGTACCAGCTCTTCGAGGTCCTCGATCCGGTGGCGCAACGCGGGCACCGTCACGGTGTGAGTGAAGAACGGCAACACCAGCATGTCCACCAGCGGTGAGTTTCGCTCGGTGCTCGTCGTCGCGGCGATCCAGCCGCGGCCCGCGCGCGTCTGCATGACGGCCGCCAGCGGCTCGAGCACGTCGTCGGCGAGCTCGTCGACATTGGCGACGATCACGGCGAAATCGTCGTAGTCCGTCTCTGCCTCGAATTCCGCGACGAAATGCTCTGCGGTTTCGAAGGATTCGGCGCGAAGAATGCGAATGGTGCGCTCGGGGCTGACGAACTGCGCGACCGATTGGCCAAGACGTGTTCGCCCCGAACCGCGTTCGCCCTCGATCACCACCCATTCGCGGTCGCGGTAGCAGCGTTCGACCTGCTGGCAGCTTCGCCGAAATGAACTACTGCGACCGGCCAATCGCGGGATCGGCTGACCTCCGCGCACCGGAGTGCTCTCGGTGACGTGCAGTGACACGTGCAGCACGACGCTGTCACTGCGGACGCGAACCGCGATGCGTTCCGCGGTCGACATCTTCACCGACGCACCGCTGGGCAGGGTGGCCACCGCCGTCGTGGCGAACGACGAGCGCGCCATCTCCGCGGCGTGATCCAGCAGGGCGGTCTGATCGGCGGCGTTCAGCGCCTGCCGCAGATAGGGATTCATCAGCACGACGTCGCCGCCGATCGCCAGCACCCCTGCGGGGTAGCGGCGGCTCTGCTTGAGGTAGGCGTCGAGCAACGCGGTCTCGGTCTCGTTGTTCATCGCGCGGATGCGATCCTCGATCTGGCTGCCCGCGCTCTTGGCGAGAACGAACAGCAGCGGGTCCGCCTGCGTCGCCCAACAGGTCAGGTCGATGACACCGAGAATTCGCCGGGTGACGGGTTCGCGGATGGGCGAACCCGCACACGCGAGCCGGCCCAGTGTGCCGACGTAGTGCTCGCTGCCCTGGATGAACGCCGGCTTGCCGGTCTCCAGGGTGGTGCCGATGCCGTTCGTACCCGCGAACTCCTCCGCATAGCTGTAACCCCTGGCCAGGCGGACGTCGTCGAGCATCTGCTCGATCTTGGAATCCGGCGCGATCCGGTGCAGCACCAAGCCGTCGGCAGAAGTGAGGACCACGCTCACGGCGTGTGCCGACAGATCCTCCGCGATCCGGCGGAGCACCGGGGCAGCGGCATGGGTGAGCGGGGTGTCGGTGTCGGGGTCACGCAGGTAGGGCAACTCGACGCGGTCGGGATGTACCTGCAGGTCGCGCGAGCGGCGCCACGAATTGAGCACACCGGGTGCCACGGCATCGGCACTCAGCGCGCCTGCGGCGAGGAACTGCTCTCTCGCGCGCCTGGTACCGACAGCTGTGTCGGCTTCTTTGACCATGGTGGCTGTACCTCGGTCCTGAAGGGCTGCAACCGGCAGCTTAGGCACGCCCGCAGATTGCCGCGTCTCAATTTGAGAATCCCGCCCACCTCTACGGACGCGATTCGGTGAATCCGACTCCAGTGTGACGTCCGTCTCAGACTGAGACGCGTGTGGGCCACGCCACACGGTTACATCGGTGACGCATCGTCCCCCAAGCCCGGCGGATGACTGGCCCATCTATTCAGGAGGCTCGTGTTGAGCAGACAAAGCCTGACCAAGGCACACGCGAAGATCAGCGAACTGACCTGGGAGCCGACGTTCGCCACCCCGGCGACCCGGTTCGGCACCGACTACACGTTCGAGAAGGCGCCCAAGAAGGATCCGCTGAAGCAGATCATGCGGTCCTACTTCCCGATGGAGGAAGAGAAGGACAACCGCGTCTACGGCGCCATGGACGGCGCCATCCGCGGCAACATGTTCCGGCAGGTCCAGCAGCGCTGGCTGGAGTGGCAGAAGCTCTTCCTCTCGATCATCCCGTTCCCCGAGATCTCGGCGGCCAGGGCCATGCCGATGGCCATCGACGCCGTGCCGAACCCGGAGATCCACAACGGGCTCGCGGTGCAGATGATCGACGAGGTACGGCACTCGACGATCCAGATGAACCTCAAGAAGCTGTACATGAACAACTACATCGATCCCGCCGGCTTCGACATGACCGAGAAGGCGTTCGCGAACAACTACGCGGGCACCATCGGTCGACAGTTCGGCGAGGGCTTCATCACCGGCGACGCCATCACCGCCGCGAACATCTACCTCACCGTGGTCGCCGAAACCGCCTTCACCAACACGCTTTTCGTGGCAATGCCCGATGAGGCGGCGGCCAACGGCGACTACCTGCTGCCGACGGTATTCCACTCGGTGCAGTCCGACGAGTCACGGCACATCTCCAACGGCTACTCCATCCTGCTGATGGCACTGGCCGACGAGCGCAACCGGCCGCTGCTGGAGCGCGATCTGCGGTACGCCTGGTGGAACAACCACTGCGTGGTCGACGCGGCGATCGGCACGTTCATCGAATACGGCACGAAGGACCGTCGCAAGGACCGCGAGAGCTACGCCGAGATGTGGCGGCGGTGGATCTACGACGACTACTACCGCAGTTACCTTCTGCCGCTGGAGAAGTACGGCCTGACGATTCCGCACGATCTGGTCGAGGAAGCGTGGAAGCGCATCACCGAGAAGGGCTACGTCCACGAGGTGGCGCGATTCTTCGCCACCGGCTGGCCGGTCAACTACTGGCGGATCGACACCATGACCGACACCGACTTCGAGTGGTTCGAGGACAAGTACCCGGGTTGGTACTCCAAGTTCGGCAAGTGGTGGGAGAACTACAACCGGCTGGCCTACCCGGGCCGCAACAAGCCGATCGCCTTCGAGGAGGTCGGCTACCAGTACCCGCACCGCTGCTGGACCTGCATGGTGCCCGCGCTCATCCGCGAGGACATGGTGGTCGAGAAGGTCGACGGGCAGTGGCGGACGTACTGCTCGGAGACCTGCTACTGGACCGATGCCACCGCGTTCCGCGACGAGTACGAAGGCAGGGCGACGCCGAACATGGGCCGGCTCACCGGGTTCCGTGAGTGGGAGACACTGCATCACGGCAAGGACCTCGCCGACATCGTCGGCGATCTCGGTTACGTACGCGACGACGGCAAGACGCTGGTCGGTCAGCCGCATCTGGATCTCGATCCGAAGAAGATGTGGACCCTCGACGACGTCCGTGGCAACACCTTCAACAGCCCGAACGTGCTGCTGAACCAGATGTCGGACGACGAGCGGGAAGCCCACGTCGCGGCCTACCGCGCGGGTGCGACGCCGCTCTGACCAGATCTCGGTGGGTGGCACCAGCGGTAACGCGGTGCCACCCACCGTCACCACTGTTTCTTCAGCGCGCCCAGGAGGCCCCGCCATGGCGGATTCGCACAAGATCAACTTCGACCCCGTGAACCTCGAGATGGAGGTCCGTGAGGACGAGAACATCCTCGACGCCGCGTTCCGGCAGGGCATCCACCTGATGCACGGCTGCCGCGAGGGACGCTGCTCGGCGTGCAAGTCCTACGTGCTCGACGGCGACATCCAGATGGAGAACTACTCCACCTTCGCGTGCAACGACTCCGAGGTCGACGAGGGCTACGTACTGCTGTGCCGGTCACATGCCTTCAGCGACTGCACCATCGAGCTGTTGAACTTCGACGAGGACGAACTCCTCGGCGGTATCCCCATCCAGGACGTCCGCACCAGGGTGATGGCCGTCGAACCCATGACCCGCGACATCGTCTCGCTCCGGTTGAAGCCGATCGAACCGGCGGCCTTCGAGTTCAAGCCAGGCCAGTACGCCGACCTGCACATTCCGGGGACCGAAGAGCACCGGTCGTTTTCGATGGCGACCACGCAATCGAGCACCGACGACGTCGAGTTCCTGATCAAGAAGTATCCCGGTGGCAAGTTCTCCTCGCTGTTGGACGGCGCGATCAGCGCCGGCGACGAGCTGTCTCTGACCGGTCCCTACGGATCGTTCACCCTGAAGGAAGGGCACGTCCTGCCCGTCGTGTGCATCGGCGGCGGAGCGGGGATGGCGCCCATCCTGTCGCTGCTGCGGCACATGAACGAGACCGAGAACACCAGGCCGGTGCGGTTCTACTACGGGGCGCGCACCGCGGCGGACCTGTTCTATCTCGACGAAATCCTAGAACTGGGAAAGGGTTTGACCGCCTTCGAGTTCGTGGCCTGCCTGTCCGAGTCGGCCGACGGTTCGGTGCCCGACACGGTCACGGTCGAGGAGGGCATGGTCACCGACGTGGTGGCCCGCCACGAAGACAGCATCGGCAAGACCGAGGTGTACCTGTGCGGGCCACCGCCGATGGTCGACGCCGCGCTGGTCTTCCTCGACAGCAGTTCGGTACCCAAGGACCAGGTCTTCTACGACAGCTTCACCAGCCCTCTCTTCGACTAGTCGGGTTCGATTAGCCCCCACCGCAACGACTTCCGGTATCTCAGCCCAACCGAAAGGGAAATCAGTCACATGTCCGCCCCTGAAAAGCCCAAGGAACGCAGTTTCCCGAAGATCGAGTTCACCGACTCCGAAGCCGGTGCACTCGACTTCCCGAGCTCGAAGAGCCGCAGCTACTCCTACTTCAAGCCGGCCAAGCTGCGCGCCACCATGTACGAGGACGTCACGGTCGACGTGCAGCCCGACCCGGACCGGCATCTGAGCCAGGGCTGGATCTACGGCTTCGGCGACGGGCCCGGCGGATATCCGCAGGAGTGGACGGCGGCGAAGAGCTCCAACTGGCACGCCTTCCTCGACCCCAACGAAGAGTGGAACCAGACCATCTTCCGCAACAACGCGGCGGTCGTGCGGCAGGTCGAACTGTGTCTGAAGAACGCCAAACGCGCGCGGGTCTACGACGGCTGGAACTCGGCATGGCTGACCTTCGTCGAACGCAACGTCGGGGCCTGGATGCACGCCGAGAACGGCCTGGCGCTGCACGTCTTCACGTCCATCCAACGGTCCGGCCCGACCAACATGATCAACACCGCGGTGGCGGTCAACGCCGCGCACAAGATGCGCTTCGCGCAGGATCTCGCGCTGTTCAACCTCGACCTGGCGGAGGCCTCGGAAGCCTTCGACGGCAGCGCACACCGCGCGGTGTGGCAGGAGGCCCCGGAGTGGCAGCCCGTTCGCGAAGTCGTCGAACAACTGACGGCCGTTGGGGACTGGTGCCAACTGCTGTTCGCGACCAACATCGTCTTCGAGCAACTCGTCGGCTCACTGTTCCGCAGTGAACTCGTCATGCAGATCGCGGCCCGCAACGGCGACTACATCACCCCGACGATCGTGGGCACCGGCGAGCACGACTACGACCGCGACCTGAACTACACGCGGAACCTGTTCCGGTTGCTGACCCGCGATCCCGAATACGGCGCCGAGAACAAGGCGCTGTTCGGGGAGTGGTTGGGAATCTGGGTGCCGCGCTGCCTGAGCGCTGCGCGCGCGCTGCAGCCGATCTGGTCGACGCCGTCCGACAAGGCAGTCACGTTCGCGTCCAGTCTCGACGCGGCCGTCGCAAAGTTCCGTTCCGTGCTCGAAGACATCGAGCTCGACATCCCCGAGGAGTTGGACAAGTGAGCATGCAATTCGGATCAGCCACCGAGTTCTCCAATATGTGCGGCGTCACCTTGATGAACACTCCCACCGGGCGCGTCGTCGCGAACGTCATGGGCGCGAAGGACGGCGTGGAACTCACCGAGTACCCGTCGATGATCCGGGTCGATGGCGTTCGACTGCTCGACTTCGACTACGACGAGATCTCGGAAGCGCTCGGCCAGGACTTCGACGGTTCCGTCTTCGAGGAGATCAGCTCCACGCATTACGGGCGCATGGTCCACCTCGACGACAAGACGATCCTGTTCGCCAGCCCGGAGGATGCCGCCGAGTACATCGGCTTCGACCTCACCGTGCGGCCGTAGGGGAGGGCGCCGTGAAAGCCCTTGTCTTCCAAGGCCGCGGCTCGATGTCGTGGACCGACGTACCTGCGCCACAGTTGATCGATCCGACTGACGTGCTGGTCCAGGTCGACACGACCACCATCTGCGGTACGGATCTGCACATCCTGCGGGGCGACGTTCCAGCGGTCACGCCGGGACGAGTGCTCGGGCACGAGGCGGTGGGCACGATCACCGAAATCGGCGCAGCGGTCACGTCTCTGGCCGTCGGTGATCGAGTGCTGGTGCCCGCGATCACGTCGTGCGGAAAATGCGGGCCGTGCAAGATTGCCATGCCCTCGCACTGCGCGTCCGTCGGTGGGGTGGGTTGGATCTTCGGCCACCTCATCGACGGCACCCAGGCCGAGTACGTGCGGGTGCCGTACGCGGAGACCAGCGTTCACGTTCTGCCGGAATCAGTTCCGAACGAACAGGCGATCTTCCTCGCCGACATCCTGCCGACGGGGTTCGAGATCGGTGTGCAGAACGGGCAGGTCAAACCTGGCGACACGGTGGTGGTGGTCGGTGCAGGGCCCGTCGGGTTGTCGGCGATCCGTACTGCCAGCCTGTACGGCGCAGCGACGGTGATCGCCGTCGACCTGTCCGAGACCAGGCTGAAGCGATCGACCGGGTTCGGTGCGGACGAGACCATCAACAGTGGCCGTCAGGACGTCCGCGAACGTGTCATGGAACTCACGAACGGACTGGGGGCCAACGTCGCCATCGAGGCGGTCGGGATCCCGGCGACCTTCGAACTGTGCACCCAACTGGTCCGACCCGGGGGGCACATTGCCAACGTCGGTGTTCATGGCGAGCCCGTCACCCTGCACCTGGAGGATCTCTGGATCGCCAACATCACGATGACGACCGGGCTGGTCAACGGCACCACCATCGCCATGCTCATCGATCTGGTGGCGAGCGGAAAGATCGACGTAAAACCGTTCGGCACGCACACATTCGGTCTCGATCAGATGGTCGACGCATACGACGTATTCGCACATGCCGACACCTACGACGCGCTGAAGGTCGTCATCTCGCGATGACGCCACATCCACTGCGCAACCGCTACGTGCGCGACGTGTTCAGGCGCAAGGCACACGCCGCGGCGATGGAACGCGCCATCGGATCGCTGATGCGTCAGACGCCGATGGAGGTCGACCAGATCGGGCGGCTCACACTGCGGGACCTTCCCGAGGGGAAGGCGAAGGCCGCCCTGCTGCGGCGCAGGTTCGACATCGGGCTGAGCAACTGTCCGAACAGCCGCGTCCTGGTCGACGCCGAGTCGGCAGGCGGCGTGCCCGTCGTGCCGAACACCAGAACACCCTCGATCCTCGCGCCCTGACCCGCGCTCACCAAAACAGCTTCAACGAAAGGACATACGGCCATGGCCAAGGAATTGCGGTTCGGCTCGGAGGCGCGGCTGCGCCTCGAACACGGCGTCAACGCGCTCGCCGATGCGGTCAAGGTGACGCTCGGCCCGAAGGGCCGCAACGCCATCCTGGAGAAGTTGACCGGCCCCCCGACGATCACCAACGACGGTGTGACGATCGCCAGGGAGATTCAGCTCCGCGACCCCTTCGCCAACATGGGCGCCCAGCTGGTCAAGGAAGTCGCGATGAAGACCAACGGCGTGGTGGGTGACGGCACCACCACGGCCACCGTCCTGGCCCAGGCGATGGTGCGGGAAGGGCTGCGGGCCGTCGACGCCGGCGCCAACCCGATGCGGGTGAGGCGTGGCATCGAACGCGCCGTTCCCATCGTCGTCGAGGCGTTGCGCGAACACAGCGTGCAGGTCAGCGGGAGCAAGGACCTGCATCGCATCGCGTCGCTCGCCGCCAGCGACGACGAGGCGATCGGCGACGTCATTGCCCGCGCCGTCGAGCACGTCGGTGTCTCCGGTGTGGTCACGACGGAGGAGAGCGACGCGCCGGGGTTGTCCCTCGCCATCGTCGACGGCATCGAATTCGGCCACGGCTACACGTCCGGCTACATGATCACCGACCACGACCGCTCGGAGGCGGTGCTGGAGAATCCGCTGATCCTGTTGACCAACAAGAAGATCAGCCAGGTGCAGGAGATCATGCCGACCCTGGAGGTCGCCAAGCGCGCCGACCGCCCGTTGGTCGTCATCGCCGAGGACGTCGACGGCGCCGCCCTGCAGTTGCTCGTCGGTGGAAACATGCACAAGACCATGCAGTCGGTGGTGGTGCGCGCCCCCGGCTTCGGGCACCGGCGGGTCGCCGAACTCGAGGATCTCGCGGTGGCGCTCGGCGGACACGTCGTCGCCAAGGACACCGGCATCGAACTCGGCGAGATCACCCGGGAACACCTCGGCTCGTGTGACCGGCTGACCGCCACGGAGAACGACACCACCATCGTCGGCCCGCACGGGGAGCAGCGACTCGTCGATGCCAGGGTGGGCCAGCTCGAAGCTCAGCGCGAACGGGCCAAGCTGGATGCGGACCAGGACAGCCTCGACACCAGAATCGCCCGATTGACGGGCCGGGTCGCGGTCATCCGGGTAGGCGGAGCCACCAGCGTCGAGCTCAAGGAGCGCATGCTTCGGGTCGAGGATGCGCTCGCGGCGACCCGCGCCGCCCTCGAGGCGGGCATCGTCTCCGGCGGCGGCACCGCGCTGGCCCAGACGCACCGCGCGCTCAGCATCCTCGAGCTCGTCGGTGACGAGGCGATCGGTCGCGATGTGGTGCGCCGCGCCTTGGCGGAGCCGCTGCGGTGGATCGCGATCAACGCCGGATTCGAGGGCGACGACGTGGTGGACGTCGTCGTCGATCTGCCCCTCGGGCACGGATTCAATGCTCTCACCGGCGAATACGGCGACATGTTCGACGAAGGCATCATCGATCCGTTCAAGGTGACCCGCGCCGCGCTGGAGAGCGCCGCGTCGATCGCGGCCCTGCTCATCACCACCGAAACGGCTGTGGTGGAGGAGGTCTTCGGTAATCCGGGCGCCATCATGGCACCGGGGTTCGGCGACCTCGCGGAGGGCATGATCCGCCCGTCGAACATCTACTGACCTACAGCGTTCCCCGCCGAGCGCACGCTTGTTGTACGCAAACGCCGAGTAGACCCGACAACAAGTGTGCGCTCGGCGCTCTATCTCCGAACGCCGCGGCGGTGAGCGTCCTTAGTCGGGGATGTAGTCGAACTCGTCGGGGTTGGGCCCGGTTCGCCCGGGCTCGCCCCGGTCGAGATCCGTCATCGCGGTGATGTCGGAGTCTTCGAGTTCGAAGTCGAACAGTTCGAAGTTCTCCTTCATCCTCTTCGGCGTCACCGACTTGGGGAACACGATGTCGCCGCGTTGAATGTGCCAGCGCAACACGACCTGTGCCGGTGTCTTGCCGACAGAGTCGGCGATTCGGGTGACGACCGGGTCGTCGAGCACCTTGCCCTGCGCGATGGGAGACCACGCCTCGGTGGCGATGCCGTGTTCCTTGTCGTAGGCGCGCACGTCGTCGTTGGTGAAGTAGGGGTGGACCTCGATCTGGTTGACGGCGGGCACGGTGCTCGATTCCTCGGCCAGCCGGTCCAGATGTGCCGGCTGGAAGTTGGACACCCCGATGCTGCGGGCGCGCCCGTCCGCGGCGAACTCCTTGAGTACGCGCCAGGTGGAGACGAAGTCGCCGCCGTAGAGCGTCGGTAGTGGCCAATGGATGAGGAAGAGGTCGACGTAGTCCGATTCGAGCACGGTCAGGGTCCTGTCGAACTCCCGTCGCGCGTCATCGGGCTCGTGGAAGCCGTTGTTGAGCTTGCTCGTGATGAACACGTCGGCGCGGTCCAATCCTGCCTGCGCGGATGCCCTCGCCGACTTCCTTCTCGTTTCCGTACATCTGCGCGGTGTCGATGTGGCGGTAGCCGATCTCGAGGGCAGTGCGCACCGCCGACGCGGTCTCGTTCGCCTCGATCTGGAATACGCCGAATCCCAACTGCGGGATGCGCGTGCCGTCGTTCAGTTCGATTGCGGGAATGTTCATGTCTCTCCTCGTTGGGCCCGTGTCTTCCACCATGACGAATTGCGCCGTCGGCGCCGCGACTTCGCTGTGCATACCTACCCCGCACCGAGGAAGCTCACACGTGCCGCGGGTTTCTCTGCGGTGTCGTGAGAGCGCGAAACCGGGCGAATGACGTTCAGGCAGTGACCGATCCAGCGTGGTCGCGGCCTTCGAGGGCGCTGATCGCTGCGGCGGTGAGGCTCTTCTGGATGTGGCGGCGGGTCAGTGCTGCCGCGCCTGCGGCGTCCTTGGCGATGACGAGTTCGAGGATCTCGTGGTGCTCGTTGAGGTCGATGGTGCGGGGCTCTTCGCCCGCGGGCAGTTCCAAGCCGAGGCGGCGGTAGCGGTCGGACTTCGCCCACAGATCGTCGAGCATCTTGATCATGACGTCGTTGTGCGAGGCCACGTAGAGGGCACGGTGAAAGTCGCTGTGCGCAACCAGTGCGTCTTCGCCCCATTCCCGCGTGACGGGGAGCAGTCGGGCGACGGTGGTGCGCATCAGGGCGATGTCGTCATCGGTGCGGCGCTCGGCGGCCAGCTCGACGGCGGCGGGATCGAGGGCCAACCGAACCTCGAAGAGTTGGCGTGCCTCGGGGCCGCTGATCGTGGAGACGCGGGCGTCCTTGTGGTTGTCGAGTTCGATGAGACCCTCGCTGCTGAGCCGACGGATGGCCTCCCGTAGGGGAGTGATGCTCATCCGCATCTGCTCGGCGAGCACGTACTGGGCCAGCCGTGACCCGGCGGGCAGTTCGCCGCTGAGGATCATTCGCCGCAGTTCGAAGTATGCGACGTCGCTCTTGCTCGAGAAGACGTTGGTGACCTGCGGTGTCGTCATGTGCGCCCCCCATCTCACCGATCGATGCTTGCGGCCGCTGTCAAGAGTCGGCATTTGTGCTCGCTGTGACACGGAGCCTAACATTCACGTCATCAGTTACATCTCACAACTTATAAGATCCAAGAAGGCTTAGCAGCATGAAGATTCTCGCCGTTCACGAAGGCGTCGTCCCCATCAGTTCGTCGATCCGCAACGCGTGGATCGACTTCAGCTCGATGGACTGTTCCATCGTCGCGATCGTCAGCGACGTCGTCGTCGACGGCGAACCGGTCATCGGTTACGGCTTCAACTCCAACGGGCGCTACAGCGCGGGGGAGATCCTGCGCCGCCGCGCGATTCCCCGCCTCCTCGACGCCGCCCCGGAGAACCTGCTCGACGACGCGGGCAACCTGGACCCGACCCGCGCGTGGCCGATCATGATGACCAACGAGAAGCCCGGCGGCCACGGCGAACGGTCGGTCGCGATCGGCGTGCTGGACATGGCGCTGTTCGACCTGGCGGCCAAGATCGCCGGCCAGCCGCTCTACCGCTATCTCTCCGACCGCTACGGCGACGGGCAGCCCGATGACTCGGTGTTCGTCTACGCCGCCGGTGGCTACTACGCGCCGGGCAAGAGCCTGTCGGACCTCCAGGACGAGATGCGCGGTTTCCTCGACATGGGCTACTCCGTGGTGAAGATGAAGATCGGCGGCGCCGACCTCGCCGAGGATCTCAAGCGAATCGAGGCCGTCCTCGAGGTCCTCGACGGCGACGGCTCCCGGCTCGCCGTCGACGTCAACGGACGGTTCGACCTGCAGACGGCGCTGGACTACGGCCGTGCCATCGAGCCCTACGGCCTGTTCTGGTACGAGGAGGTCGGTGACCCGCTCGACTACCGACTCAACGCGATCCTCGCGGAGAACTACCGCGGACCCATCGCGACCGGCGAGAACCTGTTCTCCGTCCAGGATGCTCGCAACCTGATCCGCTACGGTGGCATGCGCCCTGACCGCGACTACATCCAGGTCGACCCTGCGCTGAGCTACGGACTGACCGAATACCTGCGGGTTCAGCAGATGCTGCGTGAACACGGCTGGTCCTCGCGCCGGTGCATACCCCATGGCGGACACCAGTTCTCGTTGCACATCGCGGCAGCCCTGAAGCTCGGTGGCAACGAGTCCTACCCGGGCGAGTTCCAGCCCACCGGTGGTTTCGCCGACGACGCCGTCGTCTCCGACAGCCGGGTCGGACTGACGGAGATCCCCGGTATTGGATTCGAGGCCAAGAGTGCGTTCTTTCAGGTGTTGCGCGAACTACACCGCTGACCGACTGCTTCCCTGGTTAGCCGGCCGGGGTCCATCACATCTGCACCGCATCCAAGGAGCACCAGTGCCATGACCAGCTCAACCCCGTCCACCATCGACAACGCACCGCGGCGATCCCGGTTCGGCTCCCTGATCCGCCAGCTGTGGTTCCAGGTCGTCATCGGCGCCGTCCTCGGCATCGCCGTCGGCATCCTGCTGCCGAACGTGGGGAAGTCGCTGAGCCCGCTCAACGACTGGTTCATCGGACTGGTCGAGATGATCGTCGTCCCGGTGGTCTTCTGCGTCGTCAGCCTCGGCATCGCCACGATGGACAGCCTGCGCAAGGCCGGCCGGATCGGCGCCAAGGCGCTGGGCTACTTCATCGTTCTCTCGCTGGTGTCGATGTTGATCGGCCTCGTCGTCGCCAACGTCTTCAAACCCGGCGCGGGAATGAACATCGACGTCTCGACCCTGGACGCCAGCAAGATCCCCGGCGTCGGCTCGGGCGAGAAGACCGGGTTCGTCGACTTCGTGACCAGCGTGATCCCGGATTCGCTGTTCGGCGCGATCACGGGACACGCGATCCTCTCGGCGCTGGTGGTGTCGCTGATGGTCGGGTGTGCCCTCAACCTGACTGCCGCGACCAGTGCTCCGATCACGAACCTGATCCAGTCGCTGTCGATCGTCGTGTTCAAGATCGTGGGCT
The DNA here is from genome assembly GCA_963735245.1 of uncultured Actinomycetota bacterium. Classification (GTDB taxonomy): domain Bacteria; phylum Actinomycetota; class Actinomycetes; order Mycobacteriales; family Mycobacteriaceae; genus Mycobacterium. The sequence goes on from CAVTKI010000021.1 coordinate 103,896, forward strand.
GGGTCATGCGCCTGGCACCGATCGGCACCTTCGGCGCCCTGGCCTCGGTGGTCGCCAAGTACGGCGCCTCGAGCCTGCAGCAGCTCGGCTACCTCATCCTTCTGTTCACCGGCACCTGCATCATCTACGTCGTCGTCGTGCTCGGTCTGATGTCGCGGGCCTGCGGACTCAACGTGTTCACGCTCATGCGTTACTTCAAGACCGAACTCCTCATCGCGCTGAGCACCTGCTCGAGCGAAGCGGTGCTGCCCCAGTTGGTGCGCAAGCTCGAACACCTGGGTGTCGGTCGCTCGGTGGTCGGTCTGGTCATCCCGGCCGGGTTCTCCTTCAACCTGGACGGTTCCGCCATCTACCTGACCATGGCCTCGCTGTTCCTGGCGCAAGCGGTCGGAATCGACCTGTCCTGGGAGCAACAGCTCATCATGGTCGGCGTGATGATGCTGACCAGCAAGGGCACCGCAGGGATCGCCGGCGGCGCGTTCATCGTGCTGGCGTCGACGATCACCGCCATCGGTCACGTTCCGCTGGCAGTGCTGGCGCTGATCGTCGGCATCGACCGCATCCTCAACGAGGGACGCGTGTTCATCAACGTCCTGGGCAATGCGATCGGAGCCATCATGATCGGCAAGTGGGAGAACGAGTTCGACGCCGATCAGGCCCACGAGGTGCTCGCCGGAAATCGGGAGTTCGACGAGGTTCCGACCATCGAGGGACGTCGCGGCGCCGACGATGAACCTGCCGCGGACGAGCTCGCGTCTGGACCAGGGGTGCCCGACCACAGTGCCGTGACGGCATCCTCGTAGCCGGCCCACGACCGACGAAGGAGCCCGGATGTCCCGCGTCCTGGTAACCACCGACTACCTGCACCCAGGCGATGAGGTGGACACGCTGCTGCGCAAGCACGGCCACCAGGTTTCCTACCGCCCGGCGGTAGGCGTGCGGGGCACCGGGGACGCGCTGGCGCTGTTCGACGGCATAGCGGGCGCCGTCGTGGCCAGCGAACCCGTCACCGCCGAGATGCTCGCTCGCGCAACCGATTTACGGGTCATCGCGCGCAGCGGTGTCGGCTACGACTCGATCGACGTGGCCGCCGCCGCTGCCCGGGGAATCCGGGTCTGCAACACCCCCGGCGTCAACCACGATGCGGTGGCCGAGCTGACCATCGCCTTGATGCTGATGGCCGCCCGGCGGCTCACCTCGGTGATCGACGGGGTCCGGGAAGGCCGGTGGCCGCGCGATGCAGGCCACGAGTTGCGCGGTGCCACCCTCGGCGTGCTGGGGTACGGGCCAAGCGGCCGCGCGGTGGCCCGGCTGGGCGCCGCGTTCGGGATGACCGTCCTGGTCGACACCGGCCACCCCGACGCGAGCGCAGCCGGGGTGCAGTTCGTCGACCGAGACACCGTGATCGCCGCCGCGGACTACCTCAGCCTGCACAGCCGCGCCGGCGCCGCCACCGGGCGGATGATCGATCGCGATGTCCTGAGCGCGATGAAAGACACTGCGGTTCTGATCAATACCGCCCGCGGCGCCCTGGTCGACGAGGACGCGCTGGCCGATGCCCTTGAGACGGGTCAGATCGCAGGCGCCGCACTCGACGTGGTCGACGTCGAACCGCTCCCGGCCGACAGCAGGTTGCGCAGCCTCGACAACGTCGTCATCACCTCCCACCTGGCCGGCCAGACCGTCGAGGCCCGCGCCCGCGCAGGCCTGGCCGCCGCGCACGCCGTCATCGACGTGCTCGACGGCCGCGAACCCGAACACCCCGTCGACGGCGGGCTGAGTAGCGTCGACTCCGACCGGAAAGGAACACTGCCATGACCGAAACCCACCGCATCGCCGTCATCCCAGGCGACGGCATCGGCACCGAGGTCGTCCCCGAAGGCCTGCGCGTGCTCAACGCGGTAGCCGCCGCGTTCGACGTGAAGTTCGACTTCGAGCACTTCGACCACTCGAGCGCCGACTATTACCTCAAGCACGGGAAGATGCTGCCCGACAACTGGTTCGACGAACTCCGCGGGTTCGACGCGATCTACTTCGGTGCCGTCGGCTGGCCCGAGGTGGTGCCCGACCACGTCTCGCTGTGGGGCAGCCTGCTGCAGTTCCGCCGCGCCTTCGACCAGTACGTGAACCTGCGGCCGGTCCGATTGATGCCCGGCGTGCCCAGCCCGCTGGTCGGACGCAAGCCCGGCGACGTGGACTTCTACGTCGTGCGGGAGAACACCGAAGGCGAATACTCCAGCGTCGGCGGGAAGATCTTCGAAGGCACCGACCGCGAAACCGTGCTCCAGGAAACCATCATGACCCGGGTGGGAGTGGACCGGATCCTCAAGTTCGCCTTCGACCTGGCGCAGACCCGTCCCAAGAAACACCTCACCTCGGCCACCAAGAGCAACGGCATCTCCATCTCGATGCCCTACTGGGACGAGCGGGTCGAGGCAATGGCCGCCAACTACCCCGACATCGCCGTGGACAAGTACCACATCGACATCCTGACGGCGAACTTCGTCATGCACCCCGACCGTTTCGACGTCGTCGTCGCCTCAAACCTGTTCGGCGACATCCTCTCCGACCTCGGACCGGCCTGCACCGGCACCATCGGCATCGCGCCGAGCGCGAACATCAACCCGGAGCGCACCTTTCCGAGCCTGTTCGAGCCCGTGCACGGTTCCGCCCCCGACATCGCCGGGCGTGGCCTCGCCAACCCCATCGGCCAGATCTGGTGCGCGTCGATGATGCTCGAGCACCTCGGCGAACCCGCAGCGGCAGCGGCCGTGCTCGCCGCCGTCGAGACGGTCCTGGCCCGCGGCGGCGACACCCTCACCCCCGACATGGGCGGCACCGCGACCACCGAAACGCTCGGCAAGGCCGTCGCCGATGCCGTCACCGCACCATGACGCCCTGCCGTCAGCCGGCGACGGAGGCGTCGTAGATCGACTGGATCGACCGATCGAGTGCCGCGTTGAATTCCTCGTCGGACTGCTGGGCGGAGAGTCCCTCGGTGAGGGCGCGGCTGAAGCTGGCGATCAGGCCGCTGTTCTGGGCGAGCAGGGCGTCGGCCTCGTCGCGTGAATAGCCCCCGGACAGGGCCACCACCCGCAGCACCCTGGGGTGCTCGATCAGCGGCCGGTAGAGATTGGCGACGGTCGGCAGTGAGAGCTTGAGCATCACCTGCCGGTCGTCGGGCAGGCCGTCGAGTCGTGTGGTGATGGCGTCCAGCAGCAGTGCCTCGGCGTCGGCCTTGTCGGGGATCGTGACCGTGACCTCGGGCTCCAGGATGGGAACCAGCCCGTGGGACAGCACCTGATCGGCCACCTCGAACTGCTGGTCGACGATCGCCGTGATGCCCGCGGCGTTGGCGCCGCCGATCACCGAGCGTTCCTTCGTCCCGAAGATCCCCTTCTGCACCGCCCGGCTCAGCAGGTCGTCCAATCCCGGTATGGGTTTGAGCAGTTGCACGTCGTCGGCGGCATCGGCGAGTCCCTTGTCGATCTTGAGGAACGGCACGACGCCCTTCTCGTTCCAGAGGTAGCTCGCCGACGGGGTGCCTTCGATGTCGCGATCCATGGTCTGCTCGAACAGGATCGCGGCGAGGATGCGGTTGGCGCCGAAGGCCGGCGACGTGATGATCCGTTTGCGCATCTCGTGCATCAGGTCGAACATCTCGGCATCCGAGGAGTAGGAGCCCTCGTCAATGCCGTAGAGCTGCAATGCCTTCGGTGTCGATCCACCACTCTGGTCGAGTGCCGCGATGAATCCCTTGCCCGACCTCATCCGCTCGGTCTGCTGATTGTCCGCCATCACACTCTCCGATCGTCGGGCCGCCACGTGGTCCCCAGCGTAGTGAGTGGCCGGTGACGGATTCACGGGTAGGCGGATCTCGAAGAGTTCACCGATACTTTCCCGGTGGTTTCAAATTTCGGGCCAGCATCCACTGGTGCCCACCAACCGCATGAACTCTGACGGAGACATCCCCGACACCGGCATTCCGCCCGCAGTGGCAGCCGGCATGACGATGGCCGAGCAGTACGACTGGCATCAGGCCCATCTGCGCCGCCACCGCGTGTCGAGGCGGAACTTCATGCGTGGATCGGCGGCCGCAGCCGCGGTCGCCGCGATCGGCCTCTCGCCGTTCGGTCGCCGCGCCTACGCGGAGGACGCGCAGCTGGCGGTGGCAAACCGCCGGGTGGGATACGGCTCCGACGCATCCAGCCAACTGCGGCTCGCGGCGCAGCTGTCCCGAAACCCGCACGGCACCAAGATCTTCGTCGACCATGGCCCGACAGCCGAGCTGGGTGCCAGCGTCGAAGCCGAGGTCCGAAACCTGGTGACCCAGATCCCCGCCAGCGATGGCGGGGTGCTCGCGGCCGAGCAGTTCTACGCCCACGTTCCCGTCGACGGGCTGCCGGGCCGGACGCCGCACTTCTATCGGTGGCGCACCGACGACGGGTTCACCAGCGACGTCCGCTCGGCGGCGACCGCGATGCCGAGCGCCCGAGATGCGGTGGGCCCGTTCCGGTTCACGATGCTCGGTGACCAGGGCACCGATCAAACGCCGTTGCTGCCAGCAGGACTGGCCCGCGGTGACTACGACGACAGCTACTACAAGGCCGACGACGATCCCACCACCCCACACACCGAGAACGTGCTGAACCAGATCGTCGCGAGCAACCCGGACTTCCACGTGCTCGCAGGCGACATCGCCTACGCGGACCCGTCCGGCACGGGGAAGCCGGTGACGTACGTGCCGTCCGGCGGCAAACTCAAGGACGGCTTCGACAAGTTCAACCCGTACGTCTGGGACGTGTACTTCGGCTCGATCGAAGCCAGCGCGTCGACGACGCCGTGGATGTTCGCCACCGGCAATCACGACATGGAGGCCGCGTACCCGACCCACGGTTATGGCGGGCACCTTGCGCGCCTGGACTTCCCAGGCAACGGTCCGGCCGGATGCCCATCGGTGTACTCGTTCGCGTACGGCAACGTCGCCGTGCTCTCACTGGACGCCAACGACGTCAGCTACGAGATCGGGGCCAACACCGGATACTCGCACGGTGCCCAAAACACTTGGGTGGACCGCACACTGGCCGCGCACCGCGCCAATCCCGACATCGACTTCATCGTCTGCTTCTTCCACCACTGCGCGTACTCGACCACCGCTACGCATGCCAGTGACGGCGGATTGCGGGCGGCCTGGTCGGCTCTGTTCGACCGCCATCAGGTCGACCTGGTGCTCCAGGGGCACAACCACGTCTTCGAACGCACCGATCCCATCCGGGCAAACGCACCGACGAGGGTCGCGGGGGACAACGCCATCGTCTACCCCGAGACCGACGGCACCGTCTACTACACGGTCGGGTGCGGCGGACGACCGCGGTACGACTTTCAGCCGGGCGAGCCCGAGTCCTATCGTGGGAACGAGGCCGCCGACACGTTCGTGCCCAACAGCTACGTCTGGACCGCCGATGGCGGCAAACGAGACGAGGCGGTCGGCTGGTCGCGAGTGCGGTCTCGCAACTATGCGTTCATCCGCGCCGACGTGCGCCCCGGGTACTTCGTCAGCGAAATGGACGTCACGGCCGTCGACGAATACGGCCGGGAATTCGACAAGGTCACCTACCGCCGCCAACCGCGCGCGGCGGTACCGCAGTGAGTCGATGCCATTCGACCCGCGATGGGCTAGGACGGAGTGACGGTGATCGGCTGGGACAAGGCGACGGGCGCGCCGCCGCAGTCCACCGTCGAGGTGAGGGCTCCGGAAAGGGATCCGTCGGCCCGAGGCTGCAGGACCTGGACGGCACCCCGCGCAGGCACCGTCGCGCCGCCGCAGTTTCCGGTCTGCGGCGTGATGGCCACACGATTCCACTGCTTGCCGTCGAACACCATGTCGAGGGCGTTCAGTGAGTTGCTGACGATGTGCGCGGTGCAGCCGGGAATCGAACATTCCGAGAAGACGATCCACGTGCTCACCTGATCGGGCTGAGCCACCTGGCCACCGGTCTCGGGGTCGATCATGACGGACTTCTGGACCGCGGTGTAGGTGCCGTTGAACCCGGTTGATGCGTTCGCGACGCCGGCGAACGCCGTTCCGCCTGCCGCGAGGGCGAGTGCACCGAGGGTGGCGGCCGCACCCCTGCTCAGCACGATGCCGAGGCGTCCGTCACGGTTGGTCATCCTCATTGGCGCCATCAGCGCAGTGTGGCATCACTTGGTCGCTGCGTACGGGGTTTTCCAGACGCAGTGGTCAATGCCTCTGGTAGGCGGGCGGGGCCTGTAGTTCCGGGGCGGCCGCGGCGAGCAGGGCGGTCCGGTCGCCGGTGAGCGGGGGATAGATGCGTTCACCGTTGATGACCATCTTGGTCTTCTTCGCCGCGGCGCCGGTGCTGACGACCTGGCGGTCCCAGCCCTCCGTGTACACCGCACCGGCCGGACCGAGATCGAGAACGGTGACATACCAGGGGATTCGTAGCGACAGCATGGGCGCACCCAGCAGGTCGCTGATCACGTTGTAGCCCGCGTACCGGCCCATCGGCCGACCGTGCTGACACGACATCACCGACATGTGTTCGTCATCCATCCTCGCCGCCGCCACATCGCCCGCGGCGAACACACCGGAGGTGCCCTCGACCCTCAGATGATCGTCGACGGGCAGCCGGCCCAGCCGGTCGCACGGCACGCCGAGCTGCGTCGTCAACGGATTGGCCCGCATTCCTGCGCACCACACGACCGTGGCCGCGGGCACGATCTCGCCGGACGACAGCGTCACGCTCCGCTCGTCGACGGCGGTGACGCCCACCCCGGTGATGGCCTCGACCTCGTTCTGCGCCAACGCGTCCTCGATGACCGGGCGAGCCGATTCGCCCATGTCCGAACCGACGTGCGGGTTGTGGTCGACGAGGATCACCCGCGGTGTGACGCCGGCGCCCAGCGCCTCGGACAGCATCTTCGGCAGCTCACTGGCGGTCTCGATACCCGTGAGTCCGGCGCCGACGACGACCGCGGTCGCGGTGGCGGGATCTGCCGCGCGGTCGGCCAGATCACGGATGTGCGCCTGCAGTTTCATCGCGCCGTCATAGGTGTCGACGTCGTAGCCGAACTCGTCGAGCCCGGGGAGGTTCGGTTTGACCACCCTGCTGCCGAGCGCCACGACGAGACGGTCATAGCCCAGGGTCGCGCCGTCGGCCGTGCTCACCGTCGCGGCCGTGGCGTCGATTCCGGTCACGTCGGCGGTGATGTGTCCGACCCCGACCGGATCGAGCAGCTCCTGCAACGGAATTCGGCACGGGCGTAGATCCGCCTCGTAGTTGCGCACCCGAATGTCGTGGAACGGCTGCGAACTGATCACGGTGACGTCGACATCGCCTTGGGCGACCCCCAGCTCGTCGAGCCGCCGCGCTGCGCCAAGCGCAGCCCAAAGCCCGGCGAACCCAGACCCCAGAACGAGAACACGTGCAGTGGGCGGCATCGCCATATCGTCACGCCTCGCGGACGTCCGCACAAGGAGAGCGTCGGGCGCCTCACACCCACCCGGCGGGAACTTTCCCGGCAGGCCCGTTCGTCGTATTCATGTAGCCGTTCGAGACCCGATATCCAGAAAGAGCGATGAGACGCGCCAAGCGCAAACCTCGAAGACCCAGCCCGACCGGTGACGACCGACCCGTCACCCCACCTTGGACCGACCCGTGTTGACGGTGCTGAGCATCGTTCTCGGCGTCCTCGTCGTCATCACGATCACGGTGTTCACCGGGTACTTCGTTGCGCAGGAATTCGCCTACATGGCCGTGGACCGGTCGCGGCTCAAGGCCCGTGCCGAGGCCGGTGACGCCGCCGCGAGCCGTGCCTTGTCGATCACCCGGCGCACCTCGTTCATGCTGTCCGGCGCCCAACTCGGCATCACCGTCACCGGCCTGCTCGTCGGCTACGTGGCCGAACCTCTGATCGGCAGGGGCCTTGGCGAGTTGCTCGGCGGTGTCGGTATTCCGACCGCCGTGGGTGTCGCCGTCGGCGCGGTGCTGGCGGTGCTGTTCTCGACCGTCGTGCAGATGGTCTTCGGCGAGCTGTTCCCGAAGAACCTCGCCATCGCCCGCCCCGAACCGGTGGCCAGGTGGCTTTCGCGGTCCACCACGATCTATCTGACGCTGTTCGGGTGGCTGATCAAGCTGTTCGACGCGTCGTCGAACCTGTTGTTGCGGGCGTTGCGGATCGAACCGGTACACGACGTCGAGCATTCGGCGACGGCGCGCGACCTCGAACACATCGTCGCCGAATCGCGCGAGACCGGCGAACTGCCAAGGGAGTTGTCGACTCTGCTCGACCGGATCCTCGACTTCCCGACCCGCACCGCGGAGCACGCGATGATTCCCCGCGCCCGCGCTGACGTGGTCGACGCCGACGAGCCCGTCGGGTCCGTGCTGGCGAAGATGGCGGCACGGCCACACCCGCTATCCGGTCACCGGCACGTCCCCGGACGATCTCCTTGGGGTGGTGCACCTGCACGATCTTCTCGACGCCGACCCCGACGACATCGCCGGGGGGCTGTGCCGATACGCCGTGATCGTGCCCACGACGATGCCGCTACCGGCAGTCTTGGCGCAGCTGACCAGGGCCAAGGAGGAGATGGCACTCGTCATCGACGAGTACGGCGGATTCGCCGGTGTCCTCACCACCGAGGACATGGCCGAAGAACTGGTCGGGGAGATCGCCGACGAACATGACCCGGACTTCGACGACGCAGGCATCGCCCGCAGCGACGACGGTTGGCTCATCGGTGGCGACGTGCACCTCGACGAGGTCGCGCGGACGCTGGGCCACCACATCCCCCGAGGCGACTACGAAACCCTGGCCGGCCTGGTCATCGCCGAGTTCGGCGGACTGCCCGCCGTCGGTGACGGCGTCGAGATCCCACTGGACCCCGACCCTGCCGAACTCGCCATGGGGTCCACACCGCAGACGCGTGTCCTGCGGGCGGAGGTGCGGGCCGTCGAGCGCCACGTCCCGGACTCGGTGTTCGTCGTCGTGAGCGCCGACCACGACTCCGGCAGCGAGGCGACGCCGTGAGCAATCCCTTGGTCCTGCTTGCCGTGACGGTCGGCTTGATCGCCGCCAGCGCCTTCTTCGTCGCGGTCGAGTTCGCCCTGATCGCCGCCCGCCGGTCTCGCCTCGAGGACGCCGCGCCGCACAGCCGGGCCGCCCGGGCTGCGCTGCGCAGCGCGTCGGAGCTGTCGGTTCTGCTCGCCGGCTCCCAACTCGGCATCACCGTATGCACGCTGGCACTCGGCGCGGTGACCAAGCCGGCCGTCCATCACTGGCTCACCCCGGCCTTTCAGGCTTGGGGCGCCCCGCTGTGGCTGGCCGATCTCGCCGGATTCGTCCTGGCGCTCATCGTGGTCACCTTCCTGCACCTGGTGGTTGGAGAGATGGCCCCGAAATCGTGGGCGATCGCGCATCCGGAGAAATCGGCGACGTTGTTGGCGATTCCGATGCGCGCCTTCATGTGGGTGACGCGCCCGGTCATCGTCCAACTCAACCGCCTGGCGAACTGGTGCCTACGCCGGGTGGGTGTCGAACCCGTCGATCACGTGGGCACCGGTCAGGACCCCGACGCACTGCGGCATCTGGTCGAGCATTCGGCGACCGTCGGCACCCTGGACGAGCGCTATCACGGCCACCTCACCAGTGCTCTGGAACTGCAGGCTCTCACCGTCGGTGACGTGGTGCGCCCCAACGCACAACCCAGCAGCGTGCCCCCCGAGGCCACCGCCGTTCGGATCCAGGACGCGGCGAAGCGCACGGGCCATCTCCGACTGTTGGTGCGCGCCAACGGACGTGTCGACGGTGTGGTCCACGTCCGCGACAGCCTGCAAGCCGCACCCGGAGTCACCGCGGCCGAATTGATGCGCCCCGCATTGACTCTCGACGTCTCGGTGCCGGTCTACGAAGCCCTCGGAATGATGCGCGAAGGGCGCAGCCACCTCTGCACCGTGACACGCGACGGCCAGGTGGTCGGGCTGATCACCCTCGACGACGTCCTCGAGCGCCTGCTCCGGTCCGGCGAGACGGCGGCCTGACTCCGATCTGGAAACTCGCTCGGGTGATCCCGCGTGGTGCGGGTACTCGACGTACTGCGTTACCGAGCCGTCCAGAAACGAGGAACCGATGCCGAAAGTGTCGAAGTCCGGCAAGGCCAAGGACAGTGAACTACCCAGCACGCTGCAACGGTCCGACGACAAGGCGAAACGGACCTTCGCCAAGACCCACGACGCCGCCGCCGAGCAGTACGGCGAGGGCGAACGTGCGCACCGGGTGGCCTTCAGCGCGCTCAAGTACAGCTACGAGAAGGTCGGCGATCACTGGGAGGAGAAGGACCAACGCGGCCCTTCCGACGAGCGCGCAGAAAGCGGCGGCCCTCACCCCACGGGCGAGAGCGCCGAGGGCGTCGACGCCAACGCCAGCAAGAAGCACCTCCTCGAGGTGGCCCGCCGGCTGGACATCCCTGGTCGCTCGACGATGACCAAGGACGCCCTCGTCTCTGCGATCCAAAAGGCCAACCGCAAGGCGAGCCGCCAAAGCCAGTGAGGCGCTGCGCAGCCCGCGCGGGTCGGTTCCTGCTGACGTTGAGTTTGCTCGCGCTCGGGGTGCCCGCTGTGGGCGTCCTGGAAGCTACCTGAAAGGGGACCGATGGGCCCCGGGCCGCCGCCGACCGTTCAGGCCCCGCTACTAACGTCAACGTGGTCGCTGCGATGAACGGATGCGCGGGCGAGTGAAGGAGCGAGCATGACGACGGTCTCATCGGAGAACCAGAGGCTGATGGCCGACATCGGCCGACGACTCGATGAGCTGCCGGTCGGACGCATCCATCGCAAGGTCGTCGTGGCGATCGGGCTCGGCCTGTTCTTCGAGATCTACGAGATCTTCCTCTCGAGCACCGTCAGCACCGCCCTGAAGACGCAGTACGCCCTCGGTGGTACCGAGCTCAAGCTGCTGCTCGCGTCGTCATTTCTGGGGATGTTCGTGGGATCGGCGCTGCTGGGACGCCTCGCCGACCGGATCGGGCGCAAGCGCGCGTTCCTGTTCAACCTGCTCTGGTTTTCGGGCTGGACGCTGATCGGGGCCTTCTCGCCGGACCCGTGGTTCCTGGTGGCGACCCGGTTCCTGGCCGGGGTCGGTGTCGGTGGCGAATACCCGGTCGCCGATGCGTATCTGTCCGACGTGCTGCCGAAGTCCGACCGCGGACGCCTCGCGTCCTGGGCCTACACCTGGTCGTTCGTCGCGGTTCCGTTCATCGGCTTCCTCTCGCTCGGGCTGAACAGCCACGAGGTGTTCGGCATCCCCGGCTGGCGCATCCTGCTGCTGATCGGGGCCCTCGGAGCGGCGTTCGTCGCGTTCCTGCGCCGCGGACTGCCGGAGTCACCGCGCTGGCTCGCCGGAGTGGGCCGGGCCGACGAGGCACGCGCGGCGTTGCGGACGTTCGAGGAGGGATCCGAGATCAGCGCCGCTGCCGCTGACACCCGCGCCGCCGACGTCGACTCGGCCGCGCCACCGCAGGCTCGCCGACGGTGGCGCCGTGGTCACCAACCCATGGACACGGCTGTCGGTGTCGCCGTACCGCGGACGCCTGGGCATGCTGGCGGTGTTCCACCTCTTCCAATCGTTCGGCTATTACGGTTTCGGCACCCTGGCCGCCTTGGTGCTGGTCAGCCGCGGCTACGACGTGACGTCCTCGCTGCTGTTCACCGCACTGTCCTTCATCGGCTATCCGGTCGGGTCGGCGTTGGCGATCCCGTTGCTGAAGCTGTTCGAACGGAAGTTCCTCCTGATGGGGACGATCGGTGCCTTGGCGGCGTTCGGCCTGTTGTTCGCGACGGTGCACAACACCGCCCTCATCGTCGTCTTCGGTTTCATGACGACGTTGACCAGCAACGTCTTCTCCAACGTCTATCACGTGTACCAGGCGGAGATCTTCCCCACCGACGTGCGGGCGACGGCGGTCGGGTGGACGTATTCGCTGTCCCGGTTGTCGAGCGGCGCATTGCCGTTCATCCTCATTCCGGTACTCGACGTCTACGGCGCGGCGGCGATGTTCACGGTCGTCCTGCTGGCACTGGCCATCACCGCCACCGCCATCGGTCTCATCGGCCCACGTACGACGCGGCGCAACCTGGAGGACATCAACCCGGTCTGAGCAGCAGCCCAGCATTCACAGACATTCCTCAGCCGCGCCTTGGGAGTTGCCTAAGGGGACGCGGCACCGTGAAAGCATGACCGCCGCAGTCCCCTCACCGACTCCGCCGCCCGCGGACGCCTCGCGTTCGCGGCGGCGGTCTCGTGCGCTCGCCGTCATGGTCGCTCTCGCCGTCGGCGCTGCCTTGGTGCTGCTTGCCGACCCGCAGAGCGGCCCGGGGTGGGTGCACTGGGGTGCGTCGCTGATGACGATGGCCGCGGCGTGCGCCGTTCTCGCCGCCGGGCAGCTGTCGTGGGAGCACACCGTTGCCTCCGCCCACGCCGCCGGTCTGGTGGCCGATCCCGACGACGCGCAGTCCTGATCGCAGAAACGCCACTCGGTCAGGTCTGGTCAGGTCTTGGGCTGACTCACCGTTGGCGTCTGCACCCGCTGTGCGATCCATGGCATTGCGTCGGAGAAGGCGCGGGCGGCGAATTGCCAGGTGTGGTAGCCGATGTACACGTGCAGTGTGCATCCGATGTTCACTGCGAGCGCGGCCTTGCAGAGGTCCGGTAGCGCGCCCTTCTCCCGGAATTCGTCATCGTCGTCGTACCCGCCGAATCCCACCGGTGCCAGGCGGTCCCGCGGGCGGTCGGGCAGATCCTTCGACTTGTCATCGGCGGGCTCCTGCGAGTCGTCGAAGTAGCCCGCGACACCGTTGTACGGGCCGTGCTTGGCCATGACCGTCCTGGGGTCGTAGGCATCCCATGCCGCGGCGTCACCACCGTAGAGACGGTCGATCGTCTGCTGCTTGGTGCCGGAGTTGGGGCCGCGATCGCCACCGATGTCCTCGAAGGTGGTGAACAGGTCGGGATGCATGACCGCGAGATCGATCGCACACGTCCCGCCTGCCGACCAGCCGACGACGCCCCAGTTCACGGGATCGGCAGACGTGCCGAACTGTGAAATCACGTAGGGCCGGACCTCTTTCGTCAGGTGGTCTGCCACGTTGCCCCTTGGCCCGTTGACGCATTCGGTGTCGTTGTTGAAGCTTCCGCTGTTGTCGACGAAGACCAACACCGGAGCGGCACCGCCGTGCGCCTTGGCATAGCCGTCGACGACGCTGATCGCGTTGCCGGTGCGTATCCAGTTGGACGGGTTGCTGAATTCGCCTGCGATCATCATCACGGCGGGAAGCTTGGGCGGCGTGTTCCCGGTGAACCAGATCGGCGGCAGGTAGACGTACTCGCTGCGGCGCTTGAATCCGCTGCCCGTGTCGGGGATGTTGACCGTCACCACCTTGCCCGTATCGGGGTGGGTGTTGCGCAGGCCAGGAAGATCCTTGGCGTCGATCTGGTCGGGAAGGGGGCCCGAAGTCAGGTCTCCCCAAGCCTTCTGGATCGTCGGGTAGTAGCCCACCCATTGGTTGAGCACGGTGAGGGCACTCACGACTACGAGCGGAATTGCCAGTAGCGACAACCCGCGGCGCCACCAGCGCGCCGACCGAAATCCCAACGCCGCGACGGCGATCGTCGCTGCGCCCAACGCAGTCCACACCCACAGCAGGAATGGAGCCGGGTCGGACGCCAGCCCCTCGGAGTTCATGTAGGTCCGCGCACCAAGCGCGGCGACCACACCGATGGCCGCGCTGATCGGGACCCACACCAGCCGCCAGCGCCGGGTCCGCCAGCCGATGGCGACGATCAAGACGACGATCGAGAGGATCTCGATGGTGATCGGAAACCAGCCACCCAGTAGCGAGATCCCGTGGCCGAACTTGCTGAAGTCGGGATCCGGCAACCGCGGCATCAGGATCGGTTGCGGAACTGGTGGTGGGGGTGGTGTCGGACCGTTTGGCGGCACGCGTCCAGTCTGATGTCCGTGGCTAGGAAGATGCTGTCAGCCGAGGCCGAATGTGCCTGCGCCACGCTGACACGAGGGCCTTGGACGCCATGCGTGCGCGCGCCGAAGAGCGCCCGTGGATCGGCGATCAGACCAGGTTGCGCGCCGGTGAGAACCGCTCCAGTTGGACGGGCGGTCCGCTCGCCGCCGGTGGCGGCAGTTGCAGTGGAATGCCGTCCATCACACGGGTGATGGACGACGTCTGTCGGTCCACGTTCAGCGTGCCGTGTTGGAAGTTCTGCACGATCCATTCCGGTTCTTGGATCAGCCCACTGGTCGGCAGGCCCAGCGCGCCGCGTTCGAAGCCAAGGGATGCCCACGCGTCGTAGATGGGGCCCGTGACGGGCTCGGCGCCGGTGCTGGACGACCAGTAGATGGCGCCCTTGTCGAAGGTCACGTAGCGGGCCGAGCCGTCGCCGGGTGTTTCCGGTGACGTGGGTGCGCCGAGTGGACCGTGCATGCCGCCCATCGCTTGCCACCTGGCGTAGATGGCGCCGCCCTGCAACGCGTCGGCGAGGTCCTGCGAACTGGCCGGCTTGTTGAATCGGGCCGCGATGTCGCGGATTCGGTCGAGCGACCCGTAACCGACGTTGCCCGGGCAGGCGGTGCCGCCGACGTCGCGGTGGGCGAAGATGTTCGGCAGCGTCGGCTGGGCGCCCCGCGGGAAGAACGTGTAGGGGCCGCCTGCGGAGGTCAGTTTGACGGTGCCCCTCGGGTCCACGCCGTCCATGGCCAGCCGCCAGCCGAGCAGAAGGCCCACCGCATGCAACTGCGCTGGGGTGGGCGGCACGTCGACGAAGTTGCCGATCATGGCCACTGCCCAGGTGTTCTGGTTGAAGCCGCCGGTGTGCGAGCCCTGAACGGGCCGGGTCATGCCGCCGAAGCGGCCCTCGAAGACCTGACCGTATCGGTCCACCAGCGCGTTGTAGGCGATGTCACCCCAGCCCAGAGTGCGGGTGTGATAGCCGTAGATTCCGCGGACGATGCCCGCCGAGTCGCCCGGCGAGTAATCGTTTTCGGTTGCGGTGTGGTGCACGATTCCGGCCCTGATTCCATTGTCGTACAGCGGCACTCCGCCCCGCATGGACTCATCGGCGCCCCAGGCGGCACGGTTGATGATGGTGGGCACCTGACCGGGCATCGTGACTGCCCCGACCAAGGCCGTGTCGGCAGCGGCCGACTGGGCGCCGAGCACCGTTGCGGCACTGCTCAGCCCAAGCAGCACCGGGGTCGCCGCAATGAATTTCAGGACATCGCGCCGGGGGACGGGCCGCTGCGATCCGCATGCGCAGCGATTGTGCACGGCGACAAGATAACCCGCGATCGACCGAGGATCGAGAAGACCCGCCGTGACGGAACCGTTATTTGCGGGCGTTCGGCTACGCCGGCTCCGACCGAACGCGGCCGCGCACCACGTTCACAACGGTGCGAAAACGACGGGAGCCGAACGGTTGTCGACGTACCCCGCGGATCGGGCAGGAGTCATCGGTCAGTGTGTCGCCAGCCGCCGCGACCCGCCTTTGCGCTGCGGGGGAGTGCCGCTCGGAAGCAACTTCAGCCCGGCGATGCTGGCCACGATTCCGCTGATGAAGACGAGCTTCCATACCGAGGCCGACTCCGCTCCGGTGAGCAACGCATACGAGACGGTGAGCGCGGCGCCGAGGCCGGTCCACACCGCGTACGCGGTTCCGATCGGGATGTGTTTCGCGGCCCACCCCAGCCCGACCAGGCTCAGAATGGTCGCCGCCAGAAAGATCGCCGTCGGAATCGCCTTGGTGAAGCCCTCCGACTGCCCGAGCGCCGTCGCCCAGACCGCCTCGAGCACCGCGCTGATCAGGAGCACTGCCCACGCCATTCAGCTCACCACCTTGAGTCCGATCACGCTGCCGACGAGCAACACCAACATGAGGCTGCGGGCCGCACTGTTGCGCTCCTTGCCCGTCGCGATGCCCCACAGCACGGTCAGGGTGGCGCCGACGCCGACCCAGACCGCGTAGGCGGTGCCCGCAGGCAACTGGGTCATCGCGTGCGCCAGGCCGACCATGCTGGCGATCAACGCGATGACGAAGAGGACGGTCGGCACGGGTCTGCGAAATCCGCGAGACGCACCGAGCGCGACCGCCCACACCGCCTCGAACACCCCCGCGATTACCAAGACGATCCAGGCCATGACGAGACTCCCAACGAGTCAGTCTTGTCTGGTGCGGGTACTGCTCCCTCGTCCGCGACCCGATCACCGGGCCCAGCACTGACGATACACACGTGTTTCAGCGCCGTCATGTCGCCGAAACATTGCCGCGCTCGAGTGTGGATCCGACGACGACATCGGGCTCCCGACGTCGTGAGGTTCGCACTCGCGGAGAAAGTGTCAGAGCAGGCGACGGGCAAAAGAATCCCGCCGATTCCATAGCTCTGCGTTCGGTCGTCGGTGCGTCAAGGTGTGTGAAGACCTCGACCGCGACATCCCCTGACGGCCCAACTGCTCTGGGGGCCTTCGAGATGCGACCGACTGGAGAAGCCCCCTATGACAGACCTCAGTCTGGCAACGCGATCTGCGCGCGCCTTCGAACCCGCGTCGGTCGCCGCCCGCACCACGCATCCCCGCGACGTCTTTCTGCCCGCGAATTCCCGGCAGCCCACCTCGCGGGCCTCGCTGTGGCGCAGACTGCACTGGCCGCTCGGCATCTACACCACGCCGGTGCTGATCCTCGTCGTCTGGGAAGTGCTCGGCCTGACGGGCGTGCTCCCAGCGCTGTACGCACCGGCGCCGACCGACATCGCCAGCACGGCGCTGCAGCTGTGGCACGACGGCGTGCTCGGCCCCGACCTGGCGATCTCACTGCAGCGGGCGGGGCTGGGTCTCGCGCTCGGGTTGAGCGTCGGCGTCGTGACGGGGGTGCTCGGCGGCTTTCTGCGGCGTGGCGAGTACCTGTTCAACGGTCTGGCGCAGATCCTCAACACCATCCCGCTGCTCGCGGTGCTCCCGTTGATGATCGTGTGGTTCGGCATCGACGAATTGACGAAGGTACTGCTGATCGCATTCGGCGCCGGCGTACCCATGTATCTCAACCTGTTCGCCGCCATCCGAGGGGTGGACCACCGCCTGATCGAGATGGCCCACTCCACCGGCGCGGGACGTTGGCGGGTCGTCACCTGGGTGTTGTTGCCCGGTGCGCTCCCCGGATTCCTGGTGGGGCTTCGCTTCTCGCTTGCCTACAGCGTGCTCGGCCTGGTCGCCGCCGAGACGGTCAACGCCGATCAGGGACTCGGCTTCCTCGTCACGCAGGCACAGACCTATCTGCAGACCAATCAGGTCTTCGTCGGCCTGGTGATCTACTCGATCCTGGGGCTGCTGGCCGACCAGATCGTCCGGGTCCTCGAGCGGGTGCTGCTGCGGTGGCGGCCCAGTTACGAGGCGGTATGACCGTGCCGATCTCGACGCCCACCTCGACCCCGACCGACCGACGCCGACCGCCACCACCCCGCGCCAGCAGACCGGCGTGCTCGCCGAACAGGTCGTCCGCACGTTCGCCGATCGCACCGTTCTCGACCATCTCGATCTCGTCATCGACGACGAGGAACTCGTCGTCCTGCTGGGCCCCTCGGGCTGCGGCAAGAGCACCCTGCTGCGACTTCTCGCGGGTCTGGACAGGCCCGACGGCGGCCGCATCGAGGTTCCGGCCAAGCGGGCCATCGTGTTCCAGGGCGACCGGCTGCTTCCGTGGCAGCGCGTTCTGCGCAACGTGACCCTTGGCCTGCGCGGACCGGACGCCGACGAGCGAGCCCGCAAGGCGTTGGCTGACGTGCACCTCGCAGATCGTGAAAGGGCCTGGCCCAAACAACTTTCTGGCGGTGAGGCGCAACGCGTTGCGCTCGCGCGTGCGTTGGTGGCCGAACCCGAGCTGATCCTGCTCGATGAGCCGTTCGCGGCACTGGACGCGATCACCAGGGTCCGGATGCACGACCTGGTTCGAGAGCTGCGCCGCAAGCACCACGCTTCGATGCTGCTCGTCACCCATGACGTCGACGAAGCGATCGCGCTCGCCGACCGCATCGTGATCATGAGCAACGGGCGCATCGGCAACGCCCACCGCGTCCAGCTGTCGGCCGCCGACCGCGAGGCCAGCGTTGCCCGCGAGGAGCTCCGGTTGGCTCTACTGGCGGACCTCGGCCTGGCCAGCACGCACTGACTCATCTACCGACCCATCACGCACAGGAGAACCCATGTCCGACAGATCCTTCCGCATGCTCGGCGCCGCGGCGCTGCTCACGGTGACGAGCGTCCTTGCCGCCTGCAGCTCCTCGACCCCCGCTACCCAAGGCCCACTGAGCAAGTCGGGTGACTCCGCCGCGCACCCCGAGTGGAGTCAGTACACCTTCACCATCGGCGACAACGGCGGCGACGGCAGCGAGGAGCTGTCCAAGGTGACCGGCGCGTTCGACGATGCGCCGTACAAGATCAAGTTCGCGCGGTTCGACTACGGACCACCGCTCGTTCAGGCTGCCGCCGCGGGCGACATCGACCTCGGTTACGTGGGCACCGTCCCGCCGATCACCGGAGCGGCTCAGCAGTACGGCTTCAAGATCGTCGCCACCCAGCACGGCGCCGACGTCACCAAGGCGGCCGAGAACATCATCGTGCCCAAGGACTCGCCCATCCAGACGCTGAGCGACCTCAAGGGCAAGAAGATCGCCATCCCGCAGGGCAGTTCCGCCCACGGCCTGGCGTTGCTGGCCCTCAAGAGCGTTGGCCTCACCCCCAAGGACGTCCAGCTCGTCTACCTCAGCCCGGCAGCAGGCGCCACGGCCTTCAACACCGGGAAGGTGGACGCCTGGTCCATCTGGAACCCCCAGTCGGCGATCGCGGTAGGCGACGGCGCCCGCATCATCGCCAAGGGCCTGCCGCCGATCGACCAGGTCAACAACTACTACGTGGCGACCGACAAGTCGCTCAACGACCCGACCAGGCGGGCGGCCCTGACCGACGTGCTGACGCGAGTCGCCCGAATCTTCAACTGGGCGCAGCAGAACCCCGACGACTACGCCAAGGCCATCGTGAAGGAGACCGGTGTCCCGCTCAAGGACGCCAGGGCCACGGTGGATGCCTACCCGTTCAAGGTCGCCCAGGTCCTGCCTGCGGACATCAAGGCCGAGCAGGACCTCAGCGACGCCTTCCTCGAGGCGGGCGAGATCACCAAGCAGGTCGACGTCAAGACGATCACCGACAACCTCCTGCCCGACGGCTTCGACAGCAGTCAGTCATCCTGAGCCGCAACCCATTCCGAACATTGGAGCCAATCGATGAGCGCGACCAGGCGTGAACTGCACCTCAACGCATTTCTCATGGAGGCCGGCCACCACGAGGCGGCGTGGCGCCTGCCGGAGAGCAACCCGCGGGCCGATTTCGACCTGGGGCACTGGATCAGGCTCGCCAAGTTGGCCGAGGACGCGAAGTTCGATTCGCTGTTCCTGGCCGACGGCCCGGCGCTCACCGGCAATGGTGCGTTCCGACCGCCGGGCCAGCTCGAGCCGTTCACCCTGCTGACCGCGCTGTCACAGCACACCAGCCGCATCGGACTGATCGCCACCGTCTCGTCGACCTACAACGAGCCGTACAACCTGGCCCGCAGGCTCGCCTCGGTCGACCACGTCAGCGGTGGCCGCGCGGGATGGAACATCGTCACGTCCGCGGGCGCCGACGAAGCCGCCAACTTCGGACTCGACCAGCGTCCCGATCATGCGGCGCGCTACGACCGGGCCGACGAATTCCTCACCGTCGCGAAGGCGCTGTGGGACAGCTGGGAGCGCGAAGCCGTTCGCGCCGACAAGGCATCGGGCCACTACGCCGACCCGGCGCGGCTGCACGCGATCGACCACGCAGGCAACCACTTCAAGGTCGCGGGTCCCCTCAACGTCGAACGCCCGCCCCAGGGGCATCCGCTGCTGGTGCAGGCGGGCTCATCGGACGACGGGAAGAACTTCGCGGCCCGCCATGCGGAAGCCATCTTCACCGCACACCAGACCTACGAGCGCGCGGCCGACTTCTACCGCGACATCAAGACACGGGCGAAGGCTGCGGGTCGTGACCCCGACGGTGTGCTGGTGTTGCCGGGCATCGTGCCGTTCATCGGGTCGACGGAAGAGGAGGCCGCCGAGCTGGCACGCCGGTTCGACGAGCTCCGCATCCCCGAATACGGCCTGGGGCAGCTGGCGTGGAACTTCGAGACCGACCCGTCGGTGTTCGAACTCGACGGACCGCTACCCGACTTCATCCTCGCGCGCCCGAAACTTGAAGGCTCACAGAGCAGGTCGGACCTCATCATCGAGCTGGCCGTCCGGGAGAACCTGACGGTCCGCGAGATCCTCTCGCGGCTGGGCGGTGGCCGCGGACACTTCACCTTCATCGGCACCCCCGACCAGGCGGCCGACACGATCATCTCCTGGTTCGAGGGCGGTGCCGCCGACGGCTTCAACATCATGGCGCCGGCGCTGCCGTCGCAGCTGGAGGCCTTCATCGAGCACGTGCTGCCGATCCTGCGGGACAAGGGGCTGTTCCGTGAGGAGTACCGGGGCACGTCCCTGCGTGACCACTATGGCCTCGCGGTCCCCGCGAACCAATTCCATTCCGATGCCTGACGGCATCCCGGCTGCCCTGTCGATCACGGGTCTGCGCAAGGTCTACCGGGGTGGCGTCACCGCGCTCTCGAACCTCGACCTCGAACTGGCCGACGGCGCGTTCTTCGGCCTGCTCGGCCCCAACGGTGCGGGCAAGACGACGCTCATCGGGTCGGTGAGCAACGTAATCCGGCCCACTGCAGGGGAATTGACCGTGTTCGGGCACGACTACCGGACCAGGGAGGCTCGCAGGCTGATCGGTCTGGCCGAACAGGACATCAACGTCGACCGATTCCTGTCGGTCCGCCAGCTGCTCGTCTACCACGCCGGCTATCACGGCATCGGGCGAAGGACGGCGGTGCGTCGGGCCGACGAACTGCTCGAATTGTTCGGCCTCGAGCGCAAGGCCGACGGCCGAGCCTACGAACTGTCCGGAGGCATGCAGCGGCGACTCGTCCTCGCTCGCGCCCTCATCCACCAGCCACGCTTGCTGATCCTCGACGAACCGACAGCCGGAGTCGACGTCGCACTGCGGTCCGAGATCTGGACGCTGGTCAAGGGGCTCAACGCGGCAGGCACGACCATCCTGCTGACCACCCACTACCTGCACGAAGCCGAGACGTTGTGCAACGAGATCGCGCTCATCGCCGCCGGGCGGATCGTCGACCGCGGCTCGGCGACCTCCCTGCGCAACCGGTATCACGCGCGCGACATCGCCGAGGTGTACGACCGCGTGATCACCGCCGAGGCCGCGCCGTGAGCAGTGCCGGCCTCCAGGACCTGCGGCCGCACGACGAGCCGTTCCGCGCCGAGCGCGCGCCCGTCCTGTGGCTGGCCGAGCGGGAGGTGTTGCGGTTCCTCAACATCTGGCAATACTCGATCGCCGGTCCCGTGCTGTCGACGGTCCTGTTCGTGATCGTCTTCGGCTCGGCGCTGGGGCAGCGCGTCGCACCGATCGACGGAGTCCCGTACGGCCAGTTCATCGTGCCCGGCCTGTTCGCTCAGGCGGTCCTGACCGTCGGCTTCGTCAACGGGACGACGAGCCTGTTCGAAGCCCGCCGCGACAAGTACGTCAACGACGTGTTCGCCAGCCCCTTGCGATGGTGGGAGATCAACGCCGCGTTGGTGAGCGGGGGAGTCGTCCGAGGCACCATCGTCGGCGCCGGCGTGCTGGCGATTGCGCTGCCGCTCACCCACACCGCCGGCGTGGCCCGGCCCGGTGTCTTCGTGTTCGGCACGCTCGCAGTGCTCTTGGTGGCGGCCCAGGTCGGCGTGATTGCCGGCAGCCTGGCCAAATCCCTCGACCACGTCTACTCGATGGAGTCCATCATCCTGCTGCCGCTGGGGTTTCTCGGCGGCGTCTTCTACTCCGTCGACCAGCTGCCCCCGGTCTGGGACGTGCTCAGCCGGATCAACCCGGTCTTCTGGTTGGTGCAGGTCGAACGGATCGGCGTACTGGGCCACGCCGACGTCGGCGCGGCTTCCGCGGTGAGCGTGGTGTGGGCTCTGGCAGCGGTTCTGTCGCTGTGGTCCGCGGCCATCTTCGGCACGAATCGACTGAAGGCCTGAGCAGCCGTAGAACGGCAGAAGAGAGGATGTCCATGACGAATGACGAAGCCGACGAATCACTTTCGACGGACGTACTGGTCATCGGCGGCGGACCCGCAGGTACGTGGGCGGCCATCAAGGCGGCGCAAGCCGGGGCCACCGTGGTGCTGGCGGACAAGGGTCACACCGGCTCCAGCGGCGCAACGGCCTCGGTCGGCACCGGCATCTGGTACGTCGAGGACGACCCCGAGTCCCGGGAGGCGGCGATGGCGAGCCGCGACGCCCTCGGTGGCCACCTCGCCGAACGCGACTGGATGACACGCGTTCTCGACGAGACCCACGCGAGAATGGACGAGCTGGCAACCGTGCAGCGCTATCCGTTCCCGGTCGACACGCACGGCAGGCCGATCCGCAACGACCTCCAAGGTCCCGAGTACATGCGCCGACAACGCACCCGCGTGCAACGCCTCGGGGTGCGCATCCTCGATCACACCCCGGCGCTGGAGCTGCTCGTCGACGACGACGGCGTGGTGTCGGGGGCGGTGGCCCTCGACCGGAGGACGGGCCGCACCGTGCGCATCGAAGCCGCAGCCGTGGTGCTCGCCGCAGGCGGGTGTGCCTTTCAGTCCAAGACGCTGGGGTGTGACGTCAACACCGGCGACGGCGCCCTGATGGCGGTCGAGGCGGGAGCCGTCCTGTCGGGCATGGAATTCTCCAACTCGTTCGCGATCGCGCCCAAGGGCACCTCGCTGACCAAGACCGCCTACTACTCGTGGGCGACGTTCTACCGCAGCGACCGGACCGTCATCGAGGGCGCGGGCAGCGCCAGGGGCCGCACCGTCATCGCCAAGACGCTTCGCGACGAACCGGTGTTCGCGCGGATCGACCGGGCCACCGAAGCCGAGCGGGCCGGGATGCGCAAGGGGCAGCCCAACTTCTTCCTCGTCTTCGACCGGCTCGGGATCGACCCGTTCACGGACTTCTTCGAGATCACCCTGGTGGCCGAGGGAACCGTTCGTGGCACCGGCGGTGTCCGCGTCACCGACTACGACTGCGCCACCGACGTTCCCGGCCTGTATGCCGCCGGCGACACGGCGACGCGTGAGCTGATCTGCGGCGGCTTCACCGGCGGCGGCAGTCACAACGCGGCATGGGCAGCGTCCTCGGGCAGCTGGGCGGGAACCGGCGCGGCGGGGTTCGCCGCCCGCCGCGGTCGTCCGTCGCCGACGCTGCAACGCGATCGGTGGGGCAGGCCTGCGCCCCGCCGGGCCGATCGGGGTCGACTACCGGGCGGTGACCGCCGCCGTCCAACGCCACGTGCTGCCGCACGAACACAACTTCCTGCGGCACGCCGACCATCTGGGCCCGGCGCTGCGGTCGTTGCACGACACCTGGTCGGACGCGCGGGCGGGTCTGGGCGCCACCGGTGAGGACACCTTCCGGGCGCGGGAGGCGGCCGCGATGCTCGCGCACAGCCGCTGGATGTATCACGCCGCCCTGCAACGCGTCGAAACCCGCGGCATGCACAAGAGGGTCGACCATCCCGAGCAGGATCCGGCCCAACGCCGACGGCTCCTGGTGGGCGGGCTCGACGAGATCTGGAGCCGACCGGAGTCCACCCGCTCGGCAGCGGCGGACGGTGGGGGACGGGCGGCATGATCGAGGTCGTCGACCGGGACCGATGCATCGGATGTGATCGGTGCATCGACGTGTGCCCGACGCGCGTGTTCGACAGGGGAGCGGACGGGATCCCGGTGATCGCGCGACATGACAGTTGTCAGACGTGCTTTCAATGCGAGGCGTATTGCCCGACCGATGCGCTGTTCGTGGCACCGCTGGTGACGCCGGTGGGTGCGGACTCGCGGTTCCGCGATGCTTCGGAGCTGGCCGACTCCGGGCTGCTCGGCGGATACCGCCGCGAACTCGGCTGGGGCAACGGACGCCCGCTCGGCGCACGGACGGCCGTTGGCCCCGACTATCCCGACTGATCACGAAGGACCCTGACACACAATGGCGTTCATTCAGTTCAGCGGTGTGACCCATCACGACCCGGCCCTCGCCCACGACGGTTACGTCCTCTACACGGGCGCCGACGGCATCACCCGGCTGATCGACCTCAACGGCGTGGTGCGCAACGAGTGGCCGTACCCCGGCGTTCCTGCGCGCATCATCGACCCGGGTCTCAACGGTGGGCGGATCGGTGACGTGGGTGTTCAGTTGACCCAACTCGACGATTCGCCAGGGGGCATCTACGGAAACCGCACCGTCGGGCAGCTGTCGTGGTCGGGGGAGAAGCTGTGGGAGTGGGGTACCCAAGCGCCGGGCGGCGCGGCTCGGCAGAACCACGACTGGGAACTGCTCGCGAATGGGAATCGCCTCATTCTCGTCACGATTCCCCGCGAAGTCCCGAGCCTCGGCCCGCACGTCGTCGGGGATCAGGGAATCTACGAAGTCACACCCGACGGGCGCATCGTCTGGGAATGGAAGGCCGGCGATCACCTCGACGAGTTCGGTTTCACACCTGCAGGTTTCGAGTATCTGCGCCGAAGTGTTGCACGCCGCCCCGACGACGTATGGGGATACCTGGAGCTCAACAGCGCCAAGACGGTCGGGCCCAACCGATGGCAC
>CAVTKI010000022.1:0-136526 GCA_963735245.1 uncultured Actinomycetota bacterium
CCTGCGTTCGGTCTCGGGGTCGTTGTGCAGGCGGTCGGTGAGGATCGCCAGGAGTTCCTCGGCGGAGCGGCCGCTGGCGCACACCAGGTACACGTAGCCGAACCTGTCGTCGTACTCGCGGTTCCGTTCCGCCAGCTCGGCTCGGACCGCCTCGTCGGCGTCGGCCACCCTCGGCCTGCTCGCGCGCAGAGGATTCGTTGTCGACCTTGGCGCCGATCCTTGGATGGCCGTCCAGCGCGGCGTCGAGCTCGCCGTCCGGCAGTTCGGCGAGCACCCGGTCGGCGCGGTCCAGCAGCGCGTCGACGTCGGGAAGGGGCCCCCGGCCAGCACGCGACGCGCCCAGATCGGCGACGAGCACACCCCGAACAGCAGATTCATCCGCTGCCGACTCGGTCAGCCCATGGAAACCGTCAAAGCCCAGAGCTCCGTGCGTAGGCATCACAGGGCCGCCGTCAAGCAAGAATCGGGCAGGAGGACGATATCCGCATGTCGAGCGCCGCATCCGTTGCCGGGAATCGTGTTGGCCGCCGGCGCGGGTACGCGCTTCGGCATGCCGAAAGTGCTTGCTGAACAAGGGGAATGGTTGCGTCACGCGGTCGACGCGTTGACGAAGGGCGGATGTGACACCGTGGTCGTGGTCCTGGGTGCGGCAGTCGTCGACGTGCCACCGCCTGCCCGCGCGGTCGGGCGACCGACTGGGCGTCGGGCACCAGCGCGTCGGTGCGGGCCGGGCTCGATGCGGTGGCCGACGCCGACTTCGCGGCCCTGGCTCTGGTCGACACGCCGGACGTCGGCGCCGACGTGGTCCGTCGGGTACTCGGGGCGGCGCGCACCACCCCGTCCGGACTGGCGCGGGCCACGTACGCCGGACGGCCGGGTCATCCGGTGGTGGTCGCGCGGCGACACTGGGCGGCGTTGAAGGACACGCTGCACGGTGACGAGGGGGCGCGCAGGTTCCTGGCGGGTCGCGACGACGTACTGGCCGTCGAATGCGGCGATCTGGCCACCGGTGAGGACGTCGACCGCACTTAGAGCAACCCCAGCGCGGCGACCGCGGCGCGCTCCTCGGCGAGTTCGGCCACCGACGCGTCGATGCGGGCCCGGGAGAAGTCGTTGACGTCGAGCACCTCGACCACCTGCCACGCACCGTCGATGGCACGCACCGGAAGCGAGGTCACCACGCCCTCGGGGATGCCGTAGACGCCGGGGGAGCACATCGCCACCGAGGTCCAGTCGTCGAGGTCGGTGCCGTCCACCCAGTCCCGAACGTGGATCGATCGCCGCGTTTCGCCGCCGATGCCGCAGACGAGGTGCCCCGTGCCTCGATGATCGCGGTGCCGCGCTTGGCGACGGTGGGGATGAAATCGTTGTCAGCCAATCGGTGGTCGGCGGCGCACTCGGAGCCCGGCCTGCCCGCGACGACGGCATGGAAGATGTCGGGGTACATGGTCGGGGAGTGGTTGCCCCACACCGTCACCCGCGACACGTCGGTGACGTGCACGCCCGCGTGCGCCGCGAGTGCGGCGACCGCCCGGTTGTGGTCGAGACGGGTGAGCGCGGTGAAGCGTGCGGCGGGGATGTCGGGCGCATGCGACGCCGCGACGAGCGCGTTGGTGTTGGCGCCGGGTTGCCGACCACCACGACCCGGATGTCATCGGCCGCGCCTGCGTTCAGCGCGCGCCCCGCCTCGGCGAAGATGGCGGCGTTGGCCGCAAGCAGATCGGCACGTTCCATGCCCGCCGACCGTGGCCTGGCGCCGACCAGGAGGGCGACGTCGACGACCGTCGAAGGGCGCGACCGGTCGTCGTGGATCTCGACGTCGGCGAGAAAGGTCAACGCCCTGTCGACGAGTCCATCACCACGCCCTCGGCGGCGCGCACGGCCGACGGAAGTTCGAGCAATCGCAGCTTCACCGGCACGCCCCGGCCGAGCAGCGCGCCCGCGCCGATCCGGAACAGTGCGGCGTAGCCGATCTGGCCGGCCGCGCCGGTGACGGTGACGACCTTCGGGCGGGCGGAGCTGGGTGGGAGAGGATTCGGGCGGGCGGAGCTGGGTGGAGAGGATTCGGGCGGGCGGAGCTGGGGCGGGAGAGGGATTCGTGTTCACGCGTGCACCCGCAGTCCGAGAACCTCCGAGGCATAGAGCCGGACGGTGTCCTCGGCCATCGCCGCGGCGTCCTCGTAGCCGGGGCGCGCCCTGCTGTGCATGTACGACGACTTGGGGTCCAGCGTGATCTCGGCGAGCAGTTCACCGGTGGACGGCTCGCACACCGCCCACGTGTACCGGGTGTCGGAGGCCCAGT
Organism: uncultured Actinomycetota bacterium; assembly: GCA_963735245.1. Classification (GTDB taxonomy): domain Bacteria; phylum Actinomycetota; class Actinomycetes; order Mycobacteriales; family Mycobacteriaceae; genus Mycobacterium. The sequence continues at coordinate 2,303 of CAVTKI010000022.1, forward strand.
CGTCCTCGGCGTCGTGGACGTAGTCGAGGTCGGTCTCGCCGAGGTCCGCGAGCGCGGGCCGGTCGTCGACCCGGTCATCGCATCGCATCGCGCGCAGATACCACTGGCCGTTGTTGATCTCCACCGGTTCCACGTACTCAGACGTCTCATGGCTGCCGCGGCGAGGGTTTTGACCACTACCGTGAACTGACACACACGGATCCAGTTGGAGGAAGGCGTTTGCGACATGAAGCTCACGGTGTTCGGAGCCAGCGGGCTCATCGGAACCAAGGTCGTCGATCTCCTGACCGCCGCAGGCCACGAAGCGGTGGCATCGTCGCGGTCGACGGGTGCCGACGTCTTGACGGGAGAAGGCCTTGCCGACGCGCTGGCAGGCGCCGACGTTCTGATCGACGTCGTCAACTCGCCGTCATTCGAGGACGAGCCGGTGCTGCAGTTCTTCTCCACCTCGACCACCAACCTGGCGGCCGCGGCGACGACCGCGGGCGTCGGCCACTACGTCGTGCTCTCCATCGTCGGCGCGGACGGCCTGCCCGACAGCGGCTACATGCGGGCCAAGGTCGTGCAGGAGAAGACGATCGTCGACTCCGGCATCCCCTACTCGGCGGTGCGCGCCACGCAGTTCGACGAGTTCGCCGAGGCGATCACCGGGTCGCTCGGTGGTCGGCGACGAGGTGCGGGTGCCGGACTGGGTTGATACAGCTGATCGCCGCCGACGACGTGGCCGCCGAGGTGGCGCGCGTCGCAGTCGGGCCGCCGCTGGGCGGCATCGTGAACATCGGCGGACCCGACAAGATCTCGTTCGCGGAGATGGCGAGTGCGGTCGTGGCCAAACGCGGCGACGACCTGACCGTGGTGGTCGATCCGCAGGCGACCTACTTCGGTACCCGGGTCGACGATGAGCACAGCCTGGTCACCGGCGACGACGCCGTGCTCGCCCCGACCCGTTTCACCGACTGGCTGGCGGCCCGTTAGTCCTTGATCTCGGCGAGGACGGTGCCCTGTGTCACGGCGGCACCCGCGGCTCAACGGCGAGCCCGGTGACCGTCCCGTCCTTGTGGGCCGTCACGGGGTTCTCCATCTTCATCGCCTCCAGCACCACGACGAGGTCGCCCGCAGCCACCTGCTGCCCCTCCTCGACGGCGACCTTGACGACGGTGCCCTGCATCGGCGCGGTCACCGCGTCACCGGAAGCGGCCGCACCTGCGTGCGCGCCGCGCTTGCGGGGCTTGGGCTTCTTGCGGATCGCGCCGGCTGACGAAGGGGCTCCGCCGCCGTTGCCGATCGCCAGGTCACCGGGCAGCGACACCTCGACGCGGCGGCCACCGATCTCGACGACGACCTTCTGCCGCGGGAGGGTCTCCTCCTCGTCGAGCGGCTCACCGCCGGTGAACGGCTCGACCTTGTTGTCCCACTCGGTCTCGATCCAGCGGGTGTGGATGTCGAAGCCTTCACCGTTGCCGATGAACGCGGGGTCGGACACCACGGCGCGGTGGAACGGGATGACGGTGGCCAGGCCCTCGACCGTGAACTCGTCCAGTGCGCGGCGGGCACGGGCCAGCGCCTCGTCGCGGTTTGCGCCGCTGACGATCAGCTTGGCCAGCATGGAGTCGAACTGACCACCGATGACCGAGCCGCTCTCGACACCGGAGTCCAGGCGCACCCCGGGACCCGTCGGCGGCTCGAACTTGGTCACGGGGCCGGGGGCGGGCAGGAAGCCACGGCCGGCGTCCTCGCCGTTGATGCGGAACTCGATGGAGTGGCCACGCGGCGTCGGGTCCTCGGTGATGTCCAGCGCCTCACCGTTGGCGATCTTGAACTGTTGAAGCACCAGGTCGAGGCCCGCGGTTTCCTCGGTCACCGGGTGCTCGACCTGCAGGCGGGTGTTCACCTCGAGGAAGGAGATCAGCCCGTCCTGGCCGACCAGGTATTCGACGGTGCCCGCGCCGTAGTAGCCGGCTTCCTTGCAGATGCGCTTGGCCGACTCGTGGATCTCCTTGCGCTGCGCGTCGGTGAGGAACGGTGCGGGCGCCTCCTCGACCAGCTTCTGGAAGCGACGTTGCAGCGAGCAGTCGCGGGTGCCCGCGACGACGACGTTGCCGTGCATGTCCGCGATCACCTGGGCCTCGACGTGGCGCGGCTTGTCGAGGTAGCGCTCGACGAAGCACTCACCGCGGCCGAACGCCGAGACGGCCTCTCTGGTCGCCGAATCGAAGAGTTCGGGGATCTCCTCGAGAGTGCGCGCCACCTTCATGCCGCGCCCACCGCCACCGAACGCGGCCTTGATCGCGACCGGGACGCCGTACTCCTTGGCGAACGCCACCACCTCGTCGGCGTCCTTGACCGGATCCGGCGTGCCGGGCACCAGAGGGGCGTCGGCCCGCGCGGCGATGTGCCTGGCGGTGACCTTGTCGCCGAGATCGCGGATGGACTGCGGGCTGGGGCCGATCCAGATCAGGCCCGCGTCGAGCACCGCCTGCGCGAAATCGGCGTTCTCCGAAAGGAACCCGTAACCGGGGTGGATGGCATTGGCGCCCGATCGCTCGGCCGCGTCCAGGAGTTTCTCGAACACCAGGTACGACTCGGCCGACGTCTGGCCGCCCAGGGCGAACGCCTCGTCGGCCAGACGCACGTGCGGCGCGTCGGCGTCCGGCTCGGCGTACACCGCCACGCTGGCGAGCCCGGCGTCCCTGGCCGCCCGGATCACTCGGACCGCGATCTCACCGCGGTTGGCAACGAGCACCTTGGTGATCTTCGAGCTGGCGTGACTGGGCACTGCGCCTCCTGGTGGCATGGTGTCTCTAAGAAACGTCTTTAAGAATGTATCGGGGGCAGTTTATGCGCCAAGGGCGGGGTCCGGGGACCCGGTGCCCTCACAAAGTGCGACGAGTTACCGTCGCCCTTCCCGTAAGCGGCGCTTGATGCGGGCGAGCATGGCGGACATGCCGCGCAGCCGAAGTGGGCTGATCAGCGCGGCCAGCCCGAGTTCGGAGTAGAAGTCATCCGGTACGGCCAGGATCTCGTCCGCCGTGCGGTCGTCGAGTCCGGCAGCGAGGATCGCGGCGAACCCGCGCGTGGTGGGCGCCTCGGCAGGCGCGCTGAAGAACAACCGGACGTGCTCACGGTCCGAGGCGTCGACGTGGAGGAAGAGCGGCGACTGGCACTCGGGCACCGGCTCCATCGCCGCCTCTTCGAGGTCGCCGGGCAGCGGCGGCAACTCGTTCGCGAACTCGAGGAGCAGCTGCAACTTGTCCTGGCCCTGCATCTCGGCGAACTCCGACACCACCTCGGCCAGCGCCGCCGGCAGCGGGTGGGGTGGCGGGCACGGTCGACGTCATGGCGCGTTGCCGGGCTCTTCCCCGACCGCGACGGGCACCCGAACGGCATTGCCCCACTCGGTCCAAGAGCCGTCGTAGTTGCGCACCCCCGGCAGCCCGAGCAGATGGGTCAACACGAACCAGGTGTGGCTGGAGCGCTCGCCGATCCGGCAGTAGACGACCGTCTTGTCCTCCGGGGTGAGGAAGCCGTACAGCTCGTCGAGTTCGGCGCGGCTGCGAAAGCGCCCACTGTCTTCGGCGGCCTTGGCCCACGGGATCGACTTCGCGGTGGGAATGTGGCCACCACGCAGCGCGCCCTCTTCGGGGTAATCGGGCATGTGCGTCCGCTCGCCGGTGTACTCCAGCGGTGACGCGGACGTCGATCAGCGGCTGCGTGCCGAGGATGCCGATGAACGTCGTCCTTGAAGGCCCGGATCGGGGCGTCGTCGCGCTCGACGACCGGGTAGCCCGTGGTCTGCTTGCTGGGCACCTCCAACGTGGTGTCCCTGCTGTTGGAGACCCACAGATCACGGCCGCCGTCGAGCAGTCGGACGTCGGGGTGGCCGAACAGCGTGAACACCCACAGCGCGTAGGCCGCCCACCAGTTGCTCTTGTCGCCGTAGATGACGACGGTGTCGTCACGGCTGATTCCCTTGCGGTCCATCAACGCCGCGAACTGCTTGCCGTCGATGTAGTCACGGACCTGCGGGTCATTGAGGTCGATGTGCCAATCGATCTTCACCGCGCCGGGGATGTGGCCGGTGTCGTAGAGCAGGACGTCCTCGTCGGACTCGACGATGGCAAGGCCCTTGCGGCCGATGTTGCCTGCCAACCAGTCGGCGGTGACCAGCCGATCGGGGTGGGCGTAGGCGGCTAATGAGGGATGCGGATCTGCGGGCAGCGGCACGTTGACGAGCCTACTTGGCATCGGGTGTCGCCCGGGCATTGATTCGGCGTCGCGACCACCTGGCCCCGCATGCGTGTCGCGATTCGCGCGGTTCGACGAGGTCAGCGCACGGGATTGTCGGCCCACAGTCGCGCGATCGACAACCCGAGGCGGTCGAACAGCCTGCCCATCATCGGGAGGCCGATGCCGATCACCGTGGACGGGTCGCCGTGCACGGCATCGACGAACCAACCACCCAAACCGTCGAGGGTGAATCCGCCGGCTACCGCGGTGGGCTCACCGGTGCGCACGTATGCGGCCAGATCCTCGGGAGACGGCTTGCCGAAGTCGACCACGGTGACCGCGACGTCGGCGACGTCCTGCTCGATCCGGTCGTGGTGAAGGCGGATGACGCAGTGGCCCGTGTAGAGCTCGCCGGATCGGCCGGCCATGTCTTCCCAGCCCCGCAGCGCCGATGCCTCCGATTCGGGCTTGCCCCAGAGGCGTCCGTCGCGGTACAGCATCGAATCGCAGCCGATGACCACACAATCGTCGGCCAACGGGGGCTTCCAGCGCCCGTGCCACCGCGCCCGCCTTGGCCCGGGCCAGCGCCACCGTGATCTCGGCGGGACCGGCGCTCTCGGGCAGCGCCGCGACGACCTGGTCCTCGTCGACGCCGGACACGATGACGAGCGGGTCGATCCCCGCCTGGCGCAACACCCGGAGCCGGCCCGGCGAGGCCGAGGCCAGCACGACACGCGTCATCGACGCACGTGTACGCGCTCCACCTGGGTCACGCGCTGCCAACTGAAGATCGAATAGCGCAGCCTGTCGACCGGATGCCCCCACAGGTCACGCGTGGCAGGGCCGGCGTCCACCTGCCCGCCACCGGCTGCGCCCGCGAGCACGGTGACCAGCGCGGCCACCTCCTCGTCGGTCGGTCGACCCTTGATCACCTTGAGCACGGGTTCGTGGATCTCGGCAGCTGCACTGACGACGTCTTCGCTCATGGCGCCTTCACTCGTTCGACTCACAGGGCAGTCTTTCGCTCACTCGCTGCGCTCGTTCGACTCACAGGGGGATGTTGCCGTGCTTCTTCGGCGGAATCTGGCTGATCTTGCGTTCGAGTAGCCGCAGGGCGGCCGCGACGTAGCCCCGCGTGTGCGACGGCGGAATCACCGCGTCGACGTACCCGCGTTCGGCGGCGATGTACGGGTTGACCAGCGTGTCCTCGTAGTCCTGCTGCAACTCCAGGCGCAGGCTGTCGACGTCCGCGCCTTCCTTCGCCGCTTCCTTGAGTTGGCTGCGGTAGACGAAGCCGACTGCGCCCGACGCCCCCATCACCGCGATCTGGGCGGTAGGCCACGCCACGTTGACGTCGCAGCCCATGTCCTTGGAGCCCATCACGCAGTAGGCGCCGCCGTAGGCCTTGCGGGTGATGACGGTGATCTTGGCGACGGTGGCCTCACCGTAGGCGTACAGCAGCTTGGCTCCGCGGCGAATGATGCCGTTGTACTCCTGATCGGTCCCAGGCAGGAAGCCGGGCACGTCGACGAGCATCACGATCGGGATGTTGAAGCAGTCGCACGTGCGGACGAACCGGGCCGCCTTCTCCGAGGCGTTGATGTCCAGGCAGCCCGCGAACTGGGTGGGCTGGTTGGCCACGATGCCGACGGGGCGGCCGTCGACGCGACCGAACCCGACGATGATGTTGGTCGCGTAGCCGGACTGGACCTCGAGGAACTCGTCGTCGTCGAGGATGCGGGTGATCACCTCGTGCATGTCATACGGCTGATTGGGCGAGTCCGGGATCAGCGTGTCGAGTTCGAGGTCCTCCTCGGTGAGGTTGTCCTCGACGGCGCCCGGATGCGGCGGCGCCGGGTAGCGGGGCGGATCGGCGTAGTTGTTGCTCGGCAGGTAGGACAGCAGGTCGCGGACGTAGTCGAAGGCGTCCTGCTCACCCGATGCGACGTAGTGCGCCGTGCCCGACTTGGCCATGTGGGTGTGCGCCCCACCCAGTTCCTCCATGGTGACGTCCTCGCCGGTGACCGTCTTGATGACGTCGGGCCCGGTGATGAACATCTGGCTGGTCTGGTCGACCATCACGACGAAGTCGGTGAGTGCGGGGGAGTACACGTGGCCGCCCGCGGCAGCGCCCATGATCAGCGAGATCTGCGGGACGACGCCGGAGGCCAGGATGTTGTTGCGGAAGATCTTGCTGTACAGGCCGAGGGAGACGACGCCCTCCTGGATCCTGGCGCCTGCGCCGTCGTTGATCCCGATCAGCGGCCGGCCCGTCTTGATGGCCAATTCCTGGACCTTGACGATCTTCTCGCCGTAGACCTCGCCGAGGCTGCCGCCGAACACCGTGGCGTCCTGGCTGAAGATGCAGACGTCGCGACCGTCGATGGTGCCGTAGCCGGTCACCACCCCGTCACCGGTTGGGCGGTTCTCGCCGAGACCGAAATTGGTGCTGCGGTGCTTGGCCAACGCATCGAGTTCGACGAACGAGCCCTCGTCCAGCAGCGCATGGATGCGTTCGCGGGCGGTCAGCTTGCCCTTCGCGTGGACCCTCTCGACCGCCGCCTCACCAACCGGGTGCAGGGCCTCCTCGGCACGCTTGCGGAGGTCGGCCAGCTTGCCGGCAGTGGTGTGGATGTCGACCTGGTGTTCCGCCGCCGGTTCGGTAACGCTCGTCATGGTCAAGGATCGTAGTCACAGCGCGCCCCATCCTCTTAGTCAGGCCTTAAGAACGCCGCGACGGGTGTGTCGCCGGATGCGGGGAAGCGGGGCCGTAATCTCACCTGCTGAACACACCGCAGAACCGCGACCGACCGACGAGAGGGATGGGGAATGCTCCGTTACCTCCGCGGTGAAGAGAGAGGTTGGCCGGTCGTGTCATTCGCGCACGCACCATCGGCATCGAGAAGAAGTGCGCCCCTCGCTCTCGCCGGATCTGTTCAATCATCTGCGATACGTCGAGGTGCTCACGAAGCTCGGCTCGCGTACGACCGGGCTCAACATGATCGATGCGGTTCGGGCGCTGCGGCCCACGTTCCCCGACGTGTCGGACCGGTGGGTGGCCGTCGGGGACTCGCAGGGGACTGCCTCCGGCCTCGTTGCTTTGTCAGCGCGAGCGATGAAGGAGATCGGTCCGAAGGGCTTCACGCCGAGGACACCGGAGGCGGCCGCGCACGAGCCGGACGGCGGGCACAACCCGCCCGATGCCGACCAACTGGTGAAGTGGATGACCGACCGCTTCGCGGGAAAGGCGCCGCAGAATGACTGCTGACGAACGCGCTCCGCTCGACGTGGAGGCGTTGCGCGCCGGTGTGCTCGGTGCGTCATCGGTGTTCAAGCACATCGACGTCGTCGACGAAACCGGTTCCACGAACGCGGATCTGATCGCACGGGCGGCCCGAGGCGTCGACATCGACGGCGCCGTACTCATCGCCGAGCACCAGACCGCGGGGCGCGGCAGGCAGGGCCGGTCGTGGCTGGGCGCCCCAGGAGCCCAGATCATCCTGTCCGTCGGCATCGATGCGGGACGCGTGCCCGCGGACGGCTGGGGTTGGCTACCACTGGCCACCGGCGTGGCGATCGTCGACGCCGTCGCCACACGGACGGGTGTCGAGGTCGGGCTCAAGTGGCCCAACGACGTGTTGGCCGGCGGCAGAAAACTCGCGGGCGTGCTGTCCGAAGTCGCTGCGCCGCAACGCTCCATCGTCGTGGGGATCGGCCTCAACGTCACACTCCGCGGCGACGAGGTCGCCGCGCCGGACGCGACGTCGTTGGTCGAACTCGGTGTCGAGAACCCCGACCGGAATCGCATCGTCGTCGACCTGTTGGGGCACCTCGGGGATCGGATCTCGATGTGGCACAGCGACGGCGGGGCAGGCGTCGGCCTGGCGGCGGACTACCGTGCACGCTGCCTCACACTCGGCACCCGCGTGCGCGCGATTCTCCCCGACTCCTCCGAGATCGTCGGCGTGGCCGTCGACGTCGATGCGAGGGGGCGGCTGTGCATAGACCGCGACGGCGAGACGATCGTGGTGTCCGCCGGGGACGTGAAACACCTGCGACCCGCTACCTGATCGGTTTGCTCCGGCGTGCGCTCCTCGTTGGTCGCAAGGTCTAAGGTCTGTAGCCATGGGCTACCCGGATAACGTCCTGGCCGCCGACGAGCGCGTCGTGCTGCACCGGCATCCGCACTGGAAGCGGTTGATCGGACCCGTTCTCGTCCTGCTGCTGGTGACGGCGCTCGCGGCGTTCGGCGCCGCGGTGGTCAACCACACCGACTGGGGGGCTACCGCCAAGAACGTCGTGATGGCGGTCATCGGAGTGGTGTGGCTGGTGATCGTGGGATGGTTGGTGCTGTGGCCGTTTCTGAACTGGCGCACAACGCATTTCGTCATCACCGACCGCAGGGTGATGTTCCGGCACGGATTGTTGACCAGGGCGGGCATCGACATCCCGCTGGCACGGATCAACAGCGTCGAATTCCGGCACGGTCTGCTCGACAGGATGTTGCGCACGGGCACGCTGATCATCGAGTCGGCCTCGCAGGATCCCCTAGAGTTCCACGACATTCCACGCGTCGAGCAGGTGCACTCGCTGCTGTATCACGAAGTCTTCGACACTCTGGGGTCGGAGGAGTCGCCGAGCTGATCGGTGCTGCGGGCACGCTTGTCGCGCAATGGGGTGACGGTGTGGCGGACGTGGCCGTCCTCGTATTCGTCCTCGATCGCCTCGGCGATGCCGCCCGCGGTCATCGACGCCTCGACCACCTTCTCGGGGTTGCGGCCGAATTCGTCGGGGAACACCCACCGGCGGAAGGCCCAGAACCGGAACGCCATCTGTAGCAGATTGCCGATGACGTAGGCGGAGATGAAGTCGGCGATGTTCTCCATCGTGAGCGAGACGTCGGGGACCCGGAGCTGCAACACGTAGCTGGAGAAGTACAGCGGGAGCCATGCTCAGCAGCACGCCGACGGCACTGACCCCGAAGAACAGCAGTGCCTCGTGGTGGCGTTCACGGCCGCCGCGGTCGCGGAAGCTCCATTCCCGGTTGAGGATGTAGGACGCGATGACGGCGACGATGCCGGAGATGATCTTGGCGGTCACCGGCTTGGGTTCGAGGATCGTCAGCTTGAGTGTGTAGAAGATCGCCGAGTCGATGATGAAGGTCGTCCCACCGACGATCGCAAACTTGATGAGCTCGTGATGCCGCTCGGCGTAGGGCCGGATCGCCCGCGGAAGGCGCGCGATGGTGGCATCGGTAAAAGACACAAGAGGGCAGTCTACGGAAATCCGACACCCGACGCGTACCCGCGCAGGTCGGGGCCGGTTCCCGCCGTGGCAACATAGCAGCGTGAGCGCACCTCCCGTCGTGGCCATGATCGGCGGCGGCCAGCTGGCCCGGATGACCCATCAAGCGGCGATCGCCCTCGGCCAGACGTTGCGGGTGCTGGCCGCGGCGCCCGACGACCCTGCCGCGCAGGTGACCCCCGACGTGGTGCTCGGCGCCCACACCGACATCGACGCGCTGCGCCGCGCCGCCAAGGGCGCCGACGCGCTGACGTTCGACCACGAACACGTGCCCACCGGCCTGCTCGAACAACTGGTCGCCGAGGGCGTCAGGGTCGCGCCGCCGCCGGAGGCACTGATCCACGCGCAGGACAAGCTGGTGATGCGGCGGCGGCTGGAGACCCTCGGCGCGCCGGTGCCACGGTTTGCCGAGGTGACGACGGTCGACGACGTCGACGACTTCGCCGCGCGCATCGATGGTCCGGTCGTCGTCAAGACCGTCCGCGGCGGCTACGACGGCCGCGGAGTCATCCTGGCGCGCGACGTGGCCGAGGCGCGTGACGCCGTCGGTCGTTATCTCGCCGACGGGGTGGCCGTGCTGGTCGAGGAACGGGTCGCCATGCGACGCGAGCTGTCCGCCCTGGTGGCGCGGTCACCGTTCGGGCAGGGCGCGGCGTGGCCGATCGTCGAGACCGTGCAGCGCGACGGCATCAACGTCGAGGTCATCGCGCCTGCACCGGGCCTGGACCCGGAGCTCGGCGGTGCCGCCGAGGCGTTGGGACTGCGGCTGGCCGAGGAACTCGGCGTGGTCGGGGTGCTCGCCGTCGAGCTGTTCGAGACGAACGACGGCGGTCTGCTGGTCAACGAGTTGGCGATGCGCCCGCACAACTCCGGGCACTGGACCATGGACGGCGCCACGACCAGCCAGTTCGAACAGCACCTGCGCGCGGTGCTGGACTATCCGCTCGGGGCGACCGGGCCGATCGCGCCGCTCACCGTGATGGCCAACGTGCTCGGCGCACCACAGGCACCTGCGATCAGCATGGACGAACGGTTGCACCATCTGTTCGCGCGGATGCCCGACGCCAAGGTGCACCTGTACGGCAAGTCGGAACGGCCCGGCCGCAAGATCGGGCACGTGAACCTGCTCGGCGCCGCGGATGGCTCGGCTGCCGACGATGCAGTACGTGGCGGACGTCCGGGAAAGGGCGACGCGGGCTGCGCACTACCTCTCGCACGGTGAGTGGACGGATGGATGGGATGAGCATGGCGCTGATGAGCGCTTGCGCGAAGACGAGACAGCGCTGATGCCTCGCCTCGCGTTGGCGTGATCATGGGAAGCGACAGCGACTGGTCGGTGATGGAGGATGCGGCGACCGCGCTGGCGGAGTTCGGTGTGCCGTTCGAGGTCGGCGTGGTGTCGGCGCATCGCACGCCGGGCCGGATGCTGGACTACGCGCGGAACGCGGCGGGCCGCGGCATCGAGGTCGTCATCGCCGGCGCGGGCGGCGCCGCTCACCTACCCGGGATGGTGGCCGCCGCGACGCCGCTTCCCGTGATCGGCGTGCCCGTGCCGCTGGCTCGGCTCGACGGCTTGGATTCGCTGCTGTCCATCGTGCAGATGCCTGCCGGGGTACCCGTTGCGACGGTGTCGATCGGCGGTGCCCGAAACGCGGGCCTGCTGGCGGTGCGCATCCTCGGCTCGTCGGATGCCGAACTTCGCGCGCGCATGGAACGGTTCCAGGCCGACCTCGAGGACATGGTGCTTGAGAAGGACGCGGCGCTGCGGGACCGTTTGATGGGCGAGTAAGGGGCGCACGGTGATCGGCCGCGATCTCCCCGGTATTGTTACCGGCGAGTAGCAAGGAGTCCTCATGGCAATCGGCAACCCGTCCTTCGACGTCTTCAAGCTGTCTGAAGAGCACGATGAGCTGCGTGCGGTGTTGCGCGCGCTGTGTGAGAAGGAGATCGCGCCGTACGCGGCCGATGTCGACGAGAAGGCCCGCTACACCGACGAGGCTCTGGCGGCGCTGAATTCGTCGGGTTTCTCGGCGATCCACATTCCCGAGGAGTACGGCGGGCAGGGCGGCGACTCGGTCGCGGCGTGCATCGTGATCGAAGAGGTCGCGCGGGTGTGCGCGTCGTCGTCGCTGATCCCGATCTGCAACAAGCTGGGCACGATGGGGTTGCTGCTGCGTGGCTCCGAGGAGCTCAAGAAGCAGGTGCTGCCGTCGATCGGGGCCGGGGAGGCCTCCGCGTCCTACGCGCTCTCGGAGCGGGAGGCCGGCAGTGATGCGGCCGCGATGCGCACCCGTGCCCGCGAGGACGGTGGTGACTGGGTGCTCAACGGGTCCAAGTGCTGGATCTCCAATGGCGGGCACTCGCAGTGGTACACGGTGATGGCGGTGACCGATCCGGACAAGGGTGCCAACGGCATCTCGGCGTTCGTGGTGCACGAGGACGATCCTGGGTTCAGTGTCGGGCCCAAGGAGCGCAAGATGGGCATCAAGGGATCGCCCACCACCGAGTTGTACTTCGAGGACTGCCGGATTCCGGGGGATCGGATCATCGGGGAGCCGGGCACGGGTTTCAAGACCGCGTTGGCCACCTTGGATCACACCCGGCCGACCATCGGTGCGCAGGCGGTCGGGATCGCGCAGGGCGCGCTGGAGGCGTCGATCGCCTACACCAAGGAACGCAAGCAGTTCAAGAAGTCGATCAGCGACTTCCAGAACACTCAGTTCATGCTGGCCGACATGGCGATGAAGATCGAGGCGGCCCGCTTGATGGTGTACTCCGCGGCGGCGCGCGCCGAGCGGATGGAACCCGAACCTCGGCTTCATCTCCTCGGCGGCCAAGTGCTTCGCCTCCGACGTGGCGATGGAGGTCACCACCAACGCGGTGCAGTTGTTCGGCGGGTACGGGTACACCGTGGACTTCCCGGTGGAACGGTTCATGCGGGACGCCAAGATCACCCAGATCTATGAGGGCACCAACCAGATTCAGCGCGTCGTCATGTCACGCGCTTTGCTGAAGTGATCGATTGCGCCTGCCGGTAGCCCGCGCACGCTCCGTCGGTGTTGCGTCTAATTCGGTAGCTCGCTCCAATCAGTTCTTCAACTGATTCCCAGCTTTCCGTGGGCACATTTTCAGTCATGTGGTGCGACATTCGCATTGGCTTGGGCATGGCGAATTTCTGGACATTCGACGTTCTCGAGATCTCGGATCCGAAGGCGTCGCGGTCTGGTCGTCAATTCGCCGTCCCGCGCGTGGATATCGCCTTACCAGAAGAGAGGTCCGGCATCGCGCGGTGCCCGTCGACCGAATCAGGGCTCCGATTCATCGACTTCGGCGCCTGGGCGTTCGCGGTCGTCCGCCCGCTCGATCACCGGTTTCGGATCTCCGTGCCGGCCGTCGGAGTGGTGGGGCGCGGGGACCAGTCGCAGCACTCGGTTGGATTTGTCGCGGTCACGCATCAACAGGCCCCCGGCCGCGCCCAAAGAATTGATTCCCCAAGTGAAGAATAGCGTCGGGCGCCGCAGTCCGCGACTTCATTCGCGAGCGACGGAGATCTGGTCGCCAACTGAAGATTGGGCCAACGAGTCGTGAATTCGCGCCAAGTCCAACGGCCTTGCTACTCGGCGCCAGCGCCGCAAATGAACTTTGCCGAGTGAAAACGCAATAACCCGGGGTTTTACGTTTGCCCGTCGATGCCGGTAACTTCCGCGTCGAAGTGCGCCGACCTTCGAAGTCCGCTGACCTGCACTGCGGGGTGCAATGGTAGGACCGGTGGACTCGAGCCGGCAGGCCGGGAGTGCAGTATGGTGACGCTACTCACAGACCGTGTTGCGGGGCCGCGTCGCTCCGCGTGCCAATGGAGAGACGGCATGAACCGCATGCCGGCCGCAGAGGTCATGCTGCGCAAGTGGCAGACGTTGCCCTACGCAGGCCCGGTGTACGTGTACACCATGCGCGACCGAAACTCGCAGAGCAAGGATCCGGACGACACGTTGGGACTCTACCGGTCCGACGGCACCGCGAAGCCGGCCTCCACCGTGCTCGAGGTCAGCGTGCGACAGGGCAGTGCCGTTGCCCCGCAGCTCATTTCAGGTCCGCGCTGACCTTCTCGGTCTGCCTGCGCCTGGCCTGCGCGTCCGGATCGGGGTTGGCCACCTGCACCAGCGACGCACCCACCGCGAACACTGCGAGCAGATGGTCGATCAGTGCATCCGGGGTGTCCCAGTCGGCCGTCGAGAGAACCCGATCGGTCGCGGTCAAACCCCTTGCGGCGGCCGCCGTCGCTGCCGCCGACAACACGTCCGCCGCCGAGCGCCCGGCCAGCGCGGGACCCGGCCGGCGCTCGGGCACCACCTGGTCGCCGTGCACGCGCACCGACGTCGCGTACTGGGTCACGCCGAAGGGCAGGTCGGGGATCGGCTTGCCGAACGGGTCCAGCGACAGCGCGACGACCTCGCCGCCGGGGCCGACCGCGGCATCGGCTTCGTCCAGCCGATCGGCGGTGCAGACAGGCGATGTCGCAATCTTCTTGTCCGAGTACTACTTCCGCGCCGATGTACCAGACCCCGAACAGGACGCCCGCCGTCTGCCAGTGCGCAGGCAGCAGGATCGCGACATGGCTGCCCGGACCGGCGCCCAGTTCGTCGCGCAACAGGTTCGCCGTCTTGGCGGCCCAGTTGGCGAGCGTCGACGTGGACAGTTCGATGCGCTCGCCCGTCGCATCGTCGTAGTAGGTGATGCGGGGCCCGGCCGGATTGGAGCCCAGAAGTGGATCGAGCACCGCGGAGCTGATGGTGCTCAGTTCACGCACTCCGGGTCGTTGGAGCCCGCGGTGATGATGGGCGAGGGTGGGGGTGGTGCGTCGGTGGACTCGACGGCTGCCGGATCGGCGGTCTGGGAGTCGGTGGCCGAGGGATCTCCGGAACCGAGGCCCGAGCCGGGGCCGGTGTAGTCGCTTGCGAGAATCACGCGCACCGAACCCGGTGCCACGGAGGCGTCCTGCACGACCGGCAGGTTACCCAGTTCCTTGGCCACCGCCTTGGCGCCGAGATCGTCGGACTTGGCGGCCTGGACCTGGCTGCCCGAGACGTGTTCGGTCTCGGTGTTGCCGACCGCTCCTGCGGTGAAACCCTTGCCCGTCAACACTTCCGACACCGAGGCGGCGAGACCGTTGATGTCGGTGTCGTTCACCACGTCGGCGGTGGTCTTGCTCGGCGAGTAGGCCAGCTCCTCGGTCTTGCCTGCGTCCTGGTCGTGCAGCAGTCCCGCCACCCAGTCCTGCACCTGGGTCGGATCGACCCGCACCACGCTCTGCATGCCGTCGTCGCTCCAGCCGTCCTCCCGAAGGATCGGAATGGTGGCGAACGCGACTTTGCCCGCCGCGAGAGACTGCAGCTGGGTGATGAAGTCCATGATGTCCCAGCCGTCCGACAGCACCACCGAGCGCTGCACCGCGTCCTGGAGCCGGTTCAGCGTCGCCGGGCTGGACAGCGTCTTGCCGGAGATCACCTGGTGCGCGAGCGCGGCCATGACGGCCTGCTGGCGGGTCACCCGGTCGAGGTCGCCGCGCGGCAGGTCGTGCCGTTGCCTGACGAAACTCAACGCCTGCGGGCCGTCCAGTTTCTGCCAGCCCGCGGGAAAGTCTGCACCCGAAAGTGGTTCGTAGACAGCATCCTTCAGGCAGACGTCGACGCCGCCGAGCGCGTCGGTGATCAAGGCGAACCCGAGCAGGCCGATCTCCGCGTAGTGGTCGACGGTGACGCCGGTCAGCTTCGCCACGGTCTTGATCAGCGCCTCGCGTCCGGCCTCGTTGGCCAGCGGCTCGGCCTGGGCGGGATCCATGCCCTGCTTCTCGACGAGGTCCTTCATCCGCTCCAGATGTACCTGGCCGAACACCCCGTTGATCTTGGTCTTGCCCAGACCCGGCGCCTCGACGTAGGAGTCGCGCGGGATGGAGATGGCGGTCGCCGACTTCCCGTTGTTGGGGATGCGCACCAGGATGATCGTGTCGGTGTTCGTCGACACGTCGTCGCCGGCCCGCAGGGTGGCCAACTCCTCGGCGGACAGCGGGTTGCCGTGCGCGTCGGTCCGACTGTCCAAGCCGACGAGCAGGATGTCGATGGCGCCGTCGTCGCCGCCACCGCCGAGCGCTTCTGCGCTGATGTGGTTGATGCCGGACTCGAACGAGCGGATCTTTCCCCAGGCGACTCCCGTGCCGACGACGACCACGAGCGCTGCGATCACGGCAACGGCGCGGACGAGGCGACCAGGCATCAGCCCAGGTTACTGGCGAGACGGCCGCATACCGCGCAGCGCGGGTCGGCGTGCCAGACTCGGGGCCATGTCGCAGAGGATCGTGATCATGGGAGCCGGAGGGCTCGTCGGCACCGTTTTGGCAGCTCAGGCCGCCAAGCGCGGGCACGAGGTGCTGGCGTTGACGTCGACGCAGTGCGACATCACCGACCCGGGAGCCATCGAGCGCCACATAAACGCAGATGACGCCGTGATCAGCTGTGCCGCGTTCACCAAGGTCGACGATGCCGAGCGCGACCAGGAAAGGGCGTGTGCCGTCAACGCGACGGGTGCGGAGAACGTCGCACATGCGTGTGCGCGCGCAGGCGCCGGCCTGGTGCACGTCTCCACCGACTACGTCTTCAGCGGGGACTTCGGCGGGGCGGAGCGTCATCCCTACGAGATCGACGACGAGACCGGGCCGACGAGCGTCTACGGGCGCAGCAAGCTGGCCGGGGAATTCGCGGTGCTGACCGCCATGCCCGACGCGCACGTGGTGCGCACGTCCTGGATCTACTCCGGAGGACGACGGTGGCGACTTCGTCGCGACCATGCGCCGACTGGCGGCGGGTGACGGCACGGTGGACGTGGTCGCCGACCAGATCGGATCGCCGACCTACGTCGGCGATCTCGCGGCAGCGCTGCTGCAGGTGGCCGACGGGACGATCAGTGAGTCGGTGCTGCACGCGGCGAATCAGGGGGAGACCAGTCGCTTCGAGCAGGCGCAGGCCGTTTTCGAACTGCTCGGCGCCGATCCGGCCAGGGTGCGTCCGGTCGACACCGCCCGGCATCCGCGCCCCGCACCAAGGCCGCCGTACTCGGCACTGTCGGGCGACCGGTCGGCGGCGGCGGGCCTGACCCCGCTGCGGCCATGGCGCGAGGCGTTGGCGTCCGCACTCGCCCGTTAACCTCTACGCCGTGAGCGACGAACTGGTAGTGGTGACGGTGACCTTTTCACCCGGCCCGCACCTCGACCGGTTCCTGGCCAGCCTCTCGCACGCCACCGAGCGGACGGTCACCGTCGTGATGGCCGACAACGGGTCCACCGACGGCACGCCGGAGGAGGCCCTCGAACGTCACCCAGGAGTCCGGCTGCTGCGCACCGGTGCCAACCTCGGCTACGGCTCCGCCGTGAACCGTGCCGTTGCCGAGTACCTGGCCGATCCGGCGAGCTCGGGTGACTCCGAGTTCTTCGTCGTGGCCAACCCGGACGTGGTGTGGGGCCCAGGCAGCATCGACGCCATGTTGGAGGCCGCAGGCAGGTGGCCGCGCGCCGGGGCGCTCGGTCCGTTGATCCGCGATCCCGACGGCACCGTCTACCCGTCGGCGCGTCACCAGCCCAGCCTGATCCGCGGTGGCATGCACGCCGTGGTCGGACCGATCTGGAAGTCCAACCCGTGGACGGCCGCCTACCGCCAGGAGCGCCTGCAGCCCAGCGAACGCGCGGTCGGCTGGCTGTCCGGCTCCTGCCTTTTGCTGCGCCGGGCCGCTTTCCAGGAGGTACGGGGGTTCGACGAGCGGTACTTCATGTACATGGAGGACGTGGACCTCGGAGATCGTCTCGCCGCGGCAGGCTGGCAGAACGTGTACGTGCCGTCGGCCGAGATATTGCACGACAAGGGGCACGCGACCGGTCGGGATCCGGCCCGCAACTTGGCGGCACATCACGCCAGCACCTACACTTTCCTCGCTGATCGGCATCGCGGCTGGTGGCAGGCACCACTGCGATGGACGATCAGGTCCGCTCTCGCTGCCCGCGCGCGGATCGTAGTCGGCAGCTCGCGGCGGAAGCTGGCGAAAGGAGGGCAGCTAAACGTGGCAACCACGGTGAATCCCGCGCAGGTGGACGCGGTCATCCTGGTCGGCGGTCTGGGCACGCGCCTGCGTCCGCTGACGTTGTCGGCGCCCAAGCCGATGCTGCCGACGGCCGGTCTGCCGTTCCTGACTCATCTGCTGTCCCGCATCGCCGAAGCGGGCGTTCGCCACGTCGTGCTCGGCACGTCGTTCAAGGCCGAGGTGTTCGAGGCCGAGTTCGGTGACGGTTCCAAGCTGGGCCTCGAGATCGAGTACGTCGTCGAGAACGAACCCCTCGGTACCGGCGGCGGCATCGCGAACGTGGCGTCGAAGCTGCGGTACGACACGGCGTTGGTGTTCAACGGCGACGTGCTGTCCGGCGCCGACCTCGGCGCGTTGCTGGCGAGTCACCACGAGCGCGAGGCCGACGTCACGCTGCATTTGGTGCGGGTCGGCGATCCCCGGGCATTCGGTTGTGTGCCAACCGATTCCGATGGCGGCGTGACTGCGTTCCTGGAGAAGACGCAGGATCCGCCGACCGACCAGATCAACGCGGGCTCCTACGTGTTCCAGCGCGAGGTCATCGAGCGGATCCCCAAGGGCCGCGAGGTGTCGGTCGAGCGCGAGGTGTTCCCGGCGCTGCTGTCCGACGGCCTGAAGGTGTGCGGTTACGTCGACGCCACGTACTGGCGCGACATGGGCACGCCCGACGACTTCGTGCGTGGCTCGGCCGATCTCGTCCGTGGCATCGCGCCGTCGCCCGCGCTGAAGGGCCACCGCGGCGAGGAACTCGTGCACGACGGCGCGTCGGTCGCGCCGGGAGCGCTGCTGATCGGCGGAACGGTGGTCGGCCGCGGCGCCGAGATCGGTCCTGGCGCCAGGCTCGACGGTGCGGTGATCTTCGACGGTGCGCGCATCGAGGCCGGGTCGGTCATCGAACGCTCGATCATCGGCTTCGGGGCCCGCATCGGTCCTCGTGCGTTGATCCGCGACGGCGTCATCGGCGACGGTGCGGACATCGGTGCGCGATGCGAGCTGCTTCGTGGCGCGAGGGTCTGGCCGGGGGTGCACATCCCCGACGGTGGCATCCGCTACTCGACCGACGTCTGAGCCGCACAGGGCCAACTGCCGAAGTCCGTAGTCGGCGCCGGCAGGCAAGCCGTCGAGCGGCCACCACTTCAGGTCCAGTGACTCGTCGCTGCGGGTGATCTGCGCTCCCGCCGGAGCGCGCACAACGAACTGGACGTCGAGGTGCCGGGTCGGCACGCCCAACGAACACGTCACCGGGTGCACGTGAAGGGCGGCAGGCATGGCTCCGATGGTCAGCCCGTCGATGCCGGATTCCTCGCGGGCCTCACGCAGCGCCGCGGCCGCGATGTCGGCGTCGCCGTCCTCGCAGTGCCCGCCGAGTTGCACCCACCGGCCCAGCCGGGGGTGCAGGGTCAAGAGCGTTTCCGTGCCGGTGTGATCGAGCACCAGCGCCGAGGCCGTGACGTGCCCCGGCACGCACGCCCTGCGGCAGGCGTCGGGTCGTGCGAGGACGAAGCCGAGCACGGCGTGACGCAACGAGTCCTGTGCCGGATCGGGCGCCTCCCAGTCGGTGAGCGTGGCCACGACCGACCCGTGCAGGCTCATCGGGACCGTCTGCTCTTCGCGCAAGCGCTCATCGGACATCACTCAGGAGCCATCGGTCGGTCGGCGACCGGATCGCGCGGTCCTGCCGGCTCGGCCGCATGGCCGATCGCGACGGCGCCGAGGGCCTCCCAGTCCGCGGGCAGGTCGAGCTCGCTGCGCACCAGGTCCTTGGCGAAGATCGTCGACCCGATCCAGCAGCTGCCGATTCCTCGCACCGCCAGCGCCACCAGCAGGGCCTGCACTGCGGCGCCGGCGGCGACCGTGAACATGGTGTGCTCGGCGTCGGTCCTGGCGGCGTCGGGATAGGCGTGCGCGCCGTCGGGCACCATGATCGGGATGATGAGTTCCGGTGCGTCGTAGAGGATCTGTCCGCGCCCGATGCGGCGCTCCACGGAGTCGGCGGGCCGTCCGTCACCGGTCAGGTCGGAGCGCCACTGGTCCTTCATGCGGTCGAGCAGCCGGACCCGGGTGCCGCCGTCCCGGATCCAGACGAACCGCACCGGACGGGTGTGGTGCGGGGCGGGCGCCGTGAGCGCCTCGCCCACCGCCTGCTCCACCAGAGCGGGGTCGACGGGTTCGGGGCTGAACTGCCGGACCGATCGCCGGGTCAACTGTGCCTGGCGTCTGCCGAGTTCCAGCGCCTCCTCGGTGCCGAGCCAGAACAGGTCCTCCTCGCCCGCCCGTACGAGCGTGCGACCGTTGGATCCGTCGTCGCGCAAGGTCAATCCGCGGACCACCGCCACGGGGACGCCGGTCAGCTTGCCCTTCACCAGGTCGGCCGCTGCGGCGATCTCGTCGGCGACGGCGACCTCGGTGACGAGCAGTTCGTTGCCGTGTCGATCATGGGCTCCGGCATAGCCGTGCAGCACCGCGATACCCGCGGCGCCGATGGCGGCGTCGGTCTGGCCGTTGCGCCACGCCCGGCCCATCGTGTCGGTGATCACCACGCCCACGGTGACGTTCAGGAGCTCGTGGAGCCGAGTGCGCAAAGCAGCGGCGCTGCCGTCGGGATCGACCGGCAGCAGGGCCAGTTCGGCGGCGTCGACGTTGGAGCCGTCGACGCCTGCGGCGGCCTGGATCAGCCCGATGGCGTTCTCGGTGATCAAGGTGCGGCCCTTGCGTGCGAGCACGCGCACCGCCTCGTCGTCGATCAGTCTGCGGCGCAGGGCATCCCGCTCGTCGGGATCCGTCGGCGCGGCGACGATGCGGCCCTCGCTCTTGGAGAGCACCTTGCTGGTGACCACCACGACGTCGCCGTCGCGCAGCCACGGCGCCGCACCTGCGATCGCCGCACCCACGTCGTCACCCGGCCGGAACTCGGGAAGTCCTGGCACCGGGAGGATCTCGACGGCTGCGGCGGAGCCGTGATCGGTGGTCATAGGGGCCCTTCTGCTCGGATACCGGCCAGCTCCAGTCCGCTTCGGACCATCTCGGCGGTCGCCTTCGGATCGGTCATCAGCAGTGGAATCGAGCGCACCTCGACGCCCTCGACGGTCGCTGCGTCACCCTCGTCGACGAGCCAGCCGTCGAGGATACCGACCGCCGACTGCGCGCCATAATGCGCGCCGACGGCCTCAGAGGTGGTGTCGACGCCGATCACCGAAAGGCACTCATCGGCCATCCCGCGCAATGCCTTTCCGGCCACGATGGGGGAGTACCCGATGACCGGTGCCGCCGTCGAGCGCAACGCCCCCCGGATCCCGGGCACGTTGAGGATGGCGCCGATGCTCACCACCGGATTGGACGGCGCGAGCAGCACGACGTCCGCGTCGGCGATCGCCTCGGTGACACCGGGTCCCGCGGTGGCCTTGTCGGCGCCGACGAAAGCGAAGCCGTAGGTGGGGATCTGAGCGCGGTAGCGCACCCACCATTCCTGGAAGTGGATTGCCCGCTGGGCGTCGGACTGGTCGTCCGAATCCGGTAGCCCACCCGACACCACGACGTGTGTTTCGCTGCGGTCGTCGGTGACGGGCAGCAGTCGGGCGCCCGGTTGCCATCGCGCGCAAAGCGCTTCGGTGACCTCTGACAGCGGATAGCCCGCGCGCAACATCTGGCTGCGCACCAGATGCGTCGCCAGGTCCCGGTCCCCGAGTCCGAACCAGTCCGGCTGCACTCCGTAGGCGGCGAGTTCTTCCTTCGCGTGCCAGGTTTCGTTCGCGTGCCCCCAGCCCCGTTCGGGGTCTATACCTCCACCTAAGGTGTACATGCAGGTATCAAGATCGGGGCAGATCCGGACGCCGTGCATCCAGGCGTCGTCGCCGACGTTGACGATCGCGGTGAGCTCGTGGTCACCCGCAGGCCCGGTGCCGGAGCCGGCAAACTGGCCGAGCCCCAGCAACTTTTGGACACCGAGCAGGAACCTGGCGCCACCGACGCCGCCGACCAGAACCGAGACCTTCACATCGAGCGAGACTAGGCCCTTTGCCCGCTGCGGTGTCGTCCGTGGGTACCTCTTGGCGACACGCCGGGTAACCGACGCGCCGAATTTCGGTAACGGGATGGTATGAAATTCCGTTCTAGCGCTTGACCGGTGCAGCTAACCCGTGTCTAATCACATCAGTGTCATTTCCCGGTGGGGCGGCCGGTTCCGGTGTCGCAGACCGAGATTCGATCACTTGTTCGAATGAAGTTGTTGCACACCGCAACAGTGGGGCTCCATTAGGGATCTACGAGACCAGACGAGGAGGCGGAAGATGTCTTATGAGCGCGTTGATTTCGATCGTGTCATCCATTTCGACAGTCGGATGCTCGGCTCAATAGGCAGTACCCCGCACACCAACACCGGTCCGGCACAGAGCGCGGCGACGGGGCGGCCTCAACTGAGCGTGGTACCCGACCAGACGGAATTCGAGCCGGCAACCGACGAAGACGAGCAATGGCAGGAGCGCGCCCTGTGCGCGCAAACCGACCCGGAGGCGTTCTTCCCGGAGAAGGGCGGCTCGACCCGCGAGGCCAAGCGCATCTGCCTGGGCTGCGAGGTGAAGGATCGGTGCCTGGATTACGCGCTGGCCCACGACGAGCGGTTCGGCATCTGGGGCGGGCTCTCCGAGCGTGAACGCCGCCGCCTCAAGCGCGGCATCATCTGAGCGGACCGACCAGGTCTGGGCTCACTCGTCGTCGATCGTCGGGTCGATGACTGAGGGTTCGACGCCCAGATAGGTGGCCACCTGGGCCACCAGCACTTCGTGCAACAGGTCCGCGAGTTCGGCGGTGTCGGTAGCCCGCCGCTCGATGGGCTTGCGGAACAACACAATTCGTGCGCGCGTGGCATTGCCCCGCACATCCACCCCTGCCGGGATCAGACGGGCCAGCGCAATCGGCCCGTCGGCGATCACCTCCGGCGGCCATTGCACGCTGTCCGGGTCCTTCGGGGAGATTCTCGGGATCTCGTCGACCGCGACGTCCAACGTCGAGACGCGGTCCTGCCACCGTCGTTCGATCGGCTCGTAAGCCTCGAGGACCGCCATGTCGAAGCGCTCGGCGCGACTGCGCCATCCCGGCACGGTCGGCGGTAGCAGCGGACCGCGCATATCCCGGCCACGGCGTGATCGTGGGTCGGCCATCGCCAGATGGTAACGCCCGACATAACGGTTGGAGATCGGCCACTGCGTGGCTGCGCGTGTCGTCGTGTCGCGAGGTCGCCAAGCGATAGCCTCGCTTGCGTGAACGTTCCCCGTCGCTGCTGCCGGCCCGGGTGCCCGCACTATGGCGTGGCGACGCTGACCTTCGTGTACTCCGACTCGACGGCGGTCGTCGGACCGCTGGCCACCGTGTCGGAACCGCACTCCTGGGACCTCTGCGTCATGCACGCGAGCCGGATCACCGCGCCGAAGGGCTGGGAGCTGGTCCGGCACGCAGGCCCTCTGCCGTCGCACAGCGATGACGACGATCTGGTGGCACTGGCCGATGCGGTCAGGGAGAGGCGCGACGGCGGGTCGCCGCTCGGCGG
This sequence comes from uncultured Actinomycetota bacterium, assembly GCA_963735245.1. Lineage (GTDB taxonomy): Bacteria > Actinomycetota > Actinomycetes > Mycobacteriales > Mycobacteriaceae > Mycobacterium. The sequence goes on from CAVTKI010000022.1 coordinate 25,500, forward strand.
CATGGTCGCCGGTTTCACCGATCCCTCGACCGGTGTCCACGGCGGGGCGCTGATGGCGCCGACCGCCGCCCGTCGACCGGAGCAGGACGGTCGTCGGCGCGGGCATCTGCGCGTGCTGCCGGACCCCACCGACTGACCGATCCGGGCGATTCGAACCACGCGGGTGTGACCGTCCGCACGAGAATTCACGAGCCGATAGGCTGGCGCCAGGAGCCTTTCTTGCTAGGGGAAATCCAAGGAGTTCTATGTCTCGGCCCGCTGCGGCTGTCACCCGCGTCATCAAGGCGTATGACGTGCGGGGTCTGGTCGGCGAAGAGATCGACGAGGCGTTCGTCTCCGAGGTGGGTGGGGCGTTCGCACGGTTGATGCGCGATGAAGGCCCGGGGACCGTCTCGCAGGTGGTCATCGGATACGACATGCGGTCCAGCTCGCCATCGCTGGCAGCCGCCTTCGCCGAGGGTGTGACGGCGCAGGGGCTCGACGTCACCAGGATCGGACTGGCGTCCACCGACCAGCTCTACTTCGCATCGGGTCGGCTGGACTGCCCAGGCGCCATGTTCACCGCCAGCCACAACCCGGCCGCGTACAACGGCATCAAGCTGTGCCGGGCCGGGGCCAAGCCCGTCGGCAAGGAATCCGGCCTGAGCACCGTCAGCGCGGAGGTGATCGACGGCGTGCCCGCCCACGATGGGCCCGCCGGCGTGATCCGCGATCGTGACGTGCTCGACGACTACGGCCAGTTCCTGCGCTCGCTCGTCGACGTCTCGGGCGGACGGCCGCTGCGGGTGGCCGTCGACGCGGGCAACGGCATGGCCGGGCACACCACGCCTGCGGTTCTCGGTCCCATCTCGGCGATCACCGCTGCTGCCGTTGTACTTCGAACTCGACGGCAACTTCCCGAACCACGAGGCCAACCCGTTGGACCCGGCCAACCTCGTCGACCTGCAGGCCCACGTGTTGGAAACCGGCGCCGACATCGGCCTGGCGTTCGACGGCGACGCCGACCGCTGCTTCGTGGTCGACGAACTCGGCAGGCCCGTGTCGCCGTCAGCCGTCACCGCCCTGGTCGCGGCGCGTGAGCTCGGCCGCGAGATCGGTGCCACCGTCATCCACAACCTGATCACCTCGCGTGCCGTGCCGGAACTGATCGTCGAGAGGGGCGGCACCGCGGTGCGCGCGCGCGTCGGCCACTCCTACATCAAGGCGCTGATGGCCGACACCGGCGCGATCTTCGGCGGCGAGCACTCCGCGCATTACTACTTCCGCGACTTCTGGGGTGCGGACTCGGGCATGCTCGCCGCGCTGCACGTACTCGCCGCGCTCGGCGAGCAGGACCGTCCGCTGTCGCAGATCATGGCGGACTACCAGCGCTACGAGGCGTCCGGCGAGATCAACTTCACCGTCACCGACGCGCCGTCCTGCGTCGACTCGGTGCTGAAGTCACTGGCCGGCCGCATCCACTCCATCGACCACCTCGACGGTGTGACCGTCGACCTCGGTGAGGGCACCTGGTTCAACCTGCGCACGTCCAACACCGAGCCGCTGCTGCGGTTGAACGTCGAGGCCCGCACCGCCGCCGACGTCGACGAGGTCGTCGAGCACGTCGCCGAACTGATCGCCAGCCAGAACGGGACGGGCACGTGAGCGCTGACTCCCGCGCACGGCCCGCCACCATCGACCTCGACGACGCGGACGGCCTGCTCGCCGCCGACCGCGAGGGTCTGTTGCGGGGGGCATCGATGGCGGGTGCGCAGGTGCGCGCCACGGCCGCCGCCCTCGACGAGGGAGTGCTCGATCCGCTGCGGTCCGATCTGCCGCCGCGCACGGTGATCTGGGTGGCCACCCGCGGCGCGGCCGAGACGGCCGGGCTGATGCTGGCCGCCGCGCTCGGCGGATCCTCGGCGGCGCCGATCGTGGTGGCTTCCGAGGTGCCGCCCTGGATCGGCGCGCTGGACGTGCTGGTCGTGGCGGGCGACGATGCGGTCGATCCCGTGCTCGTCTCGGCCGCCGCGACGGGGACCCGGCGGGGTGCGCGCGTGATCGTCGTGGCTCCGCAGGGGGGTCCGTTGCAGGACGTCGCCGCGGGGCGGGCGGTGGTGCTCGAGCCGCGGTTGCAGGTGCCCGACGACTTCGGGCTGGCCCGTTACTTCTCGGCGGGGCTGGCCATCCTGAGCGTGGTCGACCCAGGGATGCGGGTGGACCTCGCCGCGCTGGCCGACGTGCTTGACGCCGAGACGCTGCGCAACAGCGCGGGCCGCGAATTGTTCACCAACCCCGCCAAGGCACTCGCCGACCGGATGGCGGGGCGTGACGTCGTGGTGTGCGGTGACAACGCCGCCGTCGTGACGCTCGCCCGGCACGCCGCGGCGGTGCTGCTTCGAGTCGGCCACAAACCCGTCGCCGCCGTGGGGCTCGCCGACCTCGTCGTGGCCTTGCATGGCGGAATCGCCAGTGGCGCAGCGAATTACGAGACTTCGCTATTCCACGACGAGGAACTCGACGGTCCACTGCCTGCGCGGATCCGCACCGTCGTGCTCGCCTCCGACGACGAGCGCCTCGCCGTCGTGGCCAGGCTCACGGGCTACGACGGTGTCGACGTGATCAGCGCCGAGGACGTGCCCGACGTCGCCGCTGCGCCTGCCGGCGGCCGCCTCGAGCAGCAGTTGGCGCAGTTGGCGGTCCGCCTGGAGATGACGGCGGTCTACCTGAGACTGGTCCGAGGTTAGTCGAGTGGACCTGCTACACGGAGCACTGCGGACTTACGCGTGGGGTTCGCGCACCGCGATTGCCGAATTCACGCAGAGGCCAAGTCCGACAGCGCATCCCGAAGCGGAGCTGTGGTTCGGTGCGCACCCGGGCGATCCTGCCCGGCTGGAGACGGACCATGGCGAGCAATCGCTGCTCGAGGTGATCAAGGCCGACCCCGAGGGGCAGTTGGGTGCGGCCATCAGGAAACGCTTCGGCGACGCGTTGCCGTTCCTGGCCAAGGTGCTCGCGGCCGATGAACCACTCTCGCTCCAGGCTCATCCGAGTGCGGAACAGGCTGCGGACGGCTTCGCCCGCGAGGACAGGCTGAACATTCCGGTGAACGCGCCGACGCGCAACTACCGCGACCGCAGCCACAAACCCGAACTTCTGGTGGCGCTGGGGCCGTTCGAGGCGCTGGCCGGTTTCCGGCCCGTCGCGGGCAGCATCGAGTTGATGCGCGCGCTCGCCGTCTCCGACCTCGACCCGTTCATCGGCCTGCTGTCCGGGCAATCCGAGGCCGACGGGTTGCGGGCGCTGTTCACCACCTGGATCACCGCGCCCCAGCCCGACCTGGACGTGCTGGTGCCTGCCGTGCTCGACGGCGCGGTGAGCTATCTCCGTTCGGGCGAAACGACATTCGCCGCCGAAGCCAAGACCGTACTCGAGCTCGGTGAGCGCTATCCCGGTGATGCAGGCGTGCTCGCGGCGTTGCTGCTCAACCGCATCACACTGGCCGCAGGAGAGGGCATCTACCTGCCCGCGGGCAACCTGCACACCTACCTGCAAGGGGTCGGCTTCGAGGTGATGGCCAACTCCGACAACGTCTTGCGCGGCGGGCTGACCCCCAAGCACGTCGACGTGCCGGAACTGCTGCGGGTCCTGGACTTCACCCCGACCGACGAGTCGGCCATCCGCCCGGGGATCGTCGGGGACGGCCTCGAACTCGTATACGACACGCCCGCACCGGAATTCGCGGTGTCGGTGTTGCGCCTCGATGGTGACCGGCTCGGTCACGAGGTCGATGCTCCCGCGCGCCACGACGGGCCGCAGATCCTGCTGTGTACCGAGGGCGCCGCGACGGTGCACGCCAAGTCCAGCGTGCTGAGGCTGGAGAGGGGGGCGGCCTCCTGGGTGGCGGCCGACGACGGCCCCATCCGGCTCGTCGCCGAGCAGCCGACGTCGCTGTTCCGTGCCACCGTGGGTGTCTAGGAGGGAACGGGACATGTCTGCGGAAGGAAGCACCAGGGCGATTCTGGCCGCCCTGCTGGCGAATGCCGGCATCGCGGTCGCGAAGTTCGTCGGGTTCATCATCACGGGCAGCTCGTCCATGCTCGCCGAGGCCGTGCACTCCGTCGCCGACACCTCCAATCAGGGGCTGCTGCTGTTCGGACAGCGGGAGGCGCGCAAGCAGGCCGACGAGCTGCACCCGTTCGGATACGGCCGCAGTCGCTACTTCTACTCGTTCGTGGTGGCGTTGGTGTTGTTCACGCTGGGGTCGGTGTTCGCCCTCTACGAGGGCTATCACAAGATCACCCACCCCGAGGAGCTGACCTCGCCCGTGGTGGCCATCGCCATCCTGGTGGTCGCAATCGGCTTGGAGGGCTACAGCTTTCGCACCGCGATGGTGGAGTCGCGGCCGCTCAAGGGATCGATCGGCTGGTGGCGCTTCATCCGGACGTCGCGCAATCCCGAGCTACCCGTGGTGCTGCTCGAGGACACCGGCGCGTTGATCGGTCTGGTGTTCGCGCTGACCGGCGTCGGGTTGACCATGCTCACCGGGGAACCGGTGTGGGACGGCATCGGCACCGTGGCGATCGGCGTGCTGCTCGGGGTCATCGCCGTCATCCTGATGGTCGAGATGCACAGCCTGCTGATCGGCGAGGGCGCGACCAGCCAGGAGGACAAGGCCATTCGCGCGGCACTCGAACAGACCGAGAACGTCGACCGCCTGATTCACATCCGCACGCAGTATCTCGGACCGGACGAATTACTGGTCGGCGCGAAGATCGCGCTGGCGGCCGACACCGACCTGGCCACGGTGGCCGCGACCATCGACGCCGCCGAGGCGGCCGTGCGTGCCGCGGTACCCGCGGCGAAGGTCATCTACTTGGAACCCGATCTCGATCGGGCGCGGACCGGTTAGCGCTGCGTCGCTCGGCCCACCAGAGCCGCATGTTGTGCCGGACGGTGCGCCCGACCAATCGTGCCGAGGGGACCATGTAGAGGCTGTCGAGCAGGCTGAAGCGGCGTAGAAACCATTCGGCGAGAACGGGATCCGTCTCCGCGGCGCCGAGGAACTGGTCGAACAGGCCGCCGACGGGCCTGTACCACCACCGTGCGTCGCCGGTGGCGTTGTGCAGGCTCAGGTCGCCGATGGCGGTCATCACCCACACCGGCCAGGTGGTCTTCGCCGTCGCCCGGGACAGCGTGGTGGCGATCTCGGCGTCGCCGGAGCGGAGCACCTCGCGCAGGTTGCCCGCCTGGATCGACGTCATCGTCATGCCCTGGCCGAACGTCGGGTTGAAGCTCACCACGGCGTCCCCGAACGGGATGATGCCCGAGGGGAAGCGGGTCATCTTGTCGTAGCGGCGCCAGCGACTGGTCGGGTACTTGTGGAACGCCATCTCGCCGAGCGGCTCGCCCTTGCGGAGCGCCGCGCTGACGTGTGCGGGCAGGATCTCGTCGGCCAGTTCGCATATCTCGCCGAAGTTCTGCGGCGGCTCGACCTTGCCCGTGCCGAAGGTCGTGACTCCCCAGTTGCCGTCCTCGTAGAACAGCATGCCCAGCCCGACGGGCTTCTCTCGGGAGGCGCCTGCGACGACGACCTTCTCCTGGATCAACCCGTCGGGGATGTGCACCTGGTGGGTGGCGTAGCCGATGCCGACCTCCACGGTGTCCTCGCCGGGGCGCCCGTAGCCCCACTGGTCCAACCACACCGGCAGCCGGGTGCCGCGTCCGGTCGCGTCGACGACCAGGTCGGCGGGAACGGCGCTCGACTCGTCGCCGGTCTCCAGCAGCACGCCCGTCACGCGTTCCTCGACCGGATCGAATTGCGGTTCGGCGACGCCCCGGCGCACCAGCTCGACGTTCGGGATCGCCAGCGCGCGGCGCCTGATCTGCCATTCGAGATGCGGTCGACTCGGCACGTAGGCGGTGAACTCGTCGCGCAGGGTCGCCTGCGTGCCGAGCAGGTGCCCTGCGGCGCCGAAGGAGATGCAGTCGGGGCGGTTCTCGAGGATGGGCACCCCGGCGGAGACCATGTCGTCGAGCAGGCCGGGGAACAGCCCCTCGAACTCCGCGGCGCCGCGGGCCATCAGCAGGTGGACGTGCTTGCCCTGCGGCACCGCGGACCGGTTGGCCGGCTGGTCGGGAAGGTCGTCGCGTTCGAACACCGTCACCTTGGCGTAGTGGTCCGACAGCACCCGCGCGGCGCACATGCCGGCGATGCTCGCTCCGATGACCACTGCGTGCTGCCGCATGGTCCGGACGGTACTAGGTGACGTACCTCGTCGAGGAGAGCATGCGCGGGTCTGAGTTTACAAAACATGCCTCTGTGTCTAGACAAGAGACAAAATGATGGTCTATCGTCAATCGTGACCGTGACACAGCTCTCAACCAGGAGGTGGCCAGCGATGGCATCGGATCTCTCTCAGATCGCCGGGTCCACGGGGACCCAGGTCGGACAGTGGCGCGACAAGAAGCGCTACCTGTGGCTGATGGGCCTGATCGTGCCCACCGCGGTGCTGGTGATGCTGCCGATCGTCTGGGCGCTCAACCAGTTCGGCTGGCACGCGGCCGCGCAGGTGCCGTTCTGGATCGGGCCGATCCTGGTGTACATCGTCCTGCCGTTGCTCGACCGTAGGTACGGGCCCGACGGGGAGAACCCGCCCGACGAGGCGATGGAGCGGTTGGAGAACGACAAGTACTACCGCAGGTGCACCTACAGCTTCATCCCGTTCCAGTACGCGACGGTCGTGCTGGGCGCCTACCTCTTCACCGCCTCCGACCTGAGCTGGCTCGGGTTCGACGGCTCGCTGGGCTGGCCCGCGAAGATCGGCCTTGCGCTGTCGGTCGGCATGATGGGCGGCGTCGGCATCAACACCGCACACGAGTTGGGGCACAAGAAGGACTCGCTCGAGCGCTGGCTGTCCAAGATCACGTTGGCCCAGACCTGCTACGGGCACTTCTACATCGAGCACAACCGCGGCCACCACGTGCGGGTCGCCACCCCGGAGGACCCCGCGTCGGCGCGCTTCGGCGAGACGTTCTGGGAGTTCCTGCCGCGCAGCGTGTGGGGCAGCCTGAAGTCGTCGTGGCAGCTGGAGGCCCAACGACTGCGCAGGCACGGACAAGGGCCCCTGGCATCCGTCCAACGACGTGCTGAACGCATGGGTGATGTCGGTGGTGCTGTACGGCGCCCTGATCGCGATCTTCGGGGTCGCGCTGATCCCGTACGTGGTCATCTCGGCGGTGTTCGGCTTCACGCTGCTGGAGACGGTGAACTACCTCGAGCACTACGGGCTGCTCCGGCAGAAGACCCCGAGCGGACGCTACGAGCGTTGCGCGCCCGAACACAGTTGGAACTCAGACCATCTGGTGACCAACCTGTTCCTGTACCACCTGCAGCGGCACAGTGATCACCACGCCAACCCGACGCGCCGCTACCAGACGCTGCGCAGCATGAACGGTGCTCCGAACCTGCCGAGCGGGTACGCGTCGATGATCGGGCTGACCTACTTCCCGCCGCTGTGGCGAAAGGTGATGGACCACCGCGTGATGGCGCACTACGACGGCGACATCACCCGGGTGAACATCCATCCGCGGATGCGCGACAAGGTGCTCGCCAAGTACGGACAACCGGCATGACCGCGTACGGCTGCCCGGTCTGCGACTACGTCTACGACGAGACGAAGGGTGCACCGCGGGAAGGCTTCCCGGCAGGCACGCCGTTCAGCGAGATCCCCGACGACTGGACCTGCCCCGACTGCGGGGTGCGGGAGAAGATCGACTTCGAATCAGTGGAGGTAAACACATGAGTGACTACAAGCTCTTCGTCTGCGTGCAATGCGGATTCGAATACGACGAGGAGAAGGGCTGGCCGGAGGACGGCATCGCCCCGGGCACCCGCTGGGACGACATCCCCGAGGACTGGAGTTGCCCGGACTGCGGCGCGGCGAAGTCGGACTTCGAGATGGTCGAGGTTGCCCGTCCGTGACTTGGGCGAGCGAAGCGACGGGGGAATGGCGATTACCCTCGCGCATGTGAGCACTCCGGGCGATCGGCGTACGGCACCGCGCGTGCCGTACGCCGAGGCGTCGCGGGTGCTTCTGCGTGACTCGATCCTGGACGGCATGCGCGACATGCTGATGACGCGCGACTGGTCGGCGATCACGCTGTCGGACGTCGCCAGGGCGGCAGGCATCAGTCGGCAGACGATCTACAACGAGTTCGGGTCGCGCCAGGGCCTGGCGGAGGGGTACGCGCTGCGGCTGGCGGACCGCCTGGTCGACGCCGTCGACGGCGCGATCGTCGGGAACGTCGGCAACGTCTACGCGGCATTCCTCGAGGGGTTCCGGGCGTTCTTCGCCGAATCGGCATCCGACCCGCTCGTCATCTCACTTCTCACCGGCGGCGCCAAGCCCGACCTGCTTCAGATCATCACCACCGACAGTGCGCCGATCATCACACGGTGTTCGCAGCGGCTGACGGTGACGTTCATGCACAGCTGGGTCCGGGCCAGCGAAGAGGACGCAGGAGTGCTGGCCAGGGCCATCGTGCGGCTGGCGATGAGCTATGTGTCGATGCCGCCCGAGGCCGATCACGATGTGGCGCGAGACCTGGCCCGATTGATGACGCCGTTCGCCGAACGCTACGGTGTCATAGATACCCCCTAGCTGGCAGAGCGCTTCAACCGCCTGTCCCGCGAGCCCGCAGGCTATGGGTGTCGGCATGGGTGTCGCCGCGGGCGCATCCGTGCGTTCAAAGGCAATGTCGAACGAAATAGGGGCTCTACATGACTGAATTGACCGCTGATGTCCGCAATGGCATCGACTTCAAGGTGGCCGACCTGGGCTTGGCCGAATTCGGCCGCAAGGAGATCCGGCTGGCCGAGCACGAGATGCCCGGCCTGATGACGCTTCGCCGCGAGTACGCCGACGTGGAACCGCTGAAGGGCGCGCGCATCTCGGGTTCGTTGCACATGACGATCCAGACCGCCGTGCTGATCGAGACGTTGGTGAGCCTCGGCGCCGAAGTGCGATGGGCGTCGTGCAACATCTTCTCCACCCAGGACCACGCCGCTGCTGCGATCGTCGTCGGCCCGCATGGCACTCCCGAGGAGCCCAAGGGCACTCCCGTCTTCGCATGGAAGGGCGAGAGCCTCGAGGAGTACTGGTGGGCCGCCGAGCAAATGCTGACCTGGCCAGGAGAGCCGGCCAACATGATCCTCGACGACGGCGGTGACGCGACGATGCTGGTGCTGCGCGGCGCGCAGTTCGAGAAGGCAGGCGTGGTGCCGCCCACCGAGGACGAGGCCTCCGACGAGTACAAGGTGTTCCTCGCGCTGATCCGCGAGCGCTTCGAGACCGACAAGTCCAAGTGGACCAAGATCGCCGAGTCGGTGCAGGGCGTCACCGAGGAGACCACCACCGGCGTGCTGCGGCTCTACCAGTTCGCCGCCGCGGGCGAGCTGGCCTTCCCGGCCATCAACGTCAACGACTCGGTGACCAAGTCCAAGTTCGACAACAAGTACGGCACCCGGCACTCGCTGATCGACGGCATCAACCGTGGCACCGACGTCCTCATCGGTGGCAAGGCCGCGCTGGTGTGTGGCTACGGCGACGTCGGCAAGGGCTGTGCCGAGGCGCTCAAGGCGGCGGGCGCACGCGTCGCGGTCACCGAGATCGACCCGATCAACGCGCTGCAGGCCCTGATGGACGGCTTCGAGGTCAAGACCGTCGAAGAGGCCATCGGCTGGGCGGACATCGTCATCACCGCCACCGGGAACCAGGGCATCATCACCCTCGAGCACATGAAGTCGATGAAGCACCAGGCGATCCTGGGCAACATCGGTCACTTCGACGACGAGATCGAGATGGCCCGGCTCGAACGTGACCCCGACGTCACCCGGATCAACATCAAGCCGCAGGTCGACGAGTTCACGTTCAAGGACGGCCACTCGATCATCGTGCTGTCCGAAGGCCGTCTGCTGAACCTGGGCAATGCGACCGGACACCCGTCGTTCGTGATGAGCAACAGCTTCTCCAACCAGGTCATCGCCCAGATCGAGCTGTGGACCAAGAACGACGAGTACGACAACGAGGTCTACCGTCTGGCCAAGCACCTCGACGAGAAGGTCGCCAAGATTCACGTCGAGGCCCTCGGTGGCTCGCTCACCAGGCTGACCAAGGAGCAGGCCGAGTACATCAACGTCGACGTCGACGGACCGTACAAGCCGGAGCACTACCGCTACTGAGTTTCACCTGCTGACAGGCCCCCGACACCTGCCCGGCGTCGGGGGCCGTTCGCTGTCGGCCACGGGCATCCGCAGCCGGCGAGCTACCGGTGCGACGGCTCCCGCCGGTGCCCGCCGCCCCGATGCCCCGTCGAGCGTCGCAGGCCATCGCGAACCGGCCAGCGCCGTGGCGCTGGGCGTCGACGGGCTGGCGGGCCTCGGCGTGAGCGCAAAACCATTGGGGCCGAACGGATTCGACGGTTCACCCGTCGGTCGACTCCGGTTGGTCCTGCGGCAGGAACCCGTCGCGCCGCGCCAGAACGTCGCGCACCGGTGGAGTCCCGCTCGCCATGCTGCGCACCGCGGTGGCAACGCCGCGCGTCACCCCCGGCTAAGCTCTCGTGCATGAGAAAAAGGGTTCGGGCGGCGGTCAAGGATACGTCGGCTGTCGGCATGATCATGCGAGCTCTGCTCGTCCGGATGCCGGGCAGGTCAAAGTATTCTCTGATGGAGCAGGTGGCGCTCTCGGGCCCGTTCGGCGGCCTGCCCCGGCCGCACTACTCCTACTCCGCGGTGCGGGCGAGCGAACTGGCGGTGCGTCTCGGCTACAAGGAGGTCACCTGGATCGAGTTCGGCGTCGCCACCGGCAACGGGTTGATCGCTCTCGAGGCCATCAAGGCCGAGGTCGAGCGTCATCTGCCGATCCGGGTGCGGATCGTCGGATTCGACATGGGCTCGGGCCTGCCGACGCCCGTCGACTACCGCGACCTGCCCTACCACTGGAAGGGCGGCTTCTATGAAATGGACGTGGCCGCGCTGCAGTCGCGGTTGACCAGCTCGCGCCTGGTGCTGGGACCGGTCGCCGAGACGCTGTCCGCCTTCATCGCCGATCCGCCGGTCGACGCGCCGGTCGGCATGATCTCGTTCGACCTGGACTACTACTCGTCGACGGTGGCTGCCTTCGACATCTTCAAGCTGCCGGACGATGCCATCCTGCCGCGGGTGATGTGCTACATGGACGACATCGCCGCGGCGCCGAATGGTTCTCCGACTACACCGGCGTGAGATTGGCGATACGCGAGTTCAACGAGCGCAGCGACGACCAAGAAACTGTCACCCTGCTACGACTTCGTCGAGTTCGGCTTCGAGCGGTGGCAGGAGAAGGTCATGATCTATCACGACTTCGAGCACAGCCGCTACAACACCTACGTCGGCGACGAGCAGCAGGACGCGGTCATTCCGCTCAAGGACTGATCCTCGGCTCGAACCCGTTGCTCCGCAGTCGCTCTCGCTGCGGGTTGGACTCCGACCAACCGCCGTTCCGCGGACACCCTTGTCCCTGGATAGCCGATCGGCTAGCGTGCGAAATAGCCGAGCGGCTAGAGGTCGGCGGAACGGAGTGTCGGAACATGGACGTTCGGGCCCAGCGGATCAGTCTCTGGATCACCCCGCTGTTCGGTGGGATCCTGCTGATCGCGTTCGTCTCGTTCCCCGGATTCTTCCCGCCGATGTCGCCCGAACTGACCGCGGAACAGGTTGCCGACTTCTACGCGCGGAACGCGGCGATGGTCCGCTTCTCCATGATCACGTTCAATCTCTGCGCGATCATGCTCATCCCGTTCTTCATGACGATCGTCGTGCAGATCAAGCGGATGGCGCTTCCGAGCCACCTTCTCGCGTACTGCTACCTGTGCGGCATCGCAGGCGGCGCAACGTTGTTCGCGATCGCGGACATCTTCTGGCTGATCGCGGCGTTCCGGCCGGACCGCAATCCGCAACTCATCCAACTGCTGCAACGACATGGCCTGGCTCGTCTTCACCGCACCCGTCGGCATGGTGGTGGTGGCGAACCTCTGCCTGGCGCTGGCGGTCTTCCTCGACGCCAGGGTGGCGCCGATATTTCCGCGGTGGGTCGCCTACGTCAACATCGCGACCGCGGCGGCGATGACCCCGGCCGCCTGCGCGGTGATCTTCAGAACGGGCCCGCTGGCATGGGATGGCGCAGTGTCCTTCTGGCTGCGAATCGGCGCGTTCGCGCTCAACATCGCCGTGATGTTCGTCGTCCTTCGTGCCGCGATCAACCGTCAGGCGTCCGAGGGAGTCGCAGGCGACGAGCCGTCGCGGAATACGTTGGCGGACAGGGTGGCGCCGTGAGCGGAGCGATATCGACCGAGCCGCCCGCAACCGTCCCGGCCCCCGAACCCGCGCACTGGACCCGGATTCCCAAGATCGATCAACGGATCGCCTGGTGGACGATCCCGATCTTCTACAACCTCTTCGGGTTGATCTTCGTCGTCCTCACCAGGGTGATGCCGCCACCGCGACCGGATGTCGGGCCGACGCAGATCGTGGACTTCTTCCATGTCCACTCGCTGACCATCCGGATCGGGTTCGCCATCCTCATGGTCGTCGTGGGATTCACGGCGGCGGCCAACGGGCTGATCGCGCTCCAGATCAAGCGGATGTCGGTGGCGCCGGTGTTCGCCTACGGCTACATCGCCTCGCTCGTCGTCGGCGCGATCCCCGGGTGTGTGATTCCTGGTTTCGCGTTCGTGGCCGCCACGTTCCGGCCGGATCGCGATCCCGACCTCATCGTGATGCTCTACGACTGGTGCCTGTTGTCCTACGTCGGATCGCTGGGATGTTTCGCCACCCAGAACATGGTGCTGGCGCTCGCCATCTTCCTGGACCGCAACGACGTCCTGCCGAAGTGGTTGGCATACATGTCCATTTGGATGATCGTCACCGAGCTACTGGCCGCACCCGTCTTCGTCTTCAAATCCGGCCCACTGGCCTGGAACGGATCGATCAGCTTCTGGCTGGGCACAGTGGTTTTCGTGGCGTGGGAGGTCTGCATCATCTGGTTGCTCTACCGGACGATCAAGCGCCAGGCGCCCGACGAGCGGATCCAGGACTGACATGGCCAACGCGACGGAAGCGGTCGAAACACGGCCAGGGCGCAGGATCCACCTCCCGGCCGACGGCTCCATGTGGGTGTTCGTGCTCGGCGACCTGGTCATCTTCGGGGCCTACTTCCTGATCTTCATGATCTACCGCAATCAGGAGCACCAGCTGTTCCTGGACTCGCAGCGCCACCTCAGCCTCAACATCGGCACGGCCAACACGCTGCTGTTGCTGGCCAGCTCGTGGTTCGTCGCCAACGGCGTGCACGCCACCCGGGCGGGGGAGTACCGCCGCGCGCTGGCGCTGACGTTGGGGGGCGGCGCGTGCGGGGTGGGGTTCGTGCTCGTCAAGGCCTACGAGTGGACCTCGAAGATCAGTGCGGGACTGACGTTTCCGCACAACGACTTCTACATGTTCTATTACATGCTGACCGGCATCCACCTCTTCCACGTCCTGCTCGGACTGGTCTTCCTCGGCGTCGTCGTCGCCGAACTGCGCGACCCGGACAAGCGCCGCCCCTCGATGGTGGAGACCGGCGCGACGTACTGGCACATGGTCGACCTGCTCTGGATCGTGATCTTCGCCCTGCTCTACGTCATGAGGTGATGAGAGTGCACTGCCAAAGGCCTTGGCCAAGAACCGGGTCAAGAACGGGCCAAGAACCGACTGACCGTCGTCTGGCTCGTCCTCGCCGGCCTGACCGTCGTGTCGTGGGCGCTGGCCCCCGCGCACTCGACGGGCGCGGTTGGGGCGAGCGTGCCGATCACCGTCGTCGTGCTGGCGATGGCACTGATCAAGTCGCGCTTGATCATTCGCGAGTTCATGGAGGTGCGGACCGCGCCCACCTGGTTGCGCGCGTCGACCGACGCATGGCTCGTCGTGATGTTCGGCGCCGTGCTGGCCATCTACCTCTGGTGACCACGGCGCGGCGGCCCGCTACGCTCGCCGGACGGCAGCAGCGGCGCGACCCGGGAGAAGTCAGAGAGTGCTCATCGCGATCGAAGGGGTCGACGGCGCGGGCAAGAACACGTTGACGCAGGGCCTGCGCGCAGGCTTCGAAGCAGCGGGCCGGTCGGTGACGAGCCTGGCCTTCCCGCGCTACCACCGCTCGGTGCACGCCGATCTGGCCGCCGAGGCGCTGCACGGCGGACACGGCGACCTCTCGTCGTCGGTGTATGCGATGGCCGTGCTGTTCGCGTTGGACCGGGCCGACGCGCGCGACGAGATCGGCCGGCTGAGCGCCGCCCACGACGTCGTCATCCTCGACCGCTACGTCGCATCCAACGCCGCCTACAGCGCGGCGCGGCTGCACCAGGGCGTCGACGGCGAGGTGGTGGCGTGGGTGCGCGAGTTGGAGTTCGAACGCTTCGGCATACCCGCGCCCGACTGGCAGGTGCTGCTCGCGGTGCCCACCGAGTTGGCCGGGCAACGGGCGCAGCGCCGCGCCGAGGCCGACGCCGAACGCGCGCGCGACGCCTACGAGCGCGACGACGGCCTCCAGCGCAGGACCAACGAGGCGTACGCGGCGCTGGCCGCCGCGCACTGGGGTGGACCGTGGGTGGTGGCGGGACCGGATGTCGACGCGGCCGGTCTCGCGCGCACGCTGGCTCCCTGACCGGGGCACCTGCGGACAAAACGCCCGGTGTGGTATCCCGGCTTTATCGCGATTCGGTGACACCATGGACACCATGAGGCAAAGGATCCTTGTCGTCGATGACGACCCATCGCTCGCCGAGATGCTGACGATCGTGCTGCGGGGGGAAGGTTTCGACACCGCGGTGATCGGCGACGGCACCCAGGCGCTTACCGCCGTGCGTGAGCTGAGGCCGGATCTGGTGCTGCTGGACCTCATGCTGCCCGGCATGAACGGCATCGACGTGTGCCGGGTGCTGCGCGCCGACTCGGGCGTGCCGATCGTGATGCTGACCGCCAAGACGGACACCGTCGACGTCGTGCTCGGCCTCGAGTCGGGCGCCGACGACTACGTGATGAAGCCGTTCAAGCAGAAGGAGCTCGTCGCACGGGTGCGCGCACGGTTGCGCCGCAACGACGACGGCCCGGCCGAGATGCTCTCGATCGCCGACATCGACATCGACGTGCCTGCGCACAAGGTGACCCGGATGGGTGAGCAGATCTCGCTGACACCGCTGGAGTTCGACCTGTTGGTGGCGTTGGCGCGTAAACCACGGCAGGTGTTTACTCGGGATGTGCTGCTCGAACAGGTGTGGGGATACCGTCACCCCGCTGATACCCGTTTGGTGAACGTGCATGTCCAGCGGTTGAGGGCCAAGGTCGAGAAGGATCCGGAGAACCCGCAGGTGGTGCTCACCGTTCGAGGAGTGGGATACAAGGCCGGACCTCCGTGATCTGGAGCTCGAGGCGGCGCATCCGCAGTCGCTCGGCGCCGATGTTGCGCGGGCTCGGAGCGCTGAGTCGAGCGCTTGGCTTCGCGTGGCGTCGCTCACTGCAGCTGCGGGTGGTGACGTTGACCCTCGGGCTGTCCCTGGCCGTCATCATGGTTCTCGGCTTCGTGCTGACCAGCCAGATCACCGACCGCATCCTCGAGGTCAAGGTGCGCGCGGCGACCGAGGAGATCGAACGCGCCCGCAACACCGTCAGCGGGATCGTCGGGGGTGAGGAGACCCGCTCGCTGGACAGCAGTCTGCAGCTGGCCCGCAACACGCTGATCGACCGCAAGGCGGACTCGGGCTCCGGTTTGGCAGGCGCCTTCGACGCCGTGCTGGTGGTGCCCGGCGACGGCCCGCGCGCCGCGACCGCGGCAGGCCCGGCGGCCGAGGTGCCCGACACCCTTCGCGACTTCGTGAAGGCCGGCCAGGTCAGCTATCAGTACGCGACCGTGCGCACCGACGGCTTCGCCGGGCCCGCACTGATCGTCGGCAGCCCCACCTCGTCGGCGGTGACCAACCTCGAGCTCTACCTGATCTTCCCGTTGAACAACGAGGAGAGCACCATCGCGCTGGTGCGCGGCACCATGGCCACCGGTGGCGTGGTGCTGCTCGGGCTGCTGGCGGCCATCGCCCTGTTGGTGGCCCGTCAGATCGTGCTGCCGGTGCGGTCGGCGTCGCGGATCGCCGAGCGGTTCGCCGAGGGGCACCTGACCGAGCGGATGCCGGTGCGCGGCGAGGACGACATGGCGCGCCTCGCGGTGTCGTTCAACGACATGGCCGAGAGCTTGTCGCGGCAGATCACCCAACTCGAGGAGTTCGGAAATCTGCAGCGGCGCTTCACTTCCGACGTCAGCCACGAGCTGCGTACCCCGTTGACGACGGTGCGCATGGCCGCCGACCTGATCTACGACCACAGCGAGGACCTCGAACCGGCGCTGCGGCGATCCACCGAGCTGATGGTCAGCGAACTCGACAGGTTCGAGACGCTGCTCAACGATCTGCTGGAGATCTCCCGCCACGACGCGGGCGTCGCGGAACTGTCGGTCGAGTCCGAGGATCTGCGGTCGGTGGTGGAGAGCGCACTCGACAACGTCGGCCACCTCGCCAACGACGCGGGCGTCGACCTGATCGTCGACCTGCCCGCGACCGAGGTGATCGCCGAGGTCGATCCGCGCCGCGTGGAACGGATTCTGCGCAACCTCATCGCCAACGCCATCGATCACGCCGAGCGCAAGCCGGTGCGCATCCGCATGCTGGCCGACGTCGACACCGTCGCGGTCACGGTGCGCGACTACGGCGTCGGTCTTCGCCCGGGTGAGGAGAAGCTCGTCTTCAGCCGCTTCTGGCGCTCGGACCCGTCGCGGGTGCGGCGCTCCGGCGGCACCGGCCTTGGTCTGGCGATCAGCATCGAGGACGCCCGGCTGCACCAGGGCAGGCTCGAGGCGTGGGGCGAACCGGGCAAGGGTGCCTCGTTCCGGCTGACCCTGCCCCTGGTGCGCGGCCACAAGGTGACGACCAGTCCGCTGCCCCTCAAACCCGTCGGACCGGACCGGCCTCCGCGTCCCCCGGCGCGAAAGCGCGAATCGGCCGGGGATCGGGCGTGACACGCTTCCTGGCGGTGGCATCGCTGCTGCTGGTGGTCTTCACCATGTCGGGGTGCGCCGGTGTGCCGAGTTCCTCGGCGCCGCAGGCCATCGGCACCGTGGACCGGCCTGCTCCGCCCAGCCTGCCCACCCCGACGCCGGGCATGGATCCCGACGTGCTGCTGCGCGAATTCCTCAAGGCCACTGCCGATCCCGCGAACCGGCATCTGGCCGCGCGGCAGTTCCTCACCGAGTCGGCGTCGCGATCCTGGGACGATGCGGGCAGCGCGCTGCTGATCGACCGGGTGGTGTTCGTCGAAACGCGTGGCGCGGACCGGGTTTCGGTGCACATGCGGGCTGACATCCTCGGTTCGCTGTCCGACATGGGAGTGTTCGAGACGGCGGAGGGCGCGTTGCCCGACCCCGGTCCGATCGACCTCGTCAAGACCACCGGCGGTTGGCGCATCGACCGCCTGCCCAACGGAGTGTTCCTCGACTGGCAACAGTTCCAGGAGACCTACAAGCGCAACACCCTGTACTTCGTGGATCCGACCGGCAAGACCGTGGTGCCCGATCCGCGGTACGTGGCGGTGTCGGATCCCGACCTGCTCGCCACCGAACTGGTCACCAAGCTCGTCTCGGGCCCGCGCCCCGAGATGGAGAACACGGTGCGCAACCTTCTCGGCCCGCCGCTGCGCCTGCGCGGTCCGGTCACGCGCGCCGACGGCGGCAAGACCGGGGTGGGCCGGGGCTACGGCGGCGCCCGCATCGACGTGGAGAATCTGTCCACCACCGACCCGCACAGCAGGCAACTGCTTGCCGCGCAGATCATCTGGACGCTGTCGCGCGCGGGCATCAACGGTCCGTACGTGATCAACGCCGACGGCGCCGCGCTCGACGACCGATTCGCCGAGGGATGGAACACCTCGGACGTCGCCGCCACCGACCCGGGTGCCGACTCGGGCGCTGCCGCCGGCCTGCACGCGCTGGTCGGCGGATCGCTGGTGTCGATGGACGGCCAGAAGGCGCCGCGCGTGCCCGGTGCGTTCGGGACGATGCCCAACCAGACGTCGGCGGCGTTGTCCCGCAGCGGTCAGGAGGCGGCGTCGGTGGTGACGTTGCGGCCGGACGCGCCGGACATGGCCTCGTCGCTGTGGGTCGGCCCGGTGGACGGTGACGCGGCCCAGGCGCTGGACGGGCGGACGGTGTCGCGGCCGACGTGGTCGCTCGACGACGCGATCTGGGTGGTCGTCGACGGCAACAACGT
Organism: uncultured Actinomycetota bacterium; assembly: GCA_963735245.1. Lineage (GTDB taxonomy): Bacteria > Actinomycetota > Actinomycetes > Mycobacteriales > Mycobacteriaceae > Mycobacterium. Next base: position 43,863 of record CAVTKI010000022.1, read on the forward strand.
GGTGAGGGTGATCCAGGAGGCGGCCTCCGGGCAGCCCGCGCGGATTCCGGTCGACTCCACCGCGGTGTCGACGCGCTTCCCCGGACCGATCGCCGAACTTCAGCTGTCGCGCGACGGCACGCGCGCGGCGATGGTCATCGCCGGTCAGGTCATCCTGGCCAGCGTCGAACAGACGCAGGGCGGCCAGTACGCATTGACCTATCCGCGGCGGTTGGGCTTCGGGCTGGGGGACACCGCGATCTCGCTGTCCTGGCGTACCGGCGACGACATCGTGGTCAGCCGCACCGACCCCCAGCATCCGGTCTCCTACGTCAACCTCGACGGGGTGAACTCCGACGGCCCGAGCCGCAACCTGCTGGCTCCGGTGTCGACGGTGGCCGCCAACCCGTCGACGGTGTACGTCGCCGATCAGCGTGGCGTGCTTCAGCTTTCGGGATCGGCGTCCGAGGACGACCCGGCGTGGACGGAGGTCCGCCCGCTGATGATCCCGGGACCCTGCCGGTGCTGTCGGGCTGAGCCGCCGATCGCGACGCCCGGCGGCCAGTCGAAGCGGCTGACGTAGTCGTACGGGCTGCCTGGGCGAGTGGGCGGCTTGCTGGGCACGTTGCTGGGCGACGAATCGGATGGACATGCGTTGCAGCAGTCCTGGCGCCAAACGGGTGAACAGCCACGCGAAGCGCGCCTGCCGAGGCGCGACCAGCAGGGCCTTGTTGCGTTCGATGGCCCGCAGCGTGTCGTTCGCCAGGCGGTCCGCGGAGTAGAACCTCGCGCTGCGCTGACCCATGCGGTAGAAGTCGCGCCCGACGAACCCGCCGATCGCGCCCTTGTCCAGGATCGGCGTCTCGACGGCGGTCGGGCACACCGCGAGCACGCCGACGCCACGACCGGCGGCCTCGGATCGCAGGGCGAGCGAAAGGCCAACTACCGCATGCTTGCTCATCACGTAGCTGGTGATCTGGCCGGCCGCGGCGAGCCCAGCCATGGACGCGGTGTTGACGATGTGGCCGAAACCTTGGCGGACCATCTGCGGGTAGGCGGCGGCGACGCCGTGCACGACGCCGCGGATGTTGACGTCGATGATCGCGTTCCACTGGTCCAGGGTCAGCAGTTCGGTGTCGCCGCCCCACGTGATGCCTGCGTTGTTGAACATCAGGTCGAGTCGGCCGGTCCGGTGCACGACGTCGTCGACGCACGCCTGGACGGCGGCGGCGTCGGTGCAGACCACGTCGGCGCCTGCGGCGGACAGGGCCCGGCACAGTGCGGCGCCGATGCCCGAGCCCGCACCCGTGACGATCGCCTGCTTGCCCGCGAACGTCACGGTCACCGAAGCCCCCATTCCCACGCTCAACTGATGATCCAACCGTAAGCGATACGGCAAGGCGCTGGACGCGAACTGTCGGACCCGGCGGACACACTGCGGGAGTGTTGGTCGACCTCGTCCTCCCGGTGGAATGCGGTGGCTGCGGCGCCCCGTCCACCACGTGGTGCGACACCTGCGCGCGCACGCTGATGGTCGCCTCCGACGAGCCCATCCTGGTGACACCGCGTCTGGATCCGGGCGTACCGGTCTTCTCGCTGGGGCGCTACGCGGGCGTCCGCCGCGAGGCGATCGTCGCCGTCAAGGAACGGGGCCGTGCCGACCTCATCCCGCCCCTGTCGGCCGCGCTGGCACACCGGGCTGACGCACCTGTCGGCGTGGGGCATCGTCGACACGCCGCTGACCCTGGTGCCCGCCCCCACCCGTCGGTCGGCGGCCCGGCGCCGCGGTGGCGACCCGGTCACCCGGATGGCGCGCGGCAGCGCGGAGCGCTCGGGTACGACGGTGGCGGCCGCGCTGCGGATGCGGGCGTTCACCCGGGATTCGGTGGGCCTCTCGGCCGCGCAGCGACAGCGCAACATCGCCGGCCGGGTCGTGTTGTGGCGCCCCGTGCAGGGCCAGGTCCTGCTGGTCGACGACGTCGTCACCACCGGCGCGACCGCGGCCGAGTCGGTGCGGGTCCTGCAAGCCGCCGGCGCCCGGGTCACCGCGGTTCTTGCGATCGCACACGCTTGACGGCCCGAGCACCCGACGATCGACGGCCGCGGCAATTACCGCTTGGTCAAACCAACGTGAAGAGTTCAAAACATGTCTGCGAATTTACTGGCACTGGCAGGTGAACACGGACTACCGTCGGGGCCAACCACCCGTGAAGCCTCACGGCGGCGTTGACACAACCAGCGCCACATCGCCTGACAGCGATAGGAGGTGAGTTCTCGACACCTTGCGCCGGTGGTCGGCGAGATCAGGCCCCTTCGGCGCGTCTCTATGAGAAGCCGGGCACGCTGCGGCGTGCGACGCCGAAGAGAAACGAGTTGCCAAGTATGTCAATACATTCCGTGGACACCGACCGTTCGACGATGGTCATGGTCGATGACGAACCCGCTGCCGCGCTCCGCGCCGAGGTCGTCGTCAAGGGCCGAAACGTCGAGATCCCCGACCACTTCCGCACCTACGTCTCCGAGAAGCTGTCGCGCCTAGAGCGCTTCGATCGCACCATCTACCTCTTCGACGTCGAGCTCGACCACGAGCGCAACCGACGTCAACGCAAGAACTGCCAGCACGTCGAGATCACCGCCCGTGGACGCGGACCGGTCGTCCGCGGCGAGGCCTGCGCCGACAGCTTCTACGCCGCACTGGAATCGGCGGTCTGCAAACTCGAGAACCGGCTGAGGCGCAGCAAGGACCGGCGCAAGATCCACTACGGCGACAAGAGGCCGGTGTCGGTGGCCGAGGCCACCGCGGAACTCCCTCCGCAGCAGCAGGCCCCCGTCGCCGACGCGGTGCCATCCGGCGCGGCGGCGGACGGCGCGCCCGACGACGAGGAACCCGGCCAGATCGTGCGTACCAAGGAGCACGCCGCCAAGCCGATGAGCGTCGACGACGCCCTGTACGAGATGGAACTGGTGGGTCACGACTTCTTCCTGTTCCACGACGAGCAGAGCGACAAGCCCACCGTGGTGTACCGGCGGCATGCCTACCACTACGGGTTGATCCGGTTGGCCTGATCCCGCCGGACCGATCCTTGCGGGCCCATCTGGCCTGCTTACGCTGGCAGCTTCGGCCAGTCACCTACGATGGACTTTTGACAATCCACGAGTTCCATCGAGCCCACAGGGGAAGTTAGCGTGCTGTCGAAGTTGCTCCGTCTCGGTGAAGGCCGCATGGTCAAGCGCCTCAAGAAGGTCGCCGACTATGTGAACACCTTGTCCGACGACGTCGAGAAGCTGTCCGATGCCGAGCTGCGCGCCAAGACCGACGAGTTCAAGCAGCGCGTCGCCGACGGTGCCGACCTCGACGACCTGCTGCCCGAGGCGTTCGCGGTGGCCCGTGAGGCCGCGTGGCGGGTGCTCGACCAGCGGCCGTTCGACGTGCAGGTCATGGGCGGCGCCGCGCTGCACTTCGGCAACGTCTCCGAGATGAAGACGGGTGAGGGAAAGACCCTGACCTGCGTGCTGCCCGCCTACCTCAACGCGCTCTCCGGCAAGGGCGTGCACGTGGTCACCGTCAACGACTACCTGGCCAAGCGCGACGCCGAGTGGATGGGCCGCGTGCACCGATTCCTCGGCCTCGACGTCGGCGTCATCCTGTCGCAGATGACGCCCGACGAGCGCCGGGTCGCCTACGCCGCCGACATCACCTACGGCACCAACAACGAATTCGGCTTCGACTATCTGCGCGACAACATGGCGCACTCGGTCGAGGACATGGTGCAACGCGGACACAACTTCGCCGTCGTCGACGAGGTCGACTCCATCCTGATCGACGAGGCCCGCACCCCGCTGATCATCTCGGGTCCCGCCGACGGCGCGTCCAACTGGTACGTCGAGTTCGCGCGCATCGCCCCGTTGATGGAGAAGGACGTCCACTACGAGGTCGACCTGGGCAAGCGCACCATCGGCGTGCTCGAGATCGGCGTCGAGTTCGTCGAGGACCAGCTCGGCATCGACAACCTCTACGAGGCGGCCAACTCGCCGCTGGTCAGCTACCTCAACAACGCGGTCAAGGCCAAGGAGCTGTTCCTCCGCGACAAGGACTACATCGTCCGCGACGGTGAAGTGCTGATCGTCGACGCGTTCACCGGCCGCGTGCTGATCGGGCGGCGCTACAACGAGGGACAGCACCAGGCCATCGAGGCCAAGGAACACGTCGAGATCAAGGCCGAGAACCAGACGCTGGCCACCATCACGCTGCAGAACTTCTTCCGCCTCTACGACAAGCTCGCCGGCATGACGGGCACCGCCCAGACCGAGGCCGCCGAGCTGCACGAGATCTACGGCCTCGGCGTGGTGTCGATCCCGACCAACCGGCCGATGGTCCGCACCGACCAGACCGACCTCATCTACAAGACCGAAGAGGCCAAGTACATCGCCGTCGTCGACGACGTCGTCGAGCGCTACGAGGCGGGCCAGCCGGTCCTGATCGGCACCACCAGCGTGGAGCGCTCGGAGTACCTGTCCAAGCAGTTCACCAAGCGGCGGGTGCCGCACAACGTGCTGAATGCGAAGTTCCACGAGCAGGAGGCCAACATCATCGCCGAGGCCGGCAGGCGCGGCGCGGTCACCGTGGCCACCAACATGGCGGGCCGCGGCACCGACATCGTGCTCGGCGGCAACGTCGACTTCCTCGCCGACAAGCGGCTGCGCGACCGCGGCCTCGACCCCGTCGAGACCCCCGAGGACTACGAGGCCGCGTGGGACGAGGTGCTGCCGCAGATCAAGGCGGAGGTGGAGGACGAGGCCGAGAACGTGCGAGACGCCGGCGGCCTCTACGTGCTCGGCACCGAGCGCCACGAGTCGCGGCGCATCGACAACCAGCTGCGTGGCCGCTCCGGGCGTCAGGGTGACCCCGGCGAATCGCGGTTCTACCTCTCGCTCGGCGACGAGCTGATGAAGCGCTTCAACGGCGCCACCCTCGAGTCGTTGCTCACCCGGCTCAACCTGCCCGAGGACGTGCCCATCGAGGCCAAGATGGTCACGCGTGCCATCAAGAGCGCCCAGACGCAGGTCGAGCAGCAGAACTTCGAGGTCCGCAAGAACGTCCTCAAGTACGACGAGGTGATGAACCAGCAGCGCAAGGTCATCTACGTCGAGCGCCGCCGGATCCTCGAGGGCGAGAGCGTGCAGGAGCAGGCCCGCCAGATGGTCGCCGACGTCGTCACCGCCTACGTGAACGGTGCGACGGCCGAGGGCTACGCCGAGGACTGGGATCTGGAAGCCCTGTGGAATGCGCTGAAGTTGCTCTACCCGGTGGGCATCGATCACCACGACCTGATCGACGAGGGTGCCGTCGGCGAGGCAGGCGAGTTGACGCGCGAGGAACTGCTCGCCGCGCTGCTCGAGGACGCCGAACGCGCATACACCGTCCGGGAGGCCGAGCTGACCGAGATCGGCGGTGAGACCGCGATGCGTCAACTCGAGCGCAGCGTGCTGCTGACCACCGTCGACCGCAAGTGGCGCGAACACCTCTACGAGATGGACTACCTCAAGGAGGGCATCGGGCTGCGCGCGATGGCGCAGCGCGACCCGCTCGTCGAATACCAGCGCGAGGGCTTCGACATGTTCATGGGCATGCTCGACGGGCTGAAGGAAGAGTCGGTGGGCCTGCTGTTCAACGCCCAGGTTCAGGCCGCGCCGTCGCCCGCCGTCGCCCCGGTCGCGGCTCCGCCGAACCTCGCTCAGTTCGCCGCCGACGCGGCAGCGAAGGCGCAGGAGGCCAGCGAGCCCGCGCCCGCCCAGGGTGCCGTCGCCACCGAGGAACGTCCGCAGGAGGCACCGCCTGCACTGCGCGTCAAGGGAATCGTCGACGACGACGCTCCGCCACTGACGTATTCGGGGCCGTCCGAGGACGGATCCGCGCAGGTGCAGCGGCACGGCGGTGGTAACGGTTCCGGTGGCAGGCATGCCGCGCCGACCGGCGGCAGCACGCGGCGTGAACGACGAGAGGCCGCGCGCAAGCAGGGCCGTGGCCCGAAGCCGCCGCGCTCGGCGCGCCAGGGCTGACCGGCACTCGCCCCGGCCTGCAGGCGATCAGCCGATGTGCAACGCCGTGACGAGCCAGCGACCTCCGACGACGTCGATGCGGCCCGCGACGGCCCTGACTCGGCTGCCCCGCGTGTAGGTGGCGAACATCTCCGCCGCGGTCGCCTCGCCGTCAGCGGAGAGCACCGTGCGCAGGCGCACCCGGCGCAGCACGGCCGCACCGCCCGACGGGGTGGTTCGCATCATCGCCACCACGGCGTCGATCTGCTTCGGCGCCAACAAAGTTCGCAGTTGCGCGACGGGTCTGCGCCGGTCGACCACCTCGAGGACGCGGCGTAGAGCGGTGTCGGCGAACACGGTCGCGGCGCGGGGCGGGGGCGACTCGCGGGCAGGTGCGGACGGGACCGGCCGGAGCCGGCGCGGGGTGTGCCTGTGCAGCGCGGCGGGCGACGGTGGTGGACAGACCGCGGGCGTGCCGACGAGCGGCGGTTCGTAGTCGATGATCGGCGACGTGAACGATCGACCAGGGGCGAGCGAAGCGACGGGGGATGTTCAGGGCGGGAATGCGTGATGCGGTCACGGTCGGTCTCCAGCAGGTCGGGCGAACACAGCGGCATCTGCTGGAGAGTCGCAGACACCTTCATGATCGCACGGCGCAGCGACCGTCTGGTGCACCCGTGATGCAGAGACCCGGTTTCGACCGTTACCGTGACGTGGTTCAGAGTTCGACCCAGGGGAGGGCAGCGCCGACATGGTGACGAGGTTGTCGGCGTCCGACGCGTCGTTCTACCACCTGGAGAACTCGTCGACCCCGATGTACGTGGGGACGCTGTCGATCCTGCGCAAGCCGCGCAGCGGGCTGAGCTACGAGACGCTGCTGGAGACCGTCGAGCGGCGGTTGCCGCAGATCCCGCGCTACCGCCAGAAGGTCCGCGAGGTGTCGATGGGCCTGGCGCGGCCGGTGTGGGTCGACGACCCCGAGTTCGACATCACCTATCACATCCGGCGTTCCGCGCTGCCCTCGCCGGGCAGTGACGCGCAGCTGCACGACCTCGTCGCGCGACTCGGGTCGCGGCAGCTCGACAAGTCGCGGCCGCTGTGGGAGATGTACCTCGTCGAGGGCCTGGCGAAGAATCGCATGGCCATCTACACCAAGTCGCACCAAGCCCTCGTCAACGGCATGACGGCGTTGGAGATCGGGCACGTCATCGCCGACCGGACCCAGAAGGCGCCGGAGTTCGGCGAGGACATCTGGATACCCGCGCGCGAGCCGAGCGATGCGCGGCTGGTGGTCGGCGCAGTGGGTGAATGGGTGGCCAGGCCGACCGCCCAGCTCGCGGCGGTCCGGTCCGCCGTGACCGAGGTGGCCACCAGCTCGGAACAACTGCTCGAGGTGGGACGCCGGATCGCCGACGTCGCCCGAACGGTCGCACGCGGCACCGCACCGAGCAGCCCGCTCAACGCCACGGTGTCGCGCAACCGGCGGTTCACCGTGGCGGGGCACCGGCTGGAGGACTACCGCCAGCTGCGCGCGCGCTACGACTGCGACGTCAACGACGTCGTGCTCGCCGTCGTCGCGGGCGCCCTGCGCAACTGGCTGCTGTCACGCGGCGAACCCGTCACGTCGACGTCGACGGTCCGCGCGATGGCACCGATGTCGGTGTATCCCGACGGGGAGATCGACGTGGCCGGGCCGGGGCAGGCGATCAGCGAGGTCTCGCCGTTCCTGGTCGACCTGCCGGTCGGCGAGGGCAACGCGGTGGTGCGCCTTTCGCAGATCGCGCACGCCACCGAATCCCATTCCACCGCAGCCAGCCTGGTGGACGCCAGAACCATCGTCACGCTCTCCGGGTTCGGCCCACCGACGCTGCACGCCATGGGAATTCGGGTCGCCACCAGTTTCTCGGCACGCCAGTTCAACCTGCTGATCACCAATGTTCCCGGCGCGCAGAAGCAGATGTACGTCGCAGGCACCAAGCTGCTGGAGACCTACGCGGTGCCGCCGTTGCTGCACAACCAGGTGATGGCCATCGGGGTGACGTCCTACAACGGCATGCTCTACTTCGGCGTCAACGCCGACCGAGATGCGATGAGCGACGTCGACGTGATGCCCAGCCTGCTGCGTGAATCGCTCGAGGAGCTGCTCGAGTCCGCACGCTGAGGATCGGGCGGGTGCGCAACGGCGCCCGGCACTACGATCCTACGATGGGAAGCGCGAAGGCACGCGGCAAGGACGGCAAGCCGAAATCAGCGAAGTCGAAGATCTCGAACGAGGTCTACGAGGCCGAATTATTCCGTCTGCAAACGGAATTCGTGAAACTTCAGGAGTGGGTGCGAGAAACCGGCGCACGGATCGTCGTGGTCTTCGAGGGTCGTGATGCGGCAGGCAAGGGCGGCACGATCAAACGCATCACCGAATACCTCAGTCCGCGCATCGCGCGGATCGCGGCGCTGCCCGCCCCGAACGATCGCGAACGCGGACAGTGGTACTACCAGCGCTACGTCTCGCAGTTGCCCGCCAAGGGTGAGATCGTGCTGTTCGACAGGTCCTGGTACAACCGCGGCGGCGTCGAGAAGGTGATGGGATTCTGTACCGCGCAAGAGCATTCGCTGTTCCTGCGTCAGACGCCGATCTTCGAGCAGATGCTTCTGGAGGACGGAATTCTGCTTCGCAAGTACTGGTTCTCGGTGTCCGACGACGAGCAGCTGCGCCGCTTCAGGTCGCGGCTGCACGATCCGGTCCGGCAGTGGAAGCTCAGCCCGATGGATCTGGAGTCGGTGTACCGGTGGGAGGACTACTCGCGGGCGAAGGACCAGATGATGGTTCACACCGACACCCCCCAGAGTCCCTGGTACGTGGTCGAGTCCGACGTCAAGAAGCACGCGCGACTGAACATGATGTCGCACCTGCTGTCCACCATCGACTACGTCGACGTCGGGCATCCGAAGGTCGAACTGCCCGACCGTCCGGTGTTGAGTGGGAGCTACCAGCGGCCCCCGCGGGAGCTGTCGACCTACGTCGACGACCACGTCGCCACATTGATCGGTGATCGCGAGTAGTGCCGCTACAGTCGCCTGGTGCGTGTCTACATCCCGGCGACCCTGACCATGCTGCAGCAACTCGTCGCGGACGGTTCGATGCACGCGCGCAGTGGCACCGCATTCGCGGTGACCCCCAAGCTCCGGGAGTCGTACTTCGAGGGCGATGAGGACGAACTCGGCGAGGTGGCGTTGCGTGAGGCGGCGTTGGCGTCGCTGCGACTGCTGGCGGCGAGGGGACCCCGTCGAGGGCGCAGCCGGGCTGCCGCTGCGGCGGGCCGTGCTCGTTGCGGAGGTCGACGGTGCGACGGCTCGGCCCGACCTCGATGACGCGGTGGTGCGCCTCGCGGGTCCCGTCGCGATGGCCGACGTGGTCGCCGCCTACCTCGACAACGCCGCTGCCGAGCCTGCCGTGTCGGACGCGATCGAGGTGATCGACTCGGCGGATCTTGGGGACGAGGACGCCGAGTTCACCGTCGGTGACGCCCAGGACCACGACCTCGCCTGGTATGCCAGCCAGGAGCTGCCATTTTTGCTCGATCTGCTGGATACCCAGCCGTAAGTTACGGTACCGTAGGTTAGATCGAGCGGCCCCAGACTCCGGCCCCGAAATTTTGCGACATGTGATCAGGAGCCGTCATGGCCAAGAACGAAATCAAGATCTCCGCCAACGTCGCTGACACCGTCCGGCCCGCCCTTGCCGGCGCCGACCGGCATCCCGGCTGGCATGCGCTTCGCTCCCTTGCCGGGCGCATCACGACACCGCTGTTACCCGACGATTATCTGAAGCTCGCCAACCCGTTGTGGTCGGCGCGCGAGCTGCGTGGCCGGGTGCTGGAGGTGCGCCGCGAGACCGAGGATTCGGCCACGCTGGTGATCAAACCGGGGTGGGGCTTCTCCTTCGACTACGCGCCGGGCCAGTACATCGGCATCGGCGTGCTGATGGACGGCCGCTGGCGGTGGCGGTCCTACTCGCTGACGTCGAGTCCGGTGACCGGTACGCGAACCATCACCATCACCGTCAAGGCGATGCCCGAGGGCTTCCTGTCCAGCCACCTGGTCGGCGGACTTTCGCCGGGCACGGTGGTGCGGCTGGCCGCTCCGCAGGGCAACTTCGTCATGCCGGATCCGGCGCCGGCCTCGGTGCTGTTCCTCACCGCTGGATCGGGCATCACGCCCGTCATGTCGATGCTGCGCACGCTGGCCCGTAGCGCAGCAGATCGGCGACATCTGTGTCCACGTGCACTCGGCGCCAACCGAATCCGACGTGATGTTCGGCTCGGAGCTCCTGGAGTTGGCAGGAGCGCACGACGGGTACCGGTTGCGGCTGCGTGCCACGCGCACCGAGGGCCGCCTCGACCTGTCCCGGCTCGACGACGAAGTGCCGGACTGGCGCGATCGTCAGACCTGGGCGTGCGGTCCGGAGGGCATGCTCAACCAGGCCGAGAAGACGTGGTCGGCGGCAGGCGTCACCGAGCGGCTGCACCTGGAGAGGTTCGCGCTGTCGCGCGTCCCGGTCCACGGACAGGGCGGCACGGTTGAGTTCGCGCGCAGCGGGAAGACAGTGACCGTGGACGCGGCCACGCCCCTGATGGATGCGGGGGAGAGCGTCGGGGTACGGATGCCGTTCGGCTGCCGGATGGGCATCTGTCAGTCCTGCGTGGTGGAGCTGGTCGACGGTCACGTGCGCGATCTGCGCAGCGGCGTCGAACGCGAACCCGGCAACCGCATACAAACGTGTATTTCCGCAGCGTCTGGCGATTGTGTGCTCGACGTATAACCTTTACTGACTGGTAACCTACGGAGCCGTAGGTTACGGTAGCGTAGGTAATGAAAGGAGGCGAAAACCATGGCAATCACTGACGTACCGGCATTCACGCACCTGACCGATGCCGACATCGAGAGTCTGGCCGTAGAGCTGGACGCGATCCGCCAGGACATCGAAGACTCCAGGGGCGAGCGCGACTCGAAGTACATCCATCGCACCATCGCCGCGCAACGGGCTCTCGAGATCGCCGGCCGACTGATGCTGGCCGCCGGCTCGCGCCGATCGGCGTGGTGGGCGGGAACCGTGACATTGGGTGTCTCCAAGATCATCGAGAACATGGAGATCGGCCACAACGTCATGCACGGCCAGTGGGACTGGATGAACGATCCCGAGATTCACTCCTCGACGTGGGAGTGGGACATGAGCGGGGCGTCCAAGCACTGGCGGTTCACCCACAACTTCATGCACCACAAGTACACCAACATCCTCGGCATGGATGACGACGTGGGCTACGGCGTCATCCGGGTCACGCGCGATCAGCGGTGGAAGCCGTTCAACCTGTACGGCAACCTGCTGTTCAACACGCTTCTCGCGATCGGCTTCGAATGGGGCGTCGGGTTGCAGCACCTGGAACTCGGAAAGATCTCCAAGGGCCGCGACGACCGCAAGGCCACGCTGGTTCGGGTGCGCGAGTTCGGTGTCAAGGCAGGCCATCAGGTGGCCAAGGACTACGTCGCCTACCCGGCGCTCACGGCACTGTCACCAGGCGCCACGTTCGGGTCGACATTGAAGGCCAACGCGGTCGCCAACGTCATCCGCAACGTGTGGGCCAACGCGGTGATCTTCTGCGGTCACTTCCCCGACGGCGCAGAGAAGTTCACCAAGACCGACATGGTCGGCGAGACCAAGGGGCAGTGGTACCTGCGGCAGATGCTGGGAAGCGCCAACTTCGAGGGCGGCCCTGCTCTGCGGTTCATGAGCGGCAACCTGTGCCACCAGATCGAACACCACCTGTACCCGGACCTGCCGAGCAATCGGCTGCACGAGATCTCGGTGCGGGTCAGGCAGGTCTGCGACAAGTACGACCTGCCCTACACCACGGGTTCGTTCCTGGTGCAGTACGGCAAGACGTGGCGGACCATCGCCAAGCTGTCGTTGCCGGACAAGTTCCTGCAGGACACCCGCGACGATGCGCCGGAAACCCGCAGTGAGCGGATGTTCGACGAGCTCGGACCGGGGTTCGCCGTCACGGATCCGACCACCGGCCGCCGTCGTGGCCTGAACACCGCGATCAGGACCGTGCGGGCGTGGCGCCGGGACAAGCGTGCCGCCAAGCCGGCGGGACGTACCGACCGGGCGGCGTAGGAACCTCAGCCGCACTCAACACTGCGGGGAGATCGCGATTCGACATTGGATCGCGACCTCCCCGCAGTGTCGTTGCCGGGTCGATCAGTTTCGCAACACGTCGAACGTGTCGGGATTGGGTCCGACCCGGCCTGCCTCGCCGCGGTCCAGTGCGCTGATCGCGTCGAGGTCCGCCTGGGTCAGCTCGAAGTCGAACAGCGCGAAGTTCTCCATGATGCGTTGCGGTGAGCTCGATTTCGGGAACACCACGTCGCCACGCTGAAGGTGCCAGCGCAGCACCACCTGGGCGGCGGTTCTGCCGACGGCGTCCGCGATGCGCGTCACCACCGGGTCGTCGAGCACCTTGCCGCGGGCGATCGGCGACCACGCCTCGGTGACGATGCCGTGTTCGGCCCCGTAGGCGCGGACGGCGGTGTTGAGGAGGTACGGGTGCGCCTCGATCTGGTTGACCGCGGGAACGGTCTCGGTGGCGGCGGCCAGCCGTTGCAGGTGGGGGACCTGGAAGTTGGACACCCCGATGCTGCGTGCCCGACCGTCACCGGCGAACTCCTCGAGCGTGCGCCAGGTGGAAACGAAGTCCCCGTCGTAGCGCGTCGGCAGCGGCCAGTGGATCAGGTAGAGGTCGACGTAGTCCGACCCCAGCTCGGCGAGCGTCTCGTCGAAAGCCCTTCGGGCGGCATCGGGTTCGTGCACCCCGTTGTTGAGCTTGCTGGTGATGAAGACGTCGCCACGGTCGATGCCCGCGTCGCGGATGCCCTGGCCCACACCGCGTTCGTTGTGGTACATCGCTGCGGTGTCGACGTGGCGGTAACCGATCTCCAGCGCGGTGCGCACCGCCTCGGCGGTGTCGTCCGGGGGTATCTTGTACACGCCGAACCCGAGCTGAGGAATGCTTGCGCCGTCGTTCAGTTCGACGTCGGGTATCCGACTCACGCTTCGAGTCTGACAGACGCGCAGTAATAGTTGTCGCCGAACGACATCGCGCCGTCGGTCTGCCGCGGTTGGGGCAGGCCCGTCGCGGCGAGCAGTTCGCGCAACGGCGTCTTGGCGGACCGCCAGCCGTTGGCGTCGAGATACTCGCCGACGTCGTGGCGAGGCCCGGCGAATCCCAGCTCGCCGAACTCGACGTCGAATCCATTGTCGCGCCAGCGTTGTGTCACGGCATCCATCGGAGCCTCGCCGTCGCCGCCTGCGGGGTCGGGGACCATCTGGATCACCTCGGACGCCAGCCGGCTGCCCGGGGCGCTCAGCGTGGAGATGTCGTCGAGCAGGCGATCCTGGGCATCGGCGGGCAGGAAGGGCAGCAGGCCCTCGGCGATCCAGGCGGACGGCCGCCCGGCGTCGAACCCTGCCTCGCGCAGGGCGGCAGGCCAGTCGTGGCGGAGATCGATCGGGACGGTGCGGACGTCGGCGGTGGGCGCGGCGTTCATCTCGACGAGCGTTGCGGCCTTGAACGACAGCACGTCCGGCAGGTCGATCTCGTAGACCACGGTCCCGGCGGGCCACGGCAGGCGGTAGCCCCGCGCGTCGAGACCCGACGCCAGGATCACCACCTGACGGATGCCGAGTGTGGCGGCCTCGGTGAGGAACTCGTCGAAGAAGCGGGTGCGCACGGCCAGCAGGTCCGTCATCGGCTGCATGCCCCACGACGCATCAGGGACGTCGACGTCGGCGGCCGCGAGTTCGCCGGTGGCCCACCGGGTGAAGAAGTCGATGCCGACGGCCCGCACCAGGGGTTCGGCGAACGGATCGTCGATCAGGGGCTCCGGAGCGTTGGTCGCGCGGGCACGGCCCGCCGCCACCATCGTCGCCGTGGCTCCCACCGTGGTCGCCAGATCCCAGGTGTCGTCGTCCGTCCGTTCCATGCACGCCTCCGCGGTAGCCCGTCAATGCTTAGGCCATTTAACGCTTAGCCTGATTAACGAGCAACGTGCACCAGGTCACACCGCGGAACCCTCGGCCAGGGCGGCCAGCAGGCGCCTGGCGGCGATCACCCGGTCGGCCGCCGGGCCGGTCAGCGCGTCCAATGCGCACTCCGGATCGGCGGGTGGGCCCAGGTGACCACACCCACGCGGGCAGTCCTCGATGGCCTCGGCGAGGTCGGAGAACGCCAGCATCACGTCGTTGGGCTGGATGTGGGCCAGGCCGAACGACCGAACGCCAGGGGTGTCGATCACCCAACCCGAACCCGGCAGCGGCAGTGCCACCGACTGCGACGACGTGTGCTTTCCCTTGCCGACGCCCGACACGACGCCGGTGGCTCGATGTTGCAGCGGCAGAATGCGATTCACCAGCGTCGACTTGCCGACCCCGGAGTGACCCAGCAGCACCGTCGACTTGCCGGTGAGCAGGTCGGTGACGGCGTCGAGCGGCGCGTCCGGCCCGGAGGTCACGACGGTCAGGTCCAGCCCGGCGAACTGGGCCGCGAACGGCTCGGGCGGAGCCAAATCGGTCTTGGTCAGGCACAGGATCGGGGTCAGCCCACCTGCGTACGCGGCGATCAGGGCGCGTTCGACGAACCCGGTTCGCGGTGGGGGATCGACCAACGCGACCACGATCAACAGCTGGTCGGCGTTGGCGACCACCACCCGCTCGGTGGGATCGGTGTCATCGGCCGTGCGGCGCAACACAGTTCGGCGCTCGCCCCGCCGGACGATGCGGGCCAGGCTGTCGGGTTGACCCGACAGGTCGCCGACGACGTCGACGTCGTCGCCGACGACTATCGGAGTGCGGCCGAGCTCACGGGCGCGCATCGCGGTGACGTTGCGGTCCGGGTCACCGCCGAGCGCGCAGCCCCACCGGCCCCGGTCGACGGTGACCACCATGGCGTCCTGGGCGTCGGCGTGTTCGGGCCGGGTCTTGGTGCGCGGCCGGGAGCCCCGTCCGGCACGCACCCGGACGTCGGACTCGTCATAGTCGTACTTCGTCAAGGGGTTTCGGGCACCCGCCCGGTCAACATGTCCGCCCACATCCGCGGAAAGTCGGGCAGGGTCTTGGCGGTGGTGCCGACGTCCTCGACCGCGACGCCGACCACCTTGAGCCCGACGATGGCGCCTGCGGTCGCCATGCGGTGATCGGCATACGAGCGCCAGACGTTGCCGTGCAGCGGCCGCGCCGTGATCACCAGACCGTCCGCCGACTCCTCGCACTGACCGCCGAGTCCGTTGATCTCCGCGGTCAGCGCGGCAAGCCGGTCGGTCTCGTGGCCCCGCAGATGTGCGATGCCGCCGAGGCGCGACACCGACCCCGGCTCCGCCAGCGCGGCGATCGCCGCCACCGACGGGGCCAGCTCGCCGACGGCGTGCAGGTCCACGTCGAAGCCGTCGAAGCCCTCGGGCCCGGCCACTTCGAGGTATGAATCCCCATGGCGCACAACGGCGCCGAACTTCTGGAGCAGTTCGATGATGTCGTCGGCCGGTTGCACGCTGGCCCGCGGCCAACCCGGCACCCGCACCGCACCGCCGGTGACGATCGCCGCGGCGAGGAACGGCACGGAGTTGGACAGGTCGGGTTCGATGGCCCAGTGCCGCGCCGCAACGGGGCCGGGTGCGACGTGCCACCGGTTGTCCCGGGTGTCGTCGACCTCGACGCCGGCTTCGCGCAGCATCGCCACCGTCATCGCGATGTGCGGTGCCGACGGCACCGACTCGCCGGTGTGGATCACGGTCAGTCCTTCGGTGAACGTGGCGCCCGTCAGCAGCAGCCCGGAGACGAACTGCGACGAGGCCGACGCGTCGATCTCGACGGTGCCGCCTGCGACCGATCCGGTGCCGTGCACGCGGAAGGGCAGCCCGTCGCCGTCGAGCGCCACGCCGAGACCGCGCATCGCGTCGAGCAGGGGTGAGATCGGCCGGGCCCTGGCCTGCTCGTCGCCGTCGAACGTGACGACCTCGGCGCCGAGTGCGGCGACCGGCGGCACGAAGCGCAGCACGGTGCCCGCCAGACCGCAGTCGATGGTCGCGCCGGGTGCGGGGCCGATCGCACCGCCGACCGACAGGTCGGTTCCGGAGCCGTCGAGTGATACGCCGAGCGTCCGCAGCGCCCCGATCATGAGGTCGGTGTCGCGGCTGCGCAGCGCGCCGCCGACGGTCGAGAGGCCCTGCGGGGTCGCCAGCGCCGCCAGCACCAACGCCCGGTTGGTCTGCGACTTCGAGCCGGGCACGGTCACGGTCGCATGCACGGGGGTCGTCGCCAGGGGTGCCGGCCAGGTGTCCAGGGGATTCATCGCCGTCCATCCTGCCCTGTCGGCGATGTCTGCCACCATGGGATACATGTGTGGGCGATTCGCGGTGACCACCGATCCGGCATTGCTGGCCGAGAAGATCAAGGCGATCGACGAGGCCACCAAGCGAGGCCGACCGATGCCGAGAAGGACGCGCCGGGGGCGAACTACAACGTCGCGCCGACCACGACCATCAGCAGCGTGGTCAAGCGTCACGCCGAGCCGGACGACGAGTCGACGCGCCGGGTGCGCCTGATGCGCTGGGGTTTGATCCCGCCGTGGGCCAAGACGGGCAAGGACGGCGCACCCGACACCAAGGGTCCGCTGTTGATCAACGCCCGTGCCGAGAAGGTGGCCACGTCGCCTGCGTTCCGCAGCTCCGCCAAGGGCAAGCGGTGCCTGATCCCCATGGACGGCTGGTACGAGTGGCGGCCCAACGGCGAGACCGCCGGAAAGAAGGCCCCGAAGACGCCGTTCTACATGTACGGCGGCGACGGCGAGCTGCTCTTCATGGCCGGGCTGTGGTCCACCTGGCGGCCCAAGGACTCGGACTGCCTCCGACGTCCCACCGCTGCTGAGCTGCACCATCATCACCACGGACGCGGCAGGCCCGCTGGCCGAGATCCACGACCGGATGCCGCTCACCATCAGCGAACGCGACTGGGATCGGTGGCTGGATCCCGACGCGCCGATCGACGAGGGCCTGCTGCGCGGCCACGGCGACCTGGATCGGATCGCGATCCGGGAGGTCTCGCGGCTGGTCAACAGCGTCCGAAACAACGGCCCCGAACTGATCGAGCCCGCCGAACCCGAACCCGAGCAGGCGACGCTCCTCTAGGACGGTCGCGGGTTACTGCGCACGAATGTCGGCGGTGACGGCGTCGGTGAGGCGGACGAGGTCCTGTGGTGCCAGCGAGACGTCCCAGCCCCGCTTGCCCGCGCTGCACAGCACCCGGTCCCATTCCAGCGCGGAGGCGTCGACGACGGTCGGCAACGGTTTGCGCTGGCCGAGCGGCGAGATGCCGCCGATCACGTAGCCGGTGGAGCGCTCCGCTGCGGCCCGCTCCGCCATGGCGGCCTTCGGTACGCCCAGTGCCGCGGCGGCGGCCTTCAGCGACAACTTGAACGACACCGGAAGCACCGCCACCGCCAGCCCCTGCGGCACGGCCACCACCAGCGTCTTGAACACCTGCCCGGGCTGCACGCCCGCGGTGACGGCGAGCTCGTCGGCGGCTTCCGCGCCGAACGACTCGGCGCGCGGATCGTGGTGGAACCGCAAGACGTCGTGCGGCACCTTCGCCGCCACCAGGGCGGCGATCGCAGGGGTCGCTGCGCCGGCCAT
The DNA here is from genome assembly GCA_963735245.1 of uncultured Actinomycetota bacterium. Classification (GTDB taxonomy): domain Bacteria; phylum Actinomycetota; class Actinomycetes; order Mycobacteriales; family Mycobacteriaceae; genus Mycobacterium. The sequence goes on from CAVTKI010000022.1 coordinate 61,617, forward strand.
GGGTTCAGCCTATTGCGCGGCGAGTGGGAACAATCACACGCGGCGATGCCGTTGTTGCAAGGAGTCAGCCACGGTCCGACGTAGTTGTCGGCCGCGACCACTAGGATTGGAAGGGAGACCTTGGTGCACACGGCTTGCCTGGAGCGCCCGGTGGTTCTGCAGGACCTGTTCGACGGGTCCGCAATAGAGGGGACGGTGTTGACTCAGATGACAGACGTCGACGGGTTGACGCCCGCCGCGCCGGAGGAGACGGACGCCGAGCTGACCTCTCGTTTCGAGCGTGACGCGATTCCACTGCTCGATCAGCTCTACGGTGGCGCCCTGCGGATGACCCGCAACCCGGCAGACGCCGAGGACCTGCTGCAGGAAACGATGGTCAAGGCGTATGCGGGCTTCCGTTCGTTCCGTGAGGGCACCAACCTCAAGGCGTGGCTGTACCGGATCCTGACCAATACCTACATCAACAGCTATCGCAAGAAGCAGCGTCAGCCTGCGGAGTATCCGACCGAGGAGATCACCGACTGGCAGCTCGCGGCGAATGCCGAGCATTCGTCGACCGGCTTGCGGTCGGCCGAGGTCGAGGCCATGGAGGCGCTGCCCGACACCGAGATCAAGGCGGCATTGCAGGCGCTGCCCGAGGAATTCCGGATGGCGGTGTACTACGCCGATGTCGAGGGGTTCCCCTACAAGGAGATCGCAGAGATCATGGATACCCCGATTGGGACTGTGATGTCCCGGTTGCACCGCGGCCGCAAGCAACTGCGCGGACTACTCACCGACGTCGCGCGTGATCGCGGCTTCATCCGAGGTCAGCAGCTGGATGCGCCGGAGGGGGTCTCGTCATGAACAACGATTTCTCACGCCTCGACGGCCACGACTTCGAGCCGCCGGTCGGTCCCATCGATCCCAACCATCCCGAGTGCGCAGCGGTGATCGCGGAGGTATGGACGCTGCTCGACGGCGAATGCACCGCCGAGACACGCGACAAGCTGCGCCATCATCTCGAGGACTGCCCCACCTGCCTGCGCCAGTACGGCGTCGAGGAGCGGGTGAAGCGGCTGATCGCCACCAAGTGCAGCGGTGACAAGGCGCCAGATGCGTTGCGTCAGCGGCTGCGCATCCAGATCAGCCAGACCACCATCATCCGCGGCTAGACCGCCGCGCAGGGGATGCGTCGCCGCCCGGCGCCGCTCAAGCGCGCCAGCCCAGCCATCGCGCGATGGCAGGGTGCTGTCGGCGTGCCGCGATGGACGTGCTCGAGGGCGCAATCGGGCATCGGGAAACCGGTGATGTGCGGCGGCCGCGCGCGATCGGCGGGCTGTGGTGTCGGGCGCCGCGCGTGAGTCGCTTCGCGCAGACTCGCACCGCCGAGGGCATGAACCTCGTCCTGGTCGACGTCCTCGGCGAGGAGCTGACGCTTCGCGCCGACGAGCGTCGCTCCGACTTCGGTGTCGAGATCCACGGTCGTTGTGATCGGGACGGTCAGCCGGCGCCGACGATTCGACGGCCGGGAGAGACGAGATCGACGCAACGCCGCGCCGTGCGTGCGGTCGAAAGGCGTCGGCGACCAACCACGCCGTGCGATTGGGCGCAGGGATTCGCCAATCGGCGTTCGTGCTGGCGCAAACCCGTTTGATGGCGCGACGGCGCACCGTTTCGTCGATCGGTCGGTTCCTGGAGAGGGGACTCGACGAATCCGGCTCGGCCTAGCCGGGCGGGTCGCGGGCTACCGCCTACGACAAGACCGCCCGGCTCCGTGCGGAGTCGGGCGGTTCAGGCGCTACGACGTCAGGCGTTGGGACGCTTGCCGTGGTTGGCCTTCGAGTGCTTGCGGTCGCGCTTCTTACGGCCACGCTTGGCCATGGTGTCCTCCAATGGGTCAGAATTCTTGTACCCAGTGTCTCACGGCCGGGGCGTGCGATCACAAACGCCGCCTCGTGGTTCGATGGACACCGCAGCATTGCTTAGGTGTTTCACGGTCGCCCGAATCGCCGGCGCCTGGAGAAGGACGAGTGGAGTGAATATGGCCGAGGACGTTCGCGCGGAGATCGTGGCCAGTGTGCTGGAGGTCGTGGTCAGCGAGGGCGATCAGATCGGCGCCGGTGACACCGTCGTGCTGCTGGAGTCCATGAAGATGGAGATTCCGGTGCTGGCCGAGGCGGCGGGCACGGTCACCGAGGTCAAGGTCGCCGTCGGCGACGTCATTCAGGCGGGCGATCTCATCGCCGTCATCAGCTAGAGCACCCGCCGCCCTGGAAGGCCCTCGTGTCGACACTCGGTGATCTGCTCGCCGAGCACACCGTCCTACCCGGCAACGCCGTCGATCACCTGCACGCGGTCGTGAGCGAATGGCAGCTGCTGGCCGATCTGTCCTTCGCCGACTATCTGATGTGGGTACGCCGCGACGACGGCGATCTGGTGTGCGTCGCCCAGGTCCGGCCCAATACCGCGCCGACCGTGCTGCTGGCCGACGCCGTCGGCACGCTCAACGGGGGCGTCGACATGCCCGTGGTGACCGCTGCCTTCGCCTCGGGTCATATCGGCCGGGAAAGTGATGCGGGGCAAGGGGATTCGCACGACGGCGCGTGGCTCAACGTCGAGGCCGTCCCGGTCCGCCACGCCGATCAGGTGGTCGCGGTGCTGACCCACCAGACGGCGCTGGCCGACCGGCGCAAGGCCAGCCCGCTCGAGCGGGCCTATCTCGACTGTGCCCGCGATCTGCTGCACATGCTTTCCGAGGGCACCTTCCCCAACGTGGGAGATCTGGCGATGTCGCGGTCGAGTCCGCGGGTGGGCGACGGCTTCATCCGCCTCGACGTCGACGGCGGTGTCGCGTTCGCCAGCCCGAACGCGATCTCGGCCTATCACCGCATGGGTCTGGCCGCCGAACTCGAGGGCCACAACCTGGTGACGGTCACCCGCCCGCTGATCTCGGATCCGTTCGAGGCCCAGGAGCTGGCCAACCACGTCCGCGATTCGCTGGCCGGTGGATCCAGCATGCGGCTGGAGGTCGACGCGGGCGGCGCCGCGATACTCCTGCGCACGCTGCCGCTGGTGGCGAACGGGACGGCCGCAGGCGCGGCGGTGCTGATCCGCGACGTCACCGAGGTGAAGCGCCGCGACCGCGCCCTGCTGTCCAAGGACGCGACCATCCGCGAGATCCACCACCGGGTGAAGAACAACCTGCAGACGGTGGCCGCGCTGCTGCGGCTGCAGGCGCGCCGCACGAACAATCCGGAGGGACGCGAGGCGCTGAACGAATCGGTGCGCCGGGTGTCGTCCATTGCGATGGTGCACGACGTGCTGTCGATGTCGGTGGACGAAGAGGTCAACCTCGACCAGGTGGTCGACCGGATTCTGCCGATCATGAACGACGTCGCCTCGGTCGACACCCCCATCCGGATCGTGCGCGACGGCGATCTGGGCGTACTCGACGCAGACCGGGCCACGGCCCTGGTCATGGTGGTCACGGAGCTGGTCCAGAACGCGATCGAGCACGCCTTCGACGGGTCGACCCCGCAGGGGTGCGTGACGATCCGCTCGGAGAGGTCGGCGCGGTGGCTCGACGTGGTGGTGCACGACGATGGTCGTGGCCTTCCCGAGGGCTTCAGCCTGGAGAAATCCGACAGCCTGGGATTGCAGATCGTCCGGACCCTGGTGGCTGCGGAGTTGGACGGCTCGCTGGGAATGCACGAGTCGCCGACCGGAGGCACCGAAGTGGTCCTGAGGGTGCCGATCGGCAGGAAGCCGCGCCTTCCCCAATGAAACCGAGGCAATGAACCCGAGGCAATTGCGCGTATCCCGCACAGACTTACGGCCCCGGTTTTCGCCGGGGCCGTAAGTTCGAGAACTGATGCGGGCTAGACGCTGGTGCGTGCCTTCGTACGTGCGTTACGACGCTTGAGGGCGCGCCGTTCGTCTTCGCTCATGCCGCCCCACACGCCGGCGTCCTGACCGGACTCCAGCGCCCAGCTCAGGCACTCCGTGGTCACCGGGCACCGGTTGCAGACGAGCTTCGCATCAGCGATCTGGGCAAGCGCCGGTCCACTGTTTCCCACCGGGAAGAACAGTTCCGGATCCTCGTCACGACAGACCGCCTTATGCCGCCAATCCATAGCTTCCAACTCCTTATCGTGTGCGCAGCAAGACGCACGAGCTTTTCTTCGGCTGTTAACGCGTGCACGTGAAATGTTTCTGCACTGTTGCATCCGATGCTTTCACAGGCTGAACAGATGTCAATAGCGGCGCGTTAACACGTGTGCAACGTCACTGCGGACCCGCGTTACCGGACCCCTTACTCGTTTGTACTACACTAAACCCACTTGCGCCCTGAATATAAGCCTGTGAATGAATATTTCCAGGTCAAGGGGTATTAGCGGCGGGTGCCACCACGCCAAGAGCGTTCGGCACCGAGGTGAACGTCATGGTTTCCCGCAGGCCGGCGTAATCTCCGTCGATCTGGCACGCCACCGGAGTCTCACTCGTCACGCGGACCGATGCGAGGTCGTCGTCGCGGATCAGGTGCGCGGCCTCGACCTTGGGCTTGCGCGACACCATCCGCCGCACCAGCGCGAGGTTCTTCCACACGTTCATGCTGGTCACCGCGAAGACGCCCAAACCCGTCTCGAACGTCGTCGAGGGATTGGTCCACACCGGCCGGGTGTTGGCGTACGTCCACGGGCTGGAGTTCGACACGAACGCGAAGTGCACGCCGGTGATCGGCTCGCGGCCGGGCAGGTGCAGCGTCAATGTCGGCTCCTTCCGCGCGCCGGCCAGCATCTCGCGCACGGTCACGCGGATGTAGCGCGACGCGGTCACCTTGCGACCCTTCTCGCGCTGCGCCTCGACGGCGGCCACCACCTCGCCGTCCACGCCCATGCCCGCCGTGAAGACCCCCCAGCGCTCGCCACAGTTCATCAGCCCGATGCGCCGCCAGGCCGCGCCGCGACGGTGCTCGTCGAGCAGGTCGACGAGCTGGTTCGTCGCCTCGGTCGGGTCGGAGCTGATTCCCAACGCCCTGGCGAACACGTTCGCCGAGCCTCCTGGCACCACCGCGACCGCGGGGCCCTCGCGCACGGGTCGATCCTGGCCGCAGTCGCCGAGGATGCCGTTGACCACTTCGTTCACCGTGCCGTCGCCGCCGTGCACGATCACCACGTCGATGCCGTCGCGTGCCGCGTCCCTGGCGATCTCGATGGCGTGACCGCGGTGGTCGGTGTGGGCGACCGTCAGGCTGACCCTGCTCTCCAGCGCGTGCGCGAGGAGGTCGCGTCCGGCGGGAGTGGTCGACGTCGCGTTCGGGTTCACGATCAGCACGGCGCGCACGGGACATGAGCCTAACGTCGAACCTCTACGCTGGCCGTCGTGGTCGTTCCCTCGCCGGCAACCGTGCGTCAGGCGGGCGTCGTGGTAGCGCTCGAGGGCGTCGCGCTCGTCGTCGTTGCCGCGATCCTGGTGGCGCGGGCCATCGGTGGCGCGCACGAGAAGGCGATCAGCGGGTACGGCACCGCGGTCTGGTACGTCGTCATGGGTGCGGCCGTGTTCGCCGCCGGATGGGCCCTGTGGACGGGCAGGCGATGGGGCCGGGGGTTGGCGGTGTTCGCGCAGCTGCTCCTGCTGCCGATCGCCTGGTACATCGCCGTCGGCTCGCAGCAGTGGGCCTACGGCGTACCCGTCGCCCTCGTGGCGGCGGGCGTACTGGCTCTTCTGTTCAGCCCGTCGGCATTGCAGTGGGCGTCGGCGAGCACCGCTCAGGATTCGGCGAGGGCGGACAACTCGGGGCCTGAGACCCGGTAGGTGATCCACTCGTTCTGCTGGCGACCGCCGACCGACTCGTACAGCGCGATCGCGTTGACGTTCCAGTCCAGTACCGCCCACGACAACCGGGTGTAGCCACCGTCGACGCACTCCCGGGCCAGGGTCGCCAGAAGCGCGCGGGCCAAGCCGTGCCTGCGGAACTGCGGCCGGACGAACAGGTCCTCGAGATAGATGCCCGCCACGCCGTCCCACGTGGAGAAGTTCGTGAACCACAGTGCGCAGGCCGCGGCCTCGCCGTCGACCTCGGCGACATGGGCGTAGGCCGTCGGCGAATCCGCGAAAAGCGCTGTGTGCATCTTGGATTCGGTCACGGTGCACTCGTCGGCGGCGTTCTCGAATGCCGCCAGTTCGTGCACCATCGCGGTCAACGAGACCTCGTCGCCCGGCCGGACGCGGCGGATGCTTATGCCCATTCTCGACTCCCACTCGCTCCGGTCCTCGCTCGATCCTCACTCGCGATCGTCTTCGGATGGTCATTGCACTCCCAACGCAGACATCATGGTTCGGAACTTCGTCGTGGTCTCGGCCACCTCGTCATCGGGATCGGACTCGGCCACGATGCCGCCACCCGACCGCGCCACGGCGGTGCGCCGGTCGGCGGACAGCTGCGCGCAGCGGATGGACACCACCCAGCGGCCGTCGCCTGCCGCGTCGCACCAACCGACCGCCCCCGCGTAGAACCCGCGGTCGCCCTCCAGTTCGGTGATCAACTCGGACGCCGTCGCGGCAGGCACGCCGCCCACGGCAGGCGTCGGGTGCAGCGCGAGCGCGAGATCCAGTGCGGTGGTTGAAGACTCACGCAGTCGACCGGTGATCGGTGTGCTCAGATGCCACACCGTTGCGGTGCTGCTGAGCTCCGGTGGCGACGCGATGCGGAGGTCGACGCACAGCGGTTCGAGCACCTTGCGCATCTCGTCGACGACCAGTTGGTGCTCGTGCAGGTTCTTCGCCGACTCGGCCAGCGCGAGACCGCTGGCCCGGTCGGTGGCGGGGTCGGCCGACCGCGGCGCCGACCCCGCGAACGGCCGGCACGTCACCACGTCGCCGCGCCTTGCCACCAGCAACTCCGGGCTGGCGCCGATGAGCGCCGCACCCTCGTAACCGTCCCCGGCCGGGGTCAGATCGGCGAAATACGCATTGGCAGTGTCGTCTTCGGCGAGACGGGTGAGAAGCGTCGCCACGTCCAGCGGACCATCGGCGACCAGTCGCAGTGCCCGGGCCAGCACCACCTTGTGCAGGCCGGTGCGTGGATCGCCGAGCCGGGCGATCGCCTCCGCGATGCGGGCGCGGTGCACGTCGGGGGCGGGAAGCATGTCGGCGATCCGCACCGTCGGCAGGTCGCGCAGCGGCCACTCGGGCAGAACGTCGACGAACCGCACCGCCCGTGGCCGCATCAGCGCGGTCGGGCGCGATATGTCGAAGGGCAAGGCGCCCAACACGATCGGCACGTCGCCCGATGCGAGCGCGGCTCTCGCGTCGTCGAGCCGCGGATAGGCCGTCTGCACGCCGTCGGCGACGATCACGCCGTCGCGGCCCGTCATCACGAAGGACGGTTCGACCGTCACGGAGGCAGACACGGGTTGACGTGGCCGGTCAGGCCGAGCGCGGTGATCTGGCGGACGCCGTGCTCGAAGCCGCAGACCGAGATGGAGGCCGCCGCCATCGACACCCGTATCCCCTCCGAGATCGGCAGCTCCATCCAGCGCGTCATCACCGAACGCGAAAAGTGACCGTGCCCGACGAACACCACGTCGCGCGACTCCATGTGCGAAAGGGCGAGGTCGACGGCGCGGTCGGCGCGTTCGGTGATCGCAGCCACGCTCTCGCCGTCGGGGCAGCCGTACTTCCACACCGTCCAGTCCGGCACGGTCTCGCGGATCTCCGGGGTGGTCAGGCCCTCGTAGTCGCCGTAGTCCCACTCCGCGAGCAACGGCGTGACCTCGTCGACCGTCAGGCCCGCGAGTTCGGCCGTGACCAGCGCCCGGTGTCTCGGGCTGCTGATCACCAGTGGATCGCGCAGTTGCAGGTCCGCGAGCGCTTCGGCGGCGAGCGTGGCTTGTTCGCGTCCTTCCTCGGTGAGTTCGAGATCGGTGCGGCCGGTGTGCTTGCCGCTCTTCGACCATTCGGTCTCGCCGTGCCTCATCAACAGAAGTCGATGCCGTTGGACACTCACACCGCGATTGTGCCGTACGCCCCATCCGCGCTTGCACGTGCTTGGATGAACACGTGACGCGGGTATTAGCGGTCGCCAATCAAAAGGGTGGGGTCGCCAAGACGACGACGGTTGCGTCGTTGGGTGCGGCGATGGCGGAGAAGGGGCGACGGGTGCTGCTCGTCGACCTGGATCCTCAGGGCTGTTTGACGTTCTCGCTCGGTCAGGACCCGGACAAGCTGACGGTGTCCATCCACGAGGTGCTGCTCGGCGACGTCGAACCGAGTGCCGCGTTGGTGCCGACGGTGGAGGGCATGACGCTGTTGCCCGCCAACATCGATCTGGCAGGCGCCGAGGCAATGCTCCTGATGCGCGCGGGTCGGGAGTACGCACTCAAGCGGGCCCTGGCCAAGGTGGCGCCGGAATTCGACGTGGTGATCGTGGACTGTCCACCGTCGCTGGGCGTTCTGACGCTCAACGGGCTGACGGCGGCCGACGACGTGATCGTGCCGCTGCAGTGCGAGACGCTGGCCCATCGCGGCGTCGGCCAGTTCCTCCGCACCGTGACCGACGTGCAGCAGATCACCAACGCCGACCTGAAGCTGCTCGGCGCATTGCCGACGCTCTACGACGCGCGCACCACGCACAGCCGTGACGTCCTGCTCGACGTCGCCGATCGCTACGGCCTGGTGGTGCTTGGCGCCGCCGATTCCGCGTACCGTGCGGTTCGCCGAGGCCAGCGCATCGGGTTCATCGGTGCTGGCGGGGCGAAAGACCAAGGGCGCCAATGCCTATCGTGAGCTCGCCGATGGCCTGCTCAGGCACTGGAAGTCGGGCAAGGCCCTGGCGACCTTCACTCCCGAGGTCTAGCCGCCCAACGCCACCAGCGTGCCGCCGCGCTGCTCGAGCAGTGTGGTGCCTGCGACCGCGGGGACCACGGGGTCCGGACTGGCGGGCCGGTTCAGCTGAATGTGGCTCTCGCCCTTCCCGGTGGCTGGATCGAACACGTCGTATCCGGTGGTCACCGGGACGAGCAGCTTTCCCGCCAGCATCGTCGCGGGACCCACCGGGGCCTGTCCGCTCGACGGCGCTGACCGTGTACTTGTAGTGCAGTCCGTCCGACTCGAAGACCAGCACGCTGTCGCCCGTCCACCAGGTGACGAGGTCGCCCGCACGCGACGTGGTGGCAGCGAGCGACGCCGGCTTCGGCAGCAGCGTGCTGGACACCGTGGTGCCGGTCTCGTCGATGACGTTCACGGTGGGCTTGGGCGTCGGGAGGTAGACCGCGGTCGTGGTCTCGGACACCGCGATCACCTGGGCGTCGCTGTCGGCGGGCACGCCCGGCAGCGCGACGTGCTTCACCAGCGGCTGGTCCTCCTCCTTGTCCGGGCGCAGCAGGGTGAGCCGTTCGTCCGGCTGCTGGGGACACGACTCGATGACCGAGATCGCCGACGGGCTGGCGGCGGCCGACACCAGACGGCACAGCGGCTGCGCGGGGACGTCGGGTTTGATCCTGGCGTCGAGCGCGCCGTAGCTGTTCATCCGCACCATGTCGGAGCGCCACTGCTCGAGCCTGCTGTCGCCGGCGGACAGCACCGTGGTGCCGTCCGTGGACAACCTCACCTCGGGATCGGCGTAGGCCGAGCGGGTGGGGCCGCGCCTGCCGGTCCTGCCGTCGATGGTGCTGACCTGACCGCACCCGCGGGCATCGGGGTAGACGGCGACGGCGTACGAATACACCGAGGTCACGCCGCACAGGTCCAGGTCTCGGGCGTAACTCCAGAGCACGTCTCCGGTCGCCGGGTCGCGCCCGTCGACCTCTCGGCCGGCTCCGGTGACCACGCTGCCGCCTGCCAGCACCGGCTCGGTGGTCGCCGGGCTTGGCGCTGTCCACAGTTCGCGCAGCGTGGCGGGTACGTCTTGGGCGGACTTCAGCGCGGGGACCGGCTTCGCGGCCGGTCGGCTGACCGTGGCCCGTGCGTCGCTGGTCCACCAGATCAGTCCGGCGGTGACGACGATGACCGCGACTATCGCCGCTGCCACCAGCAGGTCGCCCCTGGTGCGGCGTTCCGGTTTGACCATCGAGCGGTCTTGACCTCGTCTAGCCGGCCGTCGGGGCGGCGGTGTTGGGACGACGACGCCGACGCCTGCGGCGCGCCGGGCTGCTGCCCTCCGCGGCGGGTGCGGCCTCGCCATCGGCGACTGGCGCGTTCTGCTCGGCCTTCTCCACGTGGCCGGTCCCGGAATTGGCGCCGCGGGTGCGCTGCCGGGTGCGGTCGCGGGTGCGCGCAGGCCGCTCGCCGTCGCGCGGCTCCCGCTTCGGCCGCTCCTTGCTGCCGTTGCTGCTGCGCTGCGCGGCGCCGACCACCCCTGTGACGTCGGTCGGGATGTCCAGCTCGGCGTAGATGTTGGGGGAGTTGGAGTAGGTCTCCGCGGGGTCGGGGATGTTCAGGCCGAGCGCCTTGTCGATCATCGTCCAGCGGGGCAGCTCGTCCCAGTCGACCAGCGTGACGGCGATACCGGTCTTGCCTGCGCGACCGGTGCGGCCGATGCGGTGGACGTACGCCTGCTCGTCCTCGGGGATCTGGTAGTTGATCACGTGCGTGATGTCGTCGATGTCGATGCCGCGGGCGGCGACGTCCGTGGCCACCAGCACGTCGATGTCGCCGGTGCGGAAGGCCTTGAGCGCCTTCTCCCTGGCGATCTGGCCGAGGTCGCCGTGCACGGCGCCGACCTTGAAACCACGCTCGGCGAGCTCGTCGGAGACCTTCTGCGCGGTCCGCTTGGTCCTGGTGAAGATCATCGTCGCGCCGCGCCCATTGGCCTGCAGCACCCGGGTGACCAGTTCGACCTTGTCCAGCGCGTGCGCGCGGTAGGCGTACTGCTTGGTGGTGTCGTGCGTGGCCGACGAATGCGGCGCTTCGGCGCGGATGTGCGTCGGCCGGTTCATGAAGGTGCGGGCCAGCGTGATGATCGGGTCCGGCATGGTCGCCGAGAACAGCATCGCCTGGCGCTCGTCGGGGATCTGCCGCAGGATCCGCTCGATGTCGGGCAGGAAGCCCAGGTCGAGCATCTCGTCGGCCTCGTCGAGCACCAGCACGGAAAGTCCGCCGAGCTGCAGGTGACCCTGCTGGGCCAGGTCGAGGAGCCGGCCGGGCGTGCCGACGACGACCTCGACGCCCTTCTGCAGGGCCTCGATCTGCGCTTCGTAGGGGCGGCCGCCGTAGATGGAGACCACCGACAACTTGCGGCCGTCCGCCTTCAGGTATTTGGCGGCGTTGCACAGGTCGTCGTAGACCTGCAGACACAGTTCGCGGGTGGGCACCACGATCAGCGCCCGCGGCATGCCGTTGAGGGGCCGCGCGGTGTCGCCGACGATGCGCTGCAGCAGCGGTACGCCGAAGGCGAGGGTCTTGCCCATGCCGGTGCGGGCCTGACCGATGAGGTCCTCGCCCGCGAGCGCCAGCGGCAGGGTCAGTTCCTGAATGGCGAAGGTGTGCTCGATGCCGTTCTCGGCCAGTGCGCGGACGATCTCGTCGCGCACGCCGAGATCAGCAAACGACGGTGGTCGGTCTCTGTCGTGGTCTCGGTGGTTGTTTCTGTGGTGGTCTCTGAAGTAAGTGAAGTCATGCGTTGCCGACGTAACCTTTCGTAGTCAATCCTCGCGGCGTCCACGCGCGCACGAGTCTGACGAGAAAGCACGGGCCCTGGCCTTCGAGGAGGCGGGCCAACTTCGTGCACGCACATTTCTTTGGTCGCGGCCACTCCATCTGGAGCCACAACCTCCTACATGATAGCTGGCCCGCTTTCCAGCGCGGTCGGCGCGCTGGTCGGCGTCTACAGTTGGGCCATGACGTCGACCCCGCCCGAGCAGACGGTGAACCCCGTGACCCCGGGCGTGTCGATCGACCATCCCGGTGTCACCGAGTTGTTCGCACTGCTGGCTTACGGCGAGGTGGCGGCCTTCTACCGGCTCACCGACGAGGCACGGATGGCGCCGAACCTGGCGGGCCGGATCAACATGGCCAGCATGGCCGCCGCGGAGATGAACCACTACGAGGTGCTCCGCGAGGCACTCGAGCGCCGTGGCGTCGACGTCGTGCGGGCGATGACGAAATACGCTCCCGCACTGGAGAACTACCACCGCCTGACCACGCCGAGCACGTGGCTGGAGGCGCTGGTGAAGACGTACATCGGCGATGCCCTCGCCGCCGATTTCTACCTGCAGATCGCCGATGCGTTGCCCGACGGCGCGGCCGACGTGGTGCGCGCGGTGTTGTCGGAGACGGGCCACTCGCAGTTCGTGGTCGCCGAGGTCAAGGCCGCGGTGACGGCCAGCGACAAGCAGCGGCACCGCCTCGCACTGTGGTCACGGCGCCTGCTTGGCGAGGCCATCACGCAGGCCCAGTTCGTCCTCGCCGATCGTGACGACCTGGTCGACCTGGTGATGTCCAGCGGGGAGGGGCTCGGCCAGCTCACCGAGTTCTTCGACCGCCTGCAACGCACCCACACCACGCGTGTGCGTGAACTCGGGTTGGGCTGACCGCTACTTGGTGCAGGTGGTGATCATCGAGTTGGTGGCCTGTGCGGCGATCGTCGCGCCGCCGGCATCGGTGATCGAGCAGTTCAGCTGACCCAGCATGCTCGTCGCGGTGACCGAGGTGAGGTTCACCCCAGGGTTCAACGCGACCGTCTTCGACCACGGCAACGCCACGTTGAGGTCGGTCTGCAGCGCGCCCTGCTCGTCGGTGTAGATCACCGTGACCAGATCGATCAGTTGGCGAGTCCCCGTCACCGTGTAGGTGACCGTCCGTGGGGCAGGCGCGGGCACGGTCGGTGGTGCGGCCTCGGCGCTCACGGTCGGTTCGGGCGTGACGGTGGTGACGGTTTCGGGCGTCAACGGTCCCGAGGGGACCGGCAGGGGAGCGGGAGCCTGGGACGTGGCCACGGGCGGCGCGGCCGACGTCGTCGGGGCCGCCGCGCTGGTGGTGTCGACGGGCGGACTGACGGTCTTCGACACCGAGCCGCTGTCGCCGCCGCCGAGGATGACCACGGTGCAGATCACCGCGACGAGCAGGATCGCTCCGGCCACTCCGGCGACCCAGATCCAGCGCCGGTCGATCGCGTCCTCGTAGTACTCGACGTAGTCGTCGAAGTCCTCGAGGTCTTCGATGTCGTCGAAGTCCTCGATCACCTCGGTGGAACCGGTGCGGTCGGCACGCGAGGTGTAACCGTCGGAGGCGGAGTAGGAGTCGGGGTAGGAGCCGTAACGGCGATGGCCCGGATGCTGCTCGGCGGAGCCGTCGTCCGATCGCGTCCCAGACGGCGCCGAATACGATGAATGCGTTGGATATTGCCTGCTCATGACACTTTCCCGGGTGGCTCGGTGATGGTTCGCAAGGTGACTTCGCCGATGCTATCGGGACGCAAGTGGCGGGTGAGGCTCACGCGCGGCGCGCCAGATCACGGTCCGGCTTCGGTTCGGGTGACGCTTCGTCGCGGTGTTCGCCGAACGCGAAGCGACCGTGGCGGCACTGGCCCCCGGCGTCCACTAGCCTTCTCGAGGTAGAACGCAGACGAACGGAAGGGTCCAGCGTGGAGGTCAAGATCGGTGTCACCGACATCCCGCGCGAGCTGGTTTTCAGCAGCGCGCAGACACACGATGAGGTGCAGAAGTTGGTCACCGACGCGTTCGGCACGGAGTCGGGCGTGCTGAGTCTCACCGACGAGAAGGGCCGGCTGTTCCTGGTGCAGGTTTCAAAGATCGCCTACGTCGAGATCGGCGCTTCCGACGGTCGTCGGGTCGGCTTCGGCATCCTGGCCGAGTCGGCCAAGAAGGGGTAGCGCAGCCCGAGGACTGCTAGCCGCGGGTGAGCGGCACGTGTGCCAGGCCGCCCCAGGCGAACTGGACCGTGCCCTCGACCGCGGCGTCCTTGGAGATGGGCCGGTCGTTGTTCAGCCAGTACCGCGCGCAGTCGACGCTGACCGCGACGAGGCCCACCGCGATCATCCTGGCGCGATGCGCCTCGAGTCCCGAGTCGCGGCTGATCAGGTCGAAGACGGCGTCGGTGCAGGATTCGGTGGCGACTCGAACCTGTGCCGACACCTGAGGCTCGGTGACGTAGTCGTTCTCGAAGATCAACCGGTAGCCCTGGCCGTCGTGCTCGATGAAGTCGAAGAACGCCTGGACCGCGGCGCGTAGCCGTTGGCGGTTGTCGGTGGTGGTGCGCAGCGCCTGCCGCACCCCGGACACCAGGTTGTCGACGTGGCGTTGCAGCACCGCCAGGTACAGCTCCAACTTGGACGAGAAGTGTTGGTACAGAACGGGTTTGCTGACGCCCGCCCGGTCGGCGATCTCGTCCATGCCCGCCGCGTGGTAGCCGCGGTCGACGAAGACCTCGCTGGCGGCGATGAGCAACTGCCCGCGTCGTTCGTCGCGGGGCAGTCGGTTGCCACGACGGTTGCCCGCGGGCGGGCGGCCCGTCGTGCCGTCACCGGTCCCCGACTTCGCGCGTCTCCTCTCGGAGGCGTTGGCGAGATCGCTCATCAGTCCTCAATCTGGATCCGTACTGCGTGTCGGGCCGGGTCGGTTGAGACGTCGGCCAATGATCGAATCGACACTACTACCCCTCCTTGAGCGAGCGCGTCATCTGCAGGCCGCGGGCCGTCCGGTGGCGCGCCGGATCCGCATGGGCGGCGCACTGTGCCATTCTGGTTCGGTGACCTACGACCCGGGGCGTCGCGGGGGCGGTCGCGTACCCGTGCTGCGCAACGAGTGGCGGGAGCCGCTGCGCGCGCAGCGGGATCCGGTCGCGGACGATTCAGGACGGACGCGGTCCAACCGCGACGACCGTCAACAGTGGCGCAAGCAGACCTGGCTCGGCCGCTTCGTGTCCACCTACGGCTGGCGCGCCTACGCACTGCCGGTGCTCATCGCGCTGACCGCGGTGATCGTCTACCAGACCGTCACCGGCACCGGCACGTCACGACCGGCGGACGCCGCCGGGCCGATCCAGGGGCCGCCGACCATCGACCCGGTCAGCACCGCCATCATCGGTGCGCCGCCGAAGGGGATGACGCAGTTCGACGCCAATCTGCCGACCGGCATCCTGCCCGACGGCGGGCCCTTCACCGAAGCGGGCGCCAAGACGTGGCACATCGTGCCCGGCGCTACTCCGAAGGTGGGCGAGGGCACGACCAAGTCGTTCACCTACACCGTCGAGGTGGAGGACGGCGTCGACACCACCTCGGTCGGAGGGGACGAGGCGTTCTCGCGGATGGTCAGTGAGACGCTCGCGAACCCGAAGAGCTGGACCCACAATCCGCAGTTCGCGTTCACCCGGATCGACGAGCGGGAAGCCGGACTTCCGGGTGTCGCTGACGTCGCCGATGACCGTGCGGGAAGGCTGCGGCTACGACATCCCCCTCGAGGCGTCCTGCTACAACCCCGCCTACCAGGACGACCAGCCCCGCGTCTTCATCAACGAGGCCCGCTGGGTGCGCGGCGCCGTGCCGTTCCAGGGCGACATCGGCTCCTACCGGCAGTACGTGGTCAACCACGAGGTCGGCCACGCCATCGGGTATGCGCATCACGAGCCGTGCGGCGACAACGGCGCGCTCGCGCCGGTGATGATGCAGCAGACGTTCTCCACCAGCAATGACGACGACGCCAGGTTCGACCCGGAATCCGTCAAGGCCGACGGCAAGTCGTGCCGGTTCAACCCGTGGCCGTATCCCATCGCCTGACGACGATGCGGGCGGTGCGACCCCGGCCCGACACCCGACGGGAAGGTTAAGGCAGGCATTGCCGTTGAATGGCAATGCCTGGTGTGATTGGCACGGGCCTCACTTCGAAATCGAGGAGCGTACCGGTGTCGACACCGCTACCGCCGCTGGTGGAACCAGCCGCTGCACTCACGCGTGACGAGGTTGCGCGCTACAGCCGCCACCTGATCATCCCCGACCTCGGGGTGGACGGGCAGAAACGGCTCAAGAACGCTCGGGTGCTGGTGATCGGCGCCGGTGGGCTGGGTTCGCCCGCCCTGCTGTACCTGGCCGCCGCGGGCGTCGGCACCATCGGCATCGTCGAATTCGACGTCGTGGACGAGTCCAACCTGCAGCGGCAGATCATCCACGGCCAGTCCGACATCGGGCGGTCGAAGGCGGAGAGCGCCCGCGACTCGATCCTGGAGATCAACCCGCTGGTCGAGGTGCGACTGCACGAGTTCAGGCTCGAGGCAGAGAACGCGGTCGACCTGTTCGCCCAGTACGACCTGATCCTGGACGGCACGGACAACTTCGCGACGCGCTACCTGGTGAACGACGCCGCGGTGCTCGCGGGCAAGCCGTACATCTGGGGGTCGATCTACCGGTTCGAGGGTCAGGTGTCGGTGTTCTGGGAGGACGCCCCCGACGGACTCGGCCTGAACTATCGCGATCTGTACCCGGAGCCGCCACCACCGGGAATGGTCCCGTCCTGCGCCGAGGGTGGCGTGCTCGGCATTCTGTGCTCGTCGATCGCATCGGTGATGGGCACCGAGGCGATCAAGCTGATCACCGGCATCGGTGAGTCGCTGCTCGGCCGCTTGATGGTCTACGACGCACTCGACATGAGCTACCGCACCATCAAGATCCGCAAGGATCCGACGACGCCGAAGATCACCGGCCTCATCGACTACGAGGCGTTCTGCGGCGTGGTGTCCGATGCCGCAGCCGAGGCCGCGGCCGACTCCACCGTCACGCCGCGCGAGCTGCGGGACATGCTGGACTCGGGCCGCAAGATCGCGCTCATCGACGTCCGCGAAACGGTCGAGTGGGAGATCAACCACATCGACGGCGCCGAGCTGGTGCCCAAGTCGGCGATCGATGCAGGCGACGGGCTGGCGCAACTGCCGCACGACCGGACCCCGGTGTTGTACTGCAAGACGGGCGTCCGATCGGCCGAGGCGCTGGCCGCCGTGAAGAAGGCGGGCTTCTCCGACGCACTCCACCTGCAGGGTGGAATCGTGGCTTGGGCCAAACAACTCGAGCCCGACATGGTGATGTACTGACCGCTTGTTAGCCGGGGCACGGCTTAGGCTGAGCTCTGTGACTGTCGACCAGCCGCCTGATCATGTGCTGGCTGCGTTCGGGCTCACCGGACTTCGGCCGATTCTCCTCGGCTCGAGTTGGGAGGGGGGCTGGCGCTGCGGCGAGGTCGTGCTGTCCATGGTCGCCGACCACGCCCGCGCCGCATGGTCGGCCAAGGTGCGCGAGACGTTGTTCGTCGACGGCGTGCGACTGGCCCGCCCGGTGCGTTCCTCCGATGGCCGTTACGTGGTCGCCGGTTGGCGCGCCGACACATTCGTGACGGGCACGCCCGAGCCGCGGCACGACGAAGTCGTGTCGGCCGCGGTGCGGCTGCACGAGGCCACCGCTCGCCTGGAACGTCCGCGCTTCCTGACCCAGCCGCCGTCGGTGCCGTGGTCGGACGTCGACGTGTTCGTCGCGGCCGACCGCGCGGCCTGGGAGGACCGGCCGTTGCACTCGCTGCCGCCCGGGGCCCAGGTGGCGCCGGGCTCCGCCGACGGGCAGCGGTCGATCGAGCTGATCAATCAGCTGGCGTCACTGCGCAGGCCGACGCGCAGCCCCAGTCAGTTGGTGCATGGCGATCTCTACGGCACCGTGCTGTTTGCGGGCACCACCGCGCCTGGCATCACCGACATCACTCCCTACTGGCGGCCGGCATCCTGGGCTGCCGGGGTGGTGGTCGTCGATGCGCTCGCCTGGGGTGAGGCCGACGACGGGCTCGTCGAGCGCTGGACGTCCCTTCCGGAGTGGCCGCAGATGTTGTTGCGTGCGTTGATGTTCCGGCTGGCGGTTCACGCGTTGCATCCGCGGTCGACGGCGGCGGCCTTCCCCGGTCTGGCGCGCACCGCTGCGCTCGTCCGTCTCGTGCTCTAGACGTTTTGATTTTCCTCCGCGAGCAGACACAAAAGCCCCTCATTCACCGCGATTGAGGGGCGTTTGCGTCTGCTCGCGGAGGAAAATCCCCCTCAGAGAATTGCGCCATCGTCCTTGGCCTTGGAGATGTCGTCCCAGTCGAGGTCGAGCTCCAGCAGGATCTCCTCGGTGTGCTCGCCGTATTCCGGGGCGCGCGCAGGCGCGGGCGGGGTTTCGTCGAATTGCACTGGTGCGGCGACGATCTGGTACTCGTTGCCCTGCGCGTCGACGTTGGTCACCACGTAGCCGTTCGGTTTGACCTGCGGATCGTTGAGCGTTTCCTTCGGTGTCGCCAGGGCGGCCCAGACGCCGGGCTCGTCTTCGAGTGCCTTGCGCCAGTGCTCCAGATCCTGGCCGGCGATGGCGTCGGCCACCAGCGCAGACGCCTCTGCGGCGTTGGCGATCAGATTGCTCGATGGCACGAAGCGCGGGTCGGCGGCCAGCTCCGGCAGGCCGATCCTGTTGCAGAAGCCCGCCCAGTAGCGGTCGGGTTGCAGGAACACCAGCTGGATGTGCCGTCCGTCGCGTGTCTTGTAGCGGTTGACCAGTGGATTCATCGCCAGACCCGGTGGCGCGCCGGGATCCCGTCGATGTCGAAGAGGTCCGCGACCGAGATCGACGGGGCGATCGACCACATCGCCTGGGCCAGCAGTGACGAGTCGACGATGGACGGCTCGCCGGTGCGCTCCCGGTGAAACAGTGCCGCGCACAGGCCGCCCGCGAGCGTGATGCCGCCCTGCAGGTCGCCGAACGCGGGACCCTGCACGGCCGGGTTCTCGGTGCCGAACGGCGTAAGGGTGTAGGCCACCCCGCCGCGGGACAGGTAGGTGGCCGCGTCGAAGCCGCCGTTGTTGCGGTCCGGTCCGCGGACTCCGGTTGCGGTGCCGCGCGCGATGATGATGTCGGGATTGAACGAGCGGATGTCCTCGACGGTGAGCCGGGCCCGTTCGAGCGCGGCGGGCAGCCAGTTGGTCAGGAACACGTCGGCGGTGGCCAGGAGGCGGCCGAAGTACTCGCGGCCGGTGTCGGACTTGACGTCGATCGCGATGCTGCGCTTGCCGCGGTTTCCCAACTCCAGGATGAAGTCGACGTGCGCGCGGGCTGCCTCCTTGGTGAAGCCGCCGATGACGAGTGCGCGCCCCGGGTCACCGCCGCGAACGTCCTCGACCTTGATGACGTCGGCGCCCCAGTCCGCCAGCGCGGCGCCTGCCGCCGGTACGTACGTCCACGACGCCAGCTCGACCACCCGTACCCCGCGGAGCACTTCTGACATGGGAAACCTCTCTAGCAGTTGCGGTCTGGTCCGCTCACCGACAGCGCGAGGTGCTTGCCGATCGCCTCGAGGTACCGGTCGGACCCGCCCGCCATCGCGCTGAAGCTCAGCAGCCGCCGCAGATACAGGTGCGCGTCGTGCTCCCAGGTGAAGCCGATGCCGCCGAACACCTGGATCGCCGTGTCGCCGACAGTGGCCAGCCGCCCCGCGAATGCCTTGGCGCGCAACGCGGCCAGGTGGTGCTCGGTGGGATCTGCCGCGTCCGCCGCCCACAGCGCGTGGATGACCCCACCGCGGGCCAGTTCGACGGTCTCGTACATGTCGACGCAGAGGTGCTGGACCGCCTGGAAGCTCCCGATGGGCTGGTCGAACTGCCGCCGCACCTTGGCGTAGTCGACCGCGAGGGTCAGCACCGCCTGCGCGGCGCCGAGAGCATCGGCGGCGTAGGCGATCAGCACGTCGTCGACGATCGCCTGGGCCACTTCGGCCGACACTGGGCCCAGCCGTTTGGCCACCGCGTCGTCGAGTCCGACGTCGAACAGCTTGGTGTCTGATCCACGTGCGGCCGCGCCGTCACCGCGACACCGGTCGATGCCATGTCGACGGCATGGAGTCCCAGACCGTCGCGGCCCTCGGCGAGTACCAGCAGAACGTCGGCCGCGGCCGCGTCGGGCAGCGCCGTGATGTCGCCGCGCAGGAGTACGCCGTCGCCTGACTCGACGGCCGCGGGTCTGGCCCCGTGCAGCGGGCCAAGGGTGGCGATGGTGGAGCCGTCGGCGATCCCGGCAAGCAGGGGCCCCGCGTCGGCGCCCGTCCGCGTCAGGGCGCGGGTCGCGGCGACGGCGCTCGACAACCAGGGTCCGGGGTGAAGCGCGGCGCCGAGCTCCTCGGCGACGATTCCGGCGTCGACCATCGTCATGCCCGCGCCCCCGAACTCGTCGGGGACCAGAACGCCGACGGCGCCGAGGGCTGCGAGACCGCGCCACACCTGCGCGGTCGAGCCGGTGGCGTCATCGAGCAGCGGCCGCACATGTGTTGCCACGCTCGCCTTCTCGGCGAGAAACTGCCGCACCGTGCTGCGAAGGGCCACCTGTTCGGCGGTGAGTTCGAGATTCATCCTCTTGGCAACCCGAGAACTCGAACGGCGGTGACGTTCTTGTTGATCTGGGTGGTGCCACCAGCGATGGTCAGCGAGCGCGACGACAGCCGATGGTCTGCCCACCTGTCCTTCGGCGAGCAGGTCGAACGCCAACGATGCGAGTTCCTGGCCCACCTCGGCCCACACGCTCTTGGCCAGGCTCGCCGAGCCGAGCGCGTCACCGCCGTGCAGCGTTGCCGAGATCGATCGCTTGCACATCAGCTCGAGGTAGGAGATGCGCACGGCGACCTCACCCAGTGCGGCGCAGGGTCGCGGTGTCCTCCAGCGCAGGCCTGCCATCGACCACGTGGTCGGCCAGGTCGGCGATCAGGTCCTCCAGCTGCACGTGCATCTGTGCGTAGAGGCGGGCCGCCCCGGCGCGTTCATGGCTCAACGTGGCGGTGGCGACCTGCCATCCGCCGTTCAGCGGACCCAGTAGGGCGTCGGCGGGCACACGGACGTCGGTGAAGAAGACCTCGGCGAAATCGGCTGCGCCGGTGAGGGTGACGAGCGGGCGAACCTCGATGCCGGGCAGGCTCATGTCGACGATCAAGCACGAGATGCCCTTGTGTTTGGGCGCCTCGGGGTCGGTGCGGACGTACAGCTGACACCAGTCGGCGCGTTGGCCGAGAGACGTCCAGATCTTCTGGCCGTTGACCACGAAGTCGTCGCCGTCTCGCACGGCGCGGGTGCGCAGCGAGGCGAGATCGGACCCTGCCTCCGGCTCCGACATGCCCTGGCACCAGATGTCGTCGGCGCGCACCATGCGGGGGAGGAGCTGGTGCTTCTGGGCGTCCGTGCCGTACTGCATGATCGCCGGGCCGATGTTGTTGATTCCGATCACGTTGAGCGGCACCGGTGCTCGCGCCCGCGTGGTCTCCTCGGCATGGGCGAGCTGCTCCAGCACGGTGGCGCCGCGGCCACCGAATTCCTGCGGCCACGACACCGCGCCCCACCCCGCGTCCGCCACTGCGGCGTCCCACGCCCGCAGCGTGTCGAACCCGTGCGGGTCACCGCCGCGGTGCCGGCCCGCCGCCACCACTTCGTCGGTCAGATTCGACGCCAACCACGTGCGCAGTTCCTTGCGGAACTGTTCCACCTCGGCCGGATATGAGAAGTCCACGGTGTCCTGTCGGTCCTCTTGGTTTCTTTCCTATTTTAGGTAGTATAGCTACTCTGGGGGTTAGAGTTGAAGCGCAATGTTGCTGCACGACTTCGTGGATTGGGTTTCGATGACGGGCACCCTTCGTCCGAGCCGGCGGTGCGGTTGAGTGAACGCGTCGGCCGGGCGGCCAGAAATCGTGGGTGTCGATTACTCGAAGGACCTCCGGGACAAGGACATTGACGGCCCGCGCCGTCACGCGGTGAACGCGCGAACGCGTCAGACATGCCCGCCGATTACGGCGACGCGCGTGCAGTGGTTGCGAAGGGCTCCGAGCGGTCGCTTGCTGGCGGCATCGGTATGCGACAATCTGAGTTCACACCACCAGGAAGGACCGGCCATGGGCAGGGTGACGGGCAAGGTAGCGCTGATCAGCGGAGCGGCACGCGGGCAGGGGAGGTCGCACGCGCGCATGCTCGCCGCCGAGGGCGCCGACATCATCGCCGTGGACCTGTGCGAAGACATCGAGACCAACGAGTACCCGTTGTCGCGGCCCGAGGACCTCGACGAGACCGCCCGACTGGTCGAGAAGGAGGGCCGGCGCGCGTTCACGAAGATCGCCGACGTCCGCGATCGTGCCGCACTCTCCGCGGCGATCGACGAAGGCGTTGCCGAATTCGGCGGGCTCGACATCGTGGTCGCCAATGCCGGCATCGCCCGATGACCGCAGGCCTTCCGCCGCAGGCGTTCGTCGACGCGGTCGACGTGGACCTCGTCGGCGTGCTCAACCTGGTTCACGCCAGCGTGAAGCACCTGAAGCCGGCGCGTCGATCATTGCGACGGGATCGGTGGCAGCCTTCATGGCGACGGCGGCAACACCGGCGGCATGGACGGCAGGACCCGGCGGTGCCGGGCTATGCGTTCGCGAAACAGGTTGTCGCGCACTACGTGAACGACCTCGCCCGGACGCTGGCTCCGCGAGCAGCATCCGCGTGAACGCGGTGCACCCGACGAATGTCAACACCGACATGTTGCACAGCCCGCCGATGTACAAGGCGTTCCGGCCCGATCTGCCGAACCCCACCCGCGAGGATGCGGAGCTGGTCTTCCCGTTGATTGCAGGCGAATGCCGATCCCGTACGTCGAACCCGAGGACATCAGCGAAGCCGTGTCTGTTCCTGGCCAGCGACGCCGCCCGCTACGTGACCGGCCAGCAGCTCCGGGTCGACGCGGGTGGCTTCGTGAAGATCAAGCCGGGGTCGGGCGTATAGGGGGACTGCTGAGCGATGCGCAAGGGGATCATGTACGTGGAGAAGTCGGCACGACTTACCACATCGGCGCCGAAATCGGTGTCATCACTTCATGATCGAATAAGGAGGACATGTGGATCTGGAACCGGATACGCGAGAGAGAATCATCTACGAGAAGACGGGGCCCATCGCCCGCGTCACGCTCAACTGGCCCGAGAAGGCGAACGCCCAGGACCAGAAGCTCGCCGAGGAGGTCGACGCGGCGCTGCTGGACGCCGATCGCGACTACGACATCAAGGTTCTGATCCTGAAGGCCAACGGCAAGGGCTTCTGCTCGGGACACGCGATCGGCGACAACGACGTCGACTACCCGAGTTTCGCCGAGGGCGCACGACGCACGGGCACGCCGTGGAAGGCGCAGACGGACCTGTTCGTCAAGCCGACTCTGAACCTGTGGGAGTTCTCCAAGCCGACCATCGCGCAGGTGCACGGCTACTGCCTCGGTGGTGGCACGCACTACGGGCTGACCACGGACATCGTGATCGCCTCCGAGGACGCCTACTTCTCGTATCCGCCGCTGCAGGGATTCGGCATGCCGTCGGGCGAATGCTCCATCGAGCCATGGGTCTTCATGAACTGGCGCCGTGCGGCGTACTACCTGTACACCGCCGAGGTCGTCACCGCGCAGAAGGCGCTCGAGTACGGACTCGTCAACGAAGTGGTTCCGCGCGACGAACTGGACGATCGAGTCGAGGCGATCGCGCGGCACATCGCGCAGGCTCCGCTGACCACCCTGATGTTGACGAAGGCGAACATCAAACGGGCGTGGGAACTGATGGGGATGCGGGTGCATTGGCAGACCTCCAACGACCTGGTGGTGCTGGCGTCGATGAGCAGTGACGTTCAGGAGCTGATCGGTCAGGTTCTCAGCGGCAAGATCAAACCCTCGGAGATGGCGGCACGTCAGGCCGCGGCCGCAGACACCGACGGCGCAGCACTCACCTAGAGCTACGGGAGTCACGCCGAGTGGCCACTTGTCACGCACATCTGCCAAAACGCGGGCGATAACTGGCCACTCGACGCCCCGTCACAGTGGGATCACCGGATCGGTTATGCCCAATAGCACCCGGCCGTAGGCTTCGGCGCTGATCGCCGGGTTGGCCACGGCATGACGGCTGGCGATCTCGCTGTCCCGCCAGATCCGTTGCAGCGGATTGGACTCGGCGAAGGCCGAACTCCCCGCGACGGACATCAGTTCGCGGATCGCGGCGCGCGCCTCGACGATTCCGCGCGCCAGTTGCATCCGATTGGCCCGTGCCAGCGGCCGGGTGTGACACGGTGAGTGCCGTCGTCCGGTCGATGAGTGCCACTCATCGAGCCGCGTGCCCGCACCATGGCGTTTCGCCCAGAGATCTTCCCCACAGGGTCGACTGCCCCGCATTCGGTCACAATGGGGCATGCAGGTCACGCCGACAGGCTTCACCGACTATCGCGAGTTGATCAGCCGCACGTTCGTTCCGCTCGTGGCTTCACCGCGGGGCGACGGCCCGTTCTGGGCCGAGCTCGACCAGGCGGGCTGTGCCGATATGCAGATCACCACTGTCCGTTCGACGGCGCAGCGCGTCCGCCGGACCTCGGCGTTGATCGACGACGCCACGGCCGCATACGCCTTGGCGACGATTCACGTCGCCGGCCAGTGTCAGGTGGAACAAGACGGCCGATCGGCGCGGCTGACCCCGGGTGCGATCGTGTTCTGCGACAGCACGCGCCCGTTCGACTTCTCCTTCGACGGCCCCTTCGAACAGCTGATCGTTCAGGTGCCGCGCACCGCGGTGCCGGAGCGCGCCCTGCGGCGAGCCAGCGGCGTGCCGCTCGGAGTGGAGGACGGACGCGCCGCGGCGGTCGGTGCGTTCTTCCGTGCGCTCGCTCCTCACGACCCCTCCGCGTTGGCGACTCACGCACTCGGCCTGATCAGCTCGACGGTGTCGATCGCGGCGGGCGGCGAGACCGGGTCGGCGGAACTCGATCGCGAACGCGTGATGCATCACCTGCGCCGAGCCTTTCGTGATCCCCATCTCGACTGTGACGCGGTAGCTCGCAGCTGTCACCTGTCCCGGCGGACGTTGTTCCGGCTGTTCAGCGACGCGCCCCGGTCGCTTGCCGAAGAACTGCGGGCGGTCCGGGTGGCCGAAGCGCAACGGCTCCTTCGCGCTCACCCCGATCGATCGGTCGCCGACGTCGCCGCGGCATGCGGTTTCCTCGGTGAGACGCAACTGCGGCGGGCGTTCCAAGCCGTGACCGGGACCACGCCAGGGCGCTACCGGACGCGAGATCACCGTGAACTGATCCGGTTCACGCCGAAACCGTTGTACCGCTGACAGGTTTCGCTGCCGGTCGTCGCGTCACACCGGGCGGAACGTCACCGGAAGGTTCGGCGGCGAACGGAACGGCATGCCGACGATCTTCGTGTCGTCGGCGGGCACCAGGTGCAGGTCGGTCACACGGTCGAACAGGCTGTTCAGCATCGCGCGCGTCTCGACCCTGGCCAGGTGCATGCCGAGGCAACTGTGTATGCCGCCGGCAAAGGAGATGTGCGCGCGCCGCTGTCGGTGGATGTCGAACTCGCCCGCCCCGGTCCACCGGGTTTCGTCGCGATTGGCCGAACCGATGCACAGGTTCACTTGCGCGCCTTCGGGGATGGTGATGCCACCGCATCTCCACGTCTCTGGTGGCGGTGCGCGGAACGCTCACCAGGGGAGTCTCGTAGCGCAGCGCTTCCTCGATCGCGGCCGGAATCAGGCTGCGATCCCGCTGCAGCGCCGCGAGCTGGTCCGGATGGGTGAGCAGGAGATAGAGCAGATTGCTTGACGATCGATACGTGGTCTCGAGCCCGGCAGGCAGAAGCAACCTCAGGAACGAAATGATCGCTTCGTCGGTCAGCTTCTCGCCGTCGATCTCGGCAGCGACCAGATCACCGATGATGTCGTTGGTCATCGCGCTGCGTCGGCGGTCGACCTGCGTCTGGAAGTAGGCGCCCAGCTCGACCGACGCCGTCAGGCCCGCTTCGATGTCGACCTGGATCGAGATCAGGTCGAGGGACAGTCGGCGGAACAGATCCAGATCTTCCTGCGGCAGGCCGAGCAGCGTGGCGGTGACCCGGGTGGGGAACTCGAACGTGATCGCCTTGACCAGGTCGGCCGCTCCGTCGTTCTTGATCCCGTCGACCAACTCGTCGCAGATCGGGTCGATGACGGCGGGTTCCCACCGCTCGAGCGCACTCTGCCGGAAGGCCTTGGACACCAGGCTCCGATGGTCGTGGTGCTGCTTGCCCTCCATGCCCAGGATCGTCGGACCGAACACCAGGCCGATCGTCTGGTTGTACATGTCCGAGTTGAACAGTTCGTCGTCACGGAACGCCGCGAAGACGCCTGCCCAGTCGAAGAGCGTCCACTCCTCGTCGGGGATCATCTCCGGCGGCGCCGCGGACATGTCCATGACGGTGCCGCGCCAGACCGGCTCGGTCCTGCGCATGTACTCGAAGAAGCCATAGGGGTCGCTCGCCAATTCGGGGGCAGCCGGCTGCCCGTGCGAATCCGTACCGATCGTCACACATGCCTCCCGGGCAGCGTTCAGCGACTCTGTCGCCCTATCTTTACTATTTTAGGCACTGTAGGTCAAGCAACCGGGTCAGGCGCCTCGACGTTCCCGCCCCGTCGTACGCGAGGTGCTGGCGTCGATGGGAAATCATCTGAATGCGTCGTTGTATACGAGGCGAAGTCGGCGGGTCAGCGGATCTGGGTGCCAGGCAGTTTGAGCGTCCTAGTCAAGGACGGCGCGCGATGTTCAAAGATCCTCTCCGACAACTGATCTAGGAGAGCGATCCGAAGACTTGCGCCTTTCGAGGCACCGCTTCATCGCGTTGGCCGCGGCGCCAAGTTCGTTCGCGGGCAACGGATCCGGTGCCAACCGTCGGTCGCGTTCACCCAGCACAACCCTCAGAAATCGTGGACCGACCTGATCCCAGGGCCTGCTTAGAATTCGTGGCGGACCTCGCCCAGCGGCACCCGGCCGTCGGTGGCCAGCACCCCTTCGGCCCGCAGCAGTTCCAATTGTCGGGTCGTCAGATGCGCAGCGGGCCTGCCGGATGCCCTGATCACCCGGTGCCACGGCAGATCGGACGAGTCGGTGCGCATGATCCAGCCGACGATGCGCGGGCTGGAAAGTGAAGCCGCGTCGGCGATGTCGCCGTAGGTGGACACCCTCCCCGCAGGGATGGCGGCGACGAGCGCGCGCACCATCTCGACCTGCTCGTCGGTGATCGCCGCCATGGTCAGCCCGCCCGTGCCCGGATGGCAGCGGCGGTCTCCGCAGGCTTGGCCTGGGCCACCATGTGGTCGCAGTCGAAGTCGAGCAGGGTGAAGTCGGATCCGAGGTGTGCATCGAGACCGGTGATGAGCTCGTCGGAGACGTAGGGCGGACTGGTTCGCTTGGCCCGGATCAGGGTGGTGGGGGTGCCCTGGCGCGGCAGCGCGAACGGCCGGGTCAGCTCGCTCCAGTAGGACATGATCGCCGGGACGTTGACCCGCCAGCCCACGCGTCCGTTCGCGAGGGTGATCAGGTGCTCGTCGAGTTCGCGCTCCAGCTCGGCCGGATCCGCTTCGGCCACCTCGCCCCACGACCCGGACGTCTTGTCGTTGCGGGCCTCGTCGCGGTCGGCGAAGTCGGGCGAATCCAGCATGGCATCGGCGATCTCCTGCATCCAGGTGCCGTCGAGGCCGACGGCGGGATCGAGCAGCACCACTGCCCCGACCAGATCGGGCCGGGCCGCCGCGAGACTCAGCGCGACCGCCCCGCCGAACGAATGCCCGACCACCGTCACCGGGCCCGCCGAGTCGCCGTCCAGCAGTGCGGCGAGCGCAGCCACGTTGGCCTCGATGGTCCACGGTGCGGCCCACGACGAGCGGCCGTGGCCGAGCAGGTCCGGCGCCGCGATGGCGAACTCGGGCAGATGACGGTTGGCCAGCGTCTCCCATCGTCGGCCGTGCCCGGTCAATCCGTGGATGGCCAGGATCCGGGCAGGCCCCGTTGGGCCGTAGCGGTAGGTGTTCAAGGCGTCGGTCACGTCCTCGATGCTGCCAGCCGCCCCGGCCAGTGTCATTCCCCGGGTCGCTGCGCTCCTGCCCTCCGAGTCATTCCCGGGCTCGAATCCCGAGCCGATTTGTCGGACCCCCGTGATGTCATCTCGTCATGCCCGCATCGCACCTCGACCTGTCGCCCGCCGCGTTGACAGAGCCCGGTCTGCACGGCACCGTGCGTCTGCTCGGCGGCCCGGGCACCGGCAAGTCGCATCTGCTGACCCGGGTCGCCGCCGCCAGAATCGCCGCGGGCTGCGATCCCGAATCCGTTCTGCTGCTGACCGGTTCGGCGCGGCTCGGCATGCAGGCCAGGGCGGCCGTCACGTCGGCGCTGCTCGGCCCCGGCACCACCGAGCCTGCCGCGGTGCGCGAGCCGCTCGTCCGCACGGTGCACTCGTACGCCTTCGCGGTGCTCGGCCAGGCGGCCCGGCGCAACGGGGATCCGCCGCCGCGGCTGATCACCAGCGCCGAGCAGGACGGCATCATCCGGGAACTGCTGGCAGGCGACTTCGAAGACGGCGACGACGCGTCGGTCGTCTGGCCGGCCCAGCTGCGGCAGGCGCTGCTCACCGTGGGGTTCGCCACCGAGCTGCGCGACCTGTTGGCCCGCTGCACCGAGCGGGGCGTCGATCCGCTTGAGCTGCAACGCATCGGCCGGCGGAACGGCCGCCCGGAGTGGGTGGCCGCGGGCCGGTTCGCTCAGGTCTACGAGCAGGTGATGCTGCTGCGCTCGGCGGTCGGCATGGCGGCGCCGCAGGCCACGGTGCCTGCCCTGGGAGCGGCCGAACTCGTCGGTGCCGCGCTCGAGGCGTTCGCGACGGACCCGGACCTGCTGGCCGCCGAGCGTGCACGCGTGCAGTTGCTGCTGGTCGACGACGCCCAGCACCTCGATCCGCAGGCCGCGCACCTCGTCCGGGTGCTGGCCGCAGGCGCGGAACTCAGCATCATCGCCGGGGATCCGAACCAGGCGGTGTTCGGCTACCGCGGCGCCGATCCCGAGATACTGCGGGACGACGCGGCGCCCGCCGTCGTGCTGACGGCGTCACATCGCTGCGCGCCCGCCGTGGCACGCGCGGTGACCGGCATCGCGCGGCGACTTCCCGGCGCGGATGCGGCCCGCGACATCACCGCCGCCGAGGACCGCGACGGGTCGCTGAGCGTGCGGATCGCGGCGACGCCGCACGCCGAGTCCGCGCTGATCGCCGACGCGTTGCGCCGCGCCCACCTCGTCGACGGTGTGCCGTGGTCGCAGATGGCGGTGATCGTGCGCTCGGTGCCCCGCGCCGGAGCGGCGCTGGCGCGCGCCCTGACCGCCGCGGGCGTGCCGGTCGATCAACCGTCGGCGACGGCTCTGGCCGAACACCCCGCGGTGGCGGCGTTGTTGACGGTGCTCGATGCCACCATGCACGGCCTCGACGGCGATCGCGCCGTGGCGCTGGTGACCGGACCGATCGGCCGTGTCGACCCGGTATCACTGCGGCAGCTGCGTCGCGCACTGCGCAGGGCCGACGGCAGCAGGCCGCCGCGCGATTTCGCCGACCTGCTCGTCGACGCGCTCGGCGGTGCGTCCGTGGATCTGCCCGATCAGCTCGCCCGGCCGCTGCGCCGCGTCGCCACGGTCCTTTCCGCCGCAAGGCGGGCCGACCCGGCCGGGCGGGATCCCCTGGCGACGCTGTGGCAGGCATGGCATCACTGCGGGTTGCAGCGGCGCTGGTTGGCCTCGATCGAACGTGGCGGACAGGCAGGCGTGCAGGCGGGCCGCGACCTCGACGCCGTGACCGGGCTGTTCGACGTGGCCGAGCAGTACACCAGCCGAACCGCGGGCGCGTCGCTGACGGGCCTGGTGGACCACGTGCGGGCGATGGTGCTGCCTGCGGCCGGCCGGAATGACCACCGCGCCGGCGAGTCCGTCGCCGTGCTGAGCGCGCACGCCGCGCTGGGCCGGGAATGGGAGGTCGTCGTGATCGCCGGCCTTCAGGAGGGGTTGTGGCCCAACACCGTTCCGCGCGGCGGGGTGCTGGCCACCCAACACCTGGTCGACGTCCTCGACGGGGTCGCGGATCCGATGGCGGGTGTGATGTCGACCAGGGCGCCGCTGCTGGCCGAGGAGCGCAGGCTGCTGATCGCCGCACTGGGCCGGGCGCGGTCACACGTCGTCGTCACGGCGGTCGACGGCGACGAGGGCGACGAATCGGCGTTGCCGTCCCCGTTCTGCGCCGAACTCGCCGCGCTTTCCACCGGCGGCCCCGCGGATCCCGACCCGGCTCCCGTTCACGCGCCGCGGGTGTTGGCGCCCGCCGCCGTGGTCGGCAGGTTGCGCGCCGTGGTGTGCGCGCCCGCCGAGGCGGTCGACGAGGCGTCGCGCGCCTGTGCGGCAACGCAGTTGGCCCGCCTCGCCGCGGCGGGTGTGCCCGGTGCGAGTCCGGCGCAGTGGTACGGCACCACGACGCTGTCGACCGACGAGCCGCTGTGGTCGGGGGAGGGGCATGTCGTGACGCTGTCCCCGTCACGACTCCAGACGCTTGAGCGACTGCCCCCTGCGGTGGCTGCTGGAACGCCACGGCGGCGCCGACGGACGCGACGTGCGGTCGGCGCTCGGTTCACTGATCCACGCGCTGGTGGCCGATCCGGACAAGGGTGAGGACCAGATGATCGCCGAGCTCGAACGGCACTGGGCGGAGCTGCCTTTCGACTCGCAGTGGTACTCCGCCAACGAGCTGGAGCGTCACCGCGCGATGCTCTCGACATTCGTTCAGTGGCGGGCGCAGACGCGACACCAGTTCACCGAGGTGGGCGCCGAGGTCGACGTGGACGGTGTCGTGGAGCCGTCCGATGGGCAGCAGCCGGGGGTGCGGGTGCGCGGTCGGGTCGACCGGTTGGAGCGCGACGCCGAGGGCCGGTTGGTGGTGGTCGACGTCAAGACCGGCAAGACTCCCGTCAGCAAGGACGAGGCCCAACGCCATGCCCAGTTGGCGGCCTATCAGCTGGCCATCGCCGAAGGTCTTCTGCCGCAAGGTGATCAGGCGGGCGGGGCGCGCCTGGTCTACCTTGGCAAGGTCGGCTCGACCGGCGCGTGCGAACGTGAGCAGGACCCGATGAGTGCCGAGGGGCGCGAAGTCCTCCGCGAGTCGGTGCGGGAAGCCGCGGCGGCCACGCAGGGCCCGGAGTTCGTGGCGCGCATCAACGACGGGTGCGCACACTGCCCGGTGCGGGCGATCTGTCCGGCGCAGGCGGCGATCGGTGGTCGATCGTGACCGCTCACTACAGCCCCACCGAACTGGCCGACGCGCTCGGCATCTTCCCCCCGACCGAAGAGCAGGCAGCCGTCATCGCCGCCCCGCCGGGACCGCTGGTGGTGATCGCGGGGGCGGGGGCGGGCAAGACCGAGACGATGGCCGCGCGGGTGGTGTGGCTGGTGGCCAACGGCCACGCGCGTCCCGGCGAGGTGCTCGGGCTGACCTTCACCCGCAAGGCGGCAGGCCAACTGCTGCGCCGGGTCCGAACCAGGCTGGCCCGGCTGGCCGGCGTCGGCCTGGTGCCGGGCGGGCCCGGCGACGCGGTCGACGAGCATCCGACGGTGGCCACCTATCACGCCTTCGCCGGGACCCTCCTGCGTGAGCACGGCCTCCTGCTGCCGATGGAGCCCGCCACCCGGCTGATCAGCGAGACCGAGCTGTGGCAGTTGGCGTACCGCGTGGTGTGCGAGCACCCCGGGACGTTGGACACCGAGAAGACGCCTGCCGCGATCACCGCGATGGTGCTGCGCCTGGCCGGTCAGCTCGCCGAGCATCTGGTCGACACCGACCAACTCCGCGACACCCACCTCGAACTCGAGCGGCTGGTGCACACCCTTCCGGCCGGGCCGCGGCAGCGCGAAGGAGGGCCGACGCAGTCGCTGCTCAAGATGCTGGCCACGCAGACCGCGCGCGCCGATCTGGTGCCGTTGGTCGACGCGCTGCACGCCAGGATGCGCGCCGAGAACGTCATGGACTTCGGCATGCAGATGTCTGCGGCGGCCCGGCTGTCGGCGGCCTTCCCGCAGGTGGGTGCCGAGCTGCGGGGCCGCTACCGGGTGGTGCTGCTCGACGAGTACCAGGACACCGGGCATGCGCAGCGCGTCGCGTTGTCGTCGCTGTTCGGCGGCGGGGTGGACGACGGGCTCGCGTTGACCGCCGTCGGCGACCCGATCCAGTCGATCTACGGCTGGCGGGGTGCGTCGGCGACGAACCTGCCCCGGTTCACCACGGACTTCTGCCTTGCGGACGGCACGCCCGGCGCCGACGCTGGAACTGCGCACCAGCTGGCGCAACCCGCCCCGTGCGCTCCGGCTCGCCAACGCGGTCTCGGCGGAGGCGCGCCGCCGTTCGGTCGCCGTGCGTGAGCTGCTGCCAAGGCCCGACGCCCAACCCGGCACCATCCGGTGCGCGCTGTTGTCCGACGTCGTCAGCGAACGGGACTGGGTGGCAGACGGTTTGGCGACCATCTACCGCGACGCACGCAGCGCCGGTTCGGCCGTGCCGACGGCCGCGGTGCTCGTCCGGCGCAACGCCGACGCCGCGCCCATCGCCGACGCACTGACTGCGCGCGGAGTGCCCGTCGAGGTCGTCGGGCTGGCAGGCCTGCTGGCCATCCCCGAGGTCGCGGACGTGGTGGCGATGTTGCGCCTGGCCGCCGACCCCACCGCCGGGGCCGCCGCGATGCGTGTCCTCACCGGGCCGCGCTGGCGGCTGGGCGCCGCGGACGTCACCGCGCTGTGGCGGCGCGCCGTGGAACTCGACGATCCCGGCCGGACCGCCGATCGCGCCTCGGCGGCGGCGATCGTGGCCGCCGCGGCGCCGGACGCCGACGCCGCATGCCTGGCCGACGCGATCGGCCACCCGGGTCCGGTGGACCGGTACTCGCAGGAGGGGCACCGCCGCATCGTGGCGCTCGGCCGCGAACTGGCCACGCTGCGGGCGCAGCTGCACCATCCGCTGCCCGACGTCGTCGCCGAGGTGCGACGCATGCTCGGCGTCGACGCCGAAGTGCGTGCGGCGCAGAGGGTGTCGGCCGGATGGACCGGGACTGAGCATCTCGATGCGTTCGCCGACGTGGTGGCCGGCTTCGCAGCGCGCTCCGGGGCGACGGTGCCGAGCCTGCTCGCCTACCTGGACGCCGCGATGGAGGTGGAGAACGGGCTGGCTCCCGCCGAGCTCACCGTCGCGCACGACAGGGTGCAGATCCTGACCGTGCACGCCGCCAAGGGACTGGAATGGCAGGTCGTCGCGGTGCCGCATCTGAGCGGGCGGGTGTTCCCGTCAACCGCGTCGCCGCGCACCTGGCTGTCCGATCCCGCCGACCTGCCGCCGCTGCTGCGGGGGGACCGGGCGACCGCGTCCGAACACGGCGTACCAGTGCTCGACACCAGCGACGTGAACGATCGGAAGGCGTTGTCCGACAAGATCACCGAACACAAGCGGCGCCTCGACCAACGGCGCGTCGACGAGGAACGCCGCCTGCTGTACGTGGCGCTCACCCGCGCGGAGGACACGCTGTTGCTGTCGGGTCATCACTGGGGTGCCACCGAACTCAAGCCGAGGGGGCCCTCGGAGTTCCTCGTCGAGGTCCGCGACGTGATCGAACGGTCGGCCGCGGACGGCGATCCGTGCGGGGTCGTCGAAGCGTGGGCTCCCGATCCGGCTGAGGGCGATCGGAACCCTCTGCAGGAGAACGTCGTCCAGCGATCGTGGCCCACCGACCCCGTCGGCGCTGCCCGGACGGACGTGGACCGGGGTGCCGCGCTGGTGACGTCGGTGATGGCCGGCGGCGCCGACTCGGACGCGGTCGACGTCGAGGGGTGGGCGGCCGACGTGGACGCCCTGCTGGCCGAGCGCGAGCGTGCGATGGAACGTCCGCCCGTCGCGCTGCCCGCCCAGCTGTCGGTGAGTGCCCTGGTCGACATCGGCCGCGATCCGGCAGGTGCGGCCCAGCGGTTGCAGCGCAGGCTGCCGGTCCGCCCGGACCCGCATGCGGCGCTGGGCACGGCGTTCCACGACTGGGTGCAGCGGTTCTATCACGCCGAGCGGTTGTTCGACCTGGACGATCTGCCGGGGGCCGTCGACGGCGATCTGGGCCGTGCCGAGGGCGAGAACCTCGACGAGCTGCAGGCCGCCTTCGCGGTGTCAGCCTGGGCCACGCGGACCCCGATCGACGTGGAGACCCCGTTCGACATGGTTCTCGGCGGCACGGTGGTGCGCGGCCGGATCGACGCCGTGTTCGCCGACGAGGACGGCGGTGTCACGGTGGTCGACTGGAAGACCGGTGACCCGCCTGCCACGCCGGAGGCATTGCAGCAGAACGCGATTCAGCTGGCCGTCTATCGGCTGGCGTGGGCGGCCATGCGCGGTGTGCCGGTCTCGTCGGTGCGGGCGGCCTTCCACTACGTACGCAGCGGTGTGACGGTTGCGCCGGACGAACTGCCCGGCGCAGAGGAACTGGCGGCGCTGCTGGCGGCCGCCTAGCGCGGCGCGTTGCGGCGGATCTTGAGCGCCTGGGTGATCATCGGCACCTGCAGCGGCAGACGGCCGATCGCGCGCGATGCGGGCCGGCCAGCCCTTGCCCCACCACAGCCGGACCATGTTGACGTTCGCGGGAAAGACGCCGATGAACAGCGCGACGGCCGCCAGTCGCGCCGAGCCGGCGGGTACGCGGGGCCAGCAGCATCGCACCGGTCGCCGCCTCCGCGACACCCGAGGCCAACGTGTAGAACCGCGGGGTACCGGGCAGCTCGTCGGGACAGATGCTGTCGAAGGGCTTCGGCGCCGCGAAGTGCAGAACGCCCATGCCGATCAGCAGGGCGCCCATTCGCTGGGCGGGTGCCTGGCTCGGCGCGCTGTCGACTGCTGAGGTGAGGGAGGTCATGGTTACATTGTGCTGTGCTGCGCCACCGGCGGATGATGGGCCCTCGTGGCCAGGGGTAGATTGCGTCGGCAGCTCGAGGCCATCGATCAGAACCTGACGTCCCGGCCGGACGCCGACCTGGTCGGCATCCTGAACATCCCCAAGCCGTTCGTCAGCCCGACGCGCAGGATCCTGATGCGCGTCGTCTACGCGCTGCTGGCGCTGTTCGCGGCCGTGCTGATCGTCTATTTCGACCGCGCAGGCTACCGCGACGTGCAGGACAACGAGCTGTCGTTCCTGGACTGCCTGTACTACGCGACCGTCTCGCTGTCGACCACCGGCTACGGCGACATCACCCCGTTCACCCCGTCGGCACGGCTGATCAACGTCCTGGTGATCACACCGCTGCGCGTGGCGTTCCTGATCGTGTTGATCGGTACCACGGTCGAGACGCTGACCACGCAGTCGCGCCAGGCGTTCGACATTCAGCGATGGAGGAAATCCGTGCGCAATCACACTGTCGTCGTCGGCTACGGCACCAAGGGCAGGACCGCGGTCGCCGCGATGATCGGTGACGACGTCGCGGCCGGGCAGATCGTCGTCGTCGACGAGAACCCCACGGCACTCGAACGGGCCAAGAGCGCGGGGTTGGTGACGGTGCGCGGCAACGCCACCGACTCGGAGGTGCTGCGGCTGGCCAGCGCGCAACACGCCAAGTCCATCATCGTCGCGACCAACCGCGACGACACCGCCGTGCTCGTCACCCTCACCGCGCGCGAGCTCGCGCCCAACGCCAAGATCATCGCGGCGGTCCGGGAGGCGGAGAATCAGCACCTGCTGCGGCAGTCCGGTGCCGACACCACCGTGGTGACGTCGGAGACCGCCGGGCGGCTGCTGGGCATCGCCACCCAGACGCCGTCGGTGGTCGAGGTCATGGAAGACCTGCTCACCCCCGACGCGGGCTTCGCGATCGCCGAACGGCCGGTCGAGACGACGGAGGTCGGCGGGTCCCCGCGCCACCTCGGCGACATCGTGCTTGGTGTCGTCCGCGACGGCAGGCTGCTGCGTGTCGACGAGCCCGAGGTGGACGCCGTCGAGCTCGGCGACCGGCTGCTGTACATCCGCAGCGCGAACGCCGACCGGTGAGTCCAGCGACTCGGGGAATGAGTCGTGGGCAGGAGCGAAGCGACCCGGGAATGGAACACATGACTGACTTTCAACTGCGCAACACCCCTCTGCTGTCGCGGGTTGGCGCCGATCGGGCGGACGTGGTGCGCACCGACGTCGAGGCCGCCCTGGCGGGCTGGCCGGACGCGCTGGTGCTGCGCGTGGACCGGCGCAACCAGGTGCTGATCTCCGGCGGCCGGGTGGTGCTCGGTCCCGCCGCGAAGCTGTCCGCCACCCCGGCCGAGAACGCGGTCTTCCTCGGCCGGCTCGATGACGGCAGGCACGTGTGGGGGGTGCGCAGCGCGCTCGAGGGCCCCGAGGATCCGCACGCCGAATCCGAAGTGCTCGACCTGCGTCGGGCCGGCGCGATCTTCGACGACGTCAGCGCGCAACTGGTGGCGACGGCCACCGCGCTGCTGAATTGGCATGACAGCGCCCGGTTTAGCGCAGTCGACGGCTCGCCGACGCGGCCGATCAAGGCCGGCTGGTCGCGCGTCAACCCCGTCAACGGCCACGAGGAGTTTCCGCGGATCGACCCGGCGATCATCTGCCTGGTGCACGACGGACACGACCGCTGCGTGCTGGCCCGCCAGACGGTGTGGCCGGAGCGGCTCTTCTCGCTGCTCGCCGGATTCGTCGAGGCGGGCGAGTCGTTCGAGGGCTGCGTGCAGCGCGAGATCGCCGAGGAGGTCGGCCTCGACGTGACCGACATCCGCTACCTGGGCAGCCAGCCGTGGCCGTTCCCGCGCTCACTCATGATCGGCTTCCACGCCATCGGCGATCCCGAGCAGGAGTTCTCGTTCAACGACGGCGAGATCGTCGAGGCGGACTGGTTCACCCGCGCGCAGGTGCGCGAAGCCCTCGCAGACGGCGACTGGAACAGCGAGTCGGAGTCCCGGTTGTTGCTGCCGGGCTCCATCTCGATTGCCAGGGAGATCATCGAGTCCTGGGCGGCGCTGGACTAGGGGCCGGAGCGACGCCGGGGATCTAGGTCCAGCGGGCTATCGAGCCAGCTTGGCCTTGACCTCGCGGATACTCGGATTGGTCAGCGTCGAGCCGTCGGCGAACTTCACCGTCGGCACCACGTGGTTGCCGCCGTTGACCGAGCCGACGAATTCGGCCGCCTCGGGTTCCGCCTCGATGTCGACCTCGGTCCAGGCGATTCCCTCGGACTTCAGCGCGTACTTGAGCCGGGCGCAGAAGCCACACCACGAGGTGGTGTACATGGTCAACCCCGACGTTCCAGCAGCACTCATAAGTCGTTCAACATAGTCGACCCCGCGTCCATGCCCGACATGCCACCCGGCCGCGTCGGCAATTGTCGCAGGGCCCTGCCAAGATGGACGCCATGCCGCTCGAGGCTCCGGTCGCCGCCCTCCTGAACGACCTCGACGACGAGCAGCGCGAGGCCGTGCAGGCGCCCCGTGGGCCGGTGTGCGTGCTGGCCGGCGCCGGTACCGGCAAGACCCGCACCATCACCCGGCGCATCGCGTACCTGGTGGCCGCCGGTCACGTGGCCCCCGGCCAGGTGCTGGCCGTGACGTTCACGTCGCGCGCCGCGGGGGAGATGCGCGCCCGGTTGCGCTCGCTCGACCTGGAATCCGGGACGGGGGCGGGCACCGGCGGGGTGCAGGCCGTGACGTTTCACGCCGCCGCCCGCAGACAGTTGCAGTACTTCTGGCCCCGGCTGGTCGGTGACACGGGCTGGGAGCTGCTCGACAGCAAGTTCGGCGTGGTGGCCCAGGCCGCCAACCGCGCCTCGATGCAGGCCAGCACCGACGACGTGCGCGATCTCGCGGGCGAGATCGAGTGGGCGAAGTCGTCCCTGATCAGCCCCGAGGCCTATCCGGATGCGGTCGCCAAGGTCGGTCGCGACATCCCGTTCGATGCCGCCAGGATCGCCGCCGTGTACGCCGGGTACGAGGCGATGAAGGCCCGCCGCGACGGCACCACGCTGCTGGACTTCGACGATCTGCTGCTGCACACGGCGGCCGCCATCGAGAACGACGCCGCCGTCGCGCAGGAGTTCCGGGACCGCTACCGGTGTTTCGTCGTCGACGAGTACCAGGACGTCACGCCGCTGCAGCAGCGCGTGCTCGACGCGTGGCTCGGCGACCGCGACGACCTGACCGTCGTCGGCGACGCGAACCAGACCATCTACTCGTTCACCGGGGCCACCCCGGCGTATCTGCTGGACTTCTCGCGGCGGTTCCCGGAGGCGGCGGTGGTCCGCCTGGAACGCGACTATCGGTCCACTCCCGAGGTGGTGTCGCTGGCGAATCGGGTGATCGCCAACGCCCGCGGCCGGATGGCGGGCAGCAGACTTCACCTGGTCGGCCAACGTGATTCCGGGCCGGTGCCGACGTTCAGCGAGCATCCCGACGAGGTCGCCGAGGCCACCGCGGTCGCCAAGGCCATCAAGCGGCTCATCGGATCCGGCACCGCGGCTTCGGAGATCGCGGTGCTCTACCGCATCAACGCGCAGTCCGAGGTCTACGAGGAGGCGCTCACCGAGGTGGGCATCGCGTTTCAGGTGCGCGGCGGGGAGGGTTTCTTCAGCCGCCAGGAGATCCGGCAGGCGCTGCTCGCGCTGCAACGCGCCGCCGAGCGCGGCGTTGCGGACGGCGAGGAGTTGGGGCCGCTGGTCCGCAACCTGCTGGAGCCGCTGGGTCTGACCGCCGAGTCGCCGTCGGGCGCCAGGGCCAGGGAGCGGTGGGAGGCTCTCGTCGCGCTGGCCGAACTGGTCGACGAGGAGGTCGCCGCGCGGCCGACGCTCGACCTGCGTGCGCTGGTGGCCGAGTTGCGGCAACGCGCCGACGCGCGCCACCCACCGGTGGTGCAGGGCGTGACGTTGGCGTCCCTGCACGCGGCGAAGGGGCTGGAATGGGACGCGGTGTTCCTGGTGGGCCTCGCCGACGGCACGCTACCCATCTCGCACGCGCTCACGCACGGCGCCGAAAGTGAGCCGGTCGAGGAGGAGCGCCGCCTCCTGTACGTCGGAGTCACAAGGGCCCGAATCCATTTGGCGCTCAGCTGGGCGTTGGCCCGGACACCGGGAGGGCGCCAAGGCCGACGACCGTCGCGTTTCCTCAACGGCATCGCCCCGCAGTCCGACGCCGACAACACGCCGAACCGGCCCCGTCGACAACGCGGGCCCACCCCGAAGTGCCGGGTGTGCAACGGCGCCCTGACCACGCCAACCGCCGTCATGCTGCGCCGGTGTGAGACGTGCCCGTCGGACATCGACGAGGAACTCCTCGCCGAGCTGAAGGAGTGGCGTCTGCGCATCTCCAAGGAGATGAGCGTGCCCGCCTACGTCGTGTTCACCGACAACACCCTGATCGCCATCGCCGAGACGTTGCCGGGCGACGACGCCGCGCTGGTCGCCATCCCCGGTATCGGTGCGCGCAAGCTCGAGCAGTTCGGGCCCGATGTACTCGAACTCGTCCGGAGCCGCTCGTGAAACTGCCAAGAATGCCAAAGATGATGCCAAACCCGCAGGTCAGAAAATCGCTTGTCAGATTTGGGTGCTAGCGTTTAACCTCAGATACGCCCGGTGGGGCGTACCAGCAGACAGAGAAAGGAGGGGGTCAACATCATGGTGAACATCAATTCGTTCTCCGGCGTAGGCGTTGCCGGCATGTCGTGGCCCCTCCATGTCGCTGGCAACCCGGCCGTCGCTGCGCACGTTGCTGGCAACCCGCATGTCGCTGGCACCCCGGCAGCCGCTGCGCACCCCGCGGCGGCGTACGCCGCGACCGGCGCGCAGGACGATTATGCCGCGCGCACGTCGCACCACCGCCGCGACTGTCGCGTCCGTGAATCGAGGCACTACCTAGGTAAGCCCTCACAAGCCGAAAAGGCCACGGACCCGAACACACCGGATCCGTGGCCATTGTTTTCGGAACTCCCGAACTCCTGGTCTGAGGATCCATCAGAAGACAGATGGCCGATCAAGAAGCAACGACCAGGAAGCAGGAGAGTCATGTCAATCCGGACATGCCGCGGGAGGCTGACGGTGCCGTGTCATGTCGGCGATCCAGATCTGTGGTTCGCCGAGAGTCCCGTCGAGTTGGAGCGGGCCAAGGAGCTGTGCGCAGAGTGCCCGATCCGGCGTGAGTGCCTGTCCTCGGCACTGGAACGTCAAGAGCCATGGGGAGTCTGGGGCGGCGAGATCATCGATCACGGCAGCGTCGTGGCGCGCAAGCGTCCGCGTGGCCGGCCGCGCAAGAACCCGGCCGAGAGCCCGGCAGCGGCGTAGCTGGCGAGGCTGCCTGGCGTAGGACGCTAGGCAGCCTCGTCGGCGAACCCCGGAACCAGTTCGGCCGCAATGGCTCTGACGGGAACGTACGCGTCGAGTTGACACGAGATCGCCACGATCGAGGCGATCACGCGCATCGGGATCGCCAGCTTGGGCGGAATGTCCATCTGCCGGGCGGTTCTGATCTGCGCGACCGAGCGGTCCATGTTCACCGCGGTCATCCTCTGAAGCCACTTGCGGGTGTAGTGGAACACCTCGACCTCGACCGGCTCCGCGTATTGCCGGAGCATGTCGTCGATCTCGCGGGCCGACACCTGCTCGCCCTTCTGGATGAAACCGGCCCGCTCCATCGTGGGCAGCAGGTGCTCGTAGTCCTTGGCCACGGCGTAGCGCAGGGTCAGCCCCAGCTCGATCGGCAAGCCGCCGGGAAGCGGTGCGACCGCACCGAAGTCGATCACGCCCATCTTCTGGTCGGACATCAGCATGAAATTCCCAGGATGCGCGTCGCCGTGCATCATCTCCAGCCGCCTCGGCGCGTCGTGCGTCAGCTCGAACAGCCTGGTGCCCATGAGATCTCGCTGTTCCTGCGAGCCCTCGCGAATGATCTGGGACATCGGGATGCCGTCGATCCACTCGGCGATGACGACCTTCGGCGCGCTGGCCACGATCGCCGGGACGACGAAGTGCGGGTGGTCCTTGTAGGCCTTGGCGAAGGCCCGCTGGTTGTCGGCCTCGAGCCGGTAGTCGAGTTCCATCTCGGTGCGTTCGATCAGCTCGTCCACCACGCCCTGCACGTCGGCGCCGGGGGAGAGCTGCTTGAACACCGAGACCATCCGCTTCATGGTCTTCAGGTCTGCCCGCAGGGCCTCGTCGGCGCCCGGGTACTGAATCTTGACGGCGACCTCGCGCCCATCCGACCAGATCGCCTTGTGCACCTGACCGATGCTTGCCGACGCGACGGGGGCGTCGTCGAACGATTCGAAGCGCTCCCGCCACTTGGTGCCGAGCTGGGCGTCCAGGACCCGATGCACCTTTGCCGCGGGGAGCGGCGGAGCGTCCTTCTGCAGCTTGGTCAGCGCCTCGCGATAGGGTTCGCCGAACTGCTCGGGAACGGCCGCCTCCATGACCGACAACGCCTGGCCGACCTTCATCGCGCCGCCCTTGAGCTCGCCGAGGACGGTGAAGAGTTGGTTGGCCGCCTTCTCCATCAACTCGGCGTTGACGTCATCCCTCGACGAGCCGGTGAGTCGTTTGCCAAGGCCGAGCGCGGCGCGTCCGGCGAAGCCAACGGGGAGACTCGCGAGCTTGGCGTTTCGCGCAGCTCTTCCACGTTTGATGTCTGCCACCAGACCATCATCCACGACGAAGCTGAACACCCGTCAACTGTGTGCCGTCCTCGGCGATCAGCATTGACACCGCGGATGCCGGGACCATCGTCGGCTCACCGTCGACCCGGTGCGGACGTCGACCTCCAACGTGGTGTCGAGGGTGGCCGGCGGATCGCCCGCCCGGAGCGGGTCGCCGACGTCGCGGATGGCCTTGATGACGCGGTCGACCTGGCTGAGCGCCAGTGCCGCGGTGGCCAGCATGGTGGCCCGGTCGGCACTGCCGACGGCGTCGCGCAGTTGCGCCGCCAGCGCGGGCCAGGCCGCGTCGCGGTCGCTGCGGTGCAGATCGGCGCACCGCAGACAGCTCGTCATCCCGGGGATGACCAGCGGGCCGACCAGACCGGTGCCGTCCCGCACCCGCACCGGCAGATGCGGCACCCGCGCGTCGTGCAGGTCTCGGACCACCCGTGGATCGGTGACCAGATAGTCGGACAGCACCACCAGGTCGGTGCTGCCCGGCCGGACGCCGGCGTGACTGAGGCTGCTGTGCCTGACCCTCGCACCCGAACAGCGCAGTGCCCCTGCCAGCAGGTCGGACAGCGGTCCGCGGCCGTGGATGCGGATCGACGCCGAGCGGGCCGGTGGCGGAGCCGTCGTCACGATCCCGGCGCCCACCAGCGACGCGACGAGCTCGGCAACGGCCGCCGCGTCTTCAACGCCCCGGTTCACCGCGAGGGCCTGCAGATCGGTCAGCGTGATCCCGGACTGCATCACGCGCAGCAGGTCGGCCAGCGCCGCGGCGGACAGACCGTCCGGCGGGTGCACCAACAGTGCACGGCGGGGATCCCAGCCGACCTGGACGGCACCGTCGGGGCGCATCAGCACCGGCATCGCCGGATCGAGGGTGTGGCGCGACACGTCACGACTGTGCCATGCGCGGCGGCCTGCGCGTTTTAGTTATCCACAGGCGGCAGGCTAGTCGTCGGAGCGCCGCTCCTCGTCGTCCTGCAGATCGGCGATCGCCTGCTCCATCCCACTGGTGTCGCCACCGAGGATGCCGTCGATGAACGCGGCCGGGTCGTCGAGATCCTCGGCGCTCGGCAGGAGGTCGGGGTGCTGCCACACGGCGTCGCGCCTGTCGGCGCCGACGGCCTCGGTCAGCCGCTCCCACAGCGCCGCGGCCTCGCGCAGCTTGCGTGGCCGCAACTCCAGCCCGACCAGGGTGGCGAACGTCTGCTCGGCGGGGCCGCCGGTGGCGCGGCGACGGCGCAGGGTCTCGCTCAGCGCGGACGTGCCCGGAATCCGGTCGCCGAGAGCGTCGTTCACGACGGTCTGCACCCATCCGTCGATGAGCGCGAGCATCGTCTCCAGCCGCTCGAGTGCGGCCACCTGCTCGGGCGTCGCCTTGGGTTCGAAGATGCCCTGATTGAGCAGTTGCTCCATGGCCGAGGGATCGGTGAGGGACTCCGGATTGAAGCCACGGGTGAATTCCTCGAGCCCGCTGGTGTCGACCTTCATGCCCTTGGCGAAGGCCTCGATGGCGTTGAGCAGCTGGCTGGACAGCCACGGCACATGGCTGAACAGCCGATGGTGCGCTGCCTCGCGCGCGGCCAGGAACGTCAGGATCTCGCTGCGCGGCTGCTCGAGGCCCTCGGCGAGTGACTCGATGGCATCCGGCATCAGCGCGGCCACCCCCTTGGGTCCCAGCGGTAGCCCAATGTCGGTGGAGGTCAACACTTCTCGCGACAGCGTGCCGAGTGCCTGGCCGAGTTGCGAGCCGAACGCCATGCCGCCCATCTGGGACATCATCGCCAGCAGGGGGCCCGCCATGCTCTTGGCCTCCTCGGGCAGCGTCGACGCCCACACCGTGGAGATCTGCTCGGCGACCGGGTCGCACAGTCGCTTCCAGGTGGCCAGCGTGTTGTCGATCCAGTCGCTGGGGGTCCACGCCATCGACTTGGTGGTGCCCGCGGGCAGTGGCGTCACACCGTCGAGCCACGTCTCGGCGAGCCGGACCGCGTCGGAGATCGCGGTGGTGGTGGCCTCGGGCACCGGCTTGACGAATCCGATCGAGCTGGCCGCGAGCTGCCGGGCGAGGTCGTAGTTGACGGGACCGGACTGGTTGCCGCCCATCACGTTGCCTGAGCCGCTGAACATCTCACCGAGCCGGGTGAAGATCTGGCCGAGGTCGGACATGTCGAATCCGGCCCCGCCGAACCCGAACGGATCCGACGGCGAATTCGGGTCCGGGTCCTTCTTGGGCTTGTCGCGGTCGGGGTCTTCCCCGTGGGAGAAGCCGAAGGGCAGGTCAGCCATGCTTCAACGGTACTCACCGCAGGGGCGCCGCGCGCCCCCGCGGTCACGCTGAGAGAGAACCCGCCTTGGGCGAGAAGCGCAGCGACCGGGGGATGAAACGGCCGGTGGGAGCCCAGCGAACGGGGAATCGGCTGCGCAGACCCTTACTGTGGGCGTCGTGAACAGGCGGATTTTGACCGTAGTGGTGGCGCTGGTGCCGATCGTGGCGTTCGGCATCCTGCTGTCGGCCGTGACGGTGCCATTCGTGGCGTTGGGTCCGGGCCCGACATTCGACACGCTCGGTGAAGTCGACGGCAAGGAGGTCGTCGACATCAAGGGCACCCAGGTCCATCCGACGGCCGGGCACCTCAACATGACGACCGTGTCCCAGAGCGACGGCATCACGCTCGGCCAGGCGCTTGCGCTGTGGATGTCGGGCCGCGACCAACTGGTGCCGCGCGACCTGGTCTATCCGCCGGACAAGTCCAAGGACGAGATCGACCAGGAGAACAACTCCGACTTCCAGCGCTCGGAGGACAACGCCGAATACGCCGCGCTGTCCTACCTGAAGTACCCGATGGCGGTCACCGTCGAGAACGTCACCGACCCCGGGCCTTCGGCGGGCAAGCTGCAGGACGGCGATGCCATCGACTACGTCAACAACAAGCCCGTGGCCAACCTGGACGAGTTCACCGCCCTGCTGAAGACCACCAAGCCCGGCGACCAGCTGGTGATCGACTACCGCCGCAAGGGTCAAGGCGTCGGGACCACGACGATCACCCTCGGCAAGAACAAGGACCGCGATTACGGCTTCCTCGGGGTCGCCGTGCTCGACGCGCCGTGGGCGGACTTCACCATCGACTTCAACCTGGCCAACATCGGCGGCCCGTCCGCGGGCCTGATGTTCAGCCTCGCCGTCGTGGACAAGCTCACCACCGGTGACCTCAACGACGGGAAGTTCA
This sequence comes from uncultured Actinomycetota bacterium, assembly GCA_963735245.1. Taxonomy (GTDB): domain Bacteria; phylum Actinomycetota; class Actinomycetes; order Mycobacteriales; family Mycobacteriaceae; genus Mycobacterium. The sequence goes on from CAVTKI010000022.1 coordinate 106,357, forward strand.
TCGCGGGCACCGGCACCATCACCGGGGACGGGAAGGTGGGCCCCATCGGGGGCATCACCCACAAGATGGTCGCGGCGCAGGAGGCGGGTGCCACGATCTTCCTGGTGCCCGCGGACAACTGCGACGAGGCCCGCTCAGCGCGCGACGACCTCCAACTCGTCAAGGTCGACACCCTGACGACGGCCATCGATGCGTTGCACACTATTTCCGCCGGTGGCGAACCTCCCCATTGCTGAGAGGTCCCTTGGCGAGTCATGCGTAGAGTTGTGGCACGTCGGAAGGGCGACGTCATAAATTAGAGACACCCGAGAGTGGAGTTGACCAGTGGGTATGCGGCCCGCGGCGAGGATGCCGAAGCTGACGCGACGTAGCCGGATTCTGATCGCGATTGCGTTGGCCGTCGTCGTACTGTTGCTGGTCGGGCCACGCCTGATCGACACGTACGTGAACTGGCTGTGGTTCGGCGAGCTGGGGTATCGCTCGGTGTTCACCACCGTCGTGGTCACCAGGCTCGTCGTGTTCCTGGTCGGCGCGCTGCTGATCGGCTCGGTGGTGTTCGGGGCGTTGGCCCTGGCCTACCGGACTCGGCCGGTGTTCGTCCCCACCGCTGGTCCGAACGACCCGGTGGCCAGGTACCGCACCGCGGCGATGGCCCGGCTGCGGCTGTTCGGCATCGGCATTCCCGCATTCATCGGCGTCCTTGCCGGCATCGTCGCGCAGACCTACTGGGTCCGGGTGCAGCTCTTCCTGCACGGCGGCAGCTTCGGCGTCAAGGATCCGCAGTTCGGCATGGATCTCGGCTTCTACGCGTTCGATCTGCCGTTCTACCGGCTGGTCCTGAGCTACCTGTTCGTCGCGACCTTCCTGGCGTTCGTCGCCAACCTGTTGGGCCACTACCTCTTCGGGGGGATCCGGCTTGCGGGTCGCACGGGGGCGCTGAGCCGGTCGGCGCGCATCCAGCTGATCTCCTTGGGCGGCACGCTGATCCTGCTCAAGGCGGTCGCCTACTGGTTCGACCGCTACGAGTTGCTCAGCCACACCCGGGGCGGCAAGCCGTTCACCGGCGCCGGCTACACCGACATCAACGCGGTTCTGCCTGCCAAGCTGATCCTGCTGGCCATCGCGGTGATCTGCGCCATCGCCGTCTTCTCCGCGATCGTGTTGCGCGACTTGCGCATTCCGGCGATCGGCGTGGTGCTGTTGCTGCTCTCGTCGCTGATCGTCGGCGCGGGTTGGCCGTTGATCGTCGAGCAGATCAGCGTCAAGCCCAACGCCGCGCAGAAGGAAAGCGAGTACATCAGCCGAAGCATCGCCGCGACCCGCGATGCCTACGGTCTGACCGACCAGAACGTGACGTACCGCGACTACAGCGGCAACAGCTCGACCACCGCCCAGCAGGTGGCCGCCGACCGGGCCACCACGTCGAACATCCGGTTGCTCGATCCGACGATCGTCAGCCCTGCGTTCACCCAGTTCCAGCAGGGCAAGAACTTCTACTCGTTCCCCGACCAGCTGGCGATCGACCGGTACAACGGGCCGGACGGGAACCTGCGTGACTACGTGGTCGCGGCGCGGGAGCTCAACCCGGACAGGCTGATCGACAATCAGCGCGACTGGATCAACCGGCACACCGTGTACACCCACGGCAACGGTTTCATCGCCTCGCCGGCCAACACGGTGCGCGGGGTCGCCAACGACCCGAATCAGAACGGCGGCTACCCCGAGTTCCTGGCCAGCGTGGTCGGCGCCAACGGCACCGTGGTGTCTCCTGGGCCGGCGCCGCTGGATCAGCCCCGCGTCTACTTCGGCCCGGTCATCGCGGCCGCGGCCGACGACTACGCGATCGTCGGCCGCAACGGCACGGATCGTGAGTACGACTACGAGACCAACACCGAGACCAAGAACTACACCTACACCGGTACCGGCGGGGTGCCGATCGGGAACTGGCTCTCGCGCAGCGTGTTCGCCGCGAAGTTCGCCGAACGGAACTTCCTGTTCTCCAACGTGATCGGTTCCAACAGCCGGATCCTGTTCAACCGCGATCCGGCCTATCGGGTGGAGCAGGTGGCGCCGTGGCTGACCACCGACAGCAGCGTCTACCCGGCGATCGTGAACAAGAAGATGGTGTGGATCGTCGACGGCTACACCACGCTGGACAACTACCCGTATTCGCAGCTGACCTCGTTGTCGTCGGCCACAGCCGATTCCACCGAGGTGGCGCTGAACCGGTTGGCGCCGGACAAGGAGGTGTCCTACATCCGCAACTCGGTGAAGGCCACCGTCGACGCCTACGACGGCACGGTGACGCTGTACGCACAGGACGAATCGGATCCGGTGCTGCAGGCCTGGATGAAGGTCTTCCCCGGGACGGTCAAGCCGAAGAGCGACATCACCCCGGATCTCGCCGCGCACCTGCGCTATCCGGAGGATCTGTTCAAGGTCCAGCGCTCCCTGCTGGCGAAGTACCACGTCAACGATCCGGTGACGTTCTTCTCCACGTCGGACTTCTGGGACGTCCCACTCGACCCGAACCCGACCGCGAGCAGTTACCAGCCGCCGTACTACATCGTGGCCAAGGACATTGCGCAGAACGACAATTCGGCGTCATTCCAGTTGACCAGCGCGATGAACCGGTTCAGACGGGACTTCCTCGCGGCCTACATCAGCGCCAGTTCCGACCCGGCCACGTACGGCAAGATCACGGTGTTGACCATTCCGGGGCAGGTCAACGGTCCCAAGCTGGCCAACAACGCCATCACCACCGACACCGCGGTCAGTCAGGACCTCGGCGTGATCGGGCGCGACAACCAGAACCGGATCAGGTGGGGCAACCTGCTGACGCTGCCGGTGGCCCAGGGCGGTCTGCTCTACGTCGAGCCCGTGTACGCCTCGCCAGGGGCGAGTGACGCGGCATCGTCCTACCCGCGCCTCATCCGCGTGGCGATGATGTACAACGACAAGGTCGGTTACGGCCCGACGGTCAGCGATGCGCTCGACGAGTTGTTCGGACCGGGTGCGGGAGCCACCGCCACCGGTCCTGCGCCGACCGATCTGCCGAACGGCCAGCCGCCGCCCGCTGCGGCGCCACCCGCAGGCGGGCAGCCGCCGGCCGCAGCGCCGCCGGGCCAACAGGGCCGCGCGCCCGAGGTGCCAACCCCGGTCGCCGTGGTGCCCGGAGGCGGAGCCGTCCAGCTGTCGGCGGCGAAAGCCGCTGCGCTGCAGGACGTCAACGCCGCGCTCGACGGGATACATCAAGCCCAGCAGAGCGGCAACTTCGCCGAGTACGGTGACGCGCTGCAGAAGCTCGACGATGCGATCAACGAGTACCGAAACGCAAAGTAGCGCCGACTAACTAGGCTCCTCTGGTGCGCTATCGCCTGCTCGGGCCGCTGCTGGTCGACCGCGACGAGTCGACCGTGGACGTCGGTCCGCCCAAGCAGCGGGCGGTGCTCGCGATGCTGCTGCTCGCGCAGGGCCGGGTGGTCTCGGTGGACCGGTTGATCGACGCGGTCTGGGGCGACGACGTCCCCGGCAGCGCGACGGCGGGCCTTCAGGCCTACGTGTCGAACCTGCGCCGGGCACTGCGCGACGGCACCGGGTCGGCGCAGATGGCGTCGCCGATCGTGCGCCAAGCGCCGGGCTACTACCTCGACGTGGCACCCGACGACGTGGACTACGCGGCGTTCGCCGCGGGTTGCGCCAAGGCGGCCGCGGCGGTGGAGTCGGCAGACTGGGCCGACGCGCTGGCCGAGGCCGACGCGGCGCTGGCGTTGTGGCGCGGGCCGTTCCTCGCGGACCTGCGGGACCAGGAGTGGGCCGAACGGGAGGCCGCGCGCGCCGAGGAGATGCGACGGGAATGCCTGGACAGCAGGATCACTGCGCTGCTGGCCCTCGGCCGGGTTCCTGCGGCGCTCGCCGACGCGGGCCGCCTTCGTGACGCCGACCCGTTGTCCGACCGTGGCTGTTGGTTGTACATGCTCGCGCTGTACCGGTCGGGTCGGGCGTCGGAGGCGCTCGAGGCCTACGCCGGGCACGCCCGCGTCCTCGACGACGAACTCGGGCTGGTTCCTGGCGCCGAGGTGCGCGAATTGCAGACGGCGATCCTGCGCCAGGCGCCCGAACTGGCGGCGTGGCCACGGCCGCCGGAGTGGTCGGGCGCCGTCGAGGTGACTACGCCAACCGCGTCGACGACACCCGCCGGCACGGGAGTCGGGTCCTCTCCGCGGTCGGCGCTGATCGGCCGCGACCGTGAATTGGCCACCGTGACAGAGCTTCTCGCCGACGTCGCGAGCGGGGCGACGGGCTGGCTGGTGCTGTCCGGCCCGCCGGGGATCGGCAAGACCCGGCTCGCAGAGGAGGCGGCCGCCCGCGCAGGCGTCGACGGTGACGTGGTGTGGCTGAGCTGCCCGGACGAACGGGCCACTCCGCCGTGGTGGCCGATGCGGCAACTCGTGCGCGCACTGGGCGCCGACGCCGACGACGTGCTGGAAGTGCCGCAGCATGCCGACCCCGATACCGCGAGATTTCAAGTGTACGAACGCATTCAGCATCTCATCGAGTCGGCGCCGGGGCTGCGGGCGGTCGTCGTCGACGACGTCCAATGGGCGGACTCGGCGTCGGCGAGTTGCCTGGCCTACATCGCGGGCGCGTTGCGCGACCACCCCATCGCGATGGTCGTCACCGTCCGCGACGGCGAGCACACCCCCGAGGTGGGCAGGCTGCTGGGGACGGTCGCCCGCGGCGCACGCAACCGGCACGTCGCGGTACCCGCGTTGTCGTCGCGTGACGTCGCAGCGCTGGCGACCGCCGTCGCCGACGAGGTGGTCACCGACGCGGAGGCCGCGATGCTGGCCGAACGGACGGGCGGGAACCCGTTCTTCGTCTGCGAGTACGCCAGGCTGCCCCGGGATGAGCGGGCGGGCAACGAGATTCCCGTCGCGGTGCGCTCGGTGCTGGATCGCCGCCTGGCGGCCCTCGACCCCGCAGTGCTGCAGGTGCTGCGGACCGCGGCCGTGATCGGCGACGCCGTCGACTTCACCGTGCTGGCCACGTCAACCCGGTTGGACGTCGACACGCTCGCCGACTACCTCGACGAGGCGGCCGACGAGCGCATCGTGGTCACCTCGCACGCCGGTGACGGATACGCCTTCGCGCACGGTCTGCTGCGCGAGCAGTTGTTGGCGAGCATGCCCGCGCTGCGCCGACAACGCCTGCACGCCAAGGTCGCCGAGGTCCTCGCGGACGTCGGAGGCGACGACGCCCTGACGCGGCGAGCGCAGCATCTGGTGTCGGCGCAGCCGCTGGTCGAACCGGACGTGGTGGTCGACGCCTGCCGGCGGGCCGCCGAGGAGGCCACGCAGCGGTGGAGCTCGGACATCGCCGCGAAGTGGTGGCAGGCGGCGCTGGACGCATACGACCGCCTGCCCTTGTCGGCGCGGGACGACGGCGAACGCGACGCGCTGGTGGTGTCGATGCTGGAGGCCCACTCTCGTGCGGGGCGTGGTCGTCTGGTGCTCGGAACGGTCGAGCGCTACCTGGTCGAGGCGCTGCGCGCCGGGCGCGCCGCCACCGCGGGACGGGTGGCCAGCGCGCTGCTGCGGGCCAGCGGGGGCTGGCCGTGGCTGGCGCCGGGCCACGACCCCGGCGACCTGTTGGTGCAGCTGGACCGCGCCGCCGCGATCGCCGCCGACGACGCGGGCGCCGGAGCCCGTGTGCTGGCCGCGCTCGCCGTCGGGCACTGCTATCACCCCGATCCGTCGGTGGCCGCAGGACATCTGGACCGGGCGGAGCAGTTGGCGGAGTCGACCGGTGATCCCGACGTCATCGCCGACGTGCTGATGGGTCGGCTCATCACCTACTCCGGGGTCGCCACCGTCAGCCAGGAGACCATCGATTGGGCAGACCGGCTGAATGCGTTGCAGCACAGCCGGTGTCGTGAGGACAGTGTGATCGCTGACTCGGTGAGCACCATGGCGGCGATGAACCTCGGCGACGTCGACGCCGCGGAACGCCGACTGGCGGCGGGCATCGCAGGCAGCGAGGAGCTTCAGCTCCCGGTGCTACGGGCCCAATTGCGTTGGATGGAGGCCGTACTCGCGGCGTGGCGGGGCGACTTCGTCGAGGCCGAGCGGCATCACGCCATCGCGGCGCACGTGCACGAGCAGACCGAACTGTACGAAGCGGGCAGCGGTCTGGTGGCCGCGGTGTCGCTGCTGCGGGAGAAGGGCACCCCGGTGCCACCGGGATGGCCGGGCATCACGGCGCAGTGCCGAGAGCGGCGGACAGGGCATGGTCGGCCTGGTGAAGACGGCCCTGCTTGCGGTCGACGACGGACCCGACGCCCGCGCCAACGCCATCGCGATCCTCGACGGCTGGGTCGCGGGCACCGGCCGCCCGCACGTGTGGACGACCTTGGGCCACACCGTGTTACTCGCCCATCTCGCTTCGGATCACGGCCTGACGCAGTACTGCGGACCCCTGCTCGCCGAGCTCGAGCCGTTCGGCGACCGCATCGCGGTGATCGGCCAGGTCGGCATCGCGGGGCCCGTCGCGCTGGCCAGTGCGCGGCTGCACGCGCTGGCCGGTGACCACGAACGGGCGCGGGCCGACCTCGCGCGGGTGAACGACATCGCCGCGCGCACCGGCGGAGCGCCCGCGCGCGTGCGGGCCGCGTTGCTCGCCGCGGAACTGACCGAGCCAGGGGCAGCACGTCGGACGGCGGCGCGCGCCGTCGCGGCCGACGCCCGCCGACTCGGCATGCAACGGGTCGAGGCGGCCGCGCTCGCCTTGGGTTGACCGCCACTTGGAGATTTCTAGGTGCGCCCGGCACGTTCGGCCAAGTCCCCTCCAAGCGGTGTCGGCGATGCTTGCCGCCAGTCGACATCCGAAGTGAAGGAGACCTGAGATGACCACGATCGACATCGCCGGAGACGCCGTCGACGATGCCCTGAGCGCGCTGCGCGAGCACGTCGGCGCACCCGTCGCGCTACCCGGTGAGCGCGTCTACGAGCGGGCCATGCCGTGGAACGTCGCCGTGCCCGTGCAGCCCGGGTGCGGTGGTGCTCGCGACCGGCGCGACGGACGTCGCGGCCGTCATGCGGTTCGCCGCCGCGCGCGGTCTGAAGGTGGCCGTGCAGGCCACCGGCCACGGGGCGGTGCCGATCGGCGCCGACACGATCCTGGTGCAGACCTCGGGCCTGTCCGGGTGCGTGGTCGACGTGCCCGGTCGATCGGCACGCGTCGGCGCCGGTGCGACCTGGCAGCAGGTGCTCGACGCGGCCACCCCGTACGGCCTGGCGCCGCTGTGCGGCTCCGCGCCGGGCGTCGGTGTCGTCGGCTACCTGACCGGAGGTGGGATCGGCCCGCTGGTCCGCAGCGTCGGGCTGTCGGCCGACCACGTGCGTGCGTTCGACCTCGTCACCGGTGCGGGGGAGGTGCTGCACGTGACGCCCGACGAGCATGCCGACCTGTTCTGGGGTGTGCGGGGCGGCAAGTCGACGCTCGGCATCGTCACCGAGGTGGAGATCGACCTGCTGCCGATCGCCGAGTTCTACGGCGGTGCACTCTACTTCGACGGCGCCGACGCCGCTCGGGTGCTGCACGCCTGGCGCGAGTGGGGGCAGGGGCTGCCGGAGAGCGTCAACACGTCGCTCGCGGTGCAGCAGCTGCCGCCGCTGCCCGGCATACCGGAACCGCTCGCGGGTCGTCTGACGGTCGCGGTGCGCTACACGGCGCTCGGCGACCATGCCGAGGCCCGACGCCTGCTCGAGCCGATGCGCGCGGCGGCCACCGCGCTGATGGACACCGTCGGCGTGCTGCCGTACGCGGCGATCGGCGCGGTGCACGCCGACCCCGTCGACCCGATGCCGCTGCAACGAGGATCACGCGCTGCTGAGCGAGCTGACCGCGGAGGCGGTCGAGGCGATGCTCGCCGTCGGCCGGGCCCGGGTCGGGTTCACCGCAGACGATCGTCGAACTGCGGCTGCTCGGCGGGGCGCTGGCCCGCGAGCCGCGGCACCGCAGCGCGTTCTGCCATCGCGACGCCGCGTATTCGTTGTCCGTGATCGGCGTTCTGGCGCCACCGGTCGCCGAGAGTGTGATCGGTCACGCCGCCGATCTCGTCGCCGCGCTGGCGCCGTGGTCGACGGGCGGGCAGATGCCCAATTTCGCGGTATCCGACGATCCGGGCAGGCCAGCGCGCTGCTACACCGATGACACCCTGCACTGGCTGACCGCGCTCGCGAAACGCTACGACCCCGCCGGCGTACTGCGCTGAGCACCGGATTTGGACTCCGCCAATGCCTTCGGTAACCTTGCGTTTACCCGTCGCGGGGTGGAGCAGCTCGGTAGCTCGCTGGGCTCATAACCCAGAGGTCGCAGGTTCGAATCCTGTCCCCGCTACCAAGTGGAAATGGCCCCCGGAGATTTCTCCGGGGGCCGTTTTCATGGCTCTTGTGAACGTATTTGTGAACATTAGCCTTGCTGATCATCCGGTTCGGTGTCCCAGTGGTCGCCGATGAGAAACGAGGCTGCGAGCTCTGCCGCGTCGCGGTCGTCGTTCTTGAGTACATGTGCGTAGGCCTGAAGGAAGAATCCAACGTTGGCGTGTCCGATTCGCTCGCTGATGATCTTTGGATTGACTCCGGCTTTGAGGGCGCCAGTCGCGTAGGAGTGACGCAGATCGTGAAACGTGATCCGGGGCAGCCCCGCGGCTGCCGCTAGACGGTCGAATCGTTGCCGGATCGTGTCCGGGTGTGGGGGGCGGCCATTCTCGAAGGTGAACACATAGTCACCGCTGTGGTAGTCGCCGCCGAAAACCTCGCGCTCCCGGTCTTGGTTGTCACGCCAGACGGGGAGTACGGCGACGAGTTACCTGTCGAGGGCGATCGGTCTTGTCGGCGTTCTTCGTTTTGCCGCCGGCCTTATCCTGGCATGGCCACCGACGACCACTCGGTTGTCGTGGCACGGTGATCTCGCCGCCTCGCCGGGCCAGAGTTTAGCGAGTTCGAAGGGGATGGCGGCCGCGCGGGGGTCGTAGCAGTAGATCACGATTGTCTTCAGCGGGACCGCCCTGCTGAAGGCATCACGAACCTCTGGCTCGACATAACCCGCACGCTGCGAGTAGACGAAACGATCGAGACTATGGGCTGGCGGGGTCGTCATGTTTTGTGTGCCTTTCGTTGACTTCGGCTGGCTCGTTGTGTGGGTCAGATGGCGAGGCAATTTCATAAGATCGGCCTGCCTCCAACAGAATTCGATCGGAGCAGCTCCTCCGCTGATATCTCCGAAAGGACCCGGTTGCAAGTGGTCGCGTCGGAGTTCGGTCAGCCAGTGCTGGTAGGAGTCGAGTTGATACACCAGCCCAGCACCGCACGGTTCTCCCCTCCGTGGCCGTCGAGGTCGCCTTGCCCGTCACCGTCGAGTTGAGCCGGCGCAGCATTCGGGGCCCGTCCACGGGCGTTTTCCAGGCCCGGTGTGCACAGTTCGGCCGTTCCGGCCACGTCCTTGGGCATACCGACGTGCACCGACCCCAGCTTGGCCATCTCCCGCCTCCATTCTCTTCTCTCGGTAGGGGTTTGAGTCGTGGTCGTTCAGCCGAATCCCGGCAGGCGAGATAGCGCGGTGACGATGGCCGCCGTCATCACGGTCATGGACATGACGTTGCCGATGAAGGGGTGAAAGTCCGGGGGTAAGCGTCGGGCCACCGCAGCGGCTACCGGTGGTGCGGTGAGCGCACCTAATACCGCGCCGGCGACGATCGCCCCCACTGTGCCGCCGAATGCCAGCACGGTCGCTGGTGCCACCGAAACGACCGGGACGAAAGTGGGGTACCAGCCATACGTGTACCACTGGCGGTGCCACAGCGTCACCGCCAGTCCAGCCGTGAGCACTTGCGCGATCAGTATGCGCGGCAACATATCTCCCGCGGAGCTGGCGATCGCTGGGTTGAGCAGATAACTGACTAGCGTGCCGACGAGCAGTCCCGCGCTTGACCATTCGTTACCGATGAATTGAGCCTCGGTGAAGTCGGCAAGCATGCGGCGCGCCACCCAGCCTGGTCCCTGACGTGCGGAGTCCACGAAGCAGTGCGGAGATTCGGTGTGGCAGCGCGGCACGGCGACGGTGGGCGCGGGGATCCAGGGCAGATGCCGGCAGACGACAAAGGAGATGAGCGCGCTCACCCACATGCCGGTAGTGGCGCCGACGACGTTCGGCAACCCGAGCGGCCGGCAGCCGAAGTTCACCGCGAGAAGAGCCACCGGTGTGCTGAGTCCAGCCCCCAAAATTGCACCGGTAGCAGCCACCGACATCCGACCGCCATAGATTAGGACAACGGCAGCCGGCACCGAAGCAAACGGCACGAAGGTGGGCTGCCACAGCCCGGACGCGGCGATCGTCCATCCCCACGCGAGGTTGCTCAGTACCAGGCCGGCACTCGCGCTGCCTACAGCCCACAGGAATAAGCCAGTGCCCGAGGTGACCGGGAAACCCATCCACCGTTTCTCGTGCCGGAACGCCCAATGCGCCACCCAACCGCCGGCCAGCATTAGTGTTCCCGCGAGCGCAGAATGTGCGTAGCCGGGTTCAGTTGTGTCCCCGACAGTCCATGCGATGAAAGACGCGATGTGCGAATAGTCGCCGCGCCAGCCGGAGAACCCGGGGACTACTTTTGGCGGCGCCAACCGCAATCTGTCCAGGCCGAGCAGCGTTATCGACGCAGCGCCGACGAGCAACGTCGCTGTCGCGCCGATCGAGACCGCCGAGAAACGGTGCCCGGGCGGTCGCCGCGCGGCCAGCTCGCTCGGAGTGAGCGGCGAGATCGGTGCCATCGCGATGCCAGAATCCGATGCGGGCGTTATCGGCCGTCTCGGAGCAAGCTGCGCAGCCGGGCGTTCTCTGCTTGTAGCGTTGCGATCTCTTGACGTACCGGTGCGAGAACCGACTCTAGCTCGGTGGTAGTAAACCTCGGGTTGATGTGTTGTGGGCAGTTCCAGTCGAATGCTTCGACCGTGACGATGACGGCGCGTTCCACAACTGCCCGGTAGGCGGAACTGTGCAGGGATTCGGTCAAGCGGGGATCCTCGTCAGCGGTGACGATGCGGGCGCGCCCGAAGATCTTGAGGCGGCGTTGATGCGGGTAGTCGACGGCAATGATGGCGACGCGGTCGTCGCTGGTGAGGTTGCCAGTGCTGATGTACTGCAGGTTGCCGCGGAAATCGGCCCAACCGATCGTGTGCTCGTCCACAACGCGCAGGAAACCGGTTGGCCCGCCCCGGAATTGGACATAAGGCCAGCCGGTCTCACTGACTGTGGCTAGGTAGAAGCTGTCGCGTTCGGCGAGGAAGGTCGTTTCGTCGTCGGTCAGCGGATCTGGGCCGGAGGCCAAGCCCTTCCGGCAACCCGTTTGCGGTCATAGAAGGCCTGGCTGCCGTGGTCACCCTGGATAGCGCGGACGTCGTCGGTGAACGCGATCGTCCCGTAGTGCTTGCTCATGGGCTCCTCCCACGGTGTGCACGGCAACCATTGGATAGTCCCTCGTCGTGGGAACGGACGCCTGCCCCGCGACGAGGGCTACCTCACTCTGATCCGTTGGTTACTGATCGTTCGGTGGCTGCCAAACGGGCATCACCCGGGCTGGTGAGCGCACCAACACCTAGCGCGAGGGGCTCGCTGCTCCCCTTGCGGCGGTGCGACACCTCGGTTACAGGCGGCCGAGGAAGTCGCGGATGTAACCGCTGATTTCGTCTCCGTGTGTCTCCAGCGCGAAGTGGCCGGTGTCGAGCAGATGGAATTCCCCGTTGGGGAGATCCCGGCGAAACGCCTCAGCGCCTGGGGCGCCGAAGATTTCGTCGTTCTTGCCCCAAGTGACGAGCAGCGGCGGCTGATGGGTGCGGAAATACTCTTGGAACTTCGGGTAGCCGTCGAGATTGAACTGGTAGTCCCAGAACAACTGCAACTGGATGGCGTCGTTGCCTTTGCGGTCCAGCCCGGCTTGGTCGAGCAGCCAGGTTTCCGGGGCGATCCGGTCCAGCCGGTCCTCGGGCACCCCGTTGGTGTACTGCCACTTGTTTTGGCCAGTGTGAAGTACTCGCGTACCCCGTCCTCGTTGGCTGCTCGGTCCTTGGCGTGGGCGAACAGGATGTCCCAGAAAGGGGTGAAACCTTCCATGTAGGCGTTGCCGCTTTGGGTGATGATCGCGGTGATCCGTTCGGGTCGGGCGCTCGCGATGCGCAGGCCGATGGGCGCGCCGTAGTCGTGAATGTAGATGGCAAAGCGATCCAGGCCGAGATGGTCGATGAGTTTTTCGGTGATCTCGGTCAGCCGGTCGAAACTGTACGTGAACTGGTTCACCGACGGCATTGACGAGCGTCCGAAACCGATGTGGTCAGGAGCTACCAGGTGGTACTTGTCTGCCAGTGAGTTGATGAGGTTGCGGAACATGTGCGAACTGGATGGAAAGCCGTGCAGCAACAGCAGTGTGGGATTGGATCTGTCGCCGGCTTCGCGATAGAACACGTCGAGCCCGTCGATGTTCGCGGTGTGATAACGGGTACTGAATTCGCTCATGGTGGCCTCTCGCTGGTGGTTTGTGGGGTGGCTGGCATCCAGACTGCGCCTCCCTGGACGATCAGAAAAAGGGCCAATCCTGGATCCCAGTGATCTTCGTCGCCGATCAATCCAGGTGGCGGCACCCACGCATTACCATCAACGGGTGGACTTGCGACAGCTGGAGGCCTTCACAGCGGTAGCCACTGAATTGCATTTCAGGCGAGCTGCTGAGAAATCGCACATGGGTCAGCCTGTGCTGAGCGAGTTAGTGCGTCGTTTGGAGCGCGAGGTCGGCACGCCGCTGTTCACCCGAACCACACGTCAGGTGATTTTGACGGAAGCCGGGGTCGAGTTGCTCGACCGTGCCAAGGCGATTCTTGAAGACGTCAGAGCTGCCGATGCAGCGGTGCGACGGATCGCCGGCGGCGAAGCTGGAACGGTTCGACTGGGCATAACACCGCCCGCCGCTCCTGCTCTCGCGCCTTACCTTGCCGCTGCCCTCCGGAGGGCAGCGCCGGACATCGAACTGGTCGTGCAACGGATGTGGCTTCCCGACCTCGAGCGCGCCATCCCAGAAGGAAAACTGGATGTTGCGATCACCTGCGGTCTCGTGTCGGATCCACCTGGGATCGTCAGCGAAGTGTTCTGCTCCGAACCGTTGGTGGTCGGCCTAAGAGCGAATCACCGCCTCGCCGCACGTGACACGGTGGCGTTGTCAGACTTGGCCTGCGAGACGCTGGGCATGCACAGCGACGCACTGTTCCCAGCGTGGTCGATGGCGCTGCGACAAGTTCTCGATGCTGCGGGCGTGTCACCGCCCACCGTCGAGCTCGCTGGTACCGATTTGTCGGCCTGTCGGTGGCCGGAGCAGGCCGATGTCGACTGGATTCTCACGACAGCAGCGATTGCGGGGACCGACGTGACCGTGCCCCTTCAACCCACTCAGCTCCTGCCGTACACACTGCAATGGTGTCCCATCCGCGCCAAGACCGCCGCGGTCGGCCGCTTCGTGCACCTGGCGCTTTCTGTCGACGTGCCCCCCGGCTGGGTTAGCCAGCCGGATCACTTGCGCCACTGCAACAACAACGGAATGCGCTGAGGACTCGCAGCCCGTCCAGGCAGTACAGCCGGTCATCGAATAACCTGCGAGGATCAATCCTGCCGTCACCCGTGCTCGCTCCACAGCTCGTCGCACGGGTACTGGGGGTGGGGTCTGGAACAGAGCGCCGTCGACCAGGCTCACCGTGGCACCGCTGCGACGTAGGGAAACGTTGGCGAGGGCTCCGAAGTGACCGATCCGCGCCCGAGACCCAGCGTCACCGGGGTTTTGGCGGCGAACGAGAACATGACGTCTGGAGCGTTGTCGGTCAGGGAGCGGCCGTTCCAGCAGGCGAAGCGTACGAGGCGGCGGTCCCAATCGTGTAGGGCAGGATGTTCGGCAGAATCCGCTCGACGATCCGCTGGGCGTACGCGTCGGGATCGTCGGCTGTGCCGTTTGCCTTGATCACACCGGCGACCATGCCCGCTAGGCGTTGCCGCGGAAGACGTACAGGCCCGTGATATCCAGCCGCGGGTCCTGGCGTGCCATCGGTGAATCCAGGTGATGAGACATAGTGCTATCTGACTTTCATGGTTCTCGATGGAGTCGGCCCCTCCGCGGTGGCTCTCTTACGTACCCGTCCGGGGTCAGCGGAGCGGGATGTGATGGCCTGGACCGCGCTCATCGTCGGGCCGGGGGCCGAAGTAGCGGCGTTCAGACTCACTGATGGCTACGTCGTTGATGCTGGCTTCACGCCGGCGCATCAATCCGTTGTCATCGAATTCCCACAGTTCGTTGCCGTAACTGCGCCACCACTGACCGGCAGCGTCGTGACATTCATACTGAAATCGCACCGCGATCCGGTTGGCGTCAAAGCTCCACAAGCTCTTGCGTAGCGCGTAGTCCAGTTCCCTCTCCCACTTGGCGGTGAGGAATGCGACGATTTCGTCACGGCCGGTCGCGAACCGGTCTCTGTTGCGCCAAACGCTGTCGTGCGTGTAGGCCAGACTCACATGGTGCGGGTCGCAGGTGTTCCAGGCATCCTCGGCCGCCTGGACCTTCCACAGGGCGGTCTCCAAGTCGTAGGGCGGAAATGGGGCGCGGGGCTCGTCCATATCACTCCAACCTTTCCTCGACGGCGCGTTAAGCGCCTACTCGACGTGTGTGACATATGCCGGCCCAGGGCCATGGCCGCCCTGTCCGGTCCTCCACGAAAACTTGACCACAGCCGGCGGAAGGAATAAAGGGGCATTACGAGATCGCTCTGATCCCCCAGGCTGATCAATCCACGCATGGCAATCGACCTGGACTTGCGCACTCCAGCCGGCCTGCACGAACGGACGCTCTTTGTCTATGACTCAACACCCCGGAAGGTCCTTCGCGCTTAGGTGCTCGATGGCGTAGAGCTCGTCGGGGTTGGTCACTACTGAGAGTGACGCGACGTAACTCTCAGTTCGTGAATTATTCATAGACTGAACGGAATCCGGGCCGCCGCCGGAGTGGTGAACACGGCCATTACCTGTCGAGATGTCGGCGAGTCGGCCTAGCATCCAGGCGTGGCTAGGATCAGCAAGGCCGGCATGATGAAGTTCGAGCGTGGCCTGGAGGAGAGCCTCTCCATGGACATCCAGATCCCGCAAGATGGATCGGAGGATGAAGCGATCCGCAGCGTCAAGGAACAAATCGAGAAGACGGGCGCCACTCCAAACGACTCCGAAGTCCAGAGGGACCGAGAAGGCGATATTCGACTCAACGGGTACTGACCTCTGAAAGAGTGACTAGCCGAGGATAGTCTTTGGCCTGCAAGCGATTTCAAGGAAGAACTCAGAGTGGCTGACCCGTGGGAAGCTGAGTCAATCGGCTCGGGCAGGTTTCGCTTTACCAATACCTCGGGGGGCAAGCTCGGGATGGTCGCATTGTCGCCTGTCGACAGCACTGAGGTGGAGGTCGAAGGCGGGGTGCCTGACGATCCACACGTCGTGCCGGAGCCCGTCAATGCCGGTGAAAGTTTTGTCGCGGTGGTCCGCGGATCCGGTGTGCCAGTGACTGCCACGGCCTCTCCCTCGATGGCGAACGTGTACTGGGAATTCTCGGTGTCCGAGATGCCCCGGCCCGCACTGGGAGAGTCGGTGACGGGCCGAGATACAGGTTCAGACGGGGTCTGTGGTCAATCGGTTCTATCTTGGTCGGATGTCCAACCCGGACAAGCTGTTGGCTTGGCTTAGGCTCCGATCCATGGCCCGCGTCGGTGATCTAGTACAAACCACGGCGGGCACCTGGATCACGAAGCCGCCCAGCAGATGCGCGAAGGGTCATCCGCTCGGCCCGGGGCAGGTGCTCGTTGGGCACATCGCTTGCATAGGCCACGGCGGCGGCGGACACACCATCTGGCATTGCCTGGCTTGCCCGGTGGACGAGCTGCCCGTCTATGGCCCGACGTTGGCTTCGCACAGCACCGTGCTCGGGGGGCCCGCCTCCGTCCGTTAACAGCCTTACAGATCGTTCAACTCGCTCCTCCCGGCGCTAGGTTTATCGCCCAACCGCCAAGCCGACCAGCAGAAGGACTGCCACCGCGGAGAGTGCGGCGCCCATGAAGACCCAGAACATCGGGTCACCTGGAAGCTTGTCCAACCACGGGAGTTATCGAGCCACGCTGGCCGAGACGCCGGCGCGCGGGTCAGCCGATGGCCGTTGAATGGGGTTTCCATAGATGTCCACGGCCATCGGTCTTTTGCTTGAGCTCAGCTCCGCGATGATCCAGATCGGGATCCACAGCCCGCAGGTGAAAAGCGTAAGCGCGAGACGTATCCAGTGATTGGTTTCGCCGGTCATGACGACCCCGGCGACTTGTGGTGATGCGGCAGGTGCCTAATGGTCAGTCCACTCCAACCCGTCGAAGTAACGTTGCATCGGCTTTCCGGAAGGATCAGTACACCGCACGGGCGATGGTGACAGCGTGCGTGATGCCGGCCTGCGCCGATCGTTGGTGCCACCGGGATCTGTTGGGACAACAGCGGCGCGGAATCGCTGTGGTCGACGTTCAAACACGAGTACTACTACCGTCACACGTTCACCACGAAGGCGGAACTTGTTGCAGCAGTTGACAAGTGGATGCAATTCGATAACAATCAGAGGCGGCACTGGGTGATCGGAATCCTCAGCCCAATCGCCTACGAACAATCACTCAACGCGGCCACACAAGCCGCATAACCCCCTGTCCACTTTTCGGGTGGAACCTCAGCGATCATCACCATCCTTGACCGCGCCAGACGGTGGGCTCAGCCTGATTGGTCACCATGACGTAATTGCCGAGGGCGTCACCTCGGCGAATACTTTTTGCGGCGGCTTCGATTGCGGTGGTTCACCTCAACGCTTTCCAGGAGTTGTCCCAGCGTGTTGCACTACATCCGCGCTGTGAACGCTCACGCAAAAATAGGGTAGTCGATTACTCAACACACCAGTGTGGGATCGTGCCAGAATCTGTCTGACGGTCGGTTCAGGGTATGGCGTGGTTACGGGTCAGCAGCACAAGGTAAAGCTCAACGCTTAGGGGAAAACGATGGCGACAGACACAGAGTCCACCTGGTTTCCGCTATTCGAATTTCAAGACTGGATGTATCAGAGCGTCTTGGTGCTGCCGACTTCGGAGGAGAACGCCGCAGCGCCTGGCACGGGCGTTACTGCAAAAAAATGGGCAAAGGGATCGCTCTTTCTCGGCCAGGCGATTAATACCCCTGAAGACGGCTACATCCTGGGCGGTCGCTTGGAGTTCGCACCGGGAATCGAACTGGAGGTATCGGCAAAGGGGACCCTCGGAACGGGAAACGCACCCGCGTCATTTGAGGCCACTGGTACCGGAACAAAAGACCCAACCAAGGGCGCAATCTACCAACTAGTCGGCTGGGTGTTCCCCGAGGAGTCAATCGTTCAAGGGGCCAGCAGGGTTTTGAGCGTACGCGGTTCCGTCCGCGCGGTTCGCGGCCCAGATACAAATCCCGAAAAGGACCTAAGCGGCATGCCAGTGGGTGAGACAGCTGGGTCGTTTGTGGTAGCAAGGACGAACTAACTAATACTGCATCCGTAGTTCGAAGTCATTGACGCAATCCCAGCAAGGCGGCCTGCGGCTGTGATATCGAAATGTGAATGGCTGCACCGAGATGCCGACTGAATCGCCCTGGTTCTGATGGCAATGCCGTTAACTTTGTACGCGGGTGAGTCGGATTTCGGGTGGCGATCTGTGCCTGATGTTGGTGTGGTCGAGGCGCTTTCGGGGGAATTTGGTGCCGCTGGTGTCAGCGTCGGGTGAAGACTGACCCCTGATCGTCGGCTGAATTTGGACCCCTTCCGTTGATGCTGAGGAAGTGATGTCAGTGGAGGATTGGGCTGAGATTCGCCGGTTGCACCGGTCGGAGGGTATGCCGATTAAGGCGATTGCCCGGGTGATGGGTGTGGGCCGCAATACGGTGCGGCGGGCTTTGGTGGCCGAGGGGCCACCGAAGCGGGTGCCGCGTGGTTCGAAGGTCGATGCCGTGGGAGCCGCAGATCCGGGAGTTGTTGGGGGCCTATCCGCGGATGCCGGCCACGGTGATCGCCGAGCGGGTCGGCTGGGTGATGTGCCCCGGGTTTGGTGGTGTCGCCATACTTGGTTTCAGGCCACGGGTTGGGCGGATTGGTGGTGCAGTTCGAACTCTATCGGAGTGCGCATGCCGAGGGCGGAGTGGCGGCGTTGGCGGTTGTGGAAGATCTCGAGGTAGTCGAAGATGGCGTTGGCCAGCTCGATGCGGGTCTTCCAGCGTTTGCGGTTGAGCAGCTCGGTCTGCATTCTGCCCCAGAACGATTCGATCATCGCGTTGTCGTAGCAGTCGCCGATCGACCCCATCGACGGCACCAGGCCGGAGCGCTTGGCCCGGTCGGTGAACGCCCAGGAGGTGAATTGCACGCCGTGGTCGGAGTGGATGATCACGCCGGCCTGGGGGTCACGGTTGTCGATGGCCATGCCCAGCGCGTTGGTGACCAGTGCCGCGGTCTGGCAGCGAGTCGATCGACCAGCCGACGACCCGCCGGGAGAAGGTGTCCAGCACGACGGCGCAGTACACCTTGCCCTCGCGGGTGGGGTGCTCGGTGATGTCGGTGACCCACAACCGATTCGGCGCCTCGCGGGTGAACATCCGGTCGACCAGATCTGTCGCGGTGGGAGTCTCGTGACGGCGGCGTGGACGCCGGGTGCCCGGCAGGCCCTTGATGGCCGCACGGGCCATCAGCATCTCGACCTGATTGTGGCCGACGCCGAAGCCCGAGCCCGAGGGTCAGCTCGGCGTGCACTCGGCGCGCGCCGTAGGTGCCCCGAGAGGCGGTGTGCACCGCGCGGATCTGCTCGGTCAGCCAGGCGTGGCGGACCGCCCGCGCCGAGGCGGGCCGAGCGCGCCATGCGTAGTAGCCCGACTCGGTCACCTCCAAAAGCCGACATGCCACCTGTACGGGAAGTCCCTCTGCGGCCCTGGTGGCTATGGCCGCGTACCGTCTTTTGGGTCGTGCGGCTCCTTCAGCAGCTCACGGGCGTCGAAGACGAG
Source organism: uncultured Actinomycetota bacterium (assembly GCA_963735245.1). Classification (GTDB taxonomy): domain Bacteria; phylum Actinomycetota; class Actinomycetes; order Mycobacteriales; family Mycobacteriaceae; genus Mycobacterium. The sequence goes on from CAVTKI010000022.1 coordinate 125,515, forward strand.
ATGGGTGCACCGGCCGTTTGGGCACGAGATTGACCGAGGGAAATACCACTTCGCGCTACGTAGGGCCGGCGTACGCTGAGCCCGTGGTGCAGAGCACCGCGGGATTTCATGCTGGCGGCAACCTGCCTGCGGAGATTACGAGCTTCGTCGGCAGGCGCCGCGAACTCGCCGATGCGAAGCGCGCGCTGTCCAAGTCGAGGCTGGTCACTTTGACCGGTGCTGGTGGCGTCGGCAAGACACGCTTGGCAGAGCGGGTGGCAAGGGATCGCAGGCGCGCCTATCCGCACGGCGTGTGGCTCGTCGAACTCGCGGAGTTGCCGGACCCGGCACTTTTGGCCCAGACGGTTTTGATTGAGCTGAGTGTGCGTGGTGAGCGCTCGGGGGATGCCCTGGAGGCGTTGACTGACTCTCTGCGCAGCCGGCATCTACTGCTGGTGTTGGACAATTGCGAACATCTGATCGCCGATGTTGCAGCGCTTTCGGCTGCCTTGCTGCGTAGCTGTCCTGATCTCCAGATATTGGCGACTAGTACTACAGTTGTAGATCGGGGTGCGGCGTGTTTGCGCTGGTGGGAGCGGTCAGCGCGCGATCATCGTTGGTTGTGAAGACAAAGAAAAGCGCGGCGCTGACCGCTGCGTTCAGCATAGATCCCGACAGATGGCTCGATGGGTTCGGCGCGCTGATGGATCGCATCCGGCCCCGGTTTGCCCGCTATGAGCCGGCTCGCCATGCAGCGGGTTTGATGTTGGGGTTGCTGTCGAATCTGGAGCGCAAGAATTGTTGGACCATCGCTGAGGCACGCGGTGATGTGACGCCACATGGTTTGCAGCACATGCTGTCTCGTGCCTGCTGGGATGAAGACGCGGTGGCCGGTGATCTGCGTGACTATGTGACCGCGGCGTTCGCCGATCCTGACGCGGTGCTGGTCGTCGACGAGACAGGGGATGTCAAGAAGGGCGCTGCCAGTGTCGGTGTGCAACGTCAGTACACCGGTACGGCGGGGCGTATCGAGAACGCCCAGGTCGCGGTGTATCTGACCTACGCCGGCCGCCGTGGGCACGCCCTGATCGACGGGGAGCTATATCTCCCGAAGTCTTGGGCAGAAGATCCCGCCCGGCGGGTGCGTGCTGGTGTTCCCGATGACGTCGAGTTCGCCACCAAACCCGCGCTGGCACAACGCTTGATCGCCAGTGCGTTGGATGCCGGCGTGCCCGCGTCCTGGGTGGCCGGTGATGAGGTGTACGGCGCGGACTCCGGCCTGCGCACCGCCTGCCAGTCTCGGGGTGTCGGATACGTGCTCGCCGTGGCGCGCAACCACTATGTCGTCACCGCGGGTTGCCGGGTCGATGCCCTGGTTGCGGGGATGCCCTCGTTCGGGTGGCAGCGACTGTCGGCCGGGGCGGGCAGTAAGGGACCTCGCCTGTACTCGTGGCTGCTGATCGATATCGCCGCAACCCTGCCCGGTTATGAGTGGATTATGGTGCGGCGCAACGATTCCACCCAGGAGCTCGCCTACTACCGGTGCTGGTCACCACACCCGGTCCCGCTACGCAGCCTGGTCGCCGTGGCCGGGCGTCGCTGGACTATCGAGGAATCCTTCCAGGCCGCCAAAGGCCAAGCCGGACTCGATGAACACCAAGTCCGCACCTGGACCTCCTGGCGCCGCTGGACGATCCTGTCCATGCTCGCCCTGGCCTTCCTGGCCGTCACCTGCGCCGACCAGCGTGACAGCACACCCACCCCACGCGGCCTGATTCCGTTCACCCTCAACGAGATTCGACGCCTCTTCGACAAACTCGTCCTCGCCCGAATCGCCACCACAGACACCATCTGGGCATGGTCACTCTGGCGACGAAAACACCAAGCCACCGCCCGCGCCTGCCACTATCAACGCAGGTCAGAACACCAATGAACTCAAACTACAACTGTAGTACTAGTCGGGAGCCGCTTCGCATTGTCGGTGAAGCGGTTTTACCGGTGCCCCCGATGGCAGCGCCGGAGCCTGAACGTCGTGGCGGAATGACCGGGCTGACTCGATACGACGCGGTGGCGCTGTTCACCGAGCGCGCGGCGGCGGCGGTTCCGGGCTTCGCTTTGACCGAGGATAACTACCGCGCGGTCGCGGCGCTCTGTCACCGCCTCGAAGGCTTGCCGCTGGCGATCGAGTTGACAACGGGACGGCTCAGATCGTTGTCACCGGCGCAGATTCTGTCGAAACTTGACGATCGATATGCGTTGCTGACGGGCGGTGAACGGGGGCGGCCCGACCGACACCAGACGATACGGGCGTCTATCGAGTGGAGCTATCAGTTGTGCACCCCGCAGGAACAGTGGCTATGGGCTCGGTTGTCCGTGTTCGCCGGAAGCTTCGAGTTGGACGCGGTTGAGGGAGTGTGCACCGGCGACATCGCTGGTGACGAGGTTCTGGAATCGGTGTCGGGTCTGGTCGACAAATCAATCGTCGTTTGTCACGAGCGGGGAACGGTCGCGCAGTACCGGCTATTGGAAACTATCCGAGAATTCGGGTTGGAGCGCCTGAATGAGGGCGGCGTCGGAGCAGCACTCAAGATGCGCCATTTGAAGTGGTATGCGGCACTTATTCACACCGCGAAGGCGGAGTGGATCAGTGAGCGCCAGGTGTATTGGTTGGCCCGCCTCGCTGCAGAGGGTGCAAACATTCGGGCCGCGCTCGACTTCTGCCTGAATGAACACGGCGACGCCGATGCAGTCATGGAGATCCTGGTCGGGATTCCGCTCAATTATTTCTATGCGCGCGGCAAGCTCCGCGAAGGGAGGCATTGGCTCGATGAAGCGCTTGCGCGTTCGAGTGGAGCCACGGCTCTGCGCGTGCGCGCAATTCTGCGCAACAGCATCCTGGCGATGGTCGGAGGTGAGTTCGCAACCGGCAACCAATTACTCGACGAGGCGCGCGGGTTGATTCGACAGGTGAGCGATCCGACGGTGCTGACCCAGCTGCATCATGTCACGGCCCACTCGGCACATTACGCGGGTGACCTACCCCGGGCGGCTTCCGAACTCGAGCAGGCGTTAGCCATTTCCATGAGGACAGACCTGGACTGTCACCTAGACGTTTTGCAGTCACTCGCCTTCTTCGCATCCATGGCGGGCCAGCACGAGCGGTCAAAGGCGTGCTACGAGGAGGTTATTCAGCTGACCGCGCCGAGTGGGGAATCTTTGCACCGGGCGCACGCACTGATGGCTTTGGGCTTGGATGCGTGGCGCAGGGGCGACACTGTTCACGCCGTGGAGCTTGAGCGCTCCAGTCTTGAGATCAAACTCGGGCTCGACGACCGGCTGGGCACTGCCTTGGGTCTGGAAGCCTTGGCGTGGGGGGTTGGCGCGCTGGGACAGCACAAGCGTGCCTCTCACATGCTGGGCGCAGCCGAAGTGTTGTGGGATGCGACCGGCGCCTCGATCGCGACCCTGATGCCGGAGTTGGTATGTGAGCACGATAATTCCGTGGCCGCCGCCCGCGCCGCGCTCGGTGATCAGGCGTACGCGGCCGCGTTTCGGCGTGGCATGCAGATGCCGCTCGCCCAGGTGTTGAACGACGCCGAACACACAAGGCGGTCAACCAGATCGGGACGGGTGGACGCCGGCGGCGCGGGCTCGTTGACATCGCGTGAGGAGCAGATCGCTGGACTGCTCGCGCAAGGTCTGAGTAACAAGGCGATCGCTAAGTCTCTGGTCATCGCCCAACGAACGGCCGAGACCCACGTCGCGAACGTATTGGTCAAACTGGGGCTCACCTCCCGCAGCCAAGTCGCGGCGTGGGTCGCCGAGCAACGAGGTATCGATCCGTCGGCATAGCCGCATGATGCCTTGGCGGAGGTTGTCGGCTAATCGCGCCCGGCTTCGATGATCTTGTCAGCAAGGCCGATTGGATTGGTAAAGATTGCCTCGTGACTTCCCGGCATCTGGACCAACCGGAACTTCCCCAGCCGGCTTGACATGCGGGGATGCCAGCCGAACTCGCCGGGTGGCATCACCAGGTCGGCAGTACCGACAAGGAAGCTGCGTGGAATCTGAAGGGAATGGAACTTCTCCATTTTCAACGGCTTGGCCCACGGCCCGAAAGGCTCTGGGGATAGCTGGGCGTAGGCACGCTGCACAAGATCGGGTTCGCCATCATTGATAAAGACGTCGCGCCACATATCAAAACGGATCATGAAGGGTTGTCGGTCGAGTCGGTCGCCATCTGCATGAGCAACTCAGCACTGTCTGGCAGCATTTCGAGTGCGGCCTCGCCGTCATTGAGGACGTAGGCACTCCAAAAGACCAGGTGGCGAACGCGTTCCGGGACAACTTCCACCACCTTGCAGATGATCGTGCCTGCGTAGCCGTGGCCCACCAGAAGGAAGTCTGTTAGGTCCCTGCCCACGATGAAGTCCACGATCGATTGCGTCGATTCGGCGTGGGTGACGTTCTTGGGAACGTCTTTACCGTGTCCCGCCACGGTCGGGCCGTACGCCGTGTGGCCGAGCTGCTCGAGGCGTTCGATGACTGGCTGCCACAGGGTGCCATCGTGGCAACCTCCGTGCACCAGCACGAAAGTGCATGATTTCTCTGTCGCTGACCGCGGATCATCGACGCTCACAACGGTATCCTTCACATCTCGATATGACACGATATGCCTCCCGCAACGGGTAACGACCCGGCGGCGGGCAGGGCCCGATGGCGGCGCCGGGATGAACCACAAGCGTCGGATTCATACACCTGAGAACCCCTGCGCTACCTAGGCCACATCATCGTCCTCACCATCCGGTTCCGGATGAGGCGCAGGAGTTGGCACCTCGTGTCCACGGCATCGACCACCGTTGTGGCATCCACCGGAGCTGAGTCACCTTCTGCCTGCTCCGGCGCCATCGGCAGAAACATGTGATGAGTGAACTGAGTCTGATTAGCTCCTCCGCCACCGACTTGACGCCACCGCCTTCACCACTGGACACCGGAGTTCCATCCGCCAACGTCACCGCCGTATGGTGATCATTCCAACCAATCACCAGGGCACCCGGGGCCAGTCCCGTATTGGAAGCCCCGTTCCAAAAGGGCAGCTTCCTCGTTACTGGTGTAAATCTATCTCCGAACACCGGCCTGCCAGTGGCCGCATTCGACACCCACGAAGCCAGCCCCGAGCAGTCAGTGCCTGCGGCAGTGTTTCCGCCCCAGACATACGGCGTCCCTGAGACCTGATGGATGAGTGTCATCAGCTCGGCCTCGCTGGCGGCGTCGTCAGCTGGGCCGGGCAATGGGCCGTTCGCCACCGCGGCGAGTGGGTCGGGCCCCGGCGCTGGCGAGAAGGGCACCGTCGTCAACGCCGGATCGGCCAGCGGGGGTGACAGCGGACCGGCCTGTAGCGCCAAGGTCTCCGGCTGGTTCTCGGGAGCGGGTGCAGAGTCCGAGTCGTCGGCCTCGGCGACGGCGATCGGCACCTCCGCGGGCTCAGGGGTGCCGGGCTCGGGAACGGCGATCGGCGCGTCGGTGTGCGTCGGCGGCGGCTGCAGGGCGGTGTCGACGAGGAGGGCCTGTTCGGAAGCAGGGGCAGGTGGCCCGTCCATCGCCGGGGCCGGTACGGGCGGCGGCGAAGCATCCGTCGGCAGCGGGGCAATCCTTCGGGGCGATGTCGTTCAGCTCGGGGTTGTCGATCGACGCGTCAACGTCCGCGGGTGCTCCGAAGGGAGATTGCGTGGCGTGCGATCCGAGAGGGGACCGCCGCAGACCGGCCACGCGCCACGGCCCTGGGTCGCGAGCACGCGTTCAGCGACGGCGATCTGCTGCTCTCTGGTGGCCAGGTGGGCCGCGGGCGCGTACTCGTCGCCGCCGTTGGAACTCCACGTCTCTGGCGCGAACTGCAGTCCGCCCTGGTAGCCATTGCCGGTATCGATGGCCCAGTCGCCGCCGGACTCGCAGCGGGCCACCTGGTCCCATTCGCCGTCGCGGCCGCAGCGGCTTGGCCGGCCAGTGCCAGGCCGCTGCCACCGACGACCGCGCCGGTAACGGCGATCTTGGCGACGGTCACCGAGGATGTGGTGGGCTTCCTATGTCGTCCAGTCATGAGGGGTGTGTCGAACATCCTTACGCTACATCGGAGCTGCGTCACGCCGGTACACACGGCATCGCGTGGACGGCAAGCAATGCCGACTCGTGAACTTCGTCTGATCGCCGAGAACCCAAGCGAGACAACGTCATACCGTGCAGGTACTGCATTGCCAAGATGAAGTGCCATCGCCGCGATAGCCGCGCGCGTCAGAATCGGCCTAGAGGCCAGCCACTCGTCCACGCACTCACTGAGGAGCTGGCCGTCCTTGCAAACGACTTCATAACCGAGCACGACGGCAGCCAGTACGGCCCACGCCTGTTTCGCATTCATCGCTTGAGCCCGGCTGAGCAACGCACTGCTGGTGGTGTTCATGATGATTTCTTCAGGAAGTCGAGAAGGGCGGGGTTCACCACGTCGGGGTGAGTCCAGGCGATGTTGTGCGGTCCGCCCTCGACGGTGACGACGGTGAGGTCCTCGATGAGACCGGGGAGTCGCTTGGCCGTATTGGGGTAGGGCAGGATGCGGTCGGCGTCGCCGTGGATGAGCAGGACCGGCACGTCGATCATGGGGAGGTCGTCGCGAAAGTCGGTCAGCCAGGTGTCGACGCAGGCGTGACGCGGCGTGTGCGGACGCGGCGACGGCGACATTGAAGCTGTTTTGCCACGCTTGGTCGCTGACCCTGGTGCCGGCGAGGACGTCGACGTTGTAGAAGTCGTCAAGGAAGTGTTTGAAGTAGGCAGGTCTGTCAGCGATGACGGCGGCCTTGATGTCGTCGAAGACTGACTGCTCGACGTCCGTCGGGGTTGTCGTCGGTCTTGAGCAGGAACGGGGGAATCGCGCCCATCAGGACGGCCTTGCTGACTCGGGATGAGCCGTAGGTGCTCAGGTAGCGGGTCACTTCACCGGTGCCCATGGAGAAGCCGACCAAGACGCACCGGGTGAGTTCGAGTTGCTCGAGAACCGCGTTGAGGTCCTCGGCGAAGGTGTCGTAGTCGTAGCCGACGGTGGGCTGGCTCGATTGGCCAAAGCCGCGGCGGTCGTAGGTGATGACGCGGTATCCGGCTTGTAGCAGGACACGTTCCTGCTTTTCCCAGGAGTGCCCGTTCAGTGGGTATCCGTGGATCAGGACAACCGGCTGCCCGGTGCCGTGATCCTCGTAGTAGATGTCGATGTCGTCGGTGTTTTGTCGGCCGACGGTGATCGTGGACATGGCGGGCCCTTTCCGCTGCGTGAAATGCCAGAGGTTCATGCGACGACCGGTCTCGTGTTTGGCTCGGAGAGCTCATTGACTGTGACTTGTTCAGCAGACACCGGTCACGGCCCGGCGGCACCGAAGAACTACTTAGCGCACTACGTAGGTTTGCTTGTCGAAACCCCAGCAGGCGGCAATCAGTGATGGCTTGGCCGTGCGGTGGTCCGTCGGCGCATCGCTTCGTCGGCGCACTTCGGTAGCCAAACATGTTGGTATTCAGGGTCATCGGGCGCAGTCACGGCCTTCGGAGAGGTGGCTTTGGCCGTCGCCGCAGACAAGGCGTCATCGGGCCATGCGCGGCTGAACAAAGGCCTCTGGCCGATCCCTGCGTGTGCGGGGTCCGCGTCCCGGTGACTGCCGCGACTTCGAGACTTACGTATCGGCTACGTAGTTTTCCCGTCGCAGCCGGGGTCGCCGCCACAGCATTCTCGAACACAGGCCGCTGGTGGCATCACCAAAGAGATTGGGTCACGACCCTTCAGCGACCTTGCGCACCGATAGACCTGACTGCTGACACTTCGCGTTATTTGCCGATCAGCGATGTAGGGCATTCATACGGCCTGAGCGAAGGAGTGCAATGACTCGCCTTGTCCAGCGCGCATGGGTACCTCTGGTCATGGTGATCGTGGTGGCGGTTGCGGCGTTCACGGTCTCGCGACTGCATGGCATCTTCGGTTCGAACATGTACCGTCCTGATGCTGGCAACGCCGATGCGATCGTGCAGTTCAACCCCAAACGGGTGTTGTATGAGATTTTCGGCCCGGCGGGGACAGTCGCCGACATCAACTATTTGGATGCGGATGCGCAGCCGCAGCGTGTTGATGGTGCGACGTTGCCATGGTCATTCGAGCTTGTGACGACGCTGACCGCGGTGGCCGCGAACGTGGTGACGCAGGGCGACAGCGACACAATTGGTTGCCGTATCACGGTCAATGGTCGAAGTGCGCGAGGAGCATTCGGTCGATGCTTACAATGCTCAGACCTCGCGCCTGGTGAAGTCCGCATGAGCACTCGACACACCTTGCCCTCGGACGTGGCGATGAGGTACGGCGATCGCATGACACGGAACTTGAGTTCCGCAAGAGGTCCGAGTAAGGTCGCCCCGTGGAGACGGAACTTGCGTTCCGTCGCCGGTTGGTCCGCGCCACCGGCCTCGACCGAGGTTCGGCGTGTGGACGACGGCGTTGGGTGAGCATCACGGTCGGCGGTGGCCGGCAGGTAGGGAGACACAGGGTGTTTCGACTGTTCAAGAAGGGGTGGCTACCGCTACTTCTGGTGGTCGTCATCATGATCGGCACGTATGCGGTCGTGCGGATTCGCGACAGTTTCGGTGTCGAGGCTGCCGGGGCAGCCGCCGACGGAAATGGCGACGAGACGAAACCCTTCAATCCCAAACACATCATGTATGAGATAACGGGGCCGCCCGGTGGCGTCGTCGATGTCGATTATCTGGATGCAGACGGGCAGCCAAATCGTGTTGATGCCGCCCCACTGCCGTGGACGTACACCGTGGTGACGACGCTGCCGTCGATGTCGGCCAACATCGTCGCCCAAGGCAACACCGACATGGACGCGATCCGGTGTCGCGTCATCGTTGACGGTCAGGTACGCGATGACCGCAAGAGCGACGAGTACCAACCGTTCATCTACTGCTTGGTGAAATCAGTATGAGCAACGCACATTCGAAGCCCGATCGGCCCATTATTGCGCGACTCGTTCGTGTTCTTTCGATACCGATCATTCTGTTCTGGTTGCTGCTCGCCGTCGCGCTCAGCATGGTCTCGCCACCGCTGGAGGAAGTGGCCACCCAACACGCGGTGTCGATGACACCCCAACAAGCCCCGGCATTCCAAGCGATGATGCACATTGGTCGGGTATTCCACGAGTTCGACTCGGACTCGACGGCGATGGTCGTCTTGGAGGGGCAGGACAAACTCGGCGACAGCGCCCACGAGTTCTACAACCACATCGTTAGTCAGCTGCGGGCCGACCCCGCGCATGTGGAGAATGTGCAGGACTTCTGGAGTGACCCCCTGACCGCTGCCGGGTCGCAGAGTGCCGACGGCAAGGCCGCCTATGTGCAGGTATTCCTCGTCGGCAATCAAGGCACGACGCCCAGCATCCAGTCGGTGGCCGCTGTGCGCAAGATCGTCGACCAGACACCCGCACCGCCTGGCGTCAAGGCATACGTGGCAGGCAATACGGCGGTCGTCTCCGATACGAATACCGAGGGTCGCAAGAGCCTGTCGACGATGGCCCTGGTCTCGATCGGCGTCATCCTGGTGATGTTGTTGCTGGTCTACCGCTCCATCGTCACGACGATCCTCAGTCTGGTCATCGTCGGCATCGAACTCTTTGCTGCCCAAGGAGTTACGGCCGCCTTGGGCAATCTCAACATCATCGGCCTCACGCCATACGCCACCAGCATGATCACCATGCTCGCCATCGCTGCGTCAACGGACTACGTCATTTTCTTGTTGGGGCGCTATCACGAAGCCCGGTCCATCGGCCAGGATCGCGAACGCGCCTTCTACACGGCCTATCGAGGTGTGTCCCACGTCATCCTGGGCTCGGGCCTGACCATCGCGGGCGCCTGCCTGTGCCTGACCGCAACCCGGTTGCCCTATTTCCAGACCATGGGATTACCGTGCGCGATCGCCCTGCTGGTCATCGTGTTCGCTGCGTTGACCCTGGCTCCGGCGGTACTCGTGATCGGGTCCAAGTTCGGCCTGTTCGATCCGAAACGCGAACTGTCGACCCGCGGCTGGCGCAAGGTCGGCACCGTCGTGGTGCGCTGGCCCAAGCCCATCATCGTCGTGACCTGCGCGATCGCCGTCATCGGCTTCATCAGCCTGTTGACCTATGTACCGCAGTACAACGATCAGAAATACACCCCGGCTGATATGCCCGCGAACATCGCGTATGCGGCGGCCGACCGGCATTTCTCGCAGGCGCGCATGAACCCCGAATTGCTCATGGTCGAAACCGACCACGATTTGCGCAACCCTTCTGACATGCTCGTCATCGACAGGATCGCCAAGAGCATCTTCCACCTGCGCGGTATCGAACGAGTGCAGACCATCACCAGGCCGCTGGGGGCGCCGATCGAGCACAGTTCCATCCCATTCCAGATTGCCATGCAGAATTCCGCCACTCTCCAGACGGCCAAGATTCAGAACGACAACACGGCTCAAATGCTTCAGCAGGCCGACGAGTTGAGCAAGACCATCGCCAACATGGAACACATGTACGGCGTTCTGCAACAGGTCACCTCCACTACCCATGATCTGGTCGGTGCCACGAAGCAAATCCAGGCCGATACCAACGAGCTGAGAGATCACATCGCGGACTTCGACGATTTCTTGAGGCCGATTCGCAACTATTTCTATTGGGAGCCACACTGTTTCGATATTCCGGTGTGCTGGTCATTGAGATCGGTGTTCGACACGATTGATGGCGTCGACAAAGTGACCGACGACCTTGGGTCTGTCGTCAACGCCACGGAGAAGTTGGATACGCTCATGCCGCAAATGTTGGCCGATCTCCCGCCGACCATCGCGGCGATGAAGACGATGCGTGACTTCATGGTGGCGTCGCACAGCACGATGGCCGGTATCCAGGCCCACATGCAAGAGGCCGCCGACGGATCGACACTCATGGGCAAGTACTTCGACGAAGCCAAGAACGATGATTCCTTTT